>NZ_JANUEN010000002.1:0-821926 GCF_024809815.1 Pseudomonas sp. BIGb0381
CACGCTCCACCCGGCAGCACCACGCGAACCAACCGACCCACGCTGTCCCACTGATACTGGGTCAGCGCGCCATGCTCATCCTCGCGGGCAATCTGTCGCCCCAAGTCGTCATAGCGATAACGTTTTATCCCGCCATTAGGCAGTTGCTCCTCAAGCAACTGCCCCCGCTCATTCCACACCAGCCGATGGCAGCTGTGATCCGGGTACCAAACCCCAACCAGTTGCCCATATTTGTCGTAGCTGTAATCCGTAACATGACCATCGGGATCGATCTTACGAATGACATCGCCCTGGTCGTTACGCTCGTACTTCCAGACCGCCAGACCCCGCCTTACAACCCGTACGAAGCCATTGTCATGCTCGTAGGTTGTCGGCTCATCATCCCCAGGAAACAACGCCACCAAGCGTCCGGCATCGTCGTACTGATACGCCGTCACCGCCCCCAGCGGATCCTGCTCAACCGTCAGGCGACCCTTGTCATCGTAGGATTTGAAATGCGAAGCACCGTCCGGATCAATCCGCTGCACCAGCCGTGCCCGGTCGTCATGGACGTACACTTCCTGGCTGCCATCGGCGTTATGCACCGTAACGCGGCCGTCATCACCCCAGGCATACCGCGTATCCATCTGCGAAAAACTGGCCCAGTGCCGGACACAGCGCGCAGCCTTGCCAGCCCGTTCCCATTCCCAGAAGAAACTCGCCCCACCGGCCAAGCTCCGCTCAAGAATCACGTGCTGATCGTCGTAGCGATAAACCTCGCTTTCGCCTACTGCATTGGTCGCCGAAACCAGCCGGCCAGCGTTGTCGTATGCGTAGGAAACAACGTTCTGCTCGGTCACCCACTCGAAGGGTTCATACCCCTTGGCGCGCTGAACCTGATAGTCCACCGCCACGATGTGGCCGAACGCATAGCGCAGGAACAGCGAGCGTCCGACGCCGTTATCCAGCCGCTCAATACGCCCCAAATAATCCCGAGAAATCCGCAGCCGGTTGTCGTACGCATCGCTGATGGAGACCAACACACCGTCGCGAAAGTGATAAAACTGCGACGCCTGGGACAACACCAACTCATCCGGCGAAGCGCCCAAATAGATCGCCGCTTCGGCCAAACTATTGGTGATGGCCGGTCGAGCAACGGTCGGCATCGGAAACGAAGTACTGCGGTTCTCATGGTCCGTCCACACCACCGAATCGCCCGACACCACAAGCCGATGCGCCAGCGAATGACTCCAGCCAAACCCCAACCCGCAATCCACTTCCACCGCACTGGTGCGATACAACCGCGTCCACTCAAACGGCAAAATCCCGTCCAACGTGCCATCGGTCAGGGTCAGCAGTTCCTCCCCGGTAACCATCGACACGGGGCAGCCGTTGGTGACGGTCTTATCCGAAGGAGCCGCCGCATCGCCCTTCGGATTAGTCGATACAACAGGCACATCATCGACAGGCTCCTGCCTGACCAACACGGTCTTCTGTGTCTTGTTACGAACCGCCGGTACCGGGTTGGAAACCAACTGATCCCCAGCCTTCAACGGCGCAACCGGTACAGTCTTGATCGCCGTCGCCGGGCCACCGAGCAGCAAAGGCTTCACCGCCTCGGCATGCGCGTCCATGGGAGATTTTCCGAACTGCCCCGCCATGCGCTCCAACCATCGGCGCGCACGTTGAGACTTGATGCCGCCCAGCACCTTGGTACTTATTCGCACCGCCATCCCCATCCCGGCAGTGGCGAGACACAGAAGCAAATTGATCAATACTTCGGCGCTGATTTCCCCGAGCAACTCGTTCATATAGGGCGGCGGCAACAGGCGCATCCAGCTGACCGCTGCCGAGAGATGGATGAACAACAGCGGCTCGTCGCTGAGCACCAACAAGCCCTTGGCGAGGGTGTTGGCGCCGAGGCTCAGCAGCTTTTCAAGTTCGTCCGGGGACAGGTAGTGCAGCAGTTGTTCGGCATAAGCCAACGGGTCGCCAAGCCACTGAAACAGCTGCTTGACAGTGTCCCAGAGCGAGTAGAGCGCTTCGCCGAAGCCGCGCGCGTAGGCTTGATGCAGGGAGAGGTAGCGCTTGGGGAAGCTGGCTTCGGAGTAACCCTTCCATAACGGTTCGAAGGTGGTCTCCCATTCACTGCGCAACCAACCGTCCAGCGCGGCAATCACCGACTGATAAGAGGTATACAGCGCCTTGAAATGATCTTTGGAGACGTTGGGGTAGAAGCTGACCCGGTACTGCTGGTTGCGATCACATTCCTTGATTTCAAGAGTGCCGCTGGGGCCGATGGTCTTGTGGATCGGCTCGCCCAGGGGGCCGCCCTCTGGATCGATGCGTTGCACCATCACGGGCGTATTGCCAATGGGCACGAACCGAGCGCTCTGGAACATATGCACCAGGGTCAACGTGCCGTTTGCCTGGCACGTTGCTGTGGTGCTGCTGGGAATGATGGCGCGGTTGATCGGCGCGACAAGCGCCACGTCATCCCCGACTTTGAAGACCTGTTCGACATCCAGGGCCGAAAAGCTAAAGAAGCTTTCCGCCCAGTTCTCGTAGGTATTGAGGCAGCGCCCGAAGTCGCTGAGAACGGATTCGACGTCTCGCGTCTTTGAATCCATGGCGGCCAGCACCAGGTAGCCAATGGCTTGGCGGGTCACCTCGATCATGAAACAGCCCCTTCAACCGGGGCTTTAACGAAAACAACCATCTGCAATCCCTCGCACTGTGTATTCAGGCGAGGGACTTTGCAGCGGTTTTCAGGGCAGGGGAGTAGCGCTTATCCGGCGCTTACGTGGGGCGTTTCGACAACTTTTGTCTTCTCCCGCCCCAGCACCAGGCTGCACAGCGCCGGCAAAAACAACAGCGTCAACACCGTGCCCACCAGCACTCCGCCAATCAGCACGAACGCCAGGGACGACCAGAACACCGACAGCGTCAGCGGAATAAACGCCAGCGCCGCCGCCAGCGCGGTCAGTATTACCGGCCTGGCCCGCCGCACTGTGGCCTCGACGATGGCCTCGCGAATTGCCATGCCGTGTTCCTGGTTCTGGCGAATCTGGTCGGTAAAGATCAACGTGTTGCGCATCAGGATCCCGCCGATCCCGATCAAGCCCAGGATCGCGTTGAACCCGAACGGCTGGTTGAACAGCAGCAAGGTCGGCACCGCGCCAATCAAGCCCAGCGGCGCGGTGGCGAAGACCATGAACATCACGCAGAAGGAACGCACCTGGAACATGATCACCGTGAGGGTCAGCAGGATCATGATCGGGAACAGCGCCGCCAGCGCCACGTTGGCCTTGGCGCTTTCTTCCACCGGGCCGCCGATGTCGATCCGGTAACCGGCCGGCAGCCTGGCGATCAGCGGTTGCAGGTCTTTGTACACGGCCATTTCCACATCGGGCGGTTGCACGCCGTCGATGATGTCGGCGCGCACTTCCACGGTGCTCGCGCGGTTGCGGCGCTTGAGGATCGGTTCTTCCATCACCGCCTGGAACTGCCCGACCTGGGCCAGGGGCACCGACGTGCCGGCGCTGTTGGTCAGGGTCATATTGTTGAGGTTGCCGAGGTTCTCGCGCTGGTTGCCTTGAGCGCGGGCGACCACGGACACGGTGCGGTTGCCCTCACGCACTTCGGTGATGGGGTTGCCGCTGAGCAAGGCGTTGAGCTGGGATTTGACCTCGTTGGGGGTAAAACCCAGCAGGCGCAGGCGGTCTTGATCCAGCACCAGGCGATAACCGCTGGTGCGTTCGCCCCAATCGAGAAAGGCGTCCTTGGTCAGCGTGTTGGCGGCGACGACCTTGCGCACGTCCTCGGACACGCCGCGCAGCACATCCACATTCGGGCCGGATACGCGGAACACCACCGGGAAGGGCACCGGTGGGCCGAACAGCAGTTGTGTCACCCGCACCCGCGCCGCTGGAAACTCACCGGCCGCAATTCGCTCACGCATGCGCAGCTTCAAGGCGTCGCGGGCGTGAGAGTCCGGCGTCTGCACGATCAGCTTGGCAAACGCCGGGTCCGGCATTTCGGGGTTCAGCGACAGGAAGAAGCGTGGCGCGCCACCGCCCACATAGGTGTCGACCATGCTGGTCTGCGGCTCTTGCAGCAGCGCTTTTTCCAGCTGCGCCGCCACCGCCTCGGTGCTCTTGAAGGCACTGCCGGGCGGCATATACACCTCAAGAATCAGCTCGGAACGGTCGGAGTTGGGGAAGAACTGTTTCTTCACCACGGCCATGCCCAGCACGCACAGTACAAAGGCGCCGATGACCAACCCGGTCACGAGCCAACGCCTGCGTACGCAGGCTTCGACTAAATCACGCAGCTTCTGGTAATAGCGCCCGGCATAAATCGCGTCGTGGCCACCGGGCACCGGCTTGATCTGCGGCAGCAACTTCACGCCCAGGTACGGCGTGAACACCACCGCCACCAGCCAGGACGAGATCAGTGCAAAGCCGACGATCCAGAAGATATTACCGGCGTATTCCCCCGCACCTGAACGTGCAAACCCCACCGGCAGAAAGCCGATGATCGTCACCAGCGTACCGGTGAGCATCGGTGCCGCCGTGGAACTCCAGGCGAAGGTGGCCGCATGAATCCGGTCAAAACCTTCCTCCAGTTTCACCACCATCATTTCAATGGCGATGATTGCGTCATCCACCAGCAAACCCAGGGAAATAATCAGTGCGCCCAGGGTAATGCGGTCGAACTCACGCCCGGTGAGCAACATGATCACGAACACCACCGACAAGGTCAGCGGCACCGCAGCCGCCACCACCAGGCCGACGCGAAAGCCCAGGGCCAGCAAGCTGATGAGCATCACCACCGCGAGGGCGACGAAGAATTTGAGCATGAATTCATTCACCGCCAGGCTGATGTTTTTCGCTTGGTCGGAGACTTTGGCGAAGTTCACGCCCAACGGCAGGTCCGCCTGGATCCGGGCTTCCTGAGCCTTGAGGCTTTTGTCCAGCTCCAGACCGTTCCAGTGCTTTTCCATGATCACGCCGAGCATCAGCGCCGGGTCGCCCTGGTGGCGGATGCGGTAGCTGGGCGGGTCTTCATACCCGCGGCTGACGCTGGCGACATCGGCAATGCGCAGCACGCGACCGTTGACTTCCAGGGGCACGTTTTCGATCAACGCCAGACTGTCGAAGGCACCGTCGATACGGATATAGGCGCGGGCCCCGGCGGTTTCCACGAAGCCAGACGGCGCCACGGCGTTTTGTGCGGCGAGGGCGCTGAAGATCTGGTCCGGCTTGATGCCCAGGGTCGCCAGGCGCTCATAGGAGAACTCGACGAAGATTCGCTGCGCCTGCTCGCCGAGGATATTGACCTTCTTCACCCCCGGCAGGTTGAGCAGGCCCTGGCGCAACTCTTCGGCCATCTGCACCTGTTGCCGATGGGGCAAGTGCTCGGCCTCCAGGGCGTACAGGGCGAAGTACACATCGGAATATTCATCGTTGAAGAACGGCCCGATCACACCGTTGGGCAGCCTCGCGGCTTCATCGCTGAGTTTTTTGCGCGTCTGGTAGAACAGCTCCTGGATTTCGCCGGGGCGCGTGGACTCCTTGTAGGTCATGCGCATCGACACAAAACCCGGCTGGGCGATGGTCTCGACGCGGTCGTAGTAGTCCAGTTCCTGCAGGCGCTTCTCCAGGCGGTCGGCAACCTGCTCCTGCATCTCCTGGGCAGTAGCGCCGGGCCAGGCAGCGGTAATGGTCATGACCTTGACGGTAAACGACGGGTCTTCGGCGCGTCCCAGTTTGCCGAACGAGAAGATCCCGGCGGCGAGGATCGCAATGATCAAAAACAGCGTGACTGCGCGGTGCTTGACCGCCAGTTCCGAGAGGTTGATGCCGCGCATGCTCATTGGTCCTGTTTGCGGTTGAGGGCCAGCACCTGGGCGGGCAACAGGCGCACCGCATCGCCGTTGTGCAACAGGTGCGCGCCGAGGGCGACGACGACCTGGCCGGGGTTCACGCCGCTGTCGAGCAGGGCGTCTTCCTGGCCGAGGCTGGCGACCTTGACGGCGGCGAAGCTGACCTTGTTATCCGCGCCGATCAACCACACACCGATGCCTTGCCCGGCATCGTGCAACGCACCGATGGGCACGCGAGTTTGTTGCGCCTGGCCGTTGCCTTGCAGGCGCACAGTGATGGTCGAACCGAGGGCGAAGCGCTCGACGTTACCGTGCAGCACATAACGGGCGCGGTAGGTGCGGGTGACCGGGTCGGCGCTGGCCGACAGTTCGCGCAAGGTGGCCGTTACCGCCTGGTCCGGGGCGCCGAAGGGGAAGGCCAGGGCTTTTTGCGCGGCCTGGTCACGCTGGTTTTCCGGCAGATTGACGATGGCTTCGCGGGCGCCGTCATGGGCCAGGCGCGCGACGATTTGCCCTTCGGCGACCACTTGGCCGCGGTCCACCCGCACGTCGGTGATGGTGCCGTCGCCGTCGGCCTTGAGTACCGAGTAAGTGCGGCGGTTCTCGATCTGGCTGGCATCGGATTGCGCCGCAGCCAGCTCGGCCTCGGCGACGCGCAGGTTAGTCGCCGACTGGTCGAAGATCTGCCGCGACACCGCGCCGGTACTGGCCAGGCGCTGGTAGCGGTTTTCATCGTCGCGGCGTTGGCGCAGTTGCGCCTGGGCGGCGTTGACGCGGTTTTTCGCCGAGCGCAGGGCCAGCTCGAAGTCGCCGATGTCCAGCACCAGCAGGGTGTCGCCACGGGAGACGTGCTGGCCGGGGTCGACCTTGCGTTCGATGACCTTGCCGCTGACCCGGAAGCCGAGGTCGCTTTCCGTACGCGCCGCCACCACGCCGGTGTAGGCGCTTTGCTGAGTGCCGGCGGCTTCGACCTTGGCGGCGAGTACCGGACGTGGGTGCGGCACTTCAGCGGCGGTGTCGGCCTGGCTGTTGCAGCCACTGAGGAGGATCAACAGGGCCAGGGGCGTGAGAAGACGCGAGGGGAGAGGGATCATGTCGGGCTCCGGGGATTACCAGTGGGCAAAAAATTATGGACATAATTTTTTACGCATATTATGGTCGAAATATAAATAAATCCAGCCCCGGATAATCCCCATGTCGAACGCCCCGGCCCCATCGCGAAGCTTATTGTTTTTACTGGTGGCCCTGACGGCACTGGGTGAAGTCTCGACCCAATTGATCATCCCAGGCTTGGGTGTGATCGAGCAGGCACTGCTGGCGCCGTCGGGGTCGGCGCTGATGGCACTGTCGGCGTTTGTCGCCGCCTTTGGCCTGGGGCAACTGCTGTTCGGGCCGCTGTCGGACCGTATCGGCCGCCGCCCGGTGCTGATCGGCGGGCTGTTGCTGTATGTGCTGGCGACCTTGTCGATGCTGCTGGTCAATGACATCCAGCAATTTATTGCCGCTCGCGTCGTGCAAGGCCTCGGCGCCTGCGCTGCGTTGGTACTGGCGCGCACCGTGGTGCGTGACGTGTGGAAGGCCGACGCGGGGCCGGCGCTGGCGCTGACCATGATCGGCATGCTTTACGCCATCGTCGTCGCACCGATGGTCGGCGGTCTGCTGATCAAGCTGCTGGGCTGGCGGGCGCCGATCCTGCTGGCCTTGGCGATTGGCAGTGTGGTGTTGCTGCTGGCGCTGCTGTTCTTCCGCGAGAGCAATCACTTTCTCGACCCCAAGGCCGGCCACTGGCGCACCCTCGGCGGGCAATACCTGGATCTGCTCAAGGGCCGCCAGTACCGCGCGTTCGCCGTGGCGCTGGCGTGCACCTATGGCGCCATGTTCGCAGTGATCGCCGGTTCCTCGGCGGTGTATATCAATCTGCTGGGCTTGAGCAGCCTGGAGTACGGCATCAATTTCGGCGTGATCGTGTCGATGCTGATCATCGGTTCCACCTACACCCGGCGCAACATCCAGCGCCTGGGGCCGCAACGGATTGTGGCGATGGGCGTGACGCTGGTGGCCATGGGCGGGATTGCCGCGCTGGTGATTTATGCGCTGTTTGGCCTGTCGGTGCTGGGCCTGGATATTCCCATTGCGCTGGCGACCCTCGGCGGCGGCCTGGTATTGCCCGGGTCTGTGACCGGCGGGGTCATGCCCAACGCTCACCGCGCCGGTTTGGCGGCGGGCTTGATGGGTTTTGCGCAGATGTTCGGCGCGACCTGCAGTGGCCTGTTGCTGAGCCATCTGCGCGACGGCAGTGCCACGCCGATGATCGTGATCCAGGCGTGTTTTGCCGTGACGGCTTTCGTGGCCTTCCATTTGTTACGTGAGCGCCGTAGCGCAGAGGTCGCGGCCGCCTGAGTTGTCACACTTTGTCCAAGTTTTTCGGGGCTGGATGATTACGATTCTCTTTTGAGTCTAATCCGAAGGTCTTCGCCCATGCTGCCTGCTTTTCGTTTCTCGCCCCTGGCCCTGCTGGTTGCCGCCAGTCTTCATGCCCACGCGGATGAGCCTGTTGCACTGGAACTCAATGATGTCGTGGTGACTGCATCCGGATTTGCGCAAAGCGCGGAAGACGCGCCGGCCTCGGTCACCGTGATCGATGGCGAGGAACTGCGCCGCAAGTCCTACCGCGACCTCGGCGACGCAGTACGGGACGTAGAAGGTGTGACGGTCAACGGCGGTGCGAATGAAACCGACATCTCTATCCGTGGCATGCCGGCCGACTACACCCTGATCATGGTCGACGGCAAGCGCCAGAGTGCGCGGGAATCGCGGGTCAATGGCAACAGTGGCTACGAACAGAGCTTTGTACCACCCGCTGCGGCCATCGAGCGTATCGAAGTGGTGCGCGGGCCGATGTCCTCGCTGTACGGCTCGGATGCCATCGGCGGGGTGATCAACGTGATCACGCGCAAGGTCTCTCCGACCTGGGGCGGCTCCATCGGGTATGACTACTCGGCGCGCCAGCACAGCGACCAGGGCAATGCACGCCAGACCCAGTTCTACCTCAGCGGCCCGCTCAAGGAAGATTTCCTCGGTTTGCAGGTGTGGGGCCGCTACCTGGATCGCCAGGCCGACGACGACATCGAGCAGACCAATGGCTTCAGCAAAGCCGACCACCGCGACCTCACCGCACGCCTGGCCTTCACCCCGACCCTCGACCACGACATCCTGTTGGAAGCCGGCGCCACGCGCTTGAAGAATGGCGACGGCATGAGCGCCAACTGGGCCACCCGCGAGCAGGAAAACAACCGCGATCACTGGTCGCTGTCGCACCAGGGCCGCTGGGGCTGGGCCACCTCGGACATCGCGCTGTCCCAGGAAACCTCCAGCCGCGAAGGCAAGGCGACACCAGCGCAGACTGACATCTACGGGCGCAAACCCGAGATCAAGAACACCGTGTTCGACGCCAAGCTGGTGGTGCCCACCGCCCATAACGTCAGCACCGTGGGCGTGCAATGGAATAAAAGCGAACTGACCGACTGGAACCAGGGCCTCGGTGACCGCGTCGACTATAAATTCTCGGTGGTGCAAAAAGCCCTGTTCGCGGAAAACGAGTGGTCGATGACCGACAGCTTCGCGCTGACCACCGGCCTGCGCCTGGATGAGCACGAAGAGTACGGCGCCCACCTCAGCCCGCGGGTCTACGGCGTGTGGCGCGCCACCGAGCAGTGGACGCTCAAGGGCGGTATCGCCCGAGGTTTCAAGGCGCCGGAGCTGCGTGCCGTGGTTGAGGACTATGCTTACCTGCGCCGCAACCGCTTCGTGATGTTCGGCAACCCGGACCTCAAGCCCGAGACCAGCACCAACTATGAAGTCTCGGCGTTGTGGAGCAACCGCGACAACCTGTCCGGCGGCGTGACGCTGTTCTACAACGACTTCCAGGACAAGCTCTCCACCGTCACCACCGACCGGCGCTGGAACGGCTACACCATCATGGACCGGGTCAACGTCGACAAGGCGATCATCCAGGGCGTTGAGCTCAACGGCCAATGGGACATCAACCCCAGCGTGCTGCTCAAGGCCAACTACACCTACACCGATTCCGAACAGAAAAGCGGCGCCAACAAAGGCGCGCCCCTGGCCCTCACACCTGAGCAAAAAGCCAATGTGCGCACCGAATGGACCATCAACGATCGCACCCAGGCCTGGGCCTCGCTGAGCTACTACGGCGAGGAAACCGGCAACACCCTTACCACCGACGAACCGGCGCCGGGCTACACCACCGCCGACCTGGGCGGCTCCTATGACGTGAGCGATTCGTTGACCCTCAACGCCTCCCTCAACAACCTCACCGACAAGCGCCTGGACGATGAAACCTACGGGACGGTGAACTACGGCCGCACCCTGTGGATGGGCGCCACGCTCAACTTCTAGAGCGCGGTGGGCAATCGCACCACCGCGCACAGGCCGGCCGGTGGGCGATTTTCCAAGACCAGTTCACCGCCATGGGCCTGGATGCACGACCGTGCGATCGCCAGGCCCAGCCCCACGCCGCCGTCACTGACACCCCGTTGTACGAAGGGCTCGAAGACTTTGCTCAACCAAGCTTCGGGTAGACCTTGGCCGTGGTCGAGAATCTCGATGCGCAGCCAGCCGTTGTCCTCGCGAACCAGGCTCAGGTCGGCATCGCCGGCGTGGCGCAGGGCGTTGTCGATCAGGTTGGTCAGTGCGCGCTTGAGCGCCAGCGGGCGGCAGGTCAGCAGTAACGGTGGTGCGCCGGCCCAGGTGACGGGCTGTCGCAGGCGTTGGTAACGCTTGGCCAGGTCATCCAGCAGGTCGCTCGACGAAAGCGTGGCAGTCGCTTCCTGCACCGCGTCGTCGCGCACGAAATTCAGGGTTTCTCGTACCATCGCACTCAATTCCCCGAGGCTTTCGAGCATGTCATCGCGGGCTGCGCCGGGCTCCAGCAACTCCACTTGCAGGCGCAGTTCGGTGATCGGCGTATTCAAGTCATGGCTGACCGCTGCGAGCATCCGCGTGCGGCCTTCGACATGCCGGGCGAGGTTGACCTGCATGGTGTTGAAGGCGGCAGTGAGGTCGCGGGCTTCCTGTGGGCCGGTTTCCGGCAGCGGCGCGATCCATTCACCGCGGCTGACGCGCTCGGTGGCCTGGGCCAGGGTCTTGATCGGGCGCACCACGCGAGCAATGAAAAACATCACGATCAGCAGCACCGGCAGGGTCGTCACCGGCAGGCTGTAGGCCAGGACGCGGCCCCATTCATAGGCGCCGGCGGGGTATTGCACGGCATTCAGGTAGGTACCGTTGGGCAGCGGCACGCTGCTGCGCAGGCGCAACGGCGCCCAGCCGGCGGGGCTGAACACATGGGTGCGGGCGTCGGCGCCGCTGATGCGTTCCAACTGCATACCGATGGCGGCGGCGTTATCCAGCTGTAATTGGCGGCGCAGCGCGTTGGCCAGGCGCTGTTCTTCCGGGCGGTGTGCAAACGGCGCCACCTCCGGCGTGGGGGCGATCCAGAAGCGCGTGTCGTCGGTGCTCATGCCGGCCAGCAGGTGCTCGGTTTCATTCGGGCTCAGGTCGATTGCCGTGTGATGTGCAATCCCCAGGCGTTCCAGGCTGAAACTGCGCGACAGCGGGTGGATCAGGCTGCCGGTGCGTTGCAGAAACAACATCGCTATTGCGTTCGACGCCAGCAATGCCAGCAACAACAACAGGCTCAACTGACGTGCCAGGCTGTGCGGCCACAGCCGGCTCAAGGTGTGCATTCGCTGACCTCGGCCGCCAATAGATAGCCGCCGCCCCAGATGGTGCGCAACAGTTCCGGGGTGGCATCGCCCTGGGCCAGCTTGCGGCGCAGGCGGCTGACTTGCCGGTCGATGGCGCGGTCGCTGACATCGCTGTCGGCGGCGGCGGTGAGGTCGATCAGGCGTTCGCGGGGCAGTAGGGTATTGGGATGGGCGAGGAACACCTGCAGCAACCGGCTTTCAGCGGTGCTGAGTTGGATGTCGGGGTGGGCATCGCGGCGTAAGGTGGCGCTGGTCACGCTGAAGTGCCAACCGGAGAACTGATAGGCCCGTGCGCCAGTGCTGGGCGCGGTGGGGCCGGTGGCGCGGCCCTGACGGCGGAGCACGCTGTTGATACGCGCCACCAGCTCCCGGGGTTCGAAGGGCTTGGTGACGTAATCGTCGGCGCCCAGGTCCAGGCCGCGTATGCGGTCGGCGGCAGTGTCGCGGGCGGTCAGCAGGATCACCGGGGTGTTGCTGCGCCGATGCAACTGGTTGCACAACTCAAAGCCATCGCCATCGGGCAGCAGCACGTCGAGCACCACCACATCGAACGCCTGGGTCTTGAGCAATTGCCACATGCCGGCCGCGTCTTCAGCGGTGCGCACCTCAAAGGTGTGACGTCGCAGGTACGTGGCCAGGGGTTCACGAATCTTGCGGTGGTCATCCACCACCAGTACGCGCGGTGCGGCAGGCGCAGGGGCAAACGGCATTGCAGCCCTCGAGGGTTGAGCGGGAGAGGGTGGATATTACTACGAGTCATTATCATTAACGCTGTTTTGTGAGGATGCAGCCTTAAATCGTCCTGCCAGTAGGACGATTAAGGTTGTTTTTACCGTCTAGCGCCGAATTGCTGCGAGTTTTAAGGTGTATGCACTTTGGAGGACCACCATGAAAAGACTCATCGGCATCTACACCAGCCCACGCGCCCACTGGGTCGGCGACGGCTTCCCCGTGCGTACGCTGTTTTCCTACGACTCGATGGGCAAGCACATCAGCCCATTCCTGCTCCTGGACCACGCCGGCCCGGCCGATTTCACCCCGACAGACCAGCGTCGCGGGGTAGGCCAGCACCCCCATCGCGGCTTTGAAACCGTGACCATCGTCTACGACGGCGAAGTCGAACACCGCGATTCCACCGGCGCTGGCGGAACCATCGGCCCGGGTGACGTGCAATGGATGACTGCCGCCAAGGGCATCCTCCACGAGGAGTTCCACTCCGCAGCCTTCGCCCGCAGCGGCGGCGTGATGGAGATGGTGCAACTGTGGGTCAACCTGCCCGCCAAGGACAAAATGGCCGACGCGGGTTACCAGACCATCGTCGACGGCGATATTCCCGTGCTGCCCTTGGCCAATGATGCCGGCCACCTGCGCCTGATCGCCGGTGAATTCGCCGGCACCCAAGGACCGGCGCGCACCTTCACGCCGATCGACGTGTGGGACCTGCGCCTCAACGCCGGCAAGCCCGTCACCCTGGACCTGCACGTCGGGCGCAACACCGCCCTGGTGATCCTGCGCGGCACGGTGCTGGTCAACGGCGAAGAAGTCGCACGCCAAGGCCAACTGGCGTTATTCGAGCGCGACGGCCGCCAACTCAGCCTGGAGGCCAACGACGATGCCAAGGTCCTGCTGCTCAGCGGCGAACCGATTGACGAGCCTATCGTCGGGCATGGACCGTTTGTGATGAATACCGAGCAGGAGATTCATCAGGCGTTTGTGGATTTCCGATCGGGTAAGTTTGGGCGGATGGACGCCTGACGGTTCACCCTAAAAACCTGTGGGGGCAGGTTTTATGTGACGAACGGGCTTGTTGTGGCGAGCGGGCTTGCCCCGCGTTGGGCTGCGCAGCAGCCCCAATAAACGCGACGCGGTTTTCCAGACATTCCGAAGCGGATGGTTTCAGGGCCGCTTCGCGCCCCAACGCGGGGCAAGCCCGCTCGCCACAACAAGCCCGTTCACCATCATTGCGCAGCAAGACATTTTGTTTGCGCAATCTCTATTTCATGCGATCTTCCCGTCATTCGCCCTGGAGTCGCCTGGATGCCCTCATTTATCGCTGATCACCCGATGCTGTGCGCCGTGGCGCTGATCTTTATCGACATCGCCGTGTGGCGCCTGATCTCTGCCGACCTGGCCAATTGGAAGCTGGCTGCGCGGTTGGCGATTTTTGCCGTGTTCAGTGCCGTGCTGTTCAACGACGGCATGAACCCCATGCAACTTGCGCCCTATACCGACAACACCGCCTTGCACCTGGCCGCCACGGCCCTGCAGATCGGCTGGTGGCTGTTTGCGGCGCGCACGCTGACGGTGTTGCTGGGCACGGTGATGATGCAGCGGGTGGGTCACACCGGGCGGTTGTTGCAGGACCTGATGGGCGCGGTGATTTTCCTCATCGCGATCATCGCCGCCATGGCCTATGTGCTCGACCTGCCGGTCAAGGGCGTGCTGGCCACCTCCGGCGCGGTGGCGATCATCGTTGGCCTGGCGTTGCAAAGTACCCTGAGCGATGTGTTTTCCGGGATCGTGCTCAACACCACCAAGCCTTATCAGATCGACGACTGGATCTCCATCGACGGCACCGAAGGGCGGGTCACCGACATCGACTGGCGTGCCACACGCCTGCAAACCTCCCAGGGCAGCCTGGCGGTGATCCCCAACTCCCTCGCGGCCAAGGCCAAGATCATCAACTTTTCGCGCCCGGCGGACATGTTCGGCCTGACGGTCAGCCTGCAAGTCAGCCCCCATGCGCGTCCGCAAACCGTGATCGAAGCACTGGAACGTGCGATGCAGGGCTGCCGGCCACTGTTGGCCAAACCCGCGCCGAGCGTGGCATTCAAGACTTCCGCCAGTGGCGGCGTGGAGTATGAAATCAGCGGGTTCGTGCCGGCTATGGCCCTCAAGCGCGAGGTGCGCAACCAGCTCTATGACCTGGCGTTCCGGCACCTGCAAGCAGCGGGCGTGGGCGTGCTGTCCGCCACCGAAAGCAGCGCGCCACCGGCCATGTCTGCCGCGCGGGCGTTGCTGGAGCGTTCGTCGATTTTCTCCACCTTGCGCCAGGAAGAGAAAGACACCTTCAGCCAGAACATGACCCTGCACACCTACCGCGCCGGCGAGATGATCCTGCCGGCGGGGGAGGTCAGCGATCATTTGTTTATCGTCGAGTCCGGCGTGGTCTCGGTGATGTTGACCAAGGGCGACCATGTATTCGAAGCCGGGCGCATGGGGCCGGGAGAAGTGATTGGCGAGGCCGGGATCTTGTCCGATCAGGCCGTGCTGGCGGACTTTTCCGCCAAGACCTTCTGCACGTTGTACCGCATCGAGAACGAATACCTGAAACCGTGCCTGGATGCGCGCCACGACATTAGCGAGGCGATGAAGGCACTGTTGGAATTCCGCCTGCATGCCGCCCAGGTCCTGACCCAGGAGGCGCCGGTGGTGCCGGTGAAGAAGGGCTTTTTGCAGTGGCTGCGCAAGCGCGGCCTGTGAGAGGCAAGGGCCTGAAAGTGCTGTATTCGATGTCGAATGATCGCCAATGCGGGTTTTCTTGACTGTCTCTGACCACGTGAGGGCTCGACCTTGATTCGACTCACCGACTACATCGCCAACCTTGCTCAATCCCCTCTTGCCCCGTGGGCCGGCTTGGCGCCCTGGGCCCTGGTCGCCCAGGCGCCGGCCGTTGTTCGCCAGATGCTCGCCGACCTGCCGGCCGACGACTACAGCGTGAACGACGAAGTCGCCATCCACCGTACCGCTATCGTCGAACCCGGTGCCTTGCTCAAGCCGCCCCTGATCATCGGCGCCCATTGCTTTATCGCCAGCGGCTCACTGCTGCGCGGTGGGTGCTGGGTGGATGAGCACTGCATCATCGGCCCCGGCGCCGAACTGAAAACCACCTTCATGTTCAGCGGCAGCAAGCTGGCCCACTTCAACTTTGTCGGTGATTCAGTGCTGGGCCATGGGGTCAACCTTGAGGCGGGGAGTATCGTCGCCAACTACCGCAACGAGCGGGACGACAAGGACGTGCTGGTGCGGGTTGACGGGGTATTGCAGCGCACCGGCTGCGACAAGTTTGGCGCGTTGCTGGGGGATCAATGCCGGGTTGGCGCCAATGCGGTATTGGCGCCGGGGGCGGTTCTGGTACCTGCCAGCGTCGTGGGACGCGGACAGGTGTTTGATGCAGAGAACGGCTAGAAGTCGGCGATAAATTGCACGCCGCCGACCACTGCGCCCGTGGTTTGCGTAAGCCCGCCGGGGTATTTCACGTATTGCAGGTTAGGCCGCACCATCAGCCATTTCGTCGCCTGCACGCCATAGTTGATCTCGTAGCTGTACTCGCGGCGCTGCTCGGGCACGTATAGCGGGTCATCGATGTCGGTCACGCCATTGGCGCCGTTGAGCATCTGCGTATTGCGGGTATAGCGGTCGCTGACCTGCAACTTCGATGCGCCGAGGCCGAAGGTGTCGTCCGGGCGTGAATCGAAGGGGCCACGGTAGATCAGGCCGACCTGGATCAGGTGCTTGATCACGCTTTTGTCCGGGTCATTCACCGTCAGGTTCGCGAACACGTTGAGCCCGCGCCTGGCGTTGCCGTCGACCGTGGTTAATTGCTGCTGGCCCGACAGCCACCAGCCGCTGTTGCTGGAATACAACCGGTAGGGCTTTCGTGAGCTGGCGGCGTAGTTGCCGTCGGCGTCCTTGAGCATGTCCTTGGTGTCGGCGTTGGCGTAGTAGTAACCGGCGTGGTACTCGGAATTCAGCCCGGCGAGCTGGCCTTTCCAGATGGCCTCGATGGGGAAGCTGGTGCCCTGGGAACCGCTGATAAACGGCTTGAAACCATTGCTGGCTTCGGCGTTGCCGGGGTTCTTGTCGTAGGCGCCGACCTGCATGGCGAACTCATCGGTGAACTGGTACTTGGCCCGCACCGCCCACTGGCTGATCGGAAAGCTGTTCCACACGCCGTTCCAGTTGCCCTCCTGGGAACCGCACAGGGTGACGTTCTGGAACTCGCAGGGGAACTGGTCGAAGTCTTCGCCATGGCCGAAGCGCCCCAGTTTCAGGGCGAACTTGCGCTCGAAGAACTTCTGCTCGTACCAGAACTGCGAGAGCCGCCAGGCATTACCGCCGCCGAAGACTTCCATGGTGGAGGTCAGGCCGGTGGCGTTGGGCTGGTGCACGCGGTCGTTGGTGATGTCCTTGCCATGGCGCTCACTGATGCCGATGCGAAAGGTCGCATCCTGCCAACCGAGGAGTTTTTGCAGGTCCATGTTGACGCCCAGGATCAACTGGTCGCTCCAGCGCGCGGTGGTGTGCGAGTTGTAGCCGCCGCCGAGGTTGGCACCGACTTCGCCGACATACTTGAGGGTGAAGTCGTAGCCTTGTTCGGCCAGTTGGGGGCGCAGGCCGTTCCAATCGCCGAGCATGGCCGGGGAGTTGGGGTCGAGCAGGCCCGCACTGAAGGCACAGGTGGACATGGCGCTGCAGAGCAGGGCCAGGGGGAGGGTGGTGCGCATGGAAGTACTCCTGGAATTGTTGTTTTTATTAGGTACAACACAAACTTCAGGCACACAGAGATCCCTTGTGGGAGAGGGCTTGCCCCCGATGGCGGTGTATCAGTCACTAATGTACCGACTGACACTCCGCTATCGGGGTAAGCCCCCTCCCACAGTGGAAGTGTGGTGTTTGTTAAGGCGCGGTGTTACTGCAGGTTTACGTAGAGGCCGCCATCGACGAGCAACGACGCACCGGTCACATAGCGCGCCATGTCCGAGGCGAGGAACACGATCGGCCCGGCCACATCGTCCGGCTCGCCCAGGCGGCCCAGGGGCGTGCGCGAGGTCATGTAGGCGAGTTTTTCTTCGTCGGCCAGGTCGTCCTTGTTGATGTCGGTGGCGATGGTGCCCGGCAGCACCGAGTTGCAGCGGATCCCATACGGGCCCAAGGCAATCGCGCAGGATTGCATCAACGAATGCAGGCCGGCCTTGGTCGGCGTGTAGTGGGTTTGCATGCCGCCGCCCACCAGCGCACTGATGGAACTGACGGCGATGATCGCGCCGCCACGGCCCTGGTTTTTCATCTGGTTGGCCGCCGCCTGCACGGCGAAGTAGGCGCCGTTGAGGTTGGTGTTGACGGTTTTCAGGTAGACCTCGCGGGGCATGTCGAGGAACGAGTGGAACGGGCAGATGCCGGCATTGTTGACGAACACGTCGACGCTGCCGAAGGCCTGTACTGCGCCGGCCACCAGCGTGTCGCCGGTGTCCGGGTCGGCCGCATCGCCGCCCACTTCGATGGCTTGGCCGCCAAAGGCCTTGATCTCTTCGATCAATGAATGCGCAGCCTCGGTGCCTTGGCCGCTGCCGCTGTGGCCGATCACCACGCGGGCACCCTGGCGGGCACACTCACGGGCTGCGGCGCGTCCGATGCCACGGGAGGCGCCGGTGATGATCACGGTTTTGTCTGCAAGCAACATAAAAATACTCCTAGAAAATCAAGCGGCGTCAGCCGAGGTAATTGCCGTAGCCGACCATGGCGATAGCGCCGAGGATCACCGCGATGCCCGCCACCAGCACGCCCTTGTTGGCCGCGCTGGTGCCGTGCCATTCGCGGAAATACAGGCCCCAGCAGTTGGACACGATGATGATGAATGACATGTGCAGCACCCAGGAACTGGCGTCGTTCTGCAGGCGGCTTTCGCCCATGCCGTAGAAAAAGAACTGCAGGAACCACAGCGTGCCGGCAATGGCCACCAACAGGTAGTTGCCCAGCAGCGGGGTGCTGCGGTCGGTGTAGTTATGAAAGGTGCGGTTGCGCCAGTTCAGCCACAGGCACCAGATGCCGTTGGTGGTCAGGCCGCCCCACATGATCACCATGAAGGTCACGTTGTTCTGGAACAGGCTGTTGGCGCCATGTTCCACCGCCGCCGCCGCCAGTGGGCGACCGGCGGAAATGCCGTAGCTGAAACAGGCACTCAGCACGCCGGAAATCACCGCCACCAGCATGCCCTTGCCCAGGGCGAATTCGCTGACGCTGGCGAACTTCACCGCTGCGGACACTTCCCGTTCCTTGATCAGCCCGGCCTTGCCGCACACTGCGATGCCGATCAGCGATACCGCCACGCCCCAGAGCACCCAATGCCCGCCTTGTGAGGCCAGCATCGAGGTCAGGGTACCTTCGGTGTCCTGGGTGAACAGGTCGCGGTACAGCGCCGGCATCAAGGCGCCGAGGGCCGAGGTGAGGCCCATGATCAGCGACATGCCTAAGGACAGGCCCAGGTAACGCATAGTCAGGCCGAAGGTCAGGCCGCCGATGCCCCACAGCACACCGAACAGGTAGGTCCAGAGCAGGGTGCCGGTGTCGGCATTGCGCAGGATTTCCACCCAGCCTGGCACCGTCAGTTGGGCGGCGATCAGCGGCACGATCAGCCAGGACACCAGGCCGCCGGTGATCCAGTAGCTTTCCCAGGCCCAGCCGCGCACCTTCTTGTAGGGGATGTAGAAACTGCCGGAAGCGAAGCCGCCGATAAAGTGCAGAATCACACCGAGGAGAATGATTTCCACGTGGTCGAATCCTTTTTATTGTTGTTGTGGGTCGGTTAATTCAAGGGCGGCTCAGCTGGAACATCGGCAGCAGGTCGACACTGACCGGCGAGCCGTCTCCATGGCTGGGCATGATGTCCTGCATATGGCGCCACCAGCGTTGCATCAGTGCGGTGCCGGGCAGTTCATCCAGGCCGTGGGTGTCTTCGTGGGTGAGCACGGCGAACAGCGCATTGGTCGCCTCATCGAGGAAAATCCGGTAATCCACCACGCCCGCGTCGAGCAGGGCCTGGGCCAGTTCCGGCCAGATCTCGTCGTGACGCCGGCGATATTCATCAGCCTGGCCCGGATTGAGGTGCATGCGAAAAGCGCGGGTCTGCATTACAGCGCTCCATGGGGTGGCGTGGGCGTGTAGATACGCACGGCGTTATGCAGGAAAAACTTGGCCTGCACGGTTTCAGGTTTGTCGGCCATGCAGCGTTTGACGAGCCCCAGGGTGGTGGCGAAATCCGCCAAGTGATCGCTGTTGGGCCAGTCGCTGCCGAAGAAGCAGCGCTCTTCGCCAAAGGCCTCCCACAGCACGGCCAGGCGGTCGTGGTAAAACGCAGTATCGGTGATCAAGCCCTGCGCCCCAAGCTGGGGAATTTCCGCCAGCTTGGCGAACACATTCGGGCGCTCGGCCAGGCGCAGCAGGTTAGCGTGGTACGCCGCCTCTTCACCCACCGGTACCTGGGCGTTGGGCAGGTGGTCGACGATGATGCGCAGTTGCGGCAATGCGTCGCTCAGCTGCAGCAGGCCTTTGAGCAAGCGCGGGTTCGGGTTGGCGCTGTCCAGGCTGCGGCCGGTGGCGGCGAGTTGGCGCAGGCCGTCGATAAACCCCGGGCGGGTCTGGTCGTGCAGCAGGTCGCGGTCCCACAGGTTGCCGTAGCGCAGGCCGAGGAACAGCGGCTCATCCGCCAGGGCCTCGAGGTCGGTGGCGAAGTCGGCGTGCAGCGGGTCCAGGTTGCCGACAAAACCGAGCATGCGCGGCTCGCGGCGCAGGGTGTGCAGCAGCCAGCGGTTGTCGTCGCGCCATGGGCTGGCTTCCACGGCAATTGCGCCGATCACATTGTGTGGGCCGGCCAGGGCCCAGTAGTCGGCAGGTAAATGGGCGGTGTACAGCCGATTGCCCGGCTCGGGCCACGGGATGCCCTGGGGGCGACGTGGGTCGAACAGGTGCAGGTGGCTGTCGATGATGGGGCCGCTATAAGGCGTCAGGGGCATCGCGCAATCCTTGTGGGATTTTGTCAGGAAAGGCCCGCACGCTAACGCGCACCGACCCGTTTCACCACCTCAGCTCTGCAGGTACACCACATGGGTATGGGTGTACTCGTAGAGGCCGTGCTTGCCGTCGGCGCCGCCGATCCCGGATTTGCGCACGCCGGCATGGAAGCCTTGCATGGCTTCGAAGTTTTCGCGGTTGACGTAGGTTTCGCCGAAGTCGATCTCGCGCACCGCGTGCATGGCCTTGCCGAGGTCGCGGGTGTAGATCGACGAGGTCAGGCCGTAGTCGCAGTCATTGGCCAGGGCGATGGCTTCGTCGAGGTCGTCGACAATCTGGATCGGCAGCACCGGGCCGAAGATCTCTTCGCGCATGATCTCCATATCGGCCCGGCACCCGGCCAATACCGTCGGCTGGAAGTGAAAGCCGGCACCCAGGTCGGCGATCTGCCCGCCACTGACCAACGTGGCGCCCTGGCTCAGGGCGGTGCGCACTTTGCGGTTGACGCTGTCCAGGCCCTGGCGATTGATCAACGGACCCATTTCCGCATCGGCCATGGCCAGCGGATCGCCGTAGCGGGTCGCGGACATGGCCGCGCTGATACGCTCGATGAATGGCTCGGCAACCTTGCGCTCCACGTACACGCGCTCGGCACAGTTGCACACCTGGCCGGTGTTGATGATGCGCGAATCGCGGATGGCTTTGACCGCCAGGTCCAGGTCGGCATCTGCCAGCACGATGGCCGGCGCCTTGCCGCCCAGCTCCAGGTTGAGCTTGGTGATATTCGGCGCGGCGGCGGCCATGATGCGTGAACCGGTGGCGACGCTGCCGGTGAAGCTGATCATGTCCACGCCCTTGTGGGTAGTCAGTGCAGCGCCGACCTGACCATCGCCGCACACCACATTGAACACGCCGGCGGGCAAGTCGGTCTGGGCCACCAGTTTGGCGAATTCAAAGCAGTTGTTCGGGGTTTCTTCGCTGGGCTTGATCACGATGGTGTTGCCGGTGAGCAGCGCCGGGGCCAGCTTGCGGGCGATCAGGAAGAACGGGAAGTTCCACGGCAGGATCCCGGCCACCACGCCCAACGGTTTGCGGAACAGGAAGATGTTTTCGTTGGGGCGGTCGCTGGTGATGATCTCGCCTTCGATGCGGCGCGCCCATTCGGCCATGTAGTCGAGGTAGTCGGCGGTGAAGTTCACTTCGACCTCGGCCAGGCCGCTGACCTTGCCTTGCTCCAGGGTAATGGTGCGGGCCAGGTGGGCGACGTTTTCCCGCAGCTTGGCGGCGATGCGGCGCAGATGCCCGGCGCGTTCGATCGCGGGTTTGCGCGCCCAGTCTTTTTGCGCACTGCGGGCCGCGGCGAGGGCCTGGTCGACGTCGTCGGCGGTGGACGCCGGGACCTTGGACAACAAGACCCCGGTCGCCGGGTTGAACACATCGATGTGCGCCTGGCTTGGGGTAAAGCGGCCGTTGATAAAGTTCTGGTACACGGGAACGGATGGCATGGGCAGCTCCTCAGTAAGTGCGCGATGGCGCGTTCGTTTCAGCGGCAGGGCGGTAGCGGGCCAGGGTGGCCAGGGCGCTCTGGCGCAGCAGGCTGATGTCGATGGCTACCGCGATAAAGCGGCAACCCCAGGCCTGGTAGCGGCGTGCGTCGTCTTCGTTGGGCGCCAGGATGCCGCTGGCCTTGCCGGCGGCGAGGGTGGCCTCCACCGCGTGCTTGATGCGCTCCTGCACTTCAGGGTGGCCGGGGTTGCCTGCGTGGCCGAGGCCGATGGACAGGTCGGCGGGGCCGATAAACACCGCATCCACGCCTTCCACGGCAGCAATCGCCGCGACGTTTTCCACGCCCAGGCGCGACTCCACTTGCACGATCAGGCACAGCTCTTCATGGGCGGTATTGAGGTAGTTGGCCACGCCATCCCAACGGGTGGCGCGGGTCAGGCCGCCACCGACGCCGCGAATGCCATGGGGCGGATAGCGCATGGCACGCACCAGGGCCTGGGCCTGTTCGGCGGTTTCCACCATGGGGATCATCAGGGTCTGGGCGCCGACGTCGAGCAGTTGCTTGATCAGGCTGGCGTCACTGTTGACCGCACGCACCACCGGTGCGGTGGCGTACGGGGCCACGGTCTGCAATTGGTTGAGCACGCTGGGCACGGTATTGGGCGCGTGTTCGCCGTCGATCAGCATCCAGTCGTAGCCGAGGCCGGCGACGATCTCGGCGGCGTAGCCGGTGGCAAAACCGGCCCAGATGCCATATTGGGTGGCGTCCTTGGCCAGGGCGGCCTTGAAACCATTACGGGGCATATTCATGGCGTTTTCCTCAGCGATTGTACGGACGGTGCAACTGGCAATCCGGGTTCAGGTCTACGCCGAAACCGGGCTTGTCGAGCACCGACAAGCGCATGCGGCCATTCACCGGGACCGGCTCGCCGAGCAGTTGCGGGTGGAACATCGGCACCACTTCATCGGCCTTGGGCGCCATCATCAGAAATTCGGCGAACGGGCTGTTATGGCGGGTGGCAACAAAGTGGTAGCTGTACACCGACGAGCCGTGGGGCACGACCATTGCGTTGTGGGCATCGGCCAGGGCGGAGATTTTCACCAGCTCGGTGAGGCCGCCGCACCAACCGACATCCGGCTGGATAATGTCGCAGCAGCCCATTTCCAGGAGCATGCGGAAGCCCCAGCGCGTGGCTTCATGTTCGCCGGTGGTCACCAACATGCCTTTTGGCACGTTGTTGCGCAGGGCGGCGTAGCCCCAGTAGTCGTCGGGAGACAGCGCTTCCTCGATCCACTTGAGCCCGTGTTCATGGGCGCCTATCGCCAGTTTGGTGGCGTAGTTCACATCCAGGCTCATCCAGCAATCGAGCATCAACCAGAACTCCGGGCCGACCCGTTCGCGCATGGTCGCCAGGGCTTCGAGGTTTTTGCGCAGGCCTTCTTCGCCTTCGCTGGGCCCGTGGTGCAGGGGCATCTTGCCGCCGATAAAACCCATCTTCTGCGCCAGGTCCGGGCGCGCGCCGGTGGCGTAGAACTGCAACTCGTCACGCACCGCGCCGCCGAGCAACTGGTGCACC
Organism: Pseudomonas sp. BIGb0381; assembly: GCF_024809815.1. Taxonomy (NCBI): domain Bacteria; kingdom Pseudomonadati; phylum Pseudomonadota; class Gammaproteobacteria; order Pseudomonadales; family Pseudomonadaceae; genus Pseudomonas; species Pseudomonas sp. BIGb0381. The sequence goes on from NZ_JANUEN010000002.1 coordinate 23,529, forward strand.
GGCTCCTGGCGGATCTTGCCGAGCAGGTCCCACAGCGCGAGGTCCACCCCGGAAATGGTGTTGATCACCAAACCCTTGCGACCGTAGTAGAGGGTTGACTGGTACATCTGGTCCCAGATCTTCTCGAGGTCTGTGACACGTGCGCCTTCGATAAAGCGTGCCAGGTGTTTTTCGACGATATACGCCGCCGGTTCGCCGCCGGTGGTCACCGCGAAACCGACGGTGCCGTCGCTGGCTTCGACTTCCACCACCAGGGTGCCGAGCACGTTGATGCCGAAGCTGCGGCGGCTCTGGCGATACTCAGGGTATTTGCTCATGGGCGTGCAGATATGGTCGTCAATCCAATGGCCGTCGCCCTGGTCGTGGTAATCGGCGCCGCCGCCTCGCAGGACAAAGGCGCGCACGTGTTTGATGGTGAGATGACCCATGGTATGACTCCTGGAATTAAACAGTGGCCGGCGTGTTCGACGCGGTGCGGCCGGGTGAATGGATGCCCAGTACCAGCAATGCAGCGAGCACCGTGGTGGCGGACAGCAGGTACAAACCGGCCGCCGGGGAATCGAAGGCGCCTTCGGCCCAGTGCTTGATCACTGGGGCGATAAAGCCGCCGAGGGCACCGAAGGAATTGATCAACGCAATGCCGGCTGCGGCGGCGCTGCCGGCCAGGTAGCTGGAGGGGAAGGTCCAGAACACCGGCTGCACCGCGATAAAACCCGAGGCGGCAAAGCACAGCGCGAGCATGCCCAGCAGTGGGTTGGCGAAGGTCACCGAGCAGGCGATGCCGGCGGCCGCCATCAATAACGTCAGGCAGGCGGTGCGGCGGCGTTCGCCGGTGCGGTCGGAATAACCGGGGATCCACCAGGCAGCGAACAGCGCGCAGACCCAGGGAATCGCCGAAACCAGCCCGACCATCAAGCCGACCTTGGTGCCGAGCAGGCCGCCCACCTGGGTGGGCAGGTAAAACACCACGCCATACACACTGGCCTGGATCAGCAGGTACACCAGGCACAGGTACAGCACCGAGGGTTGGCACAACACGGTCAGCAGGCTGCGGCCATGGGAGGTTTTGTGTTGGTCTTCCAGGTCGAGCAGGCTCTGGATTTGCTGGCGCTCGTCCACGCTCAGCCACTTGGCGTCGGCGGGGCGATTGTCCAGGTACCAGTAGGCCCAGATGCCTACCGCGCTGGCCATCAAGCCTTCCACGGCGAACAGCCACTGCCAGCCGTGAATCCCACCGAAGCCATCCATCTCCAAGAGCAAACCGGACAATGGGCTGCCGAAGATAAAGGCCAGGGGCGCGCCAAAGTAAAAGAAGCCCATGGCCTTGCCGCGCACGGCCTGGGGGAACCAGTAGGTGAGGTAGAGGATAACGCCGGGGAAGAACCCGGCTTCGGCCACGCCCAGCAGGAAGCGCAGCACGTAGAAGCTGGTTTCGTCATGGGCGAACACCATCGCCGCCGAAATCAGGCCCCAACTGACCATGATCCGGCACATCCACAGGCGGGCGCCGACACGGTGCAGGATCAGGTTGCTCGGCACTTCCAGCAGCGCGTAGCCGACGAAGAACACACCAGCGCCAAAGGCAAAGGCGGCATCGCTCAAACCGGTGTCGGCCTGGAAGGCTTGCTTGGCGAACCCGACGTTGGCGCGGTCGAGAAACGCCATGATGTACATCAACAGCAGGAAGGGCAGCAGCCGCCAGGAAATCTTGGCGAGCAGGTGTGCGGGCAGGGTTTTCATGAGGAGGTCCGTTGTTTTGTTCTTATGGACCGGACTGTACGGCGGCCGAGCAATGCGCTACAAATCGAATCTCGCTTACAACCGATAACCTCAGGGTATCGATAATAAGGAAAAAAATGCGTAGTCCCACGATCTCTCCCAGCCTGTTCAACCGTCTGCGCTACAAGCACTTGCATATGCTGGTGGCGCTGAGTTCCAGCCAGAACCTGCACCGCGCCTCCCAGGCCCTGAGCATGTCGCAACCGGCAGCCACGCGTATGCTGCGCGAGATCGAGGACATGTTCGGCTGTGACCTGTTCGAGCGCCTGCCACGGGGGATGCGTCCTACGGCACTCGGCCAGCAACTGATCAATTTTGCCGAATCGGCACTGAGCGGTCTCGACCGTTGCGCCGAAGACCTGATGGCGCGCCAGCAGGGCGGGTATGGCTACTTGTCCATCGGCACCATCATGGGCGCCGCGCCGGACCTGGTGATGGACTGCATTGCGCAGATCAAGGCGCTCAACCCGCAACTGCGTATCCGCATCATGGGCGACACCAGCGACCAGGTGATCCAACTGCTGGAGCGGGGGCGCATCGACCTGGCCATCTCCCGGCGCAACGCTGCCACCGACAGCGAGCACTACAGCTTCGAACCCCTGGGCAACGAGCGTCTGTTGGTGGTGGTGCACGCCGGCCACCCATTGGTCCGACGCGGCCAGCTATCCCTGGCGGAGCTGGTGCGCGACTGGCCGTGGATCCTGCAACCGCAAACCAGCCCGGCGCGTATCGGTTTCGACCAGGCCCTGCAAGACCTGGCGCTGCCAAGCCCGGCGGACATCATCGAATGCAGCTCGGTGTACTCCATGCAGCAGTTGATCCAACTGACCGACGCGGTGATGGTGCTGTCGGAAAGTGCCTTGCGTGATTATCTGAAAATGGGCCTGGTGGTCGCGCTGCCGGTGGCCCTGGACGTGCGGCTGGCGCCGTTTGGCATCTTGTTGCGCAAGGGCGAGGGGGTGAGCCGCGAATTGGGCTTGTTTATTGACCTGCTGCGGCAGAAGGCGGCGATGCTGTAAACGCGAGGTTGAAAAGATCATGGTGTCCCGGCACGATATTAAATAGAATGAATCTCATTTGAGACTCAATCGCGCCGTGCAGGTTGTTGCCATGAATGATGCTGTTGTCCCCACGCACGCCCCCGAACTGACGCTATCAAGCTTGTACCGTGACCATCGCAGTTGGCTGGAAAGCTGGCTGCGGCGGCGACTGGGCAATGCCTGGGATGCGGCCGACCTGAGCCAGGACACGTTCCTGCGGGTGCTTGCCAGTGCGCAGCCGATTGCGCAGATGCAGGAACCCCGGGCGTACCTGGTGACGGTGGGCAAGCGCCTGCTGGTGAATTTTCATCAGCGCCGCAGCCTCGAACAGGCGTATCTCAATGCCCTGGCCACCTTGCCCGACACCTGTGTGCCGTCGCCCGAACAGCGCTGGCTGGTGCTGGAAACCCTGCAAGCCCTGGATGAATTGCTCGACGGCTTGCCCGTGCTGGTGCGCCGTGCGTTTCTATGGAGCCAGCTGGAGGGCCTGGGTTACCGCGAGATTGCCGAGCGTCTTGACGTGTCCGAACGTACGGTGAAGCGCTACATGGCCCAGGCCTATGAGCATTGCCTGCTGGTGGAGCTGTGAGCCGCGACGTCGCGCGCGCCGCCGCCCAGTGGCTGGCGCTGCTCGAATCCGGCGCGGCCACCGAGCGCGATCACGCCGCGTTGCAGCATTGGCGCGACAGCCATCCCCAGCATGAACAGACCTGGCAAAGAGCCCAGACCTTGCGCCAGCGTTTCAGCGACTTGCCCCAGGCGCTCGCGATGGCCAGCCTCGACCGCCCGCAACCGGGGCGACGTGCCGTGCTCAAGCGTGCCTTGGGCGTGGCGGCGCTGCTGCCGACGGCATGGTTGATCAGCCGCCAGTTGCCTATCGAAGCCTGGCGTGCCGACGTGCACACCGCCACCGGCGAACGCAAACGCATGCCGTTGGCCGAGGGTGGCAGCCTGCAACTGAATACCGCTACAGCCGTAGACGTGGACCTGGCACAACGGCGCATCACCCTGGTCGACGGTGAGCTGGCGCTGAACGTTCCGGGCGCGGCGGCGATGACGGTGCAAACCCGCTACGGCCAATTGCTCGTCAGCCAGGCCGAGGTGTGCGTGCGGCAACTGCCTTCCGGCTGCCTGGTGTCGGTGCTCAAGGGCGCGGTGCAGGTGCGTGATTTGAGCGCAAACCTGGCGACATTGCAGGGGGGGCAGCAAGCACCGCTGAAAGCCGGCGGACTTGGCGCCTGGGTGCCGTTCGATGTGCTGCAGCTGGGTTGGCGCGACGGCGTGTTGACCGCACAGAACCAGTTGCTGGGGGATTTTCTGCGCGAGCTGGAACGCTATCGTCCGGGCGTATTACGCTGGGATCCCAGCCTGGAAACGCTGCGGGTGACCGGCAGTTTTCGCCTGGATGACACCGACCGCATCCTCGGCCTGCTGGCCTCGACCCTGGGGTTGGAGGTGCAATCTCGAACCCGTTATTGGGTGAGCCTGCGCAAGGCGGCTTGATGCGCTTTGTGGCAAGCCTGCTTGTTGTGGTGAGCGGGCTTGCCCCGCGCTGGGCTGCGAAGCAGCCCCAATCAGGATCCCTGTGTTCTGTCAGGTAAACCGCAGCGCCTGGCTTTGGGTCTGCTTCGCAGCCCAGCGCGGGACAAGCCCGCTCGCCACAGGTTACGAGTAGTCCTCAGATCACGTGGGCACGCTGCAACTCGGTCAAGGCCAGCGCCTTGAGCCGGGCCAGCAACGGATCACGTCGGTCTCTCGGGTGCGGCAGGTCGACCGCCAGTGCCTGGCGAATGCTGCTCGGTTGGTTGTCCATCACCAGCACCCGGTCTCAGGGGTTGTCATCGCTGATACCGATGTTCTGCTCCACCGTGAGCCCAGGCATCAGGCGTGGTTCCCGAAACACAAACACCACTTCGCCTTCGAGGCTGCGTCAGGCGCACTGCCGACCCAGGATCGAGTCGCGGCCGACGCAGCCTTGCCGGGACTCGAAAGCTGCTACCGGGGGGGGGAGCAAATTGTTGATCGGCTGTTGATGGGGCAACAGCTTGTATATTTCTATATGGAATAAATAAATAGTTATATATTCCTTTTAATGTTCTCTCGGATAACGCACTTTGAGGGCCTGCGCATTCGTGCGGATTGACCCAACAGCCAAAAGGAAAGCCGACATGACCATTAAAGCGATCAACGTGCGCAACCAGTTCAAGGGCGTGATCAAGGAAATTCTGCTGGGGGAGGTGGTGTCCGAAATTGACGTGCAAACCGCATCCGGCATCGTCACTTCGGTGATCACCACCCGCTCGGTGCGTGACCTGGAATTGAAGGTAGGCAGCGAAGTGATTGCCTTTGTGAAGTCCACCGAAGTGTCCATCGCCAAGCTGTGACGCCCACCTGATGTGGGAGCGCTGCTCCCACATTGATAAAACCTGCGACGGTGCCTTAGCGCTGCTGCAGCGCACGCTCCATACGTTGCAGACCCTCTTCCAGCAAGGCCCGTGGGCAGCCGAAGTTCAGGCGCACGAACTGCTGGCTGTCGTCACCGAACTCGATCCCCGCACTCAGTCCGACCTTGGCCTGCTCCAGGAAGAAGTGCTGTGGGTCATCCAGGCCCAGGGCGCTGCAGTCCAGCCAGGCGAGGAATGTGCCTTGCGGCGCATGCATCACCACGCCGGGCAAGCGGGTTTGCACGGCCTCGAACAGGTAATCGCGGTTGGCTTGCAGGTACTGCTTCAGCGCGTCGAGCCATTCACCACACTGGCTGTAGGCGGCGCGGGTGGCTTCCAGGCCCAGGGGGCTGACGCTGTCGACCATGCCGCAGCGGGCCTGGTTGAAGCGCTCGCGAATCTCGGCGTTCTGGATCACCGCAAAGCAGGTCTTCAAGCCGGCTACGTTGTAGGCCTTGCTCGCCGACATCAGCGTGATGGTGCGCTGGGCAATCTCGTGGCTGAGGCTGGCGGTGGGGATGTGGCGGCGGCCGTCGAAGCACAGCTCGGCGTGGATTTCGTCGCTGATGATCAGCGCGCCGTTTTCCAGGCAGGCATTGGCCAAGGCCTGCAGTTCTTCGCGGGGGAAGACCTTGCCGATCGGGTTGTGCGGGTTGCTCAGCAGCAGTGCGCCGGCGCCGGTCAGGGCCTCGCGCAGGGCGGGCATTGGCGTGATGTATTCAGCGCCGCGCAATTGGAACGGTACTTCGATGCGCGGCAGGTTCCAGTGGCCGGGCGCCAGGCGAATCGGGCGATAGTTGGGGGTTTGCAGCACCACCGGCTGGCCCGGTTGTACAAAGGCGTGCAGCGCCATATTGAAGCCAGGCTCAACGCCGGGCAGGAACAGCAGGTCGTCGGGCTGTACGCGCCAGGCGTACTTGGCCCACAGGTCGGCCACGATGGCCTCGCGTACATCCGGGCCGGCCACGCTGTAGCCGAGAATCTGCTGGTCGACGCGAGCGTGCAGGGCCTGGAGAACGGCGGGCGGCGCGGCGATGTCCATGTCGGCGATCCACATCGGCAACACATCGGCCGGGTAACGGTTCCATTTGGTACTGCCAGTGCCGAGGCGGGGGTGGATCGTGTCGAAATCAACGCTCATGAAGGGGCTCGTGTCAGGGAGGGCAGACGGGAATGGCGATGATTCTAACGGGATAAAATCCAGATGCCAGCCCCGTCTTTACAGGCCCTGGTTGCCCCGAATCAAGTCATACGCCTTGCGCGCAATCGGGTTTGCCGTATTCGGCCGAATCCACAGGTAGTACGTGACCTCCGGCAACCTCGGCAACCCATCCGTTTCGCCCAGCACGCGCATATCCGGGCCGAGCATTTCCATGCTGCGCGGCGTCACCCCCAGGTCTGCGCGAGTGGCCGCTTTAATGCGAAGACCTGCAGCGCGGCTTTGCCCTGGCGGGCTGAGGATGACCGCTCCCGCGCAAGGCGGGTGCGGTACAGGGGTGTCAGCGATTGACCAGTTTCGCCGGCAACGCGATGACCAGGAAGCTGCTGAGGATCAGGCAGCCGGCAAAGAACCACAGCGCGCCGGCGCTGCTGCCGGTGACGTCGATCGCCACCCCCATCAACGAGTTGCTCACCAGGCCGGCGATATTCGCCAGCGAGCACGCCAGGGCAAAACCGGTGGCGGCGGCGGTGCCTTTGAGAAAGGTCGCCGGCAGGCTGAAGAACACCGGCACTGCGCCGATGATCGCCGCCGAAGCAATCGCGAACAGCGCCACGGTAGCCGCGACGTTATGGGTGAAGAAGGTGCTGGTGGCCATCGCCGCCGCGCCGATGAAAAACGGCACGATGATGTGCCAGCGGCGTTCGCGGTGTTTGTCGGAGCTGGCGCCGATCAACAGCATGCCCAGCAGGGCGGCGACGCTCGGCAGGGCGGTGAGGATGCCGATATGGAAGGTGTCGGTGACCCCGGCGTTGCGGATGAACGTCGGCATCCAGAAGCCCATGGCGTAGGCGCTGAGCAGGATCGAGAAGTCGATGCCGCCGAGCATCCACACCTTGAGGTTGAAGAATCCGTCACGGAAGCTGTGCTTGCTGCCGGCGCCATCGGTGTCGTCCTTGCGCAGTTCGGTTTCGAGCAAGGCTTTTTCTTCGTCCGACAACCATTTGGCTTGCTGGTAGGTGTTTGGCAGCGCCCAGAACGTCAGCGCGCCGAGCACTACGCTGGGTACCGCCTCGATCAGGAACAGCCATTGCCAGCCGCGCAGGCCGCCGATGTGGTCGAAGTGGCCCATGATCCAGCCAGACAACGGGCCGCCGATCACGCTGGACAGCGGCAGGCCGATCATGAACAGCGCAATGATGCGCCCGCGCCGATGGGTGGGAAACCAGGTGGTCAGGTAGTACAGCACGCCAGGCAGGAACCCGGCTTCGGCGGCGCCGAGCAGGAAGCGCAGGATGTAGAACTGGGTCGTGGAGGTGACCAGCATGGTGCAGGCCGACAACAGGCCCCAGGTGATCATGATGCGCGCGATCCAGATCTTCGCGCCGACCCGCTCCAGTACCAGGTTGCTGGGGACTTCAAAGAGGATATAGCCGACAAAGAACAGCCCGGCGCCGAGGCCGAACGCGGTTTCGCTGAACTGCAATTGGTCGAGCATCTGCAGTTTGGCGAAGCCGATGTTGATCCGGTCGAGGTAAGCGGCCAGATAACAGAAGCACAGGAAGGGAATCAGCTTCCAGGTGATCTTGTGGTAAAGCGTGTTGACCGGATCGGCGACTGTGGTCGCGGGCGCTGCATTCGCAATGGGCATCGGGTGTCTCCTGGCGGTGACTTATGGTTTTTATACAGCCGCTTTTGTTTCAGCACTTCGGAATGCTGTCGAAGCGGCTTCCAAAGGCAGTGTCAGAATTGTTCTGCAGGTGCCGTGCTCTGTGGCGCGGTTGGGGGTAAGGCCTCATTGCTCCCTGAACTTGCTCATGGCCTCCTGCTTGCTCACCACGTCGCCGTACTTGCTGTCGATGTCGAACAGGTTGGCTTCATGGGGTGCCGGGTGTCGATCACCGACGCACTCACGCACGACGATGGTGCGAAACCCATGCTGCACTGCGTCCACCGCCGTCGCCCGAATGCAGCCGCTGGTGGAACAGCCGGCCAGCACCACCGTGTCGATACCCTGGGCATGCAGCATCGAAGCCAGGCTGCTGCCGAAAAACGCGCTGGCGTACTGCTTGGTGATCACCACTTCATCGGCTTGAGGCAGTACCTCGGCGCAGAACGCCGCCAGTGGGTTGCCTTCGACCATGTCTTTCATCACCGGGGCTTTTTTCACCCAGATACCGCCATCGGCGAAATGGCCGGGATGGTAGCGGATATTGGTGTGCACCACCGCAATCCCGTGCTGACGTGCGGTAGCCAACAGTTCGATGCTTTCAGCCACGGCGACAACCACTTCGGGTGCATATAACGGCGCGCCTTCGGTGGTGTAGCCCTGCATGAAGTCGATCATCAGCAGCGCGGCTTTCTTGCCGAAGCCGATGCGGTTGCCCCACACGCCCTGGTAGTTGGCGTTGGCGGATTGTTCGCTCATCTTTTCAATCCCTCATTTTCGAACAGGGCTCACTTCAGTACGCACCGGAGAGCAGGGCGCCCGCACCGGGAACGATGGGTTCCAGGTCCAGAGCCTTGAGCATGGCGTAGGTGGTGGCGATGGCGGCGGTGAGCACCGGCTTGCCGGTTTGCGCCTCGACCTTGGCCACCACCGGCAGCGACTGCATCTGCACGCAAGCCGACAACACGATCACGTCGACGCCTTCCAGGTTCATGCCGGCAACGATGGCCGGCAGGTTGGCCGGGTCGTGGCGGGCCACCTCGAGGTTGTCGGGGATCTCCAGCGCGCGCCAGTCCACCACCTCGAAGCCTTCTTCGCGGATGTAGTTCACCACCAGCTCGGTCAGCGGTTTCATGTACGGCGCGACAATCGCGATGCGCTTGGCGCCCATCACCTGCAAGCCTTCGATCAGCGCACCGGCGCTGGTGATCACCGGGGCGTTGGCGTCGTTATCGGCGGTGGCCTTGCGCAGGCGTTGTTCGGATTTGCGGTGGTAACCCAAGCCCATGGCCATGATCGCCACCAGGCACGCATACCCCAGCACGTCGACCTTGGCGTCGGACAGTTCGACGGCGCAGCGGTCGGATTCGCCGTCCATGGCCGCCAGTTCTTCCTTGCGCACTTGCTTCATGCGCATGCGGCTGGAGTGGAAGGTAAAGCGCTCGGGGCGGATCGCCTGGCGTGCGGTGAGCATGGCGGGGATCTCGGTCTCCATGGTGGTGTTGGAGCTTGGCACTATCTGGCCGATGCGGTAGGGCTTCTGCATGGAAGTGTCCTTATTGTTGTGTGAGGAAGTCGCCGAGGGCATCGAAGAAACCTTCAAGGTCATCCCACGGAATCATGTGTCCGGCATTCGGCACGCGGACCACCTGGATGCGCGCTTGCAGGTCCTGGATCTCGGCGATGTCCTCGTCGAGGATCACGCCGCCGCGTCCGGCCACCATCAATAGGGCTGGGGCCATGAGGTGGGGCAGGTCCTGGTGGAAGTCCACCGTGTGGAAGTCATTGAAGGCGCGCACGATGGCGGGCTCAAAGCAGGTGTGCAGCCATTCGGCGCGCAGGTGCAGTTGCTCGTCGGTCCAGGTGGCGCAGAAGGCGCGCATCGCCTGTGCATCCATGCCGACCAGGGATTGACGGATCGAGTCGACGTACCACGGCAATTTGCTCGGATACTCGCGTCGGCCCGGGCCGGATACCGGTGGGTCGATCAACACCATGCGGTTGACGCCCTGGGGATGCAGCACGGCGCTGCGCACCGCAAAGCGCGCGCCCATGGAGTGGCCCATCAGGTGGTAGCTGTCCAGGTTCAGCGCATCGGCAAAGGCACCGACGTCCTCGGCGCAGGTATCCGCGCTGTAATCCAGCTCCGGACCCGTCGAGGACAGCCCGCGCCCGCGTACATCCAGCACGTAGGTGTCGAACTGCGCGCCCAGGCGCTCGGCCACGAAGCCCCAGGTGATCGCCGGGCTGGTGATGCCCGGGATCAGAATCAGAGTCGGGCCTTTGCCGCCATAGCGCAGGTAATGCTGGCGAATGCCATTGGCCTGGACGTTGCCGCCGTAAAGGAAGGTACTCACGCGGCCACCCCCGATTTGAGCGGCTGGGCGTAGAGGTCATAGCCATAGACCCAGGCCGGGTCTTCCTGGGTGCGCAACCAGGTGTTGGCGTTCGATACGGCCTGCACTCGGGATGCGCGCTCCTTGCGGTTGGCTTCGTAGAGTCCAAAGGCCGTGCGGTAGTCGCTGATGCCGGTTTCCTGCAGGCAGCGGGTGAGCATCGCGGCGTCTTCGATGGCCATGCCGGCGCCTTGGGCCATGTGTGGCTTCATCGGGTGGCAGGCATCGCCCAGCAGCACCAGACGGCCACGGCTCCACAGCGGCAACGGGTTGCGGTTGCGCAACGGCCACTTGGTCACGCTTTCGGTGCTCTCGATCAACGCCTGCACGGTGGGATGGTAGCCCTTGAAGGCGTCGAACATCTCTTCGCGGCTGCTGTCGACGAACGCGCCCTGGAAGTCCCATTCGGCATGGGGCACGCCGGTCACGTAGTAGTACTCGTCGCGCTTACCGGTGGTGTAGTAGACCATCATGTGGCGGTCCTCGGTCCACCATTTGATGCAGTCCTCGAACTTCAAGTCGTACTTGGCCAATTGGTCGCCACGGATCAGCGCGCGGTGCGCGACCCAGCCGCTGTACAACGGCTTTTCCGCGCCGAGCAGTTCCTCGCGAATCTTTGAATTGATGCCGTCGGCGCCGATCACGATGTCGGCATAGGTCACTTCGCCGTCAGCGAAGGTCAGGCGCACCTGGGTGTCGGTTTCTTCGAGGGTTTCCAGGCGCTTGTTGAAGTGCAGGGTGCCAGGCTTGAGGGTGGACATCTGCAGGGCGTGCAGGTCGCCGCGGTGCACGGTGATGTAGGACGCGCCATAGCCGGTGAGCGGGATACGCGAGAGGTATTCACCGCTTTCGCCGCAACGACTGAACCAGTACTCGGGGTGCGAGCCCATCAGGTCCAGCTGCTTTTCGATGCCCATGCGGCGGAAGATTTTCATGATGTTGGGGCCCATGTGGATCCCCGCGCCCAGCCGGGAGAACTCGGGTGCCTGCTCGTAGATGTCGACGTCGAAGCCGGCTTGCTGCAACAGGGTGGCTGCAGCTGCACCGCCCAGGCCGGCACCGACGATAGCGATTTTTTGTGTGCTTCCCATGGGGCGTGATCCTCTGTCTCTTTGATTGTCGGCGGCATCTGTCCGCGAGTTTTTTAGTGTATACGCTACGTTTTTAAAATTGAAAGCCCAAGTTAATGAAATTGTTTTTTGGCTGCATTCGTCATCTGTACTGTATTTATCCCTGTATCTGTTGGGTATGTGTGAAAAGGTAACGTTTTTGTGCGGTGCTTGCAGTCCGCCTTCAATTCAGGTCTTATCAATATTAATTGGCGTGTACGCTATATAAATGCACCAGTGTGAAGCGCGATGCCTGAACGTGGTGCAGCCCCACAGGAGACAGGAAAATGCCGGTAAGCGATTGCGAACTGACCCAGATGTTTGAACACGTGCTGAAGCTGTCGAAGGTCGATCCGACTCAGAGCGTTGCCGTGCTCAAGAGCCATTACTCCGACCCGCGCACCGTGCGCGCCGCGATGGATGCGGCGCAGCGCCTGGGGGCCAAGGTGTATGCGGTGGAGCTGCCATCGTTCAACCATCCACGGGCGATGGGCAATGACATGACCGCCTACTGCGGCGACACCGCGCTCACCGGCAATCTCGCCGCCCAGCGCGCCCTGGAGGCGGCCGACCTGATCGTCGACACCATGATGCTGCTGCATTCGCCGGAGCAGGAGCAGATCCTCAAGACCGGCACGCGCATCCTGTTGGCGGTGGAACCGCCGGAAGTGCTGGCGCGCATGCTGCCCACCGAGGCCGACAAGGTGCGTGTGCTGGCCGCCGAGCAGTTACTGAAAAAGGCGCGTTCGATCCATGTGAAGTCCCGCGCCGGCAGTGATTTCCGCGCCGCATTGGGGCAGTACCCGTCGGTGACCGAGTACGGTTTTGCCGATGAGCCGGGGCGCTGGGACCATTGGCCGAGCGGTTTCCTGTTTTCCTGGCCCAATGAAGAAACCGCCGAGGGCGTGCTGGTGCTGGATGTCGGCGATATTCTGCTGCCGTTCAAGACCTATACCCGCGAGCAGATCACCCTGGAAATCGAGAAGGGTTTTATCACCGGGATCCACGGCGGTTTCGAGGCCGAGTACCTGCGTGACTACATGAAGTACTTCAATGATCCCGAGGTGTACGGCATCTCCCATATCGGCTGGGGCCTGCAGCCACGGGCGCAGTGGACGGCCATGGGGCTGCACGACAAGAATGACGGCATGTGCATGGATGCGCGGGCGTTCTATGGCAATTTCCTGTTTTCCACCGGGCCGAATACCGAAGTGGGTGGCACACGCAAGACGCCCTGCCATATGGATATTCCGCTGCGTAACTGCGATGTGTATCTGGATGATGAGGCGGTGGTCATTGGCGGGGATGTGGTTGCCCCAAAAGCTTCCCTGGCACGCTGAAAATCCAATGTGGGGGTCAAGTCCCCCACATGTTTGACCGAGTTTCTTCAGTGGGAAACTTGAGTACATCCAATAACGCGGCCATCATGCCCACCCATCGCCAACCACCCACCGAGCTCGCCGTGCCTGATTCCTACGTTTTTTCTGAACAAGTTGGCCACCTGCTGCGCAAGGCCTACCAGCGCCACCTGGCGATTTTTCAGCAGAATGTCGGCGATTCCCAGCTTACCGCCGTGCAGTTCGTCACCCTGTGTGCGTTGCGCGATCACGGTGCAAGTTCCCTCACTGAACTGGTCAAGGCCACGGCCGTGGACCAGGCGACCATTCGCGGGATTGTCGAGCGGCTCAAGGCCAAGGAACTGATCACCCTTGAGCCCGACCCGCAGGACAAGCGCAAGGTGGTGGTCGATCTGTCTGCCGCCGGCGCCGAGTTGGTCGCGCAAACCACGCCCCGCGCCGCACAGATCAGCGAATTGACCATGAGCAACCTCAACCCTGCCGAACGGATCGCGGTGCTGTTTCTGTTGCGCAAGATGATCGACGATCCCCAGGAATAAAGCCGGCTGGCATCGTTTTTGCTCTGTGTTGATGTAGCAGGCACTTCATCAGTCAAGTGTGTCGTGAGACCCCAGGTTCGCGACGCTTTTTTTTGGCTTATTAATGTAGTGCCTACTTCATCAAATGATTCGGGCGAAGCAAATGATCAGCCAGCACATCACGGTAGCGCTTGAGGTCAATGGGCAAACCAGCGAAGTCAGCGCCATGGCGGATACACCGCTGTTGCTGGTACTGCGCAATGATCTGCAACTCAACGGCCCCAAGTACGGCTGCGGCCTGGGCGAGTGCGGTGCGTGCACCGTGATCATCGATGGCGTCGCTGCGCGGTCGTGTGTATTTCCGCTGTCGGGCGCGGTGGGGCGCAAGATCGTCACCCTCGAAGGCCTCGGTACCCGCGAGGCGCCGCACCCGGTGCAGCAGGCCTTTATCGATGAGCAGGCCGCGCAATGCGGCTACTGCCTCAACGGCATGATCATGGCCACCAAGGCCTTGCTCGACCGTAACCCCAGCCCCAGCGAAGCCCAGGTGCGCCTTGAGCTGGCGGGCAACCTCTGCCGCTGCGGCACCCATATCGAAATCCTTCGCGCGGTGCTGCGAGCCGCGCGCCTGATGAACGTGGATGGATCACCATGACCGACACCCCGCTTTCCCGTGACCAGTGGCTGGCCAAGACCGGCGTTCTGTTGATCGTCGATGACGTGCTGCCGCCTTCGGGGCCGGTGGCCAAGGGGGGTACGCCCAGCGTGAAGCCCAAGGAGCTGGGGCTGTTTATTGCCGTCAACGATGACGGCCTGGTGTACGCATTCAACGGCCATGTGGACCTGGGCACCGGCATACGTACCGCGCTGGCGCAGATCGTCGCCGAGGAACTCGACCTGAGCATGAAGCAGGTGAAGATGGTGCTCGGCGATACCGAGCGCGTGCCGAACCAGGGCGCGACCATTGCCAGTGCCACGTTGCAGATTTCCGCGATCCCACTGCGTAATGCGGCGGCGGAGGCGCGGCGCTTCTTGCTGGCGCGGGCGGCGGGGCGCTGGGGCGTAAGCACGGCCAGCCTCAGGGTGGAAGGCGGCATGATTCACGGCGTCGACGGGCGTACCAGCACCTACGCGGAACTGGTCAGCGGCCAGCACGACCAGTTGCGCATCAGCGGCGATGCGCCCCTCAAGGCCGTCGAGGACTATCGCCTGGTGGGCAAGGGCGCTGCGCGGGTAGACATCCCGGGCAAGGCCACCGGTGAACTGACCTATGTGCACGATATGCGTGTGCCGGGCATGCTCCACGGCCGGGTGATCCGCCCGCCGTATGCGGGGCTTGATTGCGGTGACTTTGTCGGCAACAGCCTGCTGCGCGTGGATGAAGATTCCATCGCCCATATCCCCGGGATCGTCGCGGTGGTGGTGATCCGCGATTTTGTCGGCGTGGTGGCGCTGCGCGAAGAGCAGGCGATCAAGGCTGCCCAGGCGTTGCAGGTGCATTGGAAACCCTGGAATACCGCGCTGCCGGACATGGGCGATGTGGAACAGGCCATCCGCGATAACCCACGGGTGCGCCGCACCGTGCTCGACCAGGGCAATGTCGACGCCGCCCTGGCCGACGCCAGCCAACGCATGCCGCGTACGTACCTGTGGCCATACCAGATGCATGGCTCCATCGGTCCCTCCTGCGGGCTGGCCGATTACTCGCCGGCCGGCAGCCGCGTGTGGTCCGGCAGCCAGAACCCGCACCTGCTGCGCGCCGACCTGGCGTGGTTGTTGGAATGCGATGAGGCGCTGATCGAGGTCATCCGCATGGAAGCTTCCGGCTGTTACGGACGCAATTGCGCCGACGATGTGTGCGCCGATGCCTTGCTGTTGTCCCGAGCGGTGGGCAAGCCGGTGCGCGTGCAATTGAGCCGCGAACAGGAACACCTGTGGGAGCCCAAGGGCACCGCGCAGTTGATGGAGGTGGACGGCGGCCTCAACGCCGATGGCAGCATCGCCGCCTACGACTTCGACACCAGCTACCCCTCCAACGGCGCACCGACCCTGGCTCTCTTGCTCACCGGCCGCGTCGAACCGCTGGCGGCGATGTTCGAGATGGGCGACCGCACCTCGATTCCGCCCTACGACATCGACAACCTGCGCGTGACCATCAACGACATGGCGCCCATCGTGCGCGCGTCGTGGATGCGCGGCGTGTCGGCGTTGCCCAACACCTTTGCCCACGAGTCCTATATCGATGAGCTGGCCTTCGCGGCCGGCGTCGACCCGGTGGAATACCGCCTGCGCTATCTGAAGGACGAGCGCGCCATCGACCTGGTGAAATCCACCGCCGAACGCGCCAACTGGTCACCGCGCACCGCGCCGATGCAGACCGCCAGTGAAGACCACCTGCTGCGCGGTCGCGGCTTTGCCTACGCGCGCTACATCCACAGCAAGTTCCCCGGCTTCGGCGCAGCGTGGGCCGCCTGGGTAGCGGACGTGGCCATCGACAAGCACACCGGCGATGTGTCGGTGACGCGGGTGGTGATCGGGCATGACGCGGGGATGATGATCAACCCGTCTGGCGTGCAGCATCAGATCCACGGCAATGTGATCCAGTCCACCAGCCGCGTGCTCAAGGAGCGTGTGACCTTTGAAGAATCGACGGTGGCGAGCAAGGAGTGGGGCGGTTACCCGATCCTGACGTTCCCGGAGGTGCCGCAGATCGACGTGCTGATGATGCCGCGTCAGGACCAGCCGCCTATGGGCGCGGGTGAATCGGCGTCGGTGCCCAGCGCGGCGGCGATTGCCAATGCGATCTACGACGCCACCGGGATTCGTTTTCGCGAATTGCCGATCACCCCGGAGCGGGTGCTGGCGGCGCTGAATGCCGGCACGTTGGGTGAACCGGCCAGGTCGCCGGAAAAACGCCGCAAGTGGTGGTTTGGTGCGCTGTTCGCGACGTTGGGCGCGCTGCTGGCTACGGCCTGGCCGTTTCACAATGAAATCGCACCCATCGCTGCGCCGAGTGCCGGCACTTGGTCCAAGGCCACGTTGGAGCGCGGACGCTTGCTGGCGGCGGTGGGCGATTGCGCGGTGTGCCATACGGCGCCCGGTGGCGCGGTCAATGCCGGTGGATTGGCCATGGAAACCCCCTTCGGTACCCTGTACAGCAGCAATATCACCCCGGATGTAGAGACCGGCATCGGCGCCTGGTCTTATCCTGCGTTCGAGCGGGCGATGCGCGATGGCATTGGCCGCGACGGGCGCAACCTGTACCCGGCGTTTCCCTATACGGCGTTTCGCAATATCAACGATGCGGATATGCAGGCGCTGTACGCCTACCTGATGTCCCAGGCGCCGGTCAGCCAGGCGCCGACGCCGAATGCCATGGGTTTTCCGTTCAATATCCGGCCGCTGATGGCGGGGTGGAATGCGTTGAATCTGCGCCGCGGTGAAATATCGCTGCAGCCTGAGCGCAGCGAGCAATGGAATCGCGGCAATTATCTGGTGAACGGCTTGGGCCACTGCGCCGCGTGCCACTCGCCGCGCAATTTCATGGGGGCCGAGAAGGGCGGTAAGTCCTTCCTGGCGGGCGGCATGGTCGATGGTTGGGAGGCGCCGGCACTGACCGGGTTGTCGAAGGCGCCGACGCCTTGGACCGAGGACCAGCTATTCACCTATCTGAGCACCGGCTATTCCGATGCCCATGGTGTGGCGGCAGGCCCGATGGGGCCGGTGGTGAGCGAGTTGTCGAAACTGCCCAAGGCAGATATCCGTGCGATGGCGGTGTACCTGGCGTCGCTGAAGGGCGAGGCCGTTGCTGAAGTGCAGGTGGCCGCGACGGTGCCAAATCCCAATGGCCGGCGCGTGTTCGAAGGTGCGTGCAAGGCCTGCCACGCCGACGGGCTGGGGCCGAAATTGTTTGGGGTGAGCCCGTCGCTGGCAACCAATACCAATGTGTACAGCGACCAGCCGGACAATCTGATCAAGGTGATCCTGCAAGGCATCAGCAAACCTGCGACCCAGGACCTGGGCTACATGCCGGGTTTCAAGGACAGTTTGTCCAACAGCCAGGTGGCGGATCTGGTGGCGTACCTGCGCGGGCGGTTTGCGCCGAATGCGCCGGTGTGGAGTGGGGTGGAACAGAAGGTCGCGCAGCTGCGCGCCAACCCTGGTACTCACTGACACGACAGGGTTAAAGCGGTGGGAGGGGGGTCACGCCGCGCACCACCAGGTCACTGATAAACCCCAGCCAATCCTGCTGCTGCCCCTTGTTCGACAAGTCTTCGCCGAGGAATGAGCTGAGGGTGTGGCGGTTGGAGTTATAGAAGTAGCACAGCGAGGCGATCATCAAGTACACGTGCTTGAGGTCGACATCCTTGCGGAACACGCCTTGGGCCTGGCCGGCTTCGATGATCGGGCGCAATACGCCGACCGCTTCCCCCGACAGCCTGCGCAATTCGCCGGACTGCTTGGCGTGCTTGCCCTGGTGCAGGTTCTCGATGCTCAGGATCGCCACGAACTCCGGGCGCTTGACGTAGTAGTTCCAGATAAACGCGACCAGCTCGCGCAGGGCCTGCACCGGCGCATCCAGGTCCAGCTTGAGTGTGCTTTCGGCGTGGTTGAACTGCTCGTAGGTGTGTTCCAGCACGCAGACGAACAGGTGTTCCTTGCTGCCGAAATAGTAATAGAGCATGCGGTCGTTGGAGTCGGCTTCCTTGGAAATGGTGTCGACGCGCCCACCGGAATAGCCGTCGCGGGTGAACACCTTGACCGCCGCCTGCAGAATGCGTGAACGCGTCTGGTCCGCCTGTTGGGCACGAATTCCGGTCTTCTTGATCGCCATGTCAAAGCGCCTTGCAGGACAGTTTGGGCGCGAAATATAGCATGGGCTTTTTCCGCTCCGTTCTGTGACCGACAGGTTCTGTAATAAAAACGCCATTGTGCTGGGGATTAAATTCGGGGCGGGCTATTTTGGTGCGTCTCAATAACTAGAGTAGCCATGGATGAAATACCAACCTTTCAACCGCGCATTAATTGCCACCGCCTTGGTGTTGACGGTCAGCGGCGTGCAAGCCGCTTCCCAGGCCCCGGTGGCCGGTGAAAATGGCATGGTGGTGACCGCCCAGCATTTGGCCACGCATGTCGGCGTGGATGTACTCAAGGCCGGCGGGAACGCGGTGGATGCCGCCGTGGCGGTCGGCTACGCGCTGGCGGTGGTGTACCCGGCGGCGGGTAACCTGGGCGGCGGCGGCTTCATGACCGTGCAACTGGCGGATGGGCGCAAGACCTTCCTCGACTTCCGCGAAAAGGCCCCGTTGGCGGCCACCGCTGATATGTACCTGGACAAGGCCGGCAATGTGGTCGAAGGCTTGAGTGCCAAGGGGCATCTGGCTGTCGGCGTGCCCGGCACCGTGTCCGGCATGGAGCTGGCCCTGAGCAAGTACGGCACACTCAAACGCGCCCAGGTGATTGCCCCGGCGATCAAGCTGGCGGAAAACGGCTTTGCCCTGGAGCAGGGCGATATCGACCTGCTGCACACCGCCACCGGCGAGTTCGAAAAAGACAAGGATATGCGCGGGATTTTCCTGCACAACGGCCAGCCGCTGCAGGTCGGCCAGAAGCTGGTGCAGAAAGACCTGGCCAAGACCCTCAAGGAAATCTCCGCCAAGGGCAGCGACGGTTTCTATAAGGGTTGGGTCGCCAAGGCCCTGGTGGATTCCAGCCAGGCCGGCAAGGGCATCATCACCCAGGCCGACCTCGACAGGTACAAAACCCGCGAACTGGCGCCCATCGAGTGCGACTACCGTGGCTACCACGTGGTCTCGGCACCGCCGCCAAGCTCGGGTGGGGTGGTGATCTGCCAGATCATGAACATCCTCGAAGGCTACCCGATGGCTGACCTGGGCTATCACTCGGCCCAGGGCCTGCACTACCAGATCGAAGCCATGCGCCACGCCTATGTGGACCGTAACAGCTACCTGGGCGATCCGGATTTCGTGAAGAACCCGATCGAGCATCTGCTGGACAAGAACTACGCGGCCAAACTGCGTGACGCCATCGATCCGCACAAGGCCGGGGATTCCCAGGCAATCAAGCCGGGTGTGTCGCCGCACGAAGGCAACAACACCACCCACTACTCGATCGTCGACAAGTGGGGCAACGCGGTCTCGGTGACCTACACCCTCAACGACTGGTTCGGTGCGGGCGTGATGGCGAGCAAGACCGGGGTGATCCTCAACGATGAAATGGATGACTTCACCGTCAAGGTCGGCGTACCGAACATGTACGGGCTGGTCCAGGGGGAAGCCAACGCCATCGCACCGGGCAAGGCGCCGCTTTCCTCGATGAGCCCGACCATCGTGACCAAGGACGGCAAGGCCGTGATGGTGGTGGGTACACCGGGCGGCAGCCGCATCATTACGGCGACCTTGCTGACCATCCTGAATGTCATCGACTATAAGATGAATATCCAGGAAGCCGTGGACGCGCCGCGTTTCCACCAGCAATGGATGCCGGAAACCACCAACCTGGAGACCTTCGCGGTCAGCCCGGACACCCAGAAGATTCTGGAAAGCTGGGGCCACAAGTTTGCCGGGCCGCAGGATGCCAACCACTTGGCGGCGATCCTGGTGGGGGCACCGTCCCTGGAGGGTAAGCCGGTAGGTAACAACCGCTTCTATGGGGCGAATGACCCGCGTCGCAATACCGGCCTGTCGTTGGGCTACTAACCGCCCCGGTGTTGTAGTGAGCGGGGCAAGCCCGCTCACTACAACAGCTGTTCTACCGCAGCAAACGCGGCGGTGCGGCGCTCCTCCCAACTCCCCTTGATGACCACCACCGCCTGTCGATGCGCCTGCATCCACGCCAGGCTGTCCTGGAAAAACGCCTGGCGGTCGGCCAGTTCCGGTTGGCAGCGTTGACCGTCGGCGGTCCATTCCACATCATCCGGCGACAGCAGCAGGTGCAGGTCGTACTGCCGGGCCAGCAGTTCGTCGTCGAGCCATGCCGGGTAGTCGCCGAACAGGGTCTGGCTCCACAGTTTATTGGTCAGCAGGTGCGTATCGAGAACCAGCAGGTGCGGCTGCCGGGCGCGGGCGGCATCTTCCCAGGCCAGTTGGCCGTGGGCGATGGCTGGAATATCCGCCAGGGTGGTGTCGCGCTGGTGATGGTCCATGAAATCGCGCACGTATTCACGCACCATCAAACCGCCAAAATGCGCGTGCAGCTCGGCGGCCAGCCAGCTTTTACCGCTGGATTCGGGGCCGGCCAGTACGACCACCTTCATGGTTGCAACGCCGGGTCGGCGCGCCATTCACGCCAGCCTTGCACGGCGATCACGGTGAATAGGGCATAGAGCGCAGCGGTGAGATACAAGCCCTTGTAGAGGAACAGCCCGACGAAAATCACATCCACCGCGATCCACAGCGGCCAGCATTGCACGCGTTTCTGCGCCATCCACATTTGCGCCACCAGGCTGAATCCGGTGAGGGCGGCGTCGAGCCAGGGCTGGGCGGCATCGGTCCAGTGCGCCATCGCAGCGCCCAGCAGCAGGCTGCCGACCGCGCCGATGGCCATGCTGGTCATGATTGCGGGCCAACCCAGGCGGGTGACCTGGCGCCCTTGCCTGACCTCGCCGGCGCGGGTCCACTGCCACCAGCCATAGACTTGCAAGGCGGCGTAGACCACCTGCAGCAGCATGTCGGAATAGAGCTTCACGTCATAGAACACCCAGGTGTACAGCAACACCATCACCAAGCCGATGGGCCAGCACCAGGGGTTCTGTTTGACCGTCAGCCAGACAGCGATCACCCCCAGGGCGGCGGCGAACAGTTCAAGCCCGGACATGGCAGTTCCTTGGGAGAGTGGGAGAGGGCGGGGATTGTAACCAGAGGCCAGCAATCTTCAAAACACAGTAGGGCAAATGTGGGAGAGGGCAAGCCCCTCCCACATTTGGAGCGGTGTTAGACCTTGAACTGGCGCAAGAGGCCGTCGAGCTGCTCGCTCAGCCCGCGTAAGTGCACGCTGGCCACGTTAGACTGTTCCGCCGCCAGCGCGGTGCTGTGGGACAAGCTCGCAGCCTGGGTGACGTTTTGGTTGATGTCTTCCACCACATGGGCCTGTTGCAGGGTGGCGCTGGCAATCGAGGCATTCAAGCCGTTGAGGTTGTGCAGGGCCTGGCCGATGGCGGTGAGGCTGGCACCGGCCTGGCCGGCTTGTTCGATGGTCAGTTGCGAGGCGCTGTGGCTGTCGCTGATCACCTTGACCGCGGCTTCCGAGTGACCTTGCAGACGCTCGATCATCGCCTGGATCTCGGCGGTGGATTTTTGCGTGCGCTGGGCCAGCAGGCGGACTTCATCGGCCACCACGGCAAAACCACGGCCTTGTTCGCCGGCGCGTGCCGCTTCGATGGCGGCGTTGAGCGCCAGCAGGTTGGTCTGGTCAGCGATGGAGCGGATCACTTCCAACACACCACCGATCTGCGTGCTTTCGCTGGACAAGGTGCGGATCACTTCCACGGCCTCGCTGATGGTGGTGGAAAGCTGGTCGATCTGCTGCAGGCTACTGTCGATATTGACCTGGCCTTGCTGGGCCTGAGCCTGGGCGTCGCGCATTTCGCTGGCGGCGTGTTCGGCGTTCTTGGCCACGTCCTGCACACCGTAGGTGACTTCATTGATGGCGGTGGCCACCAGTTCCATCTGCTGGGACTGTTGCTGGCTGCGGTCATGGGCCTGGGTCGCGTTGTTGCCCAGTTCCGTGGAGGACTGGCCCAGGGCGTTGGCGCACACCTGCAACTGGCTGACGACCTGGCGCAGCTTGGCAGTGAAACTGTTGAAGTGTTGGGACAGCTGGGTGACTTCGTCGCGACCGTCGGTGTCGAGGCTGCGGGTCAGGTCGCTTTCGCCGCTGGCGATATTACCCATGGCGTTCACTGCGTCCTGCAAGGGGCGCACGATGCTGCGGGCAATCAGCGATACCAGCAGGGCCATTACCACGGCGATGCCCAGACCGATAAACGAGGCCTTCCACACCTGGCTGTTGAACTCGGCCTGCACATCGTCCACGTACACGCCGGAGCCGATGATCCAGCCCCAGGGTTCGAACAACTGGATATACGAGGTTTTCGCCACCGGCGCATCGGCGCCCGGCTTCGGCCAGCGGTAGTTGATGATGCCGGCGCCCTTGGCCTTGGCGAGGATCACGAACTCGTTGAACACGGCAAACCCGTCGGGATCGCGGATGGCCGAGAGGTTCTGGCCGTCCAGCTTCGGGTTGGCCGGGTGCATGATCATCACGGGGGTGAGGTCGTTGATCCAGAAATAGTCGTCGTGGTCATAGCGCAAGCCGCGCACCGCGCTCAGGGCTTGTTTTTGCGCGGCTTCGCGGGTCATCACCCCGGTGGTTTCGAGGCTGTGATAAAACGTCAGGATCCCGCTGGCGGTCTGGACCACGTGCTGGGTCTGCTGGCGCTTGGCCTGGTAAAGGTCGTCGTGGATCTGCTTGAGCATCAGCAAACCCAGGGCCATCAGCATCAGCACGGCGACGATCAGGATCAACCAGAGGCGTCGGCTGATCGACATATTACGCAAACTGTTCATCGTCCTGTCACTCCGGGCTTTTTATAATTGTGGGCGTCGCATCGACTTTTACGCCTTGTCTGATAGGCTTTCGGCCTGAAATCGCAAAACCTGAGTACTGCCTGATTTTTCACAGAATTTTTGCAGACCGGCATTGACCCATGGTCAACACCGGGCCTTCAGTGCGCTCGTCAGTGAACCATTAAAAGATTGATAAGGCATGCCACAGGGCATGACCTTTGGGGGAAGCATGGATTTTTGGACAGCCATTCAGGCATTGATTCTTGGCGTAGTGGAGGGGCTTACCGAGTTCCTGCCGATCTCCAGCACCGGACACCAGATTATCGTCGCCGATTTGCTCGACTTCGGCGGCGAACGCGCCATGGCGTTCAATATCATCATCCAGCTGGGTGCGATCCTCGCGGTGGTCTGGGAATTCCGGCGCAAGATCCTCGATGTGGTCACCGGTTTGCCGACCCAGCGCAACGCTCAGCGCTTCACGGTCAACCTGCTGATCGCGTTCCTGCCGGCCGTGGTGCTGGGGGTGATCTTTGCCGACCTGATCCACCATTACCTGTTCAACCCGATCACCGTGGCCACTGCGTTGGTGATCGGCGGCGTCGTCATGCTGTGGGCCGAGCGCCGCGAGCATGAAGTGCACGCCGAAAGCGTCGATGACATCACCTGGAAAGATGCGCTCAAGGTCGGTTTTGCCCAGTGCCTGGCGATGATCCCGGGTACGTCGCGCTCCGGCTCGACCATCATCGGCGGCCTGCTGTTCGGCCTGTCGCGCAAGACCGCCACCGAGTTTTCGTTCTTCCTGGCCATGCCGACCATGGTCGGTGCGGCGGTGTACTCGGGCTACAAATACCGCGACCTGTTCCAGCCGGCGGACCTGCCGGTGTTCGCCATTGGCTTCGTCACCTCGTTCATCTTCGCGATGATCGCGGTCAAGGGCCTGCTCAAGTTCATTGCCAGCCATAGCTACGCGGCATTTGCCTGGTACCGTATTGCGTTCGGCCTGCTGATCCTGGCGACCTGGCAATTCGGTTGGATCGACTGGGCTGCGGCCAAGGCATGATGATTCAACACCCACGCCTGAAAGCGGCGATTTTTGTGCTGCTGTGCACGGCGCCGCTGCTGGGTTCGGTGTTGGTGTGGCTGCGCGGTGAAACGGTACTTCCGTTGGCGGCCTATGGCGTGGTCAGCGTGCTGGCGTTCTTCCTGTATTGGAGCGACAAGCGCAAGGCCCTCACCGACAGCTGGCGCACCCCGGAGAACATCCTCCACGCCGTGGAGCTGGCGGGCGGTTGGCCGGGGGCATTGATTGCCCAGCAGGTGTTCCGGCACAAGACGCGCAAGGTGTCTTACCAGGTGCTGTTCTGGGTGATCGTGCTGTTGCACCAGGTGTTCTGGCTGGACCAGTTGTTCCTCGGTGGCACGCTACTGTCAGTTCTCTAGCAGCAAGCCGATCTGCGTGCGCTTGGGCAGTTTGCTCACCACCAACTGGTGGGAGCGCTGCAACAAGCCGCGCAGTTCCTCGGCGCCCAGCGGGTAGGGCGTGTTCATGAAGATCCACTGCGCGCGTGCCAGGTACGGCGCCGGGTGGATGCCAGGGCGGTCCACATGGCCGAGGAACAATTCCTTGTCGACCTTGAACGCCAGCGAATCACCGCGCAGGTTTTGCAGGGCGAACATCTTGTTGCCCGCTATCGAGAACACCCGCACGCCACCCCATTTGTAGTCTTCCCGCGCGCCGGGCAGGCTCAGGCAGAAACTCGCGACTTGTGCTTCGGTCATCTTCATAGCAAGCGGTCTCCGCAGCTCTTAAAGCCTTCTTCCAGGTAATCGATCCAGGCCCGAATCGCCGGCAGCACGCCACGGCGATGCGGGTAGACGGCCTGGAGCCAGCCGCCCGGCAACGACCATTGCGGCAGCAGTTGCACCAACCGACCGTTGGCCAGTTCCTCTTCGCAGTACATCATCGGCAGCACGGTAAAGCCCAGACCCATGACGGCGCTGGCCTTGCGCACGATGAAGTCGTCGATGCCCAGGCGGGCTTCCATCGCCAGATCGTGTGGGTTGCCCTGGGGGTCAAGGATGCGCTGATGCACCAGGCGATCCGCCTCCAGCGCACCGAGTATCGGCAGTTGCTTGAGATCGTCGAGGGTGCTTACCTGGCGACCGAGCATGAAGGCGGGGCTGGCGACCAGCACGGTCTGGGCCTGGCGCAGGCGCTTGGTCACCAGCAGCGGGTCTTCGTCACCAAGCTCGCGCACTCGCAGTGCCACATCGATGCCTTCGGCGACCAGGTCGACGCGGCGGTTGACCAGGGTCATCTCCAGCTGTACCTGGGGGTTGGCGGCGAGAAATCCGGCGACCAGTTCTGGCAGGAAGTGCTGCGCCAGCCCCACCGGGCATGTGACCCGCAGCCGCCCGCGGGGTTCGCTGGACATGCTGGCCACCGCCTCGTCGGCCATTTCCGCCTCCAGCAGCATCGCCTGGCAGTGGCGCAGGTAGCGCTCGCCAACGGCGGTCAGGGTCAGTTGCCGCGTGGTGCGTTGCAGCAGGCGCGCGCCGAGGCGCTCTTCCAGTTCGGCAATGCGCCGCGACAGCCGCGACTTGGGAATGCCCAAAAGCCGCCCGGCCGCCGCGAAGCCGCCGGCTTCGACGACTTTGGCGAAATAGTAGAGGTCGTTGAGGTCTTGCATGGTCAGCCTATTGTCCTGTCAGTGGGACAAACTATCGCAATTCAGGCGACTTATCGACTATTGGTTTCATGCGTAGCATCACCACCATCTGATCGCCACTGTCGATCCCACACTCGGAGATCCACCATGAAACTGTTGCACATCGATTCCAGCATCCTCGGCGACAACTCGGCTTCCCGTCAGCTCAGCGCTGGCGTAGTCAAGGCCTGGCAAGCGGCCGAGCCGGGTGTGGAAGTGACCTACCGCGACCTCGCCAGTGAAGGCATCAACCACTTCTCCGGCGCGACCCTGGGCGCCCTGGGCACCGCCGCCGAACTGCGTGACGCCGCACAACAGCACGAGGCCGACCTCAGTGCCAAGACCCTGGCTGAATTCCTCGCCGCCGATGCCGTGGTATTGGCTGCGCCGATGTACAACTTCACCATTCCAACCCAATTGAAGGCCTGGATTGACCGCATCGCCGTCGCCGGTCAGACCTTCCGTTACACCGAAGCCGGCCCTGAAGGCCTGTGCGGTAACAAGAAAGTCATCATTGTTTCCACCTCCGGCGGCCTGCATGTTGGCCAGGCAACCGGTGTTGCCCACGAGGAATACCTGAAAGTGATGCTGGGCTTCCTCGGCATTACCGACATCGAATTCGTACGCGCCCACGGCCTGGCTTATGGTGATGAAGTACGCAGCAAATCCATCAGCGACGCGAACGTACTGATCAACGAACAATTGTTCGCCGCTGCGTAAGGCTTGTGTAAATTTCGCCTCTGCTCGGTTTCTATCTGAAGCCGGGCGCCTAAACTCTGTATTCTGGTCGTCTTGAAGCGACTGGCGTACGGAGTTTTTTCGTTTACCCGCTGTCATTACCTTGGCCCAGGTTATGCACGCATGGGTTTATCACCCAGTGTGAGTACCTTGAGCCATGGACTTTTCAAATAGACATGCCGCGGGTGTTGAACGTGGTCACGCAGCAAAGGTGGACATCCTCATGATGCGTCTTTGTGCCGTTATGGTTCTTTCCCTGCTCGGCGGCCTGATTTCAGTGCACGCCGCGCCTGCGCCGCACCCCCATTGGAGTGTGGGCTTCCATCGCATGACCTTTCTCGACCCGCTGGATCTGCAACCGATGAAAGCGGTGGCGTTCTACCCGTCCACCGACGATGAACACAGCACACAACTGGGTCCCTATCACGTCGCGGCTACCGAAGATTCCAAGATCGCCATTGGCCGCTTCCCGATGCTGATGCTGTCCCATGGCAACACCGGTACGCCGTTGGCTCTGCATGACCTGGCCACCTCCCTGGCGCGTAAAGGCTTTGTGGTGGTCGCGGTATTGCACCCCGGCGATAACTACAAGGACCACAGCCGCCTGGGCACGGTAAGTAACCTGTACGGCCGGCCGATCCAGATTTCCGAAGCGATCACCGCGACCTTGGCTGACCCGATGCTGTCGCCATTCGTCAACGTCGATCAGGTGGGCGTTATCGGCTATTCGGCCGGTGGCGAAACCGCGTTGATCCTGGCGGGAGCCAAGCCGGATTTCGATCGCCTGCGCCGCTATTGCCAGGAACGCCCCGAAGATCGCGATGCCTGCACCACCAAAGGTGAACTGGTGATGGACCGTGACGACCTCCAACCACAATCCGACCCGCGCATTCATTCGTTGATGTTGATGGCGCCTTTGAGCCTGATGTTCGGCCGCCACACCCTGGCGGATGTGCACGTGCCGGTGCTGCTCTACAGCGGCGACGGCGACAAGCTGGTGGCGGTAGACAAAAACGCCGCCGCCCTGGCGCGCAAGCTGCCGGAACCACCGGACTTCAAGTTGCTGGCGGGGGCAGGGCACTTCGTGTTCATGGCGCCGTGCGACAGCGACCAATTGGCCGCGATGCCGGCGATCTGCACCGATGCCGACGGCGTCGACCGTGAAGGCATCCACCGCGACCTGATTTCCGAAGCCGGGCGTTTTTTCACCCACACCCTAGGCCAATCTACCCGCGCCGGCTTGCAGACCGCCGATCAGTAAGCGCGGCGCTTGAGCAGCAAGGTCACGCCCAGCGCCGTGACCGACAACAGCGCCGCGCAGAAGAAGATCCAGCTGTAACCCAGGTTCAACGCCACGGCACCCATCAATGGCCCAGCAATCGCCAGGGCCAGGTCGAAAAACACCGCATACGCACTCAGGCCCGCACCGCGGCTGCTGTTTGGCACCTGTTTGATGGCTTCCACGCCCAGTGCCGGGTACACCAGCGACAAACCAAAGCCGGTCAGCCCCGCACCGATCAAGGCCACGCCGGTGGACGGCGCCAGCCACAGTAACGTCAGGCCCAAGGTCTCGATGATCATGCACGCAATCGCCGCCCTGAAGCCGCCAAAACGGCTGATCGCCGAGATGAACACCAGCCGCGAGACGATAAAACACACGCCAAACACCGTGAGGCAGTACGCCGCGCCGACCCAGCCGCGATTGAGGTAATACAGGGTGATAAAGGTGGTCAGGGTGCCGTAGCCGATGGACGCCAGGCACAGGCTGGCACCAAACGGTGCGATGCGCCCGAACACCGCCCAGAACGGCAGGCGCTCGCCGCGCACCACCGGCACCGAGGGTTTGTTGCGGATCAGCACCAGGCCCAGCGCCGCCAATACCGACAGCGCGATACCCAGGCTGGTGTAGCCATATTCGGCGACCATCACCACTCCGAGCGGCGCGCCGATGGCGATGGCGCCGTAGGAGGCAATGCCATTCCACGAAATCGATCGCGCGGTATGTTCGGCACCCACCTGGCCCATGCACCAACTGATGGTGCCCACGCCGATCAGGCCCTGGGCCACGCCCAGCAGCAGCCGGCCGGCAATCAGAATCCCCAGGCTCAGGCTGGGCAGGCTGTCCACCAGGGTGGCGAAGAACGTCAATACACCGCTGATCAGGATCCCCGCCAGCCCCAGCACAATCGCGCGCTTGGTGCCGACGTTGTCGGACATGCGTCCGGCCATGGGACGGCTGAGCAGGGTTGCGAGGTACTGGGAGCCAATGGTGATCCCGGCCACCACCGCGCTGAAGCCCAGTTGCTCATGGACATAGCCCGGGATTACCGCAATCGGCAGGCCGATGCAGATAAAGGCGATGAAGGTGTAGAAGACGATGGAGACGATCTGCAGGGTGATCGACAGTGAACTGGGGGCGGCGGCAGACATGGGCACTCGTTCGCGGGCGGGCGGTGAGCGCATCATGGCAAGGGCTTGGGGGAAAAGGAAGCAGGCTAACTACTTTGACTGAGAAACCGGCTTTTGTGGCGAGCCCGCTCGCCACAAAAGCCCGCTCGCCACAACGAGCCTGTTCCCCACAGTTTCAGGTCACTACTTTTAGAACACCACGCCTTGGCTGCGCAGGTAGTCGTCGTAGGTACCGCTGAAGTCGATCACGCCGTTGGCGCTCAACTCGATGATGCGGGTGGCCAGGGACGATACGAACTCACGGTCATGGCTGACGAAGATCAGCGTGCCCGGGTAGTTCTCCAGCGCCAGGTTCAGCGCCTCGATGGATTCCATGTCCAAGTGGTTAGTCGGTTCGTCCATGATCAGCACGTTCGGCTTTTGCAGGATCAGCTTGCCGAACAGCATGCGGCCTTGCTCACCACCGGAGATCACCTTGACTGACTTGAGGATCTCGTCGTTGGAGAACAGCATGCGCCCCAGGGTGCCACGGATCACTTGCTCGCCTTGGGTCCACTGGCCCATCCAGTCGAACAGGCTCATGTCGTTTTCGAAGTCACTCGCGTGATCCTGGGCGTAGTAGCCCAGTTCTGCCGCGTCGGTCCACTTGATGCTGCCGGCATCTGGAGTCAGTTCGTTGACCAGGGTGCGCAGCAGGGTGGTCTTGCCGATACCGTTCGGGCCGATGATCGCCACACGCTCGCCGGCTTCAACCTGGAAGCTGAAGTCCTTGAACAGCGGCTTGCCGTCGAAGCCTTTGGCCATGCGCTCGACGATGACCGCCTGGCGGTGCAGCTTTTTGGTTTGTTCGAAACGGATGAACGGGCTCACGCGGCTCGAAGGCTTGACCTCGGCCAGCTGGATCTTGTCGATCGCCTTGGCACGGGACGTCGCCTGCTTGGCTTTCGAGGCGTTGGCCGAGAAGCGGCTGACGAAGGATTGCAGCTCGGAGATCTGCGCTTTCTTCTTCGCGTTGTCCGACAGCAGTTGCTCGCGGGACTGGGTCGCCACGGTCATGTACTCGTCGTAGTTGCCCGGGAACAGGCGCAGCTCGCCGTAGTCCAGGTCAGCCATGTGGGTGCACACGCTGTTCAGGAAGTGACGGTCGTGAGAGATGATGATCATCAGGCTGGAGCGCTGGGTCAGGATGTTTTCCAGCCAGCGGATGGTGTTGATGTCCAAGTGGTTGGTCGGTTCGTCGAGCAACAGCACTTCCGGGTCGGAGAACAGCGCCTGGGCCAGCAATACACGCAGTTTCCAGCCGGGGGACACTTCGCTCATCGGGCCGAAATGCTGTTCCAGGGGAATGCCCAGGCCCAGCAGCAACTCACCAGCACGGGATTCGGCGGTGTAGCCGTCCATCTCGGCGAACTCGGTTTCCAGCTCGGCCACGGCCATGCCGTCGTCTTCGCTCATTTCCGGCAGCGAGTAGATACGGTCGCGCTCGGCCTTGACCTTCCACAGCTCTTCGTGGCCCATGATCACGGTGTCGAGCACGGTGAATTCTTCGTAGGCAAACTGGTCCTGGCGCAGCTTACCCAGGCGCACATTCGGCTCCAGCATGACCTGGCCACCGGACGGATCGAGGTCGCCGCCGAGGATTTTCATGAAGGTCGACTTGCCGCAACCGTTGGCACCGATCAGACCATACCGGTTGCCGGCGCCGAACTTGACCGAGACGTTCTCAAAGAGCGGCTTGGCGCCGAACTGCATGGTGATGTTAGCTGTGGAGATCAATTACTTTACCTATCAATGGGTTGCGAGCGTGGCGGCAGGAGCCTTCAGGCATGCATCAACAGCGACATCAAGGCGCGAAACCCGGTCGCTGAGCAAAAAATGGGGGATGTGTGTTGGAATTTGGCGCGCATTGTCGCATATGTGAGGCGACAGTTGTATGGCGGCCGACGAGGGATATTCAGCGCTCTGAATGTGGCAAGCCATTGCTGGTGCAGGTCGGATGCCTGCTTGACGTACTCCGAGCTCGTTGGCGGCGGGAAAATGGAAGGTGTTTCCAGCACCTGACCTTTGCTTTTTTTCCGGCGCTCAGCTTATTTCCCTGGCGAATAGAGGGCTTGCAGGGGGCTATCATTCAACAAAACGAAGCGCTCAATAGATCGTATTGGGCCAGTGATCGTGCTCGTACATCTTCGCTATCTGGTCTGCTTATTCCAGCGTGAAGGGGTCAACCTCCTTTTTGTTGCGCTTGGGTAGGGGAGCGTTTCACTGCGCCGGCTGCCGTTCCACATAAACCGGATGCGGATCGATCCGTCGTTGAGTTGTTCTGCTGCTGACATGTGTGGTCCTGGCCGCGCGGGGTGGCGGAGAGTAGCCCACCGGTTTCCGGCAGGCTTATTCAGAGGGGAAAGGGCTACATCAAGGAGGCAACATATGCCCCTGCGGTTTGCTGCCGCATATCCTGTCGCGTTTTAAGATTGATGAAGCCCAGCCGAAGCAATGGCGCGCCGGTGATGACCAGTTTTGTGACTGTCGAGCGCTCGACCTTTAGCGGCGCGGCGATGTGGTTTTCTGTAGGCATGAGGAGTCCTTGCCGGGCCATGCCCGGCGGTGGAGTAGATTGATTTGAACTGCTGATTCCATCAGGTGCCGAAACAGCTACCACCCAGAGGACATAGCGATGACTAAGGAAAAGAAGAAAGAGCCCGAGCAGGAAACCCCGGCGCACTCCACCGAGGAAGAGCGCGAACGCTTGAAGGACTTCAACAAGGACGGAATTCCGCCTGGTTCAAGCTGATCGTCAAGCAGCGCGTGCTTGGCGCTGTTCTGTTCGCCGTGCCGTCCTGACCTGGGCCATTCCTCAGGTTGCCGGTGCCGAGGGCAAGCGCTCCGCTGCGGTGCTGCCGGCTGCCTGTTACGACATCACCAATTGGGATAATGATGGCAAGCCGGAGTCGACCCGGTACTGGTGGCGCTCAGGGATCCGCAAGACATTGGATGACCAAGTGAACGAGGCGCTCACTGCCGCTCAGGAACTGCTCGACGCAGAGGGATTAATCGAAGGTTGCGCGGCGTAGCAAAAAGCCGTTGCAACGAGTGAGAAAGTGAGAGAAAGATTTATCCATCCTGTCAATCTTGCGCATAAGGGATTGATATTAGAGAGCCTCGTCACTGGACGGTTTTTTTTCGTCCGCTCGTCGAGGCAGAAGCACTTTCTGTCTAATTAATCCCTCCCAGTTATACGCGCAACCCCGCGCTACAGACAGGAGATGATTTATGGTGGATGACAATAATGGTCCTGCAGCGGCATATCCGGGACCAAAAGAGGAAGTGCCTGAGACGGGCGAAGGTCATGACTCCGGTCTTGAGCAAGCTGAGTCCGAGCCCAAGCAGGGTACTGGTGAGAGTCCAGAGGATTGGAATCCGCCGCCTGGAAACCCAGGATCGGATCAGGACGCTCAGAATGATCGCAGCAACGGCGGCGCTAAGTAGTCTTCAGCGGTTAAAAGTTAAAACACAGAGCCCGGCCATCGGCGGGGCTTTTTGTGTCCGATTAGCTATAGGCGAAATTGGTTAACCATTCGGTTCAGTTCAGCCGCCAGCTTCGACAGTTCCGAACTGGCTAACGCGGTCTGGTTTGATCCTTCAGAGGCCTGGCTCGACAAATCGCGGATACTGACCAGGCTTCGATCCACTTCCCGGGCTACTTGAGCTTGCTCCTCGGATGCTGTGGCAATCAGCACGTTGCGTTCCGTGATGTCGTCAATGGTTTCGGTAATTTCCACCAATGCCGAGCCAGCACCACGCGCTGTGTCGAGTGTTTTTTGTGCTTGGATGTTGGTATTGCTCATTGCAGAAACGGCGGCTCCAGTGCCTTTCTGAATGGACGTGATCATCTGTTCGATCTCGCTGGTTGAAGTTTGCGTTCTATGCGCGAGCGCTCGGACTTCATCGGCTACCACAGCGAATCCGCGGCCTGCTTCTCCTGCCCGGGCGGCTTCGATTGCAGCGTTGAGTGCAAGCAAATTAGTCTGTTCGGCGATGGCCCTGATGACGTCTAGAACCTTACTGATGTCGGTAGCCATCACCGCGAGTCCTTGAACCTCATTGGATGCGTCTCCCACGCTTGAGACCATCAGGCTAATCGCTTCGACGGTTTCATCCACCCGTGCGCGGCCGGCAATAGCCGCCGAATTGGAGCGTGTAGCGGCCTCAGATGCCGCAGAGGCATTTCGGGCGACTTCTTCAACTGCAGCGCTCATCTCGGTAACAGCCGTAGCGGCCATTTCCACCTCGTGGCTCTGTTGCTGCATGCCGGTATTCGCGTTTTCGGTTACGGCATGCATTTCCTCGGATGTTGATGCCAGCTGGCTGGATGAGTCGGATATCGACAGAAGTGTGGTTCGCAAGTTAGCCTGCATCGCTTTCAACGCCTGCATCAGCCGCGCTACTTCGTCGGTGCCTTGCACATCAATCACTTCGCTAAGGTCGTTTTTCGCGATCCGCTCAGCGATGGCCAATGACCGATTCACCGGGGTGGTGAGGCTTCGGGT
Source organism: Pseudomonas sp. BIGb0381 (assembly GCF_024809815.1). NCBI lineage: Bacteria > Pseudomonadati > Pseudomonadota > Gammaproteobacteria > Pseudomonadales > Pseudomonadaceae > Pseudomonas > Pseudomonas sp. BIGb0381. The sequence continues at coordinate 56,990 of NZ_JANUEN010000002.1, forward strand.
GTACATGAAAGCAAGGACGATCGCAGCCAGCGTACTCACCAAAATGAAACCGCCGACGATCAGTTTGCTTTGTTCATAAATACGCGTTGCATCTTTGCCAGCATTCATTGCTTTATTGTTATTGAGTTCGGTCAGGTTCTGAAGAACGGTGTTTACGCCATCCGCCTCAAACTTCATTACCTCGCTGGACAGCTTGACTGCATCCTCGAATTTTCCGGCACCTGTAAGGGCCAAATATTGCTCCTGAACGACCTCATACGTGCTGTAATCTTTCGCCAATTCCCCGATAAGCTGTTTGCCCTTAGCCGTTACGATGAGCGGTTGGAGTTTCTGAATAAGATCCTTAAAACTTCCGCGCGATGTTTGGACCTCTACAAGCGCTTGAGCTCTGCGCTCGGCAGGCTCAATAGGGTTACGCAATCTCGAATTATTATTTCGAATGCTTAAAAACTCGCGGTCCATCTTGGCGAGTATCGAAATGCTGGGCACCACGTTGTTTTCTACAAACTTTTCAGCGTCGTTCAAGCTTGATGCCTGGATGAGAGCTACCACTCCCAACCCAATAATCATCGAGCAAAAAAAACCAAAGCTAAGTGCGGAGCGTGGGGCGATATTGAGTTTGCGCAGAATCATACTGATACCTCTTCATGATCCCATACTATCGGCAGCAAACTGAGCAGCAGCAGCCCGTTCATCGCTGCTACGCATTCTATTGCTACAAGTACGAAGGCATTTGCACCTGTTTCTAGCGTCTGCATATGCAGACGCTTTTCTTTGCCGGTTCCTTTCGACGGACGCGACCGACCGAGCCATGGACAGCGCCGATATCGGCACGTTGAAGCGCCTGAACGGACTGCTGAACCAGGAACGCGCAGCCAGTAAAGAGGCCGAGTCCCGCGCCGATCAGTTCGCCAAGGAACGCAACGACCTTGCCGCCGCAGTAGGCCGCATGGAAGGAAAAATCGAAGCCCTCACCAGTCAGGTTGGCCAGCTCACCGAGCGCGTCACAGAGCAAAGCGAAGAGATTCACCGCCTGTTGTTGGATCAATCCGAAGCTGGTGAGGGTTCTTGCTTCGGCTTGCTCTTGCTGAGAACGAACCACACAGCTAAACAGATGAGCCCGCCGCCGTACAAATGCGCGGCCGAAAGATGTTCATCAAGGAACATCACACCCCACAGCACGCCGAAGGGAGGGATTAGGAAGGTTACGGTCAGCGAACGCACCGGCCCGATATCCGCGATCAAGCGGAAGTACAGAATGTACGCACACGCAGTGCAGATGAAACCCTGCGCAACCAGTGCTATCCATACCTCTGGGTTACCCCAGCTCGCCGGTGGGTTTATTGCGGTGGAGATTCCGAAAAACGGAACGAGAAACAGCGTCGCGCCAATCTGACTACCAAAAGCTACGAGTTTCGCATCAAGCCCACCCTTGTCAGCTACCCATCGTTTAGTCAGAAATCCTGCTGCACCATAGCAACTGGTGGCGACTAAACATGCCAACGCGCCCATGACCACGTTCATTGAAAGTGTGACGGGGCCGGTGCTGGTCAGCAACGTAATGCCCATAAGCCCGATCAAAACGCCGACACCTTTTTTCAGTGTCAACGAATCGCTGAAACACATCCAACCGATCAAGACGCCCATCATCGGTGTGGTCGCATTGAAAATTGCTGAATAGCCGGCAGGTAACAGCAGTGCCGCCACGCTATACATCAAAAATGGGATGCCCGAATTGATAACGCCCAATACCATGATCTGCTGCAGCTTGCCTTTGAAGTCGACTTTGGTTTTTAAAATGGCAAGAATGACGGCCAAGCCAATAGCACCCAACAACACGCGAAAAAATGCAGTCGGCAATGCGCCCAAAACAGGAGCCGAGATGCGCATGAAGAGGAAGCTGGCGCCCCAGATCGCCGCCAGAGCAAGTAGTCGAACATAATCGGATAATTTCATGGGCTGCCTTCAGCGCTGTTCGTTAACTCAAAAATGACTCGAGAATTGCATAGCTAATGCCGCGCAATCCAAGAATTTATTGGAGTGGTTAAGGGGAAAAGGCCAGCTATACGGAAGCCATGGTGGACTTCTCTAAGTTTGGAGTCTCATCGTAAGAATCTTCGAAATGTGCTCGCACTCCGATTCTTGCTGCCGAAAATGTATGTGCGTTTGGGCATCACGCCTTTCGGCGTCTGATGGATGAGTACTGAGCCAAAGGCGCAGTTATAGGTGGAAATCGCCCGCAGCCTCCGGCTGGTAAAGCACTTTCTTGATCTCAATCCGGCGGGTCCGATCAGAAATTCGCCAGTCGATGGCATCTCCCTCCTGATAGCCAAGGATGGCGGCGCCTATATCAGAAGACACGGAATGCTTCCCTGCATTGCTGTCCGCGTCTTCAGGGTAGACCAACGCCACTTCGAGCTCTTCGTCGTCCAGTTGCAGCAAAGCCCTAGAGTTCATCGTGATGACATTGCACGCCACCTGCTGCGGCTTGACGACAATGGCTCGTTCAAGCTCATGTTCGAGCTCAACAACCGCCGAGCCTTGCTCGAACGCGATTAGACCGTAGAGCCTGGCCTTGTCGATTTCAGTGATGTAGATCCTACTGGAGTCGCCACCGGCTCCTTCGCGTAAGAACTGGAGATAGCGTTCCTCCGTCATGGACAATGATTTCAATGTCGGCGTTTCGCTCTCAAGCATAAAGCCGCTGCGCAAAAAGGCTTTTAGCGAGCGCGAATTGTCCGGGTGAATCTTGGCGATGAGCTTCTCGGCCCGCATGTCGAGGAAAGCCAGTTTCATGCCTTCGCGGATCGTGCGGGCGCCTAGGTTTCGGCCCCATTTGTCGCTGTCTCCGATGACCAGGACTATCTCGCAATTTGAGCCGGTCTTGACCAGACGGACAAAGCCCACCGGGGCGTCATGCCGGTCATAGGCCATAAAGAATCTGCCGCCCCGGTTGAATAGATGGGTCAGGATCGGCAACTGAGTTCGATCAATGGCTTGCTCGATGGAGCGGGAGACATGACGCGAATCGCTCAGGTAGCAGGTGACGCGCTCATCCTCTAACCAATTCATTAATGTCAGCGCATGCGCCCGAGTAATTTCAGGGCAGAGCGAAATGAAAGGCCTGTTCATCTTAACCACTCTTATTTGTAAAGGATGGAAGGCCTTCATGGATATGAACATGGCGGCTCTTCGGCAACCGGGCATTTTAAGATATACCGCGAGTAATGGCGAACAGCCTAGAGAGTTTGAAGAAACCATCGTTTTGCCGAGCCCATGCCCAAACCAGTCAAGCGCTCAAGGCTCGATGAAGCCGACTACATTCGGAATGATCAGCGCTGTATCGTTCTGTCCCTCTCTTCCGTAATGCAGTGGATGCTGAACGGCACCACGCATAGAGAGATGCCTAATTTTTGGGTGGCAACTTCATACCAACAGGCGTTCTGATCGCCGCATAAAGCCGACGCTGCTTTGCAGGTCGGATGCCTGCTTGACGTACTCCGAGCTCGTTGCCGGCGGGGAAATGAAAGGTGTTTCCAGAACGTTGCTTTCGCTTTTTCCGGCGACCCGTGTGTTTCCTGGCGAATCTCAACGCATGCGTGGCGGGATCGTTGATTGCGTCGCGCCGAACAACCGCGGCTGCATTTTCAGCCTTGCACCTTCAGCCACGCACGAATGCGCGTTCGGGCATTGGCGTAAGGAGACGAAGTATTGAACTGAATCATGCGGCCCTTGGGCCATTTTCCGTACCAGGCGCTGCCATAGAGTTCATCGTCTGACCTTGCCGTGATCGTCGCCGCGAGCCGTGTTTTTGCTTCTACCAGGCGGGCAATCAGTTCGTGCCATTCGAGTGCGTTGTGATCTGCATAAAACTTCTGTGCCAGCAGGCCGAGCTGGTTCCATTTGAAGCCGATCTCAGGAAACTCAACCGGTTCACCCCGGTCGTCGCGGTCCAGCCATTTCAGGACCAACTCGTTCCATCCAATCAGGTAGGCCACAAGATCGGCCGGACTCATGGTGGTACCGTCGACATGACCCTTCAGTGTGGCTTCACGCGCACGATCAGGCGCAACCTTGGCCAGATCGCTCATCAGCGTGTTGAAGGTCGTCGTAATGGCCGCAAGCAATTCTGCCTTGGAGGCTGGAACAGCCATGAGTTCCTCCTTCTATCTGCTCTTACGACTGGCACGGAGGGTATGGAAAACTCAGGTTTCCCGAAGCGTTGAGATCAGTCTCGACGAGGCCCCCCGCGCTCAGTAAGTGGTTGCGATCGCCTGCGCGAGCTGCATGTCGGTCATGGGGCGCGTGTGAGGGTCCGAGCGGTAGTGTAGAGATGCCTGCTCAAACTGAGCGCCGCGAATTTCGCCCTCGGAGCCAATGAATGCAAGGGCATCATCCTTCGCTTTTTTCATTATTGAGGGCGAGTAGACCGTAAATGCCGTGGTCCCGCCGAGGATAATGGTCGGGAACAGGGTGGTGGCGCTCAGCGCTCTCTCGACCGGATTCTCCACATACCATGCCATAGCGTTGGTGCTGATCGATGCCATGAGGGCGATTGCCAGCGTCTTCCATGAATTCATTCTTCGATGCTTCCATTGCGGTCGAAGGACGCACGATAACAGAGTCGGCTGAGCGCCAGAAACTCGGCCCGTCAGCAATTAAACACAGGCGCATAACGCTCTTCGCGTTTCTTGAAATGAATCGGGGCCATAGGGACTTTTTCACCGTTGACGAATATGTCCGGGAAGGTGAGCGTGAAATCATTCATATCGCCTTGACCCAATGCTGTTCCTTTGAACCCGTCGTGGAATGTTTTCCTGGGGTCGAAACCGGTCTTGAGTTGTTCAATGGTGACAGGATAACTTTGCCCATTAGCCAGCGTGACCGTGACAACGGGCGATGCCGCGCTGACCCAAAGTGCCGGGGCGGGCTGTTTGACGGCTGCTGTGCGCTGCACCGAGGTATTAGATGGGTAGAGCCGCCCGAACAGGCGCAGTTCAGCTGCGGTTGAGCGCTGGTTGCCCGGCCAACTGGAGGTGCCGGGTGGCGCCACATAGACCAGCACATGAACCCAGTTGAGTGCTTCTGACAGCGGGGCATAGCTCATCGCCGCTTTCGGGCCGGGGCAGGTGCGCGAAAGCAGGGCGTTGCTGCCCACCGTCGACTCCGGATGCAGATAGGGCCCCGTGCTGCATCCTGCAAGCAGAAGCAATAGCGGATACAGGATGTTTTTCTTCATAGGGGCAACTCCATTTGCTGTTTGGGTTCGGCGCACAGTATCGCTTATATCAGGCGGCAGATGCGTGGGGCGCGAAGATGGGCTTCGCCAGCGTCTCCGGCATCGCCAGCCATAACAGCGCCAACGCGACGAAAGCCACACCGGCCAGGGTGAGGAATGCTGCGTTGTAGCCCGCCTGTTGCACCACGAACCCGGCCAAGCTGCTGCTCAGTGCCGCGCCCAGGCCAAATACCGTGGACAGCGCGCCCAGGCTGACGTTGAAACGCCCGGTGCCCTGGGTCAGGTCCTTGACGATCACCGGGAACAGCGCGCCGAAAATCCCCGCGCCGATACCGTCGAGCATTTGCACAGCCACCAGCCAATAGGGATCGCTGGACAGGGTATAGAGCACACCACGCAGCGGCAGAATCATGAAGCCGAACAGCAGCAGCGGTTTGCGCCCCCACACGTCGGCCTTGCTGCCCACCAGCCAGGCCATCGGCACCATCACCAATTGTGCGGCGACAATACACGCCGAGGTCAGCGGTGTGGCCATCTGCAGGTTGATCTGCGAGAGCTTCTGGCTGACCAGCGGCAGCATGGCTGCATTGGCCAAATGGAACAGGGCGCAACAGATGGCGAACAGCAACAGCGGGCGGTTCGCCAGCAGCACCTTAAGCCCGGACGGCTGCTCGTGATCGGCCGCGTGGGCGGGGTCGAAGCCCCGCGCAACCTCATGGTCGATAGCCTTGGCCGAGACACAACTGACCGCGACGACACTGGCCACCGCCATAAAGGCCATCAGGTAGAACACCACCACGGGCCCAAACAGATACGCCAGGCCACCGGCGAGCAGTGCAGCCACAGCGTTGCCGGCATGGTTGAAGGTTTCATTGCGCCCGGTGCGGCGGGTAAAGGCACGTGGTCCGGTAATGCCCAGGGAAATCGCGGAGATGGCCGGAGCGAACACCGAGGCGGCCACGGCGCTGGCCGCCTGGGTCAAGGCAACGAGGCTGAATGAACTGACGAAGGGCAGCAGCAGGCAACTGCCCGTCACCAGCAGGGCGGCAATGGCAATCACTGCGCGTTTGCTGTGCGTGCGGTCGATCAGTGCGCCCGCCGGGCCCTGGGTGATCAGTGCGGCGATACCCGCCAGGGTCATGACCACGCCGATACTGGCGGGGTCCCACTTGTGCACCGCCAGCAGGTAGATGGCCAGGTACGGGCCAAGGCCGTCGCGCACATCCGCCAGGAAAAAATTCAGGCTGTCCAGGGACAGGGTATTACGCAGGTCGGAGGCTCTGGCCATGGCGCAGTCTTCGGAAGGGGCGTTCAACGGCTGAACACTCGATGGGCTAATGACCTGTGCGCTCCACATTAAGTTTCGCCCGCTCCCCCGGGGTTTTAATCCTTGCCCACTTGGCTTATTTTCTGATCCCCCCTGTAAGAATATCTGGAGACGCAATGGACATGCCCTCAGCTCAACAAGCGATTGCCTGCAACAAGGACGCCTGGGACCAATCCGCCGACCTGCACAAAACCACCGAGACCTGGAGCGCACTGCTTGGCGGGGTCCGCGACCCCGGTTTTTCGTGCCTGGACCCCACCATTACCGGTTTGTTGCAGGACATCGGTGTCGCCGGCAAGGACGTGGTGCAACTGTGCTGCAACAACGGTCGCGAAAGCCTGTCGCTGTTCGCCCTGGGCGCGCGCTCGGTCGTTGGCGTCGATCAGTCCAAGGCGTTTCTCCAGCAGGCGCGTGAGCTTGCCGATGTGTCGCCGCATGCTCCTGAATTCATCGAGAGCGACATCCATCATCTGCCGCAACGCTTGCACGCGCGCTTCGATATCGCCCTGGTGACCATCGGTGTACTCGGCTGGATGCCTGATGTGGCGTTGTTCATGCGCCATGTCGCCAGCACGCTGAAGCCCGGCGGTACGCTGGTGATGTATGAAACTCATCCGTTCCTGGAGGTGTTCGATCCCAAGGCGCAAAACCCGCTGCTGCCTGCCAGTTCATATTTCCAGCGTGAGCCTTTTGTGTTGCAGGAGTCGATTGTCTACGAAGGCCAGGGCGACGTGGCTGGACCGACCTCCTATTGGTATGTGCACACCTTGGGGGATGTCGTGAGCGCAGCGATTGGCGCCGACTTGCAGATCAGCCATCTGCAGGAGTACGCCCACTCCAACCGTGAAGAGCTGTACGACCAGTACGAGCACCAACCTGCTCAGTTGCCCTTGTGCTTTACCCTGACTGCCACCCGGCAGCGAGTCTGAGTGGGATTGTCCAGACAAAAAAAAGCCCGCGAGGAGAGGCGGGCCAAGGGATTCACTGGAGTAGGTAGGCTTCACCCTATAAGACTGGAAGTGAAGGCTTTGTGAAAACGTTGTCGCAAATTCGGATGGCGTACGGCTCAGGAGCTCCGTATGAAACTGCGCATGGTTTGGCCTGCACTCGTCTTGAATGAGAGGGGCCTGGGCATACCTTCATCCGCGGCAATGAACACAAATGTATTGCCTTCGAGGCGATAGCTGGCGGGCAAGTGCTTGCCGGCGTCATCGCCGATGGCGTCCACCCAGGTGATGCTCTTGGGACGCGTGGTGCTGTCCAGGAAAAAACGCCCCTCCAACAACACCTCGCCACTGACGGTCTTGACCTCGAAACGGTCGCCGGCAATCGTGGTAATTGCACCTGGAGCGCTGTGGGCATCCACGGGGTTGAGTTCGCCACTGTCTTCGAGTGAGGTTTGCTCCCAGGTGCCTTGAAGGGCTTGAATATCTGGGTCTGAAAGGGATGACATACAAATTCCTTTTGCTGAAAAATTAGTTGCCGGTCGTTCTGAACAAAGCGGTGTTTTCTTTATCTAAAGCGAAAGTTTATGTAGGAACTATCCTATTTTTTATTTTTTTGTAATTTTGCGTTTACCGGCAGGCAATTTGCGTTACTTTGCCTGCCTGTCGGGTAACGTCTCGTAACGAATCGTCTTTACTCAAGGTAGGTGCCACATACAACAGTCGTGTAACCGAAATGAAACCTCCCGCTGCTTAAGTGTGAGGGTTAAGTTAAATGGATGGCCTTTTGATGGCGTAGTGCCGCATTCGTGGTATGCCGGGAAGCTGCCCCCTGTTTATTCGTTGTTAGTCCGATCTGTGTGTTTGGGCGCCGGATTCCAACTCATCAGAGTGTACGAACTTTGAACAATACCCCCCTGCGTCATCAACATTTGGTATCGGACGAAATTGATCTCCTCGAACTGTTTCACGGGATATGGAAGCAAAAAAAACTGGTAATCGGTTGCACGATTCTGGCGGGTATTCTGGGGGTAGGCTATGCGTTTCTTGCACCCAGGGTTTACCAGGTCAGCAGTGTGCTACGGCCAGCGGCGATCAATGAGTTGGATGCTCTTAACCGTTCCGAAGTCTACAGGTTGCCGCCAGCCGAGGCCTTGGCCAAGGTCGGTGCGCAGTTGGACTCCTATGAGGTCCGGCTGGGTTTTTTCAGGGCTAATCCTGCACTGTTCGAAGCCTTCCAACGCCCAGGGCAAAGCCTGGAGCAGAGCTTTGAAGCGTTCAACCAGAACTCCATCAACCTGGTGATGCCTGATCCGAAGAGGCCCGATGAGGCCAGTTCCTATCTGCGCCTGGAAATGCAGTACCCCAAGGGAATTGACGGCGCGGCCATTCTCAACGGCTTCGTCGACTACGCCATTGCGCAGGAGCGCAACCAGGTGGCGTCCGACCTCAAGGTGATCGTTAATAACCGCCTTAACGAACTCAAGGGCAAGATCGATGCTGCGCGTACCAACTACGAGGCGGATAAAGCGTCGAAGACCGCCATGTTGCTGGAGGCTGACGAAGTCAAACGCGCTAGCTTGCAGGACGAGCTCAAGGCCTTGCGGTTGCAGATGAAAATGGAACGCACCAACCGCTTGGCCGAACTGGCCGAGGCGATCTCGATTGCCAAGTCCATTGGCATCAAGAACCCCACTACTCCCTCTGCCCTGGATCGGAATGGACCTCGTGGCTCGAACCAGGTGACGAGTATTGTCTTGACCAATCAGCCGATTCCTTTGTATTTCATGGGCACCGAAGTGCTGGAGGCGGAAAGGGCTGCGCTGCAACAGCGTACCAACGATGATTTCACCAACAGCAGGGTGGCCGAGATCGGCAAGGAACTTCGCATGCTCGACGTCAACCGCGAAGTCGAAATACTCAACGGCCGCAAGAACGAAGATATGTTCCTGCAGGACGTAGAGCCCCTGCGGGCGGAAGAGGCTCGGTTGCGCGGACTGAATATCGACATGAGCATGCTGAAACTGGTCACCGTGGATCGCCAGGCACTGGAACCGCTGAGTCCGATAAAGCCAAGGGTGGGCGCGATCATCGCAATCAGTTTCGTGGGCGGGCTGGTGCTGGGAATATTCTTGGCATTAATTCGACATTTTGTGCAAGCACGGCGTAACCGTGCCGTGTTCGATGATCGCCGGTCGCCACACCAATAGGTCGGGCTGAATACGGAGTGGGGTAGTTGCACGGTCGGCCGCAGAGGCGCCAGCCCAGCACCTTCAGTAGACAGGTTTTCACAATTCTTGATTAACTTTTGGTTACAAACTGTGGCTAAATAACTGCCACGGACCACGTATCGGGTCATTACTCAGCCGATCGTGCCAATTGTGTGAATTGTGATTTCAGACGCTGCTATCCATCCTCAGCCGTTGTGGGCGCGCAGGTGCAGCCTGTTTTCTTCTGACATGTGACGAACCCCCTTGAAACTCATCATTGTTGTTCTCTATGTGGCCTCCATTGCGTATGTACACCTGCGTGGTCGGGTGCGACATAAGCTGGGCCGCCAACTCAGTGATCATTCGACCTTCCTGGCGCCGATCAACTGCTTGCTTTACCTATGCTCCAAGCTACCCGGTCGTCCCTACCTGTCACCCAGTGATTTTCCTGACTTGAGCCCGCTGCAGGCGCATTGGAAGGAGATTCGCGAGGAGGGCCTGAGCCTGATGCGCGCGGGTGAAATCAAGCGTTCCGACCAGTACAACGATGTGGGCTTCAATTCGTTCTTCAAGTCTGGCTGGAAGCGCTTTTACCTGAAATGGTACGGCGAAAGCCACCCTTCGGCGATGAAGCTGTGCCCGCGTACCACCGAGCTGCTGCAGGGCATAGGCTCGATCAAGGCGGCGATGTTCGCCGAGTTGCCACCGGGCTCCAAGCTGGTGCGCCACCGTGACCCTTACGCCGGCTCGTACCGTTATCACCTGGGTCTGGTTACCCCGAATGATCCGGGCTGCTATATCAATGTGGACGGCGAGCACTACTACTGGCGTGACGGTGAGCCGGTGATGTTCGATGAGACCTACATCCACTACGCCGAAAACACCACGCAGCAGAACCGCATCATCCTGTTCTGCGATATCGAGCGGCCGATGAAATATCGCTGGGCTGCAGCGTTCAATCGTTGGTTCAGCCGCAACGTCATGGCCGCCGCCGGCTCGCCCAACGATGCAGGCGACAAGACCGGCGGGCTCAACCGCGCCTTTACCCGGCTGTACAAAATTCGCTTGCGTGGCAAAGAGCTGAAAAAACGCGACCGCACGCGTTACTACCTGGAAAAATGGGCGATCTTTGCCGCATTGGCGCTCATATTTGTGCTGATTTGAGGCCAACCTGGGCGTAAGTCACTCCGGTGGCGTCGCGCCCAGCTTGTCCCACATCTTCTTGCTGATTTTCTGCCGATTGGCATAACCGGCCCATGGGTCAACCTTCAGCCCCTGCAAGCGTTGGTGCAGGTTGGCCACGGTCCATTGCTGGGCGCCACGCAACCCCTTCAATTCCTCGCGACTGACCGGTACCGATACTGGCAGCCCTGGGCGTGCGCGCACCGAATAGGCCGCTACCGTACTGGCGCCGCGTGCATTGCGCAGGTAATCGACAAAGATCTTACCCACGCGGTTTTTCGGCCCGGAGGTGGCGGTAAAGCGCTCGGGCAGTTGCTCGGTCATGAATTGGGCAATGGCCTTGGCAAAGGCCTTTACGGCGTCCCAGCTATCCCGGCGTGCCAGCGGTATGACCAGGTGCACGCCTTTGCCACCGCTGGTCTTGACGAACGCTTCCAGCCCCAGCTCGTCGAGTACCGACAACGTGAGCTGCGCGGCTTCCAGCATGGTTTTCCAGGGCAGCGCCGGGTCCGGGTCGAGGTCGAGCACAAACAGGTCCGGGGTTTCGATTTTGTCCGAGGTGGCGCCCCAGGTATGCAATTCGATGGTGCCCATTTGCACGGCCCCGATCAGGGCTTTCGTCGTGTCGATCTCCATCAGGCGCGCATGGCCTGGGTCCAGTGCCGGGTCCAGTTGCTTGATATTGGGAATGGCGAGGCGTTCCGAGTGCTTCTGGAAAAACTGCTCACCCTCGATGCCTTCCGGAGCCCTGAGCAGGGACACGGGGCGATGTCGCAGGAAAGGCAGGATCCACTCGCTGATGCCCTCGTAGAACTGCGCCAGTTGCTGTTTTTGCGTGCCGCTCTGCGGGTCGATGACACGCTCGGGGTGAGTGATGTTTACGCCGCCGCGTGGCTTAGGGGCTTTCACCGCTTTGAGGGAGTTTGCCGAGCGCGGCTGTTCATGGATGATCTGCGTTGCTGGCTTGTCGGTACGCAACCCCACGAAGGCTGCCTGGCGCACCACGCCTTCACGGGTCCACTCCGTAAACTGCACTTCGCCGACCAGGCGCGGTTCCACCCAGTGCACACCTCGTGCCTGGGCGCTGGTGAGGGGTTTTTCCAGGGGCGATGCGTCGCGCTCCAGCGGGGTGAGTTGTGCGTAGATGTTTTTCAATGAGGCTTGGTCGAAACCAGTGCCCACCCGCCCGGCGTAGACCAGCCCGCCATCGTCATTAACTGCCAGCAGCAGCGCGCCAAAACCGCTGCGCGACCCCTGGGGCCGGGTGTAGCCGACAATCACGAACTCCTGGCGCAGGCGGCACTTGAGCTTGATCCAATCGGTATTTCGACTGGAGACGTAGGGGCTGCCCTTACGTTTGCCGATCACGCCTTCCAAGGCCAGGTCGCATGCACTTTCGAAGATATCGCGTTGATTGGCGGCAAACGCTTCGGAGAAACGCAGCAGTTTGCTGCGGCTACCAGACAAGGCGTCCTTGAGCGCGGCGCGACGCTCCTCCAGCGGCGCCTGGCGCTGATCGCTGCCGTTTAAAAACGGCGCGTCGAACAGGTAGTAGACAATGTCCAGGCTGCGGCCGATATCAAAGGCATTTTGCAGCGCTTGAAAGTCCGGCAGGCCGTCGCCATTGAGGCTGACCACCTCGCCATCCAGCCAGCTGTCCTTGAGCTTTAGGGCGCGCAGGGCCTTGGCCTGGCGTGGCAGGCGTTCGGTCCAGTCGTGGCCGTTACGTGTAAACAGGCGGACCTCGCCGTCGCGGATGCGGGCGAGCATGCGGTAACCATCGAACTTGATTTCGTAGTGCCAATCGCCTTCTGGCGCGCGGTCTACCAGGGTTGCCAATTGCGGTGCGAATTGCTCGGGGAGGGCTGTCGCCTGCTTCTGTGGTTTGGCGCGAGGCTTGGCCTTGGGTTTACCGATGGATGCATCACTGAGGACGCTCTTTGGCTGGGCCTCCACAATGTCATAGTCGGCCGCAGAGCGGGCCTGTTGGTCGTGTTCCTTGATCAGCAGCCACTGCTCCTTGTCGCCGCTGCCCTTGAGGCGCGTACGCACCAGCGCCCAGTCACCCGAGAGCTTCTCACCGACCAGGGTAAATTTGAGTTTGCCGGCGGCGTAGGCCTTGTGCGGGTCGCCATGGGGTTGCCAGATGCCGCGGTCCCACACGATCACGTCGCCGGCGCCGTACTGGCCGGCCGGGATGCTGCCCTCGAAACCGCCATAACTGAGGGGGTGATCTTCAACATGCACCGCCAGGCGTTTCTGGCTCGGGTCCAGGCTCGGCCCCTTTGGCACTGCCCAACTGAGCAGCACGCCGTCGAGTTCCAGGCGGAAGTCATAGTGCAGGTTGCGCGCATCGTGCTTCTGGATCACGAAGCTCAGGGCCGATGCCTCGCGCTTTCGACCTGCTGCGCTACCTGATGGCTCAGCGGTGACCTCGAAATCGCGCTTGCGGTTGTATTCGCTCAGGGGCTTTGCCATGGAGTTCTCCTGTATATGGCAGGCTCAAGAGGCCTTTTTGCCGGCTTTTTTCGCCGCCGGTTTTTTCGTCGTTGGTTTGCCGGCCAGGCTGCGTTTGAGCAGCTCGGTCAGGTCGATCACATCGGCCGACTTGCGTTCCTCGCTGCCTTCCTGGGATTCCACGTCTTCAATCTTGCCGGCCTTGGCTTTCTTCGCCACCAGCGTCATGATTTTTTCCTGGAAACTGTCGCGATAGTCCTCGGGCTGCCAGTCGGCGCTCATGTCTTCCACCAGACGCTTGGCCATGTCCAGCTCGCCCTTGGCCAGGTCGGGTTTGGTCACGTCGCTGGGGAGTTCCAGTTCATCCAGGCTGCGCACTTCAGCTGGCCAGCGCAGCATCACCAGCACCAGCGCCGACTCCAGGGGCATCAGTGCCGCCAGGTGTTGCTTGGTGTGCAACACCACATTGGCCAGGGCGACCTTGCGGGTTTTCTTCAACGTTTCGCGCAGCAGTGCGTAGACCTTGCCACCGCGTTTATCCGGGGCCAGGAAGTAAGGCGTGTCGATGTTCTGCAACGGAATTTGGTCACTGGCGACAAACGCGATGATCTCGATGGTCTGGGTCGACTTGGGGTGGGCCGAGCGGATCTCATCTTCGCTGAGTACCACATAGCGGCCTTTCTCAAATGCCACGCCTTTGACGATATTCTCCTTGGTGACCTCCTTGCCGGTGCTCTTGTTGATGCGCTTGTAGCCCACCGGGTCCATGCTGCGCTTGTCCAGCCAGTCGAAATCCACGCCCTGGGCGGACGTGGCCGAGACCAGCGATACCGGAATATGAACCAGGCCAAAACTGATGGCGCCTTTCCAGATTGCCCGTGGCATACGTGCGATTCCTTAAGAAGAAGCTGTGTTCTGGTGACTCGACGGCTGCGTGAAAAGTTTCCCCCGGCAGATGCGCGGACAGATCGTGTTACACCTGATGAGAAACTATTTAGTTACGAAAGCCGAACCCAGGGCGTAGCGTGGTATCGAAAGCACGTACTCCTCGCCCCAGAGAGGCTTTGTCATGAAAAGCTGTGTGCGTCATCTCGCGGTGCTGGTGTTAGGCCTGGCACTTGGGCCATTTGCCCATGCGCAAAACCTGCCCGGCAGAAGCGATTCCAATAACGGTCCGATCCACCGGGCCAATCCCAACAGCATGCAGGGCACCCAGCCCAATACACCGACGGTGCGTGGCATTCAGACCGTGCCGACCCCGCGTGCGCCGACCCTGGAAAACGGTGGTATCGGCAATCGCTATCCGCAACGCGATGCGACACCCAGCCGCCCGGCCACCGACACCAAAGCCCCCACCTATGATGCCAACGGCAATCGCCGGTAAGGACGCTGTCTTATGTTTATACGCAAAACCCTGCTAGCCACCCTGTGCGCCACCACGCTGCTTGCGCAGACGGCCGTTTATGCTTCCGATGCGCAGCAGTTCCCCAGCGAACAAGGCAGCATCTCCGCGACGCCGATCGCCAAAGGCCTCGATCACCCGTGGGCCGTGGCATTTCTACCCGACCAGCAAGGTTTCCTGGTGACCGAGCGTCCAGGCCACCTGCGCTTTGTCAGTCCGGACGGCAAGCTGTCTGCGCCGTTGACCGGCGTGCCTGAGGTGTGGGCCAAGGGGCAGGGCGGTTTGCTCGATGTGGTGCTGTCGCCGGACTTCAAGCAGGACCGCATGGTCTACCTGACGTACGCCGAAGGCGGTGGCAAAGGCGGTACGGCCGGCACGGCAGTGGGCCGCGGGCGCCTGGCGACGGACATGAGTGGCTTGACCGATTTCAACGTGATCCTGCGCCAGGAGCCGAAACTCTCCACCGGCAACCACTTCGGTTCGCGCCTGGCCTTCGACCGTGATGGCTACCTGTTCGTGACCCTGGGGGAAAACAACGATCGCCCGACCGCCCAGGACCTGGACAAGTTGCAAGGCAAAGTCGTACGGATCTACCCGGATGGCCGCGTGCCCGATGACAACCCGTTCGTCGGTCAACCCGGGGTACGCCCCGAGATCTGGTCCTACGGCCAGCGCAATCCGCAAGGGCTGGCGCTGAACCCATGGAGTGGCACGATCTGGGAAAACGAACATGGGCCGCGCGGCGGTGATGAAATCAACATTATCGAGCGGGGCAAGAACTACGGCTGGCCGCTGGCGACTCACGGCATCAACTATTCGCTCACACCGATTCCCGAGGCCAAGGGCAAGACCGCAGAAGGCACCGTGGCGCCTCATCATGTGTGGGAGAAATCACCGGCTATCAGTGGCATGGCTTTCTACGACGCCGACCGGTTCAAAGCGTGGCAGCACAACGTGTTCATCGGTGCGCTGGCCAGCCAGGAACTGATTCGGTTGCAGTTCGACGGCGACAAGATCATCCATGAGGAGCGTTTGCTGGGCGGCTTGAAGGCACGTATTCGCGATGTGCGGCAGGGGCCGGATGGCTTTCTGTATGTGCTGACGGATGAGGACGATGGGGTGCTGTATCGGGTGGGCCTCAATCAGGATTGAGCAATGAGCCGCAAGCTTGAAGTTTCAAGCTTGCGGCTTCAGTCAAAGCCCCAGAGCGGACAACCCCGGATGCTCATCCGGGCGTCGACCCAGCGGCCAGTGGAACTTGCGTTCGCTTTCCTTGATCGGCAGGTCGTTGATGCAGGCAAAACGATTGGCCATCAGGCCATTCTCGTCGAACTCCCAGTTCTCATTGCCATAGGAGCGGAACCAGTTACCCGAGTCGTCGTGCCATTCGTAGGCATAGCGCACGGCGATGCGGTTGCCGGTAAAGGCCCATAGCTCTTTGATCAGCCGATAATCCAGCTCCCTGGCCCATTTTCGAGTGAGAAAACCCTTGGCCTCTTCGCGGTTATGGGCGAATTCGGCACGGTTACGCCATTGCGTGTCCAGGGTATAAGCCAGCGACACCCGGTGTGGGTCGCGGGAATTCCAGCCGTCTTCGGCCAGGCGCACTTTTTCAATCGCCGATTCACGGGTAAACGGCGGCAAGGGCGGACGTGTTTCTGCGGTAGATGACATCAGGTGGCTCCTTAAAACCCTACAGCGTTATCGAAAGTTGCCAGGCGTGTGGATTCACAGTCCCAATAACGTTCGCGCCATGCATTGCGCGTTATCAGCAGCTGTTGAATCACCCATAACCAGGGCAACGGTAATGGCGCCATCGATCAGGATCAGCAGTTGCGCGGCCTGCCGTTCGGGGTCGGGGGTGCCATGTGCCTGGCACAGTTCGAGTGCGTACTCGAACAATTTCTGTTTATGGGCCTTGGCCAGCAGGCGGACCGGGTCGTGCGGGTCGCCGGTTTCGCCACTGGTGTTGATAAAGGCGCAACCTCGAAAGTCCGCCGAGGCGAACCAGGCCTTGAGGGCGTCGAACAGCGCGAGCAAGCGTTCGCCGCTGCCATCGACGCGCTCCACTTCGCCGTGCAGCCATTGCATCCAGCGCTCGTCGCGGCGCTGCAGGGCTGCGATCACCAGCTCATCTTTATTGGCGAAGTAACGGTAAATACTTTTTCGCGAGACGCCGGCGGTTTTCACCAGGAAGTCCATGCCGGTGGCGGCGATGCCGTGGCGATAGATCAACTTTTCAGTGACGTCGAGGATAATGTCGCGAGTTTCATTGTGGGTCATGTCGTTCATGCTTATGAAAGTAGAACGATCATTCTTCTTGGTCAATAAAAATTTTACTCTCTGGCACTGCGAGACCTGAGCACCCCCATGGTGTAAGCTCGGGGCCTCCTCGGATTCGACCCATTGCGAGCCCTATGCCGTCGTTCTTCAAACGCTCCCTGTTGCCCAAGCTGCGTGGCTTCCCCCTCACTCCCGACGCCCTTGACGTGCTGTCCGGCGCTGACGCGTTTCGCCGCTGCCTGCTGGAAAAAATTGCCCAGGCCACCCGACGCATCTACATCGTTGCGTTGTACCTGCAGCAGGACGAAGCAGGGCAGGAGATCTACGACGCCCTGCACGCCGCCAAGGCGGCGCGGCCGGAGCTGGACATCGTGGTAGTGGTCGACTGGCTGCGCGCCCAGCGCGGGCTGATTGGCGCCGGCAAGCAACCGGGCAACAGCGCCTGGTACCAGGCCATGACGCAGCGCCATGCCAGTGAAGTGCCGGTGTATGGCGTGCCGGTGCAAACCCGCGAGCTGTTCGGCGTACTGCACCTCAAGGGCTTTGTGATCGATGACAGCGTGCTGTACAGCGGCGCCAGCCTGAACAACGTGTACCTGCACAAGTTCGATAAATACCGCTTCGACCGTTATCACCTGATCCACAGCCAGCCGTTGGCCGATTCGATGCAGCATCTGGTGGAGCACGGCCTGGTGACCTCCAAGGCCGTGCACCGCCTCGACCTGCCCAACCTGCCGACCACCCGCAGCCTGCGCAACGACATCGGCGACCTGCGCAGCCGCCTCAAG
This sequence comes from Pseudomonas sp. BIGb0381, assembly GCF_024809815.1. Classification (NCBI taxonomy): domain Bacteria; kingdom Pseudomonadati; phylum Pseudomonadota; class Gammaproteobacteria; order Pseudomonadales; family Pseudomonadaceae; genus Pseudomonas; species Pseudomonas sp. BIGb0381. Next base: position 74,822 of record NZ_JANUEN010000002.1, read on the forward strand.
CACGCGGCCTACGACACCACCGCAGGGCAGTTGCCCAACGGTCACCTGTCGGTCAGCCCGTTGCTCGGCGTGGGCAAGAACAACCCGTTGAACCGGGTGATCCTCGAACTGATCGCCAGCGCCCAGCATCAACTGACTATCTGCACACCGTACTTCAACCTGCCGCTGCCGGTGACCCGGGAAATCAACCGCGCCCTGGCGCGTGGGGTGAAGGTCGACATCATCGTCGGCGACAAAACCGCCAATGATTTCTACATCCCGCCCAGCGAACCCTTCAAGGTGATCTCGGCACTGCCGTATCTCTACGAAATCAGCCTGCGCCGTTTCGCAAAACGCCATCAATCGGTGATCGACAGCGGCCAGTTGAACCTGCACCTGTGGCGCGACGGTGACAACACCTACCACCTCAAGGGTATGTGGGTCGACCAACGCTACACCTTGCTCACCGGCAATAACCTCAACCCTCGGGCGTTCCGCCTTGATCTGGAAAACGCCTTGCTCGTCGATGACCCGCAAGGCCAGTGGCTGGAACCGCGACGTGCCGAGCTGGCGCAGATTTTCCAGCACACTACGCGGATCGAGCGTTACCAGGATTTGCAAACCCTGGTGGATTATCCCGAGGCCGTCGGCAAGTTTTTGCGCCGTGTCAGCCGTGTACGAATCGAGCGGTTGTTGTACCGAATTCTCTAGTAACGGGTGCGTTGCGGCAGACTCGACTTCTTGAGACTTTGCCTCTGCAGCGGCTTTGGCGTGTGTTGTACGTTTTCTATTGACTGTTCTAAGGGACGAGAACTCTCGCCGTTCAATTGGCCAGGGGTTAATAGATATGTACACCACTCGATTCAGCAGTACTGTCCCGGCGCTCAGTGAGTTTCAGGCGCCCTCCCAGGGGGCGTTGTTGCACCCTGTCGCTGTACCTGACAGCCGGTCCAAACGTGCTGCTTTGGATACCGTAACGTCTCGACGCCATTTCCCCAGCGCCGCTGTTGCCGCTGCCGCGGATACCACGCTGCGCAAAAGGCTGGTTCAGTGGTTGACCACGGGCAGCGCGCCCGAAAACCTCATCCCCCCCAATGCATCCATCGCCCCCTTTCTCCAGATGTACAACGCCGCAATCAATGAGCCGGCCGTGCTTGCCTGGTTTGAAGCCAAGGGCCTGAAGCTGTCGACCGTGCGGGTCTTTCGAGATTCGGTGGCAGGCACGGTGACGCGTGATGGCAAGGATACCTTTGAGCGGTTTACAGCCACGGATGGTTCGGGCTGGTGGGAGGTGAGCACAAAGATCAACGCCATCCAGCAGGTTCTGTCACCCCATGACCTGGGTGTGCCCGTTGCTGAAAGCCCTACCCAAGGTGCGGTGCCACGGGACGTGGTGCTGGATTTCTACGGCGTAAGGCCGCCGCTCAATGAACGGGCCTCGGCTGCAACGGGCACACAACTCAAGCGCGAGGGATGGCCCGCGATTTCTTCCACCTTGCGTGATCAGTGGGAGAAACAGTTCAAGCACCTGCTGCAACAGAACGATGACCAGGCAGTGCGCCGGCAATTGGTTGGCCAGTTGCAGCCGATGATCGCGGGCAAGGCGGACGGCGAATCACTCAAGCTGGATAACCATACGGTCTCCATTGCGAGGGGATCGACCCTGGATCAACTCAGTCAAGAGGCACGAAAGCAGTTCAATGCCTTTCTGACGACGCCGACCTTCCGGGATTTCCTTACGAAAGTGGGGTTCGCGGGAGAGGGCCGCGCATACAGGTTGTCCGAGGGGGAGCTCCAGATGCGCAACGCTGCCGGTCAATGGCGATCGTTGCAGGCGTATTTCGACGATGAAATCCAGAAAACCCTGGCCGCCGGCAGCGAAGAAGCACAACAGTCTGCCCGCCAGTTGAACGCGAATCTCGATGATTTGCTGCAGATGAGTGGCAAGACCGGGAATGCCCTGTACAGCACTCGCACCTATGACGCGCGGCAGGCGTTGGCGTTTTATGCCCCTGATGCGCCGCAAACCGTGAGTGACGTGCGTGCCACATTGAGTTGGTTCAATACGTCGTTCCCGCCGCCGCTGCCGGCAGCCGATTACGCAGCCATGCTGCCCTATGAGCAGAGCGTGGGCGCCGCTTTGTCGGCCGATGCTCGTGAGGTATTGAAAGGCATGGCGCCAGCGGTGGTGTCATTGCTTGGACGCTTTACAGGCTCCAGTGTGGTTGAGCAATCGCCGCATGATCCGGACCGCCGTCTTGCCGACTTTTTCGATTCGCCACCGTGTATCGCCAAGGCCGACGAATTGGCCAAGCGGCTGAAGCTTTACGCCGTGGCCGACGGCCAGCCCTTGAGTAAAGCCAAGCGCCATCAACTCCTCGCGGCGGCGCTGAAGCTGAGTGTGAACGCTCCAGTGCCCGGCCGGCCAGGCGTGGTGGCCGGGTATTGGCTTTACCAGCCAGGCAACCTGGGCCGCACACTCAAGGATGTGCGCCAGGACGTGGAAAAACACCTGGAAAGCAAGGGGGTCGATGCCACGCTTTCGTCCCTGTTCGCCCACCTGTTCCTGGCCCACTCCGCACCGGAAATGCTGATCAAGGCCGATCCGGATGTGCCGAGGGAGGCCGCGCAGGCCTTCAACCGTGACCCGCAAAGCGTCAAGATCGGCTCCACCGGCTGGCTGGAAATGCGCCTGGGCTGCGCAATAGCCGATGCACTGTCCGGCGCGGGCAGTTCGCGATTGATGAACCTTACGCAAATCATGGCACTCTCGCGGCTTGACGCGGGTGGTGCAACGCAAGAGACGCTGCTCAAGACCCTGGCGACCAGGCCCTTGTTGGACTGGGCGGTCATGACCGGTATTTTCCCCATGACCCACGACGGCCAGTACTCCCCAGGGGATTATCAGGCCGCAGCACAGGCCTTTACCTCGCGGGAGAAGCAGATCCGCGAGGCCTTCAGCACGCTGACGAAAGAGCCGCCGACCCAGCGCAGCTTGCTGATCGAGCAACTGGTGCCGTTGTTCCCGGAAATGACCGCCGATGAAATACGTGAATTCAGGCTTGAACTGGACACTGACGTGCCCTTTGACCCTCGCCAGCATGCTCATTTGGAATCCCGTCGGCCGTTGCTGACCGATGTCATTCTGACGGAGCAGGTTCGCGATGACCCGTTGCTGGCCGTCGATCATTGGCTCAATACCCGGATCAGTGGGGAGCGACGCTACCGGTTCACCCATCCCGGAGTTTCCCAGGCAACCTTCGAGGCGCGCATCCGGCAGGTGCCAGAGATTGCCCCATTGGTGGAAGCCGCCGTTGATCGGCACATTGCCGATACCCGCGTGGCTCAGGCTACTGCATTGAAACTGATGATTGCCCAGTTGCCTGCGCAGGAACGTCTAGCGCTGGAGGCAGGCAAAATAGAATTTTTCACCGTACGCCAGGAAACCGGGGAAGCCCTGGAGGACGATCAGGGCCCCGACTCCAAAGTCGACGAAAACTGCGGCAGGCATGGTCTGCTGCTGCGTTATGAAACGGGCGTGGTAGAACCAAGGTTCGGTTACTACGAGGTGTTCCCGCGATCGATGCAGATGGTCAAGCGCACCGATTTGCCTTATCGGTTGACACTCAACGGTACTGTCGAGGAGGGCCGCAAGCCCCACGGGCCATTTGCTTATGTGCGCGCTCCGTTCCGGCTGGGGACTGAGCAAGCGTTGGATGTGATGGCCTACCGTTCAGGTTCGCCACCGCGTACGGGGGCCAAATCGAAGGTGATTCTCGACAAAGCCTCCACAGAACTGCCGCCGACGCCGCTGCCACGCCCTGGGGATACGGCGATCCAGCGTGTGCCCGATACCTTTGCTTCGACCAAAACCCAGCGAATTGTCAACGCTTTGCTGGCGCACAGTTTTGACGACAAGCGCGAGGCGCTGATTGAGTTTGCCAACCAACCCACGGGTCTACAGAGTCGACGCACCTATCCGTTTACCTCCGGCAGTCAGCTGTTCACCGCCGAGAACGCTCGTATGATGCTGAGCCTGATCCCGTTTGTGGGGGCGATTTCAGATATTGCACAAGGCAATGTGAAGGAGGGACTCAAGGGCTTGCTGATTGATTTCGCTTCGTTCGCCGCCACAGGAGGGCTGAGTGGGGCGAGCCGATTTTTGCGCGGCGTAAAAAAGCTGGTGCTGTTCAATGGCAAGTCATTCAGCCTGCCAGGGCTCAAAGGCGCCGCGCCGTTGCTACGTAGCCTGTTCAATCCTCTGGACGGTACGATTGACGTGTTCAAATCCGGGTCGAATGCCATCGATGCAATGCGCAAAATCATGAAAGGTGAAGTCGCTCGCCTGGCGCCCGGCCTCTATATGCCGACCACGGCATTCGAGAAGTGTCGTTGGGCGGTGGGCGTTCAAGGTTGCCTCTTCCCGGGAGGCGTTCGATCGTTCAGGGCTGTGTCGGGCGTTCGAACGGGCAACGTGGGGGCTCTTGAAATCCAGGCGATCCAGAAAAATGCCGGGTGGTATGCGATCAATCCCAGCTCTGGCGAGCCCGAGGGTGCACCGCTGAAGCATTTCAGGGTTCGGGGTTGATAGGTGCCGCCCAGGCTCATTGCGAACCTGGGCGGCCACGGATCAGTTCAGGCCCAGCTTGCCACGCAGGGTCGACAGGTCTTCGGCCAGGGTGTTAACCGGACCCACCAGCGCCTTGCGGTCGTTTTCCTTGACCTTGTCATAGGTCTCGAAGCCGCCGTCCTTGGTCTTGTACTTGGCCAGGATCTTGTCCACGGCGGCAAAGTTCTTGTCGACCTTGGCCAGGAAGGCCTTGTCCTGTTTCTCGATCTGGCCACGGAACAGGTCGACGATTTTCTTCGCGCCGTCGATGTTGCCCTGGAAGTCATACAGGTCGGTGTGGCTGTAGCGGTCTTCTTCACCGGAGATCTTGGTGGCGGCGACCTCTTCCAGCAACGCTGCGGCACCACCGACAACTTTCTCCGGCGGGAAAGTCAGGCCGTCGACACGGGTTTTCAGGTCGTTGACGTCGGTGTTGAGCTTGGCCGTCAGGGCTTCCAGGCCCTTGGTCGAGTTCTGCGAGAACAGCGCGTACTCGATGCGGTGGAAACCGGTGAAGTCTTCGGCGGTCACGCCTTTTTCGTGGTCATCGACACGGGAGTCGATCGAGGCGTCGAGGTCGCTGAACAGCTCGGCGATCGGCTCGATGGACTCATAGTGCACACGGGTCGGCGCGTAGAGCTTCTTGGCGGTGGCGAGGTCGCCTTTGTTGATGGCATCGGTAAAGGCCTGGGTCTGGGTGACCAGCTCGCCGATTTCCTCGGTAACGTAGATCTTGTAGTCCGACACCGGGCCTACCAGGTCCAGCGGCGCGGTGGCGGCGAAGGCTGCCAGCGGCGAAAGGGTCATTAACAACGACAACGCGATAGTCGACTTCTTCATGGGACGTTTTCCGCTCTGGTGTGTTTTAGGTGTTGGCAGTGGTTTGAAGGTGCGTGGCAGCGAGCAGCGTGCGCCCAATGAAATCCTTGGGCCCCGTGACCCCCGGCAACGTGAAGAAGTACCCACCGCCGACCGGCTTGAGGTATTCCTCCAAGGGTTCGCCGTTGAGCCGGGTTTGCACGCTGATAAAGCCTTTCTCCAGGTCAGCCTGGTAGCAGATGAACAACAGCCCCATGTCCAGCTGACCGTTTTTATTGACGCCGTTGGAGTAGTTGAACGGCCGACGCAGGATCAGGTTGGCCTGGGTCTGCGCAGTACGCGGGTTGGCCAGGCGGATATGGGCATCAAGCTTGGTCAGCTTGCCTTCCGGGTCCTTGCTGTAGTCGGGTACCTGGGATTCTTTCTGGCCATCCATCGGCGCGCCGGTTGGCTTGATACGGCCGATGATGCTTTCTTGCTCCTGCAGCGGCGTGCGGTCCCAGCGTTCGACGAAGTTGCGGATGATGCGCACCGCCTGATAGCTGCCATGGGCCGCCCAGCTCGGTTCGTCGCTGCCGGGTTGGACCCACACAATCTGGTCCATGGCCTTGCTGTCGTTGGAGTTAGGGTTGGCCGAACCATCGCGAAAACCCAGGAAGTTGCGCGCGCTCTGCGCCGGCTCGCCGGGCTTGGCCGGCGCCTGGGGCGGCACGCTGCCTTCCTGCTTCCAGCGCACCAGCAGCAGGTCGGGCAGGTTCTTCACGATGTCGCGCAGGGCGTGGATATTGGTGTCCGTGGTGTTGGAGCTGAATTGCAGGCTCAGGTCGCCATGGCACTGCGCCGGTTCCAGCGCATCGTTGGGGAAGCCCACCATGCGGCTCAGGCGCTTGGGTTTGACGGCGGCCAGGCCGAAGCGCTCATCGAACAACGATTCGCCGACGGACACGGTGATGGTCAGGTTATCCGGCGTGACCACCGGGCCGAGAATGCCGGAATCGGTGGGCGGCAGCTTCGGGTCGACCTGGGGCACGGTGCCGCCGGTCATCAGGAAGCCGATGCGCTCGTTCAAGGTGCGGAACAGACGCTCCAGGTCTTCGCGGTCGCTGGCCAGGACATCGAACGCCACGACCATGCCGCAGGCCGGGCGAGGGGTGACGATGCCGCTCTGGTGCTGGCCGAAAAAGTCGTGGTGGTCCTGGGTCTTGTCACTGCGCGGTGCGGTAGTCACTTGCTCGGCGGCGGCCGCCATGGCCGGGCAGGTCAGGGTGCTGCCGGCGATGGCGGCACCGGTTGCGGCCATGCCCAGGAGGACACGGCGACGTTGTGCTGAAAACTGTTCTGAATCACTCATGTGTGCGGTCGTCTTCACTGCAGGCCGGAGAGGCCAAGGGCGGGGTCGATTCCATCGAGTGCGGCGGCCAGAGCCTTGGCCTTGTTTGCGATCTGCTTGCGCTGATCGGCGGTAACGCTGTCGTATGTGGCGTAGCCTTTGTCGAGCTTGAAACCCTGGAGCTCGGTATCGAAGGCGGCGAGGGCGCTGTCGACGGTCGGCAGCAGGTCGGCGGCGGACTTGGTCAGCAGCGGACGCATCAGCTCGACCACCTTGTGCGCGGCCTCCAGGTTCGCGGCGAAACCATTCAGGTCGACATGGCTGTAGCGCTCCTCTTCACCGCTGATGGCGCGTACATCCGCCAGGCTGTTGAGGTTGCGCACTACGATGCTGACCAACTGCTCCGGCGGCAGGGACTGCGCCAGCAATTGCTGCTTGAGGGTGGTGACATCGGTCACCAGGCGCTGCGCAATCGGCGCCAGGCCATCAAGGCTGCGTTGCTGGAACAGGCTGTATTCGAGGCGATGGAAGCCGCTGAAGGCCGGGTCTTGCTCACGTTTTTCAAAATAGTCGGCACGGGCGTTGATGGCGTTGTCCAGCTCGGCCAAGCGCTGTGAGGCCGGGGCCAGACGTTGGTAAGCCTCACGGGCCGGCACATACAGCGCTTGCGCTTGGGCCAGGTCGCCAGCGTCGATCGCCTGTTGCAGGGCGGTCACGGCCTTGACCAGGGCACCGCCCTGGCTGCTCAGGTACACGCGAAACTCAGACAGCGGGCCGATAAACGCCACCATCGACGGCTTGGCCTTGGCCTTGGCGTCGGACTCAGCGGTTGGCGTCACATGCAGGGTGCCGCGCGGGTTGCTCAGCAGGCCGCACGTGATCGCATAGTCCCCCGGCAACAGGTTGGCGTTGATCACCTGGCTCAGGCCTGGGGCGATGTTTTCGCGCTCTTCGACCACCAGCACGCCGTCGAGGATTTCCCACTCCACCGCCCGGTCAGAGCGGTTGATGATGCGAAAGCTCGCCCGGCCGGCCGGCACGCTCAGTGCATTGGGCTCGCAGGCGTGGCCATGGATGGTCACGGCGATTTCATTGTGGTTGGTCTGGCGCTTGCTGGCCGCCAGTTGCGAGGCGTAATAGAACAGGCCACCGGCGGCGATCATCACGACCACCGAGCCGGCCACCGCCCAGCGCAGGGCGCGGGGGGGCGAAGCGGGTTGAGGCGTTGGGTTGGACAAGAGACGGTCCTTACTGGCTGGAAACGGAAGAAGGGCTAGCGGCAGGCTTGGCCGGTGCCGCGGGCAGGAAAAACATCACCAGCGCCACCATCAGATAAATCAGATAGGCGCCCAGGGTGCTGATGGTCGGCGCTTCCTGGTAGCCGAACATGCCGGCCAGTACCGAACCGAGCGGGCTGTCCATCGGCAGCACGGCGCTGAAATCGAATAACACGGTCTGCCAGTGGTTCCACACGCCCGCTTCGTGCAGGGCTTGCACCGAGTTGGCGAGGATGCCGGCGGCGACCACGAGGATGAACAAGCCGGTCCAACGGAAAAACGCACCGAGGTTCAGGCGCATGCTGCCGCTGTAGATCAGGAAGCCGACGATGATCGCCAGGACCAGGCCGAGCAGCGCGCCAATCGGCGCGCCTGGGCCTTCGCTCTGTTGGAACACTGCCAGCAGGAAAAATACGGTTTCCAGGCCTTCACGAGCGACGGCGAAGAACACCATGAGGATCAATGCCGTGACCTGGTGTTTGGAACCGGTCAACGCCTGATCAAGCGAGGCGTGCAGCGAATGCTTGATGGAGCGCGCGACCTTGCGCATCCAGAACACCATGGAACTGAGGATGCCCACGGCGACCAGGCCGACGATGCCTTCGAACAATTCCTGCTGCTTCTGCGGAAACTCGGCGCTGACCAGTTCCAGACCACCGCCCACCAGCAAGGCCAGGGCAGCGGCGAGGAATACGCCGATCCACACGGCGGGCATCCACTGGCCACGGCCGGTTTGTTGCAGGTAACTGGCGATGATGCCGACGATCAGCGCGGCTTCAATGCCTTCGCGCAGCATGATGAGAAAGGGGACAAGCATTCGGCACCAGAGCGTAACTAGATAGGAGCCTAAGTTGTAACATAATGATACTCATTACTAAACAGACAATCTTGACGATTGCTGAACAGCGGCTGAACAGCGGCTGAACGGCCCGGAGAAGGCCGTTCAGTAGTCCTGCCCGACGGCCTGGTTATAGGTATCCACCAGCAAGTCAAAGCGGCGTTGTGTTTCAAAGTAATCGGCGTTTAGCCGCTCTGGGTCGGGGGGTTCGCTTGAATGACGGGCAAGTGTTTGCAGCGCGCCAAGGTAGTCGTAACCGGGTTGTCTAATCCGCTGCCACAGCTGCTGGGCCTTGGCGTCGGAGATGGGTAGGTTGGGGCGCAGGTACTGCTGGGCGTGATCCCAGCTCTGCTGTAAGTCGCTCAATGCGTCCGCCAATTGTTTGGGGGATCGCGGGTCAAGGCTGTGCATCGTGTCGCGGGTCTGCAAGATCAGGCCGGGGATAAGCGCCATCTGGTGTTCGTCACGCACCTGCAAGTGTTGCAGCTGTTGCAGGCGTATCCGGCGGTCGGCTGCGTCCACGGCGGCGCGCAGTTCGGATGAGACCGTGAGGAATTTTTCCGCCACAGGGAAGAACCGCGCATCGCTGATCGCCCGCTGCGCAGGGGTAAGGCCTGGGACGGTTGCGTTGGGGTAGAAGTCGAACTCTTTCACCGATGAATAGACCTGCAGCAGGTGGTCCATATAGTCATTGCGAAGCGCGGCGATCTGCGGCAGGTATTTTTGCAGTGCGCTTCTTTGCGAGGACGTCAGCAGGCACAGGTCCGGGCGTTTGGCGTCGTAGTCCAGCAGGCTCAATTGCGGGCCCTGTGCGCGCTGATACCGTTCGGGGAAACGCTCGATGATATCCAGGCTCGGGTCGTTGGCGCGGGGGCTGCGGCTGCGGTAGTTGGAGTACGCCACTCGCCAATTGCTGTCGACCCGGTTGAGGCAGTCGATCACTGGACGCAGCGCCTGGGCTTGCTGGTGTTCAAGCGCTGCCGGGCGGTTGGCCCAGGTTTTCAGCGGGGCGAGCATATCGGTATTCGTCAGCAGGCCCACGGTGCTCAGCGCCAGGGGCACTATGGTGCACAGTGCAGCAAGGGTGATGCGGTTCATGGTGTACACCCCTGCGCGCCGGCTTTGAGGCCACTGCAAGGGCTCATCAGAAACGGTTGCAAGCCCTCGTCACGGTGGATGCGTTGGTTGTTTGCGTATATCAGCGCGGCGCTCAACAACAGGGCGCCGAGGCCCAGGCAGGTGGCCCATTGGCGTGTCGACGGTCGCGCAGGCCAACGCCACGTCAGTGCTGAACGTATCGACGGTCGTCCGAGCACGCGCTGCGCCAGCCCCAGGCCCTGCAGTGTCAACACATAGCCGGCGAACGCGTAATTGCCGAGGATGATCCAGATCAACAGGCCAAGCACCCAGCACGGCAGAATCTCGCGGATCACCAACGGCGGCGGCCGGCGAAAACTCAGCCAGGGCGATAGGTGGGCGGCGAGCTTCTCGTCAATCTCGCCGTAACCATCAGTGACGGGGCGCCAGATCGCCAGGATGAGCAACGCCGGTATGGCGATCAGGAAGGCCCAGGTTGGGACCATGCCGAGGGATTCCATCAAGGTGTGGTCGGTCAGTTGCTGGTCGTGGATCGCCCAGCCGACGGCCATGCCCAGCAAAGCCACAAACATCGGCCAGGGGCGGCTGGTGCGTTCCCAGTCGCGCCAGAAGTAGGGGTCTTCATCGGGCATCTGTGCGCACAGGGCCGGGTACTGGTTGAGCAGGGTTTCGCTGAGAGTACGGCAGGCATTCCAGTCGGACTCGCCGAAGCGTCGAGCAAAGCGTTGGCGTTGTTCCAGTGTCATGTCGCCGAACAGCAACCTGGCCGCGCGCGCCTTCGGGTCACGGCTGTTCAGGCTGGCCTGGTGGTAGGCCTGCGCACTGAAACGCTCCAGTGCATGGCGTGCCTTTAACGCCGACCATTCGGGTTCGGGGCAGTGGTTTTCCAGGTGTTGATCGGACCAGGCCTGCTCGCTGCACAGGCTCTCAAACAGCGCCTCGGACCAGAACGTGCTGGCCAGCAGCGTGCGCGCGAGTACGTCATCGAGCCGCGCATGGCGCGCCAGGGGCTTGAGCCATTCGGTGTCATGCAACTCGATCAGGGCGGCGTTGAAGGCCTCGACCTGTTGTTGATCGAGTAATTCGGTCAACCGCTGCTCAACCTGGGCAAACATCTGCTCCAGCAGCGCGGCCAGGCGATAGTCGGGCAGCCGCGCCGGGGTTTCCCGTTGCCAGGGGGTGAGCCAGTGCAAGTGCGTCACGGCCCAGTCCGCAATCGCGGGTTCCGTGCCACTCAGGCAGCGTTGCAGCAGCAAGGCTTCAAATGCCTCGGTGCATTCATTGTCCTGGGCGTGCTGATAGAGACGCGCGAGATTGGCCGGCGTGGCATCGGCCACCAGGGCCTGCGCCTGGTCGTAGCGCGTGTCGGGCTCGGCGGTAGCGGGCAGCACCGTGTCGACCTGCAACGCTTGCGGCACTTCGACGGGCGCTTCATAACGGCTCCATTGCAGCGCGTGCTCATAGGCCTCGCGCAGGCGCTGGAAGCCGACAGGGTCTTCGTCCGGGCGATGCTGTTTGAGTAACACCGCGTATTGGCGCTTGATACTGCGAGCATCGGCGTCGGACGGCAGCCCAAGTACTTCCCAGCAACTCATCGATACAACTCCCTGTCGGTAAATCCCGGCGCAGAATACCCGAGACCCAAACCCGAGTGCCTACTCTTTTGCCGCGTGACTGCCTAAGATGGCCGCACTTCACGCCACACAGGGCACGGCAGCGCCAATGTTGGAAAAAGACACTATCTCCCTCCACCTCGTGCGCGAAGCCTTGTTGCAAAGCTGCGCACCGGGTCCGGCCACTGTCGAAGTGTTGAGCAAGGTCGGTATCGATCCGGCATTGCTTGAGCAACCCGACGCCCGCGTTCCGGCTACTGCCTACGCCCGTTTGTGGCGTTTGCTGGCAAGGCGCATGGACGATGAGTTCTTCGGCATGGACCCGCGCAAGCTCAAGTCCGGCAGCCTCGAGTTCCTCTGCCGCGCCGCCATTGCACAACCCAGCCTGGCAGAGGGCCTGCAAACCGCCTTGGGTTTCCTCTCACTGATGCTGGAACACCTGCCGGCCCAGTTGGTGCGCCAACAGAGCCTGGCGGAAATCGTGTTGCACGAACCAGAAGCTGAGCCCAATCGAGCATTCACCTATTTCACCTACTGGATGATCGTGCACGGCGTCGCCTGCTGGCTGGCGGGGCGACGCATTCCGATCCTGGCCATTGAACTGCGCTGCCCGCAGCCGGACTTTTGCGATGACTACCAGGTGATGTTTTCCGACAACCTGCGTTTTGATCGGCCACGCACCCGCATGATCTTTTCCGCTGACTGCCTGGACCTGCCGATCAAGCGCAGCCCGGAAGAACTCAAGCGCTTCCTCGCCCACGCGCCGGCCAACATCCTGGTCAAATACCGCAACCCGGACAGCCTGGCTACGCGCATCAAGCACGACCTGCGGCAAATGCCTCCCGACACTTGGCCTGAGACCGAGGGCCTTGCTGCCATTCACTGTATTTCCGCCTCGACCTTGCGCCGCCGCCTGGCGGAAGAAGGCCAGAGCTATCAGGGGCTCAAGGACAGCGTGCGCAAGGAGTTGGCGATCGTGTGGCTGGCTGAACCGCAGATCAGTTTTGCCCAGATCGCCGAGCGATTGGGGTTTGCCGATACCAGTTCGTTCTACAAGGCGTTTCGCAAGTGGGTGGGGTCCAATCCTGGGCATTACCGCAGTTTGATTCTTAACGATGCCGGATAAGTCTTCAGGGAGACAGGTCGTGCTTAAGTCATGGTTTATCTGTATTTGTTGCGCTTTGTTCCCGCTCACCGCCTGGTCGGCCCTGGGTATCGGTGATTTCACCCTGGGCATGCCTCGCTCGCAGGTCATGGACATCCTGCAACGTTATTTTCCGAAGGTGGAACTGGAGAGGAACCTCTCCTATTCGGTGCCGATGCCTTACTACCGCGCGTTGGAACCGTCACGCCCGTATCAATTGGGCAATGTGCCGATCTACGTGGTGGAGGCGTACTTCGACGAAGCCGACCGCCTCAAGCAACTGAACATCGCCTTTAATATCACCGACCCCGAGCGTCTCAAGCCGTTGATACCGTTGATGCGCGAAGCACGCTTGGTTCCGGACACGAACGGGCGCTATGAGGTGATGGTCGAGGAGGGTGAGCTAACCTATTGGGTTTCCAGAATGTTCGAATGGACTACTGTGGAGATCGCTGACAAAGCCGCGTCGAAGGTCAATATTCCGATGCGTTTTCACGTTGATCAGCAAATCAGAGCGACCAGGTAGCCACCCGGCCAACCCAACATGGAGGGTGGCGCTCTGGCGTTGCTGCAGCCAAAAAAAAGCCCCATGACGAAATAGACCACGGGGCTAAAAATTGGCTGGATGCGACCAACCAAAGGAGCTCTTTACGTTACTTGGCAGTCGCCACGACGGTGTCCGGCTTCCAGCCACCCCCCAGCGCCTTGTAGATCGCCACAATCCCGCGATACAGGTCCACTTCGGCCTGGGCCTGGGAGTCTTCGGCGGCGAGGCGTTCGCGTTGCGCGTCGAGCAGGACGAGGAAGTCCACGGTGCCTTCGCGGTAGCGGATCGCGGCGAGGTCGGCGGCGGCGCGGCTGGATTCGCTTTGGCGGATCAGCGAGACCAGGCGTTGCTGACGCTTGCCGTAATCACTGAAGGCATTCTCGGACTCTTCCAGGGCCAGCAACACTTGTTGCTCGTAGGTTGCGAGGGCGCCATCAGCCTCGGCATCCGCGCCGCGCAGACGGGCGCGCACGCTGCCCAGGTCGAATGCAGCCCAGGTGATGCTTGGGCCAAGGGCCCAGGCATTGGCGGCTGAAGAGCCGATCTGCGAACCGCGCCCGGCGGTAAAGCCAAGGAAGCCGCTGAGGCTGACCCGTGGGAACAGGTCGGCCTTGGCCACGCCGATCCGCGCGGTGGCGGCGGCCAGTTTGCGTTCGGCGCTGAGGATGTCCGGACGCCGTTGCAGCAGTTGCCCCGGGTCGCCGATCGGCAACGCCTTGGCAATCGCCGGCAGGTCTTTCGGGCTCAGGTCCACGCTGAGCTTGTCGGGACGCTGGCCGAGGAGGGTGGCGATGCGGTTACGCTCGCGCACTTGTTCGGCCTGCAGTTGCGGTACGCTGGCTTCCACCGCCGCGAGGCGCGCATCGGCACGTTCCACGTCGAGTTGGTCACCCACGCCGGCATCGCGCAGGCTCTCGGTGATGGTGCGCGATTCCTGTTGGTTCTTCAGGTTGGCCAGGGCAATACGTTCACGCAGTTGCGCACCGCGCAGTTGGCCGTAGGCATCCACCAGTTCGGCAATCATGCTGACTTGCAGTTGGTACAGGTCGGCCTCGGCGGCTTGCTGGTCGGCGTCGCTGGCTTCCAGGTTACGCTGGATGCGGCCGAACAAGTCCAGTTCCCAGGCCATGTCCAGGCCCAGGTCATAGCGTTCGCTGTTGACGCGGCGCGTGGTCTGGCCAGGGATTTGCCCCTTGGCCAGGTCACTGCTGGCCCGGCTGGTGAGGGTGGGCATGGCGTCATTGCTGGCGTCATCGCGAATCGCACGGGCCGCTCGCAGGCGGGCAAAGGCGACGCGCAGATCACGGTTGCCCTGCAGCGACTGAGTCACCAGCTGGTTGAGGGTAGGGTCCTCGAACTGCTGCCACCAGATGCCTTCGAACTTGGCGTGGTCATACTGTTTGGCATTCGCCGCGGCGGTGATGTTCGCCGCCTCCGGGGTCTGGGTTTTGTAGTCCGGGCCTACGGCACAGGCGCTCAACGCCAATACCAGCAAACTCGGCAGGAATACTTTCACGCTCATTGCTGTGTCTCCAGCTTCAAGGCCTTGGCCGCTTTGCGCGCTTCGCTGCGCTCCACATAGCGACGGATCAGTACGTAGAACACTGGCGTCAGCAACAGACCGAAGAAGGTCACCCCGATCATTCCGGAGAACACCGCCACGCCCATGGCATGCCGCATCTCGGCACCGGCACCGCTGGACAACACCAGTGGCACCACACCCATGATGAAGGCGAACGAGGTCATCAGGATCGGCCGCAGACGCAAGCGGCAGGCTTCCAGGACCGCAGCGAGCGGGTCGAGGCCTTCCTGCTGTTTGTCCTTGGCGAACTCGACGATCAGAATCGCGTTCTTGCATGCCAGGCCCACCAGTACGATCAGGCCGATCTGGGTGAAGATGTTGTTGTCGCTACCCGAGATGATCACCCCGGTGATGGCCGACAGCAGCGTCATCGGTACGATCAGGATCACCGCCAGCGGCAGGCTCCAGCTTTCGTATTGGGCGGCCAGGACCAGGAACGCCAGCAATACGCAGAGCGGGAACACGAACAGCGCGGTGTTGCCCGAGAGGATTTGCTGATAGGTCAGGTCGGTCCACTCGTAGGTCATGCCGTTGGGCAGTTCATCCTTCAACAGTTTTTCAATCGCCGCCTGGGCCTGGCCGGAGCTGTAGCCCGGTGCCGCGTTGCCGTTGATTTCGGCGGTGATAAAGCCGTTGTAGTGCATCACGCGGTCCGGCCCCGAGGTGTCGCTGACCTTGATAAAGGTCGCCAGCGGGATCATCTCGCCTCTGTTGTTGCGCACTTTCAGCTGGCCGATCTGGTCGGACTCCTGGCGGAACTGTTGCTCAGCCTGCACATTGACCTGATAGGTACGCCCGAAGCGGTTGAAGTCGTTGGCATACAACGAACCCAGGTAGACCTGCAGGGTGTCGAAGATGTCGCTGATCGCCACGCCGTGGGTCTTGGCCTTTTCGCGGTCGATGGCGGCATCGACTTGCGGCACGTTGACCGTGTAGCTGGTGAACAGGCCGAACAGCTCCGGCACGCCGTGGCTCTTGGTGATGACGTTCTGCACTTCTTTGTACAGCTCGTCATAACCCAGGTTGCCACGGTCTTCGATCTGCAGGCGGAACCCGCCGATGGTGCCCAGGCCCTGTACCGGCGGCGGTGGGAAGATCGCCATGTAGGCTTCTTCGATGTTGGCGTACTGGCCGTTCAGCGCACCTGCAATCGCCCCGGCGGACATGCTCGGGTCTTTACGTTCATCGAATGGCTTCAAGGTCACGAACACGATGCCGCTGTTCGGGCTGTTGGTGAACCCGTTGATCGACAGGCCAGGGAAGGCAATCGCGGCTTCCACACCGGGCTGTTTGAGGGCGATTTCCGACATGCGCTTCATCACGTTTTCGGTGCGATCCAGGCTCGCAGCGTCGGGCAATTGGGCGAAGGCCACCAGGTATTGCTTGTCCTGGGCCGGTACGAAACCGGTCGGGGTGTGGGCAAATCCGAAGAAAGTCAGCACCATCAGGCCGGCGTACACGAACAGGGCAATCCCACTGCCGCGAATCACCCGGCGCACAGTGCCCACGTAGCCATGGCTGGCCTTTTCGAAAAAGCGGTTGAACGGACGGAACAACCAGCCGCCGAACAGCTTGTCGAGGACCTTCGAGAAGCGATCCTTCGGTGCGTCGTGACCGCGCAGCAACACGGCGGCCAGGGCAGGGGACAGGGTCAGCGAGTTGAACGCCGAGATCACCGTCGAGATCGCAATGGTCAAGGCGAACTGTTTGTAGAACTGCCCGGTCAAGCCACTGATAAACGCCGCTGGAATGAACACCGCACACAGCACCAGCGCCGTGGCGATGATCGGGCCGGTCACTTCGCTCATGGCTTTTTCAGTCGCCGGGAACGGCTCCAGGCCCAGCTCGATATTTCGTTCGACGTTCTCCACCACCACGATGGCGTCGTCCACCACGATACCGATGGCCAGTACCAATCCGAACAGCGACAGCGCGTTGAGCGAGAACCCGAACAGGTGCATCACCGCAAAGGTACCGATCAACGATACCGGCACCGCCACCAACGGAATGATCGAGGCGCGCCAGGTCTGCAGGAACAGGATCACCACCAGCACCACGAGGATCAGCGCTTCGAACAGGGTGTGCACCACCGCTTCGATGGAACCGCGCACAAAGATCGTCGGGTCATAGGCGATGCGGTAATCCATGCCGGCCGGGAAGCTCTTTTTCAGCTCGGCCATCTTGCTGCGCACATCGTTGGAGATATCGATGGCATTGGAGCCGGGACGCTGGAAAATCGGAATCGCGACGGCCGGCTGGTTGTCGATCAGCGAGCGCAGCGCGTATTGGCTCGACCCCAACTCGACCCGGGCGATGTCCTTGAGGCGCGTGATTTCACCGTTGGCGCCGGCGCGGATCACAATGTTCTCGAACTCTTCCTCGGTGACCAGGCGACCCTGTGTGTTCACCGACAACTGGAAGCTGGTGTCAGACGGTGCAGGCTGGGCGCCCAGGGCACCGGCTGCCACCTGGCGGTTCTGCTCACGGATCGCGGTGACCACATCGGTCGCAGTCAGGTTGCGCGAGGCGGTCTTGTTCGGATCCAGCCATACACGCAAGGAGTAGTCGCCCATGCCGAACAACTGCACGTCGCCCACGCCGCCCAAGCGGGCCAGCTCATCCTTGATATTGAGGATCGCGTAGTTGGACAGGTACAGCATGTCGTAACGCTGATCCGGGGAGGTCAAGTGCACCACCATGGTCAGGTCGGGGGAGGCCTTGTCCACGGTGATACCGATGCGCGTCACTTCCTCAGGCAGTTTTGGCTGAGTCCGCGTCACCCGGTTTTGCACCTGCACCTGCGCATTGTCCAGGTCGGTGCCCAGGGCGAAGGTGATGGTCAGGGTCAGCTTGCCGTCGGCAGTCGATTGCGAGGACATGTACAGCATGCCCTCGACGCCAGTGATGGCTTGCTCCAACGGCGCGGCCACGGTTTCACCGATGACCTTGGGGTTGGCGCCCGGGAAGTTGGCACGCACCACCACGGTCGGCGGCACGACTTCCGGGTATTCGCTGATCGGCAATTGGAACAGCGAGATCGCACCGGCGATCAGGATCAACAGCGACAGCACCGCTGCGAAGATCGGCCGCGAAATGAAGAACTTGGAAAAATTCATCTTGAGTCGTATCCCTTAACCGCGTGGAGCCGCAACGGCTGCGAGCTTGGGCGCGGTTTTTTCCGGCGCCACTTGCTCCAGGTTGCTGGCTTCAAGCGCTTGTCGTTGTTGGGCCAAGGCGGCGAGGGTTTCCTTGCTGGCCATCGGGATGGTTTCCGGTGCGACCGGCGAGCCGGGGCGCGCGCGTTGCAGGCCCTTGACGATAATGGTGTCGTCCTTGTTCAGGCCGCTGCGCACGATGCGCAAGCCTTCGATCTTCGGCCCCAGTTCCACCGCGCGATACGCCGGCTTGTCGCCTTCCATCACCAGCACGAACTTCTTGCCCAGGTCGGTGCCGACGGCCTCGTCGTTGATCAGCACGGCGGAGTAGGTGCCGCTGCCGACCAGCTTCAGGCGCGCATACAGGCCAGGGGTGTATTCGCCCTTGCTGTTATCGAACACGGCGCGACCACGGATGGTGCCGGTGGCCGGGTTGACCTGGTTGTCGACGAAGTTCATCTGGCCCAGGTGCGGGTTGCCGGTTTCGTTGGACAGCCCCAGGTACACCGGGGTGGTGGCGCCACGGCGGCCTTGGCGAGCCAGTTCGGTGTACTTGAGGTACACACGTTCATCGGCGTCGAAGTAGGCGTAAACCTTGTCGGTGGAGACCACGCTGGTCAGCGCGGTAACGTCGGCGGTCACCAGGTTGCCGGCGGTGATTTCGGCACGGCTGACGCGGCCGCTGATCGGCGAGGTCACACGGGTAAAACTCAGGTTCAGCTTGGCCAGGTCCAACTGCGCCTGGATCCCGGCGACGGCGGCGCGGGCTTCCTGGGCGGCGGTGGTGCGCGAGTCGGCCAGTTCGGCGGAGATCGCATTGCTCTGGCGCAGGCGTTCGCCGCGCTGGGCTTCGTTATCGCTGCGGGTGGCGGCGGCTTTGGTTTGAGCCAGTTGGGCTTCAAGGCGGCGCACTTCGGCCTGGAATGGACGCGGGTCGATCTGGAACAGCAGGTCGCCTTTCTTGACCAAAGCGCCTTCGGTGAAAGCGACTTGGTCAATCTGGCCAGAGACCCGTGGACGAATCTGTACGGTTTCGGGCGCTTCCAGGCGACCGGTGAACTCATCCCACTCGTTGACCGGCTGCTCAAGCACCTTGGCTACGCTGACTTTCGCCGCGGGCATGGCGGCCGCTTGTTCCGGGGTCTTGCCGCACGCGCTCATCACCACCACGGCCAGGATCGCCAGGGGGAAGCGCAAATGTTTGAGTGACTGTTCCATGAGGTGCATCCGCCAATGTATTTGAGATGGGCGGATCATGCGCGGCGAGGCGGTATGTCACGAATCGAATGAAGCAAAGGTAACTATCATTCGGAATGATATAAGCGCGGGATCAGCCCTCTAGCATGGGGGTTTCGTTAGGGGGCTATCAATGGGCGTGATGACAAAAGACTGTTGTTGCGTGTGTAACGAACCTCTCAGGTCCGTTGTGTTGAGCCTACATATCCAGAGTGCGGCGTAGCTTGAAGTCTGCGCGATCAGTCGAACGCAAGCTGTTCCTGGATAGCGCGAGTGGGATCATGAGCGAGTTGCTGTTTGCGTGACCGCGTGTGTTTGCGGCCCGATGTTTTCGGTGCCGCATCTTTGGCGGCGTCATCTGGAACCACCCACAGTGCGCTGGCCTTACCGCCGTCGTTCAGCCGTTCGGCAATCGTTATTTCCATGGCATGGCGAAAGGCTTGCAGTTCTGGGCGGTCTGTTGAATCGCCCTGGGCATCCAAGTCATCGATGGTGCGTTGCCAGCCCGCCAGTGCGGGGTAGCTGCGCTTAAGGCTGCGTTTACCGACCACAGCGCTGAGTAATTGGGTGCACAGGTGTTGTCCTTGGGGCGTGAGGCCGTGATAGCTGACGAACTCCTGGCGATTGGTTTCCATACGGATGAAGCGGATATGTTCATCGTAGCGATGGTGACGGGGATGAAAGAAGGTCATGACGTCTGCCGTGGGGTAAAGCGCCGGGGTCCCAGGGAACTTGCCCCAGTCGGCCTTGCCCTTGACCGAGTTGCAATCGACACACGCAATCGCCAGGTTGCGCGGATGCAAGGCGAATTGAGGATAGGTGTCGCGTGACAGCACGTGTTCGATGGGTGCTGCACTCGCATGGTTAAGCAACCAGCGCTTGCAGTAACAACACCTGGGCTCCTGGCGGCTTTTCAGCGCTAAGCGCAAGCGTTTTTTGAGCGCCGCACAGTCGGCTTTGGCAGGGTCGCCCAGCTTGCCCCAGATACTTTTATCAAAAGCCTTTGCCCCCTTGCGCAATGCGTGCAGAAACTTGCGCTGTTCGCTGTAGAGGAGCGCTGCCTTCGGCTCGCCGGTGGGGCGGGTCATGCTGGCAACGCCTGTTGCGCAAGGGCAAAGGTTTCGGTGATGGCAAGACTCGCGTGTTCGATGAGTTGCAGGTCCTGTTGGTAGCGCTTGTCTTCGGCGTCGCCGGAGGTCTTCATGATGGTTGTCATGTATTCCAGTGCTTTCCTGAGGTCTTCATGTTGTTGGGCATACTTACCCGCCTGGCCCCTGTTGGTTGCTCGAATAGCCTCGGTCACAAGCGCCGCGCAGCGCTCGGCGACTTCCCGGTTGTGCGGGGTGTAGGTCTCGAAGCCCTTGAGCAGGATGGTCTCTACTGAGTGGCGCTGTTCAGGCGCAATTTCTGTCAGTTGATTGTCCTTGGCCATAAAACAATGGCTCAGGTTGTCCTTGGCATTGGCAACCAGGGTCGGTGAATGGGTGGCAATCACGAACCGGGTTTGCAGACGTTCTGCCATCAGGCTGAACAGGCTCGGCAGCAACTGCTGCCAACCGACATGCAGGCTCACTTCTGGCTCATCGATCAGCAGCACTTTGCCGGGGCCGGCGCTTGCCATGATTTTGGCGAACAGGAGCAGCACCTGTTGTTCGCCGGAGCTGAGGTCGGTGAATTTCAGCAGGTTGGAATGGCCTTGGCGACTCAATGCGAGACTCAGTCCCTTGAGGGAAACATGTTCACTGACCGCGAGTGCAAGGGGAATGACTTGGGCGGCCAGGTCGAGTGGTCGCAGCAGTTCGTTGAATGCACCACTGGGCGCAAGGTACAGGCGCTGTTTGAGGCCCAGGCGCTCAAGCAGGTTTTCCAGCAACGCCAGGCGCTCAGGTAGCTCGACCGTTTCGACCAACAGGTCGATCAACTTGCGCTCGATGGTTTGCGATGAATACCCGGTACTCGTCCGGTCGCCCAGGTAGCGATAATGAGGATACTTCTCGCGATTGCCCAAGGGAAAACGGTCAATCGGCCCAACCACAATGGCCACACTGGCGGTGGACTGTTGCTGCAGGTGGTCAACCAGAGAAGCCAACAACAGGCTTTTGCCGGCACCATTGTTACCGATGACGTAGGTGCAGGAAGATACGCTGCCTGGTTGCGCGAGCAAGTGCTCCAGCGGGCGCCGGTCGAGCAGTGAAATTTCCCGTACTCGATCAACGGGCGGAACCCGAGTCCCGCCGATGCGGGTCCTGAGCACATCCTTGGTGTCCAGTTCTACGCAAACGCCGTCGACATCCTCATACCCAGTGTCAAACCATTGGGCAAACAGCCCTTTGAGTGAACCCAGCAGCTTCGACTCAGGGTATTGGCTGAAGCGCAACGCTCCATCTGACCGCCATATCTGGTAAATCGCTGCTGAGAAGTAGGCGAGCTCTTCTGCGCTGACCCCCCGAATGCCAGACAGCAATTTGCGTGTGTCGATGCACAACGTTCTGTCTGCCTGGGATTTTTGGCTATTCAACAACCAGGCGTAGTAGCGGGTGGCGTTGCCAGCGTCGTTATAGCTCGTGAAATCGAACACGGCTTCAAGCAGGTCATTGCTGGACAGGTGTTGCTTGAGTTTATCCAGGGCGGCGGGGGTTGGGGTCCGGCCAGGCGTGAACACCATCAGTGTTCGCCCCGTTAACGTGCCTTCTTCGGTCCGTCGTAACAGTGAGACGAAGGGCTGTTTCAAATAGACCGGATTATCCAGCAGTGAGAGGCTCTCACATTTGAAGTCATTCGGCAGACCTTGGATCAGTTCGGCATTGACGCCTTGCACGATCAGTCTGAGTCGGGTCAAGTGGTGCAGGGCCGCGCTACCTTCAACAAGCAAGTATGCAAACCGGCCCTGATGGAGGTCGAAATGCTTGACGAAGGCTTCGCCACTGTAGGGCTCCAGGTCGATCAGCCCTTCATCGCGCGCCAAGCCGGTGGCGAGTGCTCCGCTGATCTGGGCATGGCGGCGGTCGAAACGGGCTTGGGTGGCAAGAAAATAAAAAAGTGCGTCGAACAGGTGGAGGCACTCTTCTCCGTCCAGTTGCTCCGTGACCTCATCCAGCAGCACTGAAAGCTGTTCGTAGGTCTGTTCGTCGCATGCAGTGATTTTTTCGACGAGGCCACAGTGCTCCATCAGCATGTGCACGCTGGCCTGAATGGTGTCGTGGTAGACCCAGTACTTAGTCTCCCGCTCCTTGACCCATTTAGGGCTGTCCCAGTCCACGATTTGCACGGCGAGGACATAGAGCAAAACCTGCTGGAATTGAGCGTCTGTCATCTCGCCCTGAAGCTGACTGGCCTGTGCGCGTGCTAATAGCTCGCCGAGCCAGATATGACTTTCTTCCATGAATGTCCACCTGTTTCCTATGACATTAAAGACCGGGGACCGCTCCCGAGGTGCATGGGTTTGAAGTTTACCTATCGATTCGAGTAGTGGCGAGTAGCCATTTTCGACTGTCTGCCAGCCACCATTCAAAAAATGGGCTGCGGGTTTTCCCCGCAGCCAAGGACCCTACGTGGTACCGAACCCCACCAACACTGTCAGCGCCCCCTGGTTATCCCCCAACCCAACGCCATAACGCCCCTCCAGATCATCGTTGATACACAGCTGCAATTCCCCGGTCTGCCCCGTTGGAATTTCCGCCAGGTCACCCACCAGAAACGGTGTCCCGCTGCTGCTCACACGGCCAATCAGCGCCCCCTCATTAGCCCCCGCCAAGGTGTAGCCCGCCTTGGCGATCAACCCCGGGCTGCCGTTGCCATCGACCATGCCGCCCACCGGGCTGGCCAGCCACTTGCCGCTGACATAACGCACCAGGCGCGGGCTCGGGCCGCTGATCTGCACGCCGGTACCTTGCCACGGCTGGTTGGCCTGCACCTGTACCGTCGCGGCTTTAAGCTCGTTGCACAGGGTGTCGCCGGCCTGGATCGACAGCGCGGCGATGGTCAGGCTTGGGTTGGAGGTGCCGGTGGTGGGGAACACGCCATCGCCCACCAGGAACAGGTTGTTGTGGTCCCAACTGCGTTGGGTCTTGTCCACCACCGAGGTCTTGGGGTCATCACCCATGCGGTAGGTGCCCATCAAGTGCCCTGCACCCTGGAACGAATAGGATTGCCCTTGGTAGGTGAACACCCCAGGCGGGATGTCGGCAGTCAGTTCGGTAGCCCCGAGCAGTTCGGTGATGACATGACTGGCCAGAATACGCGCCTGTTTGAAGCCCTCCTTGGTGTAGTCGGACAGGTCGTAGTGGATTTCCGGGCGCGGGATACCCAGGCGGTCCTTGTATTGGCCGGAAGGCACGATGTAGCAGTTGGCGTTATTGGGATCCTCCTCCACTTGCTCCACCAGGAAACCCACCCGAAATTGCCGCGTAAGCAGGTTGTTCAACTGTTGCACCAGCGCCGTGCCGAACAGCACCTGGGGCGCGCCCGGGTTGTCTGGCAGCGGGTTGGTGTGGCTGACGTTGGTGCCATCAATCAGGTCGGCGACGGTGGTGTACGGGTCGCCGATCGGCCAGTTGAATCCCTCGTTGCCGATCTCGATCCGCCAGGCCGCGCGCTGGCTGCGGAACGCGCCGTCGCGCAGGCTTTCGATGCCGGAGGTGGACACCGGGCCGCGATACGGGAACACCGTCTTGCCCTCGGGCATCAGGCCCCAGGCCAGGTAGATCGGGTGGTCTGCCAGGCTGCGCCCGACCTGGCCGCTGCTGTTGGCCACGCCCTTGGGCCAGGCGCTGCTGGTGGAGTTGAGCAGCAACTTGGGCGTCTCGATGGCATGGGCGGCGATCACATAACGTTGCCCGACGGCAACGCCCGTGCCGGTCGGTGGTCCATCACCGAGCTGGTACTGGATGAACTCGATACCGCTGATGCTGTTGTCCGCCGCGACGGTGACCTTGCTCGCCACGGTCTTGTACAGCACCCGCACATTGCCGGTGTTGAGCGCGTTGTTCATGGTCACCGTGGCATCGTACTTGGCCTGGATCGGGCAGATCGGCGTGCAGTTGGTGTTGCCTGCGCATACCCGTCGCCCGGCATACGGCTGCGAGTTGCGTCCGGCCGGCGTCGGGCTGACCACCAGGGGCAGGCCCTGAAACGCCTGGCCCTGCACCGCGTTGACGAAGCTGCCATCGACCAGCGACAGCGGGATGCTGGTCATCGGGTATTCATAGTTGGCCGGGAAGGTAATGCCCAGGTACGCCTGGTCGGCCACATTCGCCGCCACACCGATTTCCGCCTCGGCACGGCAATACGCGCTTTGCAGGTCGTTGTAGCTGATCGGCCAGTCCACCCCCACGCCGTACAGCGATTTCATTCGAAAATCATTCGGCAGCATGCGCAGGCAAGTGGCGACCCAATGCCAAGTGGTGCCGCCGCCCACGCGCTCATAAGTACTGGTGAACGGCAACGGGCCTTTTTGCACCAGGTAGCTGATGGCGGGGTTGTTCCAGCCATTGATCAGGTCGGCGATGGTCGCGCGCGGTGCGTTCTGTTCAGCCGGGTTGCGCGCCGGGCTCAGGGTGCTCACCGGTGGGTAGGGTGATTCGGGCGTCTTCAGTGTGGCGGTGTAGAAACGCTCCAGGTACTGGTTGCGATTGGGCGGGATCTCCGGCCCCGATTCCAACACCAGCACTTGCACTCCGGCCAGCCCCAATTGATAGGCAATGAGGCTGCCTGCAAGGCCCGCACCGACAATCACCACATCTGCTTGTTCGCTACTCATGACGATGCTCCTGGCTGCGTGCTGGCGGTGACCCCGGTGAAGTCTTCCAGTTTGGGCGGCGGACTGTTCCAGTAGCCGAAGAAGAACTCGCTGTAGCCCATGGGGTGGGCCTGGGCAATACTCCACGCCCAGCTCTGGGTGTAGGCCTCGTCACTCACCACGGTTTGCTCGCCGAGCGGGAACGCACCCTGGGTATACGGCTGGTACCACACGCCCAGCAGCCAGAGCTTCATGATCGCGCGTGCCACCTGGGCGGTTTGCGTCGGTGCCGGTTGGCCGTTCTGCATCAGGATCGCTGTGCCGATTTGCTGCGGAGTCGCCTGGTCGGCCGCCAGCGTGGCGTATTGCGCGAGCAGGGCGCTGAGCACGCTTTGGCCGACACGCGGCCCGATGAAATCGAGAAAGGTCGTGGGCAGGCCGATGGGGTCTACCGAGGGCGCCAGCAGTTCCTGATTGATGCCGGTGAGCACCACGCTCAGGCCGGTGAAATTGTCCAGGTCGGTACTCATGGCTGACTCCTTGTCACACCGGTGGATTGGGCGCGCTCGAGCAGGTAGGTGAAGTCCGCGAAGCTGGTGCGCGGCGACTGGGTAACGTGGGTGGCGGCATTGCCGTGGCAGGCGATGCAGCTCGATGACGCTTGGGGCACGGTGCCCTGGATATAGGTCTCCAACGTGGCATTGGCGAGGAACGATGGTGCCGGGTTGCCCAGCGGCTTGGTGGCAGAGATCTGGCACGGCGGCTGGCCGCTGAGCGTCGGCCACTGGGTGCTGATCAACTGGTAGTTGGCCCATACGCTGTTGGGGTTAACCGTTCGCAGCAGGGTCTGGTAGGTGGTGTTGAGGGCCTTGGTTTCATCCGTCAGCGGTATCTCGCGCACGATCTGCGAGGGCGTGGCCTTCACCGCCGGGTTCCACGGCCTGGGCGGCGGCTGGTTGACCTCGGCCTGGCTGCTGGCGTTGTAGAACAGGTACGGGCCTTTGCGCTCGGCGGGCGGCGTGGTTTTTTCCGGCACATTGTCGACGTGCTCAAAAGTCGACCACACCCACTGCGGCGCGCTGGTGGTCTTGTGCACGATATGCAGGCCCACCAGCCCGACCGGCTCGGCCACGCAGGACTCGGCCACCACCGGCCCTTTGCTCGGGTCGCTGTTGCCCGGCGTATACACCAGGGCGTCGACGCTATGGAAGCTGGCGGGATTGTCGTTGCCGTCCAGCACCTTCCACGAGGCCTTGACCATCAGCGAACCCACCTCACTGGTGTGCGGGTTACCGCAACTGAACGCCACGGCATTGGTCGGGCTGGCGGCAAAAAACGCTTGTTGGCCTTGAATGCTGTAGAGGCCGTTGTTGACGATACCGTCGAACATCGGTTGGTTGACCACGATTTCATTGCGCGTGTACACGCCGCTCTGGTCCACCAGAGGGCCGCTCTCAAACGGCTGGATAAACTCGTCGAGCACATCCGGGACCTTGCCCATCTGTTGCAGCAAGCGCCCGGAACCCTTGCCTTCACAGGCTTTCGGTACGCTGGCGGGCGCGTGAAAAGGCAGCGGCTTCTGCCCTTGGGCCAGGAATATCTGATAGCTCTCCTTATAGCTTTCCCACACGGTGGCCGCGTCCTGCTGGCCGATCTGCACACCGTTATTGGGTTGACCCGTGTCCAGGGCCGGCCAGTTCAGCGCAATGAACGTCTGCCACGACATTTCATCGAAGTTGGCTTGCAGGCTGTCGAGAGAGAAGGGCGGGGTCGCCGTGACATCGAAGGGTATTTGCGTAGACAACGTGGGGGCCGCGACGACCAGGGGGCTCAGCAACGCGCCAAACAGCGCACAGCCGAACCCGGGCCGGGGGCGATGGGTTTCCATTCTCATCGGTATCTCCTAGGCATCAGGTGCCGGGAGACAGTGGGTCCGTCATGGACTCTTCAATGCGCCTCCTGGCACGGGCTAGAGCGTAGATAAGGTTGGCGGCGCAGGAGTGTGGGCGGCTAGATTTGTTCGTAATAAAAACAATCGCCAAGCAGAGGTTCAGGCGTGCTCTGTTCGAATATAAGTGCGAAACACATGGTCCCACAGCGGTGAAGAAACCCCGAAATTCTTCTCGATGCCTTTGCGGTGATGCAGGTCGTGATTGGCCACCAATCCCGGAATAAAGGCATAGGCCCAATGCTGCGGGCGGTGCATCACGTAGTGCAGCGAGATGTAGACGAAATAGCCGACTACGGCACCGATAAAGGCCGAGGTGAGGCCGGTGAACCAGGCGAGCAGCAACAGAACTGGCAGCAAAATGAGGGGTGTGTCACATCGTCGTAATACTGCGAACGGCGGGCGTGTGTTGTGGGCCCGACCCAATGCGTTGGGCCGGCAGTCGTCGACCATTGTTTCTCGTTACTTCAACGCCGATATCGCCAGCGCACCGCGCTTGCTTGCGCCGCCGTTCATTCTTGAGGACTGTCACTTGGATGAGATAACCGACCAACTCCTGAGTGCGGTGAACAGTACCGTGGTCGAGCTGGTCGGGGTTTTCGGCTATTACGCCCTGGTGGCGATGACCCTGAATGTGTTTGCCGTTCGCCGTGATACCGACACACCGCTTCCATTTGCCGAACCTTGAAAACCGAGCCCGCGGGCACTAGCAGCGTCGTGTCGCCGCTGACCCCGGCTGGGCCTCGACGTTGCCGGGCGTGGAGGTAGCACCGCGCCGCTGCAACAATTCAATCTGGTCCGCCGGCACCACCGTACGCAGCGTCTTGTACAGCACCCGGGTTTCCAGCAGGTTCCACACCCGCAGCATGGTTTCCAGCGCGTCCAGGGGTTTGCTGATGAAGTCCCGGGCGCCCAGGGCCAGGGCGCGCAGGCGCGTGTCACGGGTCGCGTCGGCAGTGAGCACCAGGATCGGCAGGTATTCACCCTGGGGGATGCGCCGGTTGAGTTGTTCCAGCACCGCAAAGCCGTCGAACTCCGGCATGTGCAGGTCGAGGATCACCAGGTCCGGTTCGAAGCTGTTGAACAACTCCAGGGTGCGCAGCGGCTGGGTGCTGCTCAGCACGTTGGTCAGCCCTTCGCGCGCCAGCAGTTGCTCCACCAGGTCGAGGTTCGGGCGTTGGTCGTCGATGATCAGGATACGCAGGTCGAGGTTCACGCGGGCTCCGGAAAAGCTTGGTCGAGGTGGGCGAGAAATGCCGGCACGTTGATCGGTTTGTTCAATACCGCGGTGGCGCCGGCCTCCTGCAAGGCCTGGCGGGTAAGGTCGCTGGCGTCGGCGGTGATCATCAGTACCGGTGTGTCGCGGGTGATCAGTGACTGACGCAAGCGTTGCAGCACCTTCAAGCCATTGATGTCCGGCAGGGACACATCCAGCAGAATCAACTGTGGCGCATGCTGCGCGGCGAGGTCCAGGCCCAGTTGGCCTTGCATGCTCGACAGCAGTCGTATGCCGGGCCGGCGCTGCAGCAGGGTTTCGATCAGCGCCAGGCTGGAGAGGTTGTCCTCGATGCACAACACCTTGCCCTCGAAGGTGCTGACGACGGGGGCAGGGCGCTTCAATTCGATGTCGATGCCGGGCGTGGCGATGCTCGGGGCGTGCGCCACGCGCACGAAGGGCAGTTCCAGAGTGAAGCGCGAGCCGATGCCGGGTTGGCTCCGCACCGTGAGTTGGCCGTCCATGTTTTCCAGCAGGCTTTTACTCAGGGCCAGGCCCAGGCCGCTGCCTTCCACATTCGGGTCGGCCCCCAGGCGCTCGAAAGGCTTGAACAGTTGGCCGATATGATCGGCGGCGATGCCGTTGCCGGTATCGCATACCGACACGCGGATACGCTGCCCATGGATGCCGACCTCAATGCTCACTTGACCATCGCGCCGGTTGTATTTGATCGCATTGGACAGCAGGTTCAGCAGCACCTGGGTCAGGCGCTGGCGGTCGGCAACGATGCCCGTATCCGCCGCCAGCGCCGGCAGCGGCTGCAACTGCACGCCCGCGTCGGCGGCCATGGGCGACACCAGCGTCAGCGCTTCTTGCAAGGTGCCCGCCAGCGGGATCGGCACGATATTCAACGCCAGGCTTCCGGCCTCGATCTTGGCGATGTCCAACACTTCGTTGATCAGCGTGAGCAGGTGCTGGCCGGCGCGCAGAATGTGACCGACATCGGCCTTTTGCGCCTTGGGCGCGTCCATGTCCAACAACTGCGCAAAGCCCAGGATCGAGTTGAGCGGGGTGCGCAGTTCATGGCTCATGCGTGACAGGAACTCGCTTTTAGCGCGGCTGGCGCGTTCGGCCTCCTCGCGGGCGGTGCGCAGGGCGATCTCCGCCGCACGGCGGTCGGTGATGTCGCGGGTGATCTTCGAAAATCCGCGCAGGGCGCCGGTGCCGTCGTACTGCGCGGTGATGACTACGCTGGCCCAGAACCGCGTGCCGTCCTTGCGGCAGCGCCAGCCTTCTTCGGTGTAATCGCCGTTGCGGGTGGCCTCGCGTAAGGCCATGTCCGGGTGCTGCGGGCATTCCTGGGGCAGGTAGAACACCGAGAAATGCTGGCCGATGATCTCCTGTTCGGTATAGCCCTTGATCCGCTCGGCGCCGTTGTTCCAACTGGTGACATGGCCCGCCGTGTCGAGGGCGAAGATCCCGTAGTCCTTGACCCCATCGATGATCAGCCGCAAGCGTTCTTCGTTGTCGCGCAACGCGCGTTCGCGTTCGGCCAGTAACAGTCCGGCTTCCACCAGGCTGGTGCCCAACTGGCCGATTTCGTCTTGTTCCGGCGGCTGTGGCAGCAGCGGCGAGCCCAGGGCCAGGCGCTGGGCATTGCGCTGCACATTCTGGACCCGGGCGACAATGCCCTTGGACAGAAACAGCACCGCGACAATCGCCCCGAACAGTCCGCAGATCGCCGCCAGCCAGGTGGAGAGCAACAAGCGTTGGCGGGTCTCGGACGCGGCGGCGCTGCGCTCGGCCAGCAACGACTCCTCGAGGGTGAGCATGCTGCTGATGTGTTGGCGCAGGGCATCGAGGATGTGCTTGTTACTGATCAGGATGGCACTGATGGACTCCGGTGTGGCGTCGCTGTCCTTGAGCATTTCCTCCAGCCCGTCGACCTTGCCGTCGATCAGCGGCTTGATCGCGCTGAGCTGCTCGCGCACCCGTTGATCGCGTACGTTGCGGTCCAGTCGGCGCAGGGCTGACTCGATCTGGGGCTTGGCGTTCAGGTAGCTGGGCAGGAAGTCTTCGCGGCGGGTGAGCAGGTAACCGCGCACACTGGCTGCGGCTTCCGCGAGCAGGGTATGCACGGCCTGAATATCGCTTTGCACGCGCAAAACACGGCGCACATCCTCTTCGGCGCGGGCGGTCTGGCGTTCCGTGGTGTAGATCAGCACCAGGGACAGCAACAGCACCACCAGTGGCAGTGAAATCACGACCAGCGCCTTGCCGCGCAGCGGCAGGTCGGCCCAGCGCCGCTTCATGTTGGTGTCACCAGGCCCAAGGCGATGCCCCGCACGGCGGCCTGGGTGCGGTCGGCCGCACCGAGCTTGCCGATCACCCGCTCGACATGGGCCTTGGCCGTGCCGGTGGTAATGCCCAGGTGTTCGCCGATGGCCCGGTTGCTCATGCCGTTGGCGACCAAACCGAGGACCTGGCGTTCCCGTGGGGTGAGCGGTTCGCTGGGGGCGGCACCGCTGGCCTGGCGTTCGGTCATGCGCCGCAACAGCCGGGCGCTGACCGCCGTGTTGAGCGCTTCGCCGCCAGCGGCCACGTGTTGCAGCGCCTGGATCACCTCGGCACGGTTGGCGTCTTTGAGCAAGTAGCCCACCGCACCGGCATTCATGGCCGCCTCCAGGTACTCGGGGCTGTCGTCCATGGTGAACATCACCACCTTCACCGCCGGCAGGCGTTGTTGCAGCAAGCGTGCAGCGCCCAAGCCGTTAAGCCCGGGCATGCGGATGTCGAGGATGACAATATCCGGCAGCAGTTGCTCACACAGCTCCACCGCTTGCAGGCCATCGCTGGCTTGACCAACCACCTCGAACTGCGGATGGCCGGCCAGCAGGGACACGAAACCGGTGCGCGTGACTTCATGATCGTCCGCCAGCACCAGGCGCAAGACGTGGGTCATTGAGGTACTCCAATCAAGGGGGCTGGCACGCGGGCGTGCAGTTGGGTACCGCCGTCGACCGCGCTGACGCAGGTGAAGCTGCCGCCCAGCAGGCTGGCGCGCTCCTGCATGGTGGCGAGGCCCAGATGCTGGGCGTCATCGAGGGATGGCGCTGACGTGAAGCCTTTGCCGTTGTCGTCCAGCCGCAGGGACGCCTGGCCGTCGTGCAGCGCCAGGGTCAGTTGCACCCGACTGGCGCGCGCATGCTTGAGCACATTGTTGATGGCTTCCTGGCCGATCCGGAACAAGGCGATTTCCACCTGGCTGGGCAAGCGCGTCTCACAGTGCGCCTGCCACACCACGCTGATTCCGGCGTCACGCAGGCGGTCGGCTTCTTTATCGAGGGCTTTGAACAAACCGAAATCATCCAGCACCGTGGGACGCAGGCCCGCGATCAGTTGCCGGCCCTCGCCGACAGAGTGTTGGGCCAGGGTAAGAATCGCCTGCAGGTCGGCGGCCAACGCGTCTGGCAGCGGCGGGCAGCGCCCGGCAAAGCCCTGCAGCCGTTGGTGCAGACCCGCCAGGGTTTGCGCCAGGCCATCGTGCAGGTCGTAGGCCACACGCTTGCGTTCGTCCTCCTGGGCGCGAAGCAAGCGGTTGACCAGGTCGGACAGGGTTTTGTCACGAAGCTTGAGGGTGGTCAGCAGCCGATCGTTTTCCAGGTGGGCCGCCAGCAGGGTGGCGAGCAGCTGCAGGGATTCGCTGTCTTCGTGCTCCGGCGCCCGCAGGCTGACGCTATTGCCCAGCACCAGTACGCCAAAGGCATGGCCATCACCGGCGCGCAACGGCACTTGCAAGACGCTGGGCAAGTCCTCTGCTGGTCGTTCCTGCCAGCACGGCGTGCGCAGGCTGCGGTCGGCGAGGGCGGCCAGGCTGCCCAATCGCGCCGGGTTGCCATGGCGGGCGCTGGTGTAGGCGACGCCCTCGGCGTCCCACTCCTGCAGCAGCCCGTGGTCCATCGCCAGAAACGCGCAGGCCCGCGCGAGCACGTGTTCGCGCATGGCGTCGGGGGCCAGCTGGCGCAGTTGCTGGCCGGTATCCACCAACAGGCGCAGGCGCGCCGTACGGCTTTGCGATTGGCGAAAATGCGCGCGCATGGCCAAGGCGCTGCCGGGATCATGGGGCGTGTCATGCATGGGTGATGCTCCATTGCTGCGGGCGCGAGGGTTAGCTATTAAACAGGGTCGGGCACCTTGGGCGCTATCTGCCAAATGGCATAGGTAAATACCTCCGGTTGGCCGATGGCGGGCAGCGGGCAGGTTGGCAAAGTGGCCTCAACGACGACCACTGGAGTAACGCCATGAAATTCAAGATCGCCCCAATCGCCCTGATGTTTGCCCTGAGCGTACCGTTTGTTCACGCCGCCGAGACGGCCCCGTATGTCTACCGTGAGGTGGCCCAGGCGCCAGCCAATGTGAAAGACCGCGAGATTGCCAGTTTATTCGACCGCTGGAACAGCGCCTTGCAGACCGGCAATGTGAAATCGGTGGTCGACCTCTATGCGCCGGGCGCTGTGTTGCAGCCGACCGTGTCCAACCAGGTGCGCACGACGCCGGATCAGATCAAGGACTACTTTGACCACTTCCTGGCGCTCAAGCCGGTGGGCCAGATCAACTACCGCGAGATTCGCCAGCTGGGCAGCAACGTGGCCATGGACAGTGGCGTCTACACCTTCACCCTGACCGAGTCGGACGGCAAGGTGCGCCATGTGCAGGCACGCTACACCTTCGTCTATGAGCAGGTGGGTGGCCAGTGGAAAATTCTGAATCATCACTCTTCGGCGATGCCTGAAGTGCAGGCCAAGCACGCCAAACAGTAATGATTGGAGGAAAAATGCCCATCCCTTGCCGGGGGTGGGCATTTTTTTGTTATGGCTGGGAGATTGGTCCTGTGACGGATCCATAGCCTGGCGACATTTGACTGATTGTCTCCTATCCAAATGTGGGAGGGAGGCACTACCTCTTCGATGCAGCGCTGTCGCCCAGTAAACTGGAACCTCTGTGGCGAGCGGGACAAGCCCGCTCGCCACAACAGCGCTGTCTGCCGGACGTTCAGCGTTGAGCCCATTCAGAAGTCCAGCGTCACCCCGCTATACAACGCACGCCCGTCACCCGGTGAGTGCAGCGAGGCTTTGGCACCGTCCGGGTCATACCAGGCGTACTCGTAGTAGCGGTTGGTGAGGTTTTTCAGTTGCAGGTCGACGCTGAGCGACTCGGTTACCCGGTACGTCGCCCCCAGGTTCATCAGGACATAGCCGCCGTAAGTGCCCTGGGTGTTCTCGCGTTCCAGGTAGTAGTGGGTCTGGCCGTTCATCCACGCGGTCAGTTGCAGGGCCGGCGTGGCCTTGAAGCTGACGCCGGCGTTGTACAGGTGATGGGGGATGTGGTCGATTTCCTGGCCCTTGCTGTTGGGCAGCGTCGCGCTGGGCTGGAGGATTTTCGAGTACTGCCAGGCATACGCCAGCCAGATCTCGGTGCGTTCATTCGGGTGCAGGTTCAACTGCGCGTCGTAACCCCAGCGGCGGGTTTCGCCGACGTTGTCCGACTCGCCGCTGGGGTCATTGAGCCTGCGGCTAACTTCGCCACTGGCTTCCTGTTGCCAATACGCCACGCGGCCGTCGACCCAGTCGGCAGGGGTGAATTTGATCCCGGTTTCCCAGCCTTCATTGATGGACGGCGCCAGGTCGGTGTCCCTGGGCGGAATCTTGTAGGCCGCCGCGCCGCTGCCGACCTGGAACGTGCGCCCCCAGTTGGCGTACACGCTGGCCACGTCCCAAGGTGAGTACACCACGCTGAGCTTGGGTTGCCTGATCAGCCCGTAGTCGTTGATGTCGTAGTCCAGGCCGGTCATTTCATTGGTGAAGTTGCCCTGGATCTTGTCGACGCGATACGCCGGGATGATCTTCAACGACTCGAACGGCTTGATCTCGGCCTGCATGTAGGCGCCGTAGGTGTCGAAGTCGAACTGCTGGTCGCGGGTTTGCGCCAGGCGCGCGCGGTCCAGGGTGCGGTAGCGCTCGCTCCGGTTCTGTTGCTGTTGGGTATCGGCGCCGCCTTCCAGGGCGAAGTCATACAACCAACTGACTTGCGGGCGCCAGGTCAGCGAGG
Organism: Pseudomonas sp. BIGb0381; assembly: GCF_024809815.1. NCBI lineage: Bacteria > Pseudomonadati > Pseudomonadota > Gammaproteobacteria > Pseudomonadales > Pseudomonadaceae > Pseudomonas > Pseudomonas sp. BIGb0381. Next base: position 109,058 of record NZ_JANUEN010000002.1, read on the forward strand.
TGAGGGCACCGTACTGGGTTTCGTAGGCGTCGCGCTCCTGCTGGGCACTGGTGCGCCAGTACTGGGTCCAGCGTCGGTCATCGAACGTGTTGACGTAGGTTTTCGCCGACCAGGCAAGGGTGTCGGTCAGTTCGGTGTCGAAATGCACACTGACCTGATTCATGCGCCGTGTGCCTTTATCGCTGGCGTTGTAGCGGTTGGTCATGGTCGGGTGTCGGCGCGCATCGTCCTCGCTCAAGTAACCGGGCTCCTGTGCCTCGGTTTCGTAGTGACGGGCGATCAGGCCGATGCGGTAGCTGTTGTCGTCAGGGGTGTAGAACCATTTGCCGGACATCGAGAATTTGTCCGCCTCGGCATGGTCGCGGTAACCGGCGGATTTCTGGTAGGCGAAGAAGTAGTTCTGCGTCCAATTGCTGCCCTGGATGCCTTTGGCGAACTGCGTTTCCTGGGTGTTGAAGCTGCCATAACGCAGGCGCGCCTTGGTGTAGTCTCCGCCCGTGCGGGTGAGCATATTGACGTTGCCGGCGATGTTGTTCAGGCCGTAGCGCGCATCGCTGGTGCCACGCACCACTTCGATACTGTCCAGCTCCATCGGGAAAATCATGTCCATGAAGGGCATGTTGCCGTCGTTGCTGTTGCTCGGAATACCATCGATCAGCAGCTTCACCGCATTCACTTCACCTTCGCCGTTGAAGCCGCGAAAGGAAATCTTGCCGGAGGTGGTGCCCTGGTTGAATTCGGTGAGCATCACCCCCGGCGCGCGGCTGAACAGCTCCCAGCTGTAGTTGACCGGCATTTTTTCGAGGATGTCGGCGCCGAGGATATCCACCGAGCTGAGCACGCTGGCGGTACTCAACGGGCCGCTGGCGCCGCTTGCACCCTGGACCGTGACGGTGCCGAGGGTCAGGGCCGAGTCTTCGCTTTTGCCGGCTTGGGCAAGGGCTGAACATAACGGGTTGAGGGCGAACAGGCCGGCTGAAATCAGCGGCCACAGGCAACGGGACACGGCGTGACGCTGCGCACGCGGCGCAGTCAAGAGAACAGGCATGGACATACTTCCTGATAGCCAAAAACTGCAAGGACGTTCCAGTCACCCGCATAGGGCAACTGATAACGCAGGGTTCGGGGCGATCAGGCGACAGGAGAGGCGCGCGGGTTCAGGTCCGGCCAGCGAACCTTGGGTTGCAACGTCGGCAGTAACGGGTTGTCGAGGGCGATATCGGGTGTATAGCGCGGCAGCAGATGCCGGTAATGGCTGGAGGGCAGGGCGGCTAGCCCGGCATGGCCACAGCAGCAATCGCTGTGCTTCATGGCGGTGGGTGCCGGGGCCTGCTGCGAAGGGTCGATCAGCTTGGCAAAGCCTGGCGGCAGGGCTTGCGACACGCCCCCGGAGCAGAAACCACCCCAAAGCATCAGGCCGCTGTCCGGCGTTTGCAGGGCACGGCTCAGCGGCATGGCCAGCATGTTGAGCAACAGGGCCAGGCAGGCGATCCAGGGGCTGATACGTTTGAACATAGCCATCGAAGCAATCGACGCAAAAGGGCGGGTATTTAGCCGCAGTTCAGGCATGAAATAAAACGCGCTATTTTGCCGCAGCACTGTCTTCGGCTGATGAGAGAGGCGTGGCGGCCCCCGGAGGAAATGGCAGTGTGGTTTCGATACCCTGGCGTGCACCGGTTGCTGATAGGGGCATTGAGGTTTATCTCCCGGCCTTACTCAAACATGGGCGCCCGGCTTTGGTTCTATCCGACCGGGCTCGTAAATGCTGTCGAGCGCGGTGAAGCGCGGGTCCAGCACAACTGGCTCGCCCTGTTGGGCGTGCCCGAGGCGCCTCACTCACTGCTGGAATTCCGACGCCTGTACCTGCAAGACTTCCAGGACGGCGAGGGGCTGTTCGAGGGCGAGTAGGGAGTATCGGAGTTTTTAAGGGGGGCACGCTATCAGGCTGTTAGCAGGTGATGTGTAAATAACGCTGGTAAATGAGCTGAATTCATGCGGCATTTTGAGTGTTGGACTAGTTGCAGTGTATTAAACCGCTCGGCACAAATTAAGGAGGGTTTGTTGATAGCTTTAGTTGCTTCTGCCGGTTTGTTTATTGGTGTGTTGTCGGGAGGGTGATAAGGGTAAAGCAGTGTCATCCGAGTGTGCTCACCGCCCTGTGTTGACGTGTATTTTCGGTTTGGTCGTTATCTTGATAAGTCATCGGAGTTACTCAAGGAAAAAGACAGCGTAGACGCTTAAACGCAGCTTCGCTCTGATGTTCGCTTGTCAGTAACGGGGTGTTTGCTCTCGAAAGGATGAGGTTTGGCGTTCATTGGTGTCATAAACTTTGGTCTGGCTGGCGCAGCCCGTAAATGAGGCTACGATAATCTACAGCGTCGCTGTAGAGACCATCCGTATGGTGCTGCTGGTGTGAATCTTACTGGGATGTGTATTCAATCGAATGGGCGGCTACAGGCTTCGCCGGGAAACTGAATTCTTATTCGTCGACCATAAAAACCTTTCGAAGCGTTTACGGTGGGTTATTTCCTGGTCGTAAGAGTAGACGTTTGCAGGAGCTGCGATGGCTGACAAGGAAGTGCTGCAAACCCTTAAAGGCGTACTTGCCTGCCTTTCGGGTGCGGTTGTTGTCTTGGATCGATCTGCCCTGGTCGTCGTGGGTAACCCTGCGTTTTCGGCGTTGCAGCTCCAGCATGGAGTACCACCTGATGCAGGGGCCGAGTTTCTCGCCCTGCTGCGGCCAGAGGACTACGGGCTTTTTTATGCGGCGCTCGAGAAGGCCGATGGAAAGTCCCGGGTGTTTTTTGAGGCGACAGCGAGGGGAGTGGGCCGGTTGGGCGTATCGATAACGCCGTGGCAGCACGACTACTTTATCGCTGAGATTACCCCTGGCCTGGAACTCACTCGCTCTACCGCCGACGGCGAGCGCTTTTCAGATATACCCCTTAAATCGATTTTCGATTCATCCGGTACCGGGTTGGCGCTCGTGGCGCTTGACGGTCGGTGGCTACGGGCCAATAACGTGATTTGCACGCTGTTGGGCTACAGCGAAGCGCAGCTGCAAAGCACCACGTTCATGGCTTTGACCCACCCCGAGGACCGCGAGGTGGGCAAGCAGTTGATAGAAGAGTTGAAGGGCGGTGCACGGCAGGGCGCCACCTTGCATAAACGCTACATCCACCACGACGGTCAGGTTGTCTGGGTACGCTTGACCGTGGGTCTGGTGCGGGACGACCAGGGGCAGCCGATCTGTTTTGTCTCCCAACTGGAAGACATCACCGAGAACTGGCAACTGCGCGAAACCTTGCTGGGCAGCGAGCTCAAATTCCTCACCCTCGCGGAAAACTCACCCAATATCATTGTTCGTTACGATCGCAACTTGTTGCGCACGTACGTCAACCCGACGTTCCTGCTCTTGACCGGCATGTCCTACGACGAAGCGATCGGCGCCAGCCCCATGCAGGAGTCCGGCGACTACCTGAATCAACTGCGTCACGTGGCATCCACAGGCGAGACGGCTCAATTTCTGAATAGCTGGGTGGTCGCGCCCAGTGGTGATTATGTGAGTTGTGTGGTCAGCTTGATGGCCGAGCGCAGCCCTTCAGGTGAGGTGGTGGGGGTGCTGGCGCTCGCCCACGACATCACTGAGCTGCGTAAGCAGCAAGTGCTTGAAGATGCGCGTTTACGCATATTCGAAACCATGGCCACGGGGGCTCCTTTAGACGAAACGCTGGCGTTGCTGGTGGGCTACCTTCAGTTGGCCTTGCCCCACCGTTCCTGTGGTGTCGTGCTTGCCGACCCGCAAAGTCTCGAGTCGTCGGCACGCAAGCCTTCTGCCGCGACTCTTGCAGAAGGCGTTCCTTCAGTCTGGTCCGAGCCCATCGTGGATAACCAGGGGCACATCCTGGGTGCTTTCGAGTTATCTCAGTCGCCTGGTTCCCTGCCGCAAGAGAGCGACCTGCAGCGCGTACGCCAGACCTGTCACATTGCGGCCATTGCCATTGAGCGCTTGCGCTCCGAATCGTTACTCAGGGAGCGCGAGCGCCGTTACCGGGATATTTCCGACCATACCCTGGACATGTTGTGCCTGCTGGAGGTTACGCCACTCGGTGACCTACGCTGCGTTGAGGTCAACCCCGCGTTGCTGCAGGTGCTTGGAAAACCGCATGATGATGTTATCGGCGAGGCGCTGGAGTCGATTTTTGGTCGGTCGAACGCGCGAAAAATCCAGACGCTCTACGAGCAGTGCAGGGCCGCCGCACGGGTGGTGGAGTCGGATGAAGGCCTGCTGGTTCGCAACGAAGTCCGTAACTTGCATTTTACCTTGGTGCCGGTGGCTGATTCCGGCAGCGCGGGCCAACGGGTACTGGTGATCTGTCGCGATGTGACTCATCTGACCAGGGCCCGGCAAAAAGAACTGGAACGCCAGCACGACATCAACGCACTGGTGGAAAACAGCCCGGACGCGGTCGCCCGATTGAGTGCTCAAGGCGAAGTGCTTTATGTCAATGCGCAGTTGAGGAAGTGGGTGGGCGGTGCATGGCCGGAACTGATGGGCATGCCCATGGATGAGGTGTTTCCCCTGAACGCTCAGTCCCAGCTTTTTCGAGAGTTGGTGGCCCAGGTGATTCAGCAGAACAAAGCCACGGAGCAAGAATTTTTATTGTCGGGTTTGAAAACCGCGCCCAAGGTGGTGTTGATCCATTTTGTCCCTGAGCTTGACGGCCAGCGCGTCGTCAGCGTACTGGCCGTGGGGCGCGATATTTCCAAGCTGCGCGCTGCGGAACGCCGCCTGGCCAATTCCAACGCCCAATTACGTGACCTGTCGACCCGCCGGGAAACGGCGCGGGAAGAGGAACGCAAACTGATCGCCAGAGAAATCCATGATGAACTGGGCCAGCACCTGACGGCACTGCGCATGGGCATCTCGTTATTGAGGTTTCAGTTCGGCACCGATACGCCTGAGCTCACCCCTCAGGTCGAGCGCTTGATGGCCCTGACCGATAAGACGATCCAGGTGGTGCGTGATGTCTCCACCAGCCTGCGACCCTCCGCGCTGAACCTGGGGCTGGTGTCCGGTCTTGAATGGCTGACAGCCGAATTCGTCACCTCTACCCGGGTTCCCTGCGCGTTGAACCTGCCTTTGATTCCCTTGACCCTGCCGGACACCCACGTTACCGCTGCATTTCGCATCGTGCAGGAGTCATTGACCAACATCGCCCGCTACGCCGAGGCGACACAGGTCAGCGTGACCCTGACCCCGCAGGAGACGCACTGGCTGCTGGAGGTCCAGGATAACGGCAAGGGGTTTGACCCCGATGCCGTCGGCCGCAAGACGTTGGGCCTGGCAGGCATGCGTGAGCGTGGCTTGATGTTGGGCGGCAAAGTGATCATTTTCAGCCACCCCGGACAAGGCACGACGGTCCAGGCTTTCATTCCGATGCACAAGGATAGGTATTGATGATTCGAATGCTGATCGCAGATGACCACACCATCATGCGCGAAGGGCTCAAACAGTTGTTCTCGCTGGTCGCCGATTTGCAGGTAGTGGCCGAAGCCGAGAGTGGAACGCAACTGATCGAATTGTTGCGTAAGGTCGAGATCGACCTGTTGCTGCTCGACATGAATATGCCGGGCATCAGCGGCGAGATCTTGATCGCGCGCCTGCATACCCATTACCCGAACCTGCCGATTCTGGTGTTGAGCATGCATAACGAAATCCATATCGCGCAACGGGCATTACGTGCCGGTGCGCTTGGCTACCTCACCAAGGACCGCGATCCCGAAACCCTATTGGTGGCGATCCGTCGGGTGGTCAGCGGCCAACGTTACCTGGACCCTGGGCTGGCAGAACAGATCGCGCTGCAGAGCAGTGGCTTGAAGCAGCAGACCTTTGTCGAAAGCTTGTCCGATCGTGAGTTCCAGATCCTGCGCTTGCTGGCGCACGGCATGAGCGTCAACCAGATTGCCGAGCAACTCGTCATCAGCAACAAGACGGTCAGTACCCACAAGACTCGGCTGATGGAAAAAATGGGATTTTCTTCCACCGCCGACATTGTGCGTTTCGCCATGACCCTGGGTATTTCGTGACGCGCGTACGGGGGTAGGAATTTTCCTAGCCTGATTCCCGGTATCCCTACCCCAGAATAGGGATGCTCCGATGGTGGCGATGCCATTATTGGGCCAGTATTCCCTTCAAGCAGCCGAATTGCCGATCAGGCGGTGGCGACAGGCTTTGACTGGGAGATAGACCGTGACCGATCAGACACCATTTCCTAGCGCGGCTCTGGCTCTGTTTCCCGTCGCCTCTGCGGGCCTGCTCGGCGGACTTGCGATAGCCTACAGCGAGCGCTTCAGTCTGGAGGCGATGGTGGCAGGGGCCGCGTTGTTTACGCTGTGTATTGGCATGGGCTTGTGGACGAACAAGCGGTACCAGGCACACTGCAATCGCCTTCAGCAACAGCTTGATCAAGCGGCTTCGGTGCCACCGACGCTGGCCGTCGATAACGGCTTGGCGCAAGTGTGCGTCAGCGTGCTGCCGATCTGGTCCCGGCAGATAGAAGCGGCTCGCTCGATCAGTGAAACGTCGATCCTCAAGCTCAGCGAACGCTTTGGCACGCTCTCCTCAAACATCAGTCACAGCGTGTCCAGCAACGGCGGCCAGGATGCCTCGCAACAATTGGTCGACTTGCTGGAAGTCGGCCAGCATGACCTCAATTCCATCGTCCTGGCCCTGCGTGCTGCGCTCTCCAATAAAGAGAATGAACTCAAGGAAGTCATGCAACTTTCCGGGTTCACCGAGCAACTTCAGCAGATGGCCAAGTTTGTCGGTGACATCGCCAGTCAAACCAACCTGCTTGCCCTCAACGCGGCGATTGAAGCCGCGCGAGCCGGGGAGGCGGGGCGAGGGTTTGCGGTGGTCGCCGATGAAGTGCGTAAGCTGTCGAGCATGTCCGGCGAGACCGGGCGCAAGATCAGCGAAACCGTGATCACCGTCAACGCCGCCATCGCCCGTACGGTGCAAATGTCCCGCCACCACGCCGAACAAGACACCCTGACCCTCGCCGATTCGGAGCGCGTGGTCTCGCAGGTCATTGAACATTTTCGCGCGACCGCCCAGACCATCGTGCGCAACAGCCATGACCTGCAGCAGCAGAGCGCCAACGTCGCCGACGAGATTGCCCAGGTGCTGGTTGCCCTGCAGTTCCAGGACCGCGTCAGCCAGATGTTGACCTTGATTACCCACGACCTGGACAAGTTGCAGCAGCAACTGGACGAGCGCAATGAGTTGAGCCTCAGCGGACATACCCTGGCGCCGATGACCAGCGACCGTTGGCTGCACGAGCTATCAACGGCTTACACCATGCCGGAGCAGCACGCCATTCATGACGGTAAACCGCATGCGAAGGCGGATGCCAACGAAATCACTTTCTTCTAGAGGAGCTTTTCCGATGAGCAAAACCATTCTGATCGTCGATGACTCGGCCTCCATCCGGCAAGTGGTCAGCATCACGCTCAAAGGCGCCGGTTACGACGTGATCGAAGGCTGTGACGGCAAAGACGCCCTGAGCAAATTGGACGGTCGCAAAATCCACCTGATTGTCAGTGATGTGAACATGCCCAACATGGATGGCCTCAGTTTCGTCAAGGCCGCCAAACTGTTGCCGGCCTACAAGTTTACGCCGGTCATCATGCTGACCACCGAAGCCAGCGATGCGATGAAGCAGCAAGGCCAGGCCTCCGGCGCCAAGGCCTGGATGGTCAAGCCCTTCCAGCCGGCGCAAATGCTGACTGCCGTCTCCAAGTTGATCCTGCCATAGCGATGACCAGCGACCGCTGGCCAGGAGGTTTGCATGAAAAGCTCCGTCCCGATGCTGCGTCGAATCCAGGTCATGGAGGGCCCGCTGACGATCTATACGGCTGCCGAGCAAAAGGACGTGCTGTTGTCGTTGTTTCCTCTGGCCCATGAAGTGGAGTTGGACCTGTCGAATGTCGACGAGCTGGACAGTGCCGGGTTGCAGCTGTTGATCCTCATCAAACGCGAGTCCCTCAAGGAGGGAACCCAGCTGTTGCTGAGCAACCCCAGCGCTACGGTGAGCGAAGCACTGCGCCTCAGCGGTCTTGACGACTACTTCACCAATGCCTGTTTCACCCAGTCGGTCGGAGCGTAATCGTATGGCCCAGCCCATGAACATGGATGATGTGCTGCAGACTTTCATTGCCGAAAGTCGCGAGCTTCTGTTGCAAATGGAAGATGCGCTGCTGCAGATCGAGAAGTCGCCGCAGGACCTGGACACTATCAACGGCCTGTTCCGCGTGGCCCACACCATCAAAGGCTCGGCCGGCCTGTTTGGCTTGATGCCGATCGTTGAGTTCACCCATGTCGCCGAAAGCGTGCTGGACCGGGTGCGCAGCCTGGAGGTGCGCGTCGATGAGGCGCTGAGTGCGTTGTTTCTCGACGCCCGCGACCATATCGGCCAATTGATTGACCTGTTGGCCGAGGACGGCAACCTGGATCGCTTGGATGAACCGCTGCGGGCGCAGGGTCAATCGCTCATTGAGCGGCTGTCGCTGTATCTGGAGACGGCGGTCTCGACACCAGCGCCGGCCCTTCCAGCGACGTCGCCGGCGGATGAGCAGGGCGGCACTCCCGGCCATTGGCATTTGTCCCTGCGCTTTGGCCCGGATGTGTTGCGCAATGGCATGGACCCCTTGGCGTTCCTGCGTTACCTGAGCACGCTGGGACGTTTGCTGCACACCGTTACCTTGTTCGATGGCTTGCCACCCCTGGCCGCCATGGACGCGGAAACCAACTACCTGGGGTTTGAACTCGCACTGGCCAGCGACGCCCCCCTTGAGGTGATCGACGGTGCCTTTGATTTTGTCCGCGAGGACGCGCTCGTGCAGATCCTCGCACCACACGCCACGGTGCAGGCATGTCGCGCCCATCTCGACGCACTACCCGAAGACAATGCCGGGCTGCTCGAGCTGTTGGTGCGTTGCGGCACACTGACCGAGGCCCAGGCCTTGCTCGTGACCCAGGACGCTGAGCCCGCACCGGTCGAGACGCGCAGTGAGCCTGATGCCCAGGATCCGACGACGCCGTTGATCAAGGCCGGCAAGGCTGCGGCGAGCAACGAAGCCAGCCTGATTCGGGTCGATGCCGCCAAGCTGGACCAACTGATCAACCTGGTCGGTGAGCTGATCATCGCCGGTGCCGGCGCCAACCTGGTGGCGGTGCGCAGCGGCATCGGCGAGATGATCGAAGCCACCAGCCTCTTATCGCGATTGGTTGAGGAAGTACGCGACTCGGCACTGACCCTGCGCATGGTGCAGATCGGCGCGACCTTCACGCGGTTCCAGCGTGTGGTGCGGGACGTCTCCAAAGAGTTGGGCAAGGACATTGTGCTGCACATCGGCGGCGGTGAGACCGAGCTGGACAAGACCGTCGTCGAACGCATCGGCGACCCGCTGACCCATTTGGTGCGCAATGCCATGGACCACGGCATCGAGCCGGCGGCGACGCGCCTCCAGCGTGGCAAGCCCGCCCAGGGCACGGTACGCCTGAACGCCTATCACGAATCCGGCAGCATCGTGATTGAGGTGTCCGACGACGGCGGCGGCCTGGCCAAGGACAAGATCCTGGCCAAGGCCCGTGAGCGTGGCTTGGTGGGAGAGGGCCAGCAGCCGTCGGACAAAGACATTCTGAATTTGATCTTCGAGCCGGGATTCTCCACCGCCGACCAAGTCAGCAACCTGTCCGGCCGTGGCGTGGGCATGGACGTCGTGAAACGCAATATCACGGCGTTGCGCGGCAGCGTCAGCCTCGAGAGCGAACTGGGGCAGGGCACCACTGTGCGGATCCGCCTGCCGCTGACGCTGGCAATCATTGACGGCTTTCTGATCGGAGTGGGCAAGGCTTCCTATGTCATTCCGCTGAATATGGTCGAGGAGTGCATCGAGCTGGCGCCTCAGGCGGGAGCCGAAACCGATTACCTGGACCTGCGCGGGGATGTGCTGCCGATCCTGCGGTTAAGGGATCTGTTTGATGTGCAAGAGCCCGGAGGCAACCGCGAGAACGTGGTCGTCGTGCAATACGCAGGCCTGCGGGCCGGCCTGGTGGTAGATCGCTTGCAGGGGGAGTTTCAAACCGTGATCAAACCACTCGGCAAAGTGTTTGGTGACGCCCATGGGCTGGGCGGTTTCACGATCCTCGGCAGCGGAACCGTCGCCCTGATTCTGGACATACCCAATTTGCTGGGACGTATTGCCAAGGAAGCCACCCACCGTTCGACCCCCAATTCTTTATCGACTCAATGAAGCGTCATCAGGAGTGCCTCGCCATGACCGTTATCAGAAACATCATGTTGTTGGTTTTCACGGCAATGCTGGGTGTCGTCGTGTTGGGTGGCACCAGCCTGTATCTGGCTGGTGAAATCAAGACGAGCGCCAGCTATGCCAACGTCAATACGGTGCCCAGCCTGCTGGAAATCGACCGTGCCGCAACAGCGTTCACCGACCTTCACGCCTTGCAATGGCAGCGCTTGAACGATCCCGGAAAAAATCTGGTCCCCAGTTACGCGGACAGCGTGGCACAGGACTTCAGTGTGGTTGGCAAAGCCCTGGATCGCTATCAGGCCGAGTTGACCTCCGACGAGCATGACGCGTCGCTGTTGAAACAACTGCGTGGTCACTTGGCTGAGTTCGCTGCCTTGCAGGCGCGTTTCGACAAGCTTATCGACAACGGTGATCAAGCCTCGGCCCGTACATTGATTGAGACGAGCCAACCGTTGCAGACCACGGTGATTTCAGGGATCAGTGAGCTGCGCGAATACAACCTGGAGCTGGGGCGAAAAGGCCAATTGCAAGCCACCGCCATCGAGAAGAATGCGCGCTACATCATCCTGTTGGTGAGCGGCCTGACTCTGTTCGCAACCATCCTGGTCGGCACCTTGCTCGGGCGTAACCTGATGCGCCGGCTCGGTGCCGAACCGACCGTGGTGCAAGCCTATGCGGCACGTCTATCGGCTGGCGAGCTGAATGCCAAGGCGACGCTCAAGCAGGGCGACACCACCAGCCTGATGGCGAGCATGCAGCAGTTGGGCGCGAACCTGCACGCGTTGATCGTGGAGATGGACCGTATGTCCAGTGAACACGACAAGGGCGAGATCGACGCACAGATCGATGCCGGCCGCTTTCATGGCAGTTACCGCTCCATGGCCCAGGGCATCAACGATATGGTCAACGGCCACATCGCGGTGAAGAAAAAAGCCATGGCCTGCATACGCTCCTTTGGTAACGGTGATCTGTCTGCACCCCTGGAACAATTCCCCGGCAAAAAGGCCTTTATCAACGAAAACATCGAGCTGCTGCGCACCAACATCCTGGCGCTGATCAATGAAATGCAGCACATGTCCAGCGAGCATGAAAAAGGTGACATTGACGTCATGATTGACGTCGAGCGGTTCGCGGGCTCGTACCGTGATATCGGCCAGGGTATCAACGAGATGGTCAACGGCCATATCAGCGTGAAGAAAAAAGCCATGGCCTGTATTCGCGCGTTCGGCGAGGGCGATTTGTCCGCTCCGCTGGAGCAGTTCCCGGGTAAAAAGGCCTTTATCAACGAAAACATCGAGCAACTGCGTGCCAATATCCTGGCCCTTGTCGAGGACACCAGCCAGATCAGTGACAGTGCGCTGATCGGCAAGCTGGACACCCGGCCTGACGTGGCCCGGCACCAGGGGGATTTCCGCCGCATCATCGTCGGGATCAATGGTTCTCTGGACGCAATCATCGTACCGATTACCGAGGCCATGGACGTGTTGTCGGCGATGTCCGGTGGCGACCTGACTCGCACCATTACCGGTGACTACCAGGGCAAGTTCCTCGAGCTGAAGAACTCGGTCAACGACACGGTGGAAAAACTCTCGGAAATCATCGGCGAAGTGCGCGGGTCAGCGGACTCGCTGTCGAGTGCCTCGGAAGAGATCTCCGCCACCGCCCAAAGCATGGCTCAGTCGGCTTCCGAGCAAGCGGCATCGGTCGAACAGACCTCGTCGTCGATGGAGCAAATGTCGGCGTCCATTTCCCAGAACACCGAAAATGCCAAGGTCACCGACGGCATGGCGGGTAAAGCCAACAAGGAAGCGTCGGAAGGCGGTCGTGCCGTGAAGGACACCGTGGCAGCGATGAAAACCATCGCCGAAAAAATCGGCATCGTCGATTCCATCGCCTACCAGACCAACTTGCTGGCGCTCAACGCAGCGATCGAAGCGGCACGGGCCGGCGAGCACGGCAAAGGCTTCGCCGTGGTCGCGGCCGAAGTGCGCAAACTGGCGGAGCGCAGCCAGATCGCCGCACAGGAAATCAGTGAAGTGGCCAAGAACAGCGTGGCCTTGGCCGAGCGGGCGGGCAACTTGCTGGACGAGATAGTGCCTTCGATTGCCAAGACCTCCGACCTGGTGCAGGAAATTGCGGCTGCGTCGGAAGAGCAATCCATCGGTTCCGAGCAAATCAACAGCGCAATGTCGCAGATGAGCCAACTGACCCAGCAAAACGCGTCGGCCTCCGAGGAGCTGGCGGCGACGGCCGAGGAAATGAGTGGCCAGGCCGAGCAGCTGCAGGAACTCATGGGGTTTTTCACCGTGCAAAGCAAACGTGCCGGACGCAATGTCTCGACGCCCCAGATCAGCCGCGCGATGTCCACGCAGGACCATGACAGTCGCTCCTTGGACGGCGGTTTCGTCCGCTTTGGGAGTTGACCCATGGGCACCTCAGCGGTCAGGCAGGGCGCTGTCGAACCTGCGCCGCCAGTGGATGAACCGTTGCAGTACCTGACCTTCCTGGCGGCTCAGGAGATGTACGCGGTCAATACCCTGAGTGTTCGTGAAATCATCGAATACAACCAGGTGACCACCGTACCGATGATGCCGGCATTCCTGCGGGGGGTCATCAATCTGCGCGGCTCAGTGGTGCCGGTCGTGGACCTCAAGGCACGCTTTGACAAGGGGACGACGGAACTGGGCAGTCGGACCTGCATCGTCATCCTTGAGGCCGCGAAGGAGGGCGAATCCCAGGTCCTGGGGGTGGTGGTGGATTCGGTCAGCGAAGTCATCGAGATACTCGACATTGATATCAAGCCCGCACCGGCGTTCGGCAATCATATTCGCACCGACTTCATCCGGGGGATGACCAAGGTGCGAGGCGAGTTCGTCACGCTCCTGCAGATCGAGCATGTGCTGTGTGTCGATGAGATGGCCGGCCTGATGTCTGTTTGACGAGCACACCAGCGCCTGCGGGCGTGACTGGAAAGTATTTGATCCGAGGTGAATCATGGCCCTACCCATCGACAGTCCAGGCAATGCCACAGTCTCGAGCCCGAGCCAGTACCTAACCTTTGTGCTGGGGGAGGAGATGTTTGCCGTGGGCACGCTCAACGTCCGGGAAATCATCGAATACGGGCCGATCACCAGCGTGCCGTTGCTGCCTCCCAGCATACGCGGGGTGATTAATCTGCGTGGCGCGGCGGTCCCCGTGCTCGACCTGGGGGTGCGCTTTCGCGGCGAACGCACGGTGCAGACCCCAAGGACCTGCTTTGTGATCATCGAGGTACAGGCCAATGCCCAGCGCAAACCGGTGGGCATCATCGTCGATGCGGTCAGCGAGGTACTGGAGATCGCCGATCAGGATATAGAGCCTTCGTTGAATTTCGGTACCGATGTGAGGGCCGATTTTTTACTGGGTATCGGCAAGCTGGAAAGCGGTTTTGTGCTGTTACTGGACATCGGTCGCGTGTTGTCCCTGGAACAGGTCGATGCGCTGTCCAACCTTGAGTCTTCGCTACCTTCGATCGCCTGAGTGTGCTGTGGGAATGTCCTTATGAACGTGATCCTTTCTGACGCCGAGTTCGCGCAGTTTCGTGACCTCATTTATCAAATCGCGGGCATCAGCCTGTCCGATGCCAAAAAACAGTTGGTGAGCACTCGCCTGGCCAAGCGCTTGCAGGTGCTCACGCTCAACACTTACGGCGCTTACTACAGGGTGTTGATGAAGGACAGCGCGGAGTTGCAGATGGCGGTGGATCTGCTGACGACCAACGAAACCTACTTTTTTCGTGAGCCCAAGCATTTTGATTTCCTGCGTGATGTAGCGTTGCCCGAACTGCGTGGCAGCGGACCGTTGCGCATATGGAGTGGCGCGTGCTCGACCGGTGAAGAACCCTATACCCTGGCGATGGTCCTGGCTGACAACCTCGCCGGCCGGCCCTGGGAGATTGTCGCATCGGACATTAGCAGCCGGGTGTTGGACAAAGCCCGCCTTGGGCGTTATCCCCTCGACGGCACACGTGGCATCCCTGAGGCGCTGCTGAACAAGTATTGCCTCAAGGGCGTGGGAGCCAACCACGGTTGTTTCATGGTCGACCCGGCGCTGGCGGCAAAGATCAATTTCCAGTCGATCAATCTGAACAACCCGCTGCCGAAACTGGGGATGTTTGATGTGATCTTCCTGCGCAACGTGATGATCTATTTTGACAACGACACCAAAGTGCAAGTGGTCAAGCGACTGATCAGCCACTTGAAGCCGGGCGGGTACTTTCTGGTCAGCCATTCGGAGAGCCTCAACGGCATTACCGACCAGCTGCGACTGGTCAAGCCTTCCATCTACCGGAGGCCACATGCCTGACAGCCGACCGTCCAACGAGGTGTTCCTGAATCCTGGCGATTGGTTTTTCGGCTCGGGTGCGATTCACCTACGTACGGTGCTGGGGTCGTGTGTTGCCTTGGTGTTCTGGCATCCCCGGCGCTTGCTGGGGGGCATGTGTCACTACCTGCTGCCACAGCGCGCCGTGGCCAAACCCGGCGTCCTGGATGGTCGCTACGGCAATGAGGCGTTTGAATTGTTGCTCGCTCGAATACAGTCGATCAAGGCCCGGCCTGCGGAGTTCAGGATCAGCGTATTTGGCGGCGGGAACATGTTTCCTGGGTTTGTGCGCTCGGACAACGATTACGTCGGCCAGCGCAATGTCGAGCAGGCCATGCGCCTGCTCGATCTGCATCATTTGCAGTGTCAACACTTTCATGTGGAAGGCGTGGGTTATCGGACCATTGTGTTCGATCTCACCAGCGGCGAAATAGAACTCAACTACCTGGCCTTGCGAACCCCTAGCAGCCCTCATGGAGAGCGTGCGACATGAGCCTTATCAAAGTGCTGATCATTGATGATTCCGCCGTGGTGCGTCAGGTGCTGACGGCGACCCTGGGGCAAGACCCCGCTATTGAGGTGATCGGCGCGGCGGCAGACCCGGTGTTTGCCATGGACAAGATGAACAAGCAATGGCCGGATGTAATTGTGTTGGACGTCGAGATGCCACGGATGGATGGCATTACGTTCCTGAAGAAGTTGATGGCCGAACGCCCCACGCCCGTGGTCATCTGCTCCACGCTGACCGAAAAGGGCGCGGCCACGACCATGCAGGCCCTGGCGGCCGGCGCGGTCAGTATTGTGACCAAGCCACAACTCAACCTGCGTCAGTTTCTGACCGACAGTTCTGATGAATTGGCGGGCGCCGTCAAGGCCGCTGCCCGGGCCAACATGAAGCGTATGGTGCCGTCCAGTGAACGGGTACCGGCAAGGCTGACGGCCGACGTCATATTGCCCGCGGGTACCCAGGCGATGGCGCGCACCACCGAGAACATTGTCGCCATTGGTACGTCCACGGGCGGCACCCAAGCCCTGGAGTTGGTGTTGACCGCCTTGCCCAGGGTTTGCCCGGGAATCGTGATCGTGCAGCACATGCCCGAACACTTCACCGCTGCGTTTGCCGAGCGCCTCAATCGACTGTGCGAGATCGAGGTCAGGGAGGCGAAGAACGGTGACCGGGTTATCCCCGGTTGCGCGCTGATTGCCCCCGGTGGCCGACACATGGTGCTCAAGCGCAGCGGCGCCCAATACCAGGTGGAAATTGTCGACGGTCCGCCGGTCAGCCGCCATCGACCTTCGGTTGATGTGCTGTTTCGTTCGGTTGCCCGCAGTGCCGGGAGTAACGCGTTGGGGATCATCATGACGGGGATGGGCGACGATGGCGCCCGGGGCCTGAAGGAAATGCACGACAACGGTGCCCGCACCCTGGGCCAGGATGAAGAGTCCTGTGTGGTGTATGGCATGCCCAAGGAGGCGTTCAAGCTGGGTGCCGTGGAGCGTGAGTTGCCCCTTGAGCAGATCTCGGCGGCGATTCTGCAATCCATGCATCAGCGCCGCTGACTGTTCAGCCTGGGCATAACGGCCACGCTTTCATGCATCGAGCGCCTGCTGCCGGGCAATTTCCTGATTGCGCAGAATGAAGCGCTGTAACTTGCCACTGGGGGTCTTGGGGAGCTGGTCGACGAACTCCACTTCCCGGGGATAAGCATGCGCGGCCAGGCGTTGCCGCACATGCAGGCGCAGTACTTCGGCCAGCTCGGCACTCGGCTGATACTGGCTGCCGAGTACGACAAAGGCTTTGATCAGCTCGGTGCGCTGCGGGTCGGGCTTGCCGATCACCGCCGCTTCGATCACCGCCGGGTGTTCGATCAGCGCGCTCTCGACGTCGAACGGCCCGACGCGGTAGCCGGACGTGGTGATCACATCATCGTTGCGGCCAACGAAGCTGATACTGCCGTCGTCATTCAGTTCCACACTGTCGCCGCTGAGGTAATAGCGGCCCACAAAGGCCCGAGTGGGCATACCCAGGTAGCCGTCGAACCAGCAAAGGGGCGAGCGCTCGCGATCCACCGCCAGGACGCCCGGCTGACCCGCCGGCAATTCCCGATGCGCCTCATCCAGCACGACGATGCGGTAGCCGGGCACCGCATAACCCGCCGAGCCCTCACGGACCGGGTGACGCAAACCATGGTGATTGCACAACACCATGCCGATTTCCGTCTGGCCGTAATGGTCGTGAATGGTCACGCCGAGTTGCTCGGCAAACCAACGGATCACGTGTGGGTTGAGCGGCTCGCCGGCACTGCTGACGGCACGCAGGCGGCCGCGCACGGCGCCGGCGAACGCTGCGCCTTCGGCAATCAACAGGCGATAAGCCGTGGGTGAGCCGGCCAGATGGGTGATTGCGTACTTGGCAATGACTCGGCACGTACTCTCCACCGTGAAAGGGCCGTTGTAGAACAGCGTGGCATGACCACACGCCAGCGGGCCGGTCACTGCGTAATACAGGCCATAGGCCCAGCCGGGATCGGCCAGGTTCCAGAAGCGGTCGTCCTCACGCAGGCCAATCGAATCGCGCATATAGCCCTTGAAGGCCAGCATGGCGCGCAACGGCACTTCCAGCGGCTTGGCCGGCCCCGTGGTACCCGATGTGCACATGAGCAGGAACGGCGCGTCGGCGTCCAGCAGCACCGGTTCGCATTCTGCGCCCTGGCAATCCAGGGTGCTCCAGAACGGGTAATCGCTTGGGTTTTGCGGGCAGTCGCCGGTGATGACGACGCTTGGGCAGTTGGCAATCTCATCCAGCTTGGGACGGTTTTGGGGATCCGTTACGATCCAGCGCGCGTTGGAGCAGCCCAATCGTTGCTCGATCGCCTTGGGACCAAATGCGGTGAAGAGCGGTTGATAGACAGCGCCCACCCGCCAGGTCCCCAAGATGGCAATCAGCAGTTCAACCGTGCGTGGCATCAGGCCGGCAACGCGGTCGCCCGGTTTTACCCCTTGCTCGCGCAAAAAATGACCGAAGCGTGCAGCGCTGGCCTGCAACTGGCTGAATGTGTATTGCGTGGCGCTGCCATCCTGCGCTTCGCAATACAACGCCACGGCGTCGTCGTGGGCGTGGGCGTGTCGGTCGCAGCATTCGACGCAGGCGTTCAGGGCAGTGAGGTCGCCGTGCAAAGCCCGTTCGGCGGTCTGCTGGTAATTGAAGGATGTGGCCACAGCTTGATAATCACGCATAACGATACCTGGTTCTTATTGTTGGGTGTGTACTGCCAATAGTTGCGTTGCCCACGACTTGCCCATTGAACGACGACGCGTCGCTGAGGGGGCTAGCTGTCCATCATGTCGGCCGCTTGCTGGGTCGCCTGGCTGGTGCGGGTCGCCAGCTTGCGAACTTCATCGGCGACCACCGCGAACCCGCGTCCGGCTTCGCCAGCGCGGGCGGCCTCAATGGCAGCGTTCAATGCCAACAGGTTGGTCTGGCTGGCGATGCCCTGGATGGTGGCGACAATGTGCGTCAGCTTGCGCAGGGTCTCCTGCATCACTCGGTGCTGGTGTTCCTGAGCCTCACGCAGGGTGTTTTCTTCATGGTGGGCATGGATATCGGTGATGGCGCCCACCACTCTTTGCGGGGAACCGTCCTCTGCGCGGCGCGTTTGCCCACGGCCGCGAAACCAGCGGTAATTGCCACTGCTGTGCTTGAGCCGATAATCGACATCAAAGGGTGTTTTTCCGCTGTGATCTTCGACGTGGGCGACAAACGCCGCGATTGCCCGCGCGCTGTCGTCTGGATGCAGGCGTGAGGTCCAGCTTTCCAATGTATTGGGAAATTCCTCAACCGTGGTGTAACCCAGCAGTCGCCGCATTTGCGAAGACCACCAGATGGTGTTTTTCGGGTTCGCCGGATCACCCGCCACCACCTCAATGTCCCAGAGCCCGTCATGGAGCATTTCACGGGAAATTTCGAAGCGGGTGGCCGCCAGTTCGAGTGACTCTTCGTGCAGGCGCTGTTCATGAATGTCACGCAGGTTTCCGCCGATGGCGACCGGTACGCCTTGCGCATCGCGGCGCGCCACTCCGCTGATCCTGCACCAGCGATAGTCACCGTCTGATGCAAGGGCCATGCGTACGTCCAGCGTAAAGGGGGTTCGCCCGCTGCGATCAGCCAGGTGCCGGGCAAGCGCGTCAAGATGGCGTTGCCGGTCCGTCGCGTGCAGTTGCTCGTTCCAGCGGCCAAGTAGATCAATACCTTGGGTCGGGATCGACGCGGACCCTGTCCACCTCATGGCCCACTCCGGCGCGGGTGCAGCAACACCTGTCGGTTCCAGTTCCCAAAACAGTTCACCTGCGCCTTGAGCGATAAGCGCCCAGCTAGCCTCCCGTTCCTGCAGAAGCGCGTCGCGGCGGGCCAGGTGCTCGGCCAATTGGGCGGCTTCCAATGCCAGCGCGTGTGTCTGTGCTTTCAGTGCTCGCCGCTCTTGCAGCAATGTCTCGACGCCCGCCAGGATGCGTCGCAATAACGGGTTGCTCGACGACAGCGGTGTACTCGCCTGGTCAGGCTCATCCAGTCTGTCGGCAAGCGGAGCCAATACCCAGCGGTTGGTTCGGCTGAAAAAGAGCATGGGCCACCTCTATCTCGGATCAAATGGGGTCGATCGCCATGGGCTGTGTGGGTATGCGGACAAGGGCCCGTTGGTCAAAGGCTGTCGCCCCTGGCAGTGCCTGCCAGGCCAGGGGGCCGGCGGCGATTTCCCGCGCACTCAGCAGGCAGGTGTCGAGCTCGCGCTGTAACGCGTTGGTGTCGAGCCCCTGGCCGATAAACACCAACTCCTGCCGGCAGTCGCCGACCACGCTGTCCCATTTGGCCATGATGCTCTGCAGCCGATATTCATCCCGGGGCCATTGCGACGGCTCGATGAAGTTCCACCAGCGCCCGACATAGTCCCACTGGAACCGCTTGCCGCTTTGCACCAACAGGCCGGTTTCCAAGTGGCGGCTGGCGAGCCAGAAGTAACCTTTACTGCGCAGCAACCGCCCGTTGCACCAGGGCCGCTCGAGAAAGTCGAGCAACCGTTGCGGGTGGAAAGGCGCGCGCTCACGGTACACCCAGGACGTCACGCCGTAGGTGTCCGACTCGGAGACCGCCGCGTCTGCCACTTCCATTTTCCGCATCCAGCCCGGCGACGCCGCGAGGCTGGGTAAATCAAACAGATGGGTGCCAAGGAGGCTGGCTAACGGCACGTTACCGTGGGCCATCGGCAGGATCCGCGCAGTCGGGTTGAGGCCCGTGAGGATCGCCTGCACGGCCTGGTAGCGCGCCGCATCGATCAGGTCCAGCTTGTTGACGAGAATAACGTTGGCGTACTCCACCTGTTCGATCAGCAGATCGGCCAGATGGCGCTTGGGCGCGTCCGGCGTTGCGTCGTCGCGGTCAACGGTGTCCGGTGATTCGAGCAGTTCCTGGAAACGACTGCCATCGACCACCGTTACCAAGGTATCCAACCGCGCCAGTTCGCTGAGGCTGAAGCCCTCAGCGTCAAGGAAGGCGAACGTCTCCGCGACCGGCATCGGCTCGGAGATCCCCGTGGATTCAATCAGCAGGTAATCGAAACGCTGCTGGCGTGCGAGCATACTGATCTGCTCGAGCAAGTCAGCGCGCAGGGTGCAGCAGATGCAACCGTTGCTCATCTCGATCAGCTCATCGCGACCCCGGTGCAGCGCGACATCGCGCTGCACCTCTTCGGCATCGATATTGACTTCGCTCATGTCATTGACGATGACGGCCACGCGCAGGCCTTCGCGATTGCGCAGGATATGGTTGAGCAGGGTGGTTTTGCCGGCGCCGAGGAAGCCCGAAAGGACCGTCACCGGCAGTCGACTTGCCTGGGCGCCGTCTGTCATGCGTTCACCGCGCCCGCGCCGGCGGCCTTGTCCAGGTAGCTTTCGAACAGGTCGACCACCACAAAACCCTCATCGGCCGCATCCCCCCACAAGTCTTTCACGGCAAACTCGACGTGGTAGGTGGGTTGATGGGCGGCGCTTACATCGCCATGGCCAATCGCGTCGGGGAAGGGCCATTTCTCTGACGTCCGGTGCAGGACCACGCCTTCCTTGCCGCGCACGTAGGCGGGCATGCGGATGTGTCCGGCCACATATTCGTCTCGCACGACCACCCGATCTCCCACCTCGAAGGGCGTCCGCCCCGTGATCGCCGCGCGGCCCTCGGCATGGGCGGGATTCGCCAGCTTGAAGTGGGAGCCCAAGGCCTGATCAAGCTCAGCCTGGGTGATCACGCCGGTTTCGACCAGCAGGGTGGCGGTCGCGATGACGTAGCGTTCGTAGTACTGGGTGCCGACATGCTGGCGCACGTCCAGGCGTTCGACGGCGTGACGCACTTCGTCCACGCTGAACTTTTTCAAGTGGTCGGCACCGATGAACATCAAGCTGTAGGCCAGATGCTCCCAGTCCTGCTTGAACACCTGTTTGTAGCTCAGGCTATTGATGGTGTGGGGGACTTTTCCAAAGCCTTGGAAACCGCCGAGATCGTGAAAGCCATCCATAATCAAAACTCCGGGAGTGAACGATGATGAGGTGTTGTTTTCAGCCCACGCGGGGCAGGGCGACGCCAATCAGCACGTCTTTGGTCACCAGCGTTCGAAGCTGCTCTTCGCTCATGTGTTCTGAGCCTTCAGGCCTGACCGGCACGACCAGGTAGCGGCTTTCGGCGCTGGTATCCCAGACCTTGACCACCATGTCCCGCGGCAACTCCGTTCCCAGTTCGCGCAGTACCGTACGCCCCTCCCGGACCAGGCGTGCGCGAAACTCGAAACCCTTGTACCACTCCGGTGGCAGGCCGAGGACCGGCCAGTTGGTGCAGGAGCACAGGCTGCAGACAATGACGTTCTTCACCGTCGGCGTATCCTCCAGGGCGACGATGTATTCGCCCTGGGGGCCGGTGTAGCCGAACTGGGCGCACGCAGCGGTGCCGTCCTTGAGCAACAGTGCCCGGAACTGCGGATCGACCCATGCCTTGGCCACCACACGGGCGCCGTTCTCGGGGCTCCAGCCGTGCTCCATCAATTGCGTGAGCTGCTCGACATAGCCCTCCGGGATGAGTTCCTTGCTCTTGAGGACTTGAAACAATGCCCAGGCTCTTTCGCCGGGCGTTGAAGTAGCTGTACTCATGGGGTTATTCCTATCAGTCAACACGGGGATAAAGTCATTGGATTTCTTATCGTTCTTCGGGCGCCGGCGACGCCCGTCGACGGCTCAGAGCGTGCGCCAGTCCACGGATGCTTCAAACGCCGCCGCAGCCTGGTAAAGGGTGCCTTCGGCATAGTGTTTGGCGACGAGCATCAGCCCGACGGGCAGGCCGTCTACCCGCCCGCACGGAATCGACATGGCGGGATGCCCGGTGATGTCCTGTGGCGCGGTGTTGCCGATCATTTCCAGTGCGCGCGCCACGTACTCAGTGATCGAGCAATCGGCCGGTGGGTGGGGTTGGGCGATGATCGGCGTGGTCGGCATCACCAGCAGGTCGTAGGTCTGGAGTGCCTTGTCATAGCCCTGTCGGGCAAAGCGCGCGAGGTTTTGCGCTTTGGCGTAATAACGCCCGTTGTAGTGGGTGAGTCCGTATTGACCGACGAACATGCACAGCTTGAGCGACGCGGATAATTGGTCGGCCTGTTCGCGCCAGCCGGCCTGTTTGTCCAGCAGGCCGACATCGTAGAGGCCTTTCCAGTTAAAGCCCGCGCCGTTGCCATGCATCATCTGCATGGTCAAGCCTTCGCAGCCGATGGGGTGCCACAACGACCCTGCCAGGTTGTGCTCGGGAACGGACACCGGCTCGACATGCGCGCCCAACGCCTCGAGACGGGCGATGGCGTCACGCACTTTCTCGGCGACGCGAGGATCCTGGTTGGCAAGCGCAAACCCCTCTTGCAATACGCCGATCCTGAGCCCGCGCACACCCCTCGCCAGGTAGCTCTGATAGTCATCGACCTTCGGCGAGGCCTGGCGTGGGTCAAGCCCATCCGCGCCGGCCATGGCTTGCAGCATCAGCGCGTTGTCGCGCACGTTGGCGGTGATGGGGCCGACATGATCGATCGTGGCTTCAATCGCCATGACCCCGGAGTAGGGCACCAGGCCGTGGGTCGGCTTCATGCCGTAGGTGCCGCAGAAGGACGACGGGATTCGGATGGACCCGCCTTGATCACCGCCAACGGCCATGTCCACCTCTCCGGCTGCGACCAACGCCGCACTGCCCGAGGAAGAACCGCCGGCGGCGTAACCGTGACGATGGGGGTTGTGCACGGGGGCCGGATCAGAAGTGTGGCTGCCGCCGGACAAACAGTAATGCTCACAGGTGGCCTTGCCCAGGATCGTCACCCCGGCATCCAGCAGACGCGTGACCACGGTGGCGTCGAATGACGGTACGAAACCGGCCAGCGGCGCCGCGCCGTTCATCATCGGCACACCCGCCAGGGAAATGTTGTCTTTCAACGCGACGGTTTTGCCGACCAGCAGGCCCTCACGGGCACCGTTCACTTCAGCCCGGCAGTACCAGGCGTTCAGCGGGTTTTCCTTGTCCGAGGGCCGATAGCCCGAACTGCGTTCGTAGCGTATGGGCGGAACGAAATCAGGCAGTTCGTCGACCAGGTCGTAGGCGTCGAAACTCGGTTGCATCAGGTCCAGATACTGCGCTGCCTGTTCAGGCGTCAGTTGCATGTGCAACTGGGTGGCGAGGTCCTGCAGTTGATCAAGCGTGGGACGAATAATGGCCATGATTTTCCTTGAATTCATCGGTGGTCGGTGGGAAGACGTGAGGCTGTTCAAACACTTCCTGCACCTTCGGGGTCGGATCATTCCGGGTGGCAATGGAGAACAAATTAGGCCTGTTTTGCCACGGCGGCTTGGTTGAACAGGACACTCGTTTGGCTGAACAGGACAGCTCATCCGGGTGCCACTTCAAGGGCTTGGCTTTTGACGAACGGCACCATTCCCAGCGCGACTCGACGAGACTTCATGGTCAAATACCTGCCAAAAAGTGGCCCCGACCTCATGCGCTAGAGACGAGGGCCAAAAAATAATCGGGACGAAGGGCGCGGTGCCGGGTGTCAGCTTTGCGCGACACCTGCATCACGCAACATGCCGGTCTGCGGGTGGCAGTTGATGTACTCGAACAGCTGGCTCTTGGCGTCCGAGACCGACACTTCGTGGTACAGCCGCAATTTCACCAGGCCGGCCGCCACGCGGAAGAAGGTGACGAAAATGCGCAGGTGGGTGGGATGGGATTCCGCCCAGCGTTCCAGTTTCTCGACCGAACGCCAGTGGCCGATGTTGTAGCTCATGTCGAGGAAGTTGCCGTCGAGGTCGATGTTGCGTACGAATCGATTGCTGTAGCAGCCCAGGGGCGCCCCGTTATCGCGCAGGAAATCCATGCCGTCCTGCAACGTCGGCAGGATTTCGTCGAGGTACAGTGAACGCTCGTCAGCCTCGGCGTCAGCCCAATCCTGGCCGGAGCGAATCAGCGCGATGTTGTCATGGCCCATGACGATGACGCGGCCACCTTTGGCCGGGTCGCCCAGCACCACCTTCAGTTCGCCCGTGGGGCTCATCCAGTCCGTCTGGGACGCCGGGAAACGATCGCGCATCGAGCCCCAGTAACCGTGCTCTTCGATCTCGCCGCTGGTCGTGTCCATGATCGCGCCCACCCCCGGCAACTGCTTCTGGAAGGCGTAGAGGGTTTCGAATTGCTCGGCACGCGGCGCGGTGATTTCGCGAAAATAACCCAGGCCGTCGTTCAGGCGATCCGGCGATGCCCACCAGTCATTGACGGGCGGTGATCGCAACCAGCGGCAATAGGCCGCCGCGTCCTTCCAGTAGCCGACGATCATCAGGTTGTCGTAGCCACTGTTGTCCGTGTGGTGGGTCAGATCATGGGTCTGCGGGCCGTCGGGCAGGCTGAAGCTGCCGACGATGTCGCGCATGGCCTTAAGGGCGCGCGCACGCTGCGCCTCACCGCGAAACTGCACGCCCAGGTAGGCCATCACCACTTGCTTCAAGTGTTCGTCGGCGCGGCCGACCCACATAGGGAAGGGCGGCTGGTAGTCCTCGGGCACACGGCGGGACAACGTCCGTGGGCATCTAAGGTGTTTGTCGATCGCAGATTCCATGGGCGGCTCCTTGTTTTTTTCAGGTTCAGGCGTAGCGGGCTGGACAGGCCGTGAGGTCATAGTCAGGCATGTGCGAACCGCCTCGCTTTGTTCGCCAGGACAACCGTTTGGTTGGAAAAGACAGGTGCCGGATGCCAGGGCTCAGGAGCGATAAAGGGGGCTGGGCGTGGTCTGAATTTTGCTTTCCAGGATCGACCGGCAGCGTGTCGCTGCTTCAAGTCGTTGCATTAAGGTGAGTGCCATGGCTCAGAACAATCAATATTCCACCCTTGCCGTTTCGCAACCGCGTCGCTTCGATTACTGGAAAGAAGTGGTGTGTCGCCATTGTCTTATGGCTGACAGCAAACCCTCGACCCAGAGCGATTTCAACGGAACGCTCCAGGTCTCCGGTGTGGGGGCGCTGGATGTCTCCAGGCTGTCGTCCCCGCTGCATCATTGGGTCCGTTCCGAGCGGCATTTACGCAGTGGCCCCGCAGAAGACCTGTGGCTGGGCTTCACCCTCAATGGGTATGGCGAAATTGAGCAAGAGGGGCGCAAGGCCACACTGGGGGCCGGTAATTTGTTCCTTTATGACGCAACCCGACCGTTCCGATTCAGCCTGGGGGGGAGCGAAAACCACTTGATGCGCATCCCTCGGCAGTTACTGACTGAGCGGTTGCCGCGTGTGGCGGAATGCACCGCAATGGTGCTGGATGACCGCCGCCCCGGCGTGGTGCCGTTGCGCGAGATGCTGCGCCAGATGGCGAACACTCCCGTGCTTCTGGAGGATGGAGGCATTTGCAATCGTTACTCCAACACGATAATCGACCTGCTCGTGATTAGCCTGGAACTCCAGGACCTGAAGACGACTCATCAGGAGCTGGATCTTTATGCGCGGATAATGACCTACATCCAGCACCACTTGAGCGAGCGAGAACTGTCGATCGAGCTGATCGCCCAAGCCCACCACGTGTCCACCCGCACGGTGACCCGTGCATTCGCCCGTCATCAGAAAAGCCCGGTCGCAGAGATCTGGAAAGAACGGCTGAATGCCAGTCGCGCGGCCATCGAGTGCGGCCAGGTGCGCAGCGTTTCCCAAGCCGCACTGGACTTCGGTTTTTCCGATTTCTCCCACTTCAGCCACGCGTTTCGCAAGGCGTTTGGTGTTGCGCCTCACACGCTCTTGACGCGCAACTGACGGGGCCCCAAAAAAAGGCGGGGGTTATTGGCGTCCTGCTCGATAAAATTGACGAGATGAAAGGGTTAAGTTGCTAGCGATCCCCCTGCCGATTCAGGCCCGAGTCGCGACCGACGCAGCCTCGCCGGGGCTCGGCAGCTACGGATTTGACAGGCGTCAAGGTGCTCCCACTTCAGGAATGCTCGATCACCATCACCGCCGTGGTGTCCGCCTCAAGTGCCTCGAACACATGAGGCACATTCGCCAAGTAGCTGATGTAGTCGCCGGCGTTGAGCAACACCGGGCCACTCGCCGGGCCGATACGTGCACTGCCACTGCACAGCACCACATGCTCTACGGTGCCCTGCGGGTGAGGCTGAGACAGACGAACTTCGCCGGGCTGCACCTTGAGTCGGTAGATATCGCGCTGTACGCCGGCCGGGCAATCGGCAAGCAGTGTCGCTGCGTAATGGGCCGTCTCGGCATAGGCGGTCATGCCCTCGTTAGCGCGAATCACCCGCAGGGCCTGCCGGGGTTGTTCGAAGAACCGGGTGACTTGCAAGCCCATGGCCATCGCCAGCGACCACAAGGTTTCGATGCTGGGGTTACCGATGCCCGACTCCAATTGAGACAAGGTCGACTTCGCTACCCCGGCGCGCTTCGCCAGCTCGGTCAAGGAAAGCCCGGCGGCCAGGCGCTCGCGCTTGATTGACAGCGCCAGCAGATCGATTCGACTCGGATTATTTCCCGGCAGGTTGTTCGTTATATCGGTCATTTGTTTTATAAACCATCCTTGAATGGGTTGACGCTCTTGGGGGGTATGTTCAGTATATCGGCCATTAGTTCATTATAAAGTCGTATTTGCCAGCCTATTTCCCCGCGAACGGTGGCTTGGGCCATGGTGATGTCGATAGCAAGGAAGCCGTGAGTGATGAAGTCGCAAACCCGTGGGACGCTCGAAATGATCTCGGCCATGGCCATCTCCGGCACAGTCGGCTGGTTCGTCGTCATGTCGGGGCAGAGCCCGGAGGCGGTGGTGTTCTGGCGTTGCCTGTTCGGCGCCCTGGCGATGCTGGTCGCGTACCTGGTGCCTGGGGGGCTGCGCAGCGCGCGGATCGCTGCCCGGCCATTCATTCTGGTGTGCCTGGGCGGGGTGGCGCTGATCCTCAACTGGGTGCTGCTGTTCGGTGCCTACACACATGCCTCTATCGCCATTGCCACGGTGGTCTACCACGTTCAGCCGTTCATGCTGGTCGGCCTGGGTGCGCTGTTTTTTGCCGAACGCCTCAGTGTCGCCAAGGTCGGCTGGCTGCTGTTGGCCTTCGCCGGGCTGATGCTGATCGTGTCCGCCAAGGGCCGTGGGCAGGCCACCGGCGCCGACTACCTGCTGGGCGTCTGCCTGGCGCTGGCTTCGGCCTTTTTCTATGCCGTGGCGGCAGCGATCACCAAGCGTCTCAAGGATTTTCCCGCGCACCTGATCGTGCTGATCCAGATGGTGGTCGGCGTGCTGGTGCTGGCACCGTTCGTGGACTTCACTGGGGGCGAAACGCTCAAGGGCGCCTGGACTTACCTGATCATTATCGGGGTAGTCCATACCGGGCTGATGTCGACCCTGCTGTACAGCGCCATCCAGAAAATCCCCACGGCACTGGTCGGGGCACTGTCGTTCATCTATCCGATTGTCGCTATCCTGGTCGACTGGGTAGCCTTCGCCCATCCCCTCAGCACCCTGCAGGTGATGGGCGCAGGCGCGATCCTGCTGGCGGCGGCGGGCATGAATTTTGGCTGGTCGCTGGGCCGCGCGGGGCGTCAGGACGTGACGTAAGGTCGGGCGCCCAACCGCCATCGAGTCAAAAGACATCACGCCAACCACTGGCGGCGATGCGCCTGGGAAGAACATCCATGAATACTCATGGTTCCGGTGTCACGGCCTGTCATAATCCGGGGGGCGCGCCTGGATCCGGAAGCGAGTGGCGCAGTGCCCCACCCATATCCATGGCTCTCGGCAGTCCGGCCCGCTTTCACAACCCTCTAGGAGTCCGTGCCATTCATGGTGCTGTTCAATCGATTGAGCGCGTTTTCGATCCAGGCGCGCAGGGCACTGGGACTGGTGTGGGAAACCTCACGGCCACTGTTCACGGGGCTGTTGCTGGCGACGATTGTCGCCGGACTGCTGCCCGCACTGGCCGCCTGGATTGGACAGCGCATTGTTGATGGCGTGGTCCACGCCATGCAGGTTCATGCGGCCGGCAGCCAGGCACCCGTGTGGCCGGTGATGCGCTACGTGCTGGCCGAGGCCGGTGTGCTGGCGTTGTTGGCGGCGGCGCAACGGGCGCTGTCGATGCAGCAGTCGCTGCTGCGGGTGAAGCTGGGCGTGAAGGTCAACCTGATGGTCCTGGAGAAAGCCCAGACCCTTTCGCTGCTGCAATTTGAAGACGCCGAGTTCTACGACAAGCTGGTGCGCGTTCGCCAGGGTGCTTCGACGCGCCCGCTGAGCCTGGTGACGAAAGGACTGGGGTTGGTGCAGAACCTCATTTCGCTGGTCAGCTTTGCTGTCCTGTTGGTGCACTTTTCGCCGTGGGCCCTGTTGATTCTAGTGGTCGGCGCGTTGCCGGTGTTCTTCGCCGAGACGCATTTTTCCGGCAATGCGTTCCGCTTGTTCCACCGCCGTGCACCGGAGACGCGTCAGCAGAACTACCTGGAATCCTTGCTCTCCCACGAGTCCCATGCCAAGGAGGTCAAGTTGTTTGGCCTGGCACCGCTGTTCCTCCAGCGCTATCGCGACAACGCCCAGCGTTTGTATACCGAGGACCGCCAATTGACGCTGCGCCGCGATGCCTGGGGCTTCGCATTGGGCCTGCTGGGCACCGCAGCGTTTTACCTGGCCTACGCCTGGGTGGTACTCGACACCGTGCGTGGCCAGACGAGCCTGGGCCAGATGACCATGTACATCGTGCTGTTCAAGCAGGGGCAAGCCGCAATCACCGCCAGCCTAAGCGCCATTGCCGGGCTGTACGACGACAGCCTGTTTCTCTCGGACCTGTATGAATACCTTGAAACCCCCGTAATCACGCCGCGCGGCCGACTCACCCAAGGGGCGCGCCCTGGCGATGGCCTGCGCTGCGAACAGGTGAGTTTCACCTACCCGGGTGCTGAATCTGCCGCGCTGCGCAATATCAACCTGCACCTGGCACCGGGGAAAAGCCTGGCGCTGGTGGGTGAAAATGGCTCCGGCAAAACCAGCCTGATCAAACTGCTAACCCGTCTGTATGCCCCGGATGAAGGCCGCATCCTGCTGGATGGCAGCGACCTGCAGGAGTGGGACGAACACACCCTGCGCCAGCGTATCGGCGTTATTTTCCAGGACTACATCCGCTACCAGATGACCGTCGGCGAAAACCTGGGGGTGGGTGACGTCGACGCCCTGGACGACCAGGTACGCTGGCGCAGCGCTGCCACTCAAGGCGTGGCGGCCGATTTTATCGAGCGCCTGAGCCATACCTATTCAACCCAGCTGGGACGCTGGTTCGGAGGTCAGGAACTGTCCGGTGGGCAGTGGCAGAAAGTCGCCTTGTCGCGGGCGTACATGCGTCAGGATGCCGATCTGCTGATCCTCGATGAACCCACCGCCGCGCTGGATGCCGGGGCTGAGGCGGCGGTGTTCGAGCACTTTCGCGAGCATGCCAAGGGCCGCATGACTCTGTTGATTTCCCACCGGTTTTCCAGTGTGCGCAGTGCGGATCACATTATTGTGTTGGAACGCGGGCAGATTCTGGAGGAGGGCAGCCATAGCCAGCTGATGGCTGCGGGTGGACGGTATGCCGAGCTGTTCGACGTTCAGGCGCGGGGTTATCGCTAGGAAACCCACCGCCGCGTATCTTCCGATCCCTTCAAGCGACGTGTGCGGACCTCTATTTGGCAGGGCCGGATTTGAACACGCCGCTGAGCACAAACGCATAGCGTTCCGGGCGGATAAAGAAGGTGGTGCGGTCGCAGCAGCGCCCGTCGGCAAAGTAAGAGCTGCGCTCCATCACCAGCAGCGCGGTGCCGCGTTTGACGTGCAGGGTGCTGGCCAGGCTGGTATCGGCCGTTTGCGCACGAATGGCCAGGTCGGCACGGATGACGGCCAGGCCGGGTGAATTCGTCGCGATCCTCGGGCCGTCCGGTTGCGCCTGGGCGGCGCACGCATCAAGGACCGCTATCGCGGCGCCTACTGGACCGGAGAAATGCGCGTGACGGGAGCGGTCATCAACGGCTTTCGCGCCTTGGGCCTCGATCACCCGGAGCAAACCGTATGGCGCAAGGACGCCACGACCCTGGCCTTTCGCACCGACACCAACGGCGACACCGACAGTATCGAAATCGACCTGTCGCAATTGGCCGGCGCGACGTTGCAGATCCGCAGCCGCATCGACAACTACATCAAGGTCGGCGATCCGTCCGAACCGCAGCCCAACGCGGGGCAAGCCCGCTCGCCACAAGGGGCCGGTTCAGCTCAGGCATTGCGCCCCGGCTTTGGCCACCTGTGCATCCTGGCCAGACTTGACCCCGGACACACCGACGGCGCCGATTACCTGGCCGTCGACGATGATCGGCACACCGCCTTCGAGGGAGGTCAACAAGGGCGCTGACAAAAAGGCATAGCGTCCGCCATTGACCATCTCTTCATACCCTTTGGACTCACGCCGACCCAGTGCCGAGGTGCGGGCCTTTTCGGTGGCGATGTAGGCACTGACCGGCGCGCAGCCGTCGAGGCGTTCAAGGGCCAGGGGATGGCCGCCGTCATCGACAATGACGATGGTCACGGCCCATTGATTGCTGCGGGCTTCGGTGCGTGCAGCCGCAAGGATTTGGCTGACTTCGGTCTGGCTCAGTACGGCTTTGGTTTTCATGGGGATTCTCCAGTACTGGGTGAGGGCAACGCGGCCTCGACCAGTTCGATCCAGTGCCTGACCGGGGTGCGCCCCGCTCCGTCGAGGTGGGACTGGCAGCCAATATTGGCGGTGGCGATGACGTCGGCGTGGCCGCTTTCCAACGCAGTGAGCTTGTTATCGCGCAGTTGTCGCGACAATTCGGGCTGGGTCAGCGAGTAGGTGCCCGCCGAGCCGCAGCACAGGTGGCTGTCGGGAACAGCGGTCAGGTTGAATCCCAGGCTTGTCAGCATGGCTTCAACGGCACCGCCGAGTTTTTGCGCGTGCTGCAACGTGCAGGGGCAGTGGAACGCCAGGCGCTGGTCGCTGTGTACGCCGAGCTTATCCAGCGGCTCGCCGCGCAGCACTTCAACCAAGTCCCTGGCCAGGGCACTGACCCTTTTCGCCTTGTCGGCATACGCCGGGTCGGTGCTGAGCAGGTGGCCATAATCCTTGATAAAGGCACCGCAGCCGCTGGCGGTTTGCACAATGGCCTCGGCACCGCTTTCAATGCTCGGCCACCATGCATCGATGTTGCGCCGCGCACGCTCAAGGCCGGCCGCCTGAGCGTCGAGGTGATAGTCCACGGCACCGCAGCAGCCTGCCTCATGGGTCGATATGACGCTGATCCCCAGTCGATCCAGCACCCGCGCCGTGGCGGCGTTGGTATTGGGGGACAGACTCGGCTGCACGCAGCCCTCAAGCATCAATACCTGGCGGGCGTGGTGTGGGGCCGGGCGCGGTTTGACCGGGTAGGCGCGGCGAGGCAACTTGGCCTGCAAGGTGTTGGGCAACAACGCCCGAAATAGCTGGCCACTGCCGATCAGCACGTTGAATAGCGCGGGATTGGGAACGACGCTGCGTAACCCTTCGCGCAGCAAGCGTTGACTGAGCGGGCGTTGCACTGCCGCGTCGACCACCGCCCGGCCGATGTCGAGCAAGTTGTGATAGTCGACGCCTGAGGGGCAGGTGCTTTCGCAGTTACGGCAGGACAGGCAACGGTCCAGGTGCTCCTGGGTCTTGCGCGTGACTTCATTGCCTTCGAGCACTTGCTTGATCAGGTAGATGCGCCCCCTCGGACCATCCAGTTCATCGCCCAGCAGTTGATAGGTCGGGCAGGTGGCATTGCAAAAACCGCAGTGCACGCAACTGCGCAGGATGCTTTCGGCTTCTTCAGCGCGAGGCAGTCGGCGGGCGTCTTCGCTCAAGGTGGTCTGCATGGTTCAAAGCTCCGCGTACAGGCGACCGGGGTTGAAGATGCCCCGTGGATCGAGTTGCTGCTTCAGATTCCGGTGGTAGCGCATCAACGTGTCGGGCAGCGGTTGGAAGGGACTGTCGATCAGGCCCAGGTGGTAGCAGGTCGCATGCCCGCCGAGTTTATCGACCACCGTGCGAATGACACTCGCGTCGGCGTCGGATTTGAGCCAGCGCTGGGCGCCCCCCCAATCGATCAGTTGCGTCCCTGGCAGCGACAATCGGGGCGTGTTGTGCGGCAAGGACAGGCGCCAAAGGGGCAGGTCCTCATCGAAGAAACTCAACCGGTGTTCGTTCAGGTCATGCCAGTAGGCAGCGTCCAGACACTCACCGCCCAGGCGGTCATGGGCCGCCGCCACCGAGCCTTCACCCCCTTCGAGTCGCAGGTGCAGGCGCTGGCCATCGTGACACGCGGCGCTGATCGGCAGCGGTTGTTGCCCCCATTCCGCCAGGCGCAGCAAGGCACGGTCGGTGTCCAGCTCCAGGCTGATGCTCAAGGTTTGCCGTGGTTTGGGCAGGACCTTGAGGGACACTTCGGTCACCACCCCAAGCGCGCCGTAACTGCCGGCCATCACGCGCGACAGATCGTAGCCGGCGACGTTCTTCATGACCTCGCCGCCGAAGCGCAAATGCTTGCCCTGTCCGGTGATCAGCCGTGTTCCGAGGATGAAGTCGCGGACCGATCCTGACCACGGGCGCCGTGGCCCCGAGAGTCCGCAGGCAATCATGCCGCCCACGGTGGCGTGTTCACCGAAGGAGGGCGGTTCGCAAGGCAGCATCTGTTGCGAGGCGTCCAGCACTTCTGCCAACTCCGCCAAGGGCGTGCCGCAACGGGCGGTGATCACCAGTTCAGTCGGGTCGTAGCTGACGATGCCACGGTGGGCGCGCGTGTCGAGGACTTCACCTGTGACTGCGCGTCCAAGGAACGCCTTGCTGTTGGAACCCTGGATGAGCAGCGGCGTGGCGTTGTTCAGCGCCTGGTTGACCTGCTCCAGCAGCGCTGCGCTGGCGTCGATAGCGTGTTCACTGTGCATCAGAAACGCTCCAGGTCGGGGAAGGGCATCTGACCCAGATGAACGTGCATGGCGCCAAACTCGGCGCATCGATGCAACGTCGGGATATTTTTGCCCGGGTTGAGCAATCCGCCTGGGTCGAATGCGGCTTTGACGGCGTGGAACACGCTCAGCTCATCGCTATTGAACTGGGCGCACATCTGATTGATCTTTTCGCGGCCCACACCATGTTCACCGGTAATGCTGCCGCCGACCTTCACGCACAATTCGAGGATCTTGCCGCCCAGGGCTTCGGCGCGATCGAGTTCCCCCGGTTGATTGGCATCGAACAGGATCAGCGGGTGCATGTTGCCGTCGCCGGCGTGGAAAACATTCGCTACCCGCAGGTCGTACTCGGTCGATAACGCCGCGATAGCGTGCAGCACGCCAGGCAGTTCGCGGCGCGGTATCGTCCCGTCCATGCAGTAATAATCCGGTGAGAGGCGGCCCACCGCCGGAAACGCATTCTTGCGCCCGGCCCAGAAACGCACGCGTTCGGCCTCATCGCGAGCCTGGCGCACTTCGGTGGCGCCGGCCTGTTCCAGCACTTGGCGCACGCGGTCGCAGTCGTCGTGGACGTCGGCTTCTACGCCATCGAGTTCACACAACAGAATCGCTTCGGCGTCCACCGGGTAGCCGGCGTGAATGAAGTCTTCGGCGGCGCGAATGGCCAGGTTGTCCATCATTTCCAGGCCGCCTGGGATGATGCCGGCGGCAATGATGTCCCCCACCGCACGGCCAGCCTTTTCGACGCAGTCGAAGGCTGCCAGCAGCACTTTGGCCGTTTGTGGTTTGGGCAGCAGCTTGACCGTGACCTCGGTGATCACCCCGAGCATGCCTTCGGAGCCGGTGAACAACGCGAGCAGATCGAAACCCGGAGAGTCGAGGGCCTGGGACCCCAGGCTCACGTGTTCGCCGTCGACGGTTAGCACGTCGACGTTGAGCAGGTTGTGCACGGTCAGCCCATACTTCAGGCAATGCACGCCACCGGCGTTTTCCGCCACATTACCGCCGATGGAACAGGCGATCTGCGAGGAAGGGTCCGGCGCGTAATACAAGCCAAATGGCGCAGCCGCCTGGGAAATCGCCAGGTTGCGTACCCCCGGCTGAACCCGGGCGGTGCGGGCGGCGGGGTCGATGTGCAGAATGTTGTTGAAGCGCGCCATCACCAGCAACACGCCTTTTTCCAGCGGCAGCGCACCGCCGGACAAACCAGTGCCCGCACCACGAGCCACAACCGGTACACGCCGCTCATGGCAGACTCGAAGCACGCCCTGCACCTGATCGATGTGGCGCGGCAGCACCACCAGCATGGGCGTGGTGCTATAAGCGGAGAGGCCGTCGCATTCGTACGGCTTGAGCGCTTCGCGCTGGTGCAGGATTTCCAGATCAGGCAACCGAGTCTGCAGGGCGTGCAGCAGCGCCTGTTTGTCGACGTCAGGCAGGACGCCGTCGACGCGTTCATCGTAGAGAATGTTCATAGTCGGTAGGCGACCCTCAGTTGTTTTTATTCGAGGTCTGTTCCGATGCAGCTGGCTTGCATCATTCGCCTGGGGCGTTTTACTGTCTATGGGTTGTTGGTCTGGTCGAACCAGTTGTTTAATCGTTGTTTCTTTATTCGGTTAAAAAAGACCATCAAAAACAGTCGATTAGCCGGGTGTTTGAGCACTGGCGAGTCGGACGCTGAAGCTGGTCATACCAGTTGGAGATCGCATGGACAGCACAGAAACGGGCCGTACCCAGCAAGTTGCCGACGTGGTCTGTGAGCGGATCGAGCGCCTGATCGTCGACGGTGTGCTCAAGACCGGGCAACTGTTGCCTTCGGAGCGGCGGTTGACGGAAAAACTCGGCGTCTCGCGTACCGCCCTTCGCGAGGGACTCAAGGTGTTGCGCGCTCGCGGGATTATCAACACCGAGCAAGGCAAGGGCTCATTCGTGGCCGACCTGTCGGGGCCGGGCGTGGCGTCACCGCTGCTGCACCTGTTCAGCTCGCAGCCGCGGACGCTCTACGACCTGTTCGAAGTGCGTAGCCTGCTCGAGGGCGAATCCGCCCGCTTAGCGGCCCTGCGTGGCACCGACGCCGATTTTGTCCTGATCACCCGCGCTTATGAGGCATTGCTCGATGCCCACGGCCATTTGCTGGAGGCGAGCGAACATGCTCGGCTTGATCATGCGTTCCACCTGGCGATCTGCGAGGCGTCGCACAACCCGGTGCTGGTGCAGACCTTGCTCTCGCTGACGGACTTGCTGCTCAACACCGTCTTCGCTTCGGTCAACAACCTCTATCACCGTGAACCGCAGAAGCGCCAGATCGATCGCCAACACGCACGGCTGTATAACGCCGTGATCGGGCGCCTGCCGGAGCAGGCGCGCAAGGCGGCCATCGCGCACATCCAGAGCATCTGCGAAAACCTCAGGGAAATTGAAAGCGAAGAGCAACGGCTGATTCGGTCCACGTTGCGACTGGAGGGGTGGGCGTGATGCAGCGCCTGGATCTATTATTCATTTTAGGAATAAGAATAATAGAATATATTCCTTGGTAGTATTAGTCATCATGCTACCTTGCTGTCACCGGACCGCCGGATATGTTCAATCCTATTGTTATGGTACGACTATGTCTGGCGCCCGAATCTTCCAAATCAGCCTTGAGGCTCTGTCGCATGACGGCGCCCACGCAGCGATTTATCACGCCGGCAATATCCGCATCAGTTCTTTTTCCTCCATTGCCGTTCCATTCGTTACCGGCAAACCTCTCCCTTGTCAGGCCAACAGCGAAGCCTGCAGTGCAATCAGCGGAGGCTTGGCGTTTCTTCTCTACGCCATGTGAATCGTCGTTGTTGGGTGGACTGCCCCCGGCATCGTAGACATCTCCAGCCTATGCTTGGTACTAAGGCTCTGTCCAGGCGCAGGTGAGCGCCTGGTAGAGCACGTCACGCTTCTCAAGCTGGAAAATGAGAGACCCAGCCGGAGCGGTCTCATCCTCAAACGACTCAAAAACTTACCCAGCAGTGTCGGTCTGCCGTCATTGAAGCTCCTCAAGGAATTCACAGCCATTATGAACAACGCTAAAAAACTGACTCTAGTGGCTGCTCCACCTGGCACAGATTTCCATCGCGGTGACGGTTTCAATAAGAAGTTCGTCGCTTCCAGATGCTTGGTACTTGCAGTGTCGCTTGGTGGGTTGTCGACATTAGCTTCCGCCGCGTCTCAATCCCCGCCGTGTGAAACACCACCGGGCGGGATAATGTTCATTACTCAAGACTGCGTCGATCCGGAGTTCGACCGCCCGGTAATAGATAGCCGAGAAGATTTGAAAAGCCCTGTTCTGACGCATCGCGTTTCCGGGCACTTCGAAGGCACCGATGTAAAGTTCAGCTTTTTCTTCCCGCCGAAAGCCCAATGGAAAGGGCGTTTCTTCCACAAGGTTTATCCCTTGGGTGACGGTAGCGTTCCGGACCGGGTAATCAAATTTGGTGCCGACAGCGGTGCGTATACCGTGGATACTGTTTCGCCCTCTGGCTATCGAGCCAACGCGGCGGCTGCAAAGTTCTCGAAGATGGTCGCTGGGGAATACTATGGACTGCCCGCTTCTCAGATCCACGGCTACATCTATGGTGGCAGCGGCGGGTCTTATCTGACCATTGCAGCGGCTGAGAACTCGTCGGGGGTATGGGAGGGTGCCGTTCCATTCGTCATTGGCGTTCCAACATCCATTCCTACCAATTTTTTTGTTCGTGCTTTCGCACGTCTTGTACTCGAAGATAAAGCGTCACACATTGCCGACGCTATGCGACCGGGAGGTAGCGGCGATCCTTTTGCAGCACTTGACGCCACGCAGGCCTCGGTTCTTGCGGAGGTCACGGCAATGGGCGTGCCCCTGCGCGGTTGGGATAATTACGCCTACATCCTGGGTCTCAACGACCCGCAAGGTTTACTGGGGTTTGCCAGTTCGGTCAAAGGCATTGATCCCGGTTATGCAGATGACTTCTGGAGTAAACCTGGCTACCTCGGTACCGCGCAATCCACTCTGGGCACTCTTGTACGAAGGGCGAAAATTGAGCGCGTAGTGTCGGTTCAAAGGATAGATCGTGACTCGGCTGGTAAGCCATTAAGCTTGCACGTGGCCGGGTTGTCGCACCTCAAAAACAGCTCTTGGTTGGACTTCACTCTCGAAGGGGCAGAAGGGGGCAATCGAAAATTGCTTGGGTCTTTGGATGCCGAGCGCGGAGTCATTACGCTGTCCGCGCAAAATCAAGTCGACATGCTCAACACTCTGAGAACTGGAACCAAGATTCGTGTCGACAATCGCTGGGCAATTGCGTTGACCTCCTACCATCGGCATCAGGTACCGGTTTCTGGTGGATTTGCTGTGTGGGATCAATTTCGCAATGCAGACGGTTCTCCGCGCTACCCGCAACGCCCCCAAGAGGTAGGTTCAATAATCAGCGCAGGTGTCAGCGGAGGCGGTAGCTTCACCGGCAAGATAAACAGCAAGATGATAATCATAGCCAATGCACTTGATGTCGATGCCTACCCTTGGGATGCCAACTGGTATGGCCAGCGATTGAAGGCGGGAGAGGGTAATCAGTACGACGCGAAGGTGCGGATCTGGTTAAACGATAATGCAGACCATTTGGATGGCAGCGTTGTTGCCTCGGGCGCGGCTGACAATCAGTTTGTGAGACTTGTAGATTACAACGGCATCCTCGAACAGGCCGTCAGGGACGTAAGTGCCTGGGTGGAAAATGGTACAGCGCCGCCTCGCTCCACTCAGTATGGGCTCAATAATGGCCAGGTCTCATTACCTGCAGACGCATCAGCAAGGCAAGGCATCCAGCCTGTTGTGAAACTCACGTCCAGGAGCGGTGAGAGAATCATTGCCAAAGTCGGGGAGCCCGTCACGCTGCTGGGTGACATTACCGTCCCGCCATCTGCCGGCAAAATTGTGAAAACGGAATGGAGCCAGACGGGGAACGATGATTTTCTAGACGCTCCGCTTCCTCATCAGCCGTCAGAAACGCTCGCTATACATAAAACACTCACCTACTCGGAACCTGGCACCTACTATCCCGTGCTCCGCGCTACCGTCCAGCGTGAGGGTGACGCCACGGCGGAGTTTACGCGGGTCGGAAATCTGGCAAGAGTGCGAGTAGTAGTGGAGTAGGAAATGCCCAGGTAATTTCTCACGAATTCGGCCATAGGCCATTGGTGCTGCGAGTAACATGCAACCGGTAGGCCGGGACTTGTTTCGCAGCGATGTTCCTGCTCGATAGGTTCAGGGTTTGAGAGCATGCCGTAGCTGGTGTCCGTGCCGGTTCAGCTGCCGTTCGCGGCGCTCTTCATCCCAGCGATAGAACCCTTGCCCGCTGCGCAGACCGGTATTGCCTGCGGCCACTTTCTCCCTGAGCGGCTCGATGAGTCCACAGTACGGGCATCGCTGAAAAACCGCCTGCTGTCGCAGCAATCAAACCGACCAGTTGCAATCCAGGTTAGCCACTTAGGGTGCTGGCGAACCACCCCAGCGCTGAGAGCTCTGCAGCAAAAGCGAAATGACCTGCGCGCTCCTGGCCGCGATCAGAGGAGGCACACAGCAGAGGCATCAAAATGATCGCTGCTAACTTGGAAGTGCAGCCGCAAGTCCGACATGTGAACTGCATGCTGACCGCATTGCACGCCTAATTAGGCCCCACCAAAATACCTGCAAATGCAAAGCACAGCCGAGGAGGACAGGACTAAAAGAGTTGCAATAATGCCGGCGTTACGACCAAAAATATTATTGGTTGTAAACGAAAGTGCATAGCCATGCAGAATGCGACCAACAAGCAGTATTGAACCAAGTGCGTGCAGTTGCCATTGCGGTGAGCCGCTTAATTCTAGAAGTCCAATCAGCAAGAGTGCCAGTGGAACGTACTCAGCGAAATTGCCGTGTCCTCTGATGCGCCGAAACATGACGGGGTTGCCACCGTCACCAAAACTGGGACTGCCGGGACCTACTCTTCCAATAATTACTCGGACACTTAGCACAACGAACAAAATTGCAAGTAGTCCGCTATAGAGGATTGTAACTTTCATTATGTGTTCCTTGCCCAAAGAGGGGGCTTGGCTAGTGTCTAAAGTCGCTCGCTTCGAAGTATTGTGCAGTCCGTGTAGTGGCCATCTTCGCTCTTTCAATTGCGCTGCGTTAGTCGAAGCTGAAGCATTGCTACTGGACGTCTCCCAAGGAAGAATGCGATTTTGATATGGCGGAAACAGGGCAAGAAATAGTTTGCCCTGATACAGGATTTAAGCGTCAGCACCGCCTAAAATATTTTCAAGTTGCATTTCTTTTAAAACACGGTCTTGAATGGGCTGCTTGGCAGCGTTAATTTCATCAACACCCCAAACCATGCCGACAGCTGTGCGCGTAGGGCGTTTGCCAGCAGGCATATCTGCTAGCGCTAAATAAGTATCTACGACCAGCTGTGGATCGGGTGCTTGGTCAGACTGCATGAATTTCGCGAACTCAGCGAACATAGCGCCAGGTATCTTTGCCAATTCACCATAACTGTCAAGCACGTCAAGACGGGAAGGCTCTTGCCCGCCTGCACTCAGACCTGTAGGGAACGGGCCTGGTTGTACGATGGCAACATCAATACCGAAGGGAGCCACTTCGTAACGTAAGCCTTGGACGTAGCCTTCCAGAGCGTGCTTGGTGGCGGCGTATGTAGAGAAATACGGCGCTGAGATCTGGCCGACCATTGATGAGGTGTTAATGATCAGGCCGGACTTGGCTTCCCGCATCGCGGGCAAGACAGCCTGTATAATACGCATAGCGCCATAGTAGTTGGTTTCCATCTGTTCCCTGGCTTGGGCAATACTAAATGCCTCCGTAATACCAAGGTACATTACGCCTGCATTGTTAATCAAAATATCAATCTTGCCCGCTTTAGCCAGCAAACCGGCAACGGCTGTTTTGACGGATTCGTCGCTGGTGACATCCATATCTACAACATGGATGAGGTTGCTATACGCTTCCAGCTCGGCCTTGACTGCGGCGTTCTTGCCTTCTGTGCCACGCATGGTAGCGAACACTCGGTAGCCCTTGTCGGCAAAGTCTTTCACTGCTTTTAGGCCAAATCCGCTGCTGCTACCGGTGATGATTACGTTTTTTTGTGCTTCGCTCATTTTTCTTTCCTGCCTGGCTGTAAATTAAGTACCGTGTGGTACGATAATGTGGGGTGGCATCATGTGTCAAGTTAAAATACTGGGTGGTACGAAATGATTTTAGATCCAACAAAACCTTTAAGGGGACGACCTAAGACCCTAGACCGCGATCACGTTTTGGATGTGGCAATGGAAGCCTATTGGAAAGAGGGTGTACGTGGTTTGTCCCTTAATGAGATTTGCAGAAGATGTGATATATCGAAGCCAGGTCTTTATCGTGAATTTTGGAATGAAGATGGCTTGATGAAAGCGGTTATTCTTAAATATCAGGAACAGGTGCTAGATTCTGTGCTGCAGATGTTAAACACAGAAATGCCGTTTCGAGAGGCGCTTGATAACCTAGTGTCATTTGCCACCTCAGTGAGTGATAGTCAAGAAGTTCCAAAGGGATGTCTTTTGATAAAGATGCGCGAATCACGCATGCACTTGGGTGAAGCAACACGAGCACAAATTGACTTCATACAGGAGCAAGCTTTGGCTGCCTACAGGAAATGGGTGGAGCGTTCAAAGGCCAAAGGTGAGTTTTCTGCAGACATTTCATCAGAGTTTGCATCTGCCTATATCGATGCACAGTTAAGTAATGCTGCGTCGCAGATATCTCGTGGTGAGGATCCGCAAATTGTAAAGAAAATGCTATTAGTCGCTTTTTCTGTGTTCTGAGGAGTATGACTCTTTGCTCAGTGTTTCTGGTTAGACGAAAAACCAGTGTACTGTCGCCGAAATCGTTTACGGCCTGAGCGCTGCCCTTTGGGTAGGCGAGTTGGCGCGAAATAAGCTCGTCACGACCGGCAGCGGACGGTGCCTTCTTATGACGTTGGTGGGTGCGGCTGGACGGCTGTTGGCGCAGCCGACCATTCCATCAAAATTTAAGTGAGTACCGGAAAATCAGGCGGTTTTCGTTGGCGCTATCGGCGTACGTCGACCGATTGGTCGAGTTGCGCCACTGCGCTGACACATTTTTGAACGGCCCACTCTGGACGGTGTAGGTGATATCGGTCACTCGCTCCCATTCCTTACCGTCCTCTCCTCCGAGTCGCAAGCGGGCAGCCTGACGTGTAGTCAACCGCCAGATAGGTGAAATGATCGGCTTTTACAGGCTTGTACCCAAAGGCCGTGAGCCGTTCGAAGTCGGTTGAGTTGCGTTGTGGTGCAACGCAGTGCACGAAGTTGGGCGGGGCGTAACAG
This sequence comes from Pseudomonas sp. BIGb0381, assembly GCF_024809815.1. Taxonomy (NCBI): domain Bacteria; kingdom Pseudomonadati; phylum Pseudomonadota; class Gammaproteobacteria; order Pseudomonadales; family Pseudomonadaceae; genus Pseudomonas; species Pseudomonas sp. BIGb0381. The sequence continues at coordinate 150,693 of NZ_JANUEN010000002.1, forward strand.
GGGGGAGGTTATTCTTCCAGGTGGCCGCGTCGATAGGCGCCAGGGCTGACGCCAGTCCATTTCTTGAAAGCCCGATGAAACGCGCTGGTTTCCTGGAAGCCGGTGGCGGCGGCGACTTGCGTTACCGTAATATCGCCACGCGACAGCAGGTCAATCGCCATGTCGCGGCGAAGGTCGTCCCTGAGGCTTTGATAATGCGTGCCCTCTGCCTGCAAGCGGCGTTGCAGCGTGGAGTTGGACATGTGAAGTTCCACCGCCAGGTCATCACGTTCGGGCCATTTTTCCGGGCAGTCCAAGAGCGCATGGCACATCAGTTTGAAGCTGCCGCGACGCATGGGATGACTGTCGATGCCAAAAAATTCATCGTCCAGCAGGTTGGCTATCTCCACCCACAGGCGGGTAAAGGAGGTCGCTGAGACCCTGGCTTTTGGGGCGTTGAGCAGTTGAGGGTCGAAGTCTGCATTGGCTAACGCAGCTGTCAGGTCCAGTTGCCTTCGCCTGGCGCTATACAATGCTTCATGCACCAAGGCAATTGACGTGGTGCCTTTATCCTGGAGGGGCGTCATGGATATTCCGCACAGGTGTGATTGGCAATAATGTAGGGCTAACGCCGGTTCACCGCCAGTGCGACGAGCCGCTTCAGCAGAGAAGAGCCGCTTCCCAAAAAAGGCGACGAAATAGGAAGCGGAAGAACGGAAGTCAGCGTAGAGACTTCATCCTCGTCTAACCATACAACCGCTGTTCAATCTCTTCGAGCGTGCTGCCTCGTGTCTCTGGTACCCACACTGCAACGAAGGTCAGGGACAGAAGTCCTGCTCCCACGAACACAAAGAAGGTTTGGCCGATCCCGATCGTTGCAACCAAGGATGGAAAGAACATGCCGATCATCACGTTGGTCAACCAGAAGGCTGCGATCGCCATGCCCATGCATCCGCCACGGATGCGCATTGGGAAAATTTCTGCCAAAAGTACCCAGAAAGCAGGCCCGATCAGCCCTTGCATGGAGGCCAAGAACATCGCCATGGCGCCGAGAATGAGCATGGCGCGGGTGACGGAGGGGTCGACAAAAACTGAAACCAGGCCAATCAACAGCAAAGACAATGTGGTGCCGGTGAAGCCGAGCAACATCATTGGGCGACGCCCCACGCGGTCCAGCAGAGCAATACCCACGAACGTTGCGCCAATCGAGATAATGCCGTTTACGACATTGGCTATCAGTGCGCTACGTTGTTCCAGGCCTGCTTCTGTGAGGATCTGGGTGCCGAAGTACATGATTGAATTGACTCCGGTCAGCTGCGACGTAACAGCGATACCGATGCCAATCAAAAAGATTCGTCGCGCGCCTTTTTGAGACAGATCGCGCCAGCCACCTTTTTTGATGAATCGCTCGTTGCTGATCTGCTGAGTGATGGCCTCCATCTCAGCCTTGGCGTAGTACTCCTCCCGTACCAGTTTCAGTACCTCCAGGCCCTCTCTGAAGCGCCCTTTGGTGGCTAGCCAGCGCGGGCTTTCCGGCATGTAGAGCATACCCAACCAGAGTGCCACGGCTGGCAGGGTTGCCAAGGCAAGCATCCATCTCCAAACACCATCGAGATCGCTGAACAAATTGCCCAGTGTGGCGTTGGTGGTGAAGGCCAGGAATTGCCCGGTGACGATCATCAGCTCGTTGCGAGTGATGATGCGACCGCGGATGCTGGATGGGGCCATTTCCGCAAGATACGCCGGCACGACGACCGACGCGCCGCCCACCGCTAACCCCAGCGTGAAGCGGGCGGCCACCATGACGTTGAGGGTGGGCGCCAGCGCACAGGCCAACGCGCCAAGAAAAAACACTACGGCGAGGAAAAGAATGATACGGCGGCGACCCTTGAGGTCCGATAGGCGACCGCTGCACAGCGCCCCCATCATTGCGCCGATCAATAGGGCGCTGGCGACCAAGCCCTCCGTAAATGGCGTCAGGCCCAAGTCATCCTTCATATAGAGCAGGGCGCCATTGATGACGCCGGTATCGAAGCCGAACAGCAGGCCGCCAAACGTGGCAATCCAAGTCACTTTTTGCAGGTAGCGCTGTGCCTGGCGTTTTTCAGGACTTACATAGGCGGCTGAAGTGTCTGCCGTATTTCCGTAGGAATTAATTGTCATTGTGATATTCCTGACTGAAACTTATGGGGATGCTCACTCGCCATTGCGGTGAGCGATTTAATATGGAATTACATTGGTTTTTTCTCGTGGTGCGATTCAGATGGACTGGGGTTTGAAATCGCTGGCGGCAACCGGCATGACGCTCTTTAGCAGTCTTACGGACTTTTCCAAGCCCTCGAGGCTGTTGAGTAAAACGTCCTCATGCTCAATCGATAGCCAGCCATCGTAGCCAGCCATCTTCAAGCGGTAGCAGAATTGCCGCCACCATTGCTCACCGTGGCCGAATCCAAGCGTGATGTAGGACCAGCTTCGGGATGGGATATCCATCAATGAGCCATTTTCCAGGAGTGTATCCACGGCCTGGACTGGCGCGTTAAGCAAAGTATCTTTGGCGTGCACATGGTAAATGGCGTCGCCCAGTGCCTCGGCGGCGACCAGCGGGTCAGCGCCCATCCAGAACAGATGCGAGGGATCCAGGTTGGCTCCTATCACCGGTCCGATCGCATTGCGTAGTTTCAGCAGCGAACGGACGTTGTAGACGCACTGGTTACCGTGCAATTCCAAAGCGATACGCTCCACACCGTTCTCCTTGGCCAGATCAGCGATCTCGCTCCAGAAGGGCAGCAGGCGTTCTTCCCATTGATAGCGCAGCATTGTCTGGGTTTCGGGAGGCCATGAGGCAACCACCCAGTTCGGCATCCTGTCGCCGGCCCGACCCTCTGGTAAGCCGGACATGGTGCAAACGGTCTTGACTCCCAGTTCACCGGCTACGCGTATCGTGTCCTTGAGACACTGGCCTTGCTCGGGCTGCGTGGGATGCAAAGGGTTGCCGTTGGCGTTCAGGGAAATGATTTCCAGGCCGTGCTCCTGGAAGCTGCGTTTGAGTGCCTGGCGTTCCTCGGCGCTGGCGAGCATCTGCGCCAAGTTAAAGTGCGGCGCGGTCGACCATCCGCCGGTGTTGATCTCCAGGCCCGACACTTCCAGGCGTTCAGCCTGCTTGAGCATCTCCCGCAATGGCAGGTTACCGAGGCTGTCGGTGACGAATCCCAGCTTCATGACGTAGCTCCTTCTCGCGATCGATAGAGGGGCGGTACTTCCAGCGTTGGCAAAACTACCCGGCGACGCTGATTGAGTGCCTCGATACCGGCTTGGGCGACGATGGCTGCGCAATAGCCGTCCCAGGCATTCGCGGCATGGACAGGGAATACGCCTGTGTTGATGAACTCCACGAATGCTTTGTTCTGCAGGCGGTAGGCGTCGGCGAAACGCGGCCGCCAATCGGCAGCGTACCGTTCAAAGCCTTGAAGACGGGTATTGAAACGAGCATTTACGGGTGTGGCCAGTTGCACGGAACCCAGCTCGCCCACGAGCTCGCCACGCACGTCGTACCCGTAATGGGCGTTGTTGTTGATTTCGATGTTCACCAGATGGCCTTCCCGGGTTTCCAGCACCATGAATACCGGAGCACCGGCGCCATCCTCAGACGTGCGGGTAGGTTGGAACACTGAAATGGCAACGTATTCAGTGTCGAGCACATGACGGGCAACATCGAACTCATGAGGCGCGGAGTTACTGATCGCCATTTGCCCGCTGAAGTTGGCGGGAGCTTCTACGTTGCGATGGAAATTGTGCATCATCACAGCCCGACCTATCACGCCGTCGCCCAAGGCACTTTTCATTTCCCTGTACGACGGGTCAAACCGGCGCATGAAGCCCAGTTGCACGAATTGGCGACCCCGGGAGGCCTCTTTGTCGATGACCGCCAGGCACTGGTCCGGGCTTTGAGACAGCGGCTTTTCACACAGTGCAGGTTTCCCAGCCTCGATGGCTGCCATGGTCAGGACCGCATGGGTTTCGTCCGGGCTGGCGATGATGATTGCATCGACATCGGACCTTGAAAGTGTGAACAGTGGATCAGTGGAAACGTCAGCGGCGCCATAACGGTCAGCTATCAGCTTCGCTCGCTCTGGCGACGCATCACACACCACATGCAACGTGGCTCCCGGAAGGTCCTGGGCAATGATGCGGGCGTGATCTTCCCCCATAATCCCTGCGCCGATAACGGCGATTCGTATGCTCATATTCAACTACCTATCAATGGGCGAAAGTCATCAACGCGGCGTCGAACTCGCGAGCGTGTTGATTGAGAAAGGCGGTGCACAATGGGGCAAAAGCGGCGTAGCCGCGGCGGTCGAAATCAACCGATGGGGACGAGTTACTCATGGGGCGATCCTGGCGGTTTGTTGTGTTTGTTATGCCTCGATTATTAGCACCGAAAAAGCAATCATCAAGCAGCGCCATAGGCGGTTTATGATGTAAAACACCTCAAATACGAAGATGCTTTCATGCCTGTCATTGCTCTTGAAACAATTATTAGCAATGCGTATATGGTGTAAATAACATCAAAAAAGGGCTGGCTATATGACCATGCAAACATCGGCGCGTTTATGGAAGGGGCCCACTGTTCAACAGGTCGCCAAGGTGGCCAGGGTCGGGGTAGCGACCGTTGATCGTGTGCTGAATAACCGTCCTGGCGTACGGGAAAACACCCGTCTGAAAGTGCTGGCGGCGCTGGATAAGCTAAAGAAAGATTTGGCTGACGGCATGGCAACTTTGCAGATCAAGCTATTTTGCGATTCGGGTGAAACCTTCAATGCTACGTTGGCCGGTGCCGAGGCGTTGGTGAACGCTTCGACACCTGGCGTCGTCGTGCATGGCTACTATGTACCGACTAACCAGGTCGATCCCGCCACTTTTGCTGATCAGGTTCAGGCTGAGGGCGCCTCAGCGGATGGTGTGATCGTCGTATCGCGCGAGCATCCGGCGATCAACCGAGCGATTCGCAAACTGTGCAGCCTGGGTATCCCCGTCGTGTGCCTGACCACCGACCTGCCTAACTCCGGGCGTAGTGCTTACGTTGGCAATGATCAATATGCGGCGGGCAGTGTCGCTGGATTGCTGATCGGCAATGCTTTACCTAAAAAGCCCGCGAAAATCCTGCTGGTGACCAGTGTGCCGTTTCGCTGTCAGCAGGAGCGGGAGATGGGGTTTCGCAGGGTGCTCCGTTCCGAGTTTCCGTATCTGAAAATCGACGAACGAGTGATGTCCGACGATCGCCCTCAGACCACGACTGAACAATTGACGCGCTATTTTTCCAAGCACAACTATCCCGCAGCCATCTACAACGTGGCCGGCGCCAATCGGGGTGTTGCTCAGGCCATAGAGACTATTGCGGCTGAGGATCGGCCTATTTTTGTCGGTCATGAGCTGACGGTTCATACGCGGGCGATGCTTGAGTCCGGCGTCATGGATTATGTTATCTCTCATGATTTCGTTGGCGAGACTGCCGCAGCGGTGCGCTGGATACGAGGAGCGATTGAGGGAGCGGTGACAACGCCACCTTCAACACAGATCTTGATTCACACCCGATACAACTGTGGTGCGTAAGGTCACGTTGCGGTCGGTATCCAATTTTGTACTTCGACCACTGCGTCCTCGATGCCTACATAAAAGCGTATGGGACAACCTGGTGGCAGGCCTGCAAAAGGAGGTTCCCTACGACTCAACCGTCGTTGTTTTCTTCGCTTCGTCTAGCATCCATTGAGCAAACGCTTGTATTGGCTCTCTGCTCAATGCGATGGGCTCGGGGAGGATGAGACAGAAGGTTTTGGAAGTGGTTTTCCCCTCTGGCCACGGAGCGACCAGACGTCCTAACGCAAGTTCGGTTTCAACGTAAAGACGCGGGACCAGCGCAACACCGAGGCCGGCCAATGCAGCCTCGATCAACATGCCGTGAAGATCGTAGCGTGCACCAATCGCTGGATTGGTAAGTGGGATCCCCGTTTCCAGGGAATAGCGCTGCCAGGCATCCGGGTTCTGGCGTCGGTGCAGGCGTGGAAGCTTGTCCAGTGTTGCTGCTCCTGTGCTCTCCTGGAGCAATGCAGGATGACAAACAGGAACCAGCACTTCATGCAAAAGGTGGTGAGTCCGCATCCCCGTCCAGGCTGGATGCTCGAAATGGATGGCAGCATCGAATCCGCTCCCGGCGAGAACGAAGGGGTCCATGCGCTCAGCCAAATGCACAGTGATGTTCGGGTGCTTTTGCTGGAATCGTGTCAAGCGAGGGATGAGCCATCGCATCGCGAAAGTCGGGATAGTGGCGATGTCCAGGCTCGCGCCATCGTTCGGCTGCCCCATTAAGTACTGACTGTCCCGATCCAAGCGGTCCAGCGATTCGCGAACTTGGGCCGCGTAGCGTTCCCCGTTGGGCAGGAGCCGGACACGATTGCCGACTCGCTCGAATAGCGCGACACCGAGGAAGGCTTCCAGCCGGCCAATCTGGCGACTGATGGCGCCTTCAGTCAAAGACAGTTCCTCTGCCGCGCGCGCGAAGCTGCCGTGACGAGCGGCCGCTTCGAATGCTGTCAATGCCGTGCTGCTCGGGATTTTCTTTCGCATAAGCGTTTCCGTTGTGAAGATGGCGATCCAGCTTAGCTTGATCTTTTGTCACTGAAGCGTACCGAATAATCGTTTTATGCGCCGAGATCAAGGTCATACGATGATGAGACATCAATAAAGAGGGCCGGACGTACAAGAAGTCCGGTAGCGAGTGATCCATGATCTACACCGTAGAGTGCAGCTTTGCCGACCCAGCCAGCGAAGCAGAGTGGAATGATTTCTATAGCCTGGAAAAGCTACCCGCGCTTATTTCCGTGAGCGGGTTCCATACCTCGCAGCGCTTCAAGGCGTTGAGCACGGGTTGCCCTGTCTACCTTGCCGTGCATTCGATCGACGGTCTGGCCGTGCTTGAGGGCGATGAGTATCGCCAGAAGGGCGGGGGCAACTTCGCACGTTGGCAGCAGCACATCACCGATTGGCACCGCAATCTTTACGGCGGCCTTGAGCGTGCACCTGCCATCGGTGAAGGCGAGCATCTGATCGTGAGCGCAGTCGGTCCCGAGCCGCTCATCGAGATGGGGCTCACGCCTGAGCAGATGTGGGCTGTCGCATTGGAGAAGTGTCCTGAAAACAGGTGGCTGGCGAAGCTGAATAGCGCCATTAGTCTTGGTTTGAATGCGCTTCCCAAGGGCGTGCATCTCTATGCCCCGATGACCGCGCAATTGACGAGTCACGACGGCACAGTGCCGCAGACCCAGGTGTAGGACCATGCCTAACCTGACGATCTTCATCCAGGCGGAAAACATGCCGCCCGAAGCGTATCTGTCGGAACTCACTGAAGAATGTACTCGGCTTTGCACGGATGTCCTCCAGGCTACGTTGGACAACGTGCATGTCATCTATGTCTCAGTTCGCCAAGGGCGCGGGCATCCTGCTTACGCGGAAATCAGGTACCGCCTCGAACCGCTCCGAACGCCATCAGTCATGGACGCCTTCACGGCGCGATTGGATGTGACCATAAAGCGCCATACAGGGCTAACGGCGCGCATCCGTTGCTTCGGCTATTCGCCCCTCGCCATCTACGCGCGGAACTGATGACGCGCAAGGAGTACCGCAATGAGCGACATGAAATTTCCGGGCCAGCAGATCGGCGAGTTTTCGATTACGGCCCTCAGTGACGGATACCTTTGCGCAAGTCTGGATCTCCTCTCGAATATCGATCCTGCGGAGGCGTCCAAGTTGCAGCAGGACGCAGGCGTGAGCGACCCATCCTCGATCCACATCAACTGTTACCTGGTGCGTGGAATGGGCCGCACGATCCTCATCGATGCGGGGGCTGGTGGTTTCAAGCAGTGGGGCGGCAAGCTAAAGGCGAATCTCGCGCTCGCTGGCGTGCAACCCGCTGACATTGACACCATTCTTCTTACCCATGCACATCCCGACCATGTTGGGGGCCTGCTTGACTCTTCAGGGGAAGCAGCCTTTCCCGATGCAGAGCTAGTCGTCCACCAGCGTGAGGTTTCTTTCTGGGAGGACGATGGCAATCTCAGTCGAGCAAGTGAGCGTGCTCGTGGCAACTTCCTTTTGGCTCGGAAGGTGTTCGATCAGTATCGGGAGAAGACGCGCATGTTTACTGATAGCGAAGTTCTCCCTGGCATTAGTGCGATGCCCCTTCTGGGGCACACCGCAGGACATTCCGGTTATCGTCTCGATTCCAATGATCGTAGTCTGCTGGTTTGGGGAGATATCGTTCATTTCCCCCAAATTCAGATTGCTCGTCCCGACGTATCCATTGCATTCGACCAAGATCCGCTTCTTTCCGCCGAAACACGATCCAAACTATTGAATGTTGTTAGCTCGGATAAGATTCTTATCGCTGGTATGCACCTTGGCGAACTCGGATTTGCACAGGTCGAGCGGATAGGTAAAACCTACAAAATTTCCTACGAAACTTAGCGGCTGTTCGAGATGCCTACGATGCATCGGCTGCGGCGAATGAGGTCATTGATCCCACAGCGCCTACTGCGGTGCTGCTGGCGATTTGGGCATCGGCGCAGTCGTTGCCGTTGATGGTACTGCTGACGGGCCTGCTGGGTGCGTTGACCTATGTGGCGGTACCCGCTTTGCAGGCGCGGGTGATCGAGTTGTCGCACACCCACGCGCCGCAGGCACCCGCAGTGGCGGCTGGGCTGAACATCGCCGGCTTCAATGGCGGCATCGCGCTGGGTTCGCTGCTGGGCGGGGCCAGCCTGGAGGCGATGGGGCTGACCAGCACAGCCTGGGTCGGTGCGATTGTCGTGGGCCTGGGGATCGTCTGGATGCTCTGGCAGATGCGAGAAAACCGTGCTGAACGCACCGAAGTGCCTGGATGAGGGGATAGCGATGGAGCTTCGTCACACTTGCTCGGCATCTGCCTGGCCCTGGCTTCGGCTTTTTTCTACGCCGTGGTGGCGGCGGGCATGAATTTTGGTTGGCCGCTGGGCCGTGCCCCGCGTCAGGAAGTGACCTAGGGCTGGGCGCGACACCACACGCCATCTGAACCATCGTTAAATCAAGGGAGTTGATCGCGACTGTGATCTTGTGTGGCCTGGGAGGCTGCCTTCCGCCTCAGATAATTGACAATCAGTAAATTTCCAGAGGGCTGGATACCACGCCCGAATGGATAGAATCGCGCACGGGCATTCGTAAGCGTCGAATGGTCAGTGATGGGTTGAGCGTGTGACCGCCGTGGATAGCAGGATTGACCTGGGTGGTGTTCCAACTCAGCTACCTGTGGCTGTGGCTGTGGCTGTGGCTGGTGCTGTCATATGACCTTGCGGATTACCGGGAAAGGCGCTCTTGATCTTCCTGAAAAAGAATTCGCTATCCCGGTAACCGTACGCCATCCGCTTGATGACCTTGGGGGCGGGCTTGTCATGACGCAACCGGTTAGCCTCGTCGACACGGACCCTATCAATCACTTCTCGGCCATATTTGGCCACCACATGGAAGAGGTCGTAGACCACTCGTGTGTTGGGACTGGATCGTTGATGTGGCCAAAGAAATGGGGCTGCGTGGCGCGACCCTCTCTACAGGTATCGAGGGTTTTGGGCATACCGGTCGGTTGCATTCCTCGCATTTTTTTGAAATGGCGGATCAGCCGACCGAGATTCGCATGGCTATCACCGAGGACGAATACGAAAGGTTGTTCAAGCGGTTGGAGCTTGAGGAAATCTCCGTGTTTTACATAAAGACCCCAATCGAAATGGGCACCGTCGGCAAAAAGGCCAACTAGCCTCACCCCTCATTAGAATCCTGGGGTTATGAATATGAGCTATGCGGAGGATACGGTTCGCCTAGCTATCTTCAGTGCTACGAGACATTGACCACGGCTCGTCCAGGCTGGTCGTTGCTATCAATGATTTTGAAGAGGGCATTGTAGAAGGCGATTGCTTGATCGCGAAATTCACCATGAAGAAGCAAAGCGTCACTTCTTAGGTCAATGGGGGTGGGCAAAGCCGCGAAGGTTGGGGTACCGACCACTCGCGCCGGGCACCCTTTCGGGTGCCCGGCGCGACCCCGCCCATAACGCAGACAACGCGATAGCATGTGCTTCATGGTCGGCTACGGGCAAAGCTCAATCAAAATTTTTCCAGAGTACCCATCTTTGATAATCCAGTTGTGGGGCCGTGCTTTCAAGCAATTCAGGATCTCTTATTTGACTAAGGTGATTGGTACATCCGAGAGCTGAATCACCTTGGCCGCGACAGAACCCAGAAAGATCCCCGCAAGAAAACCGTTACCATGTGAGCCTAAAATGATGCTGTCACATCCTAGGGATTGGGAGCACGCCACGATTTGGCTGGCTGAATCGCCTTGTAGCGTATGGAGTGTGAATGCAATACTTTCGTGCTTCAGAAGCTCGACAGCCTTTTGTGAGTCTTCAGCACTTTTATCACCATAGTAACGGTCAAGCTCATCCGAGCTCATGTCGTGTGCGATTCGAGTGGGTAAAAGTGGCTGCACATTCACCAGATAGACCTCAACACTCCCCCCCAGTAATCCGCCATCTTGGACTAGCCCAATAAGATAACGTACCGCCCGTTCCGAATGCTCGGAACCATCGACAGCTACAAGTATTTTATGCATTTTCCAAATCCTCTTTCAGTGGCATGAAGATGCTTGTAGGTAGGGTATGGCCAACTTGCACCCGTTCTACTCGGACAAACGGATTCGAATCTGTTTTTCAATCTCGATTATGGCAAATAACGCAACGCCCACCCCGATGATCAGCAGACCATCAAGGACGGGGATCGCTTCAGTAGCAAACACCTTTTGCAGCGGTGGTGCGTAGGTAATGGCGAACTGAGCTAAGGTCACTACTGCGACGGTCATCCACACAACCTTGGTGCCACGAATGCCCTTCCAGGTAATTGATGTGCTGTAGAGATTGCGAATGAAGAACAGATGGAAAATTTCCATCACGACTAACGTGTTCACTGCGATGGTTCGGGCCAATTCCACTGAGTAACCACGGTCGAGCGCATACGAAAAAATACCGTAAACGCCGCAGAGAAACAGAATGGAAACTAGCACCATATGCCAGACCAAAGCACCACTTATGAGTGACTGTTCGCGCGAGCGTGGCGGTCTGCGCATAGTGTTTTCTTCGGTGGGCTCGAACGCTAGCGCGATGCCGAGCGTCACTGCGGTTATCAGATTGATCCACAGAATTTGTATCGGCGTCACCGGCAGCGTAGTACCAAGCAGCAGCGCGACGATGATGGTCATGGTCTCGCCCGCGCTGGTAGGCAGCGTCCAGCTCAGCACTTTCTTGATGTTGTCGTAGACCGTCCGGCCTTCGCGCACCGCAGCAACGATGGACGCGAAGTTGTCATCGGCCAGCACCAGGTCTGCGGCTTCCTTGGCGGCTTCACTGCCTTTTCCACCCATGGCGATACCGGCATCGGCTCGCTTTAGTGCTGGTGCATCGTTGACGCCATCGCCGGTCATGGCCACTGTCATGCCATTCGATTGCAGCAGCATTACCAGTCTGAGCTTATGTTCTGGGCTGGTGCGCGCAAAAATATTGACGTGCTTTACCGCCTCTTTCAAAGCGGCATCGTTCATGGCGTCGAGGTCTACGCCGGTTAACACACTGTCGGGATTTTGCAGGCCAATTTGGCGACCGATGGCGGCGGCGGTACCGCCGTGATCGCCAGTAATCATTTTTACGACAATGCCTGCTGCTTGGCATTGTTGAACTGCTTTTATCGTCTCGGGTCTAGGCGGGTCAATCAGTCCGACCATGCCCAGCAGAGTTAACCTTCCTTGTACGTCCCCAAACTCCAACACGGTGTGCTCGGGAGGGACTGATCTAACTGCAAACGCCAATACACGCTGCCCCTTGGCAGCAATGGCGTTTGCCTGTTCGTGCCAGTAGTCCGCATTGAGCGGTTCAGTCCCGCCAGCGTTTACGCGCTGCTGCGTGCTCATGGCCAGTATTTGTTCTGGCGCGCCTTTTACATAGATAAAGGCATGTCGATCATGGTTGTGATGCAGGGTCGCCATGAAGCGGTGTTTCGCGTCAAACGGAATGGCATCGGTGCGGGGCCAGGCCCGATGATCTTCATCACTATCGATACCGGTCTTTCCGGAAAATGCCAGCAGGGCACCCTCCATTGGGTCACCCTCTACCTTCCATAAGTCATCATGCAGGCGCAGTACAGCATCGTTGCACAGGCCGGCTGCTCTCCCCAGTTCTGCCAACGCAGGGTGAGTCGATATGTCGACTAGCTGATCTGCAAGGCTGATGCTTCCCGCTGGCTGATAACCAGCGCCATCGACCGTGAAGATGAGATCGTTCGTCACTACCGATTCCACCATCATTTCGTTGCGGGTAAGTGTGCCGGTCTTGTCAGTGCAGATGACGGATACCGAGCCGAGCGTTTCGATGGCTGGCAGGCGACGCACGATGGCGTTGCGGCGAGCCATTGCTCGCACTCCAACAGCCAGCGTAATGGTAAGGACGGCGGGCAGCCCTTCAGGTATCGCCGCTACCGACATACCAACCACTACCATGAAGATCTCGGTGAATGCGTAGTGCCCAACATAATGGCCAAACACGAGCAAAAGGCCGCCGACTAACAAGATCAAGATCGTCAGCCAACGCGCCAATACGTTCATTTGCTGCACCAGCGGAGTGGTCAGTGTTTCTACTCCGGCAAGCAGCGTACTGATGCGTCCGATTTCAGCAGATGCTGCGGTAGCAACGACAACCCCTGTTGCTTGCCCGCAAGTCACGAGCGTGCCGCTGAATGCCATACAAGTACGATCACCCACGGCTGCTCCAAGGGCTACTGGTTCCGTATGCTTTTCTACGGGTACGGATTCACCGGTAAGAATGGCTTCTTGAATCTGTAGTCTGTTCGCGTGCAGCAGGCGTAAATCGGCAGGGACGTTGTCTCCCGCCTCCAGCAAAACGATATCGCCCGGTACCAGTTCCTCGCCCACAATACTTAAGCGTTGGCCTGCGCGGATCACGGCGGCGTGCGGTGCCAGCATCTGCCGGATAGCGTCCATGGCTTTTTCCGCTTTGCCTTCCTGGACGTATCCAATGATTGCGTTTGCAATAACCACTGCAAGAATCACCGCCGTGTCCCACAGATGCTGCAGCATCGCGGTAATCGCAGCGGATCCTAGAAGCACGTAAATCAGAATGTTGTGAAATTGCAGCAGGAATCTGAGCCACGCGGGTCGACGTGCTGCTTCTGGTAGCCTGTTGAAACCAGTGCGGGCAAGCCTGGCTTGGACTTCGGTTGCCTCCAGCCCGACATGTTCATTCACCTCAAGCAGGTTCTTCACTTGCTCGGCAGGCAGGGAGTGCCAGACCACGGAATGCGGGGGGATTGGTGTTTGCTCAGTTGCTGCGTCGACCACCGGCTTCTTCAATGATTATCTCCTGTGCACACATCTCGACTGAACGGGGCTGAGGTGGTCATGGGCGGGCGTGGGTATAGCAGAACGCTAAAAAATCGTTGGATGTTCTTACATTCTCTCTGTCATCTAGCTGATACGAACTAAAAGATCCATGCAACCAAGCGCTTGATGATTATTGACTTAAATCAAATTGTTGGCAGTCGGTAGTGTGACAAGATATTTACTGAGCAATCTATTCTTCGATCTACGCCACTTGTGATTTATGGTGTCAGCACCCGGATATTGTTTTTAGTAAGTTCGATCTATTAATAGTTTGGAGTGCAGTTACTGCAATACTTTGATAAATCATTACGTTACAGTCTACATATGGGTTGCACTCAAAGTAAGAGTGCAAGCACGGAGGTGTCTAGCTCGATTGAGCGCTGTTGTCGACCGGGTTTTCATCCAGCACCTCTAGTGCTTCTGGCAACTCGGTAATCACGCTGAAGTCGCTCACTTCAACTGCACCCAATCCATAGCCCAACAAGTGGAACGAAAACGCCTTACGCGACTGCGGATTGTCAAAGCTGAAGTACATCTCCAGTGGCTGGTCTGCAGTGACGACCATTTCGGCTGGCAGGCCCAACTGGACATCCTGCTCCAGCTCCTTGGCCTTGAGCAGTATGTAGGCGTTCTGTTGTGGATCTACCGAGCGCACGGTCAGGCGAACTCGAGTGTGCGAGCCCTTGGGCATTTCCAGGTACTGAGCACCGATAAGGTTGTCGGCCCAGTCATCCTTGATCTGCGCTTGAAGCGGGATGATGGCGGGGCTGCCGAACTGGTAGTGCTGGTTCAACGGTGTCCGGAGCAGCGAATGATCCAGCGCTGTCGCTCTTGCGGTGATTTGTCGGGCGCGTTTACCGCCGTACTGACCAGTTAAAGTCGCACGCTCGGCGATGAAGCCTTTGCTGGTGTAAAACCGACAGCGCTGTTGAAAGTCGCATTCGGTCAAGGTGCCCTGTCCATCGTGATAGCGAAGCTTGTCGTTGGTGAACGACATGATCTCGCGGCCCGTTTCATAGTCACGAAATAGGGAGCGACCGCTCAAGGCTGAGGGGACTGGTAAGGCAAAATAGTCGAGTATCGAAGCGCTCAGATCGACATGGCCATACACGCCGGACTTCACATGGGGTAACTGATCCTGCTCGGGTGCAAGCGTCAAGTTGAATCCCCAAGACGAGGCCAACCGCACGCCATCAATACCATGAGATTCGTCCGAGGTGATCACCACCAAGGTGTCGTTCAAGATGCCCTTACGTTCCAGGCCATTGAGGAAGTGCCCAAGTGCATCATCCAGATAAGCGACGGCGGCCTGCTTGGGGGTGTCGTAGCGCTGCAGGTAGTCTTCAGGGGCTGAATAGGGTTGGTGGGTGCCAACGGTCAGCAGAGTCAGCATCCACGGTTTTTTGTGCTTTTTCAGCTGGCCGACGTAGTGCAGCGCCCCTTCGAAGAACGCCTTGTCATCTTTGCCCCAAGGAAACTCCAGATAGTTGCTGTTGGTGAACCATTCCAAGCCATGGGTGGCATCGAAGCCGATGTGCGGCATGATTTTGTCTTTGGCCATGAAACGCAGGCCTGCGCCCTGAAGGTAATGCGTGGCAAACCCGTGCTTGTGCAACTGTGCCGGCAGGCATGCGCGGTTGCGTTCGTTCTGGGTTAGCATCTCGACGCCCTTGGGGGTGCCGTTGTCGAGCTTGTCGTAATCACCGCAGAGCATTGAGTACAGGCCACGAATGGTTTGATGGCTGTGCAGTACATAGTCCGGCGTATTCATGCCGCGCTCTGCCCAACGACTGAGGTTGGGCATGAGGTTTTCTTGATAGCTGCTGTGCAGGGCTTGGCGGTTGACGCCGAGGTAAGCGCCGGGAATACCTTCCAGCGCGATGATCAACACATTGCGCGCTCGCCCTGGTGCCGCGAGCAATTTCTGTCCGTCCAAATCGAGTTGAGTGAGCCCCGCCATTTGCGGTGGGGCATCGACAACATCACCTTCCAACCACTCTTCTGCGCTTGCCTGAACATCGCCAACGCTCGCGGCCATCAACTGATGCGGGAGGTTGAACAAGCGCCACTGGTCTTCCTCTGAGGGGTACAGGTGCTGAGCGCCCCAATGGGCGATCAATAGCAGTAGCGGTGCTCCCCACGCGCTTCGCGGCAAGCCCGGTGCGGCAGTGGAGCGCCCCGGATACTGCGTGATCAGCCAAATCACCAGTCCAAGAAACAGAGTGGCTGCTAGCCAAGGCTGGGCGAAACCACCACCGGTAGAGTTTTCCAAAAACTGAGGGTCGATCAGGTAGTGCAGGTCTGAGGAGTTTGGAAGCCTACCGACCGCGCTGACCAGCTCAGCAGTCGCCAGTGTCATAAGTCCCCATGCCAGCAGCACTGGAAGTGCTAACCACCAAGGACGGCGATGCAGGAGTACGATGAGCAGGCTCGCAATTCCCAGATCCGAAAGGTAGCCGAGTGGATTCGACCAGCCCAGTGCCGCACGCATGGACACAGGCACGATCAGAACCAATCCGATCAAAGTGATAAGGCGTGCATAGGGTTGTCGTAACCAGCGACGGATAATGTTCACAGAGTCCTTCCAGACATTAAATCTTCATACAAGTGTGCTGGATGGTATCAAGCGATGGGAAGGCTGAGCGGGTTATTCGAAAAGGGCAGGGCACGGGGTATGGAGCCGATGGGCGGCATGTATATTGTTTCGCATGCCAATATGTTCTGGTCTAAAACCCCATTCCAGAGCACAGAACAAAAAACATTGATGCCAGGTTATGGACTTGTACATTAACTGTTTCAGGCTGTTTAACGCCGCCGTTTTCGTGTAGGCCAGATGTTAATCTATTACCTTTTAAGTGATCCCAAGGACGTTGATGACCAAGCATCAAGCTAAAGCCGAAACCCCTCGAGCGGCCGCGATTCTGGCTCGCTTTCTGTCATCGGAATCCGCTGGCGGTCTCGTGTTGATGGGTGCTGCTCTGGCCGCTCTGATTGTTGCTAACTCGCCCCTATCCCAGAATTACTTTGCAGCCTTGCACAGTGTTTGGATGGGCATGTCTGTAGAGCATTGGGTGAATGATGGCCTGATGGCGATCTTCTTCCTGATGGTCGGGCTCGAAATAAAACGAGAAGTGCTGGCTGGTGGGCTTTCCACTTGGGGGCAACGCGCCTTACCTGGATTTGGTGCTTTGGGCGGCATGGTGGTTCCTGCGCTGATCTACATCGCAATCAACTGGGGTAATCCTGAGACCCTGGGGGGGTGGGCGATCCCGGCCGCTACTGACATCGCATTCGCCTTAGGTGTTTTGTCGTTGCTGGGTAAGCGAGTCCCGACTTCGCTGAAAGTGTTTCTGGCTGCCTTAGCGATCATTGACGATCTGGGCGCGGTGGTGATCATCGCCTTTTTCTACACCTCGGGCCTTTCCATGCCGATGTTGCTGGCCTCGCTTGCTACCCTGGTCATTCTGATCGCAATGAATCGATTGGGCGTAAGGCGATTGTTCCCGTATCTCCTGGTCGGTGGTGTGCTGTGGTTCTTCGTGCTGCAATCGGGTGTACATGCCACGCTGGCGGGTGTCGCTGTGGCGCTGTGCATCCCCATGGGCAAGCCAGAAGAGGAAGCCCGATCTCCGCTGCTTTTCCTGGAAGAGAAGCTGCACATGTGGGTAGCGTTCGCAGTGGTGCCGATTTTTGGTTTTGCCAACGCGGGTGTTTCATTGGCCGGTATTTCGATGGAGAACCTGGTCGATCCGGTTCCGTTGGGTGTAGCTCTGGGGCTTTTGGTGGGCAAGCAGGTCGGTATTTTCCTATTGGCTGCTCTGGCCATTCGTATGGGCCTGGCCAAGCTCCCGGAAGGGAGTACCTGGGTTCAACTCTATGGCGTAGCACTGTTGTGCGGCATTGGTTTCACTATGAGCCTATTCATTGGCAATCTGGCGTTCGCCGGATCAGCTCTTTTGATTGATGAAGTCAAAGTCGGTGTATTGATCGGATCGATTCTGGCAGCGTTCGGCGGCGTTATAGTCCTTCGCCGCAGCAGCGTCCTAACGAGTGCTGCCGTAGCCAAATAATCTCTCTTGATATGACCACAGTATTTCTCGAAGCCTAGAAATACTGTGGTTTAGAAGCCTGCGTCGAAAAGCGATTCAGGCCTACAGCGAGAAATGGACGTTGAAAGCAAGCTCCGTGCATTGCTCGGAGAGTACATCCCGATTAGGCGCCATCGCAGCGACTGAACGATAACCCCAAAATTATTAGGCTAACTCAGCTTCCCACTCAAGGCGTTGGTTTCGACTACAGTAGAAAGACTCTGCATTAAGCCATAACAAGACGGAGAGTTTTCCATGCGAGTAAACAAACGCTTTAGCCTCTTTGCGGCCACCGCTGCGTTGACAGTCTCGTGCGCAGCTAACGCCGCACCTGTGTTCATAAATATCCTTACAGGTGGTACTAGCGGGGTTTATTACCCCATTGGGGTTGGGCTGTCACAGATATACAGCGATGGGATACCGGGGGCGAAGACTTCTGTCCAAGCGACAAAAGCCTCGGTGGAAAATCTCAACCTTTTACAAGCTGATCGTGGGGAGCTCGCTCTGGCGCTTGGGGACTCTGTGGCGGATGCAAAAAACGGTGTGGAAGATGCAGGGTTCAAGGCCCCGCTGACAAAGTTGCGAGCAATTGCAGGAGCCTATCCGAACTACATTCAAATTGTTGCGAACAAAGAGTCCGGCATCAAAACCTTGGCGGATCTGAAAGGGAAAACCATCTCCGTCGGCGCCCCCAAGTCCGGTACCGAGCTGAACGCGCGTGCGATCTTTAAAGCGGCGGGATTGACGTACGAAGACATGAGCAAAGTCCAATACCTACCCTTTGCGGAGTCGGTCGAGCTGATCAAAAACCGTCAGTTAGATGCCACGCTTCAGTCCTCGGGGTTAGGAATGGCGGCCATCCGCGACCTTTCCTCAACCATGTCATTGAACTACGTCTCCATCCCTCCTGATGTGGTTTCGAAAATCGGCAATGCCGCGTATCAGCCTGCACAAATTCCAGCCAATACCTATGACGGACAGCCTGAGTCAGTGCCTACGGTGGCGATCACCAATATTTTGGTGACGCGCGAGAATGTCTCGGATGACGTTGCCTACCAGATGACCAAGCTGATGTTCGAAAACCTCACTCGTTTAGGTAATTCTCACTCAGCCGCCAAGGACATCAAGTTGCAAAATGCTACCAAGAATCTGCCCATTCCACTTCACCCCGGCGCCGAGCGCTACTACAAGGAAGCTGGAGCGCTGTAATCCAAAAATGCGCCACGGGGATGGTCGCTAGAGCGATAGAGCGGTTCGTACCCTTCTATGTAGTTTTGATGCAGGTACCCAATGAGCGAAGATCATCATGGCATAGCCGCCAACCCACGTGACTGGCCTAAGACGCTGTTCTACGTGGCGTTGTTGTTTTCAGTTTTCCAGATTATCACCGCTGCGTTTGCGCCTGTTTCCAGCCAGGTGCTGCGCGCGGTGCACGTTGGTTTCCTGCTGTGGGTGGTGTTTCTGAGTTACCCGGCGTATGGCAGAACGCGACCTTGGCAGCCGTTGGCCTGGATATTGAGTCTCGCCGGGATTACCACTGCCTTGTATCAATGGTTCTTCGAGGCGGATTTGATCCAGCGTTCGGGTGACCTGACATCTGCAGACATGGTCGTTGGGCTGGTATTGATCGCATTGGTGTTTGAGGCGGCTCGTCGGGTGATGGGTATCGCATTGCCCGTCATCTGTGGACTGTTTTTGGCATACGGTTTATTGGGTGAATACCTGCCAGGCGACCTGGCACATCGAGGCTACGGATTGGATCAAATCGTCAACCAGCTGTCATTCGGCACCGAGGGGCTCTACGGCACACCAACCTACGTTTCCGCTACCTATATTTTCCTGTTCATTTTGTTCGGTTCCTTTCTCGAACAGGCGGGAATGATCAAATTGTTTACTGACTTCGCAATGGGATTGTTTGGCCACAAACTCGGAGGACCGGCAAAAGTATCGGTCGCGTCATCGGCTTTGATGGGGACGATCACAGGCTCAGGCATTGCAAACGTTGTCACGACCGGACAGTTCACGATTCCATTGATGAAGCGCTTCGGCTACAAGGCAGCATTTGCTGGCGGCGTAGAGGCAACTTCGAGCATGGGCAGCCAACTGATGCCGCCTGTGATGGGGGCTGTCGCTTTCATTATGGCGGAAACAATTAATGTCCCGTTTGTAGAGATCGCCAAAGCTGCGTTAATTCCAGCCATCCTGTATTTCGGTTCGGTGTTCTGGATGGTTCACCTTGAGGCAAAACGCTCCGACCTTAAAGGGCTACCCAAAGACCAATGTCCCAGCGCATGGGTTGCGGTAAAGGAAAGCTGGTATTTGCTGATTCCGCTTTTTGTCCTGGTCTACCTGCTGTTTTCCGGACGTACCCCACTGTTCTCCGGGATGGTGGGTCTGGCGCTGACAGCCATCGTTATTCTCGGTTCGGCAATCATTTTTCGGGTGTCCAGTTTCGCGTTGCGATGTGCTTTTTGGATCGCTCTGGGTGTCCTCTGCGTCGGTTTTTTCCAGTTGGGTATCAGCGTGATCTTTGCGGTGATCGCCACGTTAGTGGTCATCTGTTGGTTTATTCAGGGAGGCCGAGAAACCCTGAGTATTTGCCTGCATGCGTTGGTCGAAGGTGCTCGTCATGCTGTGCCGGTCGGGATTGCTTGCGCGCTAGTGGGAATCATCATCGGTGTAGTGTCATTGACGGGCATAGCCTCGACCTTCGCCGGTTACATACTGGCCATCGGCAGGGATAACTTGTTGTTGTCACTCATACTGACGATGGTTACCTGCCTGGTCTTGGGTATGGGTATCCCGACGATTCCCAACTACATCATCACCAGTTCGATTGCAGCACCCGCTTTGCTTGAGTTGGGTGTGCCGCTGATCGTGTCGCACATGTTCGTTTTCTATTTCGGAATTCTTGCAGACCTTACCCCTCCGGTTGCCTTGGCATGCTTTGCCGCAGCGCCCATTGCCAAGGAAACAGGATTCAAGATCAGTTTGTGGGCGGTTCGTATTGCACTGGCAGGATTCGTCATTCCGTTCATGGCGGTCTACAACCCTGCGCTAATGTTGCAAGGCGACAATTTGTGGATGACTGCCTATATGTTAGTCAAGACGATGTTGGCCGTTGGCCTTTGGGGAATGGCGTCCACAGGTTATCTGCAACAGAAGATGCCGGTTTGGGAGCGTTTATTGTGTTTCGCGGCAGGTGCTTTGTTGGTCGTTGCGCTGCCGTTGACCGACGAAATCGGTTTTGTGCTGGGTGTGTTGCTGATCCTTCAGCATGTCTGGCGGTCTCGCCGTGGCGGACTGGCCAGAGCATGATCAGCTTGTGCCTGGGTTTGGCGGGGGTCGCCTGGGCCCAACTCCCAATCTCAAGCTTTACACTGGCTTGGAATCACACAATCGAAAAAATTCGTTGGGAAGAAGACTACCGTGTCTCGGAGCAAGGGCTCGTTCTTATGGAGGCAAGGGTCAAAGGAAATGGCGCGGGTATGGAAATTCCCGCAGAGGCGAGATTGGAAAAAGGCAGCTGGCACTATCAGCGCCACCTACCACCCATGCAGCCGCTGAACCTGGGACGTACTCCGGAAGCAGGTGACTACCAGTTGTGCTTTGATCAGCATTGTCACGAGATGAGTGAGTGGCTGGGGCCACCTGTCAGCAATCCGTCCTCGGTGGAGCTATGGAGTTGCGTGACGGACTCAGAACAACACTAAGTGGCCGGGGTAGCGCAAACGTGAAAGTCCTGTCCGGATACGAACGTCCAGTACCCGGACAGGCAGGTATCAGCTCATGCCCAGCCAGCTTGGCAAAGCCAGGGAGATCCAAGGCACGTAGGTAATCAGAATCAGGAACAGGAGCAGTATCATCAGCCAGGGCATGGCTGCTCTGATGGTTGCAGGCAGCGTCATACCTGTCACAGCAGAGGTCACGAACAGGTTCAGACCCACGGGTGGAGTGATCAAGCCGATTTCCAGATTCACCACCATAATGATGCCAAGGTGAATGGGATCGATACCCAGCTTCATGGCGATGGGAAACAGTATCGGTGCCAGGATCAGGATGATTGCCGAGGGCTCCATAAAGGCCCCTGCAATCAACAGCACAATGTTCACCACAAGCAGGAACATCACCGGTGTCAGCCCCGCTTCAATCACCCACGCGGTGATCTGTTGCGGTAGCTGCTCAGTGGTCAAAACGTGCGCGAAGAGCATGGCGTTGGCAATAATGAACATCAGCATGATGCTCAGCTTGGCCGAGTCCAGCAGGACCTTTGGCGTTTCGCGGAACGTTAAGTCTTTGTAGACGAACAAGGCAATGAAGGCCGAGTATACGGCCGCCACCGCCGCCGCTTCGGTCGGGGTAAACATCCCGGAGTAGATACCTCCCAGGATGATGAACATCAGCAGTAGACCCCAGATCGCCTTGCGTGCCGTGCTAAGCCATTCACGGAACGTCGCGCGCGGCATGGCGGGCAGCTTTTTCTTCACGGCGACGATGTAGATCGCCACCATCAACGCCAGCCCCAGAAGCAGGCCTGGTAACACGCCAGCCATAAACAGTTTGCCGACTGACGTTTCGGTCGCGGCTGCATAGACCACCATCACGATCGAGGGTGGAATCAGGATACCCAAGGTCCCGGCGTTACAGACGATCCCCGCACCGAAGGCTTGCGGATAACCGGAGCGGACCATGCCGGCAATGGCAATTGAACCCACCGCCGCCACAGTGGCTGGGCTCGATCCGGAAAGGGCAGCGAACAACATGCACGCCAATACGGCAGCGATAGCCAGACCTCCACGTATATGGCCGACACAGGCATTGGCAAAGTCAATCAGCCGCCGAGCGACGCCACCGGTGGTCATGAAGGCACCCGCGAGCAGAAAGAACGGGATGGCCAGCAGCGTGTAGTGCTCCGACGTCTCGAACAGTTTAATCGCCAGAGAGCGCACAGAGTCGGGACTGAAGAAAACGATGGTCAACGAGCCCGCCAACCCCAGGGATATGGCAATGGGAACGCCGATGAACATCAGCACGAACAGCATCACAAACAGGAAGGCAATGGTCATGACTTGTCATCCTCGTGTTCGGTCAGTTTCAACGCGTCTGCGGTTTCATCCGCCAGGCCCAGGCCGGTCTGCCTGTTTTGCAGGATACGCACGAGAATTTCAGCGAATCGGATGAAGACCAAGGCAAAACCTACGGGGACGATCAAGCCGATGTGCCATTGCATGATCCCGTACTGGCCCAAGTCTTCGGCACCTATCTGGGCAATCATCAGGGTCTGGATCCAGCCGAAACTGGCGATGCTGAGCAGTCCGGCATACGTCAGGCAGCAAAGACAGGCAATGATGCCAATGACCCGTTGCACCGGTTTGCTCGCCAGCTTGACCAGAGCGTCAACGCCGATATGACCAGCGGTTCGGACGCCGTACGACAACCCGAAAAAAATCAGCCAGCCAAACAAAGCCTTGGTCAGTGAGGTGCTCCAGGTCATGGCTTGTGCCATACCCATGACGCCGTCGCCGATGGCGAACAGCGATTCCCTGGCGCTTTCCCAGCTCTCGGCGAGGCGGTAGAACAGGGTGTAGAGGTTGTTGAGGACAACGTAGACGAATGTGACCAACGTCATTGCGGCCAAAAGGAAGACGATGAAACCTTCCTCGAAGTGTTCCCAGATGCGCCGAAGGGCATTCATGGATGGCATCTCCTGTAGCGAATGACAGGCAGGTGCTGCCAGGAGGGCAACACCTGTCGTCCACCGATCATTGGGCCTGGTTGGCAGCTTCAGCGGCAGTGATCAGCTCGGCGCCGATATCGCCTTCGAACTTCTTCCACACCGGTTTCATCGCTACACGCCATTGGTCGCGCTGCTCAGGCGTCAGGATAATGATCTCGGTGGTTTTGGCCGCGATGATGCTCTGCTTGGCGTTCTGATTCAGTTGCTCGGCCTCTTTGTTCACATGCGCGGTGACTTCGACGAGGATCTTGTCCAGTTCGCCACGAAGCTCCGGCGATAAACCGCTCCAGAATTTGGTGTTGGTGATCAGCATGTAGTCCAGTACACCGTGGTTGGATTCGGTGATGTACTTCTGTACTTCATGCATTTTCTGGCTGTAGATGTTCGAGTAAGGATTCTCCGCGCCGTTGACGACACCGGTCTGCAAGCCCTGATAAACCTCGGCGAAGCTCATCTTGCGCGGATTGGCGCGTATGACCTTGAACTGCTCCTCGAGCACGGCAGAGGCCTGCACCCGGAACTTCTGGCCACGGGCATCACCCGGCACTCGTAGCGCTTTGTTCGCGGACAGTTGTTTCATCCCGTTGTGCCAATAGGCCAGTCCTGTGATGTTTTTGTCTTCCATGGACTTGAGCAGTGCCTGGCCCTGCGGGCTCAGTTGGAAGCGGTCAACAGCGGTGATGTCATCAAACAGGAAAGGCAGGTCGAACAGTTGAACGGTCTTGGTGTAGTGCTCGAACTTGGCCAGCGACGGTGCAATCATCTGTACGTCCCCGAGCAGTAAGGCCTCCATCTCTTTGCCATCGCCAAACAATGAAGAGTTGGGATAGACCTCGACCTTGACCTTGCCGGGCAAGCGTTCTTCCACCAGTTTCTTGAACATCAGGGCGCCCTGACCTTTGGGAGTCTGCTCTGCAACGACGTGGGAGAATTTTATAATCACCGGATCTGCAGCCATGGCCATGCTCATGGTGCCAAGTGCAAGGGTGCATGCGACTGCTTTCCACATAGGTTTGAACATTGGGGGTTTCCTCTTGTTTTAGTTTTCCGTGCAATTCCATGCTCTGGAAAGCATGTGCACAGCGGACAAGAGCAAGTCTAGGCAGAAAACTGCCGTTTGGAGGGTGATGACCGAATGTAGTTTAAAATCTTGTATGTAATGGGTGAGCTTCTGCGGAAACACACTCTTACAATTTAATGCTTGGGACGATTGCGCCAAGGATTAACGGAGAGTGACTTAAGAGTTATCGACATATTTTTCCCTGGTGAACCAGAGTTGCCGGTGCTGATGCCGTTTTGATTCAGCCTACCGGAAGCAGTTGACCTACCTGAATACCTGGTAATCGATGGTCTTATGCGTGTCCTACAGACCGCCCAAGTTCATCTGAAGTCAGCAGCCTGGGTAAAAATGACATCAGCCCCGCAGCCGGTTGGAATAATGGTGTTTTTTTCCGCTCATTGATCCACTTCTCCCTTGATGGCCAAAACGCTGCAGGGCACCTTATACAAAACATGCTCCGTGGTACTGCCGATCAGCTTGTCTACCCCTTTATGATGAGTGTTTCCCATTACGAAGACATCCGCTCGAGTGTGAGTGGCAAACTCGGCCATCGCTTTGGTTGGCGGCCCTGCTATGAAGTGTTGCCGCTCAGGTGGCACGCCGTGGCGTCCAGCCAAGGCAATGAAGCACTTTTCAAGTGACCGGCGCACGTCGTTGCTGAAGCCTGGCATCGTCACGGCACCAGCACCTGCATCAGAGAAATGTGTGTGTCAGTTCATAGGCATACAGCATGTGCAATTCAGCATCACATTGCGTCGCCAATTCGTTCGCCGCCTGAATGACGCTGTCGTTGATTCCGCTGATCTGACCCTCTGGATGCGATGGGTCAACCGCTGCCACAATCACCGCGAGGAAGCGGACACCTGACTTCGCTGACCAGATGTACGGGGGGCGGACATTCGCGCAACAACTGCCAATCCAAAGGCGTGACGAATACGCGTTTGAGCGCTGATTCATGATGTACGTCCTTGATAATCAGGTCTGGCTGCATTTCAGCCACACGCCCAAGGATCTCTTGCAGCGGGTCACGGGTCAATGCAACTTCGGTGGTCACATTGATGCCCTTCCTGCGCATGAGTTCGGCCTCATCCTTCAACCACTGGAGGTTCTCCTGCCGGCAACTCTCACGAAGCTGTTCACTGTTGCTCATTAACCGCATAAGGTCGAAGTCTTCGATGAACACCGCGATATGCAGCGCTGCGCCTGTAGCGTCGGCCAGTGCGATTGCCCGCTCCATCGCCGGCGAGTGACGCATGGTTGGGCCTGCGACCAGAAAGAGTCGTTGATAGGTTTGGCAGTTGGCAAGCGTTCGAATGGTCTGCAGATCTTTTCATCTCGATCGAGCATTAAACGAGGCTGCTGGAGCCGTGCGCATCGCCTCTTGCGTTGTCTTCGTTACTTCGTAAAAAACGAACTATTCGCATCGAATAAACGATTTTTATTGATGTGATCGACTCATTAGCATGAGTCCTCAAGTCTATTGCTGCATCACGAGGAGACCTTAGATGACCGCAATCAGCGTTGGCGAACCCTGGATGTGGGCCGCCTTCATCGTGTTCGTCCTTGCCATGCTGGCGCTCGATCTGTTCGTCTTCGGCGGGCGCAAGGCGCATCGTGTTTCGGCGCGCGAAGCGCTGGCCTGGGTCACCGCCTGGATGAGTTTGGCGCTGGTCTTCGCCCTCCTGCTGTGGTGGTATTTGCGCAGCACGTTCGGCGCCGAAGTGGCCCAGCGCACCACGCTCGAATTCCTGACGGGCTACCTGATCGAGCAGTCGCTGTCGATCGACAACATGTTCGTTTTCGTGATGATCTTCGGCTACTTCGCCGTGCCGCCAGAGTTGCAGCGCCGCGTCCTGCTTTACGGCGTGCTCGGTGCGATCATCATGCGCGCCGGTATGATTTTCGCCGGTGTCTGGCTGGTGCAGGAGTTTGCCTGGCTACTCTATGTCTTTGGTGGTTTCCTCGTAATCACCGGCATCAAGATGCTGATTTTCGCCAACCAGCAGCCAGACCTCGAAAAGAACCCTTTGCTGCGCTGGCTGCGCAGGCATCTTCGCATCACCGACGGCTTTCACGGCGAGCGTTTCTTTGTGCGCCAGAACGGCCTGCGCTGGGCGACGCCGATGTTCCTGGTGCTGGTACTGATCGAGGCCAGCGACCTGGTATTCGCTGTTGACAGCATCCCGGCTATCTTCGCCGTTACCACCGACCCCTTCATCGTGTTCACTTCCAACATCTTCGCCATCATGGGCCTGCGGGCACTGTATTTCCTGCTTGCGGACATGGCCGACCGCTTCCACTTGCTCAAGTATGGCCTGGCCATCGTGCTGATGTTCATCGGCGGCAAGATGCTGATCGCGCCGTGGTGGCACGTGCCGATCCAATGGTCGCTGACCACAGTCGGCGGCATCATCTTGATTTCGGTCCTGTTGAGCCTGACTTTGACGAAGAGCAAAACACGGGTTACGGGAGAGCAGTGATGAATCAGAGATGTTCGGGATATCCAACCGTTCGACTGTCGCACGTTTATAGGCATGAGAACCTGGCTGTTTGCTCACGAGGTCAAGCTCACGCATCAAGCTGCGCACTTTGAACCGACCGGTTGCTCACCATCGTCACGCATCAACGAGATAATGCAACGGCTGCCGGCAGCACTGCGACTTTGTGAAAACAACTCGCTCACCCGACTGCACAACCGAAGCCGCTCGACATCAGGCAATCGGCTCATGGACGCTCAGCTGATTGATCAGCGCGTACGCTCGTGATCTTCCGACATCAAGAGCGCGGTAGCCTTTTTTAATATGGATTTCTCTCGCTCAAGGCGAGCGATCCGAGCTTCCAACTCCTGAATTTTTTGCTGTTCCGGGGTTAGCGCTTTGCTTTGCGGGGTGACGCCTTGGCGTTCCTTCTGAACCTGCTCAACCCAGCGGCGTAGCGCTGACTCGCCGACGCCGAGTGAACGACTGGCTTCGATGTAGCTGTAGTTTTGCTTAAGCACGAGGCCGGCAGCTGCGCGTTTGAATTCAGCAGAAAAGGAACGGCGCTGTTTGGTCATCTGACACCTCGATCTGGCGAGCATTCTCGCCTAAATGGGTGTCCGGTTTCATTAGACCACTACAGTCTGACCCACGACAGCCACTTGCTCATGCAGGTCTGTCGGCCGTCATCCGGGGGTGAGCCGGTAGCAACTCCATAACCTCACAGAAAAGCTTGCGTTGCGCCCAGTCATTCCGATCTCCAATCACGTACAAGCGGCGCTTGGCGCGGGTGACAGCGACGTTGAGCAGATTAGGCTTGGAAACGGCCCATTCGCGAGCGCCACCGTTTTCACTGCTTCCGCCCAGGACGAGGATGATCACTGCTGCTTCCTTTCCTTGCATGGTGTGAATCGTGCCGCGTACGATCTTGTCGTGTAATCGATCCTTGAGTTGGTTACGCACGTCCTGAAAGGGTGTGATAACGGCGATGCTATCCAGCGGCACACCGTCGCCATCAAGCATGGCCAACACCCGTTCTAGCACCTTGCCTTCACTGTCGACCCAATTGCCAGAAGAACGGCCACTCGCGTGCACCCAGCCGGTGGGTAGGCGGGCCGGCGTTTCCTTGACGGGCGAAGGCGCGAGGGTGCCATAGACCATGGCTCCGTCGTAGGCGATGCGATTAGCAAGGTCGAACATCGGTTTGTCACAGCGACGGTGCACCACCAATGGCAGGCCGACCCAGCATTTCTTGTCTTTAGGGCCCGCCATACGACCCCAAGGAGTGGCTTGGTCGGCCAAGGTCTGAGCAGACTGGCGATTGGGCAACCAGTGAGCGTCGACTTGATAGCGGTTGCGCATGTGTTCGAGTACGGCATCGGATACGGTAACGATCGGCTCCAATTGTAGCGGATCACCAACCAGCACAGCCCTGCGAGCACGCCACAGGGCACCCACCGCAGCCTGTGGGGTAGCTTGACCGGCTTCATCCACCAACAACCAGCCAATTTCCCCGCAGCCAAGGCTGCCGAAAGAGCGGGCGAACGAGGCGAAGGTACTGCTAAGCACTGGCACTACCATGAACAGTGATGCCCATGCCGAACGCACCACGGCTGGGGACACTCCGCGGTATCGACTGCCGGTGAGCGTACTAGTGATGAAGTCCAGGTTTGCGCGCAAGCGCGAGGCTTCGATCTGGAAGAACACGCGGTGCAACTTGAGTGCCTCGATGAATACCTTTGCCCGGGCCTGGCGCGAGCCTTCGATTATCCAAGGTTCGAGCAGCTCTATATCGCTGCCTCTACCGATCCGGCCTTGTTCGAGCCAGACCTGCAGGTGCATGGCCCCGCCAGCCTGCGCAATGTTGCGAGCCTTTTCGATCTGCAGGGAGGCGTGGAGTACGGCTTCGTTGATCTCCTGTTCATCCTTAGCCAATTGTCGATTGAGTTCAGTGAGCTGGCCGACGAGTCGTTGCACTTGACGTTGAACACTGTCGAAGGCGTCCTTGGCCAAGGCGTGGGCGCTATCGAGCAGGCGTTGCCGGGCTGCCCACGTGCGATGAGCCCCCCAGAGGCTGAATAGGTTGGCGAGAAACCCCGGTTTTTTTGCCAGGTGTGCTTCAAGGACCTGAAGCTCGCGTTGCAGTTGCTCGCGGGCGGACGTGAGCTGCCGTCTTTCCAGCTTGGCTTGTTCGTCATTAAGACTGCTGCGTAGGGTCAGACGGATTTGGCGCTCCTGTTCCTTATGATGTACTCGGGCCTTGGCGCTGATCACTGCCTGAATCCGTTCGAGAATGTCGCTGGCTTGAGCGCGTATCGCTTGTTCGGCGCTCTTGGCGTCCTGGTATTGCTTGACGGCGGCGCGCCAGAGCATGTTTTTATCGGTGGACGAGAGCGACTTCATGTATGCGGCTTGCTCGGCCAGCCATTCGCGCATGCCTTTGGGGGCTGGCTGATCGTCCGTGCTGTTCGCTACGGACGCCTCGGGCGTTGGATCGCCGTCGTACAGATCCTCGCCCAAGTCGCTGTTGTCGAGAGATGTTGGTTGGGAGGGCGCGGATTCGTCTCTAGTCTTCGTCGCGTTGGGCGGACGCTTGCCATAAAAGAAGCGGTCGACGAACTGAGTGCGCTTGGCTTTGCTACCCAGTGCCGAAGAGATCATTGCCCATGCTGGCTTGCCGCTGGTGAGCTCGCCCAGTTCACTGAAGTACTCGGCATCTGGCAGCCAGGACGGATCAACTTTATCCAGTTGGGGCAACTCGAGCGTTACGTTCTCCACGGCGCCATTATTGGAGGAGGCTACCACCATCTCGAAGCCAAACAGGCGTGGATTGAGTTGATAGGCAAAGCGCTCACGTCCGCCATCGTTGGCGGATTCGCGACCGTCCTGGATGAAGGCATCCGAGGCCCTGCCCAGCGAGGCCAATACGTCGGCTCGTTCAGTCACCACCGCCGCAATCAGGTCCCGGAGCAGGGTGGTCTTCCCGGTACCCGGCGGACCGTTGACGCCCATGATGCCGGTGCCGTTGCTGAGGGTCTGGAGCAGGCTGTTGACTGCCAGTTGTTGGGAGTGCACCAACCCCAAATGCCGTTCGGCAGGCCAGCAGCCTGCTGCATAACGTGAGGGCGCAAGGCGGTCGATCAGCGCCAGATCTGCTTCGGGTTTGTCGAGATGCAGGCGCTGGGTTGAGTCGTGGTGGCTCAGGTAACGGGCTAAAGGCTCGCTTGTTTCGCCACGTGCCAGGGCATCGGCCATGTCGGCCAGATCGCTCAGTAGGAAGCTGTTGAGCGGGTCGTCTTCCTGTTCGGGCTTGTTGGGGTTAATCGGTGCTGAACGGAAACGGTTTACGCGCGACTCGTCTGCGAAAAAATCATCGAGCCCCAGGGCCTGACGAATATAGTTTGTCAGGCGCGAAAGGTCGGTCGCCAAGACTACGCCACCGAGTAGACTTTTAGTCTGTTCGCGAAGAAAGTCCTGGGTCTCCTCGAAGCCGCGTGTCCAATCTTTCTGGTTGATGGCGCAGCCGACGAACCATGCCTCGCTGGATAACACCAGGCTGTCGACCAGCATCATTCCCTGATCGTTGAACTTGAGCGCGTACAAGGCGGAGAGCCTATGCTGTGGCTCCTTGTAGCCTTTGTCGGCTCCGTAAAGCGCTTCCAACTGGCGAGAAACGTCTACGTTGCTGTAGAGGTGCGCGTAGAGCGTGTGGCTCCATACGCGCTTGTTGGGCAGGCGCTGCCGGCTCAGTAGGTTGGCTGGCATCCAAGGCAGAATTTGGGCCGAGGTGGGGATGTCTTGGAAAAACGGCTGGTAGTCGCTGTCGCGCTTTTTCAGCTTTGGGACTGCCTGAGGTTGCAGCAGCTCGACGGAGTGCCAGTAGCGAACGATATTTTGCGAATTCATTTACTACGTCCTTGAAAGCGCTGGGGCTTGGATTCCTGACAGGGAAGGATATCAGGCATGCCGCATCGTTTCCTGGCGCCGGGGTGCGAAAGCGATGCTGATCGTGTGCCGGGTCACTTACCTGAGGGATACCAGGTGGCGTAGTTGTGGGTGTAATCCTCTTCCAGATCGATGACTTCTTCGCGGATGCCGGATAATACATCCGGTTCTCGGCCCAAAGCTGGGCTCAATTCGCGCTCTGCTAGCTCTTGGACCACGTAGGCCATGCCTTGCCATTTGTGGCGCCAGGCCAGCAGCTGTGGCCGCGTCTAAATGACAGTCGCGAGAAAGCCGTGGGCAGTAATGTCGTACTCTGGCCATGAAGTTCTATTACAAGCTATCCGGGTCCCTGAAGAACATCTGTCCTAAGGGGCAGATGATTAAGATATTGTTTTATATGATGTTTTTTAAACTTGGTACGTTCGTGTCATAACTGCCAAACAATGATATTTTGCTAAGTTCTCATTATAGATGTGTCTAGATGCGTCCGAGGCGCTGAAATCAGAAAACTGAACTAACGTACCAACGATTACTTGACTCTGCCCCATGGGACACCTCGTATGCTTTTTTCAAGCGCACACTCTGGCGCGCTGCCAACAAGGAGTTCCTGTGAAAGGTTTATGTCTGGTGACGGGGGCCAACGGCCATCTGGGCAATACCTTGGTGCGAGCGTTGCTCGGCCAGGGCTATCGGGTTCGAGCCGGCGTTCGTGATATCCATAACCACGCACCCTTTGCCGGGCTGGACTGCGAGTTGGTGTATGCCGAGTTAATGGACAGTGCGGCCTTGGACAAGGCGTTGGAGGGCGTGGAGGTACTGTTTCAAGTGGCCGCCGTGTTCAAGCACTGGGCGCGCAACCCGCAGGCCGAGATTGTCGAGCCGAATATCCAGGGCACACGGCGTGTGCTGCAAGCCGCTTCACGGGCGAGTGTGCAGCGTGTGGTCTACGTCAGTTCGGTGGCCGCCGTCGGTCATGATGGTACGGCGCTGGATGAGGCGCACTGGAATACGGAAAGCGAAAACGCCTACTACAAATCGAAGATTCTCTCCGAGCAGGCAGCCTGGCAGTGCGCTGAGGCGTTGGGGTTGAGCATGGTATCGGTATTGCCTTCGGCCATGGTTGGCCCCAATGCTGGCTACCTCACGGATACCATGGGCTTCCTTCAATCGGTTCGGCGGCGGCAGATGCCCTTTGATCCGGGGTTTCGTTTCAACTTCGTCGATGTTCGTGATGTGGCCGACGGGATGATACTCGCCGCCGAAAAGGGCCGGCCGGGGCAGCGCTATATCCTGGCCAATGAGCGTTCGTCGCCGCTCAGCGATTTGATCGCGGCCGCCAACACCCAGGCGCCTGGGTATCGCCAGCCTGTCTCAGCGCCACGCTGGCTACTGCTGGGCGTGGCCTGGCTGCAGGAACGCTGGGCGCAATTAATGGGCATACCCGCCCAGTTGCTCTTGAGCCAGGTGCGCCTGTTTCACAACGTGGCGCAGGAATACAACATTACCAAGGCGAAAAACGAATTGGGTTTCAACCCACGGCCGCCTGAAGTGGCCTTGAGGCAAGCGTTTGCTTATCTGCACAGACAGGCGCATCAACCTTATTAAGACCCGCCACAGGGCGAGGCGCAAACATTGAGTTCATCTCGCTTTTGAGTTCAATCAAGTGAAGATCAAGCGCCTGCAGTTCGGCGATCCTGTCCTGGACTTGCCGGCGCTTGTCGTCGACGGCCTGGTTGGCCAACGCTAGCGGAAAGGACTTCAACTTGTTTTTTGCGGCAATCAGCGGGTTCATCTCGGCCAGCTTGAACCCGGCCACCTGCGCCTTGCGTATGAGGTGGACGATTTCCAAGTGGTGAGCATTGTAGAGGCGATAGCGCCCCTCACGCTCCGGCTCGTTGATCAGGCCCATTTGCTCGTACAGTCGAATGGCTTTTGGGGTGCAGCCGGTCAGTTCGGCGAGTCGTCCAATGAACATCTGTCAATTCCTTATGTGAGACATCAAATACTCTAGCGTTGTTTGATCGCCAGAGCTGCAAAAGCCGTTACATGAAAATCGAAAAATGTCGAGATTGGGCTCAGTAGCGAATCATCACTGACTTCAGCTCGGCGTAGTCATCAATGAATGCGCTGCCGAACTCCCGGCCTATTCCTATTCCTGAGGATTTGTTGCCGCCAAATGGCACCGCCGAGTCCAGCATCGTGTGCATGTTAACCCACACCGTGCTGGCTTCGATGGCAGGCACCATGCACAGGGCTTTGCTCAAGTCGTTTGTCCAGAGGCTGGCGCTCAAGCCGTAGGGTTCATCAAAGCCAGCAGTTTTTCTTCGCTGTCGGACGGTAAGAGCGTGGCGATGGGCCCGAAGGTTTCCTCGTTGAGCAGGGTGTCGTAGACACTGTTGGCGAGTATGATCGTCGGCTCGACGTTACAGCCTGGGCGGTCGATCAGGTTGCCTCCGTGAATGATGGTGTTGTTTTCGGCGCGGGTCTTGGCGAAAAACTTGCCGAGTTTGAGTTGATGCTGGCGGTAGTTGACCGGGCCAAATTTAGTGCGCTCATCCAGGGGCGAGCCGATATTCAGCGTGCTCAGGCGCTGGGCCAGTTTGTCCATGACCGCTTCGATCTGTGAACGATGCACGAAGAAGCGTTCGGCTGCGGCGCAGATTGGCCCGGAGTGCAAAAAGCCCGCTTCGATGATGCCGTTGACGGCCTTGTCCAGGTCCACATCGCGCATGAACCCGGCCGAGTTTTCCCCAGCCGCTGGTGCTTCACTCGGACAACGGCGCACCAATGAAATCGGTGACGTTACTGACAAAGATGTACGACCTGGGCATCACGCCATCGAGAGGAAGACCTCGGGTAAGCAACGACAATCCCGGAAAACGAGTCTGTACGGAGGTGGTGTTGTTCGCTCGTCGATTCCAGTGTCCACCGTTCCGCTGAAAGCTTCAGGCCGGTCTATCGAATCGCAGAGTGTCCGGTCGGAGCTATCCTCATCAATAGCCCACTTGGCCTTAGGCTGGGGGCATCCTTTTCAGACCATCCAAAGTATGCCCTCAGATATGCCCCCAATGTAGCAATCGTCTGGAAGTGAATGGATCTCCGTGGCCTATGAAAAGCCAGAAATGCTCAGCTAAACAGCCTTCCTGACAACGCCTAAAGACTCTCAGGGTCGCCGAAGAACATTTTGACTGGGCTCTAGGAAGGCGTTTTCCGGTCGATAATGCTGTTATTTTTCCCTACTTTTGCCCCCAATCGCATCGAGTGTGCGAGTGATCTTGAACGGCGACCTACGACTGGCTCCAGTATGGTAGTAGCGGGTATTCGGTGCGCCTTCGCGTTCTTTTGGCAGGCACGCTAAAGCGGTGCTCCCTAGCAACGCAATAAGCGTGAGCGGGAATCTTTTTGATCAGAAGCATCCCGGTATTTATGCTCGCGTCTCAGTCAATCTTGGTTGTTTCGTGAAATATTTCTGCATAAAGCCGAGCCACGGTCGGTGTGAGGTTGTGTACTGAAGGAATCAGAAAACTTGAGTGGGGGGCGAGTCGTTTTGCGTAGATAACTTCGTACACCCTGCGCACGACTCCTGGCTCTGTTTCCTCTTGGTCTAAGCCAGGCATTATTCCTACGGCTTTGTAACCCGCATGCTCCAATGCTTGTTGCATATACGGAGCGCTGGTTGTCGCCATACCATA
The DNA here is from genome assembly GCF_024809815.1 of Pseudomonas sp. BIGb0381. Taxonomy (NCBI): domain Bacteria; kingdom Pseudomonadati; phylum Pseudomonadota; class Gammaproteobacteria; order Pseudomonadales; family Pseudomonadaceae; genus Pseudomonas; species Pseudomonas sp. BIGb0381. The sequence goes on from NZ_JANUEN010000002.1 coordinate 185,192, forward strand.
GATCAAGCCCGCGCCCATGGACCTTCCCATTTTTTCTCCGAGGTCTTGGGCAGCTACGGCCAGTTTGGTTTGTCTATGATGTTTGGCTACCGCGCCCACTCGCCCGAAGATGACATCAGCGTCGTCAATTTTTTCCCACGTTGCTATAGCGACGATTTCATGGTTCTGGCGGACCACGATAGCGAACATTCCCCGCTCCAGATCGTCTTCGAGCACCACGTTGTCTTCATAAAATCGCTGGTTCAGAAAAGGGCTCCCTAACCCCACCCTAATGGAGGGGAACCACGTCTGGAAAAAAATTATCGCTGCATTGATCTCCTCGCGTTTCAGGTAATCCCATGTGTAGCCAGAGGGTAAAACAGTGAAACTGCGAATTTGATCGATCGTTGGCCATCTCATGCGGTTCTGCTCGTCTTGATTGTCTAATTGCCTTGCAGGAATCGGTCGGAGGAAGGGGCTTATTCAGTCGCTCTCTATCGAATTGTTTGCGATCTATCAGCAACTCCCGGGCGTCTATTGGGGGAGGCGGCGGGTTAGCCGGTGGTGTGTTCAGTCCTGAGGACAGCGCCCTTGCAGAATCTTGGGTCATGGCCGGCCGCAAATTGTCTGTGACGGTCGACCACTTCACCGATGACAAACTGCATCAGCTTCTGGACGAAGGCCGTATCGAGGTTGGCCTCCTGGGCGAGGGCTGTCAGACGTTCGTATTGATGCTGCTCTCTCTTCTTGTCCACCGCAGGCAATTGATGTCGGGCTTTGAGCAAGCCGACCTCATCAGTACAGCGGAACCGTTCAGCAAGCATGTGGATGAGTGCGGCGTCGATATTGTCGATGGTTTGTCTGATTGCCGAGAGTTGACGCGTGATGTCGGAATTTTCCATGGATAACCTCGTGGCAGTTGTTCTAAGGGGCTTGTCTGTAACCTTCCTTGGTCCTTTCATGATTGGACGGAGAACCTGAGCAGGCGCTTTACGCGGGATCGGGCATGTTCAACGATTTCTCCAACCACTGCGTGACTACCTTGAAAGCCGAGTCTGAATTGCGTTCATAGATCAATCCGTGGCCATTGCCGTGAATACCCAGTGCCGGTAGATCAAGGTGGTAAATGTTGGCACCGGCATTTCGCAGGAAAGGGACAATGCTGGAGGCGTAAGAAGCAAATGCAGATGTCTCACCTGTCACCAGCGCTACCGGAACGCCCTGCAATCCGGGAATTTTCAGGGTTGAAGGTTCTGCTGTGCGGACTTGCTCCGCCGTTGCGCGAGGCGGATCAAAGGTTAAAGGGGCGGCGGTCAGTCCCCATTCGAGGCTGCCTATACCCGGCGTATGGCCAAACACCGGCCCCATAGGCTCCACTGCCACAATCCCTGCGATCAGGTCGGGTCGACGATCGGCGACCAACCAGCCACTCGGCCCGGAAGCGGAATGCGTAACGATGATGGCCTTACCGATTCTGTCGAGCAGTTCGGCCAGTCGATCCGCGTCTAGGGTCTGCGATGCCGCAAGGTCGGCCGGCATGGGGCCGTAAGCTGCAATGAAGGCGTCAAAAGCCGCTTCATCGTCCAGCTCAAACGGCCACTGTGTTTCTCCTCCTCCTTCTGGAAAGTAGACTTCGCGGGCGCGCTCATAGGAAAACGCGGGTCCCATCGGCCCCATGATGTCGGGATGATAGGGCGATCGTCCGTGACCCGGTCGGTCGACGCGAAAGACTACAAAGCCCGCTTCGAGGAACCGCTGTGCCCATCCCGGACGACCATCGGGGGTATCCAGCCATTCAGTGCCTTGCAGCGTGCCACCGTGCACCAGCACCACGGGATAGGGTTGAGTGATGTGCTCGGGGGATTCCCAGGCTACGTACATCGGACCTTTCTGAAAGTTTTTACCGTTTTGGGTAACGCGGGCTCCCGTCACCCAGAAGTTGCCACGCCGCGTACGTTTTATCGGTGCGCTTCGCCAGGGTTGCTGGGCATGATCGGTTGATTGGGTAACTGTCTGCGTAGCGAAAACCGACCAGTCCTTGTGTCCATCTCCTCGGGCTACTGCGGATGTCATTTTCGATCGCACGGCATCGGCTGCCGGCAGTTCCAGGTCCTTGAGACGGCCCGCATCAATAGCCAGATTTATATCCTTGAGGCCAAGAGACAGTTTGAAACCCGGTTCAAAGCTGCTGTTGACGATGTTCTGCCCATACCGGTGATAACTAGGGCAGGCGAACAGGGTCTGGGTCATGAGGTTGACGAAAATAGAAGGGCTCAGTCCGTGACGTTGAACGAGTCCGGTTGCTTCGCCCAGCGACTGGATGGCTTGGGTGATCATCATGTTGCCTGCGATTTTCGCGATACACGCGTGTTCAGGCTGATCGCCCAGATACCAGGTGTTTTTCCCGAGCAGGTCAAACAGCGGTTGAACCGTCGAGACCGCTTGCTGCGATCCGGCCGCCAGGATATTCAACTCGCCGTTCGCGGCTACGGCGGGCACGCCGAAAACCGGCGCCGCGACCAGTGCCATGCCGATCGCATCATGCATGCCCTGCAACTCGACCATGAGCGAAGGCGACAAAGTCGACATCACGACATGCACGCAGGTCTTATCTGCATTTTCCAGAGCCGCGCTGGACAGCAGCACTTCCCTGACGGCGGCATCATCGGCCAGCAGGCTGATGACGACCTCTTGCTCAAAGGCCGAGGTCGGCGATTCGAGAATACTTACGCCTTCAAGATCCATGATCGCCGCGTGACTACGGTTCCATGCCGAGACGTGATGGCCTGCCCGGACGAGCAGTGTAATGATTGCTCTGCCCATGCTTCCCACACCGATAAAACCTATCTTCATTTGCAGTCCCCGGTTGGTATTCGACGAAGGAGAATGCGGACAAGTATGTCCGGCGTGGGATTGCTACGGCAGTGCCATTGCTGCACTCTCACTGTTCATTTTTGTACGGGGTAGAGCATGGACTGGAGTGATGTGCGGGTCTTTCTCGCGATTGCCCGCAGCGGGTCATTGGGCGCTGCCGCCAAGCTGTTGGGCGTAAGCCATCCGACCGTGGGGCGGCGCTTGCAGGTGCTTGAGCAGTCCAGTGGCCAGCCCATTTTTCTTCGTACCACCCAAGGTCTGGTACTGACCGACAGCGGCGAAAAGCTACTCAGCCTGGCGCAAGAAATGGAGCAAAGTGCATTGGCAATCGAAAGGCGCCTTGCGGGGGACAGCGCACAGCCCGAAGGCGTGTTGCGCATTTCTTGCGCTGACTGGTTCGCCTGTTATGTGCTCGCCCCGGTCCTGAACGAACTGGGACGACGTTATCCGCTGATCGTGCCCGAGGTCATCGCCGGGCATCGATTGTTTGACTTGGCTCGCCGCGACGCCGACATCGCGTTTCGAATCGTTCCTTTCACCGAACCCGATATTGTTCACCGCAAGCTGACTACCCTGAGCTATGGGTTGTATGCCGCCGTCGGATCTGCTGACCCCGAGCCACAGGGCGACGGGCTTGGTTTGATCACCATGAGTGTTGCCCAGTCTCATTATCCCGATGTGCAGTGGCTGCAGCAGCGTTACCCTCTGGCCCGTACCGTGTTCACCAGTAGCAGCCGCACAGTCCAGGCGCAAATGTGCGCGCAAGGGCAGGGCGTCGCCGTATTGCCCCGCGCCCTGGGTGACCAGTTAACGGCGCTGCGGCTGATTGATCCGCATGAACCGCCCCCGGGCCGCGACATATGGATGGGTTACCATCAGGACATGCGCCAGATGGACAGCCTTCGTGCTCTTGCCGACCTTGCTTCCATCATGGTCGGCAATCAGGCAGCCGGTTGACTCACTCTGCTGCGCGCATGGTCGCTGTTTGCAACTCTGCAGCAGGTTGGCGCGCCAGGGTAAGACTTAGTCCCGCGCCTACCGCCAGGCACGCCGCAATGCAGAGTATGGAGACGGTGAAGGCGTGGGTGATGGCAGCCGCGTCCGTATCCGTGCCGAGAAGGGTGTAGAAAATGCCGCCTATTATTGCGACGCTCAGTGATGTGCTGATTTGCAGGGTGGAGCTGGTAATGCCCGCAATCATGCCGGAGTACGCGGGCGCCACACGTCCTGTGATCATGCGCATCAATGTCGGAAGGGCCAATCCTTGTCCGAAACCGATCAGAAAGAGAATGACGGCAAGGGGCAGCGCCGCGGGACTGACGGTCATTGGCGTCTTTGCTACGAGCCTGGCCATTAGCACAAACCCCAGCACTTCCAGCCCCATTCCGAAGGGGTTCACGTAATCCCCGAGAAAACGCCGGAACTGATGGGTGGCGAGCGGTCCCAGCAGAAATCCCGCACCGAAAGGAAGAAAGACCAGACCTGCACTGAGTGGGCTCGTATGCAATGCTCCCTGTAAATAAATGGAAAACAGCAGGAAAAACACGCCGATCGCGTAAAAGGTCAGGGCGACGAGCAACGCCCGGCCCAGCCCAGGCGCGCGCAGTGCGGCAGGATTAAGCAACGGTGCGCCTTGCGCTTGATGCAAACGGGCTTCGTAGTGCCAGAACAGCCAGGCCAGCAGCGGCACCGCCGCCAGCGACAGCCAGGCCCACAAAGGCCAGCCCGCTTCACGCCCCTCGATCAGTGGAACGATCAGAGCCCCAAGCGTCACCATGGACAATAGCGTTCCGCCCAGATCCAGCTTGCTGGTCTGTTTCGCGCGGGTTTCCTTGACCACGGGAATGGCAATCAGAACGACCAGCAACGCAATCGGTAAATTCACCAGAAATATCGCCCGCCACCCTAAGTTCATCAGGTTGAGCGATATCAATATCCCGCCAAGTGCCTGGCCGATGACGGACGCCAGGCCAAAGACCGCGCCATAAAGGCTCAGTGCCAAGGGCTTTTCGGACTCGGGGAATATAGCCTGCACAGAGGCGAGTGCCTGGGGCGCCATGACCGCTGCCGTCACGCCTTGCAGCGAACGTCCGGCAATCAACACCCAGGATGACTCGGAAACACCGCAGATCAGTGAGGCGACGGCAAAGCCAATCAGGCCAACGAAGAACATTCTCATGCGGCCAAAGATGTCTCCAAGCCGTCCACCGGTGATCAGTGTCACGGCATAAAGCGCCGCATATGAAGAGATGATCAGCTGTTCGGCAGAGGAGGCTGTGCCCAGCGAATCCTGAATTGAGGGCAGCGCTACGTTGACGATGAAAAAATCCAGCGGTGGTAAAAACGCACCGACCAACAAGATGGCGAACATCAACCAGCGCCGCGGTTCCGGGGGGGCGATTTTTGTCTGAGGCATAAGATCTCCTTCCTGAAACCCTTCGGTTCCAGAATATTCTCGATTGCGGGTCATGTTCTGAATCAACTGGTTCCAATCTAAGCGATCAGGCCTTCGCTTACGCCTCACATAATTGAACGGCCAATGTTCATTTATGGCAGTGCCGCTCAGCGCCTGACTCCTCTCAAAATGGCCGCATTGTGGTTCCAGTCGATCCACACAACCAAGGCTGAGGAGTCAGATATGTCAGGTAAATTCGCTAATCAGGTTGCAGTCGTCACCGGCGCATCCACCGGGATCGGGTTTGCGATTGCGCAGGGTTTGATTGCCGAGGGAGCCAAGCGTGTTTACATCACTGGGCGTTCTGCAGCCACGCTGGAGGCGGCGGTGGCCAAGCTTGGCGATAGAGCGGTCGCGGTCATTTCCGATGTCGCCCGCCAGGCTGATCTCGATAAGCTCAAGGCAATAATCGAAGCCCGCAACGATCAGTTGAACTCTGTGTTCGCCAATGCGGGTATTTGTGAAAAAAATCCGCTGGGCGAGACCACCGAGGCGGCTTATTTCAACATGTTCGACATCAACGTGAAGGGCGTTTTTTTTACCGTCCAGACGTTGATGCCGTTGTTGAAAAATGGCGCTTCGATCGTGTTGACGGCATCTATTTGCTCCAGCAATGGGATGGAAGGGCTGAGTCTCTACAACGCTTCCAAGGCTGCAGTGCGGTCCTTCGCAAGGACTTGGGCCAACGAACTCAAAGATCGCAAGATTCGAGCGAATGTTCTGAGCCCTGGCTTCACTCGCACCCCTCTGATGGATAACGGCTTGAAGATGAGCGAAAGCGACATTGTCGCGCTGCGCCAACATGTCGAGCAGATCACTCCGCTGGGGTATATGGCCCAGCCTGAAGAAATCGCCTCCTCAGCGCTGTTCCTTGCATCCGCCGATGCGAAATATGTCAACGGTGTGGAGCTGATGGTCGATGGCGGCCTGTCGCAGATCTGAGCACTTGCTCAACCGTAGTGCAGCCCTCGCAGAGGGTTGCTTTGTCGCTTTTGCGAAGCCTCAGCAGGAAACCTCCTCATGAACATTGAAGAATTGACCACCCGACTGGACGCCCTGGAAAGTCGCGCCGCCATCGAGTCGCTGATCAGCGCCTACGCCAATGCCTTCGACCGCATCGACGTGTCGCTCCTGAGCGGTATCTGGCACGAGGAATCGACACTGGATTTACCAGGTTTCGGCAATGCCCAAAGTCGTGATGAAATCCTCGCGATGGCGCAAAACAGCTGGCGCCAGATGCCACATATGCACCACTGGATGGCCAACCCGTTGATCGAAATCAAAGGTGACAGCGCGATGGGTACGGTGGCTGCGGATTGCCTGTTCCATGACATTGAAAAAGGCCCGGTTCAAGTCAGCGGGCTGTACTACGACAGGTTTGAACGTCGGGACGGAAAATGGGCGTTCCTGTCACGTCGTTTTGAACTGCACTTCCTGACACCGTTAAATGATTGGGTACCCATAGCCGGCGAAGAAACGTATGCGCCGATCGAGCATCGGAGCCTGAGCAAGCCCTCAGAAAGTTGACCTGCTCGCATGACTTTCAGTGAGGGCAGCGAACGACAAGTGCTGCCCGTTGATATCGTTCAAGCTCCAGGGAATGACAGCGAAAAACGGATAATCCCAGGCTTTGGCTGTTCGACACGCACGTGACCTCCATGCAGTTGCATGATTGCCACGACGATGGCGAGGCCAAGGCCGTAGGAGTCGGAGTTCTGCTGGCGAGACGCATCGCCGCGGTAAAAACGGTCGAAGAGTTTGCCCAGGGTTTCGTCGCTCAGTACAGGACCTTGGTTCTCCACTTCAATCCGCGCACCGCTGTGGGAGTCCGTCACCCGCATCACAATCTCGGTGCCCTCGTAGGCGTAGCGAATCGCGTTCGCCACCAGGTTGCTCAAGGCTCTGCGCAGCAGCAATGGATCCGCGAGCACGTTGCCATCGCCTGTTATCTGGAAGCTCATTCGCCGCTCTTCAGCCAAGCCTTCAAAATATTCAGCAATGCGCTGAGATTCGTCATGCAACGATAGTTGTTGGCGCTCCACCACCGCTTGCGCTTCATCGGCGCGCGCAAGGAACAGAATGCTTTCGACGATGCGCGAGATCCGTTCGAGCTCTTCAAGGTTTGAAGCGATCAGTGCCTGATAGTCGTCCTCGCTGCGCCGCTGGCGAAGGGCGACCTGACAATGCCCCATAAGCGACCCCACCGGCGTGCGGATTTCATGGGCAAGGTCAGCGGAAAATTGCGTCAATCGCTGATAACCCTGGGCAAGGCGATCAAGCATTGCGTTATAGGCGTCACTCAGCTGTTGCAGTTCAACCGGCGTATCGGCGCTGTCCATGCGGCTGTGGAGACGCTCGGGTGTGATGGCTGCCGCATGGGCGGCCATTTCGCGCAACGGACGCAGCCCTCGGCGCAGTACCAGGTAGCCCAGCAAGGCTGTTGCCAGAAAGGCAAGAGCAACGGCCAGGTAGATGCGTTCGCGATACGCCGCGAGCATAGCCATTTCCTTGCCCATGAGGTGTGCGGCTGTCAGTCGGACTTCACGTCCACCAGACGTCGTGACGACGGTAGCGGCGCGCAGCATTGTTCCCGAGTCGGTCACGCCGCTGCGCAGATCACTGACGCTCAGCTTTGTATTCTGGCCGATCACGGGCAGTTCAGGCAGCGTGACGTTGAGTGGATTTACCTGGATTACCGGTTGCTGCCCGGGTTCTTCAATGATGAAGATGTCGTCTTCGCTGTCGAGCATGTTCTTGAAAATCTGTGGGCTGTCGCGCAGCTTCTCGATGGCGAGCTCGTAGTGCAGCAGCTTGCGAAAGTGCTCCAGACGGCCCATGACCGCATGATCGCTGTACACCAAAACCGAGGCTTTCATCGTCTGATACAGGTAAACGCCCGCACCGGCCACGGCGAGCATCGCTACCATGGAAAACGCCACGGTCGACCGCAGGGTCAGAGAGGGTTGACGTCGGGTCCGCATGGCCTCACCTCGCAGACATAGCCGATACCGCGAATGGTATGGATCAACTTGATCGGGTAGGGCTGGTCGACCTTGTTGCGCAGGCGCTTCACCGCAACGTCCACCACGTTAGTATCGCTGTCGAAATTCATGTCCCAGACTTCCGAAGCGATCTGTGTCCTGGACAGCACATCGCCTGCCCGACGCAGAAACAGATGCAGCAGGGCGAACTCCTTGTTGGTCAACACGATTACCTGCTGTTGGCGTGTAACGCGACGCCGCACCAGATCCAGCTCCAGGTCGGCGAGGTGAAAATGGTCGGCTTCGCGAACTACACCGCGACGCAAAATGGTGCGGATGCGTAACAGCAGTTCGGTAAACGAAAAAGGTTTGACCAGGTAATCATCGGCGCCCAGTTCCAAGCCGCGAATGCGGTCATGCAATTGGTCGCGCGCGGTGAGGAACAGTACGGGAACGTCTTGTCTGGCGCGCAACAGCTCAATGATCTGAAACCCGTCAATCCCAGGCAACATCACATCCAGTACGATCAGGTCGTAGGTTGTATGCAGGGCCATGTGCAGGCCGTCGGCACCGTGCTGGGTCCAGTCGACGTTGTAACCGGACTCGCCGAGCCCCTTTTTGAGGTACTCACCTGTTTTGGTGTCATCTTCAATCAGCAGGATATGCATCGTGAGGTGCGCTCGGGTCTCTTCATGACGGGATTCAGCCCGCGACATCGGTATCTCGGTTGTGCAGTGTAACGGGATGAGCGGGCGCAGTCGGTTACATTTCTGTCATTCATGGGCAGGGGCTGGCGAATGACAAAAATGTCATTCGGCGGTCATCGTGACGTCCCGGTCTGCGGACGAGGATGGCGGCACATCAACCCATGAGGAATTGTCGCCATGCAACTCAAACACGCCCTGTCTACCACGTTCGGTTTGTTGATGCTCAGTGCCGCCGTCATTGCCACCGCGGCTGACATGCCGGTAATCAAACCACTGCGTGGCACGGTGGAAAGTGTCAGCAACAATACGCTGACATTCACTGTCCGCTCCGGCGCTAAGCAGACTATCGGACTGACTGACAAGACCAGTATCAACCGGGTATCGAAGGCCAATATCGACTCGATCAAATCCGACAGCTTCATTGGCTCGGCGGCCATTCCGCAGACCAACGGAACATTGAAGGCGCTGGAGGTCACGGTATTCGACGCCAGCCTCAAGGGCAGTGGCGAAGGTCATTACGGCTGGCAGAACGCGGATGGCAGCACAGGCACCATGACCAACGGTACCGTGGGGAAGCTGTCCAAAGCTGACGGTCGCACATTGACCGTCAACTACAAGGGCGGCGAGAAACAAATCGTCGTACCGGATGATGTGCCAATCGCCTACGTCGAGTCAGGCAAAGCCGATGAACTGGTCAAAGGCGCGAAAATTGTCGTGTTCCCGGCTGCGGATGGAACCACCGCGCGTGGCATTGCGGTTGGCAAGGATGGCTTCCAACCACCGATGTAATCACCTGAAAAGGCAGGGGCGCTGCCGTCTGGCAACGCTCCGCTACATGGATGGTTTGCAAGGGGAACCACGTGAGACAGAAAAAGCTTCATCCCTGGCCGGTTCGCCTCACCCACTGGCTCAACGCCGTTTGCATGGTCTGCATGTTCATGAGCGGTTGGGCCATTTACAACGCCTCGCCACTGTTCAGCTTCAGGTTTCCGGTGGCGGTGACCGTGGGCGGATGGCTGGGCGGGTCGCTGGCCTGGCATTTCGCATTCATGTGGCTGCTGCTGATCAACGGCGCAATCTATGTGCTGTACGGGTTGGTCAGTCGCCATTTCAAACGCGAGCTGCTGCCCGTCGGGCTTGCCGCCTTGAAGCATGATTTTACGGACGCTTTGCGCTTACGGCTGGTGCATGAACAGGGTGTCTACAACACAGTGCAGCGCCTGATGTACTGGATCGTGCTGGCGGCAGGCGCACTCGTCGTCATCTCGGGCGTAGCGATCTGGAAACCCATTCAACTTCAAGAGTTGGTCGCGCTACTGGGCGGCTATGACATTGCACGTTATGTACATTTCGGGGCGATGGCGATGATTGCTGCATTCGTCGTGATTCATCTGATCTTGGTGATTTTGGTACCGAAAACCCTGCTGCCAATGATTACGGGTGGAGTGCGGTCTCTTGATGCCGGGGAAAATGGCCGTGACTGAACTTAGAAAAACTGTTCAGCGCGTCAGGCTTGAACCTGCGCAACAGCTTGAACTGGAAAACATTCAGCGCCGGCATTTTCTTCGGGCCGGCCTGACGGTGGGCGCGATGTCGATGCTGACCGGTTGCAACCTGCAGGACGGCGATCAGGTCGACAAAGTACTTTGGGCCATGTCGCGCTGGAACGACCGGGTCCAGGCGTGGCTGTTCAGCGGACAGAAACTGGCACCGACCTTCACCCGCGCCCAGATCACTACGCCGTTTCCGTTCAACGCATTCTATGGTCAGGACGATATCCCTGAGGTGGACCTCGCCAGTTACTCGCTCGCCGTCTCCGGCCGGGTCAGGGACAAGGCCCCCTGGACACTCGAAAGCTTACGCAAACTGCCGCAACGTAGCGATATCACCCGTTTGATCTGTGTTGAAGGCTGGAGCGCCATCGGGCAATGGGGAGGTGTACCGCTGAAAACCTTCCTGGAACACATCGGCGCCGACACCACAGCGAAATTTGTCGGTTTCAAATGTGCTGATCGTTACTACTCCAGTCTGGACATGCCGACGGCCTTGCACCCACAGACACTGCTGGCGCTGGATTACACCGATGTCGCGTTGCCGCCCGAGTACGGCTATCCGCTGCGGGTTCGAGTACCCACCAAATTGGGATTCAAAAACCCCAAGCATGTTGTCGAGATTTTCGTGAGCAACGACAACCCGGGTGGGTATTGGGAAGACCAGGGATACAACTGGTTCAGCGGGATCTGATGGCGCAAAAACTGAACAGCCACGCCAGGAATGCTGGCGAGACTCATGACACCAGACCTGATATGAGGCGTCCCCATGACCGATATATCTGCGGTACCGCCAGCTTCATCAGTGTTGCCGACTTCGGGAAATAAGAAGTCGGCAACGGCCCATGGAGCAGATTTCCAATCCCAATTGCAGGCCCAGTCCAGATCATCTGTGCAGGAGCCGGCTACAACCCGGGCTCATCTGTTATCGGAATCGACCACAAACCTGTCATGCCGGCCGGAGATACGAGCACTGCTTCAATCGTTGGCACGGCGCGGGAACGCCGACGGTGCTTTCAGCAGACCAGGCCGATCATTGCCATGTACGCGAGCCAGCGGCCTGGATATCGCGGACTTCAACTTCCCTGATCGAAACGTTCTGGAGAGCAGTAAGGTTATTAAACACATCTGCGGAAGTGAGGAGGGTAGACGGCCCTACTCAAAGTCCTTTGATGAGCGAATCGTGTGTACTTTCAATGGCGAGGAAAGCGAATTCTCTTCTGACGTGATCTGCAAAGAGGGATTGAATGCGTTCGCTACCGCAGTGGCTCTTTCCCCAATAACCCTCACCTGGTTACCGATTGAGATTGTTAGAGCACCGCTACGGTCGACTGGCATACGAATTTTCCGCCGTCGCAAGTCCTCTTCAGTCGACAGCCACCTTCTCGACAAGTCAATTTCAGAGTAAAGGCGTTAAACGGGCGGATCTCGATAGCTCTTTCGCCGCGTGGCTAGTATTTCTATGGATACAGCAGCTAAGCCAATGCTCGCCTTTATTTATTAGTGGTCTGTCGTTCGCTTACTGGCCCGGATTGCTAGAGTGGCGAATGCGGTTTTATGAGGCTGGGTTGACCCGTGGCCCGAGTGGGCGCTGTTCTGGCACGTGAGTTAGCTTTCGTATCCGTTTATATTTTGGGCTCCACAACCATGACTGATCGTCAGCTCATTGTTCCAGAAGGCATGAAATTGCTCTGCGAACATGCTGGTTATGCACCAGCTGTAAAGGTAGGAAAGACTCTATACTGCGCTGGCCAGGTAGGCCGGACGCCGGAATTATCAGTTATCGAAGACCCAGAGCAGCAGTTTTTGGCAGCATGGGACAATCTTCGGCTCGTCTTGGAGGCCGGCGGCTGCGAATTTGAAGATGTCGTCGAAATGACAACTTATCACGTCGATATGCACCGCCACATGCCAATTTTTAGACACGTGAAGGATAAAGTCTTTCCTCGGAGTACTTGTGCATGGACATGCATAGGTGTCGGTGAACTGGCTCGCCCCGGCCTTCTCGTGGAGATCAAATGCATCGCCGTAGAGCGATAACTTTTCTGATAGGCACCTGAATATACAAGTCCTGGATGGGTGTTCATCTATGCGGCAGCAGATGTGAAACTTCACTCGCCCGCTGTGTCGGCAGGCACGCCATCCGCACGTTCCCAAGCCTACTGGCGACGGGCAAGGCAGGATTGTTTGAAGCTCAGTGTGATGACACGAAGGGCGAAGGGGTTGTCGGTGCCGGCAACGCATAAGCCTGCTTCATCCACGCCACCTCCGCTATTGGCGCGCGTCCAAAGAGGCGCTTGAAATCGCGGCTAAATTGCGAAGCACTTTCATAACCCACCAGAAATGCCGACTTGGCCGCTGTCAGGTCGTTACGCAGCATCAGTAATCGCGCTTGATGCAACCGCGTCGACTTGAGGTACTGCATAGGCGAGGAATCGGGGTCACCTTGCGAAAATGTAGATGAAAGTTAGGCACGCTCATCTGCGCTTCCTGAGCGAGGATTTCTACATCCAGACGCTCTTGGTAACAGCGGTGGATTTTGTGAATGGCGCGCGTCACCTTGCCGAACTGACCCTGCTGTGCGATAGCCGCGCGTAGGGTGCCGCCTTGTTCGCCAGTGAGGATGCGGTAGTAGAGTTCGCGCAACATCGCTGGTCCGAGGATTTGCGCGTCGGTGCAGTCGCCCATGACTTCCAGAAAACGCAGGGTTGACTGGCGCAGCGGTTCGTCCATGGGCGAGGCGTACATGCCCATAGGCTGAGCCACGCCGATGTTCCATACCTCATCTACCTGCTGAATCAGCTCGGCGGCCAGATTGAAATCCAGACGTATGTACACCGCCAGCATTGGCTCCGCCTCGCTAGCGTCGGTCTCCATTGTAAAAGGCACTGGCACTGACACCACCAGATAATGCTGGGCGTCATAGATGTAAACTTCATCACCCAGATAGCCGCGTTTCTGCCCCTGACAGAGGATGACGATGCCCGGTTCATATAAAACCGGCGTGCGCGTCAGCGGCCGGTTGGAACGCAGAAAACGCACATCATCCAGCGGACTCAGGTTGTAACCCTCCAGCGGTGCAAGCTGGCCCATCAACTGCACCATACGCGCAGTGCTAGGGTTCTTGGGCTTCGGCATCGATTGCACGTTCTCCACTGTTATGCTCAGCCGTCCGTGGAACAACTCAGCGCTTCCCATTGCTCAATACTCTCCGCCGTCCGGTGCAACTTGTCACGCACCAGAGCCAGGGCGTCGCTGCCCAGCAGCAGTTGAGCCGGCGGGTTAGGGCTGGTGATAATAGTCATCATGGCGCGTGCGGCTTTCTGCGGGTCGCCCAGTTGAAGGCCGCTTTTTTCCTCACGGGCTTTTCGCACCGGGTCGAAGGTCGCATCGTAGTCACTGATGCTGCGCGGCGTACGCTGCATCGAACGACCTGCCCAGTCCGTTCGGAAAGACCCCGGCGCCACGGCCGTTACAAAAATATTGAAGGGTGCAAGCTCCTTGTTCAACGTATCAGAGATGCCCTCCAGGGCAAATTTGCTGCCGCAGTAGTAAGCAATACCTGGCATGGTGATATAGCCACCCATGGACGTGATATTGAGGATATGCCCCGCCCGTCGCTGGCGAAAAAAGGGCACAAACGCCTTGGTCATCGCCACCGCGCCGAATACATTGACGTCGAACTGACGGCGCATTTCCTCCAACGACGACTCCTCGAAAACCCCTTCGTGGCCATAACCCGCGTTGTTAACCAGCACGTCCACCGGGCCATACTGATCCTCAACAGCGGCGACGACGGCGTCGATGGCATTAAAGTGGGTAACGTCCAGCACCACGCCATGGGCTCTCTCAGGCAAGAGCGTTTGGAACGTTGCCAGAGAGGATTCGCTGCGAACAGTGCCGATCACTCGATGGCCCTGAGCGAGAGCTTCCTTAGCCAGGGCCTGGCCAAAGCCGCTACTAACGCCCGTGATAAAAATGGTTTTTTCTGCACGCATGGGGCGCACTCCTGAATATATAAGGTCAGGCTATGCTAGGGCGCAGAGTGGTTGGGAACTATGCCTGATTCGATTTTAGTATTGCCTGATTCTATCGGAGGGCTCGGCGAGCAACCTCAAATCTAGTGGAAAAAAACGAGGCCAAAGGAAGAAAAGCGACGGGCTTATTTACCTGCACTAATGTCTGCTTCGTGTCGCAAGTCGTTTTTCGGTAACGTTGATGTGCATGCGGTCTGGCCGAGGGTGTCGCACCTGCGCTCCAAGGTTTTCGCATTGGCAGTAAAGGCTATGCGCGCAGTTAATCGCTGAACGGATCGAACATCAGGTGTCGGAACCATTTATTGACGGGGCTCGGTTGCATTTGCTGGGCCAAAATAAGTTGATGGCGATTTCGGTGAGGCAGCGGGACTGGCGGACTTGGAAATAAAGGATCTCCATGCCCATGAAAAGCCAGAAATGCTCAGCTAAACAGCCTGCCCGACAACGCCTAAAGACTCTCAGGATCGCCAAAAAACATTTTGACTAGGCTCTAGCACGGTAGTTTCAGGTCATAAAAAACTAATGATGCCCCCAGTTTTGCCCCCAGTTACACAGGGTGCGAGAGCGCTCGCGAGCGGCGATTTCTCACGGACTCCAGTATGGCAGTGACTGGCTTTCGGTGTAACTCCTCATTGGATCTGGAGGTAGGTTGCAGGGCTCATCAAGCACACGCTAATCCGCTCTCGCTCGAGAGCAGCAACTCCGATCGGCTGTGTTCGACCCAATATTTGCATCCGCGTAATTGGTTTGCTGGTCTTGGAGGTTTCTACGAAACCAGGGGCGATTCAGAGCCTAGCATGCACCTTTAGTTAGGGTGCTATCAATTTGTTTGATGACAAAGCTGTGTTGCGTTGCCAGCAAGGATCGAACACCTGCGTTGAAAGCGAATGGACGGCCTGCCGGGTAAGCTTTGATCAGACGAGGCGCTTCTCGAAACCAGCCAGATATTCGCGAACCATCGTCGAGTAGGGTGCTTGAGGCTTGGCCATCTCTTTCATATGTCGCACCGTACGGTCTATCAATGCTTCCATTCGTTTTATGATGCGCTTGTTTTCATCCGCGCACGGAGCATTCCTGCACACTTCGAGTTTCAGAATCATCGCGCAAAGATCCTTTACTGACTCCTCCATAAAGGCGAGTTGGTGCAGTACTCGCGTGCGATCCTGGACCAATCCCAAACGGTTCAGCCCGTAGGTATGGATCGATACCGCGCCACGAAGACTGAGCTTGTCTTCAAGCGCCTTATCAATTTCACCTTTGAATTCCGGGAGTAGATCTTGGGTTGGAATGACTTCAGGTAGCCCCGCGCCATCGTGTGGTTTTGGTAACACCAACCCAATGAGCTTTTCGCAGTCGACATGGAAGGCTAAATGCTCTTGTGGATCATCCCGGCAGGGATTGAGTAACAACGCGTATTCCGTTGAACAGTCCCTCGAGTCCTGTGTCGCGCGCGGCCCCAGGATTGGAAAATGATTGCCTTTGCCTGTAGTGGCCCTGCGTTGCTTGCTGAAGCCTGAATGGTCACTGCGCAGTTCAACCAATTGGGTCGAGAGCACCGGTGTGATGTGTTCGTTCAGTCGGTTGCAATGGATACAGCTGGGAAGCAGGTTTTCCCAATCCATCGCCAGCCACCAATATCCCGTATGGTCAGTATCCTTTACGCCCCCCTTCGGCCTGTAATGCTCTACGTCAACCGGGGCCACGGCAGGGTAGAACGTTTCGCAATACGCGCACTTGCCATGAAACAGCGCTAACAACTGGGTTTTGACCGAATTTTTGCGATAGGTCTTGAAAATGGGTTTTTTCAAGGAGTCCACTGCCTTTGCGGCTTCAATCACAACCGGATCATCGGCCGCCAGCGTGGCTCTGGCGCGCGCCAAGGTCTCAAGTGCAGCCGTTTTTTCTTTGAAATAGGCGGTTAAATCAGTGAGTTCCTGATCTGCGGCACTGACTGTGGTCTTTCTCGGCAACATCGCCAGGGGCTTTTTCACGAGGGATCGGTCAACGAAGCGCACGGTTCAAAAGTCCTTGAGGATATTCAGTATTTTGGTCTTGGTTTCCACACGTATCGTTTCCCACTCACTGGAAGGCTCCTTCTTTCGCCGCTGAAGAAATTCGGCGACAGCCTCCTGAACGACACGCTGGGCCTCACTGGTGCCAACGGGAAGCGCGTCGTTGACCTCATCTTCGAAATAGGCCATGACCCGCTGTTCTTGGGCGGTCAACACTTCTCTGTTTTTGCGCTTGCTCAATAGATCGGCCACGCTGGCTAATTGCTTCTCCATTTCCGGCTGGTCAGTTGACATCAAATTGAAAAAATCGGACGTTAGCAACTGCTCGATCGTCAACCGGGAGGAGTCCGGTAGATCACTCAATTGCTCAATGCACGTGGCGTACTGAGTCTTTGCCCCGCCAGCCTTGGACCGACGTTGAACGACCACGACTTCTCCTTTCTGCATGCCGCGCAGACATAGGGGGTCATGGCTGGTGGCGATGAACGTGACCTTGGGCAAGGCCTTGCGCAACACATGCATGATCTGAATTTTCCAGCGCGGGTGCAGGTGCGCTTCGACTTCGTCGATTAACACCACAGCCTGGGCATGCTCAAGTCCTTGAAAACGGGGATGGACGCGACGGTCCATGAGCCGTTGCATGATGTCGCATACCATTGCCAGGATGGTTCTGTAGCCTGAGGACACATCATTGAGCGGTGTCCTGGTCACTACACCGGCGGGGACCGTCACGATCAGGCAGGATTTACCGTCGGGCGCTTTTTCGATGACTTTTATGTCGCCGTCCACAGACATGATGATTTTCAATGCACGGGCTACGTCATTGAAGTCTTCGCCTTCCAGCCCGAGCAGCCAGTGCTCCGGATTGGCCAGTAGGCGATCCGTTTCGAACAGGTTGATGATCGCATGATCGGCTTCATGAGCCGGAGGAGATCTTTTCTGGTATTGGCGAAAGGCGCCATAAGCGAACACTGGCGGTACATCATCCGGTCCATCCGGTCGAAAGACGTTGTCATCAATCCTCAAGACTTTGGCTTGCCCCTCGTCGAAACTCAAACGTACCTGTGCCGGGGTTTTAGAGGCCACGTCATCCGAGCCCAGTTGGGCTGGAGAAAGTACGAAGGAGGCAGGTGTCAGGTTCAAGGTGGCAGGTGTATCTGGATGGCTCAGAGCAAGCGCAATCGCTTCGAGAATCGAACTTTTTCCGGTGGCGTTTTCACCCAGTATCAGCAGTGCTGGCTGTAGAGTTTCATTGCTCAACTGCGATTCGGCGCTGAGTGTGCCGAGATTCAATTCGAGGTGCTCGATCGCCTTGAAATGCTGGAGTTCGATGGAATGCAAGGACGGGTAAACCAGCGGCACAGGTGTCTTCTGCTGGTCTGGCGCAGTGCCCAGAACGCCATAGTCCGTTGGCGGTATGTTCAAGGTTTTACGGCCGAAGTCAGTTTCTTCAATCCACACCTGCAATTGTTCACGCGTCTGCTGATAGTCCCCGACTAAAAGCAGGGCTTTCAGTGTCTTTGCCACCCCGGAGCGGCCGGTAGGCATTGTCAGGCCAACCCTTTGTAACAAGTACAGCGCAATTCGCCGGCATTGCAGGTACCACAGGCCACCGAACTCAAGTTCGGCGAAGTCGAAATAGGTCTGAAAGGTAGCTTGGCGTAATCGCGGCAGGTGTTCACCAGACGCCAATAGTTCTTCACGGTACTGCCGAAGTCTGGCTTCCCGCAGTTCATTCAATTCTGGACGGTCCAGGCGAAAATTGGCGATTGTGATATCGCCCTCTTCAGACAGTGGCAGCAGCTCGCCATTAACGGAGGGGAAAAAGTGCTTTTCAAAACGCTGATCAACGCACGGATCAAGCAAAACGGCTGACTCGCGGTATGTGGAGAAGCGCCATGAACCGAGATTGTCATCGGCATACTGGCGCAATTGCTCAAGGTTCGGAATCGGAGCACGTTTGCCCTTTACCGGAAAGAACGAACGCTGACGCGGAATACACTTCAGACAGATGGGATAGATATTTTCCCAGGCATTGGCGAGCCAGACATAGTAGAGATGCGAGTCAATCCCTCCCATCGTAGAGGTTGCGGACGACGTTGGTCGAAATCGGTAGGGAAGTGGATGATCCTTGCTTTCGCAAAATGCGCATTTCCATCGAAACATTTGTCCCAGCGCATCATAAACAGGGTTGAGCTGGTTCAGATTCAGTTCCAGGTCTTCCATGGGCACACGGGTTTGAGAGCGCTCCTGAGTGTCCAGACTGAAGAAGTCCAGCAGTTGCTCTCTGGACTTCCTGAATTGCTCTTCGCGGAAAATGGAGGGAGGTACTTTGTTGCGTAAAAATCGTTGCATTGCTCATCTTCCCTGACACGGCGAAAAAAACCGCCACAGATCATCGCCAAACACAGGGTGCACGATATAGCATGGGGCCACTATCGAAAAGTCTGTGATGGTCCGCGAAGGCTGTCACGCGTCATTGGGGCATACCTAATGTCCACGGCTTCAGGAATGGCTTGTTTCAAGCAGTAACCTGGCACCCGCCCGTGTCGAGCCCTCGGGCTTTTGGAGAATCTGTACTTCAATGGACTGTGACCTTGATTCAAATCGATAAACCCGTAACCTTTCTGCTGCCATTTGATCGGTACAGCCTGACGCTCTCACACCGGCTGCTGGACAGCATGGGCGGTGTATCGCGTTTTTTGCTCAGAGCCATCGAACAGGAGCTGTCGCTCGCCGCACTGATAGAGGTAACGGCGCTTAGCGAGAGCGTGCTGCTTAATCAGCTGGCATACCTGCAGGCCCACCGGTATGTGCAAATAGAAGAGGGTGAAAATGGCCCGTTGCTGTGGCTGACGGCGCGGGGCACCTCTATCGTGCAAGTGGAGCACTTGCTTGAGGATTTCAGCCTCACGGTCTGGCTGGACGCTTTCACCCTTTCGCGTCACGCGGCGCACTTTGTGATGTTCGACTACGGTACGACACACCCACAGACATTACCTGCGAATGACGCCCCATCGACTGTTGTCACTCATGTGCCTCGTCGGACAGGTCGGGCAGGGCGCTCAAGGCTTTTTGATGATGCCAACCGCCTCAGAGGGCTGTTGGAGCAAGACGGTCTGAAGCAGTTGCTCGAGTATTGCTGGGGAGCCGATTGCGAGTTGATAACGAGCGAGCTTGAACACTGGGCGTTTGAGCTGGGCATGGATGAGGGTGAGCAAGCCGGGCTGCAGGTGCCGATCGAGTACGCGGCCGGGGAACTGCAATTGCGCCTGAAGACGTCCAATCATCATGGCAAGTCGGATGCACTGCCGTCGCTGACCTTGCCCGTGGTCGAAATTGCTCATGTGTTCAAGCCAATAGCGAATTTCCCGTGGACGGTCGAGCTACCGTCCACGCGTGTTCAGCGGCTTGAATTGGTCAGTTCGGGCACCTTGAGCCATTTCACCACGGCTGCCGTTGTGGAGAGCGAGGACGCCAGACATGCCAGGCTGCCCATGTGTCTTGGTGACGGCCTGCCAAGTGAACTTGATTCGTTGACCGTTGCGCCTGGCCTCTGCGTAGAAACCAACGCCAGAATCCTGCAACTTTTGTGCTCAATGGATGAGGTGCAGTTGGCCCGTCATCTACAGCGCACCCCTGACGCGTTCACCCTGTCCCACAACCTCATGACCGAAGAAGCGGCGGAATTAGCGTGATTACTGTCGATGTGTTCGCGACCTTGTTTGACTGGGACGACAAAACCACGGAACGGGTCAAACGTACCAGTGGCGTCAGCCGCACCCTGTATACGATGGCGCGCACGGGTAAAGCCGCCAGTCCGTTGATTTTCGTCGAGGCGGGGCTGGCATTTCTGGATGCTTTGGGGGCTTACGCTGATTATCGTCAAGCCAAAAGCAAAACACAGGCACTGGAGGCCGAAGGTGAAGCTCTTCGCCGTGAGCTCAAGGAACTTGAGAAGCAATTTCGCTTACAGGCCAAGGAGCGTGACCTGAAGTTCAGTGCGCAAATGAGCGCGTTGCGCAACCAGTTGGAGGCTCGTGACGTAACGCTGCACATCGGAGTGACGAACCTGGAGAACCTGGGACGGCATATCAAGCGTCTGGGTGATCACGTGTCTCGGGAGCGTTTGGCGGTGACACCCAATTGCGTGCCATTGTTGAAGCTGGAGCGCACCTATTATCTGTTGGTTGATGCGCAGCTCAGTGCAGCGCTTTCGCTGTTGGACGAGTGAGGACCCATCATGAAAAAGGCAAAACCGCAAAAGACGAACACTGCCGAAAAGGCAGGCGATAGCGAGAAGGTCACAATGAAAAAACTCGACCAAGTGGCCGATATCGCCAAAGCCGCCATTTCTGTGACCGGCAAGCTCGCCGATTGGGGCAAACAGACCTCGGTAACCAAAGCTTCCATTGAAGCTAGCAAGGCGCGCGTCAGCGCTGCCGAAGAGAAGACCAAGCAGGTGGCCTGGAACGCCGTACAAAAGATGTCTGAAACTGAC
The DNA here is from genome assembly GCF_024809815.1 of Pseudomonas sp. BIGb0381. Classification (NCBI taxonomy): domain Bacteria; kingdom Pseudomonadati; phylum Pseudomonadota; class Gammaproteobacteria; order Pseudomonadales; family Pseudomonadaceae; genus Pseudomonas; species Pseudomonas sp. BIGb0381. Next base: position 206,288 of record NZ_JANUEN010000002.1, read on the forward strand.
CGCCTGCGGCAGAAAGACGCCAACGAGCACGATCAGGCAATGGCCAGGCTCCAGATGGAGCATGAACAGATGATGACGCTCGACCGTGAACGGGAGCGTGTTCTCGACAAAATTCTTGAAGAGCCAGCCTCCCTGGACCAACTGGCGCACAGCTACCGAGCGCTCATTCCGCTCAAGCCTTGAGATCTACGACCTATGTACCAATTTGTTGCTGCGGGGTTGTTCGTTCTGGGTGCGAGTGCCGTTGCCTGGTTTCTGGATCGTGAAACCGATGAAGAACGTGAGCTCCATGAAGAACTGAAGCAGCGCAATGCCCGGACGCGAAGTGATTTTCAGGCTACCAGCTGGGCAAACGCCATGGAGCAAGCTCGGGCCCACGAAAGTGCTGCGCTGCGGTACAAGGCCGAGAACCAGGATTATTGCAAAAAGTTTCGGGCGCGCCTGCAAGGCACGGCCCAGGAGTTCGACATTCTGGCGCAACGGCTGGCCAACGATCTGTCGGACGTATCAATCAGTCCCTACAGACGCAACGCACTGCGCCTGCTCAATGGGCGCCTGCAAGATACGCAGAACCGCCTGGCAGGTTTTTTCGCATACTGCGAATGGTATCTGCAGACATTAGACAAACTCGCTCAAAAGCAACAGTTCACTGAACTGATGAACATGGCACAGCCACAATCCCGGTTACCTGACGACTGGTTTTACGGCGGCAAGGTCGTTCTGGCATCGGTCTCAGAGATTGATAATGCATTCAACGCCTACGGGCAAAAGCTCGAACTGCGTGCGGAGAAGCAGGCCAACGTTTGGACCGATACGCAACAGCGCGCACTGATGATGCAGTACCCCGATCAGGATGCGGTGCCGGTGCAGATGTCAGGTAACGTCAAGCGGCCGAATTTCTTCAAAGCCTGCGTTTTTCGGGGGGCATTGCACGCGGAACACATACTGGAAAGTGTGCCGTGCACGGCTTTCATTGAAAGAGCGCAGACATCGCCACAATATGGCGACGGCTACCTCGTGCGTTGTTATCCAGGTTTCTGTTCTGTCGACAAGCAGCAGTCCGCAAACGGCGGTGTCGTCGCATTCTTGCCACGCAGCGAGTCGAGCTTCCCCGGAAAGAATTACCCGCGTGGTGATCGTATTGAAGTGTACGTTCATTACTACGACTTACTGCTGAGCAAAGGCCAAGTGACGGTCACTCAGCACCCGGAGTCGCTTCGCTACGGCGAACAGAGTGCAGCACCGGTGTTTATCCACGCGGACCGCGCTGTGTATGATCTTGAGGGGCTGGAACGCGAAAGTGGCAGTGCACAGTGGCAGTTGCGGGGCTCGGTCGAGATTGATGGCGAACTCATCGTCTCCCTGCAACTTGGGGCATGGCTGATCGAGGCCAAAGCCAGCGTCAAGGACTCTCAGTTGCACATTGTGAATGTGACGCGCACCGGTTTCGATAGCGTTGAGCTGGACGCTTTGCCTTGCCCGGTGCGGTTGATTGACGTGAGATTCAAGGACAGCGTCTTCTGCGACGTCCTGCAGTTCGAAGCCTTCGTGACCTTTTGTCGTCAGCAGTCATTTTTCGCCGGCGACAGTCAGGCACGCAAGCAGGCTGGACAGTTCTTCGAGCGTTGGAATGCAGTTACAGATTATCTGTTGGCTGAAACAGGGCATGCTGTATTTAACTTGAGTGATGTCACTGAAGTGGAAGAGCGAACGCTGGAATGTTCCAGCAGTTCGAATCTGGTCGATGGCCTGCAGAAATTGATTGAAAAGGCTCGTAGTACGCCGCGGTTGTTCGTGGAGCAGTTGTGCCTGAGTGCCGATGGTGAAGAGCGCTGGTTGCAGGTCGCCGAGTTGCATGGGGTGCCAGAGGCCCGAGCTGCAAAACGTTACGAAATCTTCCATAAAGGGATGAAGCGCCCAGGCTCCGATAGCGGTTACGTCGATGTGCAGCCGTCGCAACACAGAATACGCTTTCCCAACCGGGGCGAGCTGGCAAATCTGGGTCGGCAGAAGATCGCGCTTCAGGGGTTCCTGGGTGGGCGCCTGATTAATCGAAACCTGCAGCAAATTCTGCTGATGCCTGCCCGCTATGTTCCACAACCCGACCCATTCTGGAATGAACGGGTCAATAGTGGCCTGAACTGGCGGGACCCCAATTGGCAGGGGGCTGACAAAGCGAAGGCCGCAAAAAAGGTGATCGAGGCGGCGCTCGTCGAATCCAATTTGTATCTGATACAAGGGCCTCCGGGTACAGGCAAGACCACCTGCATCGTCGAGTTGTTGCACCAGTTGTTCTGCGCCAGACCAGACTCCAGGATTCTGGTAGTTTCGCAACAGAACACTGCGGTGGATAACGCTCTCGATCGCTTCCTTGAACAGTTCCCGGGTTTCAGCTCCAACGTATTGCGCATTGGCAACGATGTAGAAAAGGTGCAAGTGGAAGTTCGGCCGCGCATGACCGAAAACGTTTTGATGGAGTACCTGCGCGAGCGTCAGCAGGACTACAGTCTGGCGAGCCTCGAGAACCCCGAAAAAGCCGATTGGATCGAAATCTGGATGGACCGTATCTATCATCCTTCAGACCGGGGACGTTCACAGTTCGATGATGAACTGGCTGAGCTCGTTGTCCAGGATCACGGCCTGATCGGTGCTACCTGCGTAGGATTGTCATCGCGACGTTACGGTATGGATCGACTTGCATTCGACATCTGCATCGTCGACGAAGGAGGCAGGGCAACGGTTCCCGAACTCTTGATTCCACTTATGCGCAGCCGTAAAGCAATCATTATCGGGGATCATTTCCAGCTCCCCCCGAGCATCGGCCGCGCCTTGCAAGAGGCCGAGGCAAAGACGGTCTTGCCGTTTCTTGAGGAAACATTTCTCAAGACCAGCTTTTTCGAGCAGCTTTATGAAAACCTGCCAGCGGCCTGTTCCGGCAGACTTGTGGAACAGTTTCGCATGGTCGAACCCATCGGCGATCTGGTAGCGGACCTGTTCTACACCGCCAATGACGTGAGGGGGCTGCACAACGGCAAGGTGCACGAACGTAAGGATTTTCTCGACGCAGAACACTGCATGCGCTGGGTGGACGTCCCTCATGGCAAGGAAGAAAACGAAGGCACCAGCCTGTTCAATGAGGCGGAGTCCAAAGCGATAGTCGATTTCCTGAAAGCGTCGGCGCATAAACTGGCATCGCGCCGAGCGGAAGGCACCCATAGCTTTACGACTAAATCCGTGGCAATCATCACACCCTATGGAGCCCAGAAACGCGTAATCAATAAAGATTTCGCAGCGCTTAGAAAGAGCTTGCCGCTTATCGACGACGTGTTTGAGGTAAAGATCGATACGGTGGACAGTTTCCAGGGAAGCGAAGCGGATATCGTGTTGTATTCAACTGTTCGTACTCAGGGGGGCATCCGCTTCCTGCTCGACCGTCAACGTTTGAATGTGGCGTGCTCACGAGCGCGGGAAAACCTCACATTCTTTGGCCACGCCCAGTTTCTGCTCAAGCAGGAGCGCGGCAAGAATGCACTGTTTAGCCTGATCATCAAACGCAGCGCTCGAGCCACGGCTTCGAATCCTTTTCAGGCGAATACTCACAAGAGCAAGGTGCCATTGAGTAGTTAGTGTTTCCTGATGCAGTAGCTGGACTGGACGGACCTGCTTTCGGATTGCTCCGGTCGCTTGGCAAAAGCGGCCCCTGCGTCGGTCGGCGACACCGTCCTGTTTGTCCGACTCAACAGCCGAACCCTGAGCCGACTTTCCAGATTGCGGACGGCATGAATAGCGGCGCCTAGAGACTATCCGGGCCCCCAAAAAACATTTTGACTGGGCTCTAGCACTGTGTTTTCAGGCAGATGAGTTTCAGATATGCCCCCAGGTTGCCCCTAGGTGTATCAGGTTCTTGGTGGAGATTTCCGACAGAAACCAGATGGATTCAGATGGCCTTCAGTAGTTCATAGGTTGAGGGTAAGCGACACGTTCCCCCTGGAAACGGTGAAGTCATCGAAACGAAAGGTGGCAATCACTCCGGCCTGAAGGCTTGGAAAGCTCGGTACGGTCCGCTGTCGTGAAAAGCTGAGGTCCCCGAGCAGTACGGTATTGGATAGGGTAATTAGGGTTGCTCGCGAACCTGCATCAATTCGAAAAAATCTTCGGATGCAAAGCCGACGCTGCAGTTCGCGTCGAACCGCTCGTTGATTCTGATTAGAGTCATCCGCTGAGCTTCTTGTGGTGAGGTTGGGAAGAAAGCTCCACCAGGTTCGCTGTGCATGAAAAAATCGCCGAGCTTGGCTCCGCAGTTTTCGCAGTGATTCATCAGGTAACGGCTGCCTACCGTTTTGCTGTAGGCCTGCTTGAACTTGTTAGTGAAGTGATGGATCTGCTTCGTGACCCCGGGAGAGAGGCTGGCGATATTGGAGACCGTTCCGCGATACCCATGGCACTTCCATTCGCCGAGGTTGCTTGTGAGCGCGAAATCTTCGTCCTCATCCTCGTAGTAATCGAACTCTTCGTGTTGCTCGGGCAGCTTGAACGAAAACACGCGAGTCAAATTAGAACAGCCCCAGCAGTCGGACACTGACTCTATGATGTAGTAATACGGTGCTCTGACACTAAATTCAGGTCCGTGCTCGAGGTCTGCGTGCTCTGTTACGGGTAGCCATTGAGCCAAGGGGCCGATGTCGACACCCTCGGGGATGTACCAAGTCTTCAGGCCCGGGTCCCACTTGGCACCGAGTGATTTCACTTCATCTTTTTCTGAGAAGGGGACTTTCAGATCAATCCTTGCCATTTCTGTATCCGTACGTATTGCTCATCAGTAAGCGTCAGATCCCATGCTAGAGCCTTCTAGCCTTGTTGGGGACCTTCGAGTTCTAAAAAAAGAGCGACAAAGCAGGCTGATGGCGGGATGTGCTGCAATAGCCCGCTGGTCTGTCTTGGTCAGAGGTTAATTCATAACTGCGCTCAATGGTTGGGTCTTCAATCAGTCTGTATATATTGCCTGCTAACCGACTATGGCTGTTATCTGAGGTCGACCAAGTTTAGGCCTTAAAAGGAGGCCTATAACTCGGCTCAGGGCAGCAGCCAAGTGCTGTTTGGGGTGGTGGACCGGATGCCGACTGCCTGGCAATGCTCCAGAATCGGGAGAATGTAGGTGATGTTGGTACGGCCCGGCTTGCCTTCCGCTCTGTAACGAGCCGCCTGGCAAAGTGGGCCGGCTTTTTCGTAAGTATGGTTGGAGCTGATTTCCACAGCGTGTGCTTGGCCAAAATGATTGTTTCCGGCGAGGTAGTCCAACGTTTGCTGGAAAGCTGCTCGAGTCAGCGCCAATTGCGAGTCTTCCGATCCGGTCTCAATCACAACGCGATTTGCATCAACGGTCGTGATTCGGAAACGGGCACTACGCGACGGTGTTTGCAGTTCCTTGCCTTGCAGGCGGCTGATCAATGCCCAGAGAGTGTTGTCGACTTTAATGATGTGCAGCATGGGATAATTCCTTCGTTGCTGAATGGACTCTAGCTTTAACCTGAAGCGACTTATGGAATCTTGATACCCAACGCATTCAGCGATGGTGTATCCATCCGGCCATTCACGGTCAGCCCACTGTCCATCTGAAAGGCCATCAACGCACCACGTGTTGCTTTGCCCATCACCCCATCAATGGTGCCTTGGTAATACTGGCGCACCATCAGCGCGGTCTGCACACGGGTGACCAGGTTGCTTTTCTGCTCATTGGTCGCGCGGCTCTTAGAAGTGCTCGAACTTGTCCCGCTGCTAGTGCCAGACGACTGATAAAGGCTGTTGCTGCTTGGAGTACTGCTCGAAGTACTCGGCGCGCTGTAGCCTCGGGTACTAGTAGCGGGTGGGCTGTAGTAGCGAGGTGCGCTATAGCCACCCGAGCCGCTGTAGTGAGAACTGTGCGAGCTGTGGGACCGGTGAGAACTGTGCGAGCGATGCGCCGCATAGATGTTGACGGTGTTTGGCGCATTGAGCGTATCGGCAAATACCGGGGGCTGTAGCTTGTCGTTGGGTTGCCAGTTCGCATCGGCGAGCGACAGATGGCCCGCGTGTGCCAGGGTGGTACCTGCCATTGGCAGCAAGCTGATCCCACTGATCAGGACTTTCCAGCGGTCGAGCAATTTCACTGTGCGCTCCTTGCATAGGCGCTAAAGGCCTCGGTCGATAGTAGTTGTACGCCGCGGCTCTGCCAGCGGTCGGTGTGGGATTTGAAGAAGCCAGAGCAATGTTTGACGGCAGCGCATTGTTGGCAGGTATCGATGAACAGGTTCTTCCAGTCCGAGATGCTCTGGCGGGCGAAACGCGAGAGGTGGGCCGGGATCAGGCACAGGGGCAAGTTGTAGATCGAAACCGGCACTCCGCGGTTGAACAGGAAATACACGGCCTGGCTCAACGACTCTTGATAGTCCAGCGGGTCAATCCACAGTTCTTCGTAGTTTTTCCTGGCCAGGCCGGTGCTTTCGATACCCATCAGCGCAACATGCCGCACGAAGGGCAGGTTCCTGAACACGTAGTGGGCGAGTTCGGGCAAGCGTGGCGTGGTCAGGCGATTGAGTACCACGCGTATCTCGATGATCTGGTTGGCGCGCGCCAGGTTGTAAAGACCTTGCAGGGTTTCGCTGAACGCGCCTGGAGCCTGCACCACATGGTCATGGTCTTCGGCATTGTCGGCATACAGGGGGATGCCCCAGCTCAACTGAGGGTGGCTGATGGCAGAGAGCGCTGCGATCCAGCTCGGGTCTTGGAACAGTCGCCCGTTGCTGAGTACATGAATGGATTTCTGTGGCAAAACGGCTTTGCACTTGGCCAGCATTTCGAGCAGGCCGTCGCGATAAAGCGTGGGTTCTCCGCCGCTGATTCCCAGATTTTCCTCGCCCGAGTCCATCAGGTCGATCAGCCGTAGGTTCTCCTCGATGTGCCAACGGTCATCGATATCTTTGGGCGGCTGCGAGCACATCAGGCAGAGGCTGTTGCAACGATCGGTCATGAACAGCAGGTTGCTGTCTGAGCCTCGTCGATAGAGCACTCGCACCAACGCGTTGCCTGGTGTGATGGCAATGACATCGCCGGGCTGCACGACATCCGCATCTTTGGGGGAGTGCAGGTATGGCCGCGCGCAGTCGAAGTCGCCGATCAATGGCTCCGGGATCAGGAATCCTCCCACTGGTAATGAGAGCAGATGCGGGTTCCGTAGCCGTCCTTCGTTTGGCAGCCAAAGCAACAGGTCACCGAACTCAGCGCTTCCGGCACATACTGCCAGGCCTTGTTCGATGAACTCATCCAGAGTGATGACCTTGAGCAGTTTCGGCTCATTCAGGTGATGGATTTCGAAGCGGGTATCTTTGCGCAGCATCGCATCAGCCCCTGTAACCCGGAAATCGAACATCGTTGTAAGAGCGCCTGCTCAACCAAGACAGCAGCACTCTCTGCACGTTGTCGTCGCCATCGCAAAGCAGGCCGAAGAGATGCTTCAGCAACCCCATATTTTTCCTGCAGAAGCTGCTGAACACTCGGTGTCCGATCGGGTCAGCTTGGCGGGCATAGTGTTCGATGGGGTCAGCACCACAGTACGGGACAAGTGCGCAGTCGGAGCAGCCCGGCAGCGCCTCTGCTACACCACTGGCGAGCAACGCATCCATAACGGGCGATGTGAGTAATTCAGACAAGGGTTGCTGTACGGTGCCGAGCCTCAAGCCGTCTTCACCCATCTCCAGCAACATTCGGGCTTCGTCCGAGGGATAGACGTAACCGTCATAGTTGTAGACCAGCGCCGCAGTGCCTGCGCCAGCGGGGGAGCGCAGGTCTACATAGCCGGAGGAGAAGGGTGTCAGGATATTCTTCAGCAACAGGCTCGTATAACTCTCTGAGAGGTATACGCCCTGTTGGTTGATATACAGCAAATAGGTCAGTGCCTTCTTGTAGAAGGCCAGGTATCGCTCAATAGGGTAATCAAGTCGATGGGCAATCTTGGTGGCAAACCCATAAAGGCTCAGAGGCCGAAGCGAGATGCTGGAAAAGCCCTGGCTTACATACTCATCGATGATCGCTTCAGGTTGTTCGAGGCTTCTTGAAGTCAGCGTGGTTAGCGCGGAAACTGCATCATGGCCAAGGCGTTCACGGACCCACTGGATGCCTTTTACAGTGCGTTCGTAGGAGTCTCGTGACGGGGTAGGGCGGTTGGCATTGTGCAAGGGCGCGGGCCCATCGAGCGAGGTCGAAAACTGAATGCGATTTTGTTCTGCGAAGTCGAGTATTTCCTCCGTCAGGTGGTGCAGCGTGGTGGTGATGACGAACTGGATATCCCGTTGTTCGACCACGTTTCGTTCAATGATCCATTCGACAATCTGGCGGACGCGCTCGAAGGCCAGAAGCGGCTCGCCACCCTGAAACTCCACAGTCAGGGCGGGAGCGTTCGATTCGAACAGGCGATCGACCGCCGCCTGTGCATCCGCTTCCGACAGGTCGTGGCCGGATCCTCCCAGAGGGGCACGCGACACCTGGCAGTACTGGCAGGTGTGGTTGCAACGCAATGTCACTACGAACAAGTGCAGTGCAGGGCCCTGGAAGAGGAAGTCCTTGCGACTGCGATACTGCGCGGCCATTTCCGGGAACGGGTCGTGGCGGCCCGGTTCGTAGATGAAGTGGCGAGCCAGCAGGTCCTTGTAAAAAGGTGTACTTGCTTGAACGTCGAAGTAACTGAGGGCTCGTAACTGCGCGTCGTTCACGTACATGTACTCACCGGTATCGGAGGTGAGCAGGATGTCACGGTCACGTCCCGTGTTCATGCGCATGAATCGAAAAGGCAGCAAGTGGTAGTGCTTGGCGTCTGTCGCTATCAGTGTCACTGCGAAACCCCACATCCAGCGAGCGCAGCTCGGGCCAGGATTTCACGTAACCCTGCTGTTTCGCGGTTGATATGGTCGCGTAGGGCGAAGTCGTTCAGATGCTGAAAGATCAGCGAGTGAGCCTGCGTCGGGGAAAGCGTTAGCTTTGCTTCAGCGGGGTGGGCCGTGAGGCTTATCTGATTGGCTTCAATACCGACCTGGATCGTGACAGTGTCGGCCAGGGAATAAGCGGCGCGTTGCACCACGCTGAGCGGGTAGGCAGCGCTGTCGAGCTTCAGCGTGACTGACCATGTCATCGGAACCGCTCCTTCAAATCCGTTGAGAACGTGTGGATATTGCTGGTTTCCGAGGCATTGTGCCATCATAATTTTTTATATTTGCACGCATCTATCCAACTGATGGCGGAGAATCAGTCAAATGTTCATCGGCTGCATGTTCACCGTTCCGCTGCGGTATAGCGACTCGCGGAGAGTCCGGTCGGAGCTACCCTCATCAATAGCTTGCTTGGCCTTAGGCTGGGGGCATCCTTTTCAAACCATCCAAAGCATGCCCTCAGATGTGCCCCCAATGTAGCAATCCACTGGAAGTGAATGGAGCTCCATGGTTTGTGGAAAGGCAGAAATGATCAGATGAACAGCCTGCCCGACGACGCCTAAAGACTCTCAGGGTCGCCAAAAAACATCTGAATCCGCGACCGCAACCACCGCTCTCCCGGATCATTGTCCTGCGACCCTCGCCAAGCCATATGCAGCTCGAACGAGCGCACCGGCAACGGCGGTTCTTCCGCGCGCAAACCACCCGCAGCGGTCAGTGCCTCGGCCGCGTAGTCCGGCACGATGGCGACAATGTCGGTGCCCGAGAGCAGGGTGCCCAGCCCGTTGAACTGTGGTACCGCCAGCACCACATGGCGCTTGCGGTCGAGTTTCTCCAACTCTTCATCAATGAACCCGCTCAAGTCGCCGGCGAACGACACCAGGGCATGGGGACGGGCGCAGAAGTCGTCCAGGCTCAGGGAACCCGGCACGCTGTCGGCGCGCAGCAGTTTCGGCAGGCTGCGGCGCAGTACTTTGCGCTTGGCGTTGGCCGGCAGGTCGGCGGTGTAGCTGACGCCGATGGAGATTTCGCCGGAAGCGAGCAGGCCGGGCATCAGGATGTAATTGACGCGGCGCACCACCAGTACGATGCCGGGCGCTTCGGCGCGCAGACGTTTGAGCAGTTGGGGCAGCAGGGCGAATTCGACGTCGTCGGACAGGCCGATGCGGAACACCGCGGTGCTGGTGGCCGGGTCGAACTCGGCGGCGCGGCTGACGGCGGTGGAAATCGAGTCCAGGGCCGGGGAGAGCAGGGCGAAGATTTCCACGGCGCGGGCCGAGGGCTCCATGCTGCGGCCGGTGCGCACGAACAGCGGGTCATCGAACAGCCCACGCAGGCGCGACAACGCGGCGCTGATGGCTGGCTGGCCAAGGAACAATTTCTCGGCGGCACGGGTCACACTGCGCTCATGCATCAAGGTTTCGAATACGATCAAGAGGTTAAGGTCGACACGACGCAGGTCGTTACGGTTCATCTTGTATCCTGGAAGAGTCAGCTTTACTTGACGAGAACGGTCATACAAGAGCCCTGAGGGTCCATTCAGACGCGTGACCGGTATGAATCTTACGGGGAAAGGCTGGTACTCTGCACCGGCTAATTGAGTTTTCCTACCATACTTGAGGTCTATTCCTCAGATGCGGAATCAATGACAGACATGTCGACTATTAACGGCGACCGGTGGTCTTAGCCGGAAAGCCCAGATAGAGTTCATGGCAATAGAGGTTACTTTGACGAGGTTTGCGATGTCCCGCACGATCCGTTTTCACAAGTTTGGTCCGGCCGAGGTGCTCAAGTGCGAAGAGCATGTAGCCGCGCAGCCCGCACCGGGCGAAGTGCAGGTGCGTGTCGAGGCGATTGGCATCAGCTGGTATGACATTTTGTGGCGCCAGAACCTGGCGTCTTCCCACGCACGCCTTCCATCCGGCCTTGGTCATGAGATGGCCGGGGTGGTCGTAGCCTTGGGTGACGGCGTGGATGACTTGGCAGTGGGCGATAAAGTGGCCAGTTTTCCGGCCGAGAGCCCTAATGATTACCCGGTGTATGGCGAACAGATCGTCCTGCCCCGTTCGGCCCTGACCCGCTATCCGGACGTCTTGAGCCCCATCGAAGCCAGCGTGCACTACACGCCGCTGCTGATTGCCTACTTTGCGTATGTGGACCTGGCACGGGTCAAACCCGGGCAGTTTGCCCTGGTGACCGACGCCAGCCACTGCGCCGGCCCTTCGTTTGTGCAACTGGGCAAGGCCCTGGGCGTGCGGGTGATTGCTGCCACCAAGGACAGCGCAGAGCGCGAGTACCTGCTTTCTCTTGGCGCAGAAAAAGTCATCGTCACCGAGGAACAGGACCTGCTGATGCAAATCAACAAGTTCACCGAGAACCGCGGCGTCGATGTGGTGTTCGATGGCTTGGGTGGCCCGCAGATGTCGTTGCTCGGTGATGTGCTGGCGCCCCGTGGCAGCCTGGTGCTGTATGGCTTGCAGGGCGGTAACCAGACACCGTTCCCGGCGTGCGCGGCGTTCCAGAAGAACATTCAGTTCTTCGTGCACTGTATCGGCAACTTCACCGGCAAACCGGAGCTGGGCATCATCCAGGATCAGGTAGCGTTGCAGCGCGCGTTGCGTGACATCAACCAACTGACCGCCGATCGTGTGCTCGTTCCCCTTAAAACCACGGTGTTTCCGTTCAATCAGTTTGTCGAAGCCCACCGTTATATGGACGAATGCCCGTGCCGCGAGCGGGTTGCTTTGCAGGTTGCGGCTGTTTGAGCTGTAGGAATATTCGTAAATGAGTGCTCCGACGCCTGAGTGAATGGGGCAAATGCGCCATTTGACAGGGCTTAACCCGCCCGCTCCAGAAGCTGCCGACCTGGCGCTTTAGCCCACAAATCCGGCCCTTTCTCCCTGACGCCGCCCTGAATTCCAGCGCGGCGTCGTTGCATGTGCGCCTTTTACGCGACATCGGTTGCTCATCTGAACTGGTTTTCGGCCCGCTTCTGTATCTATTAATCATTATTCCAGCACTGATAATTGCGCCTTCACTTTCATCTCAAGGATTGAGCAATGATTGAATCTGTGACTCGACTGCAGATAGTTATCCGAACTATCGACGCGGCACGCATGTGTGCTCAGCAAGACAGGTACTTTCATAAAGCGTACCGACCATGCAAATGGAAAAGTTGTTTGAGCCTATTGTCGGACACTTCTTTAAAAGGCTGGTTAAAAAAGCGTAGGAGCTTGTCGGAAGCGTCCTAAGGCTAGCTTTTTAAAAGGATTTTTCCATTATTTTCATTGGGTTGTGCGCTTGTGCGGGTGAGAAATGCTCACCGGCAATTCATGTCGTTTTGTTGCGCGGTGCTAGTGTCTGAACATCGACGCACAATACGGGGCGCGATTTTCCTACACGCAAAATAGGCCAAGCAAACACTGTCAGCAGTTGCTTGAAACTGATATTTCAACTCAGGTAGTAGAACTATGAGCACTATTCACGAACAGGCTATGAATCATGTTTACCAGCAAGTTCTGCAACGTCTGATCGGGCACTTCACTCGCGCGGGACGAACCGCTCTCCAGTTACTGGTCCAGCGAATCATTGTCGCTGCAGGCGGGATGGAGCAGGTAGGGGATTTCAAGGTACTGGTGGCTCACGGTGGCGGTGAAGTCAGCAGCTATACCCTGGCGCTGCTCCGAGCTGCCCAACTGACCATTGCCGGTCGCGCGCCACGCACCTTTCAACTGAGGGTCGCGACGTTACGGCACGCGGGCATGACTGAGGGGCAGCTCGATACCCTGAATCGCGGCTACGGCCGGCTGTTTCTCCACGATGATCCGCGCGTCGAGTTGTTGATGGTGGAAAATCAGGAAGTACAACCCTTCAATCACCAGCGCCCGGCCTCAGCGATCGGGCGACAGATCAGCCAGCGCAATATGTTGATGGTGGGCCATGTGAGCGCCGGAGACTGCCGCGCCACACTGTGCAACGACACTTACCTGGCCGTCGGCGATTTTTACCAGCGTGTCACCACGTGCAATGGCGGCGTCCACGCGCTGGTCAGTGGTGACTCGCCGCGTAAGCAAAGTCAGTTTCTTGCCTGGCTCAAGAAAACCGCCCAGGGCGCAGGCATCCGCGTTCCCAAGGGCCATCCACTATCGCTCAACGCGTTGTTCGCGCGCATGGACGAGTGGAGCACTGGTTATTACCGTGATGTGTTCGGTGAGCATTACACGGCCAGTGATAATCCCAGTACGGTGGGGCATCGTCACTTGGCTTACATCGGCATCGCCGACCTGCTGGACGATGTCGACATCGCGTCAACCACTCTGCTGACCGAGTTCATGGCTTACGTTCCCGATCCACTGGGCTTTCACTTCAGCCATCCGACCTATTCCAATCCGTTGCTGATGGCTCATCTGCGTGGGTTGCAGGCCGAATGCCTGCGTGCGCTGGATTATGAAGAAGGTGTCGAAGGTTTTGTTCAGCAGGCCGCCGCGTACATGCGCCGTCTGCGCATGCCCGACGATTTGCTCATTCAGGCCGGGACCCGCGAAGGGCGCATGTTATGGAGTACCTACGCCCAGGAGTTCTTCGGTTTGGATGAGACCCAACTGACCTGCCTGCTGTTTTCACCGTTTCTTCATCACGGAGAGCGATTGGAAGGTTATTTGCGCCAATGTCATCCGGGCATGCTGGTGGCGTTGCCTGAGTTGCACAAAGTCCTCCAAGGCAACGGTTCCGCCGAAATGCTGCAGCAGTGGGTAACGGACACCAGCGGTTTACCGATGCCCTTGTTGCAGCACCTGTACCGCAAACGGCCGCTGGCCAGTGAGAACGGCATGCGTCGCGCCGCGCAGGCCGTGCCATTGTTCGGGCAATGACGCTGCGCGACGAGCGTCAGGCGGATTTCGCGTATCAGGCGGTCTATCGCTACATGATCAGTCTGATCAACGAGGTCAGTACTGACACTCGGGTAAAACTGCCGTCGTTACGGCAGTTGGCCGGGCGCCTGAACGTGTCGATTTCGACGATCCAGTACGCCTATGCGCTGCTGGAGAAGGAGGGCAGAGTCTACTCGGTGGCCAAATCCGGCTATTACGCCTGGCCGATGTCGGCAAACCCGCTGGCGTGGGCCGGCGGGGATCTGCTTGACCGCCTCTACGCAGCGGCACGGCGCCCCGGCATGGTGGTACTCAGTGGCGACGATCCGGCATTGCTGGGCGCCCTGGATGAAACACTGCTGCGGCTGGAGCGGGAACTGGTGCGCCAGTACCCGTCGCATTTGCAACCCTGGTCCCAGCCTTGTGGTGTGTGGGAGTTACGCGCGGCGCTGGCCGCGCGCTATACCTCGTCGCCCACACGCTGCTGGCATGCCGACGATGTGTATATCGGTGCCGACCTGCGCGGCGTGCTGGATATCCTGATCGAAGTACTGGGCCTGCGGGGTACCACCGTGATTGTCGAATCGCCCTGCGACTGGCTGATCCTGCGCCTGTTGCAGGACGCCGGGGTGCGCATCATCGAGTTGCCCTGGACGCCGGAGGGCCGCCTGGATAGAACCGCGCTGGGGACGCTGTTGCGCGATGAGCCGGTGCATCTGGTGTTGCTCTCGTCTTCCGTCAGCCTGCCCAGCGGGGTGGCCATGTCGATCGACGAGCGTCTCGACGTGGCACACCTGCTGGGTCAGTCCGGTTGCTGGTTGCTAGAAAACGACACCTTTGGTGAGCTGGGTTTCGAAGCCCCCCACACGGCATTGCGCGAACTGGTGAACCCTGAGCGGCTGATCGTGTTTTCTTCGTTCGAGAAAGTGCTCGGCTCGGAAGCTCCCTACGGCTACGTACTGTGCCGACGCATGAGCAATGAGTTGCAGCGCCAGTTCCTGCTGCGCTCATTCCGTTTATCGTCGATCCGTCAGCGCGCGATTGCCCGTTTGTACCAAAGCAGGCGGATTGACCAGCACCTGCGCACACTGCGCCAACGCTTGGGCGAGCAGGCGGGGCACATGAGCCAGCGCCTGGAGCAGTATTTGGGCGACCAGGTGACTTATCGGATGCCGGCCGCCGGTGCCGCGTTCTGGCTGGCCTCCACCCGTGCGGTGGACATGCGCCAGGCATTTCAGCGCCTGCTGGCACGGCAGGTGGTGATCGCCCCCGGTGAACTGTTCAGTGTTAGTGGGTTGCATCAACAGAACCTGCGCGTGAGTCACACCTTTCACGGGCAACCCAATCTGGATATTGCCCTGGAAGCATTGAGCGACGCATTGCGCCAGGCACAGACTGGTTGAAGTTTCTCTTAACGATGTAGGATCGATACCGTCGCGCAGTAGTCCAACTCTCAGTAAACTGCCATTTTTCCGAATCCTTCTATCCGAGGTTTATGCATGACAATCAGTCCTTTTGCGGGCAAACCGGCGCCGGCCCAGTTGCTGGTGGATATCCCGCGACTGGTCACGGCCTATTACACCGGCCAGCCTGATGCAGCGATCTCCACCCAGCGCGTAGCCTTTGGTACCTCCGGGCACCGTGGCAGTTCGTTCGAACTGAGCTTCAACGAATGGCATGTGCTTGCCATCAGCCAGGCCATCTGCCTGTATCGCGAAGCCCAAGGCATCAATGGCCCGCTGTTCGTTGGCCTGGATACCCATGCGCTGTCGACCCCGGCCGGTGCCAGCGCTCTGGAAGTGCTGGCCGCTAATGGTGTGCATGTGATGCTGGCCGAAGGCGATGAATACACACCAACCCCGGCAATTTCCCACGCCATCATCTGCTACAACCGTGGCCGTACCAGCGGCCTGGCCGACGGCATCGTTATCACGCCATCCCACAACCCGCCGCAAAGTGGTGGCTACAAGTACAACCCGCCCAACGGTGGCCCGGCCGATACCCACGTCACCAAGTGGATCGAAGCCAAGGCCAACGAGTTGCTGGCCAATAAACTGGCCGGGGTCAAGCGCATCACCCATGCACAGGCGCTCAAGGCCGACACCACCCATCGCCATGACTACCTCAACAGCTACGTGGCCGACCTGATCAACGTGATCGACATGGACGCCATCCGCAGCGCCGACCTGCGCCTGGGCGTGGACCCGCTGGGCGGAGCAGGGGTGCGCTACTGGTCGGCGATTGCCGAACACTACCGCCTGAACCTGGAGGTGGTGAACACCGAAGTCGATGCCACGTTCCGCTTCATGAGCGTCGACTGGGACGGCCAGATCCGCATGGACCCGTCCTCCAGCTACGCCATGCAGGGCCTGATCGGTCTCAAGGAGCGCTTCGACGTAGCGTTCGCCTGCGACCCGGATCACGACCGTCATGGCATCGTCACTCCGTCCGGCGGCCTGCTCGCGCCGAATAACTACTTGGCGGTGTCCATCGACTATCTGTTTCAGAACCGTCCTGACTGGCGCGCCGATGCGGCCGTGGGCAAGACCGTGGTCAGCAGCGGCCTGATCGATCGCGTGGCCGCACGGATTGGCCGTCGCCTGTACGAGGTGCCGGTGGGGTTCAAGTGGTTCGCCGATGGCCTGTTCGACGGCTCATTGGGCTTTGGCGGGGAAGAAAGCGCGGGTGCCTCGTTCCTGCGTAAGGACGGCACGGTGTGGAGCACCGACAAGGACGGCCTGATCCCGGCATTGCTGGCGGCGGAAATGACCTCGCGCAAAGGCCAGGACCCGAGCCAGATCTACCGTGGCCTCACCGATGCCTTGGGCGAGCCGTTCGCCATTCGTGTCGACGCCAAGGCTACCCCGGCGCAGAAAGCGCTGTTGGGCAAGCTGTCGCCAGAGCAGGTGACCTCCACGCAACTGGCCGGCGAAAGCATCCAGCAGATCCTCAGCCATGCGCCGGGTAATAACCAGGCGATCGGCGGGTTGAAAGTGATGACCGAAAACGGCTGGTTCGCCGCGCGGCCGTCGGGCACCGAGGACATCTACAAGATCTACGCCGAGAGCTTCATTGGCGAGGACCACCTCAAGCAGCTGGTGGAAGAGGCGCAGGTGCTGGTAGACGGCGCTATCTCCCAGTAACACCGCAACCTCAATGTGGGAGGGGGCTTGCCCCCTCCCACATTTTATTGGGCCAAAGGCTGGATCAGGCGAGGTCGACCAACACGATCTCGCTGTCTTCAACCGCCGTCACCCGCAACACCTGCTCATCCTCAATCGCCACCCCGTCTCGAGCTTGCGCACGCACGCCATTGACTTCAATCACCCCCGTCGCCGGCACCAGGTAAGCCCGACGCCCGCTGTCCAAGCGGTATTCCGCGCTTTCCCCGGCTTTCAGGTTCGCCGCTACCAGGCGGGCATCCGCGCGGATGCGCAGGCTCTCGCTGTCACCGGCCTTGCCACTGGCCAGGGTCACAAACCCCTCGCGATCACCTTTCGGAAACGGCTTGGCGCCCCAGGAGGGTGGCAGGCCGGCCTCGTTCGGGATGATCCAGATCTGGAAGATCTTGGTCGGCGTGGCTTCCAGGTTGTACTCGCTGTGAGCGATCCCCGTGCCTGCGCTCATCACCTGCACATCACCGGCCTCGGTGCGGCCCTTGTTGCCCAGGTTGTCGGCGTGGCTGATGGCGCCTTCACGCACGTAGGTAATGATCTCCATGTCGCGATGGGCGTGCTGCGGGAAGCCGGTGCCGGGGGCAATGATGTCGTCGTTCCAGACCCGCAGGTTGCCCCAATGCATGCGCATGGGGTCGTGGTATTCAGCAAATGAAAAGTGGTGATGGGCGTCAAGCCAGCCGTGGTGGGCGCCGCCCAGGGCGTTGAAAGGTCGAAGTTCAAGCATGATCGTCTCCTGTTGATGGCGCTATGATCCGTGAGCTCATCATCGATAAAAAGCGTAAAAAATGCCTGATTCCTATCGGTGGATTAGATTGATTGCTGGCGCTTTGACTTTCACTTCATCGCCTAACTGCATGACCGTAAAGCAATTGGCTGGAACTGAGCGCCGATTCCGGCGACCATGGCGCACTTGTCAAACCCCAGCTCATCGCAGGAGTCCGCGTGCCGCAACACAAGCCTGATCTGCCCCCCGAACTGCGCCCATTGGCGGAAATGCCGCTGCTCAAACGCCTTGCCGCACGCCTGTTTGGCCATGGCCTGACGCGTTTGCGCGCACAGCATCGGTTTTCCTGGTTGCACGGGCAGGCCGATGGTTTTCGCAGTGGTCACGAGGCCGGCGTGGAGTATGGCTATCGCGAGGGCAAGGCCGATGGCATCGAGGAAGGTCGACAAGTCCTGTTGATCCGCGACTTCCGTCCCGATGAGCACCGCGCGCCCGGCGTCGATGACAGCCTGTTCGACGATTGGCGGCTGCCCTTGACCGCCGACGTGAAGAAACGCATCAAGGCTGATGTGGCTCGGTTGTTACCGGCCCATGCCCAGCCGAGCGCGGCGCAATGGAAGATGATCTTCAGCGACACGCCGTCAACCTCGGTGATCGCCGGTGCCGGCGCGGGTAAATCCACCTCGCTGGTGCTGCGTATTTTGCTGCTCACCCATTACCTGGGCTTCGAATTGAGCTCGATGACCGTAGTGACCTTCACCCGCGAGTCGCGCAAAGACTTCATCAACAAGCTCATGGAAATTCTCAGCCTGTGGGGCCAACCCCTTGGCATGAAAGAAGCCCAGGCGGTGGTGCGCACCTTTCATTCGCGCATCCTGCCGATGGTCCGCAGCCTGCCGGGTTTTGAACGCCTGCAGGCTTTCGAAAACCTCAGCGCCGGTTTCGAAGACGCTGACAGCAACCCGTTCGACCTGCGCATCAGCGACGCCCAGCGCCAGCAGATGAATGCCTGTTATCACCGATTGCATAGCCAGAACCCGCGCTTTCGTGAACTGATTGCACCGTTGGCACGCCACGGCCTGCAGCTGCGCGAACTGGAGCGTGATCATCCGGATGTACAGAAGCGCGTAGCGGTGACCGAGCTGGCCGCCAAGCGCGACGAAGAACTCTGCGATGTGATCGAAGACCTGTGGTTTCGTGCCGGCGCCTGGCCAATCAAGGGGATTGAGCCCAGTCGCCAGCGCTTCGAAATCAATGGCGCGCAGTTTCACTGCCACGGCTATATCCCGGAGCTGGATGCGTGGGTAGTGCTGGGCTTTGACGCCAGGGAAAACCCCCGGATCAGCCGGCCGAATTCGAAGCTGTCAGTACGTGCAGAGTGGGCGGTAAAGCGCACCTTATTTCAAGCTTTCTGTCGTAAGTCTTTGATATGGCTGGATAGCTATGATTCGTCAAGGCGGCTTTTAAGCAGCCTCGCAGGGGATGCCAGCGCAGGTCCCGGCTTTGATTACAAGGTCAAGGGCGAGCTGGCTTCGGCGCCGCTGTTGGACAGTTTCGTGATGGCAGCCGGCTTTATCGAGAACCTCGGCCTGGACGTGCCGACCGCTGTCGGCCAGATGAGCTTCGCCAAGGACGACCCGGACCGGTTCTTCTTTGAAGCCCTGAGCATTTTCTGGAAGGCCCTGGAAGACCACCTGCTCGACCAATCGCCGCCGATCATGACCTATAACCGCATGTTTTCGCTGTTCGGCGAAAACACCCCGGAAAACCTCAAGCTCCTCAGCGATCAGCTGCTGCGGCCGATGTCGCACTTAATGATCGACGAATTCCAGGACGTATCGCCCCAGATCGTCTCGTGGATACGCGCCAGCCTGCGGGAAATCCGCAGCCGTGGCCCGGCGATGCATGTGGGCCGTGGTGCGCAACGTTCGTCCTTGCTGTGCGTGGGCGATGACTGGCAGTCGATCTACGGCTGGCGCGGCAGTTCGCCCAAGTACTTCATGGAATTCAACCAGGAATTCCCATCGCCGAGCACTACCCGCGTCATGCTCAGCGAGAACTACCGCAGCCATCAGCACATCATCGACGCTGCGGAACATATCGTGCGCGCCGCACCGGCCATCCCGGGTAAAAAGGCCAAGGCCAGTGGCACGCCAAAAGCGTTGGTACCGGTCACCGTACTGGAGCGGGACGATGCGGCATTGGGGCGGCAACTGCTGGAACACTATCAAAAGGGCGATTCGGTATTAATGCTGTATCGAAAAAGTAGCGATAAGCTACTGATTCAAGAGCATATTCAGTCAATTGTTAATGTTGATTCTAGCTTGCCGGCAGCCGCGCGCAGGTTGAAGCAGCTGACGTACCACAGCGCCAAGGGCCTGCAGGCGGATGCGGTGTTCCTGCTCGGTGATTGCCAGCATGTGACCAGTTCGCCCTACAAGAACCAGGTCTATCGCATGGCGGGCCTGGGCAAGGACGGGGACAGCGAACCTTATGACACTGCGCAAAAGGACGAAGTGCTGCGCCTGGCCTACGTCGGGATTACCCGGGCCGTGAGCCATTGCTACTGGTATGTGGAAAAACCCGAAGGCCAGGCGGTGAATGTGCCCAAGGCCTCGGAGCGGGTTGACGGCAAGAAAGCGTTTTTCGACGATCAGCGCCATTAGTAGGGGACAAATGCGATCCCAATGTGGGAGGGGGCTTGCTCCCGATAGCAGGGAGTCAGTCACCACCTACAGTGACTGAACCAGCGCTATCGGGAGCAAGCCCCCTCCCACAGTTGACCTTCTTTCCTGTTGGCGGGGCCGGAGTCAGGCCCTCAGCGACAACGGCGGCACAAACGACTCCAACTCATCTTCCACCGCCTCGATAATTCGCTCCACATCGGCAGCATTCATCACGGTGGCGCAGGGGATGCCGGCGATGGCAATCAGCGTCTCGCCGCTGGCCCGGTCGAACAGGCGGGCGACCATACTGCCGGGCGCATCCATGCTGCCCTCGAAGCCCATCGGATGAAAATGCCAGCGCATCAGCTGGCAGGCGTTCGGGAACGTCACTTTATTCATGTTGCCCACCTTGTTCATTGAGCGCTTCCTTTAGCTCGCGGCAGGGGGCCAGGACCGTCACTGGTCGTGGCGTCGGAGGAGTTAAAAATAGCATTCGTTCGCAAGTACAAGGTGACTTTTTCTGCCCCGTTCGGCGGTTGTCAGCCATTCACTTGACGTGGGTCAGCTCCTGCTTAGGGACGGGCAAAACGCCACTAGTAAGAAGTTCCAATTGGCCATTGTCGGCGCGGGCAAAATTCGGCAATCTCCGAGGTTTACCCGTCTCAGAGCCTTCCATGCCCGACATCGCGCCAGACGATGATTGCCATTACACCCACGCCACGCGTGATCTGGTGCTGCGCCACCACCTGTGCTGGCGTCATCGCGACCTTGAGGGCGTGATGTCCTACTACCACCCGGACATCCAGTACCACGACTTTTTCCAGAACCGTGTGATCGGTTACGCCGAACTGCGCAAGTACCTGCAAGCCAGCATGCCCCGCGAAGCCGACGAGGCCATTGAACATACCGACCGCATCCGCGCCGATGGTGACACTGCGTTCATCCAGTACCGCATCACCTTGCGCGGCGGTCAGGGGCTGGTGTCATTCCGTACCAGCGAAGCCATCACCGTCCGCGATGGGTTGATCTGGCGCGTCAATGAGTACGCGTCATTGGTGCATGAACAGCCCTCCCAGACCCCGCGTCCCAGCGTCAGCCGCCTGGGCCTGTCGCCTCAGCAATTGGGGCATATGGCCAATGACTTGCAGCAGTACTTCGAGCGCAGGCAGCCTTATCTGGATCCCGAGCTGGACCTGCAGCGCGTCGCCAAGGAGTGTGGCTACAGCCGCAATCAGATTTCCTACCTGCTCAACCAGGTCTTGGGGCAAAGTTTCTACCGCTACGTAAACCAGGCGCGGCTCCAGCATCTGCTGGCCGCACTGGATAAAGCGCAACTACCGATCAAGGTCGACGACCTGGCCTTCGCCGCCGGTTTCAATTCGTTGTCGGCGTTCTACAGCGCCTTTCGCCAGCACACCGGCCAGTCACCCAAGGCCTACGTCAAACACATTTCCCTGCGTGCACGCGCGCAAGACAGCGAATAACCCCGGGCTCTAGGATCAACCCTATCGAAATGTGGTAGGGGAGCTTGGCATGCCGGCATGGCGCAACATCAGTTTATGGATGGACCAGTTGGACGACCCGCTGATGGCGCGGCCGTCCCTCGAACATGATCTGGACGTCGACGTGGCCATTATCGGTGCCGGCTACACCGGACTGTGGACCGCCTACTACCTGAAACGCCAGGCGCCTGAGCTGAAGATTGCGATTATCGAGGCGCAAACCGCTGGCTTCGGTGCATCGGGCCGCAACGGCGGCTGGTTGATGGGCAATCTGCTGGGCGAAGACCGCTTGTTGGCCGGCCTTGCGCTTGAACAGCGCCGCGCCTCCTTCGACCTGCTGCATGGCATTCCCGACGAAGTGGCCCAGGTTCTGGCCCGTGAAGGCATCGACTGCGACTACCGCAAGGGCGGCGCGCTGTACTGCGCCGCGCGCTACCCCGAGCAGGAAGGCAGCCTGCGCGCTTACCTGGACACGCTCTACGCCCAAGGCCTGACCGAAGCCGATTACCGCTGGCTGAGCCCGCAACAGTTGGCTGGACAGATCCGCATCGCCAAGCCCTATGGCGGTATCCATGCCCCCCATGTCGCCACAATCAACCCGGCCAAGCTGGTGCGCGGCCTTGCGCGGGTGGTGGAGAACATGGACGTGACCATTTATGAAAGCAGTCCGGTCACTCATTGGCAGTCCGGCACTGTACGCACCGCCAAAGCCAGTGTGCGCGCTGCCTGGGTGGTGCCGGCTGTCGAGGGTTACGCGAATACCTTGCCGCCCTTGGGCCGATACCAGTTGCCGGTGCAAAGCCTGATCGTTGCCACTGAACCACTGCCCGCCAGTACCTGGGATGAAATCGGCCTGAGCCACGGCCAGGCCTTTGGCGAAAGCAGCCGCCAGGTCACCTATGGCCAACGCTCGGCGGATAACCGCCTGGTGTTCGGCGCCCGAGGCGGTTACCAGTTCGCCGGTAAATTGCGCCACAACTTCGATTTGACTGACAGCGAAGTGGCACTACGTCGCTACCTGTTCGGCGAACTCTTCCCACAGCTGAAAAAGGTGCGGATTACCCATTCCTGGGGCGGCAACCTCGGTATGTCGCGCCGTTTCCGGCCGCACATGCTCTGCGATCACAGGACCGGCATCGCCCTGGCCGGTGGCTACGGCGGGGAGGGCGTCGGCGCCACTAACCTGGGCGGCCGCACCTTGGCCGACCTGATCCTCGGTCGCGACACGCCGCTTATCCACCAACCCTGGGTGCTCCGCGAGCGCGGATTGGACGCGCTCAAGGCCTGGGAGCCGGAGCCGTGCCGCTGGCTTGGCTACAACGCGATCATTCGCAGTTTCGTCCATGAAGACCAGGTGCTCGCCAACCCCAACACCGCCCCTTGGCGCCGCAAGCTCGCGATCGGCATAGCCGGGTTCATGGAAGGTTTCATGCACTAAGTCGTTTCACTTACACGGGAAAACCCCATGAGCATCACTCAATTCAAAGAAACGCTGAACGTCCACCTGCCGGACTCATCACCGGTGGCCGTGCCCTTGGGCGAGCCGGTCGCCGTGGCCTCGACCCTGAGCGTTGAACGCAGCGACGGCGTCGAGACCGGCATCTGGGAATGCACCCCGGGCCGCTGGCGTCGGCAGATCACCTCCCAGGAGTTTTGCCACTTTATCCAGGGGCGCTGCACCTTCACCCCTGACAACGGTGAAGTCGTTCACATACAAGCCGGCGACGCACTGATGTTGCCGGCCAACAGCACCGGTATCTGGGATATCCAGGAAACCGTACGCAAGACCTACGTATTGATTTTGTAACGCTTTGATCCTTGATCGCCTGCCATAAAAACAGCCCTAAAACCGCCAGGAAATCGAACCATGAAAGCCATTGCCCTGTTGCCCTTGATAGTGGTCGCGTCCATCAGCCACGCCGCCGAAACGGTGAAGATCTACAACTGGTCCAGCTACATTGCGCCGGACACCACGAAGAATTTCCAGAAACAAACCGGCATCGGTTTCAGCTACGACGTGTATGACAGCAACGAAACCCTCGACGGCAAGCTGATGACGGGTAACTCCGGCTACGACGTGGTGTTTCCGTCCAACCACTTCATGGCGCGGCAGATCCAGGGCGGCGCCTTGAAGAAGCTCGACAAGCGCCAGTTGCCCAACTGGAAAAACCTCAACCCCGTGCTGCTCAAGGCCCTGGAAAACAACGACCCGGGTAATGCCCATGGTTTCCCGTACCTGTGGGGCAGTACCGGCATCGGCTACAACATCGACAAGGTCAAGGCGGTACTGGGTGATAACGCACCGGTGGATTCCTGGGACCTGATCTTCAAGCCCGAGTACATGGAAAAGCTCAGTAAGTGCGGGGTGGCGATCCTCGACAACGGCCCGGAATTGCTGCCTATCGCCCTTAACTACCTGGGGCTGCCACCCCACAGTAAAAAACCCGAGGACTACAAAAAAGCCGAGGCACTGCTGATGAAAGTGCGGCCGTATGTAGCGTACTTCCACTCCTCGAAATACACCGGCGACCTGGCCAATGGCGACATCTGTGTGGCGGTCGGCTTCTCCGGCGACGTACTGCAAGCCGAAAGCCGCGCCAAGGAAGCCAAGAATGGCGTGAAGATCGGCTATCAGATTCCCAAGGAAGGCGCCGCAATCTGGTTCGACATGGTGGCCATGCCCGCCGATGCCCCCGATGAAAAGGCCGGCTACGCGTTCATGAACTACCTGCTGGAGCCGCAGGTGATGGCGGACATCACCAACTCGGTGCACTACGCCAATGGCAACAGTGCAGCGGATAGCCTGGTAGACCCTGAGATCAAGGCCGACACCAAGATCTACCCCAGCGACGAAATGATGGGCAAGTTATTCGCGCTGGAGGCGATGCCGCTGAACATCGACCGGATTCGCACGCGGGTGTGGAACACCATTCGTATGGGCCGTTGAAGAAGTCTGATGTGGGGGGGATGGCAAGCCCCCCATTTTTTAAAATTAAAATAACTTACTGATTTTAAAGGGTTAAAGTTTCACTCTGAAATCTGAGTCTTGCATAAACAATTTCAGGCGTCCGTATTCTTGTGGTGAGCGGGCTTGTCCCGCGTCGGGCTGCGCAGCGGCCCCAAAACCAGACGCAAAGGAGTGCCTGATACACCGCATTCGTCTTCATCAGGGGCGCTTCGCACCCCAACGCGGGACAAGCCCGCTCGCCACAGAGGTCCCAATTTGCTGCGCGACAGCGCTACGTCGAAGAGGTTGTGGGACCTCCCACATTTGGTTTGAGTACAACCTTGGTTTCACGGGTTTTCCAGGTCATGCCCCAACGACTGGATAAACAACGAAAACAGTTCCGGCTGTGACGAGATGTCCAGCTTCGCGTACAGATGCCGGCGGTGCACCTTCACCGTGTCCGGCGAGATATGCAGGCGTTCGGCCATGGCCTTGGAGGAGAACCCGCGCAGCACCAGGCGGGCGATTTCCAGTTCGCGGTCCGAAAGCACACCGCAGCCGAATTGGCTCAGCGCATCCCTGATCTGGCTGTCCATGGCTGGCGCGCGCCGAGTGCTTTGTTGCCAGTGCTGCTGCATCAAGGGCAGCACCCAGGCCGACAGGGTGGTCATCAGCCCGGTTTCCTCAACGCTGAATCGCCGCTGCATGCCCAGTGACAGCGACAGCGTCCCCGCGCCCGGCAATTGCAGGATCAACTGCACCTCGTCTTCCAGCACATTGTCGTGAAAGTAACTGAGGAAATATTCGCTCTGGCGAAAATGGTCCGGCGCCACTTCCTCAAGGCGATACACACCGCTGGCATAACCCTCGCGACAGGCCTGGAAGAACGGATCGAGCAAATACAGGCCATTGAGGTACACCAGCATCGACGCCGGCTTGCTGCTCGGCTGGGCGTCGTATTCTTCCAGGGCCTGGGGCGGGCCTTCCACGGGGTAGAAGATCGCCAGCGCGTTATCGAAGGGCAAGCATTGGCGCAACAACAGCACCAGCTGTTTCCAGAAACGCTCGGTGCCGATGTGCGCAACGGTGCGGCCCAGGCCAGCGTGCATGCCGACTTCACGAAACAGGCTCATGTAGCAGGCTCCCGCCAACAAAAGATCACCCCAAGGGTTCGGCTTTTGCCGGGTGCCGTCAAGGGGAGTACGCCAATAGGGGAATAGGCTGGCACTAGCCCAACCGTTATCGTCGGCAGCATCCAGCGGGAAACATATCCCGCCACTTTCAGACCTTTCGTTTCTGCCTCACACCAAGAACAACGACAGAGGACAACGATATGAGCACTTCCGCCGCGCCCGATGGCGTGTTGAAACCCACCCTGAGCGTCTTCGATGTGGTGGCCATTACCGTTTCAGCAGTGACCCCCGCCAGTTCCGTCTTCGTGATCGCGCCTTTTGCCATCCAGCAGGCTGGCAGCGGCGTGTTCCTGGCGTTCGTGATGGCAGGGCTGCTGGCGCTGATGTTCGCGTTTTGCTACGCCGAACTGGGCCGCGCCCATAACAGCGCCGGTGGCGAGTATGTGTATGCCAAGCGCGTGTTCGGTGGCATGGCCGGCTACGCGACGTTCCTGACCGTGCTGGTGATGCTGTTGTTTATTCCTCCGGTATTGGCCACTGGTGCCGCAACCTATCTCAACAATGCTCTGGGTACCACATTCGACGCGCAAACCGTGGCCCTGTTGATCGTGGTGTGCAGCTACGCCCTGGGCATCCTCAATATCAAGCTCAACGCGTGGATCACCGGGACCTGCCTGCTGCTGGAAGTCGCGGCGTTGCTGGTGATCGTGTGCATCGGCTTCGGTAACCCGGTGCAGCCCGCCAGCGTGCTGTTTCAACCCCAGATCGTCGAAAACGGTGTATTGCATCTGGCGCCTTGGGCCCTGGTGATTGGCGCGGTGGGCATTGGCCTGTTTTCCTACAACGGTTACGGCCCCGCTGTGTTGCTGGCCGAAGACATGAAATGCGGGGGCAAGGGCGTGCACAAGGCGGTGCTGTGGTCCCTGGGACTGGTGGTGGTGATCGAGCTGGTGCCGATCACGGCGCTGTTGATCGGCGCGCCCTCGCTGAGTGCGATGATCAGCAGCCCGGACCCCATCGGCTACCTGCTCACCAGTCATGGCAATGAAACCCTGTCGCGCCTGGTCAGTGCGGGCATCTTCCTGTCGGTGTTCAATGCCATCGTCGCCATCGTTATCCAGATCGGCCGCGTGGTGTTCAGCAGCGGGCGCGATGCATTGTGGACGCCTACCATCAACAAGCTGTTCACCCGCATTCATCCGCGCTGGGATTCGCCCTGGCTGGCCACGCTGTTCCTGGCGATCCCGTCGGCGTTGCTGAGCTTCAGCTCCAACCTGGCTGACCTCACTTCGTTCAGCGTATTGCTGATCATATTGGTTTACCTGGTGGTGGCGTTGAGCGCGTTGATGAGCCGCGTGCTGCTGCGCGACCGCGAGCATCCCTATCGCATGCCGCTGTGGCCGTTGCCGGCGTTGCTGGCTGCACTGGGCGCGGGTTACTTGCTGGTGACCTTGATCTACGCGGCGTCAGTACGCGACATCATGATCATCATCGGCTTGCTGGCCCTGTCGGTGATTCTGTATTGCATCAGCGGCCGGTCGAGTCCGGCCTTTCAGAAATTGTAAGGAGTGGTTATGCGTGCACGTCAATTGGGCATCACGTTGGGGCTGGGCACACCCGGTGAGTTGAATGCCATCACCGACGTTACCGGGGTTCGGGTCGGTCACAGTACGCTCAAGACCCGTGTCGACGGCAAACAGGTGCGTACCGGTGTCAGCGTGGTCCAGCCCCGCGCCGGGGAAGCGCGGTTGCAGCCGTGCTTTGCCGGGTATCACGTGCTTAATGGCAATGGTGACGCCACCGGCCTGGAATGGATCAGCGAGGCGGGCCTGTTGACCACGCCGCTGGCCATCACCAACACCCACAGCATTGGCATCGTGCGCGACACCTTGATTGCCCTGGAGCGCGAGCGCCTGCCGGACCCGGCGGTGTACTGGTGCATGCCGGTGGTGATGGAAACCTACGACGGTCTGCTCAACGATATCTGGGGACAGCACGTCAAGCCCGAGCATGTGCGCCAAGCGCTGGACAGCGCCGAACGCGGCCCCGTGCAAGAAGGCGCCGTGGGCGGTGGGACGGGGATGATCTGCCATGAATTCAAGGGCGGTATCGGCAGCGCTTCGCGGCGCTTGCCGGCAGAGCAGGGCGGCTGGACCGTCGGCGTGCTGGTGCAGGCCAACCATGGCAAGCGCCAGGAACTGCGGGTCGACGGTTATCCGGTAGGCCGCCGCTTGATGGACATCCCGTCACCCTTCGCCGAACGAGGCACGCCGGGCATGGGCTCGATCGTGGTGATCATCGCCACGGATGCGCCCCTGCTGCCGCACCAATGCCAGCGCCTGGCACAGCGCGCGTCTATTGGCATCGCGCGCACCGGGGGTGGCACCGAGGACTCCAGCGGCGACCTGTTCCTGGCCTTCGCCACCGGTAACCAGGATCTGCCGCCAGCAGACTACGCGCGCAGGGGCCTGCCGTTGAGCAGTACCTTACAGATGGTGAATAACGATCATATTTCCCCGCTGTTCAGCGCTGCGGCGGAAGCGGTAGAAGAAGCGATCATCAACGCGATCCTGGCGGGCGAAGACATGGTGACCGACGACGACGTACAGGTGCCGGGCTTGAAAGGCGAAACCTTGTTACAGGCATTGCACGACACGGGTTGGCGCGTGTCCCGGTAATAGGGGACAGCGCCGATATATAAATATAAATAGTGGCTGTTTAATGTTGCCAATGACACCGTGACAATATCGTGGATCCAATTATCAAGTGTGCCGCTCAACTTGAGCGGCTTTAGCGCTATTTAATATTTAAATAAGTGCCTGATGTCTTTTGTCGGACAAAAGCAACGCTACCCAATAGATACGGAGCTGAACTTGTTGGCGCTGTTTATAGGCCAGCTTTCATGCAGGAAAAGATGTAGACGAAAGATTTCAAGTTGTGTCAGTTTCGTGACGCCTTCAAAAGAGGCGAGTGATAGGACGATCTCGCCCGCGGGATTCCTATCGACCCAAGACTGATGCATGTGCAAACAAGGAAGTACGTTTATGTCAAAAGCAAAAGACAAGGCTATCGTGTCGGCGGCGCAAGCCAGCACCGCTTACTCGCAGATCGATAGCTTCAGCCATCTGTATGACCGTGGCGGCAATCTCACGATCAATGGCAAACCCTCCTACACCGTTGACCAGGCGGCCACCCAGCTGCTGCGCGACGGCGCCGCGTACCGGGACTTTGACGGCAACGGCAAGATCGACCTGACCTACACCTTCCTGACCTCGGCGTCCTCGAGCACCATGAACAAACATGGCATCTCGGGCTTCAGCCAGTTCAACGCCCAGCAGAAAGCACAGGCCGCGCTGGCCATGCAATCCTGGTCGGACGTGGCCAACGTCACCTTCACCGAGAAAGCCACCGGCGGTGACGGCCACATGACATTCGGCAACTACAGCAGCGGCCAGGACGGCGCAGCAGCCTTCGCCTACCTGCCCGGCACCGGTGCAGGCTACGATGGCACCTCGTGGTACCTGACCAACAACAGCTACACGCCGAACAAGACCCCGGACCTGAACAACTACGGCCGGCAGACCCTGACCCACGAAATCGGCCACACCCTTGGCCTGGCTCACCCTGGCGACTACAACGCCGGCGAAGGCGCCCCAACCTACAACGACGCGACCTATGGACAGGACACGCGCGGCTACAGCCTCATGAGTTACTGGAGCGAGAGCAACACCCACCAGAACTTCAGTAAAGGCGGGGTCGAAGCCTACGCCTCCGGCCCGCTGATCGACGACATCGCCGCGATCCAGAAGCTCTACGGTGCCAACTACAACACCCGTGCCGGCGATACCACCTACGGGTTCAACTCCAACACCGGGCGCGATTTCCTCAGCGCCACGTCCAACGCCGACAAGCTGGTGTTCTCGGTCTGGGACGGTGGCGGCAATGACACCCTGGACTTCTCCGGCTTCACCCAGAACCAGAAGATCAACCTCAATGAGGCCTCGTTTTCCGACGTTGGCGGCCTGGTGGGCAACGTCTCCATCGCCAAAGGCGTGACCGTCGAGAACGCCTTCGGCGGTGCGGGCAACGACCTGATCATCGGCAACAACGCGGCCAACGTAATCAAGGGCGGGGCCGGCAATGACCTCATCTACGGTGGCGGCGGTGCGGACCAATTGTGGGGCGGCGCGGGCAACGACACATTTGTGTTCGGTGCCAGTTCCGACTCCAAGCCAGGGGCGGCGGACAAGATCTTTGACTTCACCTCGGGCTCCGACAAGATCGACCTCAGCGGCATCACCAAAGGGGCCGGCCTGACCTTCGTCAATGCCTTCACCGGGCATGCCGGCGATGCGGTGTTGAGCTACGCCGCAGGCACCAACCTGGGCACCCTGGCCGTCGACTTCTCCGGGCACGGCGTGGCGGATTTCCTCGTCACCACCGTAGGCCAGGCGGCGGCCAGCGACATCGTGGCATGATGCACCGGCGCGGCGCTCAAGCGCCGCGCCTCCAGGATGGAGCGTACAGATGCAGCGTTTTTACAATGTGATCGCCTGCGTGTTGCAGGTGATGTTCGTGTCGGCAGGAGCCCACGCAATGGCGAGCAGTCTTGTTTTACCCTCCAGCGCCCAACTGGCCGGGCATTGGCAGTTGCACCAGCAGGACCAGGTGTGTGCACTGGACCTGCTCGAGCAGGCCAATGCCCTGAGCGGCGATGTGGCCTGTGTGGCGCAATGGCTGGGGGACAAGCCCCTGACGTGGTCGCCGACCCCGGACGGTATCTGGCTATTCAATGCCGAAGGCAGCGGGATCACCCATTTGAATCGTCAGAAAGAAGGTGAGTACCAGGCATGGACAAAGTCCGGCACCTTGGTGGAGTTAAAACGAGTGCCTTAGTTATTGTTATAAGTCTATAACTCGATTTTATTAGTTGACGGCCTCTATAAGAGAGGGTGGGCAACTTATGCGCGTAATTTGGTTCAAGGAAGATCAGAACATATGGCCAAGCCCCATGCGATTGCGCCCTTATTCAAGGCGCTGGGTGAATACAAGAGCATCTTGATCAGCATTGGCTGTTTCACGGCATTGATTAACCTGTTGATGCTGGTGCCGTCGATTTACATGCTGCAAGTGTACGACCGTGTGCTGTCCTCCCAGAATGAAACCACCCTGGTGATGTTGACACTGATGGTCGTCGGCTTCTTTGCCTTTATTGGCCTGCTCGAGGTCATCCGCAGTTTTATCGTAATCCGCATCGGCAGCCAGTTGGAGCGGCGTTTCAACTTGCGCGTGTACAAGGCCGCTTTCGAACGCAACCTGCAACGCGGCCAGGGGCATGCCGGGCAATCCCT
This sequence comes from Pseudomonas sp. BIGb0381, assembly GCF_024809815.1. Lineage (NCBI taxonomy): Bacteria > Pseudomonadati > Pseudomonadota > Gammaproteobacteria > Pseudomonadales > Pseudomonadaceae > Pseudomonas > Pseudomonas sp. BIGb0381. The sequence goes on from NZ_JANUEN010000002.1 coordinate 237,618, forward strand.
GGGGGACTTGACCCATATCCGCCAATTCATCACCGGGCCGGCGCTGTTCGCCTTCTTCGATGCACCGTGGTTTCCGATCTATCTTTTTGTGATTTTCCTCTTCAACGTCTGGCTCGGGGTGTTGGCCACCGCCGGCGCGCTGCTGTTGATCGGCCTTGCGTGCCTCAACGAATACCTGACGAAGCAGCCATTGGGCGATGCCAGTGGTTTCTCCCAACAGTCGACGCAACTGGCCACCAGCCATTTGCACAACGCCGAAACCATTCAAGCCATGGGCATGCTTGGCGCGTTGCGCAAACGCTGGTTCGCCGTGCATTTGCAGTTCCTGGGTTTGCAGAACAAAGCCAGTGATACCGGCTCGGTGATCACCTCTCTGAGCAAGTCCTTGCGGCTGTGCCTGCAATCCCTGGTGCTGGGCCTGGGCGCACTGCTGGTGATCAAGGGCGATATGACGGCGGGGATGATGATCGCCGGCTCGATCCTTATGGGCCGCGTACTCAGCCCCATCGACCAGTTGATTGCGGTCTGGAAGCAATGGAGTTCGGCCAAGCTGGCCTATCAGCGGCTGGACGAATTGCTGCGTGAGTTCCCGCCGGAAGTGGAGCAGATGAAATTGCCCGCACCCAAGGGCCAGGTCAGCTTCGAACAGGTCAGCGCTGGCCCGCCCGGACGGCGCATGCCCACCCTGCATCAGGTCAGCTTCAACCTCGGCGCCGGCGAAGTGCTGGGCGTGCTCGGCGCCTCGGGCTCCGGCAAATCCACCCTGGCCCGCGTACTGGTGGGCGTGTGGCCGACCTTGGCCGGCACCGTGCGCCTGGACGGTGCGGACATTCACCGCTGGGATCGCGACGACCTCGGCCCGCACATCGGCTATCTGCCCCAGGACATCGAACTGTTCAGCGGCAGCATCGCCGATAACATCGCGCGCTTTCGCGAGGCCGACCCCGAGCGGGTGGTGCAGGCGGCACAACAAGCCGGCGTGCATGAATTGATCCTGCGTCTGCCCCACGGTTATGACACGGTCCTGGGCGATAACGGTGGTGGCCTGTCCGGCGGCCAGAAACAACGAGTGGCCCTGGCGCGTGCGTTGTACGGCGGGCCGCGGTTGATCGTACTGGACGAGCCCAACTCCAACCTCGACACCGTCGGCGAGGCCGCGCTGGCCAGCGCCATTGTGCAGATGAAGGCCCAGGGCAGCAGTGTGGTGCTGGTGACCCATCGCTCTTCGGCCTTGGCCCAGGCCGACAAATTGCTGGTGCTCAACGAAGGGCGTTTGCAGGCATTCGGGCCGAGCCAGGACGTGCTGCGAGCGTTATCGGGCCAGCAGGAAGCACCGAAGGAAAAACCCGGTGTGAGTTTCAGCCGTCAGTATCAAGCCGGAAGGAATCCAGGCGCATGAGCAGTATCACTGTTGAACCACGTTTCAAAGAGCGCGACGCCCGGTTCTTTGCGCGCCTGGGCTGGCTGCTGACCGTGGTCGGTGCCGGTGGCTTTTTCCTCTGGGCCAGCCTGGCGCCCCTGGACCAGGGCATCCCGGTGCAGGGCACGGTGGTGGTGTCGGGCAAACGCAAGGCGGTGCAAACCTTCAGCCCCGGCGTGGTCAGTCGGATTCTGGTGAAGGAGGGGCAGTTGGTGAAGCAAGGCCAGCCGCTGTTCCGTCTCGACCAGACCCAGAATCAGGCCGACGTGCAGTCCCTGCAAGCCCAGTACCGCATGGCCTGGGCCAGCGTCGCGCGGTGGCAGAGTGAGCGCGACAACCAATCCGCTATCACCTTTCCCGCCGAGCTGAGCAGCAACCCCGATCCGGCATTGGCGTTGGTGCTCGAAGGCCAGCGCCAATTGTTCAGCAGCCGTCGCGAAGCGTTTGCCCGTGAACAGGCAGGCATCCGCGCGAATATCGAGGGCGCGACGGCGCAGCTCAACGGCATGCGCCGCGCCCGCAGCGACCTGACCGCCCAGGCCCAGTCCCTGCGTGACCAACTGAGCAACCTGCAACCCCTGGCCGACAACGGCTATATCCCGCGCAACCGGCTGATGGAGTACCAACGCCAGCTGTCCCAGGTGCAACAGGACCTGGCGCAGAACACCGGTGAGAGCGGTCGGGTGGAGCAGGGCATCCTTGAATCGCGCCTGAAACTGCAGCAGCACAGCGAGGAATATCAGAAGGACGTGCGCAGTCAGTTGGCCGACGCGCAATTGCGCAGCCTGACCCTGGAGCAGCAACTCACCTCGGCCGGCTTCGACTTGCAACACAGCGAGATCAACGCACCGGCCGACGGTATTGCGGTCAATCTCAGCGTGCACACCGAGGGCGCCGTGGTGCGTACCGGTGAAACCCTGCTGGAAATCGTGCCCCAGGGCACGCGCCTGGAAGTCGAAGGGCACTTGCCGGTGCACTTGGTGGACAAGGTCGGCACGCACCTGCCGGTCGATATTCTGTTCACCGCCTTCAACCAGAGCCGCACCCCGCGCGTGCCGGGGGAGGTCAGTCTGATTTCCGCCGACCAGATGCTCGATGAAAAGACCGGCGCGCCGTATTACGTGCTGCGCACCACCGTCAGCGAGGCGGCGCTGGAGAAACTCCACGGCCTGGTGATCAAGCCGGGCATGCCCGCCGAGATGTTCGTGCGCACCGGCGAGCGTTCGTTGCTCAATTACCTGTTCAAGCCGCTGCTCGACCGCGCCGGCTCCGCGTTGACCGAGGAATGAGCATGAAAGCTGTGTTCATCGCCTTGCTGTTCACCTGCGTCAACGCCCAGGCCGCCATGGGCCCGTTCGATGTGTACGAGCAGGCCCTGCGCAACGATCCGGTGTTTCTCGGTGCGATCAAGGAGCGCGACGCCGGCCTGGAAAACCGCACCATCGGCCGCGCGGGCCTGCTGCCCAAGCTGTCGTACAACTACAACAAGGGCCGCAACAACTCCCAGGCCACCTTACCCGACGGGCGCGGCGGCAATTATCACGACGACCGCAACTACAACAGCTACGGCTCGACCTTCAGCCTGCAACAGCCGCTGTTCGACTATGAGGCGTACGCCAACTACCGCAAAGGCGTGGCCCAGGCGCTGTTTGCCGATGAAAGCTTTCGCGACAAGAGCCAGGCCCTGCTGGTGCGGGTGCTGAGCTACTACACCCAGGCGCTGTTTGCCCAGGACCAGATCGACATCGCCCGCGCCAAGAAGAAGGCCTTCGAGCAGCAATTCCAGCAAAACCGGCACTTGTTCCAGCAAGGCGAGGGCACCCGTACCGATATTCTCGAAGCCGAGTCGCGCTATGAGCTGGCCACCGCCGAAGAAATCGAGGCGCAGGACGAACAGGACGCCTCGTTAAGAGAACTGGGCGCGTTGATCGGTGTACAGAGCGTCAACATCCACGACCTGGCGCCGCTCAACCAGGATTTTGCCGCGTTCACCTTGACCCCGGCCAACTACGACACCTGGCATGAACTGGCGATCAGCAACAACCCCACGCTGGCGTCCCAGCGCCAGGCCCTGGAAGTGGCGCGTTATGAAGTGGAGCGTAACCGCGCCGGGCATCTGCCCAAGGTCACCGCGTACGCCAGCTCGCGCCAGCAGGAGTCCGACAGCGGCAATACCTACAACCAACGCTACGACACCAACACCATCGGCGTGGAAGTGAGCGTACCGCTGTATGCCGGTGGCGGTGTCTCCGCGTCCACCCGCCAGGCCAGCCGTGCCATGGAGCAGGCCGAGTACGAACTGGAAGGCAAGACTCGCGAGACCCTGATCGAACTGCGTCGGCAGTTCAGTGCCTGCCTGTCCGGCGTGAGCAAACTGCGCGCGTATCAAAAGGCCCTGAGCTCGGCAGAAGCGCTGGTGGTGTCGACCCAGCAAAGCATCCTCGGTGGCGAGCGGGTCAACCTCGATGCGTTGAACGCCGAGCAACAGCTCTACAGCACGCGGCGCGACCTGGCCCAGGCGCGTTACGACTACCTGATGGCCTGGACCAAATTGCATTACTACGCCGGCAACCTGCGCGACACCGACCTGGCCAAGGTGGATGAGGCGTTCGGGCCAGCACCGCATTAATTGGCTTTCTCGACAACTCCAACAACAGAGAGGCAAGACCATGGGTGTGTTTGACTATAAAAACCTCGGGGCCGAGGGCTCCAAAGCGTTGTTCGCCGATGCCATGGCGATCACGCTGTACTCCTATCACAACCTGGATAACGGCTTTGCCGTGGGCTACCAGCACAACGGCCTGGGGCTCGGGTTACCGGCCACGCTAGTCGGTGCACTGCTGGGCAGCACGGATTCCCAGGGGGTGATTCCCGGCATTCCCTGGAACCCGGATTCGGAAAAAGCCGCCCTGGAAGCGGTGCAACAAGCGGGTTGGACACCCATCAGCGCAAGCGCCTTGGGCTATACCGGCAAGGTCGACGCCCGTGGCACGTTCTTCGGCGAAAAGGCCGGCTACACCACGGCCCAGGTCGAGGTACTGGGCAAGTACGATGACGCCGGCAAGTTGCTGGAAATCGGTATCGGTTTTCGCGGTACGTCGGGTCCTCGGGAAACGCTGATCAGCGACTCCATTGGCGACCTGGTCAGCGATCTGCTCGCGGCCTTGGGGCCCAAGGATTACGCCAAGAACTACGCCGGCGAAGCCTTTGGCGGCCTGCTCAAGAACGTCGCCGAGTACGCCAGTGCCCACGGCCTCAGCGGCCACGACGTAGTCGTCAGCGGCCACAGCCTGGGGGGCCTGGCTGTCAACAGCATGGCCGATTTGAGCAGCGGCAAATGGGCGGGGTTCTACAAGGATGCCAACTACGTGGCCTACGCCTCGCCGACCCAGAGCGCCGGCGACAAGGTGCTTAATATCGGCTATGAAAACGACCCGGTATTCCGTGCGCTGGACGGCTCATCCTTCAATTGGTCGTCATTGGGCGTGCATGACACACCCCATGAATCGACCACCGACAATATCGTCAGCTTCAACGACCACTACGCCTCGACGCTGTGGAATGTGCTGCCGTTCTCCATCACCAACCTGCCGACCTGGATCTCGCATTTGCCTACGGGTTATGGCGATGGAATGACGCGCATCCTCGAGTCCGGGTTCTATGAGCAGATGAGCCGCGACTCGACGATTATCGTCGCCAACCTGTCCGACCCGGCACGCGCCACCACTTGGGTGCAGGACCTCAACCGCAATGCCGAACCGCACAAGGGCGATACCTACATCATTGGCAGCGACGGCAATGACCTGATCCAGGGCGGCAAGGGCGCGGACTTTATCGAGGGCGGCAAGGGCAATGACACGATCCGCGACAGCAGCGGGCATAACACCTTTTTGTTCAGCGGGCAGTTTGGCCAGGACCGGATTATCGGTTATCAAGCGACGGACAAGCTGGTGTTCACGGATGTGCAGGGCAGTACGGATTATCGCGATCACGCCAAAGTGGTAGGCGCGGATACGGTGATCAGTTTTGGCGGCGATTCGGTGACGTTGGTGGGGGTGGCTGGCTTGTCGGGGGAGGGGATTGTTATCGGTTAAAACGGTGGGAGGGGGCTTGCCCCCGATAGCGGTGGCTCAGTCAATAGATATGTCGACTGGAATACAGCCATCGGGGGCAACCTCCACATTTGATCAGTGTTGGCCGCTGGAAATCAGTTTTCCTTGCGCACCGTCGCCACGTCGTCGGCTTTGACACGGATACGCTTGCCGGCGATATCGGTGAACTCATAGAACCCGTCGGCAGTCTTGGTTTTTGGAGAGTCCTTGGTCAAATACTGCGTGCCATTTTGCAGCGTCACTACGGTTTGCGTCGCGCAACCGGCCAATACCAGAAAAGTGAGTGCAACCAGTGGCAGCCCCAAATTCTTCATGTTCATAACCCTTACCGTTAACCCTGAAAGTCCCGCGCCAAGGCTGCGGGCCATAAATTTTACGCCATTGACTCCCCATCTGATCACTTTTATACAAAAAGTTGCGTGCGCCATTTATCTATTACCGATTGCAACACCGTATGGGTAACGGCACTCTGTATGCATAACCAGTATTTGACCCGCGCGTGCCATGCCCAATCCTCTCGACGATCCGCTCTATTACCTGCATAACTTCCGCCAGGTCCTGCATTGGCTGGGGCAACGCTATGCCGATCTGCTCGACCCAGACGAACATCATTTCATTCAGCAATTCGACAGGTTGCCGCAAGCATCCCAGGCGCTGTTGGTGCGCATGGTGATGCGCAAGGGCGTGCATTTTCGTGCGGGCAAGCTGCAATACGTGGAAATCGGTTGCCCCCATGCCGCTGTCGCGCCCCTGCGGGAATTGGGTTGGGTGGACGACAACCACCTGCTGGCATTTGAAGCATTATTCGCCTTGTTGCAAAAAGGCGAGATCCTCAGCAACTTCACACCCTGGATCGACCAGCCTAAGGGCAAGAAGGCCGATTGGCTGGAAGGGTTGGTTGCGCAGTTCACCGACGCGCGCAGTTTCGCCGACTGGTGCCCGGACCTCGCCGACACGCTGTACAGCCTCACCGTGATGGAGTTGTGTGATCGCCTGCGCCTGATGTTCTTCGGCAACCTGCACCAGGACTGGTCCGAGTTCGTGCTCGCCGACCTGGGCATCTACACCTATGAAAAAGTCGAGTTCTGCGCCGAATCACGGGGGTTGCGCAGCCGCGCCGACGTGCACGGTTTTCTGTTCCTGCACCAATGCCAGCAGGCTTTTGAACGCGGTGAGGCGCTGGCGCAGGTGCTGGCTGAGGTCGCCACGCTGAACACCGATAACCCCTGGTTGGAAAAGCGCCGGGCCAAGCTGTTGTTCCAGCTCGGCCAATATTGCGAGCGCCGTGCCGAGTTGGACCTGGCGCAGCAGATCTACCGCACTTGCGCTTACCCTGGCGCCCGCGCGCGGCTGATTCGCGTGCTGGAGCGCCAGGAGGATTACGTCCAGGCGATGGCCCTGGCGAACGCCGCACGACAGGCACCGGAAAGCGCCGCCGAATGGCAGCATATAGGCCGGGTGTTGCCGCGCCTGCGCCGCAAACTGGGGGAGCCGGCGCTGCCCAAGGCCAAGCCCCGCGAGGTCATGCGCCTGGACTTGGCCCTTGCGTTGCCGGAGCCGTTAGTCTCGGTGGAGTACTGCGTGCAGGCCCACCTGAGCGAGCCCGATGCACCGGTGCACTACGTGGAAAACGGCCTGATCAATTCGTTGTTCGGGCTATTGTGCTGGGAGGCGATCTTCGCACCGCTGCCCGGCTCGTTCTTCCACCCGTTCCAGCGCGGGCCGGCAGACCTGCACAGCGAAGACTTCCACGCGCGCCGTGCCCCCCTGTTTGACGCGTGTTTCGCGCAACTGCAGGACGAGCGCTACAAGACCACCATTCGTCAACGCTACCTCGATAAGTGGGGGATCCAGTCGCCCTTTGTGTTCTGGAACCTGCTCAATGAAGACCTGCTGGAACAAGCCCTGGCCTGCCTGCCGGCCGAACACCTGCGCTACTGGTTCGAACGGCTGCTGCTGGATATCCGCGCCAACCGCGCCGGCATGCCGGACCTGATCCAGTTCTGGCCGGCGCAAAAAACCTACCGCATGATCGAGGTCAAGGGCCCTGGCGACCGCCTGCAAGACAACCAGCTGCGTTGGCTGGAGTTCTGCGGCGAATACCAGATGCCCGTCACCGTCTGCTACGTACGCTGGGCGGAGCAACCGGCTTGAGCTACAGCGTGGCGGTGCGGGCGCTGTGTGAGTTCACCGCCAAGGTGGGCGACCTGGACCTGCGCTTTACCCCGTCGCCCAGCGCCCAGGAAGGCATTGCCGGCCATCGCACCGTGGCCTCGCGACGCAGCGCGCACTACCAGAACGAAGTGGCTCTCGAAGGCGACTACCAGCAGCTCAAGGTGCGGGGCAGGGCAGACGGCTATGACCCGGACACCAACCGCCTGGAAGAGGTGAAGACCTATCGCGGCGACCTTGGTGCCCAGCCCGCCAACCACCGGCAACTGCATTGGGCGCAGGCCAAGGTGTACGGCTGGTTGATGTGCCAGAAGCTTGGCCTCACGGATATTGACGTGGCGCTGGTGTATTTCGATATCGTCGGCGAAGGCGAGACCCTGCTCAATCAACGTTTCCAGGCGGCCGAGTTGCAAGCGTTCTTTAACCAGCAATGTGCACTGTTTCTCGGCTGGGCCCGCCAGGAAATGCAGCACCGCGAAGCGCGCAACGCTGCGGCGCAGACCTTGAGTTTCCCCCATGCCGACTTTCGTCGCGGCCAACGCACTTTGGCCGAGTCGGTGTACAAGGCCGTCAGCACCGGGCGTTGCCTGATGGCGCAGGCCCCCACGGGGATCGGCAAGACCATCGGCACGATTTTCCCGCTGCTCAAGGCCTTGGCGCCCCAGCAACTGGATAAGGTGCTGTTCCTGACCGCAAAGACCCCAGGCCGCAAATTGGCGCTCGATGCCGCGCATGTGCTGCAGATGCAGACCAGCAGCCCCGACCTGCCGTTGCGCGTGCTCGAGCTGGTCGCGCGGGACAAGGCCTGCGAACACCTGGACAAAGCCTGCCACGGTGATTCCTGCCCCTTGGCCAAGGGCTTCTACGACCGCTTGCCCGCCGCGCGCATGGCTGCCTCCCAGGTGCGCCTGCTCAACCAGCGCAACCTGCGCGACGTGGCCCTGGCCCATGATGTGTGTCCCTATTACCTGAGCCAGGAGATGGCACGCTGGGCCGACCTGGTGGTCGCCGACTACAACTATTATTTCGACTTCGGCGCCATGTTGTTCGGCCTGGCCCAACTCAACCAGTGGCGCGCGGCGGTGCTGGTGGATGAGGCCCACAACCTGGTGGAACGTGCCCGTTCGATGTACAGCGCCAGCCTCGACCAGTACGGCCTCAAGACCCTGCGCGACAGCGCTCCCGACGTCTTGAAGAAACCTTTGCAGCGCCTGAACCGTGAATGGAACGCCCTGCACAAGGACCAGCTCGCGCCCTACCAGGCCTATGCCGACCGTCCGGAAAAACTCTTGCAGGCCCTGAGCCTGTGTATCCGCGCCATGGGCGACTACTTCAACGATCATCCCGAGTCATTGACGGGCGACCTGCAAGCCTTCTACTTCGAGGCATTGCACTTCGCCAAGGTCGCCGAGCTGTTCAACGAACACTTCATCTTCGATATCAGCAAGCGCCAGTTCAGTGGCAAGCGCAGCAGTTCGACCCTGTGCCTGCGCAATGTGGTGCCCGCCGAATTCATTCGCCCGCGTTTGACCGCGGCACGCAGCAGCGTGCTGTTTTCCGCGACACTGAGCCCACGCCATTACTACGCCGACCTGCTGGGCCTGCCGGCGAACACGGCATGGATCGATGTGGAGTCGCCGTTCAAGGCTGAGCAATTGCGGGTGCGCATCGTCGACGAAATCTCCACCCGGTTTGTGCATCGGGATACCTCGCTGGCCCCCATCGTCGACCTGATCGCCCATCAGTTTGCGCAACAACCGGGCAACTACCTGGCGTTTTTTTCCAGTTTTGATTACCTGCAACAAGTGGCGCAACGGTTGGCTGAGCGCCATCCGCAGATTGCGCTGTGGCAACAGTCGCGAGGCATGGCCGAGGCCGAACGCCAGGCGTTTCTCGAACAGTTCACCGAACATAGCCAGGGCATCGGCTTTGCCGTGCTCGGCGGTGCGTTCGGCGAAGGCATCGACTTGCCCGGCGCACGCCTGATCGGCGCGTTTATCGCCACCCTGGGCTTACCGCAATTGAACCCGGTCAACGAGCAGATGAAGGCGCGCATGGGCGCACTCTTCGGCGCCGGCTACGACTACACCTACCTGTATCCCGGCATCCAGAAAGTGGTGCAGGCTGCAGGCCGGGTGATCCGCAGCCAGCAGGACAGGGGCGTGGTGATGTTGATCGACGACCGTTTCGGCGAATCGCGGGTGCGCCCGTTGTTGCCGCGCTGGTGGGCAGTTGATTGAGTTACCCCCATCGATCTCGCAGGCCAGGCAAACCCTTCAGAAAGGCCAAGTCAATGAGCCCGCTGATCCCGCAAAAGATCCTTGTAAAGGAAGGGTATTGAGCTGTGCGTGCGCTGCCCGGCACTGAACGGTCAGACCACTTCCAGGTAAGAACTGTGGATCGCACGCGCCAACTCGCGCACGGTGTCGATGAACTCCGTGAGACGGCTATGCAGGCCATCTTCGAGAATCTCATCAATCCCGGTGTACCTCAGCCGCGCTTCGAATTCCGCCGCCAAGCGCTGTGCCGTGCGCCCATAACTGCCAGGCAGGTCGGCGAGGATATGGCTCAACTCTTCGATACAGGCATGCAACGAACGCGGCACATCGCTGCGTAGCAACAGCAGTTCGGACACCGATCGCGCGTTCAGCGCATTCGGGTACAACTCGGTATACGCCTCGAACGACGACAACGCACGGAGCAGGGCGCTCCACTGGTAATACCCGCGTGCCGACAGGTCGCTGACTTCCTCCGACTCTTCGCCGAACATCTCGTAGCGAGCGTCCAGCAGGCGCAAGGTGTTGTCCGCGCGCTCGACAAAGGTACCCAGGCGAATGAACCGATAGGCGTCATTGCGCATGATGGTGCCCGAGGTCGCGCCGCGGAACAGGTGTGAACGCTGCTTGACCCAGTCACAGAAGTGGCTGATGCCATGCCGCCCCAGGCCACCGGCGGCGATGCTGCGCATTTCCAGCCAGGTGGCGTTAAGGTTTTCCCACATGTCGGCAGTGATGCGTCCGCGTACCGCATGGGCATTGCCCCGCGCGGCGCGCAGGCAGTTGTAGATGCTGGCGGGGTTTTCTTCGTCGAGGGCGAAGAAGTGCAGCATGCGCTCGGCATCCAGGGTTTGGTGGCGTTCCAGGTAACTGTCCAGGGTGCCGCTGCTGAGCAACGACATGGCCAATTCATCCAGGCCATCGCTACGCCCGGCCTGGGGCATCAGCGACAGCGAATAACTGACTTCGAGCATGCGCGCCAGGTTCTCGGCGCGTTCCAGGTAACGGGACATCCAATACAGATCTGCGGCGGTTCTACTCAACATACTCAGCCCTCCACCACCCAGGTGTCCTTGGTTCCGCCGCCTTGCGACGAGTTGACGATCAACGAGCCTTCACGCAATGCCACCCGCGTCAGGCCACCGGGCACCAGGCGGGTTTCCTTGCCCGAGAGCACAAAGGGCCGCAGGTCGATATGCCGAGGGGCGATGCCGTTTTCGACAAAGGTGGGGCAGGTGGACAGGCTCAGGGTCGGTTGGGCGATATACGCATGGGGGCGCGCCTTGATGCGTTGGCGGAAGTCTTCGATCTCGGCAGCCGTGGCCGCCGGGCCGACCAGCATGCCGTAGCCGCCGGAGCCCTGGGTTTCCTTGACCACCAGCTCGGCCAGGTTGGCCAGCACGTGGGACAGCTCATCCGGTTTGCGGCACTGGAAGGTCGGCACGTTTTGCAGGATCGGCTCTTCATCCAGGTAAAACTTGATCATCGCTGGCACATAGGGGTAGATCGATTTGTCGTCCGCGACACCGGTGCCGATGGCGTTGGCCAGTACCACATTGCCGGCGCAGTAGGCGGCGACCAGCCCCGGCACGCCGAGCATCGATTCAGGGTTGAATGCCTGCGGGTCGAGGAAGGCGTCGTCGATACGCCGGTAGATCACGTCCACGGCCTTGGGCCCGTCGGTGGTGCGCATGAACACCTTGAGGTCGTGCACGAACAGGTCGGCGCCTTCTACCAGCTCCACGCCCATTTCCCGCGCCAGGAACGCATGTTCGAAGAACGCGCTGTTGAAGCGTCCAGGTGTCAGCACCACCACATTCGGGTTGTCCAGGCGGCTGGCGCTTTTCAGGGTCTTGAGCAGCAGGTTGGGGTAGTGGTCCACCGGCGCGATGCGCTGCTTGGCGAACACTTCGGGGAACAGGCGCATCATCATCTTGCGGTCTTCGAGCATGTAGCTCACGCCGCTGGGGGTGCGCAGGTTGTCTTCGAGCACGTAGTAGGTGCCGTCGCCGTCGCGTACCAGGTCCACACCGGAGATATGCGAATAAATGTCGCGGTGCAGGTCCAGGCCGACCATCGCCTTTTGATAACCCTCGTTGCCCAGCACTTGGTCCGCCGGAATGATCCCGGCCTTGATGATGCGCTGGTCGTGGTAGATATCGGCGAGGAACATGTTCAGCGCATTGACCCGCTGGATACAGCCGCGTTCGATCACGCTCCATTCAACGGCGGGGATGCTGCGGGGGATGATGTCGAAGGGGATCAGGCGCTCGGTGTCCTGCTCGTCGCCATAGAGGGTGAAGGTGATCCCGGCGCGGTGGAAGAGCAAATCGGCTTCGCGACGACGCTGGGCCAGCAGTTCCGGCGGCGTGTTGGCCAGCCAGCGGGAGAAATCCTGATAGTGCGCACGGCACACGCCGTTTGCATCATTCATTTCATCAAAGAAAGATCGAGCCATTCCAGTACCTTGTCAGTGCCGAGGGTTGCCTTGGGTGGCACTGCCGCTTTAAAAAACGCATTTTTTTATGAGCCCGTGGCTGATGGTGCCATCGGGCCTGGTCCTTACTTTCTTATGGGGTCGGCTCTGGGTCGGGGGGTAACGAATGTTCCTGTATTCGGGCAGATGAATGGATAAAGCAATGCGTGTGCCGGAATGGGCATACAGCACTGGATTTCCCCTGGCGGAGACCGGGCCTGTTGCGGTGAGCGGGCTTGCCCCGCGTTGGAGTGCGAAGCGCTCCCAGGATTTTTGCGGCCGCTGCGCAGCCCAACGCGGAGCAAGCCCGCTCGCCACGGCAAGCCCCTCACCATAAAGGCGCGGTTTGCGCACCATAGTGGTGCATCAACAAACTTGAACTTCGCCCCAGCCCGAATCTTCTAACAGGTCTCAGTCCAGCACGGAGCACGGATGTGCCCAGAATCATTTCACCCGACACCCCGCAAGCGAACCTGACCGATCACAGCGAACACAACGCCAAGATCTTCGGCTCGCCCAAGGACCGTCTGGACTTCTACCGTCGCGAAATCCAGTACGAAACCTCGATCCTCGCCAACCGCACCGATGCCTACCTCACGGCGCAGTCGTTCCTGGTGATTGCCTTTGTGTCCGGCATGGGCAACCTCAACCCGGAGTGGGGGAAGCTGTTCACCCTGGTGGTGCCGGCGTTCCTGGCGTTGCTCGGTATCCTCAGTTCCCTGAATGCCTGGCCAGGTATTCGGGCCGCCTACGAAATCATCGATCACTGGCATTACAAGCAGAGCGAACTGCTGCGCAGCGAACCGCTGATGGGCATGGCCTACGATGAGTCGCCGCTGTTTTCCGAAATGGAGTCGTCCCATAAGGGCTATCGCAAGTCGCTGCTGTTCTCCATGCGCGTGCCGTGGTTGTTCATGGTGTTCTGGGTGATGCTGGGCGCCTATGCGTTTTATATCCAGGTGGATAACCCGGGCTCTTAAGCAATTGGAACTTCAGCGACCGGCGCGGGACCTTACCTTTACGCAGTCCGCGTTTTTCAAGCGAGGTGACCCATGAGCACAGACAAAGACCCCCAGACCAGCAACCGTAACGACCCGGCGATCGACGGCGGCGAACCGGCCCCAGGCACGGCGGCCGATGCACCGAAAGACCCGAAACCCGCCGCCGACCCCAAAGCCAAGGAAAACGACTACAGTCCAGACTTCAAGCCTGAGCGCGAGCCCAAGCCTGAAACCGATGCCGATATCGACACCCAAGGTGGTTAGAGGAGACGGTCATGTCCAAAGAACTGGAAGAAGAACTCAACGATCCGGGCAATGAAGACCCGGGTTCACTGATGGATGATGCGGAAGTGCCGCTCAACGATCTGGACGACGCAGCGGATGTGGGCAATACAGAAAAGCCCGATTAATCCCAACCATCCGTAGATACCGTCTTATCCAAGAGGTATCTACGGCGATTGATACCCGCGCCTACAAAACGTCAGGACTGATCTCTCGCCTGAGCACGTCGTTCATACCACGCCAGCATCGGCTGGGTACTCAGGCCATGAACGACGATGCTCAAGGCGATCACCGACAGGGTCAGGTTCACCGCCACCGCGCTGCTGGTGCCGATAAGGCCATGGTTGAGCGCGTAGAACAGATAGTAGATGCTGCCGATCCCGCGAATCCCGAACCAGCCCATCAACCCGCGCTGCCGGCGATTGATCAGGCCGCCCCAGGGCATCGCGAAGACACTGATTGGTCGGATCACGCAGAACAGCAATGCCGCCAGCGGCAACGCCCGCCAATCCCAATGGCTGACGAGCACGATCCCCAGCAACGTCACCAGGAACACTTCCATCGAGCGCTCCACCAGGCTGCCGAACGAGAGCATGTCGCCCATCATCACCCCTGCGGCGATCTGGGTGTCCGCCAGCTCGCTCACATCCCCCTGCAGCGCGCGCTCCGGCTCCACTTCCAGATGGCCCACCACCGGCAGCGCCAAATGCTCTGACGGAGTGCGCGAGTTGCCGGTTGACCTGAACTCTGCCTGACGCAAGCCGAGCCCGGCGGCGAACACCGACAGAAAGCCGTAGCCACCCAGCGCTTCGGCAACCACGTAGGCCAGGGCGATCAGGGCCAGGGTCAGGTAGTCATTGGGGGAGAGCGTGCTGTCACTGTTGGTGATACGCAGCCACAGCGTCGCGCGGCCAATGCCCCGGCCCATCCAGTACCCGATCAACAGCCCGGCCGGCACTGCCCACAGCAGGTTCTTCAACGCCCAGCCGCCCAGCCAGTCACCGTCAAAGCCGCCGTGCTGCATGAAGACCAGGGCAAAAATCACGAAGGGAAAGGCCGTGCCATCGTTTAACCCGGCTTCCCCGGACAGACCGAAGCGCAGCGCATCGTAGTCCTGTGCATTGTTGACCTGGACCAGGCCCGCCAGCACCGGATCGGTCGGCGCCAGAATGGCACCCACCAGCAGCGACACCCCCCACGACAGTTCAAACACGTAATGCAACGCCAGGCAGCTGCCGAGGATGGTCAACAGCATGACCGGGCCGGCCATACCGAACGCGATGCGCCAGGTGCGATGGCCCAGGGGCAGGCGCAATTTGAGCCCGCTGACGAACAATGAAAACAGCACCGCAACTTCCGTGAGGTGCTCCATCCAGCGGGCAGACTGCTTGATGTCCAGGTGCAGCAGGTCCACCCCGAGGGGGCCAATGCCCACGCCCAGCAACAGGCACACCGCTGAGGTGGTCACCGGCATCCAGCGCAGGTAAGAAGAGGTGAGGGCAAGGGTCAGCAGCACGGCGCCGAGAACGGCCATCCATAGAATAAAAGTCATCGAGCAGTATCCAGGGCCGTGGTCTATTCACGTTCGAGGATCCTGGCCGGCTGCTGGTTCAATGTGATTCCATCGGTTTGAGCGGGCCCAGTTCTACAGCGAAGATGCGCGCTCCAGCAGCAGCCGTTCCAGGGTGGCGGCGGGCAACGGTCGGCTGAACAGGTAGCCCTGGATCTGATCGCAGCCGGCTTCCTTGAGGAACGCCAATTGCGCCTGGGTTTCCACGCCTTCGGCCACCACCCGCAGGCTCAGGCTGTGGGCAAGTTCGATGATGGTGCGGGTGATCGCGGCGTCCTGGGGGTTGCTGGTGACCTCACGGATAAACGCAATGTCGATCTTCAGCGTGTCGATGGGGAAGCGTCGCAGGTAGGCCAGGCTCGAGTAGCCGGTGCCGAAGTCATCAATGGAGATCTTCACGCCCATGGCACGCAGGCGTTGCAGGCTGGCGATGGTGTGTTGGGTATTCTCCATCAGCGAGCCTTCGGTCAGTTCTACTTCCAGCCAATGGGGTTCGACGCCGGTCTCATTGAGGATGCGCGCAATATCGGCAATCAGGTCGCCCTCGATGAGTTGATGGCCGGAGACGTTCACCGACACCTCAACGGCGCCGATCGCGCTGCGCTGCCATGTCGCAATCTGCTGGCACACGCTGCGGATCACCCAACGTCCCACCTCGACGATCAAGCCCAGGCTTTCCAGGACGGGGACGAACACCGCTGGCGACACCGCGCCGTATCCCGGGCGTTCCCAGCGCAGCAAGGCTTCCAGGGCGCATATCCGCCCGTCGGCCAAAGCGACCTTTGGCTGGTAATGCAGGGTGAACGCCTCGTGCTCCACCGCCTGGCGCAGGGCGTTTTCCAGGTCCTGGCGCGCGAGGTCGTGCACGTTCATGCGCGTGCTGTCGCCAGCATGTTGGCGTAGCTGCTGCTCAAGCAACTGGCTATGGCGCTTGAGTTGATCACCGTGGCTCTTGAGCCGCAGCAGGTTGCGCACGCGCAGCCACAGCTCGACCCGTTCCACCGGCTTGCTGATGAATTCCTCTGCGCCGGTTTCCAGGCCACTGACCCGTGCACTCGACTCGCTGAGTGCCGACAGCATGATGATCGGAATGCTCGCCGTGGCTGCGTCGCCCTTGAGCTGGCTGGCGACTTCGTAGCCGTCCATGCCCGGCATCATGATGTCCAGCAGGATCAGGTCAGGCGGCTGTTTGGCCACCAGTTGCAAGGCTTCTTCGCCGCTGCTGGCACTCAGGGTCTGGTAGCCCTCGTGTTGCAACAGGGTTTCCAGCAGCTTGCGAACCTGGGGTTCGTCATCAACGATCAACAGTGTTGCGGGTTGGCTGGCCATGGAGAGGACTCATCTGAGGGGCGAGGTGGTAGTGGGTTGCAACAACGTGTCGATCACCTGGTACAGCTCTTTGTAGCGCAACGGCTTGCTGATGTAGGCATCGCAACCGGCCAACCGGGTCTTTTCACGGTCTTCCTTCATGGCCATCGCGGTCAGCGCGATCACCGGGATATGGGCGGTGTGCGGGTCCTGCTTGAGCAGCGCGGTAGCGGCCAGGCCGTCCATGCCCGGCAGTTGGATGTCCATCAGGATCAACGCCGGTTGGGCTTCGCGGGCCAGGGTCAGGCCACTCTCGGCGTCGGCGGCCCACACCACCGTGTGGCCGGCGTTGACCAGCAGCAGTCGGGCCAGGCGCATATTGGCCTCGTTGTCTTCGACGATCAGGATATGGGCCATTCAGCCTCCGTGCCTCGGTGGAGTGGCAGCCACACCACAAACCGAGCGCCCTGGCCTTCACGGCTGGCCACCGCAACACTGCCGCCATGCAGGTCGGTGAGTTGCTTGACCATCGCCAAGCCCAGGCCAGTGCCTTCGAATTTGCGCGCCAGGCTGCTGTCGATCTGGCTGAAGGCCCTGAACAGCTTGCCCATGTCGTCCTCGGCGATACCGATGCCGGTGTCGCTGACGCTCAATTCGAGGAACTGCTGGTGGGCGCTGGGTTGCAGGGCAAACCCGTGCATCGGCCAATCGCCGGGCACCTGCCCGACCTGTTCGCGGGCCACCTGGCGCACCGCCAGGGTCACGGAACTGCCGTGCTCGCTGAATTTCACCGCATTGGCCAGCAGGTTGTAGATGATCTGCTTGGTCTTGCGCAGGTCCAACGCCAACGTGCCGAAGTCGTCCTGGCTTTCAAGCTTCAACTGAATGCGTTGCAGGGCGGCTTTTTCGCGCACGATCAACAGGCTGTTGGCGAGCAACCCCGCCAGTTCCACGGACTCCAGCTCCAGGTCCATCATCCCGGCCTCGACCTTGGACAGGTCGAGAATGTCGTTGATCAGTGACAGCAGGTGCTGGCCGCTGGTGAAGATATCGCCGATGTACTCCCGTTGGATCTCGCTCATGTCGCCCACCAGCCCGTCCTTCAACGCCTCGGAAAAACCGATCACCGCATTCAGCGGCGTGCGCAATTCGTGGGACATGGTGGCGAGGAATTCGGACTTCATATGGCTGGCATGTTCCAGCTCCAGGTTCTTTTCCTCCAGCGCGCGCTCAAAGCCTTTGCGTTCGGCTTCTTCCTGCTTGCGTGCGGTGTTGTCGGTGCCGATCAACAGGTAGCCGATGATGGTGTCATGACGATTGCGCAGCGCCGTCACCGACACCATGGCCGACAGGCGGCTGCCGTCCTTGCGGATATAGGTCAGCTCGTAAATATCCTCAATGCCACGGGAGGCCTTGAACACCAGCGCTTCGAAGCCCGGCGTGATCGGCGTGTCCAACTCCAGGCTGAGGGCGGCGGCGCGGGTGATCAGTTCGGCGGGGTCGGAGATGTCGGCGGGGGTGATGCGGTTGAGTACATCGTCGGCGGCATACCCGAGCATGCGTTCTGCGCCGACATTGAAGATCTGGATCACGCCTTTTTCATCGGTGGCGATGCTGGAGAAGTAGGCGCTGTTGAAGATTGCGTCTTGCAGGGCACCGGTTTTCAGCAGGGTCTTCTGGCGTTTGAATTCGACGATTTTTTCGGCCCGCGATTGGGCTTCGGGCGGGGATACAGTAGCGGGTTTGTCCATGGCGGTGTTTTCCAGGCGGATCAAGCCCGGCCGTGTCGACGACAGGGCCGCAGAGCATGCTCACAGAAAATCGCGTGGACGCGATGAGGAGGAGATGAGGTCCCCGGACAATAGCAGATACCGCCCGTCGCGCGGTATGAATACACTCAAACGAACGTACGCCGGCACAGGGCGGCGGGCCGCCCTGTTAGCGTGCGGCGCGACTTAGAGCGTCACGCTGCTGATGACCTGGGTGCTGTCATCCGGGTCGATGACGCTGTGGAATCCCAAGGCATGGTTCAACTCGCGCAACGGCGCATTGGTTGCCGCGTCGACCGTGTACATGCGTTTGAAGCCATTGGCGCGCGCCGCCGTCATCAGGTGTTGCATCAAAATGCGCCCCAGGCCCAGGTGTTGCCACGCATCGGCTACGGTGACCGCGCATTCGCATGCATCCACCGTGGCCGCGGCATAGCGGGCCACGCCGATCTCGATGAGTTGGCCGTTGTCGTGCACCAGGGCGATAAAGGCCATGCGGTGCTGGTTATCTACATCCATCAATTGATCCATCAGCGTCTTGCCAGGCTCGTTGATTTCGCCCAGGAAGCGCGCGTGCCGCGATTCACGGGACAGGCCCTTGATGAAATTGTATTCCCGTTCACGGTCGTCGGCGCCGAGGGGGCGCACCAGTACATGGCGGCCATTGTCGAGTTGATCGAGCCAGTGCGGTTTCGGCAGTGCTGCGTAGGCGAGGGCGGCCTGCTGGTTACGTGCTTCGAGGGTAGGCATGGTGTGGGCTCCTGGCGGTCAGTCGAAGCGTTCGGGCGAGACCACCCAAACGCTGCATGGCATCTTGTACAGCAGCGATTCGGTGGTACTGCCCAGCAGTCGCGACAAGCCGCGATGACCGACGCGGCCCATGACGATCACATCAATGTTGTAGGCATCGGCGTAGCTGGCCAGGACCTTGGCCGGGCTGCCCAGGATCATATGGCGTTGCTCCGGCGGGATGCCGTTGCGCGCGGCCAGGTCATTGAACGCCTGGCCCTGCTCGGCGAACAGCAGTTTGGCCGCCTCTGAAGAGAAGAAGCCGGCGCCACTGCCAAATCCATACTCCTGGGTACTGAGGTCAGACAGATCGTGTGCGTAGACCACTTCCACCTCAGCATCACACGCGGTGGCGAGTTTGGTCGCTTCGTGCAGGATGCGGTCGTTGAGGCCTTCATAGCGGCCATCGCGATGAAACGGGTCGACCGCGGCCACGATCCTGCGCGGTAACCCATGCTGTACCCGGCTGACAAAGTGCAGCGGTACCGGGCATTCGCGCAGCAGGTGCACATCCAGCGAGGTGAACATCAGGCGCGACAGCAGCGATTCATGTTCGAGCGCCTTGATCACCAAGGCCATCGGCTCTTCCTTGAGCCGAATCAGCAGTTCCTTGAGCGGGTTTTCAACCCAGGCGACTTCGGTGGTGACCGTCAGCCCGAGGTGACGCAACGGCCTGGCCTGGTCTTCCAGCCACTGGTGGTGGCGCTCCACATACCCCAGGCGCATTTGCTCCAGGGCCTGCTCGTTGACCAAACCGGCAGTGGCCAGGCCTTCCAGGTAGTCGAAGGCGAGGATATGCAGCGCGGCGCCTTCGGCCTTGGCCAGGGCGGCGGCGCGTTCGAGTGCCGGACTGTGCTCCATCAGTGGCGAAACCAACAACAGGTAACGTGCTTGAGCAGACATGGTGATCTCCCTTGTGAACCCGTGGCGGTGAAGGGCATCGGGCAGCGGTGCCTTGGTCGATCATGCCCCTGGGGGCAGGGGCGCCATTGATCTGCATCAAGACGCCTGGCCGCCGGACAGGGCAGGCGACGTTCGGTCATGTGCATCGGCAAAGGGTTGACCATGATCAACGTTCAGCGCGCCGTCGCGGCGCAGTCTGGTCCCACCCCACACGCCCAGCAGGAGGTCACACCATGGCAACCATGAGAGCCGCTGTCTTCGTTGAAAAAAACCGCATCGTCCTCGAGGACAAACCGATCCCCGAGGTCGGCCCGCTGGACGCCCTGGTGCGGATCACCACCACGACTATCTGCGGCACCGACGTGCATATCCTGCGCGGTGAGTACCCGGTGGCCAAAGGGCTGACGGTGGGCCATGAGCCGGTGGGCGTCATCGAGCGGCTGGGCTCCCAGGTGCGCGGCTTCGTCGAAGGGCAACGGGTGATCGCCGGCGCAATCACGCCCAGCGGGCAGAGCTATGCATGCCTGTGCGGCTGCGGCGCCCAGGACGGTCCCGACACCCGCCACGGTTTCCGTGCCGCCGGCGGCTGGAAATTCGGCAACACCCTCGACGGCTGCCAGGCCGAATACGTCCTGGTGCCCGATGCGCTGGCCAACCTGTGCCCGATCCCCGATGGCCTGAGTGATGAACAGGTGCTGATGTGCCCGGACATCATGTCCACCGGCTTTTCCGGCGCCGAGCGCGGTGAGGTCAACATTGGCGACACGGTGGCGGTGTTTGCCCTCGGGCCGATCGGCTTGTGCGCGGTAGCTGGGGCACGGCTAAAAGGTGCGTCGATGATCATTGGCGTCGACGGCGTCAGCGAACGCATGGGCGTCGCCCGCGGCCTGGGCGCGACCCATATCGTCGACTTCAAGCAAGGCAACGTGGTCGAGCAGATCATGGCCCTGACCGACGGCCGCGGGGTGGATGTGGCGATCGAGGCGTTGGGCACCCAAGGCACGTTCGAGTCGGCCTTGCGCGTGCTGCGTCCCGGTGGCCGCTTGTCCAGCCTCGGGGTGTACTCCAGCGACCTGCGCATCCCCTATGACGCGTTTGGCGCAGGCCTGGGCGATTACAGCATCGTCTCGACCCTGTGCCCCGGCGGCAAGGAACGCATGCGTCGCTTGATGGCGGTGGTCGCCAGCGGCGGGGTGGACCTGTCGCCGCTGGTGACCCACCGCTTCAAGCTCGACGACATCGAGGCGGCCTATGAACTGTTTGCCCATCAGCGCGACGGCGTCATGAAAGTCGCGATTACCCCGTGAAGGCAGCGCCGGCATTGGGCCGGGCCGGCAGGTACGGATGACCGTTTCCCTCGAAATCGCCGGAGCCGCCGCCGCGCTGGGGATCGGCATGCTGGTGGGGCTTGAGCGCGAGCGCAGCAAGGGGCAGGGTGAACGTCGTGCCTTTGCCGGTCTGCGCACCTATTCAATCACCGCGTTACTGGGCTATGTCTCGCAGCAAGTCGGCGGCGCGCTGCTGCTCGGGTTGGTCGCGGTTTGCCTGGCGGTGATCGCCAGTACCGCGTATTGGAAGAGCCAGGACGAAGACCCGGGAATCACCAGCGAAGTTGCGTTGCTCACGGTGCTGGTGCTGGGCGCCCTGTGCGGAGCCAGTCCCGAGCTGGCCACGGCAATCGGCGTGGTCATGGTTGGTCTGTTGGCCTATCGCGACAAGCTGCACAACTTTGCCCGCAGCCAATTGACCGAAGCAGAAATGCGCGACGGCGTGCTGCTGCTGATTGTGGCGCTGGTGGTCTTGCCGCTGGCGCCGGATCGCTTCATCGGCCCCTATGGCGGGGTGAACCTGCGCACCATCTGCACCTTGACCGTGCTGTTGATGGCGGTAGGGGCGGTGGGGCATGTGGCGGTACGTATGCTGGGGCCTCGCTATGGTTACGCCATCGGCGCCGTGGCCTCGGGGTTCGCCTCCAGTACGGTGACCATTGCCGTCATGGGCCATCTTGTCGCCAAGGAACCGAAGCATCTGCGCACGCTCGCAGCGGCGGCGATTTTCTCGAATATCGCCACGGTGGCCCAGGCCGCACTGATCCTCGGTACCGTGGAGCCGGCGCTGCTGTCGCAGATGATGTGGCCATTGCTCGCCGGGTTTGCCACCACTGCGATGTATGGTGGATGCCTCATGCTCCGCGTGGCGCCGGCCGGCCAGGCCATCCGGGTGGGAGGCGCGTTCGACCTCAAGCTGGCGCTGATCATGGCGCTGACCCTGACCGGCATCACGTTCCTATCGTCCGTGATGCTTTATCACTTTGGCCAGGTGGGGGTGATGGTGACCGCCACCCTGAGCGGTTTCGCCGACGCTCACGCCACCACCGCATCGATTGCTGCCTTGGTCACGAGCGGCCAGCTCGCGCTCCACGCCGCACCGATCCCGGTGTTGCTGGCGATCAGTTGCAACTCGCTGAGCAAGTGCGTGGTGGCCTGGGTCAGCGGTGGCCGTCGATTTGCGGCCTATGTGATCGCCGGGCAGGTGTTGCTGACCGCCGCGATGTGGTTGGGCGCACTGGTCAGTTGATCGCCACCCAGGCGGGTCATCCAGGGATTTCCAAGGTCGCCCTCAAGCCGCCGGCCGCCAGGTTTTCCAGGCGCACCTGGCCGCCCAGGCGTTGGGCGATGGTTTGTACGATGGTCAGGCCCAGGCCGGCGCCCTGGGCATTGCCACGGCTGTAGAAACGCTCGAACAGGCGCTCACGCTGGCTCTCGTCGATGCCGGGACCCTGATCGTCGACGCTCAGGACCAATCCCTTGGCTGTTTTGCACAACCCCACGGTAATCACCCCATGCTCCGGGGAGACGTTCGCCGCGTTGGTCACCAGGTTGGTCAGGGCGATATTGATTGCACCGGCATCGGTCGTTACGGGGTACTGGGCATCGTCGACATCGAACACCAGTTCGAGACCTTTGCTCAGCAGCCAGGGTGTCAGCTGAATCAGCGTTTCACGCACCGTTGTCGCCAGGTCGATGGCCTGTACGGGGGGCAGCCCGGCGCTGGGTTCCAGGCGTGCCATGGTCAGCAATTGGTTGACCAGGCGGCTGGTGCGGTCGACACCGGTGATCAGGAAGGCCAGGGACTCGCGCCGTTCGGTTTCAGTGCCGGCTTCCAGCAGGTTTTGCGCGTGCACCCGCAATACCGCCAGGGGCGTGCGCATTTCGTGGGCGGCGTCGGCGATAAAACGCCGCTCGCGGCCGAGCATGTCCTGGATCTGCGCGAGCATGCGGTTCAACGCCGCCTGCATCGGCTCCAACTCCATGGGCAAGGGCGTCAGTTGCATCGGCTCCAGTGAGCCGGAATGCCGCGCGCGCAAGGTGGCGGCCATATCGGCCAGCGGCTTGAGCCCCCAACCGATGGCCAGCCAGACCATGGCCGCGAGGATCAGGCTGCCCAACACGTTCGGCCATAACGTATGCCGCACGATGCGCTGGACCAGGTCGGAGCGCACGTCATCCCGCTCGCCGACCCAGATACGCAGGCCGTTGTCCTTGTCCTTGAGCACGAAACCGCGCCATTGGCGGCCATTAAGGTCCTCGATATTGCTGTACCCCGGCTGTGCGGGGGGCGTGGCGAATGAAGGGGCGCTGGCGGTAAACACCAGCAGATCGCCCTGTGGGTTCCACACCTGGAAGGCGATTTTGCTTTCATAGGGGTGCCCGTCCACCTTGGGCATGGCGTTGCCCAAGGCTTTGTTGAAGGCGCGATACAGGTCGGCCTGGTCCTGGCTGGCCAGCGGCATGCTCATGACGCCCTGCAGCAGGCGGGCGTTCTGCGCCAACTGCGCGTCGTAGACTTCGGCGATTTCGTGATTGCTGTCATGCAGGTTGAGCACGCTGATCACCAGCAGCCCGGTGAGCAGCAGGCCGATAATCAGGCTCAGGGTTCGCCGCCGAATCGAGGTCATTGGCGCTCCTCCACCAGGTAGCCCACGCCGCGCACGGTGCGGATCAGTTCACTGGAGAACTTCTTGCGCAGGTGATGGATATGCACCTCCAGGGTGTTGCTTTCGGCTTCTTCGTTCCAGCCGTAGAGCAACTGCATCAGTTGGTCGCGGGTCATCACGCGGCCCGGCGGCGATAGCAGTTCGTGCAGCAGCTGATATTCCTTGGGGGTGAGCAGTACCGGCGCGCCGTGGTAACTGACCTGCTGCGTGCTCGGGTCCAGGCAGATGCCTGCGTGTTCGATCAATACCCGTGCCCGGCCGGCGCTGCGGCGCAGCAGTGCACGCAGGCGTGCCTTGAGTTCGGCCAGGTCGAAGGGCTTGATCAGGTAATCGTCGGCGCCGGCGTCCAGCCCGGCGATGCGGTCTTCGGTGGCATCCCGTGCGGTGAGGATCAGCACCGGCAGGTTGGAGCTGCTGTCACGCAGGCGCCGCAGCACCTCCAAACCGTCCATGCGTGGCAGGCCGAGGTCGAGCACCGCCACGTCAAAGGTTTCGCTCAGCAGCGCATGCAAGGCACTGCTGCCATCCTGCAGCCAGTCGACGGTGTAGCCCTCACGCACCAGCGCCTGGTGAATGCCTTCGCCCAATGCCACGTCATCCTCGATCAGTAAAAGGCGCACGCAGACTCCTTGTCAGTAGAGTGTTGTCAGTTGAGTTTTTTGTTGATGTCGGCCAGCACGCTTTCGATCTCTTTGCGCCGCCCGGTATCGGCGGTTTCCCGGCCCGGACGAGGTGCGGCCAGCAGGGCTTTTTGCAAGGCATCACGGGCTTCGCCATAGCGTTTTTGCCGGTACAGGTGGTCGCCCCAGAAGTACAGACTATCAATGCCCGTCGGGTTCAGTTGCAAGGCCTGTTTGAGTAACAGTTCAGCCTTATCGGCATCGCCAAAGCCGATTGGCCAGCCGGGCACCCGGTCGTACAGGGCGGCCAGGCTGGTATAGGCCGAGCCTTGCAGGGCCTTGGGGTCGAGGTCGAGGGCTTTTTCCAGGTCGACCTTGGCCGCCTTGACCTTGCTTAACGCGCCGAGCCCGCCCTGGGCGCCGGCCCAACTGCTGGTGACGATGCCTGACCAGATCCACGCCTCGGCGGCTTGGGGGCGGTCGTGGGTGAAGGCCGTGGCCTGGGTGGCGAGTCGTTCAAAGGCCTGGGGCCGCTGTTCCTCGGGCAGGTTGTATTGGATGTGCGCCCAGCGCGTCTGGATGGCGTTCAGGCGTTGTTGGTCGACGGCGTCCATCGCCCAGGTGAAGGGGCTCAGGGCGGTGAGCAGCAGCGCGGTAAAGAGTTTTTTCATGGCTTGGGGTCCTTATTCTCAAGTGTGTCGCTCAGGCGGCGTACCAGCGGCAGCTGTTTACGCAAACCCCGGTCGACCAGGTTAGGCAGCAGGCTGTTGAGGCGCACAAAGAAACGCTCCGGCCAGCCCAGGTACAGATCGCGACGCTGGTTGGCAATGGCTTGGATCACGGCCGATGCCACGGTATGCGGGTCATCGACGTTGGATTTGAGTGCATCGTTCAAGGCCTGCGCCGCCGGGCTGTTCATCGAGGTACGGGTCGCGCGCGGTGCCACGTACAGCACGCCGACGCGGGTGTCGGCCAGTTCCCGGCGCAGCGCTTCGGAAAAGCCGCGCAAGGCAAACTTGCTGGCGCAGTAGGTGGCGTAGCCGGGATAGCCGATGGAGCCATAGGTGGAACCGACATTCACCACCATGGCGCTCGGTGCCTGCTTGAGCAGCGGCAGCAGCAGCTTGGTCAGGCAGATCGGCGCGGTGATGTTCAGCGCCAGCATGCCGTTGATGTCGCTGTCTTCGAGTTGCTCAAGCATGGCGAAGTGATTGATGCCGGCGGCGTTGATCAGCAGGTTGATGCCGCCGATGGCTTCGGCGGCGGCCAGCACCTTACGGCGGTCGGCGAGGAAGGTCAGGTCGGCACCGACCCAGCAGAGTTGCTCCGGGTAGCGCTCAAGCAACCCCTCCAGCGGTGCACGGTGGCGGGCCACGGCCAGCACCTGCGCACCACTGACGCACAGGGCGGTGGCAATCGCCAGGCCGATGCCGCCGCTGGCGCCGGTCAGCACCACGCGCGTTTCAGACAGGCGCATGGGGCGCCTCCCCGAGACGCGGCAGGCTGCGGAACATATCGGTATAGAGCGCGTACACCACCTTGGAGGCGCGAATCACGGCGGCCTGGTCGTCGGGGTCGTCCAGGCTGTTCATCAAGCGGCGGTAGGTTTCCATGTGGCCGATGTCCAGCGACCCGTGGGAACTCAGGTAGCTGAACGCCGTTGCCGGCAGTTGCAAGCGTTCACGAATGCTGACGGCCGCGTGGGTGGCCAGGGCGATGCTGGTGCCTTCCAGCACATTGACCATGCCGAACAGGCCGACCGGGTTGTCACGGGCGATCAGGTCGTAGAGGTAACTGACCATCAGCTCGATGGGCAAACCGGGGCGCCCGTCACGTACCGCATCGTCATCACCGCCACAGGCGGCAATGTCATTGAGCACCCACTGCTCGTGGCCGTATTCATCCTCGATGTACTCGCAGACGGCCTTGCGCAGCCATTCCAGGCGCGAAGGCAGGCGCGCACCGCAGGCCATCATCAACGGCACCGTATGCCGCACGTGGTAGTAGGCCTGGGCCAGGAATGCGCGATAGCTGTCCAGGCTGACCTGGCCCTCCAGGGCGTCGCGGATGATCGGCAGGCTGAACAGCGCCTGGCGTTCATGTTGAGTGGCTTCTTGCAGCGTGTCGAAAAAATTCACGATGAGGTTTCCTCGTTGAATGCTGGGGCAAATTGGGTTTGATAACGGGCGACGATGGCGTCGCGCCGTGGCCGGCCATTGGCGGTGAGCAAGCCATTGGCGGCGGTGAAGGGTTGCGTCAGGCGCGTCCAGCGATGCACCTGGGCGTAGTCGGGCAGGCCGCTGTTGGCCTCGGCCACGGCGCGGGCCAGCTGCGCGTCGCTGCAGTCGGTGCGATGGGGCCAGAGCAGGGCGTGGTTCTGCGGCAGGGCTTCGCCATACACGAACGCCTGGGCGATGACACCGCCCTGGGTCAGCTCGGCCTCGACCCAATCCGGGTTGACGTTGCGCCCGTAACTGGTGACGAACTGATGTTTTTTGCGGCCCTTGAGGTAGAGAAAACCGTCCTCGTCAAAGGCGCCGAGATCGCCGCTGGGCCACCATTGCTCGGGCTGGTCTGTCTGGCCCAGGTAGCCGAGCAACGTCGAGCCCTTGACCAGCACTTCATCGTCTTCGGCCAGGCGGATTTCCACGTGGGGCAGAGGCCGACCGACACTGCCAGGACGGTGTGCCCCGGGACGATTGAGGCATACCACCGAGGCGCATTCCGACAGCCCGTAACCTTCATACACCGGTACGCCCAGTTGCTGCGCACGTTGCAGCAAGGCCTTGGAGACGCGCGCTCCGCCGACGGCGGCAAAGCGCAGGCCCTGGGGGCTGAAGGCCTTTTGCTCGGCAGCAATCACCAGCATCAACAGCAATTGCGGCACCAGGATCAGACTGTGGGGCTGACGGGTTGCCAGGCAGCCGAGCAATTGTGCGGCGTCTACCGCGCTGGCGCCCTGGATGCCCAGGCTCTTCTGGCTGGGCAAGCTGAGGGTGGCGCCGGCGTAGAGCGCGGCGTAGCAACCGAGGTTTTCCAGCAAAATCGCGATGGGCAACAGCGCCAGGTGATGGCGTGGGTCACTGCTGTGGCTGGCCTGGTACAGCTCGCGGGCCACCCGCAGCAGGCTGTCGGCGCTCAGGCACACGCCCTTGGGCGCGCCGGTGGTGCCGGAGGTGAACGTCACCTTGGCCGTGCCGGCGGGTATCGAGGGGCGGCCCTCAAAGGTGCGGCACCAGAATTCGCCGCACGGTTGATAGCCGTTGGCGAGCAATTCAGCCTCCAGATGCGGCTCGGCGATCACCCGTTCGGCATGGCTTTGTTCCAGGCAATGGGCGCGCTGGGCCGGGCTGAAGAACGGCGGCAAGGTCAGGCAGGTCAAGCCTTCGAACAGCACTGCCAGGTCCCACAGCATGGCCTCGACGCCATTGTCCAGGGCCAGGGCGACCACCTTGACGCCTTCTTCGCGCAGGCGCTCCTGTCGATACGCCACTTCGGCGAACATCTGGGTGTAATCCATTTTCAAGCTGTCGCCCCACAGGGCGATGGCGCCATCGTTGCGTTCGGCATGGCCGCGCAGTACGGCGTGGAAGCGGCGGGTTTCAGGCGACATGGCTGGCGTCCTCGAGGGCGGTTGGCAACCCCAGGCGTGAGAACAGGCCCATGTTGCGCAAATGGATGAACCCGGCGCGGATATTGCCGACATGCACCCACGGTTGGCTTTCGTAGTAACTGCCCCAGTGATGACGCTCATCGCCCAGGCGCTGCGGGTCGGCCGCGCACAGGGTCACGGGCTTCAAGCCCAGGCGGTGGAAGCTGTTGACCAGGCCGATATTGCCGGTGAACGCCACCCACTCCAGGCCGCCCATGGCCAGCAGCCAGGTAATCGCGATGATGCTCAGGCGCGCACTGCCGGTGTCGCTGGCCGCGAGGTTGCCGACTTCGGCGATGGCGCCGCGCTCCACGGTCTGTTCGGCAGCGGCACTGATCAGCGGGTCGATCGGATGGTCCAGGTAACGCTCCAGGAACAACGGCTCGGCGCTTGCCAGGCGCACCCCGGCAACGGCACACAGGTCGCCACTGGCCTGGCTGACGCCAAACAACTGCGGCATGAAGTGCCGAATATCGGCGCCGTGGGCAAGGCGAAAACGTTGTTGGATAAACGCCTCGAAGGCAGGCCGCTGCGGGTCTTGGGGCAGGGCGCGGGACAGGCGCATCGGTGCACTGTCGGCCTGGCCGAACAGCAGCGGCAAGGAAATGTTCCAATCGATATCGGGCATTGGCATTACGCCTCCCCAGTGAAGTTGGGAGGAGTATCGGAGGCATTTCTTAACGAAGTCTGAAGGTGGCAAAAGGATATTTTTCGCCATCTTCAGACTGCCTTAAGGCTTCGCGGGCAGGGTCGCGCGGTCTTTCCACGGCTGCTTGCGGCCACCACCTGCACAAGGCTCTTCCCATGACTGAACATCTGGTGATACAGCGCTACACGAAGCTGTCGATGACCCTGCACTGGCTGATGCTGGCGCTGTTTGTCGGCGTGTACGCCTGCATTGAAATCAAAGGCCTGCTGCCTCGCGGCCATGCACTGAAGGGCGTGTTACTCGGCGGTCACGCGCTGTTCGGTATCGGGATTTTCCTGCTGGTCTGGCTGCGCCTGCTGGGACGCCTGGCGCCGCGCCCGGCGATCCTGCCGCGTCCACCGGCCTGGCAGACTGCCGTGGCGCACCTGATGCACCTGGCACTATATGGCTTGATGATCGTGACGCCGCTGCTGGCCTGGCTGATGCTCAACGCCGCAGGCAAGCCCGTGCCGTATTTCGAGTTTGCCTTGCCATCGCTGGTGGCGGTGGACCCCGACCAGGCCAAGCAATTCAAGCACTGGCATGAGTGGCTGGGCAGCGCTGGTTATTGGTTGATCGGCCTGCACGCTTTCGCCGGGCTGTTCCACCATTACTGGGTGCGCGACAACACCCTGGTGCGCATGCTGCCAAAACGTTAGAAATGCCAAAATCACACTTTATGCGTCTGATGAAACGTTTCTTCTAGCGACAAACGGCTTACGCAAGCGCTTGCGTAAGTAAATGTATCTGATTAGAGTCGGTGGCAATCGGCTCTGATCAAAGGGGGCCGAACGACAAAAATAATAAAACCAGGAGCTCATTGATGAGCCTTGAACCCTTGCTTGAGATGCAGGGCATCAGCAAAACCTTCAACGGTTTGCGCGTGCTCAAGAATGTCGGCCTGAAGGTCTACCCCGGCGAAATCCACGCCTTGATGGGGGAGAACGGCGCCGGCAAATCGACCCTGATGAAAATCCTCTCCGGCGCTTACCAGGCCGATCCCGGCGGTGAAATCCGCATCGACGGTCAAGCCGTCCCCACGTTCAACCCCGCCACCGCCAAAGCCCTCGGCATCGCCGTGATCTACCAGGAACTGAGCCTGTGCCCGAACCTGAGTGTGGCCGAGAACATCTACCTGGGCCGTGAGTTGCGCCGTGGCTGGACCATCGACCGTAAGGGCATGCAGGACGGTTGCGTGGAAGTGCTGCAGCGCCTGGGCGCCGAATTCACCCCGGCAACCAAGGTCAGCAGCCTGTCGATTGCCGAGCGCCAACTGGTGGAAATTGCCCGTGCCTTGCACGCCCACGCCAGGATCCTGGTGATGGACGAACCGACCACGCCGTTATCGTCCCGCGAGACCGACCGCCTGTTTGCGCTGATCAAGCAGCTGCGCAGCCAGGGCCTGGCGATCATCTACATCAGTCATCGCATGGCCGAGATCTATGAACTGTCGGACCGTGTCTCGGTGCTGCGCGACGGCCAATACATCGGCGAACTGACCCGCGACGCGCTGTCGGCCGAAGTCCTCGTTAAGATGATGGTCGGCCGCGACCTGTCCGGTTTCTACAAGAAGGAACATGCCGCCTACGACCCCGGTGCGGTGGTGATGCGCGTGCGTGACATGGCCGATGGCAAGCGCGTGCGTAACTGCAGTTTCGACCTGCATGCCGGTGAAGTGCTGGGTATCGCCGGGCTGGTGGGGGCAGGGCGCACCGAGTTGGCGCGGCTGATCTTCGCCGCCGACCCGCGCACCAGCGGCACCCTGGAAGTGGTGGGCAAGACCGTGACGCAACTGCGCAACCCGGCGGATGCGATTCGTGCCGGCGTGGTGTACCTCACCGAAGACCGCAAGGCCCAGGGCCTGTTCCTGGACATGAGCGTGGCCGACAACATCAATGTCTGCGCCTGTGTGCCGGATGCCCGCGCCGGTGGTGTACTCGACCGTGGCCTTGGCTTGAAACGTGCCAATGAAGCCATCAAGTCACTGTCGATTCGCGTGGTGTCGGGCAAGGTCAATGTCGGCGCGTTGTCCGGCGGCAACCAGCAGAAGGTCCTGCTGGCGCGGCTGCTGGAGGTCAAGCCGCACGTGCTGATCCTCGACGAACCCACACGCGGCGTGGACATCGGGTCCAAGTCCGAGATCTACCGCATCATCAATCAACTGGCGCAGGCCGGCGTGGGCATCGTGGTGATCTCCAGCGAGCTGCCGGAAATCATCGGCACCTGCGACCGGGTGTTGATCATGCGCGAAGGCCAGTTGGTGGCCGAAGTCGGCGGGGCCTCGGGTCACGTCATCTCCCAGGAACGTATTATTGACCTCGCCACCGGTGGCGATCAGGTGGTTGCCCATGGCTGATTCAATGATTGCTACAACAGGCAAGGCAGAACGTGCCCGCGAACTAATGCGCACGGTCGGTATGTTGCCGGTCCTGATTTTGCTGCTGGTGGGCTTCGCCCTGGCCAGCGAGAACTTCCTGACGATGCAGAACCTGTCGATCATCACCCAACAGGCCTCGGTCAATGTGGTGCTGGCGGCGGGCATGACCTTTGTGATCCTCACGGCGGGTATCGACCTGTCGGTGGGAGCGATCCTGGCGGCGTCGGCCGTGGTGGCGTTGCAGGCGTCAATGTCGCCGCAGTTCGGCATGTTCGGGATTGCGGCCGGTATCGGCTTCGGGCTGCTGCTGGGCCTGGTCAACGGTGGGTTGATTGCGTTCATGCGCCTGCCGCCGTTTATCGTCACCCTTGGCGCACTCACCGCCATGCGTGGCCTGGCGCGCTTGCTGGCCGATGACAAGACCGTGTTCAACCCCGACCTGCCGTTTGCCTTTATCGGCAACGACTCGATCCTCGGCGTGCCGTGGCTGGTGGTGATCGCCGTGGCGGTGGTGGCACTGTCGTGGTTCATCCTGCGCCGCACGGTAATGGGCGTGCAGATCTATTCGGTGGGCGGCAACCCCGAAGCGGCGCGACTCTCCGGGATCAAGGTGTGGAAGGTGCTGCTGTTCGTCTACGCCATGTCGGGCGCCTTGGCCGGGCTGGGTGCGGTGATGAGTGCCTCGCGCCTGTTCGCCGCCAACGGCCTGCAACTGGGGCAATCCTACGAGCTGGATGCGATTGCCGCCGTGATCCTCGGCGGTACCAGTTTTACCGGTGGCGTCGGCACCATCGGCGGCACGCTGATCGGCGCGCTGATCATCGCGGTGCTCACCAACGGCCTGGTGCTGCTGGGGGTGTCGGACATCTGGCAATACATCATCAAGGGCATTGTGATCATCGGCGCGGTCGCGCTGGATCGCTATCGCCAGTCCGGTGCGCGGACCTGATTTCACTCCCATAACAATCACAAGAGAGACCCGCATGAACCTTAAACGCATCTTTCCCGTCGTCGCCTTGGCTGCCCTGATGTCCCAAGCTGTAGAGGCCCGCGAACTCAAGGCCCTGGGTATCAGCATGGGCTCGCTCGGCAACCCGTATTTCGTGACCCTGGCCGATGGCGCCACGGCCCGGGCCAAGGAGCTGAACCCCAACGTCAAGGTCACCTCGGTGTCGGCCGACTACGACTTGAGCAAGCAGTTCTCGCAGATCGACAACTTTATCTCGTCCAAGGTCGACCTGATCCTGATCAACGCCGTCGACCCTTCGGCCATGGCCTCGGCGATCAAGAAAGCCCGCGATGCCGGCATCGTCGTGGTGGCGGTGGATGTGGACGCCAAGGGCGTGAATGCCACCGTGCAGACCGATAACGTTGAAGCCGGCAAGCTGGCCTGCCAATACCTGGTGGACAAGCTTTCCGGCAAGGGCAACGTGATTATCCAGAACGGCCCGCAAGTCACCGCCGTGACCGACCGCGTCAAAGGCTGTAAAGCCGCATTGGCCGGCGCGCCGGACATCAAGGTGCTGTCCGACGACCAGGACGGCAAAGGCTCCCGCGAAGGCGGCCTGAACGTGATGCAGGGCTACCTCACGCGCTTCCCGAAAATCGACGGCCTGTTTGCGATCAACGACCCGCAAGCCATCGGCAGCGACCTGGCGGCCAAGCAGCTCAAGCGCAGCGGGATCATCATCACCTCGGTGGACGGCGCGCCGGATATCGAGAACGCGCTGAAGACCGACACCCAGATCCAGGCGTCTGCCAGCCAGGACCCGTGGGCCATGGCGCAGACGGCGGTGAATGTCGGCAATGACCTGCTCAACGACAAGGCCCCGGCCGAAGCGGTGACCCTGCTCACGCCAAAACTGATCACCCGCGACAACGTGGGTACGTACAGCGGCTGGTCGAGCAAACATTGATAGCGTGAGAGGAACAGCGTCGTGGTGACCATGGATGACGTGGCAAGCAGGGCGGGGGTGTCGACGTCGACCGTGTCACACGTGTTGAACGGCACCCGCAAAGTCAGCCCGGCCACGGTGCTGGCGGTGCGGCGGGCGATCCAGGAACTGGGGTATATCCCCAACACCCTGGCGCGCTCGCTGGCGCGGTCGAGTACCAACACGATAGGCGTGGCGATCTCGGCGCTGTCCAACCATTACTTCAGCGAGACGGTGCACGCGATTGAAACCGAGTGCGCCAAGCACGGCTACATGATGCTGTTTGTCGACACCCACGACGACCCGGAGCAGGAGCTGCGGGTGGTCACGGCGCTGCATCATCGGCGGGTCGACGGTATTGTGCTGGCGCCGTCGAACGGTTCGATGGCCCTGGAATACCTGCGCGCCAACGAGATTCCGGCGGTGCTGGTGGACCGGATGATGAGCGAGCAGTTTGATCAGGTCGGGGTGGAGAATGCCCAGGCCACCCAGGGTCTGATTGAACACCTGATCGGGCACGGGCACCGTCGCATCGGTTTTATCGCCGGGCGCACGGGGTTCAGTACCACGGATGAGCGGGTAGCGGGTTACCGCGCGGCGTTGCACGCGGCGGGGCTGGCCTTCGATCCGCAGTTGCTGGTTAACGGCGGCTCCAACACCGAGCCTGCGCGCCAGGCCACGGTGCAGTTGCTGGGCCTGGCTTCGCCGCCCACGGCGATCATGGCCGGCAATAACCTGATGACCCTCGGCGCGATGCACGCCTTGCGTGACGCGCAGCTCGACGTGCCGAGACAAATGGCCCTGGTGGGCTTTGATGACTTTGACTGGGCGGATTTTTTCGTGCCGCGCCTGAGCCTGATCGCACAGCCGGTCAAGGCCCTTGGCGCCCGCGCGGTCGACCTGTTGCTGCAACGCATGGCGTCGCCTGAGGCAGCGCCCCAGAGCGTGCGCCTCGCGCCGACCCTGCAGTTACGTAACTCCTGTGGCTGTCATTGATTGGAATAACACACGCATGAACAGTCCTGTTTCCCTGGGCATTGACCTGGGCACGTCGGAACTCAAAGCCATCCTGATGGACGCCACGGGCGTGGTGCTGGCCCATGCCGGCGTGCGCTTGAGCGTGTCGCGCCGGCACAGCGGCTGGTCTGAACAGGCACCGGAAGACTGGTGGCAAGCCTGTTTGCAGGCGTTGGCGCAACTGCGCAGACACGAGGCGTTTACGCACGTGGCCTGTATCGGCCTGTCGGGGCAGATGCACGGCGCGGTGTTGCTGGGCGCGGACAACCGCGTGTTGTACCCGGCGATCCTCTGGGACGACTCCCGTGCGGTGGCCGAGGCCGAACAGCTGGGTCCCGGCTTCGCCGACGTCACCGGCAGCCTGCCCATGGCCGGGCTGACCGCGCCGAAACTGCTGTGGTTGCAACAGCATGAACCCGAGGTGTTCCAAGCGATTGATTGCGTGCTGTCGCCCAAGGATTACCTGCGCTTGCGTTTGAGTGGCGAGCGCATCAGCGAAATGTCCGACGCGGCGGGTACGTTGTGGCTGGATGTGGCGCGGCGGGAATGGTTTACCCCGATGGTTCGCGCTACCGGCCTTACGCCTGAGCAATTGCCCAGGCTGGTGGAAGGTGGTGCGGCGAGCGCTTTGTTGACGGCCACGGGACTGGGTTTATCAGCTGACGTGGTGATTGCCGGCGGTGGCGGGGACAACCCTGTGGCAGCGGTCGGCATCGGCGCGGTCAACGCCGGTGATGGGTTCATCACCCTGGGGACCAGCGCTGCCATCGTCGCCATCACCGACCATGCGGCGGGTAACCCGGCCAGTGCGGTACACAGCTTCTGCCATGCACTGCCCAACCGCTGGTACACCATGGGCGCCATGCTCGCCGGCGCCAGTTGTTTGCGCTGGGTCACACGGCTGACGGGCATGGCGGATGAACAAACGCTGCTGGAGCAGGTGCAGGCGCAGTTGCCGATTGAGCAGCACGTGCCTTTGGGAACGCCGTTGTTCCTGCCGTACCTGGCCGGCGAACGCACACCCCACAATGATCCGTTGCTGCGCGGCGGCTTCATGAACCTGGGCCACGATTGCACGCCGGCGATGCTCGGTTACGCGGTGATGGAAGGGGTGGGTTTCGGTTTGCTCGATGCGTTGCGCGCGGTGCAATCGACCGGCGTCGACGTGGGAGCCTGTGCCCTGGTGGGCGGCGGTGCGCGCAGTGAGTATTGGGCGCAATTGCTGGCGAATATCCTGCAGCGGGAAATTTTCACCTTGCACGGTAGTGAACTGAGCGCATGTATTGGCGCGGCGAAGTTGGGGTTTGTGGCGCTGGGGCAGGGTGCGGAGTTGCTGGCGGCTGGGATGCCGGTCAAGGCGCGGTACAAGCCTGATCTGACGCAGCAGCCAGTGTTGGAGGCGCGTTATCGCAAGTTTCAGGGTTTACTGAGCGCCGCAAAGGTCCTTCACGACTAGGCATCTGTGGCAAGCGGGCCTGTTCTGCTGGGCAGGCTCGTTGTGGCGAACGGGCTTGCCACAGGAAGCCCACTTGCCAGAAAAGGCCCGCTCGCCCCAATGGGTCATAACCAGACAGCATCCCACTGTGGGTAATCGCCAATTCGTTCCACCAACCCTGCTCGCAGGGGGTTGGCGACGATATAGCGCGCCATTTTCCGAATATCGTCTTCAGCCCGCACCGCCCGGTCGTGGTAGCCACGCTGCCAGAATTTCTCCCGACTACCACGGGCGTTGTTGATGCTCAAGGTGCTGCGCGACTTGGTCTGGCGCATCACATCAGGCAGCGTCGTGCCATTGAGGTCGAGCAACCAATGAAAGTGGTCCGGCATGATCACCCACGCCAGCGAATTGACCTGCCCTGAGTCATGAACCCTCTTGAATTCCGCGACTAATAACCGGCCCAGGCGAAAGTCGCGAAACAATGGATGGCGTTGATGCACGACAGCGGTGACCAGGTAGGCTCGACCAGTTTCTGAATAGCGACCACGACGTAACAGGTGAGAGTTTGGCTGGCGAGGCAATTCGTTGCTCCTTCCCATGGATAAGAAGCTTTGACGCTAGCAGCGGAGGCGGAATAGCCGCGTTGAGTTGCGTATCCTTCTGTTGCACGGCTTCCTGTGGCGAATGGGGTTACTGTGGCGAGCGGGCTTGCCCCGCGTTGGGCTGCGAAGCAGCCCCAATAAAGGCACCGCGTTTATCCAGGCACAATGAGTGGTCAGGTTTTGGGGCCGCTTCGCAGCCCAACGCGGGGCAAGCCCGCTCGCCACAACAAGCGCGCTCGTCCGAGGAATCGGGTTGTTACGGTTCAGTCGTTGGTCAGCGGGGGCAAACGTCGCTTTACCGGGGTTTTCTTGACGATGGCGGTGTTGGTTTCGGCATAGGCGTTGATCCGATCCAGCAGGCTGTCGAGATGGTCCATGGTGCGCACGTGCAGGCGCGCGATGAAGCAGTCCTCGCCGGTGACCTTGTCGCATTCGGTGAATTCGGGGATCGCCTGGATCTGGCGCTCCACCTCCTGCAATTTGCCGGGCAGGGGGCGGATGCGCACGATGGCTTGCAGCAGGTAGCCGAAATGCTTGGGGTCGATGTCGACGGTGTAGTGAGTCAGCACGCCGCGTTCTTCCAGGCGGCGCAGGCGTTCACCCACACTGGGCGAGGACAACCCGGTGATGCCCGCCAGGGCCTTGAGGGATAACCGCGAGTCATCCATCAAAGCGGCGATGAGTTGCTGGTCGATGGTGTCGATCATGGTGTTCGCCTAATAAGAAAAGGTGTTTGCGGGGTTTTGCCTTTTTTAGTCGCTGGAGCCGCTCACAAGCAGATTGTCATAATTGAGCCTCACTTGAGGAGCATCAATCATGGATTCATCCATCCGTCGCGGTTCGTGGGAAATGATCGCCGCCATGCTGATCTCGGGCACCATCGGCTGGTTTGTGCTGGTGTCTGGCGTGTCGGTGATCGAAGTGGTGTTCTGGCGCTGCGTAATCGGTGGGCTGACCTTATTGCTGGTGTGCGCGCTGCTGGGTTACCTGCGGCTGGACCTGCTCAATTGGACCAGGCTCGGCCTGGCGATGCTCAGTGGCGTGGCGATTGTCGGCAATTGGTTGCTGCTGTTCGAATCCTACTCACGTGCATCTATCGCCATCAGCACCGCGGTGTACAACGTGCAGCCGTTCATGTTGGTGATGCTGGCGGCGCTGTTCCTCGGCGAAAAGATCACCGTGCAGAAACTGGCGTGGTTGAGCGTGGCGTTCCTGGGAATGCTGGCGATTGTCACCGCCCATGGTAATCAGCCAACCGGCGACGATTACCTGGCGGGCATCGCCTTGGCCCTGGGCGCGGCATTGCTGTACGCGATTGCCGCACTGATCATCAAGCGTTTGAAGGACGTACCGCCGCATTTGATGGCGT
Source organism: Pseudomonas sp. BIGb0381 (assembly GCF_024809815.1). NCBI lineage: Bacteria > Pseudomonadati > Pseudomonadota > Gammaproteobacteria > Pseudomonadales > Pseudomonadaceae > Pseudomonas > Pseudomonas sp. BIGb0381. The sequence goes on from NZ_JANUEN010000002.1 coordinate 275,390, forward strand.
TGATCCAGGTCACGACGGGCGCACTACTACTGGCGCCGCTGGTGCCTTGGCATAGCTTGCCGGTCACCACCAACGCCTGGGCGGCACTGGCGACGCTCGGCGTGGTACACACCGGTTTGATGTATGTGTTGCTGTATGGCGCGATCCAGAAACTGCCCACCGCCATCACCGGCGCACTGTCGTTTATCTACCCGATTGCGGCGATCTTCGTCGATTGGATTGCCTTCGGGCATCGCCTGGGCTGGCTGCAATGGCTGGGGGTGGCGGCAATTCTGCTGGCAGCGGCGGGGTTACAGCGGGGCTGGTGGTGGCCCCGCTCACACAGGGTCAGTGCGTGCCCTGATAGATGAGATTTTCCGGGTTGAAATGCTCCACGACACTGCCCGGTTGCGGCAGCCCAAGGATATGCCCCTTGATTTTGCCCACCACATGCATCTCGCAGGGTTTGCAGTCGAACTTCAGGGTCAGCACTTCGTCGCCATGAATCAACTGCATCGGCGCAACCTTGGTTTTCACGCCCGTGACACCTTTGGCCTGTTTAGGGCACAGGTTGAACGAGAAGCGCAGGCAGTGCTTGGTGATCATCACCGGCACTTCGCCGGTTTCTTCATGGGCTTCAAAGGCCGCGTCGATCAGCTTCACGCCGTGACGGTGATAGAAGTCGCGGGCTTTCTGGTTGTAGACGTTGGCCAGGAACGACAGGTGCGCTTCCGGGTACACCGGCGGCGGCGTGGCCTCGGCCTTGCGCCCGCCACGTGGGTGTGCGGCAACACGGGCGGCGGTCAACGCTTCGATCACTTCGCGGCGCAAGGCCTTGAGCTGTGAGTTGGGAATGAAGAACGCCTGCGGTGCATCCAGTTCGATACGGGTAGCGTGATACTCGGTGGTACCGAGCTGGCCAAGCAGGTCGCGCAGGGTGTCCAGCGCCTGTTCCGGCTTGTTGGCCACGCCAAACGGGCCGGGCAGGGTAACGCTGGCGTGGATGCCTTCTTCGCTGGTGGCGGTGACTTCCAGCTGCTCTTCACGCAAACGTGCGACCCATGACAGGCCGATACGGCGTTCGGCCGAAGTCTTGAGCAACGCCTGCTGCCAGTTGTGGTCGAGGTTGCGGTTCAGCGGGTGGTTGGGGCGCAATTGATGCAGGCCGGCCGGCATTTCATTCGGCTCGACGCGGTAGCGGTAGCGCTTCTCGCCGTCTTCCTCGAACTCGCCCTTGGGCTCGGCGATGTTGGCGCGGAAACCCACCACTTCGCGCTTGACCAGCACATTGAGGCCGTCGCCGTTGGACAGCGGCTCATGGGTGATCACTTGCAGGTCACGCTTGCCGGCTTTTTCCACCACACCCACCGGCAGGCCGGTGAAGGTCGGGGTATCGAAGGCGCCGATGTCGATCTTGCGGTCGCTGACAAAGTAGTCGGTGCTGCCACGGTGGAAGGTTTTTTCCGGGTCGGGCAGGAAGAAATGCGCGGTACGGCCGCTGGACGCGCGGGCCAGGTCCGGACGGTCTTCGAGGATCTCGTCAAGACGCTGGCGATAATAGGCCGTGATGTTTTTCACATAGCCCATGTCCTTGTAGCGACCCTCGATCTTGAACGAACGCACGCCGGCTTCGACCAAGGCGCGCAGGTTGGCGCTCTGGTTGTTGTCTTTCATCGACAGCAGGTGCTTTTCAAAGGCCACGACGCGACCCTGGTCATCTTTCAAGGTGTAGGGCAGGCGGCAGGCCTGGGAGCAGTCGCCACGGTTGGCGCTGCGGCCATTTTGCGCGTGGGAGATGTTGCACTGCCCGGAGAACGCCACGCACAGGGCGCCGTGGATAAAGAACTCGATGGCGGCATCGGTTTCGCCGGCGATGGCGCTGATTTCCTGCAGGTTCAGCTCACGGGCCAGGACCAACTGCGAGAAACCGGCCTGGTCGAGGAACTTGGCGCGGCCCAGGGTACGAATATCGGTCTGGGTACTGGCGTGCAGCTCGATGGGCGGAATATCCAGCTCCATCACGCCCAGGTCCTGCACGATCAGCGCGTCGACACCGGCGTCGTAGAGCTGATGGATCAGCTTGCGCGCGGGTTCCAGTTCGTTGTCATGCAGGATGGTGTTGAGGGTCGTGAACACGCGGGCGTGGTAACGGCGGGCGAATTCCACCAGTTGAGCGATATCGCTCACCTCGTTGCACGCGTTATGGCGCGCGCCGAAGCTCGGGCCGCCAATGTAGATGGCGTCGGCGCCATGCAGGATGGCCTCGCGCGCGATGGCGACATCGCGGGCAGGGCTGAGCAATTCCAGGTGATGCTTGGGCAAGGACATAGTTTTTTTAGTCAGGCTTGTCACGGTTGAGGCGCGCATTGTAGCCGTGAATTGCCTGACCGGCATCAACTCAGGCCTTGGCGGCCATCGCGGTGACTTCCACGCGCATGCCGTCTACCGCCAGTGCCGCCACGCCAACCGCCGCGCGCACGGGCCAGGGCTTGGCGAAGAAGCGTTTGTAGACCTCATTGAAGGCGGCTCGGTCGGCCATATCGGTCAGATAAATGGTCAGGTGCATGACCCGGTCCATGGAGCTGCCGGCTTTTTCCAACGCCACTTTCAGCGCTTGCAGCGTGCATTCGCTTTGCAGGGTGATATCGCCCAGTTCCAGGCTGCCGTCGGCGCGGGTCGGGATCTGGGTGGAGACCAGGATGCCGTTGAAACCGACGACATCGGAGGAAATCGAGTCTTCATCCGGGTCGGGGGTGTAGGACAGGTCGTGGTTGGTCATCGGTGCGCCTCTTGTCGGCTGGAACAGGAAGGCGCCATGGTCCTTGAAAATAGCAACAGGGGCAAATAAGGCCCCCCCCCGAAACACCGGGAATCCCCATGTTTCGCACAACATCTTGACGTCAAAAAATAAACAACTAATCCACGTAAAGTCCCGTATTCCGCGGCCGATAGCGAGGTTAGAGATAGATTTTCTGCACGGCTGAGGGCGCGTCATGTTCAATACAACACTCAAAACCGAACTGGCGGCCAGGACGGCCGAAGTCACCGAGTACAAAGGACTGATCAGCGCCCTGGAACGGTCCATGGCAGTGGTCGAATTCGACCTCAACGGCAACGTACTGCGTGCCAACGACAACTTCCTGAAGACACTGGGTTATACCCGCGACCAATTGGCGAGCAAATCCCACCGGGACTTTTGCTTGCCGGCGCTGACCAACAGCCCGGCCTACAGCCAGTTCTGGGGTGAGCTTAAGGCCGGTAAGTTTGTGTCGGGCACTTTTAAGCGGGTGGATGCTCACGGCAAGACCATCTGGCTGGAGGCCAGCTACAACCCGGTGCTGGATGAACGTGGCCAAGTGCTGAAAGTGGTCAAGTACGCCCTGGATGTCACGAGCAAAGTCGAACAAGAAGCGGCGACCCGCAGCAAACTGGCCGCAGTGGACCGGGCGATGGCAGTGATCGAGTTCGACTTGAACGGTCAGGTCCTGGACGCCAACGAGAACTTTCTGCACGTCATGGGCTATACGCTGGCCGAAATCAAAGGCAAACACCACCGCGTGTTTTGCGAACCCAGCCTGATCAACAGCAACGAGTACACGGACTTCTGGAGACGCTTGAACAACGGTGAGTTTTTCACCGGGCAATTCAAGCGTCTCGGCAAGCATGGCCGTGTCGCGTGGCTGGAGGCCAGTTACAACCCGGTCTATGACGGCGACGGCACGCTGATCAAGATCGTCAAGTTTGCCAGTGACATCACTGAGCGCGTGGAGAAGTTCGAGGAAGACTCACGCGGTGCCTCCCGGGCCTACCATATTTCCTCCGAGACCGAGCGGTTTGCCGAACATGGCACCCAGGTGATTCATGAAACTGCCGCCGAAATGCGCCGGATCGCCGAGAACATCGGTGCATCGGCGCGTCTAGTCGGGCAATTGGGTGAGCGCTCCGAGCAAATTACCGCGATCGTCAATACCATTCGAGGCATCGCCGACCAGACCAACCTGTTGGCCCTCAACGCGGCCATCGAGGCTGCCCGTGCGGGCGACCAAGGGCGTGGTTTTGCCGTGGTGGCCGATGAGGTCAGGCAGTTGGCGGGGCGTACCAGCCGCTCTACCGCAGAAATCGCCGAAATGATCGGCATGATCCTGTCGGAAACTCGCGACGCGGTGGCCAGCATGAGCTCCACCCAGGAGGGCGCGCAACGCGGCGTGAACCTGGCCGACCAGGCGGGTTCGGTGATCCTGCAGATTCGCACCAGCACCAGTGACGCAGTGCAGGCCGTGAGTATGTTTGCGTCGAAACTCGATGAGTCGGAAGTCATTCCCAAGACGGCCGTCGGCTGGGTGGGCTGATCGCGTTTTAGGCGTGGAGAGGGAGCAACTCCCTCTCCACACGGCCTCCTTACAGCAAGGTGAGCGGGTAGTCGACGATGACCCGCAGCTCATTCAAGTCGCCATCGCGCTGGTCGGCGTTGGACGACACGATGGCGTCACGCACGCGCAACGACAGGTCCGTGACGGAGTCGGCAAACGCCACGGGGCTGATACTGGCGCACACCGCCAACGCCAACAGGCTCCACTGTTTAATCATGTTATTAACGTCCCCGTAATAATGAATGCGCACAGAAACGCCGCACTGTTTGGCAGGCGTGCACGCTTGTATGGGCAGAGTTATAAAGTGAGGCGTTACGGTTTCTTATTGTCTTCGGCGGGTTTGTCGAAGCTGACTCCAGGCAGAGTTTGCGCGGCCTGTAGCCCTGCTGGGGATGAAACTCGATTAATAAAGCTTCACGGTTTTTAATCGGGCAGGGGAGTAGCGTGGGGCCTGTCTTAGCCGCTCTGCTTCGACAAAATCCTTTGGTTGCCGCCGCAGATAGTGCGGCGGATTTTTTTTCGTGGGCGGTGTTTCAGTCAGCGGCGTAGTTGAACGCTTACAAGGGCGGAGCGAGCGGTGAATCCAGGGGCGGGAGGAGGGATTCACCGCTGATGACGCTACTCTTTTACATCCATGAACTCTTCAGCCCAAGCCACGTAGCTCTCTGGCAGCGTGTAGGTATGGGTCAGTTCGGTAGCGCTGAGGTTCGATGTGCTGTGGGTCAACTGGCGCTGGGCACGCAGGCTGTCGTAGGTGGCCTTGATCGCCGCAAAATATGCGCCATGGCCGGCAACTACCACGCGCACGCCGAGGCTGGCCAGGCGTTGGGCGTCATGGAGCTTGGGGTTGCCGTAGGTCACCAGCATCAGCGGTACCGTGAGGTTTTCGGCGATCTGTTCCAGATGCTCGAAGTCGCTGACGCCGACCATGCAAATCCCATCGGCACCGGCCTGCTGATAGGCCAGGGTGCGCTCGATAACCGCTTCGGTCGGCAGCACACCGGCGTTGGTGCGGGCGATGATCGCCAGTTCAGGATCTACACGGGCCTCCAGGGCGGCGCGGACCTTGCCGATGCCTTCCTCGATGGAGATCAGGTCGGTGGATTTACGCCCGAATTGCGCGGGCAGCAGCGTGTCTTCGATGGTGAGCGCGGCGACGCCGGCACGTTCAAGTTCTTCGACGGTACGCATCACGTTAAGGGCGTTGCCGTAGCCGTGGTCGGCGTCTGCGATGAAAGGCAACTGGGCGACGCGGCCAATCCTTGTTGCCTGTTCGACGAACTCACTCAGCGTGATCAACGCAAAATCGGGCGCAGCCAGAACCTGCAGCGAGGCGACGGAGCCGCCCAGGATGCCCACCTCGAAACCCAGGTCAGCAGCGATACGTGCAGACATCGGGTCGAATACGGAGGCGGTCTCAACGCACACAGGCGTTGCAAGCAGTTCACGGAAGTTGCGGCGCAGGGCTGAGTGGGACTTTTTTGGCATGATCTTTCCTGGTTGGGCCATTGTCGACTGACGATCAATGCCTATTCATAGTCGCAGCAGATTAACACGCCGCAAAAAAGAGGATTATGACGTTTGAGCATGGGGTATGCGTGTAACACATACCCAGGCCATTTTTGCTGGCTAAAGCTGATAAAGATCAACTAGCCGCCGCTGTGCACGGCTCAATCTGGAGGCCCATTCACGGATTGAGATGGCCACGTGCCGAGGTGCCCCATGTTGCAGACTCCGCGTTTACTGTTGATTGCCCCTTCCACCATGACCCGCACGCCGGCGTTCGAGCGTGCCGCTGCGTTGGCACACGCGATGCAACTGCCGCTGCACATCGTCGCGTTTAATTATTTACAGGCCCTGGCCATCGCCGGCCTGTTCGCGCCAGACCAGATCGATCGCGCGCGGGAAGGGTACCTGGACACCCATCGGCACTGGCTCACCGCACAGGCAGACTCGATGAGCAAGCACGGGCTGGCGGTCACCAGCGAGGTAGTGTGGGTACATCACCCCTTTGAGGAAATCCTGCATTTCGTCAACGAGATGTCGCTGGCTCTGATTATCAAGGATGCCGAGGACGTACCGACGTTGAAACGGGTGTTCTTCACACCCCTGGACTGGCAGTTGCTGCGCGATTGCCCTGTGCCGGTGCACCTGGTCACCGAGGCACGGCATCCGCTGCCGCGCAAGGTGTTGGCGATCGTCGATGTGTTGCGCAGCGAGGAGCAGGACCTGGTGTTCAATGACCAGATTGTCGAGGCCGCAGCCAAGCTGGCCTCCCAGTGCAATGCACAACTGGAACTACTGCATGTGTACGACTGGGCGGCGGTGTATGCCAAAGACATGGGTTACGGCGCTGTACCCCTGGTTTCCGGGCTCTACGAGGCGCTGAACGAAGCGCAGCATGAGGCATTCGCCGGTTTGGCGGAGCGCCAGGGGATTGCCGTCGAACAACGGCATTTTATCGAAGGGGTGCCGCTGTGGAATATCTGCAACTTTGCGCATGACCACCAGATCGACGTCATCGTCATGGGCACCGTGCGGCACGCCGGGTTGAACAAGCTGCTGGGCACCACCGCCGAAAGCCTCTTGCACAATGCGCCCTGCAGTATGTGGGCAATCAAACCCCCGCGTGGTTGAAGCCGGCCGGTAGCCTTGAGAGGACCTTGGGCTGCGGGTGGCAGCAACACCGAACGCGCCCTGTATTCGGTTCCTGGCAGCATTTTGGCGATCCGGCAGGCCATTGACCTCGGGATAAGTATTTTCCGACCTGCTGGAGCGTGTCACAACCAGATACGCTTTGGCTGATCGAGATGTTTGGAATACAGGTGGAGCATTTTATGAATAACGATGAAACGCTTAGACAACGGGTGATGGAAGACCTGAATTGGGACCTGGCATTGAAAGCCGACCAGATTCTGGTTCAAGTGTCCGACCGCATCGTGACGCTCTCCGGTAACGTCGCCAGCCATGCCGAGCGTTGGCACGCCGAGCAGGCGGTGGCCCATGTCGTCGGCGTGGTGGAGCATCGCTTTTGCCAGCGGCGGAAAACGCGTAAATCTTGCGCATCAGACTCAGGTAGCACTTTGGGACCCGTGAGCCAAAACAAGGGTAGAGTGTTCATCACTTTCTGTTCATAGGGCCTTCGCGTAGTCGCACTGAGCGGTTCCAGCGTCCGGACAGGGCAAAAAAAACGGTATATCAATTGTTAAGTGAAGAATGAATCGTCCGCTGTTTGTTTCTCTGGATGGGCCCAAGGGAACCGGCAAAACCACGCTGTTGGAGGCCGTTACGAAAGCACTGAGGGCAGATAACAAAAAGGTGATCCGGCTTTGCGAGAGAAAAAGCGATCCCTACCGGGAGGGAACAATGGCGCTTGTTAACCAGCTCGTCAGAAGTCCCTCTCGGGAGTTGGAGCTGCGGGTGTGTGAACGCTTTGCTGACAGCCGTGCCTGGATTTCCCAGCAGGTGCTGGCTAAACAGCCACCAGGCAGCATCATCCTGATCGATCGCTGGTACCCGTCGGATGCTGCGTTTCGCCGGATAATTCCGTTTGCAGAGATCCTGCAGTTGAACATTGATCGAAACGTGCGAGTGCCAGACCTGCATGTCGGGATTGTCACTGCCCCTGAGATTTCATGGGCGAGGGCAGCAACACGACGGCGTGGGCTGAGCAGCACGGTGATCCATAAGCTGGAAGAACATAGCGCGTGTACCCAGGCATTCGAGCGAGCGAGTGCAGATCACGGTTGGGTTGTATGTCGTAATGAAGGAACGATCGAAGACGCAACGATGCAGGTGATGTCCGCGATCTACAGAGTCCTTGCTTGCGCGTCCCCGGCAGTCATTCTACCGGCCCCGACCTCCATCGATTCCTTGTGCTATCCAGGCTTCTAATGCATCGGCGCTCATAGGCTTGGCTATCAAATAACCCTGTGCTTCGGAACATCCCCACTGTATTAACAGGTCCAGGATTTCTTGATTTTCTACGCCTTCTGCAACCACCTGGTAGCCGAGCCCCTTAGCCAGTCCGATCAGGGTTTTAACCAGTTGCTTGTCATTTTGATTGCTGCCCAGCCCGCTGATCAGAGATTGGTCAAGCTTGACAGTATTGGCCGGGAGCTCCTTCAAATAAGCCCAGTTGCTGTAGCCGGTGCCAAAGTCATCAACAGCAACCTCTACGCCAAACTTACGGACACGCTCCAGTTGCCGGATGACTTCTTCGGGGTTGGTCATGAGCATGCTTTCGGTAAACTCAAGTTCAAAGCCAGCGGGGTCCAGGCCGTGCTGTTGAATCTCATGGATCATCGCGTCGACGAATTCGGCGCTTTCAAGATCGCTGACGGTAATGTTCATCGCTATCCGCAGGCGCACACCTTGCGCTTTCCAAATAACCGCTTGCTGGATGATTGCGTTGAGCACCCACAATCCAACAGAGGGTATGAGTGCGGTTTTTTCAGCCAAGGGTATGAATTCAGCAGGGCTGATGGGCCCCAGTAAAGGATGTGTCCAACGTAATAGTGCTTCTACTGAATGACACCGTCCTGAGGGCAGTTTGATTTTTGGCTGGTACACCAGGCTGAACTGTTTGTCGGCGCTGACCGCCTCCGGCAACGAACTCAACAACATGAACGCGCGTTGTTGAGCCGCATCAAAATGGGGTTCATAGCGCGACCATCCCAGCCTGCGGTCACGCGCCTCATCCGCAGCGCTGACCACCAGGCGAAGCCAGTCTTGCTGGAGCCCTGAGCTATGAATAGGCAGGACGCCAATCCCAACTTGCATGAGTATGGGGATGGCGTGGCATTCGACAGGCTTTTTGAAGTCCTTGAGGATGTTTTCACAAATGTGCTCGGCCGTTTGATCCTCCTCAAGGAGGAAACCAAACCGCGTCGGGCTAATTTTATAAAGTAGACACTGTGGCGGTAACAGTTTTTGTAGGCGCGCTTTGATTGCCAGGACCAAATCTGTGGCAAAACTGTAACCCAGCGCCTTCACAATATCGTTGAGGAACTTTGGCGAGATGATGTCAACCGCATACGCTTGGCACGCGCTGTGGGTCTTGAGCGCTTGGCGTATATCCTCCTCAAACCGGAGTCGATTAAATAACCCTGTGGGTTGGTCGACGAAGTTTCGAGAGCGCATGCTGTGGATGCGCATCATCACCAGTTCAGCAAAACCGCTGAGCATCGCGCTATCACGCTCACTCATGGCTGCGCGTGAGACTGTATCAATGATGCACAGGCTTCCCAGCGTAAAACCCTCTTCGGTAATCAGTGGGGTCCCCGTGTAATAACGAATATACGGAGGCCCCGTTACCAGGGAATTGTCTTTAAAACGGGGATCAAGCGTCGCGTCCAATACCTCCAGCGCGGCGTTATCCAGCGTCGAGTAAGCGCAGAAGGACACTTCTCGTGGTGTCTGCGTCTCTTTAAGCCCTACGCGCGCCTTGAACCATTGCTGATGCTCATCGACGATCGAAATCAGCGCTATGGGTGCGTTGAAGTAAGCAGAAGTCATCTCGACGATTTTATCGAAGACAGTATCGTACTCGCTGTCAGCTGGACAAAATTTCGCGACCTCTTTAAGCCGTTCAATTTCATTCGGCGGAATAGGAGCGCCTGCGCCCATGACAATCCTCGGAGTGGCTGTGTTTATGTGCACGGTATCAGACAGTGCCATCATTATGATGTTGTTTTTTCTATTCCTCTGATAGCTCAACGGTATGCAGGCAGGAGGCCTCTCCTGTGTTGCCGGGAGAGGCGCGTGTTTGGCCTCAGCACTGCGTAGACCACATGGATCACACGTTGATTTGCTGTTCAGGGCCGGAAGGGTTGGCTCCGTCTGTGCGGTGCGCCGCGAAAATATTACTTATGACAGTTTTAAATCGACCCAACGTAATTGCAGTTGACGATGACCAGAAGCGAAGGATCGAAGCCTTACCGATGTATTGCAGCGGCAGAGCGGCCGGTGATGCTCGGTTGATAATATGCATATGCTCTTTTAGTCGTTGATTCTTAATCGGTTTCACTTTCAACTGGCTTCTTTTTGACAGGTGAGAGTTGATGTCCGAGCGGTGTGATGTAGTGGTATTGGGGTTGGGGGCCATGGGGGCCGCTACGGTGTATCAGTTGGCGAAGGAGGGTGCGAATGTTGTTGGTATCGACCGCCATCACCCACCTCACAACCTGGGCTCCAGCCATGGCGATACGCGTATTACCCGGCTTTCGGTGGGTGAGGGCGCGCAGTACGTTCCCATTGTGCGCAATTCCCACCGCATCTGGCGCGAGCTTGAGCAATTGTCAGGGGAGTCGCTGTTCGAACAGTCGGGTCTATTGGTTCTGACTTCGAGTCCCGAGTTTGACCCCAACGATAAAACCGACTTCACATTGCGCACCATCGGCCTAGCACAGGCCTATGGCATCGAGCACGACGTTTTATCCGCCGACCAGATTCGCCAGCGCTTTCCACAATTTGCCAACGTACACGACACTGCCATCGGCTATTTCGAGCCAGGTGGAGGTTTTGTACGTCCTGAACGTTGCATTGATGTGCAGCTCAAGTTGGCCGAGCAACACGGAGCAATCCTCTACAAAGGCGAAACCGTCACTGGGATTAGCTCGAATGAGCAGGGAGTCCATGTCACTACGAATCTGCGCACGCTCTTTGCAAACAAGCTTGTGATTAGCGCCGGCAACTGGAGCGGCGGTTTGCTGGGCGAGCCGTTTGACAGCCTGCTCAGCGTCTACCGGCAGAAGCTGTTCTGGTTCGGGCTGGAGGAGGGCGCCGAGTTGGTGGATCACTCACCGACGTTTATCCTCACTCACGGCCGTGGCGACGACAAAATCAACTACGGCTTTCCCGCATTACACGGCGAGGGCAGCCTGAAAATCGCCACCGCGCAATACCACACTACTTCGTTGCCGCAAACAATGGATCGTACGGTCTCGTCGGCGGAAGAGCGGGACATGTATGAGCACCAGGTGCGCGGCCGCATCGTCGGTGTTACCTCGAACGTGGTCAAGTCTGCTGTCTGCGCCTACACCGTGACGCCGGATCGCCATTTCATTATCGATGAGCACCCGTCGTGGCAGCACACCTTGGTGGTGTCCGCCTGTTCCGGTCACGGCTTCAAACATTCCGCCGCGTTGGGCGAGGCGTTTGCACAGTGGTGCATACGCGGTTCGACCGACTTGGATCTCTCGTCTTTCTCCCTTAAACGCTTCGAGCGCTATCAATCATATTGTTAAGTTCAATATCTGCTGACGAAAGGCTTGGAAGCAGAGAGAGGAAAAGAACTAAAGCTAAACGCATACATTCCCTTATTCACATAACGTTTGGTAAAGGGGCGGCGGAACGTCGTCCCCGCGAGCGACTTAAACCATGTGTTAGACGCGAGGTAAGTCAAGCATTGAATGTGCAGGCGACGCCAAATGTACCTCAAGCCGAACCGAAAAGGTGGGCAACGAACGTGCGGGCGTTGGCAGATAAAGAAAGGCGAGGCGATCAATAGCGTTGCACTTCCTAATTGGCCTCAGTTCAAGGCAAAGAGGCATCTACGAAATCCGGGGCGATTCAGACTGGCCTGCATGCGTTGCAGTTCAAGGAACAACTCGCCAATTTCGTTGCGGCCAGGCGAGACGACTTCGCGGGTCAGATCGCCCCCGGCAATGCGCTTGAAGTGCTCGCCGGCCGCCTCCGCAGACCACTTAAGTAATAGTGATCGTGCTATCCGCATTCACGCAGTGAACTTGAACGGCAGAAGTGGGAACCCGTTCGATTATCGAACCCTGAATTCAATGGCTCAGGTACATGGGCTGAATGGGGCGCGCACCGGGTTCAATCGAGCAGGCGACTGACCTCACGCAGACGCACGTCGTTCAGGTTCCCCGTCGACGCCAGCAGATTGAGCTGCGCGAGCAGAATCGCGTAGCGTTGCTGGGCCAAACGTTGCTGGGTGTCCGTGACTTTCTGCTGTGCGTCCAGCACCTCCGTGTTGATGCGCGCACCGGCCTCGAAGCCGTGGGTCACCGACGTGAGGTTGACCTGGCTGGATTTCAGCGCCTGCTTGAGCGCCTGGTATTGGCTCATGCCGCTGGTCACTTGCAGGTAGGCCTGGCGGGCCATCAGCCCGGCGCTGCGGCGCGCATCCTCGAGTTCATCCAGGGCTTTGCTCTGCAACGCATGGGCTTCGCGCACGCGGCTGCTGGTACGGCCGCCGCCATACAGTGGCACGCTCAGTTTGACCCCGACCACCGTCTGGATATAACGATTCTCCGGCAGGGTGATGTCGTACACATCGCCGCCGACCGAGGCAAAACGGCCATGGGCGGCGATCAGGTCAAGGGTCGGCAAGTGGCCGGCTTGTTCCTTGTCGATGTCCATTTCGGCCAGGCGCTGGGCAATCTGCGCCCGCTGCACGGCGAGGTTGCCTTGTTGTGCGGTGGTGGCCCAGGCGCCGATCGCGGCGGGCACCGGAGCGCTGAATTGTGGCTCCTTGCCCGACCATGGGCGCGCCTGGGCGGCGGTCAATTGGGTGAGGGCTTCGGTGGCGATATCCAGCGCGCCGCGTGCGGCGATTTGCTCGGCGAAGGCCTGGTCGTATTTGGCCTGAACCTGTTCGAGCGCGTTGTGGGTGCTGGCGCCGTCGGCCAACAAACGCCGGGTGCGGTCCTGGCTCTCCTGCAGGGTTTGCAACTGTTGCGTGCGGGTGTTCAGCAGTTCCTGGTTAAGCAGTACGTCGAAGTAGGCGCGGGCGACACGCAGCATCAGGTCCTGGCGCGCCTGTTCGGTCTGCACCTCGCTGGCGCTGATCATCAGTTTGCTTTGGTCGTGGGCAACCACACTCTGCCAGCGCAACAGCGGTTGGGTGAGAACCACGGCATAGGCGTTGGTGTTATTGCGGTTGCGATGGTAGTCGGACGAATCCTCGGCATCGACCCACGCCGCGCCGCCGGTGACCGACAGGTCCGGTAACAGGTTGGCACGGCTTTGCGGTTCTTTTTCCGCGGTGGCCAATTGTTGCGCCTGTGCGGCGGCGAACTTCATGTCGTGGGTCAGCGCCTTCTGGTACAGCTGATACAAGTCTTCCGCCGCCGCATTGGCCGGGCAGCAGGCGAGGCTGAGGCCGCACAGGAAAGTGAGCAGTGTGATCGGGTCGAGATGCAGCCCTGGAATACGCAAGGGGATGTGCTCCACTGGAGAAGTTATCGGCTGAGGGTGCTTCTGCGCATCATCAGCACCATGGGAATGCCGATGGCCATGACCGCGCCCAATATGCCGAACAGCATGCTGAAGGCCAGCATTTGCGCTTGTTCACGCGCTTGCAGGTAAGGCATCAGGGCCAAGGCTTGTTGATGGCTTGCAAGGTTCAGGGACAGAAACAGCGGGTTGGATTCCACGCCGCCCCAGCCACTGGCAACCAGGCTGGACTCGGTCACATGCTCGGACAGCAGGCGATAGCGCTCCCACGAGAACCGCGTGAGCAGGGTCGCGGCAATGGCGATGCCGACGCTGCCGCCCAGCTGGCGCATCAGGTTGAGCACGCCCGAAGCGCCCGAGATCAACGTCAGCGGCAGACGGCGCATGGCCAGGTTGGTCAGCGGTACGAAGATCATGCCCAGGCCCAGGCCGCGAATCACCAGGGGCCAATAGAGCGTGTCCGGGTTGCTGTCGAGGGTGAACTGGGTGTGCAGGAACATCGCATAGCAGTACATGACGATGCCCAAGGTCACGAACACGCGCTCGTCGATCTTGTTTTCCTGAGACAGCTTGCCGATCACCAAGGTGCTGATGGCACTGGCCACCGCCCCGGGGAAAATCACCAGCCCGCTCTGGTACGCGCTCTGTGCCAGCAACGTCTGCAAAAACAGCGGCACCATGAATAACGTGCTGTACAGCCCGAAACCCACGCAAAACGCGCAGATGCAGCCCATCAAAAACTCGCGGTTCTGAAACAGCGCCACATTGACGATCGGGTTGGTCGCGCGCCGTTCCCACCAGAAGAACCCCACCAGGCTGAAGCTGCTGAGCAACAGGCAGGCAACCGTCCAGTTCGATTCCATCCAGTCCCAATGCTCGCCGCGCTCCAGCAGGATCTGCAGGCTGCCGACGCCCAGGGCCAGCAGGCAGAAGCCGCTGTAGTCGACGCTGCTGGGTTTGCTTTCATTGGCGGAGTCGCCGATGCACAGCCAGCACAGCAGCAGGGCCACAGCACCGATAGGCAGATTGATCAGGAATATCCAGTGCCAGGACAAGGTGTCGATCAGATAGCCGCCGACGGTGGGGCCCAACGTCGGCCCCATCATCACGCCAACGCCGTACAACGCCATGCCGCTGCTGACCTTCTCCTTGGGGAATACGTCGTAAATGATTGCCTGTGAAATCCCCAGCAACCCGCCGCCCGCCAAGCCTTGCAGTACGCGGAATGCCACCAGTTGCCAGAGTTCGGCGGAAAAGGCGCAGCCCACGGATGCCAGCACGAACAGCGCCGTGGAGACCAGGTAATAAGTGCGCCGCCCGAACCAGGCCGACAGCCAGCCGCTGACCGGCAGGATCACTACGTTGGCCACCACGTAGCCGGTGGACACCCAGGAGATTTCATCGACCGACGCCCCGTAGGTGCCCATCAGGCTGGGAATCGCCACGTTGACGATGGTCACGTCGAGCAGTTCCATCATCGACACCAGCGTCACGGTCAGCGCAATCAGATACGGCGACTTCATAACGTGTGGCTGCCGTGCTGTTGCGTGGCGACTTCGACGAAGGCGCTCATGCCGGGGCTCAACAAGGCTTTGTAGTCATCCGGCACGTCTTTGAGGGCAATCCTGACCTGCACGCGCTGCACCACCTTGGTGAAGTTGCCGCTGGCGTTCTCTTGGGGCAGCAGTGAAAACTTTGCGCCGGTAGCCGGTGCGAGGCTCTCGACCACCCCGTCGAAAGCCTGCCCGGGAAACGCATCCACAGTGACCTTGGCCAACTGGCCGACCCGCACGCGCCCGACCTGGGTTTCCTTGAAGTTGGCGGTAATCCACAGCGGGTCGGTGGCAATCAGGCTCAACAGCTTCTGCCCGGCGACCACGAATTGGCCCGGCTCGACTTCTTTTTTCGAGACGATGCTGCGCACCGGCGCGGTCTGACGAGTGTCGTGCAGCTTGATCCGGGCCTGTTCCAGTTCGGCTTGCGCCGCAGCGATCCGGTAGTCCTGCACTTTCAGTTCGGCTTTGTTGGCCAAGGTGCTTTGCGCGGCAGCCTGGGCATTGCCGCGTGCCGCTTCCTGGGCGTGGCTCAGGGCGTCGAAACGCGCCTTGGCCACCTCGAGATCCTGGGTGCTCAACACACCTTGGGCGCCCAGGCGGCGGGCGCGCCCGTAATCGTTGCGCGCCTGCTCCAGATTGGCGCTGGATTGTGCCAGCGCCGCTTGCGCCGCCTGGCGCATTGCGACCGCGCCGAGGACCTGGCTGTCCAACGCACCCGGACCGCCGCCGCGCCCTGCGGCGGCAAGCAACGCCTGCCATTGCGCCTCACGCTGCTCGACTTGGTATTGATATTCGCTGTCGCGGATCTGAAACAGCAGATCACCGCTTTGCACCGTGACGTTGTCTGTCACCGGCACGCTCATCACCACGCCCGAGAGCTTGGCGCGCACCGGAATGATCACGCCATCGAGCTCGGCGTTATCGGTACTCACGTAAGCGTTGGAATACTGCCAACGCTGCCAGCCGAGCAGCAGTAACCCACCGACCACAACGCCGCACAGTGTCAGTTTTATCAATTTACCTTTGGTCATGTTCTGCTCCCTGTGGTCATGCGAGGCTTGGGCACTCAGGGCGGTCCGTGGCGTGTTGCGCTTTGTGCTGCAGGAAGTGATGCACGCCATCCCACAAATCGATGCGCGATTTGATCGCGGTCTTGGCGCTTTCGACCATGTGCTGGTGTTGCACAGGGGTGGTGACGATTTCAGCGATGATGCGTTTAGCGGCCGGGCCGTGATCGTCGCCATCCATTTCGATGTGGCGCTTCAAGTAATAGGTGAGCATCGGCACCTCGGTTTCGCTGACCGACCATTGCGACAGCAGGCGTCCGAACATGTCGGGGATGATGTCTTCACGGCCAAAGAAGAAGTACGCCAACACCGCTTCGGTGGTGCCGTGTTGCGCCACATCGAGCGTCTGGCACATGAACACTTTGGCCGCCAATGGGATATCGCGGTCGCTGAGGGCCTTGGCCAGTGGTTCCTTGGCCTGGATGGCCGCGAGGAAACGGCGGAATACCGAGCTGTCGGCGCCGATTTCATCCATGGCGGTCAGGTACAGGTCCAGGTGGCTGATAAAGCCGCCATTGGGGTGTTCGTCGGTTTCTTCGCCGACCACGATTTCATTGATCAAGCGCGCAGCCGTGATATGCGTTGGCGGTACCCACGGCAACTCCACACAGGTGAGGTCGCGCTGGATGCGCTTGAGCAGGGTCATGAAGTCCCATACGGCAAACACATGAAATTCCATCAGTGTGCGTACATCTTCAACGGTGCGGATATTGGCGAAAAGCGGGTGGCCGAATAACTGGGCGCGCTCGGTTTCAATGTGGCGGTCGATATCAAAAGGCATAGCAGCTCCTGCGGCCTGATGGTTCAGGCCAAAATCCATGGGGAAAGTAAGGGGACCGTTCAGTCGTTCAGCGTGTCGCCACGGTAAGGATGGCGACCGGAGGCGTACTTGAAGGACGGTATGAAGCGTGTCTCCAGCAGGTATTGCCGGTCTGCATACCACCCCGCGTCCAGCAGTTGGCGGTGGACCTTGGGCAGGCGCCAGCACGGCACCGCTGGATAAAAGTGATGTTCCAGGTGAAAGTTCGCGCCGGCGTGCAGCCAGGTGCTCAGGCGCGAGGTACGCGAGCGGGCAGGGGGCTGGTCATGGCCCTCGCTGAAGGCATGTTCCTGATAGGCATTAACTGCCGAGAGCAGGAACGCAACCGCCAGGCTCAAGGCAAACCCAAGCAGTAGCCCGTCGATCTGCCACAGGG
This sequence comes from Pseudomonas sp. BIGb0381, assembly GCF_024809815.1. Taxonomy (NCBI): domain Bacteria; kingdom Pseudomonadati; phylum Pseudomonadota; class Gammaproteobacteria; order Pseudomonadales; family Pseudomonadaceae; genus Pseudomonas; species Pseudomonas sp. BIGb0381. The sequence continues at coordinate 292,756 of NZ_JANUEN010000002.1, forward strand.
CGACCGCGTAGACACTCAACCAGCCGACCTGGCACGCGATATTGCAGCGCGCCAGTCGTCGCACCTGGGCTGCGCTCAAAGGCGAAGGCAAGGGCGATGGGCTGACCGGCGGGCCGAAAGCTAGGCGCAACGTCGCCTGCAGATAGTTCGAGGTGGCCATCAACCGTGACAGCGCAAGGCGGCTAAACAGGCTCCGATAACGCGAGAAGTGCCGATAGTCCGGGTCCTGTTCGCTGTTGCTGTAGCGATGGTGTTGCCAATGGTCGACGAAGTAACCGGTCACGCAGAATCCAGGCAGCAACGAACTGGTGAAAATGCCCAGGTAGCAACTGTGCATAGGCGTGCTGCTCAGGTTGAAATGGAAACCTTCATGCCCGAGGATCGCTTGCAGAAACCACCCGTACCCGGCCAGCACCCAAAGGGGCGAGCACAGCAACACCAACAGGGTGGCGGCCGTGTTCGCCACCCACACAAACAGCGCGAGGGGCAGCAGGAAGAGGCACAAGGCGTAACCGATGATCAACAGGGACTCACCCGACCGGGCCTTGAACAAGGCCCGATCGAGGCGGACCTGAGGCTTGCTGTGGAGTTGTCTGGCCATTGGCAACGCGTTACTCGATCAGTTCAGGTTTGAGCGCGAGGTGCCCGCCGCGGGTCAGCGTGCGCAGGCGCAGGGCGATAAAGGCGTCGACCACACTTGGTGCGATACGCGCGGTGTACATGGCCAGCGTGCCCATAAAGGTCAGCCCGCGGTTGCGCAGGCCGTCTTTTTGGCAGGCGCGAACCAGGCCATCGGCGGCGGCATCGAGTTTCTCTTCGAGAGACAGCAGGGTCCTGTCACCCCACATGAACGTCACCAGGCGCTTGACCGACAAACCCACGCGCTGGGCGGGCAAGTGAATGGCGGTGTCGATAAAGCCCGGGTACACGGTGACCACGTCGAGCTGCCCGCGATATTGCATGCGCAGCACGTCCGAATAAGCACTCAGCGCGCGTTTGCTGGCGCCGTATGCGGCCACATAAGGCGCGTTCACCAGGGCAAACAGCGACGACACGTTGACCACTTTGCCGCGCTTGCGCAGCAACCCCGGCAGGAACCCGGCCACCAGTTGCCATGGCGCGAACAGGTTCACATCCACCGCGCGGGTGACTGCGTCGGTGACGCCGGTTTCGCCGCGTTCCAGGGTCAGGGTGCCGGCGTTATTCACCAGGATATCGATGTCGCCGAAGTCGGTGCTGATGGCGCCAATCACCTGCGTCAGCGCCGTTCGGTCACACAGGTCGACTTGATAAAACCCATCCAGCAACCCGGGCTCTTGTGGCGCAAGAATGTCCAGGCCGATCACGGTGGCGCCCTGTTTTTTCAATATGCAGGCCGCCGCGTAACCGAGGCCGCGCGCGGTTCCGGTGATCACGACGATTTTTCCGAGCAGGTTCATGGGTGCGCTCCGGCGATGCTGAAGGTTGAGTGGGACAAGTAGGTGTCGAGGTTGCTCGCCATCGAGATCTTCGCCGGCGGGTGAAACTGCAGGCCACGGCAGGCCATCAACCAGTTCGAACTCTGGTTGCTGGTGATAAACGCCATCCCACCGAGCATGGCGTGGGCCTGGTCCGAAAGCTCGGTGAGCAGTTGTTCGATGCCGTAGCGCACCAGCAGCAGGCGGGCCAGCACGTTCGGCAGGTCCTGCGGGTTGCGTTCGATATCCAGCGCCGCGCCTTCCAGGGCACTGATCGCCAGTTGCAGCTGAGCCGCCAGCTCCACGCGGTGATGGGGCGTCCAGCGCCCGGCCTCGATCACAGACTCGACCAAACCGGCGCAGACCCCCACGTAGGACGCGCAAATCAACAGCTCGAACCAGATGAAACCGACGGTTTGCACGTCGCCCAACAGGTGTTTGTAGCCGGCGGAAAACAACATGCGTTCGGGCACGAAGACTTCGTTGAGGCGCACCTCGATGCTTTCGGCGGCGGCCAGTGCGCTGTTCTGCCAGAACGGCGACCGCGTGATGCCCGGTGCATTCGCCGGAATCAGTGCGACCATCAGCTCTTCGCCCTCGGCGGTCTGGCGGGTGTAGCTGGCGGTGAGCAAGTCCATCGACTGCCCGAGGCAGCAGGGCTTTTTGCTGCCACTGAGCAATACACCTTCAGGGGTTTGCAGCGCCTGCATGTTCGAATCGAGAATGCCGGCACCCGAGTTGCCTTCGGCAAACCCCGAGGACAGCAGCAAGCGCTTTTGTGCGACCGCCGCCAACAACAAACCTTCGGCACCGCCGCCGTTCTGGGTGAGGGCCAACAGGCTCGCCACGGAAAACTGATGCATGGTGCTGGCCACCGCCAGCGAGGGTGAGCGCGCGCCCAGGGCGATCTGCACATGCACGGCATCAAGGATGCCCGCGCCCAACCCGCCCGCGGCACGGTTGACCAACAGGCCGACCGGCCCTTGTTGCTTGAACAGGGCGATGACTTCGCTAGGCGGCGCTTCGCGTTCGGCGAATGCGATGCTCGCCAGGCGTTCGTCAAAACCTGGGGCGTAGCTGTGCAGCAAGGCACGCGAGCGATTCAACAGTGAAAGGGACATGGTTCAGGCCTTCAAGTAACTCGCCGGGAACAGACCGGTGATGATCGAGTGAATATTGTCGCGGATGGCTTTGTGGGCCACGGGGTCGAGCATGTCGGCGAGCATCGGCAGGCCCAGGTCAAAGCGCGAGGCGAAGGTGATGACCGCGTCTTTGCCGTCCGGCAGTACTTGCCAGGTGCCGGAGAAGTGATCGACATCGCCGCTCATTTGCTCGAAGTGGATTTCCCGGGTCTGGGTATTGAACGTGTCACGCTCCTGCCACTTGAGAATGCCGCTGTGGAAATTGACTTCCCAGGAGGTGAACGACACCTGCTCGCTGACCTTATTGATCGTGATATTGCGCACCGACTCGCACAGCTCGACGTAGTTGCTGAAGTCGCTGATCACGGCAAAGACTTCATCAGCGCAGGCACTGGGGATAAGGGCCAGTACGTTGACTTCTTGCATGGGGAAAACTCCAATCAAAGGGATGGTATTGAGGTGGTCAGCGCGTGGGCGAACCCCTCGATCAACCGATTGCAATCCTGGGCTGTCAGCAGCGGGGAAGGCGTGAGCCTGACGACCCGGTGGTCATTGAGCGAGTGACACACAATGATTTGCTGTTCGATCAGGGCCATGACCATGTTCGCGGCGACCGAGGCGTCGCTGAATTCAAAGCCCAGCAACAAGCCGGCACTGCGCAACTTGACGCGCTCGGCCAGGCCCCTCTGCTGCAACAGCGCGCTGAAGCGGGCGTGCAGGTCCTGGCCCATCAGCCGGGCACGTTCCACGAGGTCTTCCTGCACCATCACTTGCAACGTGGCCTGCACGGCCGCCATGGCCAGCGGGTTGGCGCCGAAGGTCGAGGTATGCACCGTGGGGTTGCGGTTGAACGGCGCGTAAATTGCCGCGCTGGCGACCATGGCACTGACCGGCACGCAGCCACCGGACAGGCTTTTGCCCACCAGCATGATGTCGGGCACCACCTGTTCCTGGTCGCATGCCCACCAATGGCCGGTACGGCCCATTCCGGACTGGATTTCGTCGATGATCAGCACGGCGCCGTACTGGTCGCACAGTGCGCGGACACGTGTCAGGTAGCCTGGCGGCGCGAGGATCACACCCGCTTCGGCCTGGATCGGTTCGAGAATCACACAGGCCTTGTCCGGCGAAGCGCGCAATTGCTGTTCCAGCGCGGCGCTGTCGCCGAAGGGGACGAACGTGCTTTCACTGAGCAGGCCGCTGAACGGCTCGCGGTAGCTTTCGCGGCCGGTGACGGCGAGTGCGCCGAGGGTCTTGCCGTGGAAGCCGCCGAGGGTCGACAGCGTGCGGCGACAGCCGTTGAGCCGGGCGAGTTTCAGGCCGGCTTCGGTGGCCTCGGCACCTGAGTTGCAAAAGAACACATAGTCCAGGTTGCCAGGGCAATGCGCAGCCAGGGCTTGCGCGGCGAAAGCCTGTTGCGGGTTGAGCAACAGCTTGCTGGCCAGGGCGTTTTGCTGCAGCTGCCGGGTGACGGCCGCCACAACCACCGGGTGGCCGTGGCCGAGGAAAAATACGCCATAGCCGCCGGCATCCAGGTACTTGCGGCCTTGGCTGTCGTAGATATAGACGCCATGGCTGGACTGTTCGATCGGCAAATTCATCAACGACGCGAGGCGCGCATACCCTGAATTCACGTGCCGGCGGAAGTACTGGTCGACCTGTGCGGCGTCGGCTGCGGGTTCGGTAAGAAGCGGGTTCATGCGACTGACGCCTGTGCGACGGTTGGCATCGGCTGCTTGAGCATGCGCGTCAACGCGCCCAGCTTGGGCGCCAAGTGGTTGAGCGAGAGCAGTAACTCACGGCTGACATCCCGTGCGCTGAACGCCGGCTCGCCGAGTAACTCAGGGAGTGACGTGGGCAGCGGTGTACGCAGGCAGGCATAGCGACACAGCTGGTTGGCGCGGCCCAGCGCGGCCTGGATATTGCCGGTCAGTGCCGGGAGGAACACTGGGCGGATCAGCCGCTCATAAATATCCGGCGCCATGCAGCGCGGCCGGGTGAAGGCTTGGGCCTGGGCTTCCATGGATTGGCACATCAGGTCCAACAGGCCGTTGAGATCAAGCGCCTGCGGGCCACTGGTGAGAAAGTAGTCTGCGCCGATCAAGCGCTGGCGCAACGCGTTGGCAATCGCCCGCGCCGCCACGTCACGGGCGATCAAGTCGATATACCCGGCAGGCGGGCAGGGCACGATAGGCAGCACGCCGGACATCATCAGCCCCATGGTCATATGAAACCCTTGGAAGTTGGGCATGTGCCCGCTGTCCGAGTCGCCGATGATGATGGAGGGACGAAAGATCGAAACATCGATACCTGCCGAGCGCACCAGCGTTTCAGCCTGGCGCTTGGCGACTTCGTAAGGCGTTTCTGCTTGCACGCCTTCGTAGTAGTCGCACGGATGGGTGAAGGCGGTGCTGATGTGGTAAAGCGGCACGTTGGCTTGCTGGACAAAGTTCACGACGTTTTCGGTGCCGAGGTAGTTCACCGAAAAAATCTGGTCGATATCGCCATCCATGCGGGTCACCGCTGCGGCGTGGATCACCCAATCGACACGCTTGAGCAGCGCTTCATAATCGCCGACGTCCAGCCCCAGTCGCGGGCTGCATATATCGCCCTTGAGCACCTCCACTCGCGGGTGGCGAATGCGGCTTTTACGCGCCAGGCATACCAGGTCAAAGTCCTCTGCCAGGCAGTCGATCAGTGATTCACCGAGTACGCCTGAGCCCCCCGTGAGAAGGACGGTTAATTTTTGCTGTTCTGACATGTAGGACGCTTCCTGCGGACTCATCGAAAGAATTAACGGTGCGTTCCGCCAAATCCCGGGCACGGGTACCCCTGGCGAACACTCTTGCATTCACTTTCGGTAGCGCTGAGGTGCTGTGTGAGGCCGGCAATCAGCGCTTATCGTTTTCGCGAATAAGATGCGATCGATATTGGCTTTTTGATATCAATGCGTCTTGAACGAAACGCTTGTCTTTCGCAAAACCCTGGCAGCGGTGCGGGGCGTCATGCCAATCATGCGGCGCATGATGCGGGCCAAGTGCGCCTGGTCGGAAAAGCCGCCGTCGGCGGCGGCATCCGACAAGGTGGAACCGTCAGCGAGGGATTTGGACGCGCGCTCGAGTTTGTTCCAGATGATCCATTGGGACAGCGACACGCCCATCTGGTGCGTGGCGACATAGCGCAAGCGCGGGCTGGACAGGCCGACCGCACTCGCGGCGCGGCTGACGGAGCCCGGACCGTCGCGGTCCAGGCGCAGAATGTTCAAGGCCTTGTAGAGGCGTTGGTCGATGGGCGACGTAATCGCCAGCAAGCGCCCCAGCGCTTCCACAAACTGAGACAGGGAGCTGGAGTGGCGAAAGCACTCGAGCAGTTCGTCACTGGCCAGGGCGATGCCATTGTCTTGCAGCAACGCGTTGAGCGCACGCCCCAACGGGGTATCCGGGTTGACGTAGACAAAGGCCACCGGATGAATGTCGGGCACGGCGCGGTGCTCGACATTGGGCCCGATGATCACGCCGGCCGCGCGGATCGACTGGCGTGGCAGCTCCAGGGTGACGGGCTGGTGTACGCCGATGCACAGCTGAATGGCAACATGGGAGTGGGCAGTGTTCTGATCCGCGCGGCCAATGTAGCCGGCCCATGAATCACCAAAGGTAACGTTGCCATCCCACATGTAAGGTCTTCCTGACTCAGAGGGTGAATTTTCCGTGTGCAGGGTAGGCCTGCGCCGGCCTTGATTCAAGCATCGGGCAGCGGGTTATACCTGCAACGCGGCGCGCATGCCCGCCAATTTGATGCAGGTTTCGTCGTATTCGCTGGCAGGGTCGGAGTGTTCGACGATGCCACAGCCGGCAAATAGACGGGCTTGGTTGCCGTTGAGCAAGGCGCTGCGCAAACCGACGATGAATTCGCCGTTGCCGTGGGCATCCAGCCAGCCTAACGGCGCCGCGTACCAGCCACGGTCAAAGCCCTCGAATTGGCGAATATGCTCCAGCGCCTGGCCGCGTTCATGGCCGCCGACGGCGGGCGTCGGGTGCAGGACTGCGACCATGTCCAGCAAACTGCTCTGCGGGCGCAGTGCGCCTTCGATCAGCGTCGCCAAGTGCTGCACGCGGCTGAGGCGCTTGATGTGCGGCGCCGGGGGAACGTGCAACGGGCGTACCCAGGGCGCTAGGTCACGCTGAATGATCTGCACCACCACGGCATGCTCATGCTGGTTCTTCTGGCAGCCGAGCAGCGTTTGCGCCAGTTGCGCATCCTGCTCCGGGCAGGGATCGCGCCGGGCTGTGCCCGCCAGCGCCAGGGTTTGCAGGTGACCGTTGTGCAGTTTGACCAGGCGCTCTGGGGAGGCGCCGATAAAACACGCGTGGTGGCGTCGAAACGCAAACAAGTACGCCGTGGGGTCGTTGATTGCCAGGGCAGCCACGGTGCGCCCGGCACTGATAGGCCGGGAAAATTCGCTGACCACTTCCCGCGCCAGCACTACCTTGTTCAACGCGGTGTCGCGCAACACGTCCAGGGCATGCGCGACTTTGCTTTCCCAGCAGGCCCGCGGCAGGCTCTGGTCGCGGGTGTGCTGCCGTGCAGCCGTCGGGGGCGCGCCGCTGAGGTAGCGATCCATCAGCGTGTTCCACTCCTTCAGTACGTGCTCGCAACAGCAACGTGCCGCATCGCTGGGCGCGACGCGCTGTTGGCACACCAGCCAACAGTCTGCACCGTCGCGCACCAGCAATAGCGTCATCAGCCACAGGGACGCATCGCCAAAACCCTGCCAGGCGGGGCTGGCCTTGACCTGATGATCGAATCGAAAGCCGCCGCACACCGAAGGCGCCAGCGGGCCGTGTATCACCGCGCTTTGCAGCCAGTGTCGCCATTGCGCATCGACCGAGGCAAAACGCTGAGGGCCCGCGCTGCTCAGTTCCGCCGCCACCCCCCAGCCGAACAGGCTTTTGTCGTCTTCCGGCGCCCGCCAGAACAGGCACTCGGCGCCAGGTTGGTCGACGCTGCCAAACAGTGCCAGCAAGTCCAGCGGGGCGATCCTCATCGAGTAACTGGCCAACACCGGCTCACCTTGTTCGACGGCACGCCGCTGGGCGTGCTCGAACACCTCGGTCATCCCCTCGGCATGGGCGTGCAACTGTGCAAAGGCCCTCATGCCAGCGTTCTCATCGCGCGCCAGTGCAACACTTGCTGGCCGATGTACCAATGGATGATCTGGGCAAACAGGGTTTCGACGAAGTGCGGGTCCAGCCCGGCCTGCTCGGCCCACTCGCGGCGTTGCGGGAGCATCTGGGCAACGCGTTCGGGCGCGGCGATGCTGCTTTCGGTCGGCTTGAAGCGCGCGGCGGCTTTGACGTAAGTCATGCGTTGGCGCATGAGGTCGATGATCTGGTGGTCCAGTGAATCGATGGCGTGACGAATGTCCTGCAGGCCATCACAGGCGTCGGGGGTTTTCATTGACAGGTTTCCTTCAAGGAGGGCGATGGGGTCGACAGCGTCGCGACGATGGCGTCGATGAGTGCCTGGCGCTGTTCGACCAGGTAAAAATGTCCGCCTTGCCAGCGCTGCAGGTGCAGTGGCCGGTGGCTGGCGGCTTGCCAGGCCATGGCTTCATCAAGCTCGATTTCCGGGTCTTGCTCGGGGTAGAACACCCCGATGCGGCTCTTGAGTGGCCGCGGTTGTGCGCAGGTGTAGGTTTCAACGATGCGGTAATCGTTGCGCAAGCCGGGCAGGAACAATTCGCACAGGGCCGGGTTCTCCAGCAACGCATTGGGGCGCTCGGCCAGGCGCCGCACATCGTCCAGCAAGGCCGCGTCGGGGCCCAGGTGCAACTGCCCGCCGCGTTGGCGCTGCGGCGCCGGGTGGGCGGACACGAACAGGTGGTCGACGGCGATTGCCCGTTGTTCCAGGCGCGTCGCCACTTCATACGCCACCACCGCGCCCAGGCTATGGCCGAACAACACCAGCGGCCGGTCGGCGTAACACGACAACGCGTGCGCGGCACCGTCGGCGAGGCGCTGCATGTCGGTCAGGCACGGCTCGCTGAAACGGTCTTCGCGGCCCGGGTATTGGATGGCCAACAGGTCGATGTCGGCGGGCAGAGCGTGGACCCAGTCGCGGAAGAAACTCGCACTGCCCCCGGCATGCGCGAAACACACCCATCGCCAGCGTGGCATGGGCGTGAGTCGATAAGCGCGTACCCAGCGTTTGTCGTGCAGGCTCACGAAGCGGCACTCTGCAGCCAGGCCTGGCGCAGGCGCTCGCGCAGGTCCTTGCGGCTGACTTTGCCCACGCCGGTGTGCGGGAAGTGTGCGACGAACTCGATACGATCCGGCACCTTGAACGCCGCCAGGCCGTGGCCGCGCAGGTAATGCTTGAGTGCGAAGGCCGAGGGCGCCGGGTCACGGGCGACGATAAAGGCACAGGTGGATTCGCCGAGCACCGCATCCGGCATCGCCACCAGTGCGGCGTCGTGTACCTGGGGATGGCCGATCAGCAGGTTTTCCACTTCTTCGGCAGCGACTTTTTCACCGCCGCGGTTGATCTGGTCCTTGTCACGACCTTCGACCACCAGGTAACCGTCGGCGGTGCGCCTGACCCGATCACCGCTGCAATAGAATCCATCGGCGGTGAACGCCCGGGCATTGTGTTCGGGCAGGCGATAGTAGCCGCGAATGGTGTAGGGGCCGCGCACTTGCAGTTCACCCACTTCACCCTCGGGCACCGGTTGGCCCTGTTCATCGACAATTCGTACTTCGTCATCGGCGCTCAGCGGACGGCCCTGGGTATGCAGCAGCAGATCCGGGCGGTCATCCAGGCGGGTAAAACACAACAACCCCTCGGCCATGCCCAGCACTTGTTGCAAGGTGCAGCCCAGCGTCGGCGTGACCCGTTCTGCCGCGCTGCTGAGCAATTTCGCACCGCCCACTTGCAGCACGCGCAGGCTGGACAGGTCGGCCTGGCGCTGGTCCTGGGCGTCCAGCCAGAGCATCGCCAGCGGCGGCACCAAGGCGGTGACGGTGACCCGCTGCTCGCGGATCAGCGCAAAGCAGGACTCCGGGTCCGAGCGGCGCGTACACACCACGCGCCCACCGGCCAGGAGGGTGCCGATCACACCCGGGCAACACAGGGTGAAGTTATGCGCCATGGGCAACGCGGTGAGGTAAACGGTGCGCGCATCCAGTTCGCAGACTTCGCTGCTGGCGCGCACGTTATAGAGGTATTCGGCGTGCCGCCTCGGGATCAACTTTGGCGTGCCGGTGGTGCCTCCCGACAGCTGGAAACACGCCACGGCGTCGGCGCGACCGGCGTCCCGTTCCAGCGGCGCGCTGTTGTAAAGCTCACTCAACACGGTGAACTCCTGCGCATCGCCGTCGATCACCACGTGGCGCAACAGCGGGTTGGCAGCGGCCAGTCGGCGCGCCATCGAGCGGCAATCAAAGCCCTCCAATTGAGCGCAGCCGATGTAGGCGGAGGCCTGGGCAAACCCACAAAAGCCGCCGATCTCATGTTGACGGTGGGCGGGCAGGGCGAGGATCGGCCGGGCGCCCAGGCGGAACAACGCAAAGCACACTTCGATAAACGCAGTGCCGTTGGGCAAGTGCACCACCACATTGTCGCCCTCTGCGATCCCTTGCGCGTGCAAACCGCCAGCCAGGCGCCGACACCGGTCTGCCAGGCTGCGGTAATTGAGGTGCAAGGGGCCGTCGGTTATCGCGATGGCCGATGGGTTGCGCGCGGCGACCGTATCGAGGGCCTGAGCGAAGGTCTGGTCTTGCCAGTAACCGGCCTGGCGGTAGCGTTCGGCGAACGCGGCAGGCCAGTCGGGCGCGTCGCCAACGCTGTCTGAATCGGGTGCGCAGGTGTGCAATGACATGGAATCCCCTATTTGTAGAAATAATTGGCTACAAGCGTCTAAATGAGATCTATTATCATTGTCCTTCGCCGAGCGCTTCTCAACGCCAAGGCTTTCGGACCTGTGACTTTTTCATTAGATGAAATACACAGCGGCTATAAACAGGGAGGTTTACGGTTTAAAAGCCTCCTCCTCATTCAGGTCAGGCCCCGCGTAATGGCCTCAGGATCAAGGGAAAACCCAATGACTATTACGATCATCGCCCCCAGTCGACAAGAGACGCAGGCCGAACCCAAGGGCAACCAACCCGGAACGGTCTACCTGGACCCGCACATGACCCTGGTCACCGGCACGTTGTGGTCAGACAGCGAAAACTGGGTCGAGGACCCGCTGGAGCGCGGCCTCAAGTTGATTCTGGTGCAAAGTGGCGAGCTGTCGTGCCGCATCCCCGGGCACAGCGAGCAGTCGATCAAGGGGCCGAGCCTGTGCACCATCGTCAACGACGGCGAGTTCACCTCGTCGCAGATCTACGGCACCACCACACCACTGCGCTACACCATCGTCCAGCTGGACCTCGAATCCCTCGACCGCCATCTCGGCCTGGCCCCGCGCAAGCTGCTCAGCAGTGGCGGCGGCGACCCGTACATGATGGTGCGCCCGGCTCCGCGCGCGATGCAGGCACTGGCCACGCAAATTGCAACATGCCCGATGCAGGGCCCGAGCCGCTCGTTGTACCTGGGTGGCAAGGCGCTGGAGTTGACCGCGTTGAGCGCGCAGTTCCTGCTCGGTGAGCGCGGGCAGCCGGAGCATAAGCTGCGCATCACCTCGTCGGATGTGGAGCGTGTACACGCCGCCCGGGACCGTCTGGTGCGCTCGCTGCTCGAACCACCCAGCCTGAACGCCCTGGCCAGCCACGTGGGCATGAGCCCGCGCAAACTGACGGCGGGGTTTCGCAAAGTGTTCGGTACCAGCGTGTTCGGCTACCTGCACGAACATCGTCTCAACGAAGCCCACCGCATGCTCAGCGACGAGGAAAGCAATGTGTCTACCGTCGCCTATGGCGTGGGATTCAGCCCGGCGCATTTTTCCATCGCCTTTCGCAAACGCTACGGTGTATCGCCCAGCGAAATCCGTTGATCACGGCACGGTGTCTCTGAATCGAATGAAAAGGCCTGTTTATCTAAAGCCCTGAGCGCTTTCTGAAAAACCGCTTGCGATAGAGTTCCAATTGAGAATGGCTTCCATCTTGGTGAGCCAGGGACTTTATCTAGACGGGTCACAGGAAGCTTTTCATGAGCGAGCTGACAACAGCAGACACCACCGCACTGCGCAAATGGCTGATCGAACACCTTGCCCAGTTGCTGGGCGCTACCGTGGAAGAAATCGACAGCCTGGGCGATGAGGAAAACCTCTTGGGCTGCGGGGTGGATTCCATCCGCCTGATGTACTTGCAGGAGCGCCTGCGCAGCCATGGGTTGCGGGTCGACTTCGCCCAACTCAGCGCCGAACCCAGCCTCGCGGCCTGGCTTGGCCTGCTGCATGGCCAGGCGGTGCGACGTGTGGAGGTGGCTGATGTCGCCCCGTTGAGCGCAGCCGACGACAGTTTTGAACTCAGCGCGGTGCAACAGGCGTACTGGCTGGGGCGCGGGCCCGCCGAAGTGCTGGGCAATATCAGTTGCCACGCATGGCTGGAATTCGATTGCCAGGGCATCGATGCGCAACGCCTGGAAGCGGCAGTCAAGTGCGTGCAGGCGCGTCACCCGATGTTGCGGGCCAGTTTCAACGACGGCCGCCAACGCATTCTTGGCGCAACGCAATTGCCGGTTTTCGACCATCAGGATTGGCGCCACCACACTCAAGCAGTTGCGCAAGACGCCTGGCACGCGCTGCGTGAATGGCGATCGCATGAATGCCTGGCCGTGGAAGCGGGGCAGGTGTTGCTGGTCGGCCTGGTGCAGTTGCCCGAAGGCCGTGATCGTGTGTGGTTGAGTGTCGACCTGCTGGCCGTCGACGTGGAAAGCCTGCGCCTGTTGATGGCGCAACTGGGCCAGGCCTATCAGGCGCCGGCCGCGCTTGCGCCCGCGCCGGACGTGCAGTTTGCCGACTACCTGGGCCGGCGCCGCCAACGTCGCGCAGAGGCGTATGCGCGAGATCGTGAGCATTGGTGCCAACGCCTTGCGCAGTTGCCGGACGGCCCCGCACTGCCGCTGGCCTGTGCCCCGGAATCGATCCGTGCGCCACGGTTTACCCGCCAGGCTTACGTACTCAGTCACGCAGAAGTCGAACGCCTGCAACGCCAGGCGACTGCCCATGGCCTGACGTTGCCCAGCGTGTTCGCCACGGCATTCAACGCGGTGTTGGCACGCTGGAGTGAGCAGTCGAGCTTCCTGCTCAATGTGCCGTTGTTCGACCGTCACGATGACCAGCCATCCATCGACCAGGTGATCGCCGACTTCACCACCTTGCTGCTGGTGGCGTGTGAAGACGCACCGCAGTTGCCGTTTGCCGAAGGCGCCCGGCGCTACCAGCGCGACCTGCACGCCACCATCGACCACGCGGCGTTTCCCGCGCTGGAAGTGCTGCGTGAGGCACGTCGCCAAGGTCATCCGCGTTCCGCGCCGGTGGTGTTTTCCTGCAACCTGAGCGATTCGGGTTTTGTCCCCGCCAGCTTTCGTGAGGTGTTTGGCGACCTGCACGACATGCTCTCGCAAACCCCGCAAGTGTGGCTCGACCACCAACTGTATCGGCTTGAGGACGGCGTGCTGCTGGCCTGGGACAGCGTTGCCGACCTGTTCCCGCAAGGCGTGCTGCAGGCGATGTTCAGCGCCTATGTCGAGCTGGTGCAGCGTCTCGCCGACAGCGACTGGAACCAGCCGCAACCGGTGTTGTTGCCGCTGGCGCAACAGGCGTGCCGCGACCAGCAGAACAGCCTGCCGGCGTTGGCGCCGGGGCGTGGCCTGCTTGAAGACTTTTTTCGCCAAAGTGCCCGGCAACCCGACGCACTCGCCCTGATCTGCGGCGCGCAACGCTGGACATATAACGATCTGGCCACTCAAGCCCTGCGTATAGCGGCGGGTTTGCTTGAGGCGGGCATGCGTCAGGGCGAGGCGGTGGAGGTCTGCCTGCCGCGTGGGCCTCGCCAGATCGCCGCGGTATTCGGCGTGCTGGCGGCCGGTGGTTGCTATGTGCCGGTGGACACCGCACAGCCGGTTGCGCGGCGCAGCCTGATCGAATCGGCTGCGGGCATCACCCGAGTGATTGCCGATCAGCCGCCGGGCAACGCGCTGCAATGGCTTGACCCGGCGGTGCTTGAGCAGTCCGCGCCATTGGCCGCGCCGAAAGCGCTATCGTCGCGCGCCAGCGCGTATGTGATCTACACCTCGGGCTCTACCGGCATTCCCAAAGGTGTTGAAGTCTGCCATGGCGCCGCAATCAACACGATCGACGCGGTGCAGGCCGAACTGCAGGTCACGCCGGATGATTGCCTGCTGGCCGTGTCGGCGCTGGATTTCGACTTGTCGGTGTACGACCTGTTTGGCGTGCTGGGGCAGGGCGCTCGCTTGGTGCTGCTGCAACCTGAAGAAACCCGCGATGCGGCGCGTTGGGCGCAACTGATCGCCGAACACCGCGTGAGCCTGTGGAATTCGGCCCCGGCATTGCTGGAAATGGCCCTGGGCGTCGGCGCCGATGCCTGTGATTACCGAAGCCTGCGGGCGGTGTTGCTGTCGGGAGACTGGATTGCCCTCGACCTCGCCGCACGCCTGCGGCGCCACGCCACCGCGCAGTGCCGCGTGTATGGCCTGGGCGGCGCCACCGAGGCGGGTATCTGGTCGAACCTGCAAAGCATTGATGAGGTCCCCGACCACTGGCCGTCGATTCCCTATGGCAAGCCTTTGGCCGGCCAAGCGTATCGGGTGGTGGACGCCACCGGGCGCGATGTGCCGGACCAGGTGATCGGGCAACTGTTGATCGGTGGTGCAAGCCTGGCGCGGGGGTATCGCAATGACCCGCTGCTGACCGCACAGCGCTTTCGCAGTGATGAGCACGGGCGTTGGTACCACACCGGCGACCGCGGGCGCTTCTGGGCCGATGGCACCCTTGAGTTTCTCGGGCGCATGGACCAGCAGGTCAAGCTGCGCGGGCAGCGTATCGAACTGGGGGAAATCGAAGCGGCGCTCACCGCCCACCCACGGATTGAAAGCGCCTGTGCTGCGGTCTTGAACGGCAGCCTCGGCGCGGCCGTGGTGATCAGCCCTGAATCTGCATCGGCGCAAGCGTTGCCGGCCGTCTCGATGCTCGACGACACCTTGGCCGCAGAACACCAGGTCACCGCGCAGCTGTTGCGCCGCCTGCTGCAAGACCCGCCGCCCAGCGCCCTGCTCGACACGTGGCGCGAGTGGCTGGCCGAGCATGTCGAGTCGCTCAGCCTGCACGACGCGTTGGCGCACTTAGGGTGGCGCGAGGCGGATCTGCACCGCATGGTCGGTGCCTTGCAGGTGCTGTTGCGCACCGAAGACGGCGCCTCGCAAGTGTTGTTCGATCCGTTGCTGGCACCGCAGGCCATGGCGTTGAACCTGCCGGCGGGCCGCCAGGTGTTGGACACCCTGAGCCAGGCGCTCCAACAACACAGCGGCACACCGCTGAAAGTCGCGGTGCTGGATGTGCGCGGCGGGCAGTTGCTGGAGCAATGGCTGAACCATACGAGTTCGCGCGACGTGCAACTGACCTTGTTCGAGAGCAGCCCCGGCCTGCTGGCGGCCAGCGTGGGCAAGCGCCGGCGCGTGGCGAGCCAATTGCTGGTGGAGGGCGTGCTGCCCGCTGAACACTGGTCACAGTACGACGTGGTGATCAGCTTCGCGGCCTTGCACAGTTATGCTCAGCCCGGCGATGGGCTGAATCTGGCGCAGGCACTGCTCAAGCCGCAAGGCCGCCTGTTGCTGGCCGACCTGCTGCGCGACTCGCCGTTGCGGCTGGTCAGCGCGGCGCTGCTGGATGAGCGCGCGCCGGTATTGCCTGACGCTGCCGAACTGGCGCACCTGCTCGGCCAGAGCGGTTTTCGCCACCTGGAATGCCTGTGGCAAAACCCCGCGATGCTGCTGTTGAGTGCGCGTGCGGCGGATGAAACCCTGACCGCTGAAAGCCTCGACCAATGGCTGCAACAACGCTTGCCCCAGGCGATGCGGCCCGAGCATCTGTGGTCCGTACCGCGCCTGACACTGAATGCCAACGGCAAGATCGACCGCGCGCGCCTGCACGCCAGCCTCAGCGCCGCGTTGCAACGCAGGCAACCGGCAAACAACGAAGACGGCGAACTCAGTGCCGAGCTACAGCCCCTGGCAGCGTGCTGGGAGGCCATCCTGGGACGGCCGGTGCGCAGCGCCCAGGCGAGCTTTTTCAGCCTGGGCGGCGACAGCCTGCTGGCGACGCGGCTGCTGGCCAGCGTGCGTGAACAACTGGGCGCCAGCCTGCGCATGAGCGATTTCTACCTGCAGCCGACATTGGCAGGCATGGCCGCGCTGCTGGTGCGCAGCGGCGAAGTGGCTATAGAGGAGGGCGTGTTATGAGCCTGGATGATGTGTTGCACATCTGCCGTGAACGCCAGATCGAACTCTGGGCCACTGACGGCAAGCTGCATTTTCGCGCGCCGCAAGGCGCATTGGACTCAGCCCTGGCGGAGCGTATTCGCGCCCAGCGGCCAGCGCTGCTGGTGCATCTTGCGCCCCAACAATGGCGCGCACAGCCGGAGCAGGCGCTGCAACCCTTCGCCTTGAGCGCGGTACAGGGCGCCTATGTACTGGGACGCAACCCGGCCTTTGACTATGGCGGCAACGCTTGCCACTTGTATGTCGAATACCCGTGGCCGGCGAACGTCGACACCGGACACCTTGAACAGGCCTGGAACGCCGTGGTGCAACGTCACCCGATGCTGCGCGCGGTGGTCGATAACCATCAGCAACGTGTGCAAGCCCAGGTGCCATGGCAACAGCTGCCGGTGCATGACCGCCGCGACGCCACGCCCGAGGCATTCGAGGCGCACCTGAACAGCGTGCGCAAGCGCCTGGACCATGCCTGCCATGCGCTCGATCAATGGCCGATCCTGCTGCCCCAACTGAGCGTGGGACGCGAGCAGGCAATCCTGCATTGCTCGGTGGATTTCACCTTGTTCGACTACGCCAGCCTGCAACTGCTGCTGGCAGAACTCACCCAGCGCTACTTGGAACCGACGCGCCACTGGCCGGCGCTGGAAGCGACCTTTCGCGACTACCTCGAGCACGAACAGCAAGCGCGCGGCAGCACCGCCTGGCACGCCGACAAGGCGTGGTGGCTGGCGCGCCTGGACAGCCTGCCCGGGCGTCCGGACCTGCCGCTGAGCGAGCACGCGGGCTTGGGCTCCACGCGTTTCGCCCACCACCATGGCGTGTTGAGCAGCGGGCAATGGAACGCCCTGTGCGCCCTTGCCAGCGCCCAAGGCCTCAGCGCGGCGGGCGTGACGCTGGCCGCGTTTGTCGAGGTGATCGGGCGCTGGAGCCAAAGCCCGGACTTTTGCCTGAACCTCACCGTGCTCAACCGGCCGAACCTGCACCCGCAGTTGGACCAGGTCGTGGGAGACTTCACCGCGCTGAGCCTGCTCGCGGTGGACGGCACCGAGGGCGCCAGTTTTGTCCAGCGTGCGCGGCGTATCGGCGCGCAGCTGTTCGATGACCTCGACCACAGCCGCTTCACCGGCGTTGAGGTACTGCGCGAACTGGCCCGTGTGCGAGGGCGTGGCGCCGACCTGATGCCGGTGGTGTTCACCAGTGGCATCGGCAGCGTCGAACGCATGCTCGGCGATGCCGGGCGTGTGTTGCAGCCGCCCAGCTACATGATCAGCCAAACCCCGCAAGTGTGGATCGACTGCCAGGTCAGCGACCAATACGGCGGTTTGCAGATCGGCTGGGATGTCCGCATCGGCGTGTTGCCCGAGGGCATGGCCGCGCAGATGTTCGCAGCCTACGTCGACTTGCTGCAACGCTTGGCCTGCGACCCGCAATTGTGGCAAGCGCGTGGCGATATCGTGCTGCCCGCGCAGCAGGCAAACCCGCCAATCCACGCCAGCGCCCCAGCGCGCAATATCGCCGACGGCTTCGCCCAACAGGCGCGGCGAACTCCGGATGCCCTCGTGATCAGCGACCGCGACGGCCGTTACCGCTATCGTCAGGTCGCCCAGCATGCCGCCGCGGTGCGCACGGCGCTTGAAGCGCTCGGCGTGCAGCCGGGGGCGCGGGTGGCGGTGATGCTGCCCAAGAGTGCCTGGCAACTGATGGCGGTGCTGGGCATTACCCAGATGGGCGCGGCCTATGTGCCGGTGGACATCCGCCAACCGGCCTTGCGCCGCGAGGCGATCCTGCGCGACGCGGGGATTGCTGCGGGGATTGTCCTGCAAGCCCAGGCATGGCCGGACAGCCTTGAACTTCCGCGCATCGCCATCGATACGCTTGCCGCCGACCCGCATTGGCCACCCCGTGTGCCGCTGGCGGTAGAGGCCGCGGACCTGGCCTACATCATCTACACCTCAGGCTCCACCGGCACGCCCAAAGGCGTAATGCTCAGCCATGGCGCGGTGGTCAACACCCTCGATGACATCAACCAGCGCTACGCGGTGAACGTCGATGACCGCGTGCTGGGCCTGGCAGAGTTGAGTTTCGACTTGTCGGTGTATGACTTCTTCGGCGCCACGGCGGTCGGTGCGCAGGTGGTGCTGCCCGACCCCGAGCGCGGCGCCGATCCTTCGCATTGGGCGCAATTGATGCAGGAACACGGCATCACCTTGTGGAACTCGGTGCCCGCACAAGGGCAGATGCTGGTGGATTACCTGGAGACCGAGCCCGGCGCAATCCCCGGGCCGCGCTGTGTGCTGTGGTCCGGCGACTGGATTCCCACCACGCTGCCGACCCGCTGGTGGCAACGCTGGCCCGAAAGCCAGTTGTTCAGCCTGGGCGGCGCCACCGAAGCGGCGATCTGGTCGGTGGAGCATCCCATTCGTGCCGAAGATACGGCCTTGCCAAGCATCCCCTACGGCCGGCCCCTCAAGCACCAGACCCTGGAAGTACTCGACGCGCTGGGCCGCCAGTGCCCGGTGGGCGTGCGTGGTGAGATTCATATCGGCGGACTCGGCCTGGCCCTGGGTTATGCCGAAGACCCGCAACGCAGCGCCGAGCGGTTCATCATCCATGCCAGCGGGCGTCGCCTGTACCGCACGGGTGACCAGGGGCGTTACCTGGACGCGGAAGGCTTGATCGAGTTTCTTGGGCGCCAGGATGACCAGGTGAAGATTCGCGGTCACCGCATCGAACTGGCGGAAATCGACGCGGGCTGGCTGGCCCATCCGCAGATCGCCGCGAGTACCACGGTGTTGCTCGGCGAGCGTCACGAACGTTCGCTGTGCAGCTTCGTCACCCTGCACACCAACGCGCCTGCGCCTCACCTGAGCACGCAGTTGGGCGAAGTCCTGCGCCAGGCACGCCACACCCTTGAACACGCGGATTTCGGCCCGCGCGCCGCCATCGAAGCAGCACTGGCTGCGCTGGATCGGGCGGCGGATGTGTCGTTGCTGCACTGGTTGGGCGGCAGTGGCTTGCTGATCCCGGGGCAGTCCGTGGCATTCGACTCGCTGTGCCAGGCCTTGCAACTCGACGCCGGTCAGCATCGCCTGTTGCGGCATTGGCTTACGTTGTTGACCGACAGCGGCTACCTGTGTGCAGACAATGACGGTTGGCGCTGCCAGGTCAGCACGGCTGACCTGAGTCAGGACGATGCCTGGGCACAGTTCGCCCGTCTGGCGCCGAGCGGTCTTTGGCCGCTGGAATTAGTCGATTACCTGCGCACCAGCGCGACCCGCCTGGCCGAGCAATTGGACGGGCGCCTGAGCCCGGCAAGCCTGATGTTCCCGCAGGGCTCGGCACATATTGCCGAGGCGATGTACAGCCGTGGCCAGCATGCCCAAGTGCTGCATCGGGCCATGGCCGAGGCGGTTTGCGCGATCGTTGCGCGCCAGAGCCAGCGCCGCTGGCGCATCCTGGAAGTGGGCGCCGGCACCGGTGCCGCCAGTGCGCTGATCATCCCCGCGCTGGCGCCGTTGGTAGCGGACGGGGTGCAGATCGACTACGTGTTTTCCGACGTGTCGAGCTATTTCCTTAACGCTGCGCGCGAACGCTTTGCCGCGTATCCGTGGGTGCGCTTCATGCCGTTCGACATGAACAAACCCGCCTGCGAACAAGGGCTTGCCGCGGGGTCCCTGGACCTGCTGCTCAGCTCCGGCGCATTGAACAACGCCCTGGATACAACGCGCCTGCTCGCCGGGTTACGCCAATTGCTGCAAGCCGATGCCTGGCTGGTGATCCAGGAACTGACCCGCGAACACCGCGAAATCAGCATTAGCCAAAGCCTGATGATGGAGACGCCGCAGGACGTGCGCGCCGCCACCGGGCAGCTGTTCGTGCATACGGACCAGTGGCTGGCGTGGCTGAACAGCGAGGCCGGCGACCAGGCCGAATCGCTGGCATCGGCCGACAGTGTGCTGCACCTGCTGGGCTACGACCTGTTGGTCGCACGCGTGAAAACCGACCGGCCATTACTGAGCCAGGAGACGTTGCTGGCCTTCATCGCCGAGCGCGTGCCGCGTTATATGGTGCCGGCGCAGGTGCGGATACTCGACCGCTTGCCGGTCACCGCCAATGGCAAGATTGACCGCCGCGCGCTGACCACCCAAGCCGAGCAGCGCCAGCTCGAACCGGCACGCCGTGCGCGCACGGAAGTGGCGGATGAGTTGGTGCAGCGCTTGATCGCGCATTGGGAGCGAGTACTCGATTGCAGTGGGGTGTCGGCGGATCAGGATTTCTTCGGCGCCGGTGGTGACTCGCTGCTGATCGCGCAATTGATCGCCGGCTTGCGCGAGCAAGAGCCATTGGCCCGTGCGCAACCCTTCGACCGCCTGTTGCGCTGGGCTCTCAGCCAGCCGACCCCGGAAGGCCTGGCCCAGCGCTTGCGCAGTGAGTCGAGCAGTGAAGCCCCCGCAGTGGTGCCCTCCACGGACCCCCGCCGTGCGCCGCTGGGTGGGCGCGGGCGGGTGGATGCGCTGACGGAACTGGCCGCGGGTGAAGGCACAGCGCGGGTGCTGGTGCATGAAGGGCTCGGCACGCTGCTGCCGTATCGCGGGTTGATCGCCGAACTGGCCGGCAGCGGCCCGTTGCTGGGATTGGCGGTGCACGACAGCGACGATTACTTGAGCCTGCCGCCGGAGCATATCAACGCCACCCTCGGCAAACGGTATGCCCAGGCGCTGTGGGACAGCGGCCGGCGCCGCTTCGACTTGCTGGGCTACTGCTCCGGCGGGCTAGTAACGCTGGAGCTGGCCAAGGCCCTGCTGCAATTGGGCGCCGAGGTGCGTCGGGTGGACATCGTATCGAGCTACCGCATTCCGTACCTGGTGGAGGATGAAGTGCAGATGCTCTACAGCTTCGCCGGCACCCTGGGGCTGGACACCGCTGCGCTGGGGTTGCCGGCGGCTGAACCGTTGCTCGACAAACACCTGGATCTGGACGCCACTGCGCTCAAATCCCGCGTACTGGCGGCGGCCAAGGGCATTGCCGATGAGCAGTTGTATCGGGTGTTCGCTCATTCCGTGCGCGCCAGCCACTACAGCGACGGCGCGCCGTATGTGGGCGCCATCCGCCTGTTTGTGCCGAGTGTCGCCAACCCGTTGATCCCCGATCATCAGGCCGCTCTGCAGGCCTGGTGGCAGGCGGCGTCGTTGGCGCCGCTGACTGTGCAGACCCTGCGCGGCAATCACTTCGAGTGCTTGAACGCCGGGCTGAGTCGTTACTTGCTGGAGGAACGCCCATGACTATGCCTGTGAAAACCCTGGTGGTGGGCTCGCGCTTCGGCCAGTTCTACGCCGTTGGTGTGGCTGCGGCCGAGCACCTGGAACTGGTCGGGGTGCTGGGGCAGGGCAGCCGTCGCTCCCGCGCACTGGCTCGCTATCTCGAAGTGCCGTGTTTCGAGGCCTTGGCCCACGTACCCGCCGACACACAACTGGCCTGCGTGGCGGTGGGCGGCGCAGCAAGGGGCGAACAGGGCCCCGCCTTGGCGCAAGCGCTGATGGAGCGGGGCATTGATGTGCTGATCGAGCACCCGTTGCTGCCCCAGGAACTGCAAGACTTGCTGAGCACGGCGGCGCGCCTGCATCGGCGCTGCCTGCTCAACAGTTTCTACCCGCAGTTGCCGTGCGTGGCGCGGTTCATCGAGCTGGCGCGGCAGCTGCATCGTCAACAGGGCATTCGCCATATCGACGCCGACTGCGCGGTGCAGGTGAGTTACGCGACCCTCGATGTGCTGGCGGCGCTGTTGGAATCGGTAGGCCCATGGTCGGTGGACTGCGTGGCACCGGCGCTGTCGGCCTGGCGGGATATCAGCTTGGTCATGGCGCAAGTGCCGGTGTCGTTGCGCGTGCTCAATGAGTTGGCCGCCAATGATGACGGGCGCATGCAGAGGCTGCAGCGCATCAGCATCGCCACTGACAGCGGCACGTTGCTGTTGGCCTCGCCCCACGGACCGTTGCTGTGGCTGCCGGCCGTGCGTGCGCCGGTGCAAGATGCCGACGGGGTGTTCGACCTGTTTGGGCCGCAGGCCGATGAGCCGCTGCCGTGCGCCGAAGTGTTGGAGGCCGCGGCGGCGGATTGGGCGCAGGTTTACCGCCGCGTCTGGCCGACAGCCGCGGCCAGTGCATTGCAACCGCTGATCACGGGGGGGGGGCTGGCGCGCCTGCAACAGCGCAGCCTGGAAGTGGTGAGGCTATGGCAGCAGGTGACGGCGGCGCTCGGGTTCCCGCTGCAGCCGTCGCTGACGTTACCGGCGGCCGGCCTGGCCCAGGCATTGGAGCACGTCCGATGAGCCACTTGAGCGAAATGCTGCGTCCTTTCCGTGCGCGCTTAGGGGCGGCGATCGCGTTGCAGGCCGTCGCCGGGATCTGCTCGCTGCTGCCGCTGATAGCCTTGGCGCAACTGGCGGACAGCTTGCGCCAGGCGCCGCCGCTGGCGTCTTCGGCACTGAACTGGGTGGTGGTGGCGGTGGTGGCGTCAGCGCTGTGGTTGTGCGGCCAGACCCTGGCCTTGCACCTGACCCATCAGGTGGACGCCGACCTGTGTGACCGTCTGCGCGTGCGCCTGGCCGAGCATCTGCAACGCTTGCCCTTGGGCTGGTTTGCACGGCTGGGGCCCGAGGGCGTCACCCGTTACGCCGAGCAGGATGTGCGGGCCTTGCACCAACTGGTGGGCCATGCGCCGACCGACCTGGTCAACCTGCTGTTGATTCCCATGGCCACCCTGGCCTACCTGCTGTGGAGCAACAGTGCCCTGGCGCTCTGGTGCCTGCTGCCGTTGGCATTGGGCGTGCTGGGCTATTGGCGCCTGGGCTCGGCGCATTACCGCGAGGACGTGGCCCAGCGCAATGGCGCAATCCAGCGGTTGTTCAGCGACTACAGCCAGTTCGCCGGCAACCTGGGCCTGGTCCGGCAATTTCCCAGCGCGGGCATTCATCGCCGTGTGCAAGAGGCGGTGCAGCAGTTTGATCAGCGCTTCAGCCATTGGGTGAGCCGCGCCGGTCATCTTGCTGCGCTGATCCAGGTCCTGCTCAGCGCACCGTGGCTGTTGGCCTGGGTGGTACTTGGCACACTATTTATCGGCGTGAGCGAAGTGGGCGCCGTGCAGGTGTGCGGCTTTTTGCTGCTGGTGCGCGCCATGGCGGCGCCGGTATTGGCGCTGGGGCACGGCTTTGATGCGCTGAACAACGCGCGCGCAAGTGCCCGGCGCCTACAGGAGGTGTTGAGTACACCGCCGTTGATCGAACCCGACGCGCCGCAATCGCCTCGGGACGCCAGCGTGGAGATGCTCGATGTGAGCTTCTCCCAGGGCGATGTCACGGTACTGAAGGCGATCAACCTGCGCCTGGAGCCGGGCACTACCACCGCGCTGGTGGGGCCGTCCGGCGCGGGAAAAAGCACCTTGGCCGGTTTGATCGCCCGCTTTATGGACGTCGACAGCGGGCATGTGCGCGTGGGCGGGGTGGATGTTCGGCAGATCGCCAGCCGCCAATTGCAGCAGCATCTGGCGCTGGTGTTTCAGCAGGCGGGGGCATTGCGCCTGTCACTGGCGCAAAACATCGCCCTGTATCAGCCCCACGCCAGTGAAAAACAGATTCGCGCCGCGGCCAAGGCGGCCTGCCTGGATGACTGGATCATGGGGTTGCCCAAGGGCTACGCCAGCGTGGTGGACGATGATGTGCGGCTGTCCGGCGGCGAATTGCAGCGCCTGGCGATTGCGCGGGCGCTGCTGTCGCGTGCGCCGATCATGTTGCTCGACGAACCCACCTCCGCCACCGACCCGCAGACCGAGCGCGCCTTGCGTACTGCACTGCGTGACGACGCGGCCGGGCGCACGCGGCTGATCATCGCCCATCGCCTGGAAACCATCGCCCATGCCGAGCAGATCCTGGTGCTCTGCGAAGGGCGCATTGTGCAGCGCGGGTGTCATGCACAGTTGTTGGCCGTGGACGGTCTGTACCGCCAGCTGTGGGACGAGCAAATGTCGACGGCCGATCAACTGGAGTTCGTGTCATGAGTGTACTTTCGCCGTTGCGTCATTTGCCCGACCAGGCCCGGCGCGTACTGCGCGGCGCTCTGGGGTGGATGCTACTGGCCGCCGTGCTGGATGGCTTGGCGGGGTTGGCGCTGGTGCCGCTGATACTGGCCTGGTTCGATCAACAGAGTGTGCAACCAAGTGTGCTGCTGTTGCTGGGGCTGACGTTGCTGCAGGCCTTGGTCAGCTACGTTGCCCAGCGCCGTGGTTATCTGGCGGGAGCCGGGTTGGCGGCCGGCCTGGTCTCGCAACTGGTGCAACAGCTGCCGCGCTTGCCATTGGCGCGTCAGGGCCAGTTGGAAGACTTGGTGCGCGGGCCGGTGTTCAACAGCATGGGCATCCCGGCGCACTTGCTGGCGCCGCTGGTAACGGCGCTGGTGACGCCGACGATGGTGGTGCTGGGGCTGATCTTTATTGAACCGCGTTTGGCGCTGGCGTTGGCCCTGGCTTATCTGCCGTTGTTCGCCCTGCTGCGTTGGGCCGGGCGACGTAGCCTGGCGCTGGAGCAACTGCGCCAGCAAGTCGACCGTCGCGCCGGGCAGCTGTTGCAGACATTCGCGCAGCAACAGGCCTTGATCCGCAGCGCCGGTGATGCCAGCCAGGGCCAGTTGGCGTTGCGTCAGGCCTTGCACGAGCAACACCAGGCCACGCACCGTCTCAACCGCCGCGCGCTGCCCAGCGGGCTTGGCTTTGCGGCGGCGGTGCAGGTGGTGTTTTCGCTGGTGTTGGCAGGTGGCGTGCTGGCGGTGGCGGCGGGGCAGTTATCCGGCGCGCTGTTGGTGGCGGTGTTGGTGTTGCTGGTGCGCTTCATCGAACCGCTGTCGCAACTGGCTTACCTGGACCAGGCTTTGCGTATGGCGTGGCAGGCGTTATCTCAAGTGCTCGCGGTGTTGGCCATGCCGACGCTGCACAGCCCGCACCCCGGAGAGCAGCCTCAGGATGCAAGTTTGCAAGGGCAAGGCTTGAATATCTGCGGCGAAGGCGGCGAGCAGTTGCTCAAGGATGTAGACATCCATTGCGCGCCGGGAACGTTCACGGCGATTGTCGGTCCGTCGGGCGCGGGTAAAAGTACTCTGCTGGCCTTGCTGGGGCGTGGCATGGACCCGCAGACCGGCGCAGTACGACTCGGCCAAGTGGACATTCGCCAGCTAAGCGAACACACCTTGGCCAACCACCTCACGCAAGTGTTCCAGAACAGCGGACTGTTTGCCGGCAGCCTGCTGTGGAATGTCAGCATGGCCCGGCCGCAAGCCACGCCTGCGCAACTGCAACACGCCGCCAAGGATGCTGCATTGGATGAGGTGCTCAGCAGCCTGCCGCAGGGTTGGCACAGTGAGGTGGGGCCGGGCGGCGCATTACTCTCGGGCGGCCAGCGGCAACGGGTCGGCCTGGCGCGCGCGCTGCTGTCCCCGGCGCCGATCCTGTTGCTTGACGAACCCACCGCCAGCCTCGATGCGCGCTGCGAAGCACGGGTCAATCGCAGCCTGCAGGCGCTGCATGGCGGGCGCACCGTGGTGTTGGTGTCGCACAACCCGATGTTGGTGCGCGGTGCCGATCAGATCCTGGTGCTGGAAGGCGGCAGCGTCAGTGGCTGCGGCGGTCATGAGCAGTTGCTGGCCACGCACCGCTGGTATGCGCAGTTCGTCGAGCAAAACCTGCCGGGCAGCCATTGAAAAAGTCCCTTAATCGAAAAGTCGCAGCGTTCGTTTAAACGATACTAATGCGAATTATTATCGATAAAGAGGCTGGGCAATGTCACACCGGGGAGCAACAAAGGCGGGGCGGGGTTTCCAACGTAATGGGGCGCAACTGGGGATGGTGCTGGTGCTGGGCCTGAGCCCGTTGGCACAGGCGATTGCGACCGTGCAATTGCCTGACATCAAGGTCGCGGGTGACGACACCTCGGGCGAGGTGACCCCGCCCGGCGTGACCACCATCGGCAAGCTACCGCTCAAACTGCGGGAAACGCCGCAGTCGGTGAGCGTCATCGACCATGAGCGCATCGAGCAGCAAAACCTGTTCAGCCTCGATGAAGTGATGCAGCAGGCCACTGGCGTGACGGTGCAGCCGTTCCAGTTGCTGACCACCGCGTACTACGTGCGTGGCTTCAAGATCAACTCTTTCGAATTGGACGGTGTGCCGGCGATGCTCGGTGAAACCGCCGGTTCGCCTCAGGACATGGCGGTGTATGAGCGCGTCGAAATCCTGCGTGGCTCCAATGGTTTGCTGCACGGCAGCGGTAACCCGGCGGCCACGGTCAACCTGGTGCGCAAGCGCCCACAAAAGGCATTCGCCGCCAGCACCACCCTCAGCGGCGGCACCTGGGACCGTTACCGTGGCGAAGTGGATGTCGGCGGGCCGCTGACCCAGACTGGCAACGTGCGTGGGCGCGTGGTGGCGGCCTACGAGGATCGCGACTACTTCTACGATGTCGGCAAGCAAGACACCCAGTTGCTCTACGGCATCACCGAATTCGATCTGAGCCCCGACACCCTGCTGACCCTGGGCGCGCAATACCAGACCATCGATTCGGTGACCAACATGGCCGGCGTGCCCATGGCCAAGGACGGGTCGAGCCTGAACCTGTCGCGCTCCACCTATCTGGACGTGGACTGGGACCGCTTCAAGTGGACCACGCGCCGGGTGTTCGGCTCTCTTGAGCAGCAACTGGATCACAACTGGAAAGCCAAGGTCGCCGCCGAATACCAGGATGCCGACTCAAGCCTGCGCTATGCCGGTGCTTTTGGCGCCATCGACCCGCTCACCGGCGATGGCGGTCGCTTGATGGGCGCTGCGTATAAATTCAGCAGCACTCAAAAGAGCGTGGATGCCTCGGTCAATGGGCCGTATTCGTTGTTTGGCCGCAGCCATGAGTTGCTGTTGGGCACCAACTACAGCCACGGCGAAACCGAGCAGCGCACCGCCCAGTTCACCACGCCGCTCAACGTGCCGGTGAATGTCTATCGCTGGGACCCGAGCAGTGTGCCCAAACCCGGGATCGGCGCCTACACATCGCCCGGTTCCACGACGACCACCTCCAAGGGCGTCTACGCGCTGACCCGCTACAAACTGCTCGATCCGCTGACCCTGGTCATCGGCGGCCGGGCCAGTTGGTGGGACCAGAACGCGCCGACCAGCCACTTCACCCCCGGCCGGGAAATAACCCCGTATGGCGGCTTGATCTGGGACTTTGCGCAGAACTGGTCGTGGTACGCCAGCTACGCCGAGGTCTACCAGCCGCAGACCGGGCAAACCTGGAGCGGCGACCTGCTCAAACCGGTGGAGGGCAAGACCTATGAAACCGGGATCAAGGGCGAGTTGGCGGACGGGCGTTTGAATGTGTCGCTGGCGGTGTTCCGTATCGACCTGGAGAACAACCCGCAAGTCGACCCGGACCATCCAGGTGTGGGGTCGACCACCTACTACATCAGCGGCGGCAAGGTGCGCAGCCAGGGCTTCGAGCTGGAGAGCAGCGGTTATATCACCCCCGAATGGAACGTCTCCGCCGGTTATACCTACACCAGCACCGAGTACCTCAAGGACACCAACGCTTCGGGTGAGCGCTATGCCAGCTTCACGCCGCGCCACATGGCGCGGGTGTGGACCCAGTACGAGTTGCCGTGGCAGGACCGCCGCTGGAGCGTCGGTGCCGGCGTGCAGGCGCAAAGTGATTACTCCACCCAATCCGGGGCTGTGACCCTGGAGCAGGGCGGCTATGCCTTACTCAATGCGCGGGTCGCCTACCGCATCGACGAGCATTGGACTGCCGCGGTCAACGGCAACAATCTGGCGGACCGCAAGTACTACCAGAGCCTGTCCAACGTCAATTGGAACAACCGCTATGGCGAACCGCGCAGCCTCAATCTGACCCTGCGAGGTACGTTCTGATGGCCGCGCCGGCCCTCGGTTCCTGGCCGCTGCGCATTTGTCTGGCGCTGGCGGGCAGCGTGCTCAGCAGCCTGCAACTGGCCGTCCTGCTGGCGCGGCATTATCCGTGGGGCGGTGGGCTGGAGCGGCTGTATGCCGGCGTGTTCCTGGGCTTGGGGTTTCTGGTGACGGTACTGCTGTGGTCGTTGCTGGCGCCGGATCGCAAACGCGTGGTGTGTCGCTCCAGCGTCTGGCTGCTGCTGTTTACGCCCTGGCTGCTTTGGGATGGAGCCTGGCGATGAACCTGATGGGCGCACCGAGGGCATTGGTCCAGCGTGTACACGCCGGGGCAGGCGGGGTGTTTGGAGTACTGCTGTTCGTGATCCTGCTGACGGGGGCGTGGAGCATGGCCCATGAAGACTTGCGCGCCTGGTTTCGCGGCCCGGCGGCGTTGGCTCACGGGCCGGCGCTACCGGTCGCGCAATGGCCGGCTATCGCTCGCGAGCGCGGCCTGGCGCTCGGTGAATTGCGCATTCGTTTGCCGGACAGCCGCCACTCGGTGGTCGAGTTGTGTGCATCGCCCAAGGACTGCACGGTCGCCTTGGACCCCGTCAGCGGCCGTGAGCTGGCGTCAGGCAACGCGGCGGATATCCTGTTCAACCTGCACAAAAGTCTGTTCATCGGTTTTCCCGGCCGGATTTTGATCAGCTTGTTGGGCGTGGTGTTGTTGCTGATGATCTGGGCAGGCAGTGCATTACACAGTGGGCGCCTGCAAGACCTCAAGCGCCTGCGGCGCGACCGTGGGGCACGGGTGTTCGCCCATGACTTGCACAGCCTGATCGGCCGTTGGTGCGGGCCCTGGTTGCTGCTGTTTGGTATCACTGGCGCGTTGTCCGGCCTAGGGGCGCTCGGCACCTTGGGGCTAGCCGCGCAGGCGTTCCCGGGCGCGCCGCAGCAAGCGTTCATGCAGTTGCTGGGGGCACCGCCGCAGGTCGACCGAACAACGGCTTCGGCGCCGGCGGTCGATCTGGATCAGTTGCTGCACCAGGACTCCGTCGCCCATCCGGGGTTCTCTGCTCAAAACGTCGCCTTGCACCACTGGGGTGAGCCGGATGCCTGGGTGGAAGTGAGCGGTATCCAACAAGGCCTGCCCAGTACGGCCGTCTTTGAACGGCATGCCTATCGCGCCGCTGACGGCCTCGCCGTCGGCTCCAGCAGCGCCAGCGGGCGCGGTCTGTGGTTGCAGGCGTTTATTGCGGTGCAGCCGCTGCACTTTGCCGACTACCGCTGGGTGCCTGTTGGCGGGTCACTGCTGCGTGCCGTGCATTTCGGCATGGCGTTGGCGGCGGCGGGGTTGGTGCTCAGCGGCTTGTACCTGTGGCTGGAGCGTCGGCGCCTCAAGGCCGGCGGCGGTTGGCAGGTGCTACTGCGCCTGGTGGTCGGCGGCGGTGGCGGGTTGCTGGCGGCCACGGCGGTATTGCTCTGCGCGGGGGCGCTGGGCAGTGCCAACCTGGCGTGGTGGTTCTGGGGCGGTTGGCTTGCCAGCCTGCTGCTGGCCTGCCTGATGCCCCCCAGGCATCAACCGCTGCACCTGCTGCTGGCCGTGACGGGCCTGGGCTTCCTGGCGGCGGCGCTGCTGCACCTGGCCGGCAGCCTGAAACAAGGCAGCGTGCCGCTGTGGCCCATCGATCTTGTGTTGCTGCTGTGCGCGGCCAGTGCCCTGTGGGCATTGCGGCGCCTGATTTCTTTTACGCGCGCGGCACGGGCTGCCGCCGCCAATGTTGCCTGAGGGGAGACTTGTAATGCTGGATCTGTTGAAACATTGGCGCATGGTGCTGACCTTTGCACTGTTGTACCTGTCCCAAGGCATTTGCTTCGGCATCGCCATGGACGCCTTGCCGACCCTGCTGCGTCATGACGGCGCGGCGCTCCACGCCTTGGCCTTCCTGCCGTTGGTGGGGATACCGTGGGTGGTCAAGTTCCTCTGGGCGCCCCAGGTGGATAACCATTGGAGCCCACGCCTGGGACGGCGCCGCAGTTGGATCATTCCCATGCAGATACTGGTGCTGCTGTGCATTGCCTGCCTGGCAAGCATCGGCCTGCGCGTCGAGACGGCAGGCATCGCCGTGGGCCTGCTGATTGTTGCCTCGCTGGCCAGCGCCACCCAGGACATCGCCACCGACGGCATGGCGGCCGAGTACTTTAGCGGCAACATGCTCGCGCGGATTAACGCCATTCAAGTGGGCGGCACCATGGTCGGCTTCTTCGTTGGCGGCGCCGGCACCTTGCTGCTTAGCGGCTACCTGGGGCAAACCAGCGCGTTCAGTCTGCTGGCTTTGGTGCCGTTGTTGAGTCTGGTGTGCGTCGGCTGGCTGCACGTGGCACCGGCCAAGGAAAAACAGCCAGATGTGGCGCATGCCTCATTATGGCGGTTCATCAGGCGGCCGAAGGCGCTGGCGCTGGTGGTGCTGGCCTTGTTGTCGGCCATGACGTCAGTGTCGGGTTTTGGCTTGTCAAAGCTGTTCCTGAATGACGCCGGTTGGTCCTTGCAGGCTATCGGCCAACTGGGCATGAGCGGCGGCGTGGTCACCATCGTCCTCGGCTGCGGCGGTGGTGCGTGGTTGATCCGGGTGTTGGGGCTGTGGCCGACGTTCATCCTGGCGGTAGGCATGGCCGGCGCTGCCGCGTTGACCTGGCTGCTGCAAGCCAACGGCATGCTTGCCACGCAAACCGGACTGATCTGGTTGGCCGTGGGCCTGGGCTCGTTCGCGACCGGCGCCACCTCGGTGGTGATCATGACTGCCTCCATGGCCTTCGCCGCGCAAAGCGACCAGGCCGGTACGGACATGACCGCCGTGCAAAGCACGCGTGATCTGGGGGAAATGCTGTCTTCGACCTTGCTGGTGGGGTTGACTGCGCAGGCGGGGTATAGCGGTGGGTTTCTCGCGGGGATGGTGATGGCGATCCTGGCGTCGTTGGTGGCGTTGAATGTGTCACGTCAACGTGTGGGGGAAAGAGCCGCGGGCTGATTGATAGGTTGGGCGATCGTCAAAGGCGCTCAACGGGTCAATCAGTGCGAGCGCTCGTGATCTTCCGACATCAAGCGTGCGGCGCGGAGCCGCAGTGAGTGCGCGCCTGCTGGCGTTATAAAAGGGGTACATACAAGCCTGATATTGTTCCGTAGGATGCTCCCGCCAGGACGCTACTACAAATCAATAGCCCGTCGATCGAGCTGTTAGCGCCCAACGTGCCCATGAGGGGCCTTTTGGGCCCACGTGTTCGCTACCCAGCGCGCTTTGATTGACTCGACGGGACCTCGGCCTAAATGTCTTATCTTGAATCTGGCGATTGTCCGGTGACCTTCAGGCAATCGAAGAAGGTGATACTGGCGACAGTCGTTGGCATCGGTTTAGCGATGCGCCCGCTGGGCGCAATAGTGATCGGCAACCTCGCCGACCGCAAAGGGCGAAAAGCCGGCTTGAATGTCACCAATCTATTGATGGCAGCCGGTACCGCCTTGATCGCGTCAATGCCGACGCATGCATCGATCGGCGTCACCGCCACGGTGGCTGGTGCTCTCGCGGTTGCTGCAAGGGTTCGCGACCGGAGGGGAGATCGGGGTGTCGTCCGTGGTGCTGATGGAGCTGGCGGCGCGCAATCAACGCTGCTATCTGGTCAGTTGGCGTTCTGCCAGCCAGGCGGCCGCGGTTTTGGTGGGGGCGGTTGTTGGTGCCACCACGACCGCATTGCTGACCCCCGAACAGAGCTTTTGATTTTCTCGGAAACGGGGGTTTGTGGGGATTTGACCGGAGGTATGTGGGATTGGACACGAACCGAAGTGGCTGAGCCTGATACATGATTTAACATAATATACATTATGCGAACCAACAGAATGTCCTCGTTGGGCTCTGCTTGGCGCTTTTCACCAAGCGGCCCCCCCTGTTTCTCGCCTGATGGAAAAACACGATGACGACACTCGCTGTGGCGCTGCCTGCCCGTTAAACCTGGTAGATCCTTTGCGCAGAAGAAAAAGCCTGGCTAACCCAGGCTCATCCTCATACTCATGCGAACAGCTCAAGCGCAGCATCATCCCAATCGTGGCCATGTTCAGACCAACCATTGCCAGTCTGCGGTGGGAACCCGGTACGGCAATAGCCTTGTTTCGCCGTGAAATCGAATATGGCATGCGGATAATCGTTGATTAGCAACACGGCCTTGGTGTGATCAACGGACCAACCGATCTTCAAACTGGAGGGTTTATGTTTGTCTGAAACGTCCGCAACGTTGTAGATATGCAGCGCGTCTTGAATCGGGTTGCTTTCAGCCGCTGTATCCAGAGCGTAGAAATAGCCGGTGTCTTCGTCGTCTTCGAATACGACAACGCAAGTTCCTTCTTCCGCAGGTGCTTCTGTGAATGAGTTTTGACCCACGTGCAGTTCTGATTCGGCAGCGAGGTATATTGGCATCGGGTATTCCTTTACGAGTTGAATGTTTCAGCCATAAAGAATACCAACAGTCCACGGTTGGGTGACAACGATTAAACTGCCCTATGCCGCCCACAAAAAAAACAAAAAGAATAACTAAACTAAATAGTCATTTAGTTGAGTTATAGGGTTGGGGCGTATTCGGAGGGTTACGCTCACCGGACGCTCTCTTCATTTCCAGAGCCTGATCGAGAGTGAGCTTGAGCTCTTCATCATTCCAGGGCTTGCTGATGTACCTGCGTGATCATGCTCATATCGGCATAACCGGTCAGCAGGATATTTACGCATTGCGGATCGCGCCTATGCACCTCGCGCAGCAAGGTCGGTCCGTCCATGAACGGCATGCGCGCGTCGCAGACGATCAGGTCGACAGGATGTTGTTCGAAAAGACTCAGCGCCTGGGCCCCGCTCGTGGCCAGAAGCAAGTCGTAAGGCTTTGCGCGCAGCAGGCGTCGGAGGCTGTTGAGGATACTTTCTTCATCATCCACCAGCATGACGGTATGCCGTTTTACGCTGGAAGACAGCCTATTCATGATCAGCGTCCTTCAACGGCGCAAGTAGAGACAGCCTGTATCACCGGCTGGCGTAATGGTAACCACGCGCGGAAGCGACTCCCCCTGCCCGGCTCACTTTCGACGGTGAGCCGTCCATGGTGCTTGACCATGATGCTGTACGACAACGACAGGCCAAGGCCCGACCCCATGCCCACCGGCTTGGTTGTGAAGAACGGTTCGAATATCCGGTTCTGGATTTCAAGGGGAATGCCATGACCGTTGTCGGCGATCTCGACGAACACGCCGCCGTCTTCCCTCCCGCTGCTAATGGTGATTTCGCCGTCGGCACCCACGGCATGGCTTGCATTGATGAGCAAGTTCAGGAAAACCTGATTGATCTGTGAGCCCATGCATTCGATGGGCTCGACATCGCCGTAGCACTTGATCACCTGAGCCTTGAACTTGATCTCGTTCCAGATAACGTTGAGGGTGCTGTCCAGCCCCTTGTGCAGATCGGCCAACTGCCATTCATAACTGTCGACATGGGAGAACTCGCGCAGGTCCTTGACTATGCGAGTGACCCGGTCAAGCCCGTCGGCCGACTCGGCCAGCAGGTCGTCGATGTCCTGGCGCATGAAGGTGTAATCCATCTTGTCCCGCATCACCGCTAGCTCGGGATGAGCACTGGCATGCGTGTCATCGGTCGCCTGTTCATGGGCCTCGAGCAGCGCGAAGATGTCCACGAGGTAACGGCGCAGGCTGTTGACGTTGGAACAAACGAAACCGATCGGGTTATTGATCTCGTGGGCCACGCCGGCAGCCAGTTGCCCTATCGCGGCCATTTTCTCGGACTGCAGCAACTGCGCCTGTGCCTCTTCGAGCCGCGCGATAAGCAGCGCCTGGGCGCCCTTTTCTTCTTCCAGCAACTGGTTGAGGTGCGTCAGCTCGATTTGACGCGCAGCGGTATCGGTCGTGTCACTGATGGCCAGGCCCACGCCAAGATTGCTGCCATCGGCATCTTGCACGGGGAAGAAGGTGCAGTTCTGATACATGTGCCGGACCATGCCACTGATGGGCCGGGTGCTTTCGAAATTGAACAGGTGCGGTCGTTGCTGCCACGAAGTGAAAGCAAAGTTTTGCAGAGTCATGACGCTGTTGATCTTCTGCCGGGTCCAGACTTCCGGCAGTTCCGGAAAAGCTTCGAACAGCGTACGGCCGATCAGTTCTTCAGCGCTGCGGCCGCTGTTGATGGACATAAAGTGATTGGAGAACAGCACCTTGCAGTCCTGGTCGACCAGCAGCACGCCCATGTTGATGGCCTTGAGCATCGACTCAAGGGTTTCCCGGGAGATTGCCTTATTGTCTGTCATGGGAGCCCCCTTCAAAGCTCGTCCAGCAAACGATCAATGGCTCGAACGACAACGCCTGCTGTACGTTCAGTGATGCAGATCAGCAGGTCGCAGGAGAATTGATGAGCCTGAACCTCGAAACGGATTTCCAACACCATCGCAAGGTGTTCATTCAGGTTCAATTCATCCAGTGCATTCGCTTCCTGCTCCCTGTGGACGAGAATGGAGGGTGCGTCATAGCTCACTTGAGTCGCCACCTGTCTTGCCAGCCCACTGATGCAGGCGCCGGTCAGGATATTGGTGACATCAAGCATCAACTCGTCCTGCTGGGCCAGGCCGCCGCCCTTGTAGCCCAGCAGCTCGGCCAGTTCATCTGCCCCCATGGCGCCAAAACACACGAACACTTCTCCGCGTAACTCCCCCAGGAAAGACTGACGGGTGACAATCATGAAGCTTCGGCGCAGATGCTCCGGGATCGCCAGGTTATTCTGTTCCCGAATCAGCGGGTGAATAAAAGGAACCGAAAGCGTCACCATGGTATTGGTCAGCAGGGCCAGTCGCTCGGCCGCCTGTCCCATGGCGATGTTCATCAGTTCCTGCAGGGCGTCACGTTGGTCTTCGGTGAGCTCGGCCAAGGTTTCCATCAAAGCACTC
Source organism: Pseudomonas sp. BIGb0381 (assembly GCF_024809815.1). NCBI lineage: Bacteria > Pseudomonadati > Pseudomonadota > Gammaproteobacteria > Pseudomonadales > Pseudomonadaceae > Pseudomonas > Pseudomonas sp. BIGb0381. The sequence goes on from NZ_JANUEN010000002.1 coordinate 327,728, forward strand.
CTATGACGTGCAAAGCATTGAGTACGGCTTCTGCCGTAACTGGCTTGGCGACGAATGCAGCAGCGCCTAGGTCGAATACGCGCTGCCTGGCGAGGGGCTGGATGTCTGCGCTGATCACCACGACGACCACATTGGCGTCTTCGCGCTTGAGCGCCTCCAGCGTCTGGAAACCGTCCATGACGGGCATGGTGAGGTCGAGAAAAAGCAGATCGACGTGCCCGGCGTGGTAGGCCTCCATCACCTCGGCACCATTACAGGCTTGGCGAACATCTTCGGTCAGTGATTCAGGCAGGGAACGCAAGACCATCTTGCGGGACATGGATGAGTCATCGGCGATTAGAACTTTCATGGTGCACTCCACAGGTATGAAGTGTCCTGCGGCCTCGGCCGAGGCCGGAGAAATCAAGACTTCATTAAATCTTCCAATCACTCTAGCGTGACATATAGCAAAGAGCCATGAGGAAATCCCGATATTGCTCTAATGATGTGCGAAGGCTGTCGGGATTTCCCGACAGGTCACCAAGCGTCGGCCCGAAGCTCAGTAACCACTCGCCGCCGTCATCGCCCCGCCGACAATCGCAACCCCCGAACTGCTGCCCAAGCGTGTTGCCCCGGCTTCAATCATCTTCAGTGCCGTCGGATAATCGCGCACGCCCCCGGAAGCCTTGACCCCAACCCCGGCGCCCACGGTTTTACGCATCAGGGCCACGTCTTCGGCGGTGGCACCGCCTCGGCTGAACCCGGTGGACGTCTTGACGAACGCCACACCCAAGTCCCGGCAGATTTTACAGGCCTGGACCTTCTCTTCGTCATCAAGCAGGCAGGTTTCCAGGATGACCTTCAACGGCACGGCGCCGCACGCCTTGTGGACCAACGCAATGTCTTCGCGCACCGCCTCCAGCAAACCGTCCTTCAACCAGCCGATATTGAGCACCATGTCGATCTCCCCTGCCCCGGCGGCAATCGCCTGTTCGGCTTCGAAGGCCTTGGTGTCACTCAGGCCGGCGCCCAGCGGAAAGCCCACCACGGCACAAATCACCACGCGGTCATCGGCCAGGCACGATGCGGCGTAAGGCACCTGCCCTGAGTTCAGGCACACCGAATAAAAACCGTGCTCCCGGGCTTCCTCGCACAAGGTGCGAATCTGCTCACGGGAGGCATCGGGAGCCAGCAAGGTGTGATCGATGTACTTGGCCAATGCTGCGGGTTGAAGAGTGTTCATTTAACGAGCCCTTGCCTGTATGTTGCGAATGATCGTGTGCCGCCTGTCACAGCGCTCACACTAATACGTTACAATAATAACACTAAATGTTACTTATCTAACACAAACAATCAAGCCCTGGAATACTCGTGGACAGTAGAAAAGCCGAGCGACTCAAGCTTATCCAACAAGCCTTGCAGGACCAGAACGCCATTCACCTGAGGGAAATGGCGGCGCTGCTGGAGGTTTCGGAGATGACCCTGCGCCGCGATCTCAACCACTTCAGCGATCACCTGCGCCTGCTGGGTGGCTACATCACCCGCGTCGGCAGTGAGGTCAGCGATTACCGGGTTGCCGAGCAGGACACGCGCCACGTCGAGGAAAAGCGCCGCATCGGCAAACTCGCCGCGCGGCTGATCCAGCCCGGTGACACGGTGTTTTTCGACTGCGGCACCACCTCCCCCTTTGTGATTGACTTCATCCCCGATGAGCTGGAATTCACTGCGGTGTGCAGCTCGCTGAACGTGCTGCTTAAGCTGCATGGCAAGCCCAACTGCCACATCGTGTTGTGCGGCGGGACCTTTCACCGCAAGAACCAGGTGTTTGAAAACACGGCCGAAAGCAGCATCCTCGACAGCGTGCGCCTGACCTGGGCCTTCGTGACTGCCGCGGGTGTCAGCCAGGAATTCGGCGTGACGTGCTTCAACTTCAACGAGGTCGAGGTCAAGCAAAAGGTCATGCGCCAGGCCCAGCAACGCGTGTTGCTCGCCGACTTCAGCAAGTTCGACACGGTGCGCACGGCTCACTTCGCCACCCTGGAGGACTTTCAGTACGTGGTCAGCGACAAGAAAATCCCCCGCAGCTACAAGGAAGCCATCCAGGCCCACGGCGCGCAATTGCTGGTTTAACCCAGCAACCGCAACCGTTCCTGCGCACTCAGATAGCCCGTGGTCACACTGAACGAGGCGCTGGCTCCCGCTGCCAACACACGCACGTTGCCTTTGGCTTTCTCGGCGTTATAGCCCTCGGGTTCGCACGTCGATGGCAGCACGAACGCCGCCACTTGCTGATCCGGCGTGTGCAGGATCCAGCGTGCGGCGTGCTCGAATTGTTCGGGGCGATAGCGGGTGTAGAACGCCGCGCCGTCGGGGTGATCCAGCAGGAAATGCGCCTGGCCGGTGGCATCTGTGCCGACGCCGTCGAAGAAAAACACGATTTCAGGGTCGTACAACCCTGGCTGATCAAGACACGCCAATTGCCCGGGCTGCTCGGCGAGTTGCGCCATGTAGGCGCTCCAGTCCGGCGTCGGCTTGACGTGGTCAGGAATGCTGGTACGCAGGCGCAGGCGTTGCATGCCCAATGGCTCGACAAACCGCGCATCGGCAACAAAGGCGTAGTTCATGTGGGCCATGTACATCAGCTCCATAGGCTTGCCGGCCAGGTTCGTCACCTCCATGTCGATATCGAACAAAGCCGAGTCGGCGCGCAGGGTCACGCTGGGGCACGCCCGGTAGCGATCGCCGAAGCCCTTGGCGTATTGATAGCGACCGCCCAGGCGCACAATGCCCTCGCCGATTTCCAGCCAGGCCGAGTCCATCGGGGCGCAAGGCATTTCGCCATGCAAGGCGTGGGTGTCATCCGGCGCCGGGCAACCGTTGCGCAGCAGACCACTGTGAAACATGAAGCAGCCATAGGTATCGATGACCGTCGGGCTGGGCCGAGGTTGCTCGAACAGGTTGCTCATGGTCAGGTCGCAGCCGTCGAACACCGCCGACCAGATCATCTGCCCTTGATAAGGCAGCACCACCAGGCGTCCACGGCTGTTCTCCAGGCTCACGGCCAGCACCCCGGACGGGTAGGTCCAGGCGCTCACCTTGAAATCCTCAGACTGCAGCAGGATCTTTTCCTGCTCGGTAAACACCGCGGGATACAGCGGGATACGCGTGTTCATGAGGCCACCGCCGCTGCTGCGCCCGAAGGCAAGGTCGCGGATTGGCGCATGCATTTGAGCGCATACATCACGATCACGATAAAGCACAGCAACGGCACGCTGTAAGCCAGTTGCATGTTGCCGCCGCTGGCGTCGGACAACAGGCCCTGGAAGATTGGAATCACCCCGCCGCCGACGATGCTCATCACCAGTAATGAACCGCCGACGCCGGTGTCTTCACCCAGGCCATCGATGGTCAGGCCGTAAATGGTCGGCCAGCACGGGCCGAGGAAAATACTCACGCCGACCGCTGCATACACCGCCGAAATGTTCGGCACCAGAATGGTGTAGGCCAGCAGCACAATGCACAGCACACCATAGATCGCCAGGACCTTGGCCGGGTGCAGGCGGCGCATCAACAGGTTGGCGATCATCTTGCCGACAAAGTAGGCGGCAAAGGTGGTCAGCAAAAACCATGAAGCGCTGCGCTCGTTCATTCCGCCCATTTGCATGGCCAGGCGAATGGTGAAACTCCACACGCCGACCTGCGCGCCCACGTAGAGAAACTGCGCCAATACGCCAAAGGTAAAACGCGGGTTACGCCACAACCGACCCAGGCTTTGGCGCAGGCTGCCAGGCTTGCTGTCAGCGGGTTTATTGCCCTTGCAGGCGGGGAATCGGGTGATGGCGACCAGGATAAACATCAGTACCAGCACGGCAATCATCCACTTGTAGGGCAACAGCGTGGACTGGATCATTTGCAACTGCTGCACAGCGGCCTCGGAGGCGCTCATCTGCGTCAGTTGTTCCGTGGTGGCGTCGGTGTCCTTGAACATCACGAAGCTGCCGACGTACACCCCGGCCATCGCGCCGAAGGGGTGGAAAGTCTGCGAGATGTTCAAGCGCCGTGTCCCGGTTTCCCGCGGGCCCATCAGGGTCGAGTAGGTGTTGCAGGCGGTTTCCAGGAACGACAGGCCAGCGGCAATCACAAACAACGCCAGCAGGAACATGCCGTACTTGGCCGTTGACGCCGCCGGGAAAAACAGCAGGCAGCCGAACATGTACAGCAGCAAGCCGATCAGGATCGTGCTCTTGTAGCTGAAACGACGCACCACCATCGCCGCCGGAATGGCCACGAAAAAGTAGCCCAGGTAAAACGCCGACTGCACAAAGGCGGTCTGGAAATCACTGAGTAAAAACGCCTTCTTGAAATGTGCGATCAGCACATCGTTCATGCTCGCCGCCGCGGCCCACAGGGCAAAGATGCTGCACAGCAGGATAAAGGCGAACCAGGGCGTGCGGTTCAGGTAGAAACCATCGGGTGTCTGTTGCAGCGCAGGTTTGTTCATTATTGTTCTCCGGGCTGGTTTGAGAGTGTTACTGCTGTTGCTGGAAACGAGCGAACGCTTGGCTGTCGGGATAAGACGTCTGGGTGCCCAGCGCCATGACTGAGCAGGCGGAATACGCCACGGCCTGTTCCATGGCCTGTCGGATACCGCCGTCGCGGCTCCAGTGCTGAATAAAGCAACCGATAAAGGCATCGCCGGCGCCCGTGGTGTCACGTGCCACGACCTTTCTGCCCGGCACCCGGAATTCCCCCTCCTCTCCCACGTACAACGCGCCGTGTTCGCCGAGGGTGACGATCACGTGGCGAATGCCGCTGGCCACCAGCGTGCGCGCGGCGCGTTGGGCGGCATCCGGCGAGTCCACGACCTGGCCGGTGATCAACGCCAGTTCCGATTCGTTGGGGATCAGGAAATCCAGCAACGCGAGGTGCTCCCCACTCAGGCCGGCCAGGGCCGGTGCCGGGTTGAGCAGCACCGCGATGCCGTGCCGATGCGCAAATTCGATGGCGTAGTAGACCGTCTCCAGATTGATCTCCAACTGCAGCACGATCAGCGTGCACTCGCGCAGGTTGGCGGCCGCCGCGTCGATGTCCGCCGGCAACAAATGCGCATTGGCGCCTTTGACGATCAGAATGCTGTTGTGGGAGTCGGCCCGCACAAAAATCGGCGCGACGCCGCTGGAAACCCCAGGCACCCGCTGGACATAACGGGTGTCGATACCAAAACGCTGGAAGTTGGCCAGGGTGTTGTCGGCAAACATGTCGTCGCCGACCTTGCTCAGCATCAGCACCTGCGCCCCAAGCTTGGCTGCCGCCACCGCCTGGTTCGCCCCCTTGCCGCCACACCCGAGGGCAAAGCCAGGCGCTTCCAGGGTTTCGCCCTGGGCCGGCATGCGCTCGATGTAGGTGATCAGATCCACCATATTGCTGCCGATGACTGCGATCTTGCTCATTGCTGTTCCACCTTGTTGCAGCACGACCAGGCAGGTCGTGGCGCTCTTGTTTTGTTATTTAAATAACATTAGGTGTGAATATTCAATCTTTTTTTTGCAATGGCCGATCTATAAGTCCTGCGGGTGAGTCGGTGCAACGGGCAAAAAAAACCGGCCCACAGGGGGCCGGTCCATTAAGCGGTTATCAGGTCTGCGCTGCGTTACAAGCTGAAGCGATCCACGGACTGCGACAACTTGCCGGCCAACCCGGCCAGCTCATCGGTGGTCGAGGCGGTTTCTCCGATGACACGGCTGTTGTTTTCCGACATCCCGGCAATCATCTCCACCTGGTGGGAGATCTCGTTGCTCGCCAGGCTCTGTTCACCGATGGTGCGCGAGATGTCGTTCACCAACTCGGTCGTATTCAGGGTGGCCTGCAGAATATCGCGGATCGCGCGCTCCACCTCGGCAGTCACCGCCATGCCTTTATCCACCTGGGTGACGCCCTCCTCCATGCTGGTCACCGCTTCCCGGGTGTTTTGCTGGATACGCCCGACCATGTTGGCAATTTCCTGGGTCGAGGCGCTGGTGCGGCCCGCCAGGCTGCGAACTTCATCGGCGACCACCGCAAAGCCGCGCCCCTGTTCTCCGGCGCGGGCGGCCTCAATCGCGGCGTTCAGCGCCAACAGGTTGGTTTGGTCCGCGATGCCCTTGATCACTTGGATAATGCTGAAGATCGCCTCGGACTCCTTGTCCAGCGTACGAATGACCTGGGCCGATTGCTGCGCTGAACGGGCAATGCCGTCCATGTCCTTCACCACCTGGTGAATCACCCGGCCGCCGTCCTTGGCCAAGGCTTCAGCCTGGTTGGCCATGTCCAGGGCACGCCCGGCATGTCGGGTAATCTCTTCGATACTGGCGGTCATTTCACTCGCCGCTGCCGCCATGGTGCTGGCGGCCGCGCTTTGCTGCTGACTGCTGCCAGCGACTTCATGGCAGCCCTGGCTCAAGCGTTCGCTCATGCCATTGACGCCATGGGCATTACTGCGCACCACTTCGATCATGCCGCGCAAATCCCGCTGCATGATGGCGAGGTTGCGGATCAACGAACTGGCTTCGTCCTTGCGCTTGGGTTCGACGATCGGCTCGCTCAAGTTGCCACGGGCGATACTCGCGGCGATGCGGCTGGCAGCCTGCAGCGGCCCCATGATGCTCAAGATGACCCAGCGCCCTTGCGCCAGCAGCAGTAACAGGCTGGCGATCAGCACGGCGGCCAAGGTTAAATTGGCGTGACTGATGGTCTGCCGTGTACTGGTGCTGGTCAGATGGGTATTGCTTTCGATCAGCTCGCTCAAGGCCGCCATTTGATCTTCCAGCTGGGAAAACGCCTTGTTGAAGGTGTCCAGTTCCCCGCGAGCGGCTTCAGGATTGTCCAGGGCCAACGCGACGATGCGCTCCGCGGCGCTGATGTAGGTGTCCAGGCTGGGTCTGATTTTTTCCAGGCTGGTCTTGATCGTGGCCTCCAGCGGCAGCTTAAGGTTGTCCCCCAGTACTTCTCGGAAGTGCTCGGCGTGTTCCTTCAACGAAGTGTTGACCTCGTCCTTGCTGCTGATGCTTTTCCCCAACCCCACGAGCATGGCGGAAAACACGTCGGCACGCAGGGCGTCGTGCATCATGTCGGCTTCCATATGGTTGCGCAGGACCGTCATGCTGACCTCGCTATCCTGCACCGCCTCGCTCATCCGGGCGTTTCCCAGGTAGCCGGCCAGGCTCATGACCAAGGCCGTGAGCAGCCCGGTGGCAATCAATAACATCAAGCGTAATTTGATCGTCATGCCCACACCCCCATACCCAACAGTCAAAGCAACGTTCTTACCGTTATCGGCATCAATCTCAGTTAGTGAAGCCTAAGTTTGCAGATCTGCGCGAATCCCTTAATCTGATCGACTTTTGCTCTGCCCGGAACTGCCCATGTCTCGAAGTATCGCCCACCTCGCCCTACTGCTCGGGTTGATCACCGCCGTCGGCCCATTCGCCATCGACATCTACCTGCCCGCCCTGCCAACCCTGGGCGCCAGCCTGCAGGCATCGCCGGCGGCGGTGCAGATGAGCCTGACAGTGTTCTTCATGATCATCGGCGTGTGCCAGCTGTTCTACGGGCCGATCAGTGATGTGTTCGGGCGCAAGCCGCCGATTTACGCCGGGCTGCTGATCTTTGCGGTGGGCAGTATCGGCTGCGCGCTGGCGCCCACCATTGAAGTGCTGATCGGCTTTCGTGCCGTGCAGGCGTTCGGTGCCTGTGCCGGGATGGTCATTCCGCGGGCGATCGTGCGTGATCTGTACACCGGCCATGAAGCCGCGCGGCTGATGGCCTTGCTGATGCTGGTGATGAGTGTTTCGCCGATCCTCGCGCCGCTGGCGGGCAGCCTGGTGATCTCGCTGTGGAGCTGGCGCGAAGTGTTTGCCGTGCTGGCGGTGGTGTCCGTCGCATGCCTGGTCATGACCATCGTGCAACTGCCTGAGACCCATCCGGCCGAACGGCGTTTGGGCAAGACCCTGGGCACGGCGTTCGCCAGCTACGGTGCGTTGCTGCGCGATCCGGTTTTTATCGGTTTGTCGGTGGTATGCGGTTTTGGCCTGGCCACCTTCTTTGTGTTTATTGGCAGTGCGCCGTTCGTATATATCGAGTACTTCGGCCTGACACCGACGCAATTCAGCCTGTGTTTTGCGCTGAACGCTGCGTCGTTCTTCGCCATGAGCCAACTCACCGCTCGCCTGAGCGCCCGCTTCGGCCTGGCGCCGCTGATTCGCTGGTCGGTAACGGCGGTGGCCGCTGTCATGATCGTGCTGGCGGCCACCACGCTGTGGGTCGATAGCCTGCCCTGGATGATGGCGCTGCTGTTTATCGGCTTCGGTTTTCTCGGCCTGCTGTTGCCGGCGGCCGGGGTGCTGTCGCTGGAGGATCACGGCGCAGTGGCGGGCTCCGCCTCGGCCCTGCTGGGGGCGATCCAGATGATTACCGCCGCAGTGTCGATGACGCTGGTCGGGGTGTTTGCCGACCATACACCGGCGCCGATGCTGACAGGCATCGCGTTGTGTGCCGTGGCGGCGATGCTCACCGTCCTCTGGACCTTGCGCCGTCTGCCGGCGCACTTGGCGAGCGCCCCGCCCTCCTCCTGAGCGGTACCACTCGTCGGGCCTGGCCGGCATCCATTACAACTATCGCCGGCCATGAAACTACTAATCCCATAGCACCGCTCGAAACCTATGGAGATTGGAAATGACTGACTACCCACGCCCACCCTTTGCCCCTCAAGCGCAAAACGTGCCTGGTACCCAGCGCAAAATGGACCCGTACCCGGACTGCGGGGAACAGAGTTACAAGGGCTCCGGCCGGTTGGCCAACAAAATCGCCTTGATCACCGGTGCCGACAGCGGCATCGGCCGTGCGGTGGCCATCGCCTTTGCCCGTGAAGGGGCTGACGTCGCCATCGCCTACCTGGACGAACACGAAGACGCCAGGGAAACCGCACGCTGGGTTGAAGAAGCTGGTCGCCAGTGCCTTTTGCTGCCCGGTGACATCGCGCAAAAAGCCACCTGCCAGGCGCTGGTCGACAAAACCGTGGAACAATTCGGGCGCATCGATGTATTGGTGAATAACGCTGCGTTCCAGATGACCCACGAGACGCTCGAAGAGATCGAGGATGAGGAATGGGTCAAGACCTTCGATATCAACATCACTGCTATGTTTCGCATCTGCAAGGCCGCGCTGCCGCATATGAAGGCCGGCAGTTCGATCATCAACACCAGCTCGGTCAACTCCGACATGCCTAAGCCGACCCTGCTGGCCTATGCCGCCACCAAAGGTGCGATCGCCAACTTCACCGGTGGCTTGGCGCAATTACTCGGCAGCAAGGGCATCCGCGTCAACAGCGTCGCGCCCGGCCCGATCTGGACGCCGTTGATCGTGGCGACCATGACCGATGAAGACGTGCAGAACTTCGGCAGCGAAACCCCATTGGGCCGCCCCGGCCAACCGGTGGAAGTGGCGCCGATTTATGTGCTGCTGGCATCGGATGAGGCCAGCTACATCTCGGGTTCGCGCTATGCGGTCACCGGTGGCAAACCCATTCTCTAAGCCGGCCCCTCTTGCGAGCGCTACGTAAAACGGCGCTGATCGCCTACAAATCGAACCGATCCACTGCCCGCCGCCGCTCATTGTCGTCACGTACGTCATAGCTGGCGGTGGTCTGGATATTGGTGTGATGCGCCAGCTTTTGTGCAATCGACAGGTCATGCTCCTCGATCACCCGCGTGATGAACGAGCGGCGGAAATCGTGGGGCATGATCTTCACCCCCACCTGCTCACCGCGTTGGCGGGCGATGTAGTAAATCGCGTGCTTGGTGATACGTTCGCGGGTGATATGACTGCCCCGGCGTATGCGGTTGAACAGGAAGCTATCGTCCTGCTCGCCATCCTTGAGCTGCTCGCGCCTGAAGGCCAACCATGCCTGCAACTTGGCGAAAGCCCAGCCCGGCGCATACTTGACCAGTTCCTTATTGCCCTTGCCAATCACCCGCAAGCTGCGCTCAGCGAAGTTAATCTGCGCCAGGTCGAGGTTGACCGACTCCGATTTGCGCATTCCCGAGCCATACAGGATGCCGATCACCGCTGCATCCCGCAGGCCCTGGGGACGCGGGTCAGCGGCGCAGACTTCCATCATTTCCCGGATCAACGTGCGCCGCAGATTACGGCCCTGGCCCAGGCGAGTGCCGGGCGTGGCCTTGACCGTGCGCATTTTCAACAGGTGTTCCTGGCTGATCAGGCTCATGCGCCAGGCCTCGTTCATCACCCCGCGCACCGCATTCACATACAGCGACGAGGTATTCGGCGCGTAGCCGTCTTCGCGCAAAGCAGCGACCAGGGCAATGACGTGTTCGGGTTGCAGCAGATGCCAGTCGATGTCTTCGAGGTTGATGTCCTCGTAGCCCAGGCGGTCGGCGGCATCCTGCAGCACATAGCGCATGGTCAGTTGGCTGGAGGGGGCCAGGCGAGTGAGGTAGAGGGTCAGTGGGTTGCGGATAGACTCAGTCAAGGTAGATCAGCCTTTGGATTAAATACCTCAAACAAACCATTGTTTAATCGAGGTATTTAGTGAATTGGCGAAGGCCGAGTCTAACCCAGGAGAAGTCCTGGCACAAAATCACGGGGCCGTGTCGTCATCCTCCGTGGGTGCCTGCGACTGGGTCTGGGTTTGGGTCTGGTTCCATTCGGTGTCCTGCTTCTGCATCAGCGCGAACCAGTGCTGGCGCATAAAGGTCAGGTAAGCCTCCGGCGCCTTGGCGAAGTCCTTCTCGTTGTCATAGCAGCCCGGCAATGGCAACTCGGTGCCCTGCTCCTTGTATTGGCTGACCAGCGCCTGCTGCCCGGCCACACTGCAATCCTTGGGCAGCGGCATGCCACGCAGCGCACCGGCCTCTTCATCCCACCAGGCCGCGCCCACCCGGTCGACACCGCGCAGGCGATACTTCTGCGACTTGCCGACATGCATGATCAGCTTGAATTCATTGGGGCTGACATCGCTGGTGCAGGTGCGCGAATAACCCACGGTGGCCTGGGTGATGCCATCACCGCTGAGGTCGGTGACCTTGGTCGCCGCCATGTCGAAGTGCAGCGCCGCATCGAATTCGCAATGCTGTACGTCGTCGTAGAGCATCCACATGCGCTTGGGGCGGTCGCCGTCGATCAGGTATTGCGCCGCGTAAACAAATGCCGATTGGGTACCATCGTCCTCACGCTCACTGACTTGCTCAGCGAGCACCAGCAGGTTCTTGCCCTGGTGGTCATCCCAGGTATAGGCGGCGACCTGCCTGCCGCGTACTTCAACGCCCTCAGGCACTTGAGCGAGGGTGGTGAGTGCCACGCCGTCATCTGCCCGTCCGGTGGGGACGCACGCTACCGTCATCAACAATCCCATCAAGACGGGCCGCCATTGGCCGCCTACACGCTGCACGCTATTCATCCGAGTACCCTGGCAAGAGATGGCTTACTTTACCGGCACTTGAGGCGCATTGCAGAGAAGATTCTTCAATATAAATGCACAGCAGGCAGTCGCACGGGGCGATACGGCGGCCGGTATTCGGCAAGTCCGGCCCACGACATACAAACCGTTCGTGTTTCGCCCAATTTATAACGCCTTTATCGCCTTAATTAAGTAGCTGAACACTAGCTGTCTACCTGTCAAATAAACGAGTTTTTCATCTGCCTTTCATATCTGTTGCACATTTTTGCGCTTAATCTTGAACGTGAACCTTCAGAGCGAGTCACACAACACCCGCTAACCTGTTGATTACGCTTCATCTTTAGCGCCGTTTTTTTACCAGCGGGCCAGGTGTTCGCCCAATGATTACTACCGCTTTCACGCTCCAAGTTGCTCTAACCCCGAGGTCATGAATCTTTGAAACCCTACCCTATTCATTGCGTGTCGATCGTTATCCCGGTCTACAACGAACAAGAAAGCCTGCCTGAACTGCTGCGCCGCACCACCGCCGCCTGCAAGCAACTGGCCTACGAATACGAAATCATCCTGGTGGATGACGGTAGCCGCGACAACTCCGCCCAATTGCTCGAAGACGCCGCCGCTGAAGACGGCAGCAACGTGGTGGCGGTGATCCTCAATCGCAACTACGGGCAGCATGCGGCGATCATGGCCGGTTTCGAGCAGTGCCGGGGCGAAGTGGTGATTACCCTCGATGCCGACCTGCAGAACCCGCCCGAAGAAATCCCACGCCTGGTGGAGCAAGCGGCCCTGGGCTACGACGTGGTCGCCACCGTGCGTAACAATCGCCAGGACTCGGCCTTTCGCCGCTGGCCTTCGCGCCTGATCAACCTCGCCGTGCAACGCTCCACTGGCGTGGCCATGACCGACTACGGCTGCATGCTGCGCGCTTACCGCCGCACGATCGTCGACGCCATGCTCGCCTGCCGTGAGCGCAGCACCTTTATCCCGATCCTGGCCAACGGCTTTGCCCGCCACACCACCGAGATCCTTGTGCACCACGCCGAGCGTGAACACGGCGAGTCCAAATACAGCGCCATGCGCCTGATCAGCCTGATGTTCGACCTGCTGACCTGCATGACCACCACCCCGCTGCGCCTGCTGTCCATCGTCGGCTTCAGCCTGGCGGCCTTGGGCATGCTGTTCGCCTTTGCACTGATCATCCTGCGCCTGGCCTTCGGTGCTGAATGGGCCGGCGACGGCATGTTCGTGCTGTTCGCGGTGCTGTTCGTGTTCACCGGCGGCCAGTTCATCGGCATGGGCCTGCTGGGTGAATACCTGGGCCGCATGTACAGCGATGTCCGCGCCCGCCCACGTTTCTTTATTGAAAAAGTGCTGCGCAACCAACCGGCAGCACCGGCACCCGTGGTCGTCGTTGACGGCCTGGTGTCCTCCCATTCCACCACTACTTCTCCTTCCGATCAGGTTTCGTCATGAATTCAAAAGCCGTTGTCTTCGCTTACCACGATATTGGCTGTGCGGGCATTGAAGCCCTGCTGACTGCCGGCTACGACATTGCCGCCGTGTTCACCCATGCCGATGACCCCAAGGAAAACAATTTCTACGGTTCCGTCGCCCAGCTGTGCGCGCGCAACGGCATCCCGGTACATGCGCCGGAAGATGCCAACCACCCGCTGTGGATCGAACGCATTGCCAAGCTGAACCCGGAATACATCTTCTCTTTCTACTACCGCAACCTGTTGAGCGAGCCGCTGTTGGCCACCGCCAGCAAAGGCGCGTTCAACCTGCACGGCTCGCTGCTGCCTAAATACCGTGGCCGCGCACCGGCCAACTGGGTGCTGGTCAATGGCGAAACCGAAACCGGCGTGACCCTGCACCGCATGGTCAAACGTGCCGATGCCGGCGCGATCCTGGTCCAGCAAAAAGTCGTGATCGAGCGCACCGACACCGGCCTGACCCTGCATGCCAAGCTGCGTGATGCGGCGACCAGCCTGTTGCGCGATGCCCTGCCGCAACTGGCTGCGGGCAAGCTGCCCGAGACTGCCCAGGACGAAAGCCAGGCCACCTACTTTGGTCGCCGCACGGCAGCCGACGGCAAGCTGGAGTGGAAAAAACCGGCTGAAGAACTGTTCAACCTCGTGCGTGCGGTGACTCAACCGTACCCGGGCGCCTTCTGCTCTGTCGGTGAGCACCAGCTCATCGTCTGGCAAGCCGAAGTGGTCAAGGGCAACGAAGGCCTGGCGCCGGGCCGCGTGATCAGCGTCAACCCGCTGCGCATCGCCTGCGGTGAAGACTCCCTGGTGGTCAAGTTCGGCCAGCGCAACGACAACGGCCTGTACCTGGCTGGTCCGTCCCTGGCCAACGAACTGGGCCTGGTCGACGGCTCCGTGCTGCGCGGTGCCGAGTCCGGCCGCAAGCCGCGCCGTACCCGCGTGCTGATCCTCGGTGTGAACGGTTTCATCGGTAACCACCTGTCCGAGCGCCTGCTGCGTGACGACCGTTATGAAGTCTACGGCCTGGACATCGGCTCCGACGCCATCGAGCGCCTGCGCAGCCACCCAAACTTCCATTACGTCGAAGGCGACATCAGCATCCACACCGAGTGGATCGAGTACCACATCAAGAAGTGCGACGTGGTCCTGCCGCTCGTGGCCATCGCCACACCCATCGAGTACACCCGTAACCCGCTGCGCGTGTTCGAGCTGGATTTCGAAGAAAACCTCAAGCTGGTGCGCTACTGCGTCAAGTACAACAAGCGCGTGATCTTCCCGTCGACCTCCGAAGTCTATGGCATGTGCCAGGACCCGTACTTCGACGAAGACACCTCCAACCTGGTGGTCGGCCCGGTCAACAAGCAGCGCTGGATCTACTCGGTCTCCAAGCAACTGCTGGACCGCGTGATCTGGGCCTACGGCGCCAAGGGCCTGAACTTCACCCTGTTCCGTCCGTTCAACTGGATGGGCCCGCGCCTGGATCGCCTGGATTCGGCGCGTATCGGCAGCTCCCGTGCGATCACCCAGCTGATCCTCAACCTGGTGGAAGGTACGCCGATCCGCCTGTTCGACGGTGGCGAGCAGAAGCGCTGCTTCACCGACATCGCCGACGGTATCGAAGCCCTGGCGCGCATCATCGACAACGACAACGATGCCTGCAACGGCCAGATCATCAACATCGGCAACCCGGAAAACGAAGCCAGCATCCGTCAGTTGGGCGAAGAGCTGCTGCGTCAGTTCGAAGCGCACCCGCTGCGCAGCAACTTCCCGCCGTTCGCCGGTTTCCGCGATGTAGAAAGCAAGGCGTTCTACGGCACCGGTTACCAGGACGTGGCCCACCGCAAGCCAAACATCGAAAACGCCAAGCGCCTGCTGAACTGGGAGCCGACCGTTGAGATGAGCGAAACCATCGGCAACACGCTGGACTTCTTCCTGCGTGAAGCCATGCTCGAAATCGCGGACAAGCGCTGATGCAGGCAGGTCTTCGCATCGACGTCGACACCTACCGCGGCACCCGTGAAGGTGTGCCGCGGTTGCTCGAATCCCTGGATGAGGCCGGGGTAAAAGCGACGTTCTTCTTCAGTGTCGGGCCGGACAATATGGGGCGCCACTTGTGGCGCCTGATCCGCCCGCAGTTCCTGTGGAAAATGCTGCGTTCCAATGCTGCCGGCCTGTACGGCTGGGACATCCTGCTGGCCGGCACCGCCTGGCCAGGCAAGCCCATCGGCCGTGACCTGGGGCACTTGATGCGCCAGGCCAAGGCGGCGGGGCATGAAGTTGGCCTGCATGCCTGGGATCACCACGGCTGGCAGGCCAACACCGGGCGTTGGAGCGATGCACAGCTGGTGGAGCAGATTCGACGCGGCGTGGAGACCTTGAGCGACATCCTCGGCGAACGCATCGACTGTTCCGCGGCCGCCGGGTGGCGTGCCGATGAGCGTGTGGTGCAAGCCAAGCAAGGGTTCAACTTTCGCTACAACAGCGATTGCCGGGGTACCAGCCTGTTTCGGCCGACATTGGCCGATGGCAGCGCGGGTACGCCACAAATTCCGGTGGACCTGCCGACCTTCGACGAAGTCGTCGGGCCGGTGGTGGCCGCCAAAGACTTCAACGGTTTCATTCTTGACAGGTTTGCCGAGTCGAAGCTCAACGTCTACACGATCCACGCAGAAGTAGAAGGGATTCTGATGGCCAATGATTTTCGCCAGTTGCTCGCCCAGGCAGCGCAGCGCGGCATCGATTTCAAACCCCTGGGCGACTTGTTGCCTGCGGACCTGACCACCCTGCCCCGGCAACACTTGGTGCGCGGCGCATTGAGCGGCCGTGAGGGTTGGCTCGGAGTGCAGCAGGCATGATCCGGCGCTGGGCGTTGCCCCTGCTCCTGTTGGCATTCGGCGCGTTCTATTTGCTGCCGCTGGCCACCCACGGCCTGTGGATTCCGGATGAAACCCGCTACGCGCAGATCAGCCAGGAAATGCTGCTGACCGGCAAGTGGGCGTCGCCGCACTTCATGGGGATTCGCTACTTCGAAAAACCCGCTGCAGGGTACTGGATGATCGCGCTGGGCCAGGCGATCTTCGGGCAGAACCTGTTTGGTGTACGCTTCGCCTCGGCGTTGAGCACCGGCTTGAGCATCCTGCTGGTGTACCTGGTGTCCCGCCGGCTGTGGAATGACCCGCAAAAGAGCCTGGTCAGCACCGTGCTGTACATGAGTTTTGTCAGCGTGGCGGCACTGGGCGGCTATGCCAACCTCGATCCGCAGTTCACGTTCTGGGTCAACCTGACCGGCGTCGCCCTGTGGTTCTGCTTCGACAGCACCACCCGCAACGGCCGCCTGGGAGCCTGGGCGCTGCTCGGTTTGGCCTGTGGCATGGGCTTTATGACCAAGGGCTTCCTGGCGTGGCTGTTGCCGGTGCTGATTGCCCTGCCCTACGCGATCTGGCAGAAGCGCTTTCGCGAACTGCTCGGTTACGGCCTGGTCGCCGTGGTCGTCGCCATTGTCGTAAGCCTGCCCTGGGCCCTGACCGTGCACCTGCAAGAGCCGGACTACTGGAACTTCTTCTTCTGGCACGAGCACATCCAGCGTTTTGCCGGCGAGGATGCACAGCACGCCGAGCCGTTCTGGTATTACCTGCCGCTGCTGGTCGCGTTTTCGTTGCCATGGGTCGCCCTGCTGCCGTCCACCTTCAAGCAGGCGTGGCAGCAAAAGCGCTTGCCTGCCACCGCGTTTCTGCTGCTGTGGTTGTTGATGCCCCTGGCCTTCTTCAGTCTGGCCAAAGGCAAGTTGCCCTCCTACATCATGCCGTGCCTGCTGCCGCTGGCGTTGCTGATGGGGTCTGCGTTGTCCACCAAATTGGGCGAAGGCCGTGACCGTGCGTTGCGGGTCAACGGCGGGCTGAACCTGATCATCGGTGTCGTGGCATTGCTCGCACTGACCTGGTTCCAACTGAAAAAACCGGTGTATGAGCACGGCAGTGAAACCCTCAGCCTGGTACTGGTGTTTGCCTTCCTGTTTGGCTGGATCCTCGTCAACCTGCTGCAGGCCGCACGGCCTTTGAAACTGTGGGCCGCGCCGGTGATCGGCAGTTGGTTGATGGTGGCGTTGGTCCCGGCCGCATTGCCCCATTCGGTGGTTTATAACAAGACCCCGGACCAGTTCATCATCGATCACCTCCAGGAACTGAGCCAGACCACCGCGTTGCTGAGCAACGACCTGGGCGCGGCCTCCGCCCTGGCGTGGCGCGTCAAGCGCCCGGACGTGACCCTCTATAACACCATCGGCGAAGTGAAATATGGCTTGGCCTTCGACGATGCGGCCCATCACAAGGTCGACACCACGCAGGTCCAGCAATGGATGAGCGACGCGCGCAAACACGGCGCGGTCGGTGTGGTGATGCGCGTCAAGGGTGACGACGAAATCGCCGAAGTGGCGTTGCTGCCCAAAGACGGCAAGCGCTACGAGCAAGGCAATATCGTGATCCTGGTGTTCCCGCAGGTTGCGCCATGATCACACTGCTCCTGTTCTTGGCGGCCTGCCTGCTGACATGCATGGGCCAGGTCTCGCAGAAATTCGCCGTGGAAGGCTGGCGCGACCAGCCCGACGATTGGACGCTGAAACTGCGCTCGCCGTGGTTGTGGTCTGCCCTGCTGTGCCTGGGTTTTGGTTTGCTGGTGTGGTTGCTGGTGTTGCAGCGTCTGGAAGTCGGCATCGCCTACCCGATGCTCAGCCTCAATTTTGTTCTGGTCACGCTGGTGGCGCGCTTCGTGTTCAAGGAAACCATCGACACACGGCATTGGCTGGGCGTGGCGCTGGTGATTGCCGGTGTGGTGCTGTTGGGGCGCCAGGTATGAGCCGCATTCGTGGTTTCGCCCTGGCCCTGGGCAGCGTTGGCCTGGTCAGCGCCGCCCAATTGGGCATGCGCTGGAGCATGACGCGCCTGCCCTTGCCCGCCGAATGGCTGACGGCATTCAACAGCAACGCCATCGACTTCGGGGCGTTGGGGGTGGTGAGCCTGGCGATCCTGGCCTACGCGCTGTCGATGCTCTGCTGGCTCGGCGCCCTCAAGCACCTGCCCCTGGGCCGCGCCTATTCGCTGCTGAGCATCAGCTACGCGCTGGTGTACCTGCTGGCCGCCAGCCTGCCGGTGTTCAACGAACATTTTTCCCTCTCGAAAACCCTGGGGGTGGCCTTGGTCATCCTCGGTGTGCTGGTCATTAACTCTCGCCGTGCTAGCGCTGCAAGCGCCAGGAATGCCCCATGAAAATCAGTGTATTTGGTAGTGGTTACGTCGGTCTGGTACAGGCCACCGTATTAGCCGAAGTCGGTCACGATGTCATCTGCATGGACGTCGATCAGAACAAGGTCAAGCTCCTGCAGCAAGGCCATGTGAGCATCTTCGAGCCGGGACTGGCGGCCATGGTTAAGGAAAACCTGGAAAGCGGGCGACTGCACTTCACCTTCGATGAAAAACTCGCCGTCGAACACGGCGAAGTGCTGTTTATCGCGGTGGGCACGCCGTCGGATGAAGACGGCTCGGCGGACCTCAAGTACGTGTTGTCGGTGGGCGATGCGGTGGCCCGCCACCGTATCGAACCGGTGATCCTGGTGGAGAAATCCACCGTGCCCGTGGGTACCGGCGATACCCTGCGCGCCCATATCGAAAAAGTCCTGCACCTGGCCGGTCGGCACCTGGAGTTCGATATCGTCTCCAACCCGGAATTCCTCAAGGAAGGCTCTGCCGTTTCCGACTGCCGCCGTCCGGACCGCATCATCATCGGTTGCGAGCGCGAAGAAGTGCGCGACGTGATGCGTGACCTGTACGCGCCGTTCAACCGCAACCACGACCGCATCATCTTCATGGACCTGCGCAGCGCCGAGCTGACCAAATACGCCGCCAACTGCATGCTGGCCACCAAGATCAGCTTTATCAACCAGATCGCCGAGCTGGCCGAACACCTGGGCGCCGACATCGAGGCCGTGCGCCTGGGCATCGGCGCCGACTCACGCATCGGCTACCACTTTATCTACCCTGGCTGCGGCTACGGCGGCTCGTGCTTCCCCAAGGACATGCGCGCCTTGATCCACAGCGCCAAGCAGGCCAACTGTTCCAGCGACCTGCTGGAAGCCGTGGAAGCCATCAACCAGCGCCAGAAGAGCAAGCTGTTCGACCGCATCAATGCGTTCTTCCAGGGCAACCTGCGCGGCAAGACCTTTGCCCTCTGGGGCCTGGCGTTCAAGCCCAACACCGACGACATGCGCGATGCGCCCAGCCGCGTGCTGATGGAAGCCCTGTGGGCTGCCGGCGCCAACGTCCGGGCGTTCGATCCGGAGGCCATGCAGGAAACCCAGCGCCTCTACGGTGACGAGCAACGGCTGATGCTGATGGGCACGCCGGAGTCCACGTTGGTCGGCGCCGATGCGCTGATCGTCTGCACCGAATGGCAGCAGTTCAAGGCGCCGGACTTCGACCTGATCCACCAGCGCCTGAAAACCCCGGTGATCTTCGACGGCCGCAACCTGTACGACGGTGAACGCCTGGCGCGCAAAGGCTTCCAGTACTACCCGATTGGCCGTGGCGATTCCTGCCAGTTGCCGATTCCCCAGCAGCAGTGGGTGCCGCAGGTCGTGGAAGCCTGATACGTGAACAAAGCTCAGTCGTCCCTGCTCAGCCCAACGATCCGCCGCCAATCCCTCGGCCTGGGATTGCTGGCGCTGTTGTTGTTTATCGCCGGCAGTTGGCACCAGGCGATTATCGGTTTCGACTCACGCTTCGTGGTGTTTGCCCAGGAGATGCTGCGCCATGGGCCGGGCTTTTTCCCCACCACGTACGGGCAGCCGTATGCTGATTACCTCGCCACCTCAACGCTGATGACCTGGCTGTTGTCGCTGCCCCTGGGCCAGGTCACCAGCCTCACGGCCTGGCTGCCGACGGCCATGGCTTCGGCAGTGATCGTCACCCTGGTGTATCGCCTGACGGCGCCCTACTCCCAGCGTTGGGGGCTGCTGAGCCTCGCGCTGCTGTTGCTGAGCAGTACCTTCATCAGTGAAACCCGCGCGGTGTCCCTCGACCAGATGCTCGCGGCCATCGCCTTGGCGGTGTTCTACCTCGGTTATGCCCATGACCATTTCGGCGGGGGTAAACGCCTGCACTGGCTGTACCTGCTGCTGATCCTTGGCTTTGCGATTCGTGGGCCTATCGGGCTGGTGATTCCTACGGGCGTGCTGTGCAGCTACTACCTGATCAACCGACAATGGCGCCAACTGTTCAGTTTCGGCCTGCTGGCACTGGCGCTGCTGGTGGCCTGTGTCGGCCTGCTGCTGCTGATGGCCAAGCTCAGTGGCGGCGAGAGCTTCATGCAGGATGTGATCCGCATGCAGTTCCTGGGGCGGATGGACGGCAGTGAAGGCTCCAGCGGCGCGTTGTACTACTTCACCAGCTCGCTGGGTAATTACGCCCTCGCCTATCCCGTGGCACTGCTGGTGCTGCTGGCGGTCGCGGTCGGTCGGCGACGCGTACCGACGCCCGCGTTGCAACTGGTGCTGTACTGCGCTGCCGCTGGCTTTCTGGTGATGCTGGGCCTGTCGATTCCCCAGGCAAAGAAGGCCCGCTATGTGCTGGCGATGTTGCCGATGGCGGCGATCATTGCGGCGTACCCGTTCCAGGTCGTTGAAGGTCGTCTGTTTGCATGGCTGCGCGGGCTGATGCTGGGTGTCTGGACACTGCTGCCAGGCCTGCTGATCGTTGGGCTGATCTTCGCGCGGCCACGTTATCCGGAGCAGTTGAGCCAGCTGGGGCCGGTGTTTGCCGTGCTCGGGCTGTTGCAAGCCTTGGCATTGCTGGCGTTGTTCAGGGCTCGTCTACGGCCGTTGGGGCCGGCGCTTGCCGCCGTCCTTGCGGTGTGGGCAACGTATATAGCAGTGGTCGAACCGCTCGAACGCAGCATCTACGACACCCGCACCTTTACGCTCCAAGTGCATGAGCAGGTCCAGCAACAGCGCGCCCCGGTGGTATTGCACGGCTTGGGCAAAGACGCCAAGGCGATCAAATTCATGGTTAACCTCGACTGCGATCAGGTGCCGTTGTTTACCCGACAAGCCTCTGACCTGGCGCCGTTACGAGGGCCGGCATGGCTGGTGATGAGCCAGGAGGATTTCGAAGGGCTCAAAGACCCGCGATTTGCCTCTATCACACCAACGTTGACCGGCGAGTTCGACCGAAACCCCTATGTGCTGCTGTACCTGGCCAAAGCCACTCAACCTTGAGTTGCGACGCAGAAAGATCCTACGAAGCTATGCGTAATGGCTGGTGTCATTTCACTTTCCCGCGTCTGAAACCCAACTGTAAACTCGATGGCCACGTGCGGTAACTGTCTACCGCCACAGGCCATGGATAACAACAAGGACGCTATGAGCCGCAGCCAGCACCGCGGCTCACTTCGTGAGAGGACAAACCGTGCCAAATGACCGTTTACCGGATACCCCAACTTCCCTGGCCCGTGATGAAGTGCATATCGGCTACCTGTCCGTTCCGCCGCTGGATCGGCTGATGTGGCTGCGCAATGCCCTGGTGGCACTCAAAGGTCCCTTGGCCGGCGAGCCAGGGCTGCAGGAAAACCTGCAAAAGCACTTGTTCAATGAAGAAACCGATAATCGCGTACTGGGCAAGCTCAATCCTGCTGTCACTTCGTAATAAATTCATTATTTTTGTATTTAACCCTCATTAATATGCATTGGCGCTGACCTATCTGGCACGGCACACTGCGCAGTGTTCCTCCCCCGAATGCAGGAACTTTCAAAGGGCTTTTCCGGGCAACCAGACAAGCCTTTTTTTTGCCCGCCGTTTATGGATTTCTTTTCAATGCTCGCTCGCTGGTTTCCCGCTGCTATCAATACCCGCCCCGCCGAATGGAGCCGTGCCGCGATTGGCATGGCCTTGGGTACATTATTCAGTGTCTGGCTCTGCGCCCAGGTCTTCGGCATGGAGGTGGCGCTGCACCTGCTCGGTCCGTTGGGGGCTTCAGCGGTGTTGTTGTTTGCGGTTTCGTCCGGTGCGCTGGCGCAGCCCTGGTCGATCATCGGCAGCTACCTGTGCGCCGGTGTCGTGGCGTTGCTGGTGGCCCGCGTCCTTGGTCGCACCCTGGGCGGTGCTTGCCTGGCAGCTGGCATGGCCGTGGTGCTGATGTGCTGGCTGCGTTGCCTGCATCCGCCCGCCGGCGGCCTGGCCATGACCCTGGTATTAGCCGATCCTGCCTCCGCCGCCCTGGGCTGGCACGAATTGGGTGCTGTACTACTCGGTGCCGGTGCCCTGCTGGCCTGCGCGCTGGCCTACAACAATGCCACCCGAACACGCTACCCCAAGGGCGCTGTCGAGGCTCCAACAGCTATCCTGCCTGATCCCAAGGCTGCCCGAGACCCCGCCATTACCGCTGCCGACTTGAAGTTGGCGCTGGCTGACATGGAGCAATTTTACGACGTAGCTCCCACGGAGTTGGAGCAATTGATCCACGCTGCAGAAACCCACGCTCGGCGCCGCAGCATCGGTGAAGTGCTGGCAACCCGCGTAACCTGAGCCCACGCCCGGCCCCCCTGCAGAAATGCAAAAACGACCTGCATGATTCCGGGTTGTACTGTGCAAATTTGCACTGGTACGATCACGAGAGTGTTCGCACACGAACATCTTGATAAAGAACAATAAAAGCAGGGAGTTATAGATGACTGCTCAGGTTTCAAGCGAAGCAAGCAGTGCCGATAGGCTTGAGGACGACGTACTGGCCGAGGTACGCAACCATATCGGCCACCTCACCCTCAATCGCCCCTCCGGCTTGAACGCCCTCACCCTGGACATGGTCCGCCGCCTGACGCAACAGTTGCTGGCCTGGTCAGACGACCCACAGGTGCATGCCGTGGTCCTGCGCGGTGCGGGCGAAAAGGCTTTCTGTGCCGGCGGCGATATCCGTTCCCTGTACGACAGTTTCAAACGCGGCGACACCCTGCACGAAGAGTTCTTCGTCGAGGAATACGCGTTGGACCTGGCCATCCATCATTACCGCAAGCCCGTGCTGGCCCTGATGGACGGGTTTGTCCTGGGCGGCGGCATGGGCCTGGTGCAGGGCGCGGATTTGCGTGTCGTCACCGAGCGTAGCCGCCTGGCGATGCCGGAGGTGGCGATCGGTTATTTCCCGGATGTCGGTGGCAGCTACTTCCTGCCCCGTATTCCCGGTGAACTGGGCATTTACCTCGGCGTTACCGGCGTGCAGGTCCACGCGGCAGACGCCCTCTATTGCGGTTTGGCCAACTGGTACCTGGACAGCGCCAAGCTGGCCAGCCTCGACCAGAAGCTCGATAGCCTGCAATGGCACGAATCGCCTCTCAAGGACCTGCAAGGCGTGCTGTCCAAGCTCGCCGTGCAGCGGCTGCCCGACCCGCCGTTGGCCGCATTGCGTCCGGCTATCGACCACTTCTTCGGCCTGCCGGACATTCCGAGCATTGTCGAGCAACTCCAGGAAGTTACGGTCGCCGACAGCCATGAATGGGCATTGAACACCGTCCACCTGATGCGCACCCGCTCGCCCCTGGCCATGGCCGTGACCCTGGAAATGCTGCGACGCGGCCGGCGCTTGCCGTTGGAGCAGTGCTTTGCCCTGGAACTGCACCTTGACCGCCAATGGTTCGAACGCGGCGACCTGATCGAAGGGGTCCGCGCGCTGATCATCGACAAGGACAAGAACCCTCGCTGGAACCCGCCGACGCTCCATGGGCTGGACAAAAGCCATGTCGACAGCTTCTTCCACCACTTCGAGCAGGTTGCGAAATAAGCCATGCAAGACATTGAATACTCTGAAGAACAGGTAATGATTCGGGACATGGCGCGCGACTTCGCCCGCGGCGAAATTGCCCCCCACGCCCAAGCCTGGGAGAAGGCCGGCTGGATCGACGACGCCCTGGTGGCGAAGATGGGTGAGCTGGGCCTCTTGGGCATGGTAGTGCCGGAAGAATGGGGCGGCACTTATGTCGACTACGTGGCGTATGCCCTGGCGGTGGAAGAGATTTCTGCCGGTGATGGCGCCACCGGCGCGTTGATGAGTATCCATAATTCAGTGGGTTGCGGGCCAATCCTCAACTACGGCACAGATGTACAGAAACAAACCTGGCTGGCCGACCTCGCCAGTGGTCAGGCGATTGGCTGCTTTTGCCTGACCGAACCGCAGGCCGGCTCCGAGGCCCACAACCTGCGCACCCGGGCCGAACTGCGCGATGGCCAGTGGGTGATCAATGGCGCCAAGCAGTTCGTCAGTAACGGCAAGCGCGCCAAGCTGGCGATTGTATTTGCCGTAACCGACCCGGACCTGGGCAAGAAAGGTATTTCCGCGTTCCTGGTCCCCACCGACACCCCAGGGTTTGTAGTCGATCGCACCGAACACAAGATGGGTATTCGGGCCTCGGATACCTGCGCTGTGACCTTCAACCAATGCAGCGTGCCCGAGGCCAACCTGCTCGGCGAGCGCGGCAAAGGCCTGGCCATCGCCCTGTCCAACCTCGAAGGCGGCCGCATCGGCATTGCCGCCCAGGCGCTGGGCATCGCCCGTGCGGCCTTTGAGGCGGCGCTGGCCTATGCCCGCGACCGGGTGCAGTTCGACAAGCCGATCATCGAGCACCAAAGCGTGGCGAACCTGCTGGCGGATATGCAAACCCGCCTGAACGCTGCCCGTTTACTGATCCTGCACGCGGCGCGCCTGCGCAGTGCCGGCAAGCCCTGCCTATCGGAAGCGTCCCAGGCCAAGCTGTTTGCGTCGGAAATGGCCGAGAAAGTCTGCTCGAGTGCGATGCAGATCCATGGCGGCTACGGATACTTGGAGGATTACCCGGTGGAGCGTTACTACCGGGATGCGCGGATCACGCAGATTTACGAAGGGACCAGCGAGATCCAGCGGATGGTGATTGCAAGAGAGCTCAAGCACTACCAACTCTAACTGGCACACTACACAACCAATGTGGGAGGGGCTTGCCCCCTCCCACATTTGATCTTCAGTGCTTGAAGGATCGCTTACTTATCCTTGAACTCCGGTGCACGCTTAGCCACGAACGCCGCCATGCCTTCCTTCTGATCCTGCGTCGCGAACGCCGCATGGAACACTCGGCGCTCAAAGCGCACGCCTTCGGACAAGCTCACTTCAAACGCACGGTTCACGCTTTCCTTGACCATCATGCTGATCGGCACCGACTTGCCGGCAATCAGCGTGGCGACTTTCAGTGCCTCGTCCAGCAGTTCATCGGCCGGCACGATGCGCGCCACGATCCCGCAGCGCTCGGCTTCAACCGCATCGATAAAACGCCCGGTCAGGCACATTTCCATGGCTTTTGCCTTGCCCACCGCGCGGGTCAGGCGCTGGGTGCCGCCCATGCCCGGCAGCACGCCGAGGTTGATTTCCGGCTGGCCGAACTTGGCGCCGTCACCGGCCAGGATGAAATCGCACATCAGCGCCAGTTCGCAACCGCCGCCCAGGGCGAAGCCGTTGACGGCGGCGATGATCGGCTTGCGGCGGTTGGCCACGCGGTCGCTGTCACTGAACAGGTCATCGAGGTAGATCTGCGGGTAGGTCAGCTCGGCCATTTCCTTGATGTCGGCGCCAGCGGCGAAGGCTTTTTTCGAGCCGGTCAATACGATGCAGCCGATTTCCGGGTTGGCTTCCAGGCCATCCAGCGCCTGGTTCAATTCGCTGACCAACTGTGCATTCAAGGCGTTCAGGGCTTGCGGACGGTTGAGAGTGATCAGCCCGACGCGGCCCTGGATTTCGAGCAAAATGGTTTCGTAACTCATGTATCGGCTCCTTAGAGATTGCGTGAGATGACCATGCGTTGGATATCGCTGGTGCCTTCATAAATCTGGCAGACCCGCACATCGCGGTAGATCCGCTCCAGGGGGAAGTCGCTCAGGTAACCGTAACCGCCGAGGGTTTGCAAGGCTGCGGAACAGACTTTCTCAGCCATTTCCGAGGCGAACAGCTTGGCCATCGAGGCCTCCACCAGCGCTGGTTTGCCACTGTCACGCAGGGCGGCGGCGTAATGCACCATCTGCCGCGCTACGGCGATTTGCGTGGCCATGTCCGCCAGGCGAAAAGCCACGGCCTGGTGTTCAATGATTGGCTTGCCGAAGCTTTCGCGCTCCCGGGCATAATCGCGCGCCGCCT
This sequence comes from Pseudomonas sp. BIGb0381, assembly GCF_024809815.1. Lineage (NCBI taxonomy): Bacteria > Pseudomonadati > Pseudomonadota > Gammaproteobacteria > Pseudomonadales > Pseudomonadaceae > Pseudomonas > Pseudomonas sp. BIGb0381. The sequence continues at coordinate 353,837 of NZ_JANUEN010000002.1, forward strand.
CAAAGGCGGCGCGGGCCATGCCCACCGACTGGGAGGCGATGCCGACGCGACCGCCTTCAAGGTTGGCCAGGGCGATCCTGTAGCCTTCGCCCTCCTGCCCAAGACGGTTAGCCACCGGCACCTTCACATCCTCGAACAGGATCTGGCAGGTATCGGAGGCATGCTGGCCGAGCTTGTCCTCGATACGGGCCACGCTGTAGCCCGGCGAATCGGTGGGCACGATAAACGCACTGATGCCACGCTTGCCCGCTGCCGGGTCGGTCACCGCGAACACAATCACCACCCCGGCATTCTGGCCGGAGGTGATGAACTGTTTGCAGCCGTTGAGCACGTAGTGATCGCCTTCAAGGCGTGCGCGGGTTTTCAGGCCGCTGGCATCCGAACCGGCTTGCGGTTCGGTCAGCGCAAAAGCACCGAGCATGGCGCCGCTGGCGAGGGGGGTGAGGAATTGCTCCTTCTGCTGATCATTGCCGAAGGTCAGGATAGGCACACAGCCCACCGAGTTGTGCACGCTCATGATGGTGGAGCAGGCGCCGTCACCGGCGGCGATTTCTTCCAGGGCCATGGCGTAGGCCAGATAACCCGTGTCGCAACCGCCCCACTGTTCCGGCACCAGCATGCCGAAAAAGCCCAGTTCGGCCATCTCGCCGATGGCTTCCTTGGGAAAGCGATGTTCGCGGTCCCACTCGGCGGCAAACGGTTTGAGCCGTTCCTGGGCAAATTGCCGGGCCGCGTCGCTGATTTGCAGTTGTTCGTCATTGGGCAGCATGGGGGTAGGTCCTTAATACAGGCATTCGACGGCCATGGCCGTGGCTTCACCACCGCCAATACAAATGGCGGCGACGCCACGCTTGAGGCCTTTCTGGCGCAGGGCCGAAAGCAGCGTGACCAGGATCCGCGCGCCGGACGCGCCAATCGGGTGGCCCAGGGCGCAGGCGCCGCCGTGGACATTGACCTTGGCATGGGGGATTTCCAGTTTGCTCATGGTCACCAGGCTGACCACGGCAAAGGCTTCGTTGATTTCGAACAGATCGACCTCGTCGAGGCTCCAGCCGGTCTTGCTCATCAACTTGCGAATCGCCCCCACCGGTGCCACCGGAAACAGCCCCGGTTCATCGGCAAAAGCCGCGTGCCCATGGATCACCGCCAGCGGCTTGAGCCCGCGCTTTTGCGCCTCGGACTCACGCATCAGCAGCAATGCTGCCGCGCCGTCGGAAATCGAACTGGAATTGGCCGCCGTCACCGTGCCGCCTTCGCGGAACGCCGGTTTGAGGCTGGGGATTTTTTCCGGCTTTGCCTTGGGGGGCTGTTCGTCATGCAGGATGGTTTTCTGCTCTTTGCCGACGGTGACCTGTACCGGGACAATTTCGGCGGCGAAACTGCCATGGGTGATTGCCTCCTGCGCACGGGTCAGCGAAGCGATGGCAAACGCATCCTGCGCCTCACGGCTAAAGCCGTTCAGCTGCGCGCACTCCTCGGCAAAGGTCCCCATCAGGCGGCCCTTTTCATACGCATCTTCCAGGCCGTCGAGGAACATATGGTCGATGACGCGGCCGTGGCCCATGCGATAGCCGCTGCGGGCGCGGTCCAACAGATAGGGCGCGTTGGACATGCTTTCCATGCCGCCGGCGATCACCACGTCGACACTGCCGGCCAGCAGCGAATCATGGGCCAGGATCGCCGCTTCCATGCCCGAGCCGCACATTTTGTTGAGGGTGGTGCAACGCGTGGATTTGTCCAACCCGGCGCCCAGGGCGGCTTGACGCGCAGGCGCCTGGCCCAGGCCGGCGGGCAGCACGCACCCAAACAACACCTCATCCACGGCGTCGGCGGCGATGCCGGCACGCTCGACCGCCGCACGGATGGCGGCAGAGCCCAGTTGCGGCGCAGTCAGGGCCTTGAGGTCGCCCTGGAACCCGCCCATGGGCGTGCGCACGGCGCTGACAATCACGATGGGATCATTCATGGGTCATCCTCCTTACTTGGCCGCCATGCGCAAGGCACCGTCGAGACGGATCACCTCGCCGTTGAGCATGCTGTTTTCAATGATGTGCCGCACCAGCGCGGCGTATTCGACAGGCTTGCCCAGGCGTGGCGGAAACGGCACGCCGGCGGCCAGGGAGTCGCGCACGTCCGGGGTCATGCCGGCCATCATCGGGGTTTCGAAAATGCCTGGGGCGATGGTCATCACGCGAATGCCGAAGCGCGCCAGCTCCCGTGCGGCGGGCAAGGTCAGGCTGGCTATCGCGCCTTTGGAAGCCGCATAGGCAGCCTGCCCGATCTGCCCGTCGAACGCAGCCACCGACGCGGTGTTGATGATCACCCCGCGCTCGCCGTCGGCGTTCGCTTCAGTTTCGGCGATGGCCGCTGCCGCCAGGCGCAGCAAGTTAAAGCTGCCGATCAAGTTGACGTTGATCACCTGGGCAAAGCTGGCCAGCCCGTGGGGGCCACTCTTGCCGAGGATCTTTTCACCGCGCACCACCCCCGCGCAGTTGACCAAACCATGCAAACCGCCAAACGCCGCGACCGTTGCCTGCACGGCGGCTTCGGCAGCGGCTTCCTGGCTGATATCCGCCACTGCGCTGCGGGCGTTGTCGCCGAGCTGCCTGGCCTTGGCCGCCACGGCGTCGGCATTCAAATCCACCAGCATGACCTTGGCGCCGGCCGCGACCAGCATGTCTGCGGTGGCCGCACCAAGGCCGGAAGCGCCGCCGCTGACCAGAAAAATCTTGTTCTCAATCTGCATTATTGGTTCCTTGAACGGTCGGTATCGTCGAAATAGTCGCTCTGCAACGCTACGGCAGCAATGGTCAAAGCCTTCAACATGGCTGACTGGTTTGGCCAATCATCGACCGCGCTGATCGGCCGGTCAGTCCAAGCGATTGGACGCCCGGCTTGCAAGCTCCTAACCTGAGAGCCTGCGCCACCGAAGAAGTCCGCCCACCGATGATCGTACGTCCCAAACCGAACCTGCTGGGCATCCTGTTTTCGCTCAAGGGCTCGATTGCCAAGCGCATCGCCCTGCGTAGCCTGCTGGTCACGCTGCTGGCGTCGGTGATCGTGTTGGTGGAAACCCTGCACCCGGCGTATTTCTCCAAGGTCAACGCGACACCCTTTACGTTGCTCGGGCTGTCGCTGTCGATCTTCATGAGTTTTCGAAATAACGCCTGCTATGACCGCTGGTGGGAAGGCCGCAAGCAACTGGGGCAGATGATCATCGAGGTGCGCTCGCTGATTCGCGAGACCCAGGTGCTCACTGACCCCGCGGAGCGTGGGCGCTTGCTGCGGGGGCTGGGCGGCTTCGCCCACGGGCTGGTCGCGCGTCTGCGCCACGAAGACGAAGCCCGGGCGATAAAGCCGTGGGCCAGCGTGGAAGCGAGTCATCCCAACCTCCCTGACCGGGTGCTGCAACAGCTCGGCGCGCGATTTTCCGCTTTGGCCGAGCAAGGCGCCATCAGCGAATGGCGTTACACCCAGTTGGAAACCCGCCTGGTCAGCCTCAGCCAGGTACAGGCCGCGTGCGAGCGAATCAAAAGCACGCCGCTGCCCTTCCCTTACACCTTGCTGCTGCACCGCACCATTTACCTGTTCTGCATTCTCTTGCCGTTCGCCATGGCCGAACCCCTGGGCTGGCTGACGCCGGTGTTTACCGCCATCGTCAGCTACACCTTCTTCGGCCTCGATGAAATCGGCGACGACCTGGAAGACCCTTTCGGCTTTGACGAAAACGACCTGCCCTGCAATGCGATCCTGCGCACCCTGGAGCGTGAGCTGCTCGCCGCCCTCGGCGAAACCGACCTGCCACCGGCCCTGGAACCGGTGGAATACGTGCTGACCTGACACGGGTTTGACACCTGCCGTGGTCTGACCGAAGCTTGCGACTTTGCTTCTTCAGCTTTCGGACACCTGCATGTCAAAGTCACGCCGTTACTCCATCGTCGGCCTGTGCGCCCTGTTGTTGATTGTGCTGATCACCTGGTATTTCTCCCGCACCACCCAGGTGGCCGTGCCTCCCGCCATTGCCCATGGCTACTCCAAAGCCCTGAAACAGGCACACAACGGTGAACCGGGCGCCGCGCGTGTGCTGTATCAGCAACTGGGCCGGCCGGACCTGTCACCCGAGCGCCGCGCCGCCTTGCATGCCGAATTGCCCAACTACCCCAGCCCCCAAGCCTTGAAGCTCGCGGACAAGGACCTCAGCAGCGAATCGCCGCTGGTGCGCGAGGCCGCCATCCACAGCATCGTCGGCCTGGTGCCCACCGGCCAGCGCACGCTGTTGCTCGGCCCAGTGCTGGATGACCCCGAACAAAGCGTGCGTTTCACCGCCGCCAACGCCTTGCTCGGCCTGTCGCCAGACACCCTGGGCCTGTACTTCGGGCCGTTGCAGCAGGTGTTGGACGAGTTCGTGAAAAAGCTCAAGGCCGAGCCCGAAACCGCCGAAGGCTGGATTCAACTGGCGCGCCTGTACATTCACAGCGCCCTGCTGCCAGACGCACAAAACGCCCTGGAACAGGCCATGCGCTTGCAGCCGGACAACCTGCAAGCGGTCGTGGCGCAGATCGAACTGCTGGATAAACAAGGCAAGACCGACGAGTCCCGCCAACTGTTGGCACGGCAACTGGCGGCGCATCCTGAGTCGGCCTACCTGCAGCACGCCCTCGGCATGTGGTTGCTGCACCACGGCGAGCGTCCCTATGCGCTGCTGGGTCTGTCCAAGGCGGTGGAGTTGGAGCCGGACAACCAGGATTATCGCTATGACCTCGCCACCACCCTGCACGCCCAGCAGGAATTGGAAGCCGCCCAGCGCCAATTGGAGGAAATCATCCAGCGCCATCCGGCCAATCGCAAGGCACGAGTGCTGCTGGTCAACTATTGGAAAGAAAGCGGTCAACTGCAGAATGTGCAGGTGCTGCTCGCCCAGCTCGAACAGCAAAACCCTGACGATCCGGCCCTCCAGCAAGGCCTGTAGGCGCAATAATCACGCATCAGTTTGAACCGCCGCAAAGCGCTACGGTCAAGAGAACATGGCACGTCCACCTGGATGCGCATCCTCTACTCGTATGTGACCTGAGGGCACTTCTTGTCTACATCCAAAGCGTTGTTAAGCGAAAAAGCAGCCACCGGCATCGAGGGCCTCGACGACATTCTGTGCGGAGGGCTATCGCGCAGCCATCTGTTCCTGCTGGAAGGTGAACCGGGTACCGGTAAAACTACGGTTGCCCTGCACTTCCTGCAGGCCGGGGCGAAAAAGGGCGAGCGAACCCTGTACATCACACTGTCCGAAACCGAGCGTGAGTTGCGCCAGGGCGCCGAGTCCCATGGCTGGGACCTGGACGACAATATCCATATCTTTGAATTGACCCCGCCGGAGAGCCTGCTGGATGCCGAGCATCAGCAGAGCCTGCTGTACTCATCCGACCTCGAGCTGGGCGAAGCCACCCGGCAGATCTTTGAAGTGGTGGAACGGGTCAAACCGACCCGCGTGGTGATCGACAGCCTCTCGGAAATCCGCCTGCTGGCGCAAAGTTCGCTGCGCTATCGCCGCCAGATCCTGGCGATCAAGCATTACTTCGTGCGCTATGACGCTACCGTGCTGCTGCTCGACGACCTGACCACCGAATCCCTCGACAAAACCGTGCACAGCGTGGCCCACGGCGTGGTTCGTCTCGAAGAGCTGACCCCCAACTACGGTGCCGAGCGCCGTCGCGTGCGGGTGGTGAAGTATCGCGGGCAAAAATACCGTGGCGGTTTTCACGACTTCACCATCATGCAGGACGGCATCCATGTATTCCCGCGCCTGGTAGCTGCCGAACATCGCGGTGGCTACACGCGCCAGACCTTGAGCAGCGGCATTCGTGAGCTGGATGCCTTGATGGGCGGCGGTGTCGAGACCGGCTCCAGCAGCCTGATCCTCGGCCCGGCCGGTACCGGCAAATCGCTGATCTCGATGATCTTTGCCGCGGCGGCGGTAGCCCGTGGCGAAAAGGCTGCGTTATTTATCTTCGATGAAGAGCTGGGCCTGCTGTTCGAGCGCATGAGCAACATGGGCATCGATCTCGCCGCCCTGCAAGCCACCGGTAACCTGCTGATCGAGCAAGTGGACGCCGCCGAGTTGTCCCCCGGCGAGTTCTCACACCGCGTGCGCCGCTGCGTGGATGAACGCGGGATCAAGACCGTGGTTATCGACAGCATCAACGGCTACCAGGCGGCGATGCCGGAAGAAAACGCGCTGATCCTGCATATGCACGAACTGCTGCTGTACCTCAACCGCCGTGGCGCAGCGACATTCATGACCGTCGCACAACACGGGCTGGTCGGCGACATGCAGGCGCCTGTCGACATTACTTACCTGGCCGACACGGTGATCCTGTTGCGTTACTTCGAGGCCCTGGGCAAGGTCCGCCGCGCCATCTCGATCATCAAGAAACGCACCGGCGCCCACGAGTCGACCATCCGCGAATACCGTATCGGCAGCCGTGGCATGACCGTCGGTGAACCGCTGGATAACTTCCAAGGTGTCTTGCGTGGGATCCCGACCTATATGGGCGCCGGTTCCCCTTTGCTCAAGGATGAGGGCGTGTGACGACCGTACCACCCATATCCGAACGCGCAATCGTGCTGGCGCCAATGGGCCGTGACGGCTCGCTGGCGCTGATGATGCTCAACCAGGCCGGTTACAGCGGGATCATCGCCAGCAACCTGACGGTGCTGTGCGAAGCGCTGGAGCAAGGCGCCGGCATGCTGATCATTGCGGCCGAGGCCCTGCGTGGCGCGGACCTGGAGCCGCTGCTGGAGCATCTGCATCGTCAGCCCGCCTGGTCTGACCTGCCCATCGTGTTAATGACCCACCATGGTGGCACCGAGCACAACGGCTCATCACACCTCAGCGGCTTGCTGGGCAACGTGACCTTCCTGGAGCGTCCCTTCCACCCCGTGACGTTGATCAGCCTGGTGAGCGCAGCCCTGCGTGGGCGGCGCCGCCAATATGAAGCACGGGACAGGTTGATCGACCTGAGCGAGAGCGAACTGCGCCTGCAGCGCACCCTTGAGACGCTGGAGCAGCAAGTCGAAGAACGCACGGCGCAGTTGCGCAGCAATGAAGAAGCCTTGCGCCAATCCCAGAAGATGGAAGCCGTCGGCCAGTTGACCGGCGGCATCGCCCACGACTTCAACAATATGCTGACCGGCATCATCGGCAGCCTGGAACTGCTGCGAAGGCGTGTGTCCCGAGGCAAGCTGGATGACCTCGACAGCCTGATCGACCTCGGTGTGACCTCCGCCAACCGCGCCGCCGGCCTCACCCACCGCTTGCTGGCGTTCTCGCGGCGCCAGTCGCTGGATTCCAAGCCGGTACAGATCAACGAACTGGTCACGTCCATGGGCGAGCTGCTGCAACGCAGTCTCAACGAAAGCATCGCCTTGGACATGCGCCTGGACAGCCAATTGTGGACCGCCGAAGCCGACCCCAATCAACTGGAAAGTGCCCTGCTCAACCTCGCACTCAACGCCAGGGATGCGATGCCGGGGGGCGGGCGGCTGACGGTCGACACCAGTAACCGCCATCTGGACAGCGTGTTTACTGCCGCCTACGGCACGCTCACGCCGGGCGACTATGTGGAACTGAGCGTCAGCGACACTGGCTGCGGCATCCCTGAAAGCCTGATTGGCCGGGTATTCGACCCATTCTTCACGACTAAACCCATCGGCCAGGGCACCGGCCTGGGCCTGTCGATGATCTACGGCTTCGCGCGCCAGTCACGCGGGCATGTCACCATCCACAGCGAGGTGGGCAAAGGCACCACGGTGAGTCTGTTCCTGCCGCGCTATATCGGTGAAATCAGCGAGGACAGGCCGTTGGACCCGGCGCTGCTGCCTGTCGCCAATACCGGTGAAACCGTGCTGATCGTCGAGGACGACCCGGCGGTGCGTGTGCTGGTCAGCCAGGTACTGAGCGAACTGGGCTACGCGTTTGTCGAAGCCGGCGATGCCGATAGCGCACTCCCGATTATCGAATCCAGCCAACGCATTGACCTGATGATCAGCGACGTAGGCTTGCCCGGAATGAACGGGCGACAACTGGCAGAGATCGGTAGGCAGATTCGCCCCGAGCTGAAGGTGTTATTTATTACCGGATATGCCGAGCATGCGGCGGTGCGGGGTGGTTTCCTGGACCCGGGGATGCAATTGATCACCAAGCCCTTTACCTTTGACTTGTTGACGGCGAAGGTGCGGGAGATGACTCACATAAAGGCCAGTGAATGAGGCGCAGGTCAAGCGAAACGCTGGGTCTCGACCGGGCCCGCTGACAGGCTATTTACGTTGAAGGCGACGAATTTGGCTCATTGAAAACTTCGTTAATGACCTGCAATGTCTGAAGTTTTACTTTTAGATACAGGAAGTAATACTCAAGTGCCGTCGGTGAGTCACCTTTGTATCGGCGCCCAGCGCATTTAGTAACTTCCGGCAAAGGGTAGAGTTGGAACGTTAGAGGCTAATGCCAATACCAAGTGTTAAACCGCGGGCGCAGTTACAACACCCGGGGTATGTTCATTTGCCTCTCAGAGAATGCCCCTCATGATTTCATCCGATAGCGTTACTCTTCCCCGCCAGCATCTTCAGAGCACCCCGCAAACATCAACTTCCGCCTCGTCCCATACGCCTCTTGCTGAATCTTCTTCCGAGTGGGACATCGATCCGATACGTAATCAACAATCTATTCGGAGCATCGGGCAAAGATCGCTTCTCGCCCAACAAAGTGTCCAGAATCAGTTGCCACCACCTCTGCAAAAAAATTCGATGACGGCGGCCGATGCCATTGGCCTACAAGCACTTATCGATGGCCTGACTAAAACAGGTGAGTTGCAGAAACATCAATACTATGGCACTGAACGGCGGCTTAGATCGTTGCAGATAACCCTGCCACCAGAATCTTACATTGCGCGCAAGAACAACCTTCTCGAAGGGCAAAGCATGAGCGCCGAACGATACATCCAGGCGCTGGGTTTGCCGTTACCCACCAGTTGGCAAGAGACCTTGCGATTGACCCAGAAAATTGCCATGCCATTGCCCGCACCGCCTGCGTTGGGTGATTTCGGGGGGCTGCTGGGTCGGACGGTACCCCTGGCTCAATTCCAGCAAGACCGCGTGCGCGCTATCGTCAACGAATCAGCTAATACCAGCATTCAGTCCTTGATCATACACGCTGTCACCAACACAGAATCACCCGTAACCCCTCGCAAGGTACTCGAACAGTTGATCGCAAACCCCCAGGCGCAGGCACTGGGTCAGAAATTGGAAGCCGAACTGCAGGGCATTTCAACCACAACCAGTGTCAATGAATGGTTGATGACAGCGGTGGCACTGGAACTGGGCATCACGCCCGAAACACAGCGCAACCGTATCGCAGGCTATGACCTGAACCAGCCCGACAATTGGGGCAAACCCGCTTCGGCGATCATCGCGGCGGTCAATGACCATCTAGAACGTGAAAACGCCAATGTCCCTGACGTGAGGGGTTATTTGCTGCTCTCGCGGGTCGCGCCGCAGTTTCTGGTCAAACAGTTGCCCGAGAACCTGGTGTACGGTTCCAACGAGTGGGCTGTGTTCAGTGCTGCCGTTTCGCGCATTGAGCAACAGGCGCCCGGTACTGCGGCGACCATGACATTTGACCAAGTCATCGAGTTCGGCAACACCTCTGCGGTCAGCGAGCGCCAATCGGTGCACGCCGCCCTTGCTGAACGCAACGCCATGGTTGACTGGGGTATCGTCAATGGTTTTCTCATTAAGGATGACGATGACAACTACGAACCAGCAGCGATTGAGCACACGCGGAGCAAATTCAACGAGCAGATAACAGAACTGAGTACACGCCTCGCGGTGTTCTCCTCACCGCTGCCGACCAGAAAAGCCTTGGCAGAAGCCGAACTCAAAAAAGTACTGGGCGATCACGTCCCTCTCGAGAAAGAATTCATCAAGCTGGGCCGCCAAAACAGAGGTGGCACAGCATACTCGATTATTGATCTATATATGTCGGGTCGGCTCAAGGCCGATACGCTCAGGTCTGATTTTGACAAGGAGCTACTAAAAAAACTCGAGCCTAAATTCGTTGAGCTTCCCGATATCGAAGAAGTATTTAAAGAAACGTTCACGCCTTATTTCGACGGGGTAAAAAAAGCCTTTACCTCGCGTATAAAGAATCAAATTTCACGACTCCCTTTAGAAGACCGAAAAAACTTTGGATTCGGGGGATTAACGGCTTACTCCGTTCGCCTACCACTGCATGAGGATAGAGAAGATGATATCAGTCAAAAACAATACAAAAAAATTGGACGCGATTGCATATTGTTTAAAACGGTGCGTGGCGAGAAATCCACCTACTATGAGTTTTCTGTAAGCGATCAGACTATTCGCAAAAAAATCGACCTGCCTGACGATCTGCCGATCGGTGCAACCCGTATCTTCCGTGGGGTAGACGGCGATAAATATATCGAAGGGTTTGAACGGCTGCCGTTTGACCTGGATAAGTATGGGATCGGGAATGGAGGCCTACCACCGCCAAAAGTCCCCGTCATTATTGATCGGGTCATGATCCAGCCCGCGTCAGTCACCTCCGGCGCCGACGAACCGAATTCGACAACTGCTCCACTCAAGACGTTCTTTACCGCGAAGACCGATGCGATTGCCAAGACCGTCAGCGAGCATTTTTTCAGCGACAAGGACAGTTTCGAGGCAAATGCTTCAGGTGAAACAAACTTTGAGAAGCGGTACCGGAAAAACAATAAACTCAGCAACGACATTCTGAATGTAATTATTCCGTTCAAATCCGCTATCGAAAACGCGATTGAGGGTAAATGGGACGACGCCATCGGCGATGCAATGCTGGATCTGATAGCGCTTTATAATCCTGGCGCCAAAGGCAGCGGCATTGTTAACAGAACCAGTAAAACAACGGCTATGAGGCTACTGACAGGCGTCAAGAAATTCGGTGGCGCCGTGCTTAAAGACGCCAATCTTTTCGCTGACGTGGCGGACCTGACGCGCTTGTTGACGAAAGGTGCGAGATCCGCAGCATCGTCACTCTCTGACGGTGTTCATTCCCTACAGATGTCTAGCCGCAGTTTGCTCAATGCTCCTAACGGCCTGGACAGCGTGTCGATGGGTACCTTCAAGTATCAAGGCGAAGTTATGGAGGGTGCGGCAGCGTTCAAAGATAACAAGTGGTACGCACTTGATCCCTTGTCACTAAAACCTTATGGCGCACCGCTGGAGGATTTCTTGCCCTCGCTGCAGAACCAAATGGCAGAACTCGGGAAATGGGCGACTGCGGACAGCCCCCGAAAGACACTCGATGAGGCCGTTGTCAAAAGCTGGAAAAAGACCGTTAACGACCATCGCACTGGACCGCAAAAAGCTCAGTTTGAAAGCGGATACCAATCAGGAAACCCCCAAACTATCAGAGGGTTCTCCAATTCCATGAAGCCCGCAGATATCATAACCTTGGCTGGCAATAAAAACCTTACCGCCAAGGAGGTCGGGATGCTGCTCAAGCGGTTCGACGATCTCTCTTACCAAATCGGTCGGGCTGGCTCAGCTCGTTTTATCGATGCCATAGAACCAGGGCTCGGCAGCGTAATACCTATGCCTCAAGTCATATACCTTTCCAAGACCGGGCAATTGTCCAATGGCCAATGTGCCGCGCTGTCACGTGTCATGGCGGACGCCATGGCAGAAGGCAAAGAACGGTTATTGATCAAGAACATGCTCAGTGCAGCGGCCTACCCGGCCGATCCGGCCTCCAGAGAATTTACTGCCAAACTGAGCAAGATCCAAACCCAAGTCGGCGCGCGAAGTGCTTTTCATGCTCAACAGACGGTGCGTCAGGAGACGGTTCAAGGCATCGTGAATGAGCTGGCCGACGCCAGCGTATCCAAGTCAATAATGATCGACTCTCCTGGTCACGCCATGGCGGCTGGCGTAAGGGTTGATGACACAGGAAAGAGCTTCTACTTCTATGACCCTAATCATGGGCTTGCGAAATTTTCCAATGCACAGGACATGGAAAAGGCACTGGAGAAACTGACTCGCGACAAGAAACTGGAGCCAGGCTACGTGACTCATAGTACTGACCCCGCTAAATTGGAGTTCAAGGTCTTCGACCATACTGATGCGTGGCAGCGAACAAATAGTGTGCTGAGTACGGATGTTAAAAAGCTGTATGACGCACGACTCGCCATCCGACCAGACAGCGAAAGAAGTGCTGAAAAGTTCATGGTTCGTTTACTCAATGAACGTCTTGCCACCCCCGGGACCAAGGCGAGTGTCCGAACCCTTGAGGAATTGAAGAAATTTGACTTCGCCGTCCCAACCCAAATATTTCGAGGGCATACAGCTACCGGGGATACTCTCGCGACCGGCCTCAGGCGTGCAGCGGGAACGGACTCTTCCGGCGACGACTATCTGGCTGCGATTATCCAACATACGGCAAGAACATCAGGCAGTGGCGGTGAAGTCATGTCATTCAGCGCGAGCAAGGCCAAAGCCAATAGTTTTGCCACTCAGTACTCAACACCCACTAAGAAGGTGCCCGTCTTTACTGTCGACACCACCCAAGACCCGAACGCATTTCGAACGGTGGTCGATATCGTTCTTAAAGACGGGGAAAGACTGGTCGGGGATAAAAAAATCACTAAAGCAACCCTTCTGCAAGCCGTTGAAAAATTGAACGGGCAGGAGTTAGAGGTCTTTTATGTCAAAGGGGACATACCGCCGGCATTTATGGTGAGCTAAAGCACCTCTCATCCTACGCTCAATGCCAATAGGAAAAAACTGACACCTTGAACCTATGAAAGCGAAAGCAGCGGCGTCGGACTTTCGACGCCGACCCGCCATCAGGCCAATAACCGCTGTATATGCTCCTGCAACGTATCCAGATCAAACGGCTTGGCCAGGATCGGCGCATTGCGCGTGATCGGGCTGTTGCAGTCGAGAATTTCCTGCGGGTAGCCGCTGATAAAGATCACTTTCAATTCCGGGCGCAACTTGAGCGCGGGCTCGGCGATCTGCACGCCGGAAATCCCACCGGGCAAACGGTAGTCGGTGACCATCAGGTCCAGGTGCGGCTTGGTGGCGAGGATTTCAAAGGCCTGCTCCCCGTTGATCGCCTTCAACACCCGATACCCCAGGCCGGCCAGGTACTCACCCAGCACAAACATAATGGATTCGTCGTCCTCGACGATCAGAACGACATCTTGTGCATCTTCACTCATGGGAAGCCTTTGTCCGGTCAATTGCTGCAATTACGACCATGGGGTCACGCAGAGGTTGCGTCGGGGTGACGATTGATTTCATTCCGACTGTTCAAGGGGCAGGCACACCCGAAACAACGCGCCCTCGCCTATCCGGCTCTCGACCTCGATGGTGCCGCCGTGGGCTGCAATGATCTGTTCTGAAATAAACAGCCCAAGGCCCAGGCCCGCTGATACCTGGCTGGCGGACACGCGTTCGAACTGCTGGAAGATACGCTTCTGGTTCGCTTCACTGATGCCGATCCCATGGTCGCGCACCTCGACCCGGGCCTCGCCATGTTCGCTGTACACGCGCACCTCCACCGGGCTCTTGGCCCCGTAGCGCAAGGCGTTGGTCAGCAGATTGGTGATCACCTGCTCGATACGGAACTCATCCCAGTTGCCCACCACGGGTCCACCGGCAACCAGTTGCATCGACGATTCGGCGGCAGCCACTTGCGGAGCGAAATTCTCCACCAGGTTGCTTACCAGTTGCGTCAGGTCGAAGCGCCCCGGGCGAATCGACAATTTGCCGGTGCGGATACGCGAGACGTCGAGCATGTCTTCGATCAGGCGGATCAGGCTCTGGATCTGACGCTCGTCGCGGTCGACCATGGCGTGCATCTTGTCCAGGGTGAACGCGGCGGCGTTATCCCGCGCCAGGTGCATCTTGCGCAGCTGGGTTTCCAGGATCAGGCCGTTAAGTGGCGTACGCACTTCGTGGGCGACGATCGACATGAAGTCGTCCCGCATGCGCACTGCCTGCTCCAGCTCGGCCTGGGTGGCCTGCAGGCGCGTCAGCAACAGCTCCTGCTCGCGACGGCTGCGCTCCAGCGCTTCCACCTGCAGTTTCATCGCCTTGCTCTGGCGGTACAGGTCGACGAACACATTGACCTTGCTCTTCACCGCGTGGATATCCAGCGGTTTGTGCAGGAAATCCACGGCGCCGCTTTCGTAGCCCTTGAAGGCGTAATTGAGCTCACGGCCTGCGGCGCTGACGAACACAATCGGAATGTTCTTGGTTTTTTCGGTGCCGCGCATCAGTTCGGCCAGCTCGAACCCGTTCATGCCGGGCATCTGCACATCAAGAATCGCCAGGGCGAACTCGTGCTCCAGCAACAGGGACAAGGCCTCGTCGGCGCTCAATGCCTTGAAGACCTGGCGATCCTCGCGCTTGATCAGCGCTTCGAGGGCCAGCAGGTTTTCCGGCAGATCGTCGACGATCAGCAGTTTGGCCTGGACAGTACTTAACATGGGGAGGATTCCAGGGAAGCCAGCAATGCGGCAATGCGGCTCAAAGTCAGAATATGGTCGGGTATATGCAAGGCCAGGGCCGCCTGCGGCATCACGGCAATCCGAGCTTCACTGGGGTCCTGTACCACGGTGGTGCCGCCCGAGTGCTTGACATGGGCCAGCCCGTGGGCGCCGTCGTGGTTGGCGCCAGTCAGGAGAATCGCCAGCAGCCCCTTGCCATAGGCGTCGGCGGCCGAGGCGAACAGGTAATCGATAGCCGGCCGGGAATGGTGTACCCGGTCTTCCTGGCTCAGGGACAGGCTGCGGTCATGCTCTACCGAGAGGTGATAGCCGGGTCCGGCGAAATAAAGCGTGCCTGCATCGATTACCTCCTTGTCCCGCGCTTCGCGCACGGGGATGGGCAAGCGCCGCGCAAAGACTTCCGCCAGTTGGCTGCGGCGCTCATCCGGCAGGTGCAAGACGGCAATGATCGGCAGGCCGAAGGACTCGGGCAGTTCGCTGAAAATACTCAGCAACGCTTCGACGCCGCCGGCGGAAGCGCCGACGACGATGGCTTCAATCCCGCGAATCGGGTTGGCTGCAACGTCGCTCATGATTTTCGGTAGATCCGTTCCTGTTTGACCAAGGGTTCGAATTGCTTGTTGTAGGCGGAAAAATCCAGGGTTTCCTTGCTGCCCAGCACCAGGAAGCCGCGATGGCACAGCGACTCATGAAACAATCCGAATGCTCGATCCTGCAACTTTTTATTGAAGTAAATCAATACGTTACGGCATGAAATTAATTGAGTTTCTGAGAATACACTGTCGGTCGCCAGGCTGTGATCGGCAAACGTCACGTTCTCGCGCAGCGTCTTGTCGAAGATTGCGTAATCGTAGGCCGCCGTGTAGTAGTCGGCAAATGATCGTTGCCCCCCGGCCTGTTGATAATTGGCGGTGTAGGCCCGCACATTTTCCAGCGAGAAAATGCCCTGCTTGGCTTTATCCAGGGACGCCGGGTTGATGTCCGTGGCGTAGATGATCGTGCGCTCCAGCAAGCCCTCTTCACGCAGCAGGATGGCCATGGAGTACACCTCCTCCCCCGTGCTGCAACCGGCGATCCAGATCTTGATTGACGGGTAGGTCTTGAGCAGCGGCACCACTTCCTGGCGGATCGCCAGGAAGTGCGAGGGATCGCGAAACATCTCGCTCACCGGGATCGTCAGAAATTGCAGCAACTGCATGAACGCTGCCGGGTCATGCAGCACCCGATCCTGCAGCGCCGAAATCGTGGCGCAGTCGAACTGGCGCAAGGCATGAGCCACGCGGCGTTTGACCGACGCGCCGGAGTAGTCGCGAAAGTCGTAGCTGTACTTGAGGTAAATCGCCTCGATCAACAGGCGCAGCTCAATATCGCTGCTTTTCTCCAAAAAACGTTGCTCCACTTAAATGCGTTCCATCTTGGGTAGCCATACGCGAATCAGCGAGAACAGGCGATCCAGGTCGATCGGCTTGGCCAGGTAATCGTTGGAGCCCGCCGCGAGGCAACGCTCCTGATCGTCCTTCATGGCCTTGGCCGTCACGGCGATGATCGGCAGTTTCTTCCAGCGCGGGTCCTGGCGGATCAAGGCGGTGGCCTCGTAGCCGTCCATCTCCGGCATCATCACATCCATCAGCACCAGGTCGATATCGTCGACTTCATTGAGTCTCTCGATGGCTTCGCGGCCATTACGGCCGATCACCACCACGGCGCCTTTGTGCTCCAGGGCGCTGGTCAGGGCGAAGATGTTACGCACATCGTCGTCCACCAACAGGATCTTGCGTCCTTCGAAAACCTTGTCGCGGCTGCGGGCGGTCTTGAGCATCTTCTGGCGGTCATGGGACAGCTGGGATTCGACTTTGTGCAGAAAGAGTGTGACTTCGTCGAGCAGGCGCTCCGGTGAGCGGGCGCCCTTGATGATGATCGAGCGCGAATACTTGCGCAATTCGGCCTCTTCATCACGGGTGAGATTGCGGCCGGTGTAGACGATCACCGGCGGGAACGAGCAGATATCTTCGGTGGCCATGCGCTTGAGCAACTCGTTGCCCAGCATGTCCGGCAGCTTGAGGTCGATGATCATGCAGTCGTAGACGTTGTTGCGTAGCAGGTCCAGCGCTTCCTGGGCGAAGCCCACGGCGGTGATCTCGATGTCATCGTCGCCGATCAGGCGGGCAATGCTGTCGCGTTGGAGGTCATCGTCCTCCACCAGCAGCACGCGCTTGACCTTCTGGGTCAGCTTGGCTTCCAGACGCGCAAACACGTCCTTGAGCTCTTCGCGGGTGGTGGGTTTTACCGCATAGCCGATAGCGCCCATGTGCATGGCGGCTTCGACGCGGTCTTCCACGGAAATCACATGCACCGGGATGTGGCGGGTGTTGGCGTGCTCCTTGAGGCGTTGCAGCACGGTGAGGCCGGAATGGTCCGGCAGGCGCATGTCCAGCAGGATCGCGTCGGGGATGTATTCCTCGGCCAGGCTGTAGCCTTCGTCCGCGCCATGGGCCACGAGGCACTGGTAACCCAACTCATGGGCCAGGTCGAACAGGATGCGCGCGAAGTTCGGTTCATCCTCCACCACCAGGATGCAACGACTGGTGAACGGCGCTTTGTCGCGGTCGTCGGCAAACCGCGGGATCTGCTTGGCGTCGGCAACCGGCAGCGGTGAGATCGCGATGGGCTTGGGCGCGGGGGCGGCAACGACCTGACGCGGTTGCTCGATCGGCGCGGCGTCTTCCTCGCGTTCGACATACTGCTCCGGCAGCACCAGGGTAAAGGTGCTGCCTTTGCCGGGCTCGCTGGTCACGCTGATATAGCCGCCGAGCAACGCGGCGAGGTCGCGGGAAATCGACAGGCCCAGGCCGGTGCCGCCGTAGCGGCGGTTGGTGGTGCCATCGGCCTGGCGGAAAGCTTCGAAGATGCTTTCCTGCTGGTCCGGCGCAATACCGATACCCGAATCACGCACGGTAAAGGCAATGCCCTCGCCCGGCGCACGGGACACCGACAGGCTCACTTCGCCCTGCTCAGTGAACTTCACCGCGTTGGACAGCAGGTTCTTGAGGATCTGCTCCAGGCGCTGGCGGTCGGTAAACAGCATCACCGGCGCACCGTTCTGTACCTCCACCTGGAAGCCCAGCTTACGGTCAGCGGCCAACGGTTCGAACATCCCGCGCAAGCCATCGACCAGGCGCGCCACACTGGAGTTTTCCGGGCGCACTTCCAACTTGCCGGCTTCTACCTTGGAAATATCGAGGATGTCGTTGATCAGGTTGAGCAGGTCGTTGCCGGCCGAATAGATCGACTCGGCAAACTTGACCTGTTCGGCGCTGAGGTTTTCCTGGGGGTTTTCCGCCAGCAACTTGGCCAGGATCAACGAACTGTTCAGCGGTGTACGCAGTTCGTGGGACATGTTGGCGAGGAATTCGGACTTGTACTTGCTGGAACGCTGCAACTCATCGGCGCGGTCTTCCAGCTCGAGCTGGGCCTGGTTGAGCTGGACGTTCTTGCGGTCCATGGCATCGCGCTGCTCGGCCAGGGTCTGGGTCTGTTCGGCCAGTTGCTCGTTGGTCTGCTCCAGCTCGGCTTGCTGGGTTTCCAGGTGGGCCTGGGATTCCTTGAGGATGCGCGACTGCTCTTCAAGCTCTTCGTTGGCGGTCTTCAGTTCTTCCTGCTGCACTTGCAGCTCTTCGTTGAGTTGCTGGGTCTCGGCCAGCACTTCCTGCAAGCGTTGGCGGTAGCGCGCCGCTTCGATTGACGTGCCGATATTACCGGCGATCAGCTCCAGCAGTTCTACATCACGCTCTTCCAGCGGTCGCAGGAAGCCCAGCTCAATCACACCATTGACACGGTCGTCATCGCTGGTGGGCACCACCAGCACGCTACGGGTCGAGCCTTCGCCGAGGCCGGAGCTGACCTTGAAGTAGTCGACCGGCACATCATCAAGGCGAATCAGCCGGTCCAACTGGGCGGCCTGGCCCACGATCCCCTCGTCGCTGTAGATAGCCTGTTCAAGCTGTTCCTGTTCCCGGGAGAAGCCATACGTCGCCACGCGCCTGAGGCCGCCGTGCTCTTCACGCACATACAGCGCCGCCACCGCCGAGCCCATGTACTGGGCGAAGAACTGCAGGATATTGCGGCCCAGCATGTTGAGGGTCAGTTGGCCAAGGACTTGCTCGGCCAATTCGGTCTGACCATTGCGTAGCCAGGCTTGTTGTTCCAGGCGCAGTGCGATCTTCTGTTGTGACGCGAGGTTTGCGCTATAACTACCTGAAAGAGCGAGTAAATTCTTACGGCCTATATAGGCCAGGAAGCCACTCAACCCCAACACGAACGCCAAATACAAAGTGACACTGATAACGGTGGTGCGGGTGACTTCTTGATTGCGCGTGATGCGGAACTGCTGCTCCATCGCCACCGCATCTTCGTATTCCTTGCGGATCTCATCGGTCAGGCGCTTGCCACGGCCGGCCTTCACCGCGCCGCGGTAGTCCCCACTCTGGCGCTGCATATCAATCATTGACTGGGCGTATTTGTTCCACTCCAGTTGCAACGCTTCCAGGCGCTTGAGACGGTCCACCTGCTGTGGGTTATCCGCCACCAGCTCTTGCAGGTTGCGCAGGTCGGCAATGATCCGCGGCTTAGCCACTTCGTACGGGTCGAGAAAGTGCTCGTCACCGGTGATGAGGAAACCGCGCATGCCGGTTTCCAGGTCCACCGTCATTTTAGATGATTCGTTGAGGTTATTGATCACCCGGTCGGTGTGCTCGACCCATTGGATGACTGACAGCAAATAGGTGATCAGGCAGACGAAAAATACCGCGCTGAGCACGCCCACACCCAGGGGCAACGCTACGTTTCGGCTGAGCAGTGTACGAAAGCTCTTTTCATCGACAGACGACGCGGGAGTCATGGGCATGCCTTGGCCAAGTATGGAAAACCCGGGAGTTTGCCCCAAAGTGGCGGTAGAGGGCTACGTTTTGTGATGCACATAGAAGATTAAGCGCGACGGTCTGCCTGATCAGACTCCCTCCCCCCGCTCCCTGCCTGCATGCCTACATATATGATTTCTGACACTTGCTTCCCGGCCTGCGGGGAACGTCCGGACTTACGCTCGACACTCACTTGCTGTGTGCCTTAGGTCCAGGGAGGCCCTTTCAGAAGGTATTACCCTTAAATAACTAAAGGTAATAAAGATGACTTCCTCTTTGAGTTTGCTACATCCACAGGGTTTCAAATACTCCACGCCAATATCACCCGATCAGCCGGAGGGCACGCCTTCCACTGGCAACCCCAGCGGCGCCACGCGTGCAATAGTCTCGGATCAATCCCTGTCACATACATCAGAGGCCCGCGCGCAGGGAAACGCGCAGAACTGGAAAAATGTGGCGCAGCACCTCACCACTGCCATGAACACCCTTGCGCAGGATGCGACGCCCCAAACCCTGCTGGCTCATTTGAGCAGTACTCAAACCGCCATTGACCCACGCTCCGCCTACCACCAGGACAGCGCGTCGGGAGGCCAGGCCTCTGTCAGTCTGGAAACCTTTCTCAAGCACCATAATTTGCCTATGCCTGAAACCCGGCTTGATCTGGTTCACTTGGCGGACGCCGCGCACGCTCATGCATTGGAACGACCCTTGGGCAATCTCGGGGGGGCGCTATCCTGGCCCCTGCCCTTGACCTCGCAACAACGACACAAGGTGCGTGTCATTGCCGAAGCCGGGGTGATGCGACATAGCCGCCACTCAGTGCCAGGCCCGGTCCGGTCAGAGCTGACAAAAGGCGCGCTGGGCGCCCTGATAAAAGCCAGCTCGCTGTCGGATGCCGAACTGCAAGACCCTGCCAAGGCCCTGGAAACCCTGCTCAAGTCCACCAAGGCCCAGGCGATGGGGCAAGCATTACAGAGCGGGCTTGAAGGGATTGCCACGCCAACCAGCATCAGCGACTACGTGTTGGCCGCCATTAACATTGGCCTCGATCGTGAATCCGTCGAGTCGCCCGCCAGGAATTCAATCGCCGGCTTCGACTTGGGGCAGGAAAAATACTGGGGCATGCCACCGTCAGCCATCGTTGAGGGGCTCAGTCGCCATCTGGTGGATAAAGGCCGGGCCACGCAAGCCACAGCCAAGCTGGCCACCCACCTGTTGCTGTCACGCATAGCGCCTCAGTTCCTGGTCAAGGACATTCCCGACACGCTGGTCAACGGCAGCCAGGCCTGGGTAAATTTCTGCCTGGCGGTGGCCAAGGTCGAAGCGAGTGCACCGGGTACCACATCACAGTTGGACTACGGCCAGGTGATGAGTGCCGCCCAAGTCTTGAATGATCCGCCGGTCCACGTCATCACAGCCTTGTTGCTGGACTGGGGCATGATCAATGGCCTTGTCGTAAAGAAGGATGATGCTGCCTACACCCCCCAGGAAGTGGAGAGCATCAGGACCGCGTTCAATCAGCAGTTGACTACCAGAATCAAGGCCTCCCAATTACTGTCTGCCGAGATTCCAAGCAGAAAAGCCATCGCCCTGGCAAAGCTCAAGGAGCATTTTGGGGAAGGTATTCCGTTTGAATTGAAGTGCCTCTCGACCGTCTCCCAAGACAAAGCCAAGCAATTGGATGGGAAACACTCAATGCTGGACATGGCCATGATGGGCATCAACGTCAACTGGAAAACAGACGATGCCCGGGTCCCCATCAATGCGATCAACGAGCAGCCCAGGCTCAACGTCAACGGCATATTTCAAGGCCAATACGAGACGGCGACCCAATCGCTGAAAGAAGGCATTCAGACCCAGGTGAAACACCTGATTTCCGAACTCCCGCTGGAAGACCGGCAAAACCTGGAATTCGGTAAAATCGATTTCTATCAATCTAACCAGTACAAAATTGGCAGGGGGCTCATAAATCCCCCCACTTTCCAGTCAAGACTCAATGAGTTGCTGGTAAGAACTGAAAGAGAGGTCGACGGAAAACCCCAGGTCTGTGTTTATGAAATCGATATAAGAAACAAACGAATCGTCAAGCGCACGAGTGAGGCGGCCATCACCCGGGGTGATTGGCGCGACGCGAATATTCTGACCAAAGTCGAAAAATTCACCCCGGAACGCCTTGATCGCCAAGGGCGTGAAGCACACCAACCGAATACCCCTTTACCGGCCCCGTCGAGTTTTACCTCCGCCCGAACCCAGTACCTTGCGGACGCGTTTCTTGAACACCTTGATATCAACGGCAAGGACCAATGGCTGCAAGCCAATGGAACCACGACACTTGATGAGCAGAAAGCAGGCGATGAGCGAGTCAGGCAGTTCTTTCTCAACTTGATTCCGTTCAGGTCGGCCTATGTCAATTTTCGCGACGGTGATTATGAGGCAGGCCTTCTGGACCTTGGCCTGGATACTCTAGCGCTGGCCACGATGGGTTACGGTGTTTCCGCAAAGGCCGCCAAGGTGCTTGTATCCGCAGCGTCCCCTACCATAAAGGCGCTCCAGACGGCACGCATCCTCGGCAGTGGTCTTATCGGCGCGCTCAACCCGCTCAGCGGGGTCAGGGGCATGGCGACGGGAACCGCCAGCCTGGTCACACGTGGAGCAAGATTCCTCAGTGACTCCGGGCAGGTGCTGATTAACAAGGTACGTGGCGCATCGGGAAGCTATGACCTGTTGAAGGCAGCCAACAAGGAATATGGTCCGACGCTGATAGGGACTTATAAAGTCGGAGAGAATAGCGTCGACGGCGTCGCCGTTCTGAAAAACGATCGTTGGTATAGCTTCGACCCTTTTCGAAACCTGCCCTATGGCCCGCCAATCGAGAACTTCTCCCCCCTGCGCGGCAGTCTGTTCGGTAGAGTCCCAGATACGTACCTGGCGAGTGCCGGAGAGAATATCTCTGCCGCGAGGACCTCCAACACACTTCCGAAATTCAACCAGGGTTATCGAAACGGTGCATTGGATGACTTGTCGGATTACTCTGGACAGCGCAGTTTCGAGGCGTTGATGGTATTAGCGGCCAAACCTGGCAGGACACCTGAAGAAATGGGGATTCTGGCCAGGGAGTTGAAGGCCAAAAGAATTGAAGAGGGCAAGTATTTCACTGCGCTGCTTACCCGCGATGTCGGGAATTCTCCCAGCGTTTCCATCAATAGCTTTGCCCAGTCGGACTACCTCGGCCGTGTTGATTTGACCTCCAACGGCGATTGCGCCGGGTTATCGAATGCCATGGCGCTCGCCTTGCATCGAGGAGACGAAAAAATATTCCTCGACAATCTTCGCAAGGCCTCCACCACTGAATCGCCCTCTCCGCTGCACACCCTATTCAATCACGATTTAAAAACACTGCAGTACGCCGTAAACACAAAGGACACCTTCCACGTAAACGCCGCCCCTTCACTGATCAATCATCAGTCCATCATCGACGATCTGAGCAGGTCCACGACGTCAAAATACCTGAGAATCAGCACGGAAGATCACGCCATGCTGGCAGGCATCAGAGTCAAGGATGGCCAAAAAGAGTGGTTTTTCTTCGAGCCCAATGGCGGACTGGTCAGGTTTGATAACGTAGAGTCTATGCGTGAAGGCATCGAGAAAATCCTCAATAGCGGCGGTGTCAGCGCGACCTTAAGGCCTAAGATTTCGCCGGGGGGCAAAAAGGGGTTCCACGTGAGCGCGTTCCATCCCGATGACATCGTCACAGACAAGGTGGACAGTTTTGCGGTTTCAATGATGGTATCCAGACCCCTGCCGTCTTAAGGCATGGCATTGATCCTGGCCCCCGGCAGGGCCAGGAGCTTCTGAACGAAGCCGCTTGCCCGGCAATGTGTTGAACGGCGCACAGGACGGAGCCACTGATGGCCCGCGGCCTCTGGTGAGTAACGCGACTTTTTCTTGCATTCCCGTCACAATGCCCCCGCCAACGGAACTTGCCGAGATTGACGCGACTCATTAGAGAATGGTCTTTCAACCGCTAAAGACCTGCACCTCCATTTTTTCGGGAACCCTCATTATGTCCGCAGTCTCCTCCACCCTCCTTGTCGTCGAAGACGATGCCATCGTGCGTATGCTGATCGTTGATGTGCTCGAAGAGTTGGAGTTCCTGGTGCTTGAAGCTGCCGATGCGCAAGAAGCCTTGAAGATTGTTGAAGACACCGCGCAGATCATCGACCTGATGATGACCGACGTCGGCCTGCCAGACATGGACGGCAAGCAACTGGCGGCCAAGGTGCGTGAATTGCGCCCCACCCTGCCTATCCTGTTTGCCAGCGGCTATGCCGAGAACATCGATGTGCCCGCCGGGATGCAGGTGATCGCCAAGCCGTTCTCCATCGATCAATTGCGCGACAAAGTCAAATCGATGCTGCCTGCCGCCTGACCCCTCTTTTACACAGTGCCGCCCGGCAAGGGCGGCTATTTGTGCGTCTTCATCCACATGTTCAAGCCGCCGTACAGATCGGCATTGATGAGTTCACTTTATTCGCAGGGATTAACGTGACGTCAGGGAAATAAAACAGGAAACTCATCGCCTTTATTCCCCGGCAGTCAAACGAACTTTGGAAGGACGCAACAACATGATTGGAAAACCGACGCGCCTGCTGTTGGCGAGCCTCTCGATACTCATGAGTACCGGCGCCTGGGCCGAATTTACCGCCACCCCCAGCGAAGCCCGGGCCATCGCCAAGGAAGCCTACCTGTATGGCTACCCGGTGGTGGAGATGTACAAGACGCTTTACACCCAGGCCGTTGATAAGGGCGGTACCAACTTCAAGGCGCCGTTCAACCATATCGGCAATACCGCCCAAGTGATCACCCCCAAGGACACCGCGTTCGTGACGCCGAACTCGGACACGCCCTACTCGTTCGTGTGGATGGACCTGCGCAGCGAGCCGCTGGTGCTGACGCTGCCCAAGATCGAAGACGACCGTTATTACTCGGTGCAATTGATCGACCTCTACACGCAGAACATCGCCTATCTGGGCACCCGCAGCACCGGCAACAACGGCGGCCACTACATGATCGCCGGCCCGGACTGGAAAGGTCAGCAGCCGGTGAACGTGGACCGCGTGGTCTACAGCGAAAGCAACATCGCCTACGCCCTCTACCGTACGCAGTTGTTCGACGAGAAGGACCTGAACAAGGTCAAGCAGATCCAGAACGGCTACAAAGTCCAGTCTTTGAGCAATTACGTGAAGCAAGCTGCGCCGGCCAAGGCGCCGAAGGTCCCATGGCCCAAGCCCATGGCGACCATGACCGAAGGCCCGCAACTGTTTCGCTACCTGAACTTCATGCTGGCCTTCGCCGCACCCCAGGACAGCGAGAAAGACCTGCTGGCGCGCTTCGCCAAGATTGGTATCGCCCCGGGCGCACCCTTTAAGGTCAAGGAGTTGACCGCTGAACAGCGCAAGGCCCTGGAAGACGGTATCTCCGATGCACGCGCCGAGTTTGCCGCGTTCAAAAAGGACAAGGTCGACACGCATCAGGTCGCCAGTGGCGATTTGTACGGCAGCCGCGACCACCTGAACAACAACTACCTGTACCGCTACGCCGGTGCGGACATGGGGCTTTTCGGTAACTCCGGCGATGAGGTCGCGTACCTGAGCTATATCCTCGACAGCGAGGGCAAGCCCGCCAACGGCGCACGCCACAGCTACACCGTGCACTTCGCCAAGGACCAGTTGCCACCAGCCGATGCCTTCTGGTCGCTGACCATGTACGACGCCAAGACCAAGCTGCTGGTGCCCAACCACAAGAAGCGCTACCTGATCAATTCGCACATGCTGTCCGGCCTCAAGCGGGACGCCGATGGCGGCCTGACCTTGGCCCTTCAGCACCACGAGCCGCCGAAGGCCGAGCAGAGCAACTGGTTGCCGGCCCCACCCGGTCCGTTCTACGCAATCCTGCGGATTTACCTGCCCAAGCCTGAGGTGGGTAACGGCCAGTGGAAGCTGCCGCCGTTGACGCCGCTTAAGTAACACCACGTGCCCGGTCGCGACCGCGTCAGGCCGGGCCATTCCTGCTGTAAGCGCCAACCCGTACTACCGCTGGTTTATCAACTTGTAAAACGGGTAATGTGCGTGCGATTGTCTACGGAGTTGCACTGCACATGACTTGCTGGAATGTCCTTGGCCTGGCGCCCGATGCCGATAGCCGCACGATCAAGCGCCAATACGCCGCCCTGCTGAAGAAAACCCGACCGGATGATGACCCCGAGGGTTTCCAGCGCCTGCGCGAAGCCTATGAGGCCGCGCTGGCGTGGAGCCAGGGGCAGCAGGAAGCTGACGAAGTGGTCATCGACATCCAGGGCGACAGCCTTGCCGACCATTACCAGGCAGCCATGGCCCATGGCAATGCGCTGCACTTTGAAATCCAGTTGTTGCTGCGCGACATCGAGGGGCATCTCAACCCCGAAGAAACCCGCTGGGCCTTTGAAACCTTCAACTGGCTGACGGCCTGGCAGCGCCTGGAACTGCCCGGCGAGCTGATCGAAAGACTCGAGCGCAAGCACCGCAGCGCGTTGCAGCAACCCTTGCGCCAGGCCCTTGAGCAAAAGGACGAGGCCGCTTTCCTGGCTGCCTATGCCGCACGTTCCGAACATCCCTGGGTGAACAATCACCCGCATGCCGAGTGGTTCAACCAATGGCTGGCCCGCCTGCTTGCACAGAGTCACTACTGGTCGAGCGCAGTGTTCGACGCGGTGTGCGCCGGCCAGCACTGGCATGGCGGCGCCGGTCATGACTGCCCGGCGGGGGATTGGACGCGGCTGTTGCAACGCCAGCAAGGCCCGATTTTCCTCGCCCACCAATACGCGCTGGCCGCCGAACCGCCCAACAGCCCGCAGCAACGCGCCGCGCGGCTGCTGTTGGCGCCCATGAGCCTGGGCCAGCGCCGCGCCTTTGCCCAGCGCTTCAACGACAGCGACTGGGAAGCGTGCCAACGCCTCAGCGCAACCCTCTACGCTGACCATGTCGCGTTGGTCGAAGCCATGCCCGGTGGCAGCGTTTATTTCTGGCAAGGCTGGGACTCGGCCCTGGACACCTGGCCCTGGATCGTTGCGCTGGTGCTCAGTTGCGTGGCGGGGACCCTGGTGAATGCCGAGACCTTGGCCGGTAACCTGCTGCCCACGGTGGGCAAAGGACTGCTGTGGTCACTGGTGGCGGTGGTTGGTGCCGGACTGGCCTGGCATATCTGGCGCCCGCTGGCGCACCAATACCGCGTGCAGGACGAACACCTCAGCCAACGCCTGCCACGGGGCTTAAGCCCAACACATTTGCCGCTGTTGCCGCTGCGCGACCTGCTGCCCGGCATGGTGTTGGTGGCGCTTCTGAGCTACCTGTTCAACCCACTCGCCGGCCTCACGCTGGTGGCCGTGCTGGCTATCATCGGCCTGGTCAAACGCCCTTTTACGAACAGGCATACACCCTGGACCGCCGAACAGCCGCGATGGGCAAAGGTGACCAGGGTATTTTGCGTGGTTGTTGTTATCAGCGTTTTCGCCGGGTTGAAGCTGTATGACAACCAGTACCGGGTCACCCGCAACCAGGGCCTGCAACAGTGGACCGAACGCCTGTGCAGCCGCATGCCGCGTAGCGCAGAACACTGCCAGGCCCCCGCGACCCAGGCACAGTGGTATGGCCAGGAGGCCGGACGATGAATTCCAATTGGTTTATTGCCTTGGGTATTGCACTGGTCATGGGGCTCTTCGGCCTTGCATCTGCGGGCAAGCAAGTGCACCTGGTCGAGTTGTGGTGGAACCAGCGCGACGGCCCCCAAACCGCAACCGCCAGCGCCCTGGCGCCGATCATTGATTGCGTCAACCGAGTCGACCGAGACACTCGGCTTACGTACTACCGGCTCATCACCCCTGAACGCAACGAGCGACAGCCAGACCTGCCGGCCGTCGCCTACCCCAATAATCGCGACGAGTTCGGCGACACCACCGAGCCCCGGGCGCGGCTGATCCAAAAGGACATCTGCGGCCCCAGGATCAGCCTAAAACTTGAACATCAACAGCCCGGCAGCCGCTTGGTCGGGGTGACCGACCGTTTCGTGGCGAGCCTGGATATCTTTACGCCCATCGCCACGGATAACGCACCATCGAATCCGACCACCCAGTCGGCGGCCTATAAACGGCTTTTCAACGAAAACATGGAGGCATTGCTCAGGAAAGAGCTGATCAGCAAGGGCACCGACTACACCTCGATATCCGCCGAGCTGCGCCGTTCCCTGGACCGTGAAGAACAGCGCCTGCGCCCGGCACAGCTGGCCTTGCTGGAGGCGCGTTTCGGTCAGGACCTGCATTGGCATGTGCTCAATTACATGATCGTGGCGCGTCAGGCGGTCAACCAGATCGACCAGGGTGTACGCAACGCCAGCCTGACGCCGCAGGCCCTGGCGGCACTGACCAACAGCGTGCAGCAGGCCGGCGATGGCAGTGAGGCGTTCCTGAACAGCCTTCCGCGTAAAGACCGTAATGGTGACGCCGCTTACCTCTGGTACAGCGTGAAGCCCAATGTCGACGCGTACCTTGAGGCACTGCAAACGCTGCACAAGGATTGGCTGGCGCATGCTGCGCCACAGCAACTGAGTGACGACTACTACGTCGTCACCCGTCGCTACGACGCCCTGCTCAGCTATTACAACCGCCAGGCACGCAATGGGTTTTAGTGTTTTTTCAGCTTCACATACGACTGATGCAGGTCCGACGCCCAGCCATCGATCACGCCTTTCACGTCATCGGCCTTCATCACCTGCGAGTCGTTGGACAGCGGCTTGCCCGTGCCCTTGCGCACCACTTGGGCGAGCACCTTGCCACTGGCACCATCGAGGAACTGCGCCTCGGTGCCGAGGGTAGTTTCCTGGTCGCGGATGCCGGTGCCGGTACTCACCGCCGCCGCCACCAGGGCCACAGGCACGAATTCATAGGGTTTGAGGCCTTCGGTCTTGCTGCTGACGGCAGTGATCGCCGCGCGCACCACCATCACACCGGGGCCAGGGCCGTTGGCCAGGGGCAGTGACTTGCCCAGCTCACGCTTGAGTGCCTGGTTGAAGTAAGTGTTGATGCCATTGAGGGTGCTGTCTGGGATTTTCGCGGTGGCCTGGGGCTTGGGGTAGAACTGCGTCGGTTCGATGTACACCGCGGTGTAGCGGCTCAGGTCCAGTTTGGGGTCGACCCAGCGCATCACCTCGGCCCCCGACGGCGACTTGGCTTCCTTGAGTTGGCTGTAGTCGGAAAGAAAACCCGAGTACTCGTCCGGTTGGGTGACCTTGCTGGCGCAGCCAGCCATAGCAATTGACGCGACGCACAGCGTACTGATCATTAGCCTTAGTTTCATTATTGAACTCCTTGGCGATCATCATTGAGGCATTGAGCTGTAGGTATAGCCAATCCTGGGCAAAAAATGCTTATTTGTACCCAATGTTTGACACACCCGCAGCCCGCATCAACGCTGTACGAAGCGGTCGCCCTCAGCCACGTTCGCGCGGGATCAAGCTCTGCAACTGCGTGGCCAGGAAGTTGGCGTCGAAGCCAAAGGTGTCAGGGTCTTTCAAACCGTTGGTTTTTTTCCACAACCAGTCATTTTTTTCGGCCGGCAGTACCAGCGATACGCTGCCGTGACGGGCGGCGGTCAAGCCCATCACCGACACCGAGATCAAGCCGCCGACGCCCATGACCTCGGGCACGAACTCCACGGTTTTACCGGTAATGTGCACCAGCAGTTTTTCGGTCTTGAAGGTCGACGTCTCCACCGGCATGCTCGGCCCGCTGGCGACATAGGCTTCACGGTGCACCTCCAGCAAGCCGACGGTTTTGACCGGCTCAAGCCATTGCTCGATCTGCCCGAACAACTCGCCGAGCTTTTGTGCCCAGCGGGCCGACTGCACATCGAACTGCTGCTTCTTGTGCGCTTCGCTATCGGCGTAATGACGAAGCATCTCGCCCAGTTGCTGTACATCGTCCATTGCGGATTTCCTTGGGTGTGCCAGGTTGCGATGCCCGATCATGGCAGATGCGGCCACTCACCGTACGATTAACGCTGACAGGCCAGTGGGCGTGCTTGTCGACTGATCCGCTGTAATGAGCTTTTTCTGAGCCTGTTTTGTTTTTCCCGCGTTTCCTACAGTGCCCGCCACTTGGAACCGTGGGAGGACTGAGCATGAGCACCGCAACAATCGAGCAGGCCTATAACTATAAAGTCGTCCGCCAATTCGTGATCGCCACCCTTGTGTGGGGCGTGGTGGGCATGGCCATGGGCGTGTGGATCGCCTCGCAACTGGTCTGGCCCGAGATGAACCTGGACCTGCCCTGGACCACGTTTGGCCGACTGCGGCCGTTGCACACCAGCCTGGTGATCTTCGGCTTCGCCGGCAGCGCGCAATTTGCCGCCAGCTATTACGCGGTTCAGCGTACCTGCCAGGTACGGCTGTATTCCGACCGCCTCGCCGCGTTTACCTTCTGGGGCTGGCAGTCGGTGATCGTAATCATGCTGGTCAGCCTGCCCCTGGGCTACACCACCACCAAGGAATACGCCGAGATCGAGTTCTCCGGCGCGGTGTGGATGACCGTGGTATGGGTGGCCTACGCCATTGTGTTTTTCACCACGGTAGTGCGGCGCAAGACCCAACATATCTACGTGGGCAATTGGTTCTTCGGCGCCTTCATCGTGGTGATCGCCATGTTGCACGTGGTCAATCACCTGGCCATCCCGGTGGATTGGTTCAAGTCCTACCCGGTGTATTCCGGCGCGACCGATGCCATGGTGCAGTGGTGGTACGGGCATAACGCCGTCGGCTTTTTCCTGACCACCGGCTTCCTGGGGATGATGTATTACTTCGTGCCCAAACAGGTCGGGCGGCCGGTGTACTCCTATCGCCTGTCCATCGTGCACTTCTGGGCATTGATCACGTTGTACATCTGGGCCGGCCCGCACCACTTGCACTACACCGCCCTGCCCGACTGGGCGCAGTCGCTGGGCATGGCGATGTCGCTGATCCTGCTGGCCCCGAGCTGGGGCGGGATGATCAACGGCATGATGACCTTGTCCGGCGCCTGGCATAAATTGCGCACCGACCCGATCCTGCGCTTCCTGGTGCTGTCCCTGGCGTTCTATGGCATGTCGACCTTCGAAGGCCCGATGATGGCGATCAAGACCGTCAACGCCCTCTCCCACTACACCGACTGGACCATCGGCCACGTACACGCCGGCGCCCTGGGCTGGGTGGCGATGATCACCTTTGGCTCGCTGTACCACATGATCCCCAAGGTCTTCGGCCGCGAGCAAATGCACAGCGTGGCGCTGATCAACCTGCACTTCTGGCTGGCGACCATCGGCACCGTGCTGTACATCGCCTCAATGTGGGTCAACGGCATTACCCAGGGCCTGATGTGGCGCGCGGTAAACGACGACGGCACCCTCACCTACTCGTTTGTCGAAGCCTTGCAGGCCAGCCATCCGGGGTTTGTGGTGCGATTTGCGGGCGGAGTATTTTTCCTCTCGGGCATGTTGCTGATGGCCTACAACACTTGGCGCACCGTGCGGGTCGCAGACTTGAACGTGGCCCAACTCGATGCGCGGATCGCCTGATATGTGGAGTTTCCTGATTGTGGTGTGCCTGTACGGTGCGGTGGAGTATTGCCTGCGTGGGCAATCGGAGACGAGCCTGGACGAAGCCCGCATGTTGCCGTTCGCTGACGACCCGGAGGTGGCGCGGCGCGTTGAACAAGCCACAGGTAAACCCATCCAGGCAATTGCAGCGGAGCAACCCCGGCCGGGCTGGGTGAACCTCGACATGTGAAACTGCTCCGGTCATTTGGCCGGCAACTGCGTATGACTATTCAGCGGCCGATGGGTAAGGTGAAGCGACTTTCCCTGTCAGGAGCATCGCATGCGCACCATCGGCCTTATCGGCGGCATGAGCTGGGAGTCCAGCGCCGAGTACTACCGCATCATTAACCAGCGCGTGCGTGATCAGCTCGGCCCGCTGCGCTCGGCACAGGTGTTGATGTACAGCGTGGACTTCGGCCCGGTGGAACAGGCTCAGCACGCCGGGCGTTGGGACGACACCGCACTGATCCTGGAAGACGCCGCGCGCCGTTTGCAGGCGGGCGGCGCCGAGTGTGTGGTGCTGTGTACCAACACCATGCATTTGGTGGCGCCGCGTATCGAGGCGGCGGTGTCGATTCCCTTCCTGCATATCGCCGATGCGGCCGCTGCGGCGGCGGTGGCAGCCGGTACCCTGACGGTCGGCTTGCTCGGCACCGCGTTCACCATGGAGCAGGATTTTCTCACGTCACGCCTGGCCGCCCAGGGGCTCACCGTGCTGGTGCCGGACGCGGAGGAGCGCCGCGCCGTGCACCGGATCATCTATGAGGAGTTGTGCGTCGGCGTGATCAGCGATGCGTCCCGCCAGGTCTACCTGCGGGTCATCGACTCCCTGGCTGCACGGGGTGCCCAGGCGGTCATCCTCGGTTGCACGGAAATCAGCCTGTTGGTCAAGCCCGAACACAGCGACCTGCCGCTGCTGGACACCACCGAGCTGCATGCGCAGGCTGCGGTGGCGTTTGCGCTGGAGGGTTAAGCCGACTTGCGCAGGCGCGCCATGCTCAGGGTGTCGACGAACACCCCATCGCGCAGGGCGTAGTCACGCAAGCGCCCTTCGACCTCGAAGCCGAACTTGCGGTACAGGTGGTGCGCGGCGTCGTTGTCGGCGTACACCGTGAGTTCCACCCGGTGCAGGTTCATCCAGTTGTCGGCCACGTCCAGCGCGGCCGTCAACAACCGCGAGCCTACGCCCTTGCCCTGCCAGGCCGTGGCCACGCCCATGCCGAACGAACCCACATGCGCCTGGCGCACGCGCAGGTACTGTTCCAGGCCCAGTTGGCCGATCACCTCACCGCCGTGCACCGCCACCAGTTGCAGGCGCCGTTCGTTGTCCATCACCAGGCGCTTGCGCCACGCCTCGACCGATTGGAACGGCATCTGCAGCACCTGCCGGCACACGGCCGGTTCGTTATAGAGCGCCGCGACACCTTCAAGGTGGGCCTCGGTAAAGCGCTGGATCACGATGTGGGGTTCAGGTGTGTGCATTGTGTTTCATCCTTTGAAAAACAAGTGGCCGGCCAGTGTAGAGGCCATGCCCGCCCCCTGGCTAGGGCGCCGGTGCGGTCGTCCACAGCGACGGCCAATCGCCGTAACCCACACCGGTGCAGCGCGGCATCACATGAAACTCACTGAGCTGGAACGCCTTGCCGTCGAACACCCAGACGCCACCGCCGCCACAGTCACCGATCCCGCGCTGCTTGTAGAAATAACTCAGGGTGCCAGAGGCTTCGTCATAGCCCACCGAGCCTTGCAGCGCGGCGCCGTCCAACGGCAAGGGCTCAAGCTCCAGCGGCGTTTGCGCATAGGGCGCCTGACGCTGGCGGCTGACCACGTCGAACTCACAGTTGTAGGCCGCGCAGTCGTAGCGCGCCACCGTCATCGCCTGTTGCGCCGTCAGCGCCCCGGCCGTTGCCTCGGGCTCACCCTCCTCCGGCGTCACGGCCTGCAATGCAGCCGCCACCAGGCCCGCCTGTTCCTGCACGGTCAACGTCGGCGGCGCAGGGAACTTGCGCAACACCGGCGTCGGCAAGCGTGGCGGCACCTCACTGGCCGGAGCTTTTCCGGGGCGTGCCAGGGCCGTCACGTTATCCACCCGCCCCTGCGCCGCATCCATCAACAGCAGCGAAGCACTCAGGCCGCTGAGCGACACATGCGCCTGCTCATCGCCCGGCAATTGCAGGCGCTGGCCATTGCGCAAACGCTGCAACCAGCGCCGCGCTGCGGCGTCCTCGATCACGCCGTAAGACTGCACCTCGGGATCGCCGCCCTGATCGTCCAGTTCTATGTGCAAATCCCGGGTCAGTTCCAGGCCCAGCGGCTGACCGTCCAACACCAGGGTCGACAGGTCCAGCGCTTCGCCGCGATGGTCGAAGCGCAAGCGTAGATACCCCTCGGGGCCGGCCTGATGCCAGATGTGCAAGGTCAGGGCGCTGTAGTCTTCTTCATCGACGCCACTGGGCGCGCTCAGGGCATGGCAATTGCGCAGGTTGTCGCAACCGGTGACCCAGTTCTTGATTTCCCGCAGCAGCGGCACGGTTTCAGCGGGCGGTTGAGCGAAGGCATGGGTGGCGGTGCCGCTCAGCAGCAGGGCCAGGAGTACGGGGCGTAGCATGGGGACTCTCCGTGTCGAAAAAGGCGCGGATTGTCCCATGTTCGGCGTGATGCGTCAGCGCTTGGCCGCCACTCGCCACACCCGCGCGATATCCGCCGCG
The DNA here is from genome assembly GCF_024809815.1 of Pseudomonas sp. BIGb0381. NCBI lineage: Bacteria > Pseudomonadati > Pseudomonadota > Gammaproteobacteria > Pseudomonadales > Pseudomonadaceae > Pseudomonas > Pseudomonas sp. BIGb0381. The sequence continues at coordinate 387,676 of NZ_JANUEN010000002.1, forward strand.
CGCTCGCTCAGCAAACGCGGGGCCTCGCTGCAGGCCTGCTCCAGGCTCATCGGGCCGTTTGGCAAGGCAAACGCCGCATCCACGCCATGGGCGTACATCTGCTCGTAGCCGTCGCCCAGGGTGCCGGCGATGACGATCACCGGAACGCCGTGTTGCCGGGCGATACGGGCCACGCCGAAGGGGGTCTTGCCGCGCAGGGTCTGGGCGTCGAAGCGGCCTTCGCCGGTGATGACCAGGTCGGCGCCGCGTACGGCTTCGTCAAGTCCTACCAGTTCGGCGACGACGTCCACGCCCGCGCGGAACTGCGCACCGAGGAACGCCTTGGCGGCAAAACCCAGGCCGCCAGCGGCGCCGCTGCCGGGTTCGTCGCGCACGTCCTTGGGCAGGACGTTGGCGCAGTGATCGGCAAAGTGGCCAAGGGCAGCGTCCAGTTGTTGCACCTGCTCAGGGTTGGCACCTTTTTGCGGGCCGAATATCGCCGAGGCGCCGTGGGGGCCGCACAACGGGTTGTTCACATCGGCGGCGATTTCAAAGCGTACCTGGGTCAGGCGCGGATCGAGTTTTTCCAGGTTGATATGCGCCAGTCGTGACAAGGCCAGGCCTCCGGGAGGCAAGGCCTGTTCCGCAGCGTCGAACAGTTGCACGCCCAGGGCTTGCATCGCACCCGCACCGCCGTCGTTGGTAGCGCTGCCGCCAATCGCCAGAATGATGCGCTGGGCACCCAGGTCCAAGGCCGCGCGAATCAGCTCGCCGGTGCCGTAGGTGCTGCTGGTGCACGCATCGCGCTGGCCTGGCGGTACCAATTGCAGGCCGCTGGCTTCGGCCATTTCGATGATCGCGGTGTGGCTGTCGGCCAACCAGCCCCAACGTGCTTCAACCGTCCCGCCCAGAGGGCCACGCACCGCCTGGCGGCGCAATTGGCCGTTACAGGCGGCGAGCACCGAGTCCACCGTGCCTTCACCACCGTCCGCCATCGGGCACTGGATCACCTGTGCATCCGGCCAGACTTGCGCCAACCCTGCGGCAATGGCCTGGGCGACGCCCTCGGCACTCAGGCTGTCCTTGAACGAGTCGGGGGCGATGATGATTTTCATGGGCTTTCTCCGGTTTTTATGACGCCCATGCTGCCAGTTGGCACCGCCGATGACGCCGGTCCGATGCACAAGTACGGGTAAGGTTTGTTGTTCATTCCGACAAAGCCTGGGGCAACAGCTGCACGCCGAGGTACAGTGCCAGCATGCCGTCCAGGGTCAGCGGGTCGACGCCGCTGAGTTCGGCGATGCGCTCCATGCGGTAGCGCAGGCTGTTGCGGTGAATGCCGAGGGCGTCGGCACAGGCCTGGCTTTGCCCGTCGTGTTCGCACCAACTGCGCAGCGTGGCCAGGAGTTGGCCGTTGCTGTCCTTGGCCAGCACCTTGCGCAATGGGTTGAGCAGTTCGTCGAGGGCATCGTCGTTGCGATGACGCCAGAGCATCACCGGCAAGCGGTAGCGGTTGAGGGTCAAGAGCCGCGACTGCGGCAGCACATCGCGACCGTAGGCCAGTAAATCGCCGACGCGACGATAGCAACGGCGCAATCCGGCCAGGCCATCCGCCTGCCCGCCGACGGCCACGCGAAGGATGTTCCAGCCCAGGCCTTCGAGCTTTTCCAGCAGCCGTGGATTGTCCACCTGCTGTGCCGCCGGTCGGCACCACAGCAGCGAGAACTGCGCCGAGCTCACGCACCAACTGTCCGGATAGCGCGAGGTCAGCCAGGTGTTCAATGCTTCCGCCGATTGGCCCGCCCCCAGTTCGAACAGGTACGGCGTGCGCGCCAGCTGCGGCTTGAGGCCCAATTGCTGGGCTTCATCGACCAGGCGTGGTGAGTCGCCGCTGTCGGCGAGGAGCAACGCCAACAGATCATCGCAACGCTGGCGTCGCCATTGCTGCTCGGTTTGCTGGTGACGATGGCTGACGAGCATTTCGGCGGTCATGCGCACCAGTTCGGCATAAGTGCGCAACAGCTCGGGCTCGCCGGTGATGCCCAGTACGCCAATCAGGCGCTGATCGTGCATCAGCGGCAGGTTGATGCCCGGCTGCACGCCCTTGAGGTGCTTGGCGGTCTGGCCGTCGATCTCGACCACGCGACCATTGGCCAGCACCAATTGTGCTCCTTCGTGGCGGGTGTTGATGCGCTCGGGTTCGCCGCTACCGAGGATCAGGCCTTGGCTGTCCATGACATTGACGTTGTAGGGCAGGATCACCATGGTCCTATCGACGATATCCTGCGCCAGGTCATGATCCAGCTCGAACATGCGGCCATCTCCTTGAAAGAAAGTACTTGAAAGCGTGCTTGTTCATCGGCACAGCGCAAAGCATGCATCACTGTGCGCAAGCACAAAGACAGCACCCCGCCACCTGGCCGAGACTCATTGGGCGATCGACGTTACCCTCGCATCGCGCAAAATCATAATAAAGAGAGATTCCCATGTCACAGAGCGCCGCTGTCACACTGGCCACCGATGACGATAAAAACGCCATCTACAAGCGCGTTACCCTGCGCTTGATCCCCTTCATTTTCATCTGCTATCTGTTCAACTACCTCGACCGGGTCAACGTTGGCTTTGCCAAGTTGCAGATGCTCGATGCGCTGAAATTCAGCGAAACCGTTTACGGCCTGGGTGCCGGGATCTTCTTTGTCGGCTACGTGCTGTGTGGCGTGCCGAGCAACCTGGCGCTGACCAGGTTCGGTCCACGGCGCTGGATTGCGTTGATGATGATCGTCTGGGGCACGCTGTCCACCTGCCTGCTGTTCGTCACCACGCCGACGCATTTCTACACCTTGCGCCTGTTTACCGGTGCGGCTGAAGCCGGCTTCTTCCCCGGTGTGGTGCTGTACCTCTCGCAGTGGTTCCCGACGTTCCGCCGTGGGCGGATCATGGCGCTGTTCATGTCGGCGATCCCGGTGTCCGGTTTGCTCGGCAGCCCGTTTTCCGGCTGGATCCTCAACCACTTCGCCGCCGGCCAAGGCGGCTTGGCGGGCTGGCAGTGGATGTTCCTGCTGCAAGGCATCCCAACCGTGATCCTCGGCGCCCTCGCCTACTTCCTGCTCAGCGACAGCTTTGCCCACGCCAAGTGGCTCAAGCCCCACGAGCGCGCAGTGCTGGAAGCCGACCAGGCCACCGACCTGGTCAACAAGCCGAAAACCACCACCGATTCACTCGCCGAAGTGTTCAAGAACCCGGCGATCTGGGCGTTCGGCCTGATCTACTTCTGCATCCAGAGCGGTGTGTACGCCATCAACTTCTGGCTGCCGTCGATCATCAAGAACCTGGGCTTCAGCGATAACCTGGTGATCGGCTGGCTCAGCGCGATTCCATACCTGCTGGCCGCCGTCTTCATGTTGCTGGTGGGCCGCTCGGCGGACTTGCGCAAGGAGCGTCGCTGGCATCTTGTCGTGCCGATGTTGATGGGCGCCATCGGCCTGGTGATTGCCGTGAACTTCGCCACCACGCCAGCCATCGCCATCCTCGGCCTGACCATCGCGACCATGGGCGCCCTCACCGGCCTGCCAATGTTCTGGCCGGTACCGACCGCCATGCTCAGTGCGGGCGCAGCGGCCGGTGGCCTGGCGCTGATCAACTCCATGGGCCAGATGGCCGGCTTCCTCAGCCCGTATATCGTCGGTTTTGTGAAGGACGCCACCGGCTCCACGGATGTGGCGCTGTACCTGCTGGCGGCGGTAATTGTGGCGGGCAGTGTGTTGGCGTTGCGGATGACGCGGACCTTGAAGGTATAACACGGTCCATGTGGGAGGGGCGGGGCGACGATTCGACTTGCCGCCTCCCACATATAGTCCGCGTTTACAGCAGCCCGCCGCCGTCGATATCAATGACAGCACCGGTCATGTAGCCATTCTCCATGGCCAGCACATACCCCGCCGCCACTTCCTCTGCCTGCCCTACGCGCCCCACCGGCAATGCGCCACCCGCCTTGGCAAACATCGCCAGGCGCTGGTCCTCGGCCAACCCCGCATACGCAGGGGTATCAATCACACCGGGACTCACCACGTTAACGCGACGCGGTGCCAACTCCTTGGCCAACTGCTTGCCCAGGGCTTCAGTGGCCGCGTTGATACCGACTTTGATGAACTGGCCCGGCGCCAATTTGCGCCCCAGTTGCCCGGAGGTCAGGCTGATGCTGCCGCGCTCATCAAGAAAAGGCAGCGCCTGTTGGATCGCCCGCAACGCGCCCCAGAGTTTCACGTTGAAGTTGGCCTGGGCCTCGTCCAGATCGGTTTCGATCAAGGTCTTGGCCCGCACCGAGGGGCCGGAGGTGTACACCAGATGGTCAAAACGCCCGACGGTTTCGAACAAACGCTGCAGGGAGGCGGCGTCGGTGACGTCCACGGGTTCGCTGCGCAGGCCGTTTTGGCTGCCCGACGAGAGACGTCGCCCCGCCAACACCACCTGAGCACCGCGTGCAGCGGCGGCCTTGGCCACGGCTGCGCCGATCCCGCTGCTGCCGCCGATGACGATGACCGTTTTACCGTTGAGGGGAGAAGTCATTAAGAAATGTCCTGGGTCAGAAAGTGAGCGCTCATCTTCCCAGCTTGGCAATCAGCGAAAAATCCCGGTAAAACGACAGGATCTTTAAAGGATTTTTACAAATGAGCTCAATCCTCGACCTTGAAGTGTTCGCACGCACCGCCGACACCGGCAGCCTGTCCGCCGCCGCACGTGGGCTGGGCCTGACCCCCGCAGCAGCCAGCATCGCCCTCAAGCGCCTGGAAACCCGGTTGGGCACCCGCCTGCTGGCACGCTCCACCCGCAGCATGCGCCTGACCGAAGAAGGTCGCCGCTACCTCGACAGCGTGCGCGAAGCGCTGGCCGCATTGGCCGAAGGCGAGCAAGCGCTCAAGCAGCAGAGCCAGGGCCTGACCGGCCTGCTGCAGTTGGCGGCGCCCTCGGATTTTGGCCGCAATGTGGTCCTGGGCTGGCTGGATGAGTTCAAGCAGGAACACCCGAACATCCGCCTGCAATTGCTGCTCAACGACAGCAATGCCGACCTGTTCCGCGACACCGTCGACATCGCCCTGCGTTTCGGCGTCCCACGGGACTCCAGCCTGGTGGCGCTGCCGGTGGTCCCCGACCACCAACGCATTCCCTGCGCCAGCCCCGACTACCTGGCGCGCCACGGCACGCCGCGCATTCCGGCGGAGTTGGCGCAGCACAACACGCTGCGGTACATGCGCCAGGGCCGGGCCAACAGCACCTGGTACTTTCGCCAGGGCACGACGTTGCAGGAAGTTGAGGTGACGGGCGACTACCTGAGCGATGACGGCGAGATTGTGCGGCGCTGGGCACTCGCCGGCCACGGTATTGCCTACAAGGCCAATCTCGACATCGCTCGGGACCTCAAGGCCGGACGGCTGGTGCAACTGTTGCCGGACTGGCAGGGAGAACCCACCCCGTTCAACCTGATGTGCCCCCACCGCCTGCAAGTGTCGGAACGGGTGAAAGTGCTGCACCGGTTTCTACAAGTGCGCTGCCAGGCCCTGTTACAGCCATCGCTGCCCTAAGTTTCAGCTATTAAGAGGTGGCTTTTTAAACCTGTCATTTATGACAGTATCTCAGCGTACCTATCGCATTTAGCATGTCCATTCCGAAGTCCCCTTCACATTGCGCAAGGAACATCGAGATGACAACTAAAGCTAAACCAACCGCGAGCACGGGCAGCCTCACCGCAGCGTTTACCGGCAGCCATACCCATTCGTTCGTATCCAATCTCGACAGACAACATATCTTCAAGTCCGGAGAGCACTGGCGTTTCAGTGGGGTTGAATTGCAAAGCGGCGACCCACACCAGAATTATTATGGGCTGAACGTGGTGCTTCCGGCTGATCTTGAAGAGAACGGCAAGAAGCACATCTACAGCTTCCCCGACGAGGTCACCGGCTTTGTCTTTGCACCCTATGGAGCAGGTATTTCCGTCTATCGGATTGTAAGTGGGGAGATCACCGTTTCAGTACTAAATGAGGAAATGAACGCAACCTTCCATTTATCGGCGGAATTTAACGAAGCGCATGTAGACCTTACCGACGGCGAGCTTCACTTGAAGGGAATATCCTACCCAAGGCTCTATACAGATACCTTCAATGGAACATTCCGTAATAGCCCGTTTCCTTCACATGAAGATTTTGTAGCAAAGACCGCTGGCATTATCAGTCACGAATCGCCCTTTTTCCCGGACAGCTGGGAAGTCTTTGGCTCGCGGGATATCGACTCTTTTCCACCCTCAAACCAAATCGTCAGCATCCAGATAACAAAAAACCTGACCGAGCATGACTATGTCATCTCCCCAAAAAGCACGGAGGTTTTCGTCAACTGCAGCGCCCGTCCCGCTTACGGCCTCTATGCCGCAGTGGGAGGAAACCTGCATTTCGATTCACTCCCCGCTACAGGCCGCGCGAAAGGCACATTGAAATGCAGTTTTATTGTGAGAGAAGGCGTGGAATTTCAGTTCGACGGTGGATTCGACGTAGGCACGCCCTTCTATATCGCTTGATCTTGTTCAAAGATGTAAGCCCCCGCCGCTCTCAACTGGTAACGCCGAATCACCCGCGGCGTTATCAGTTGCACATGGCCACGGCGGGGGGGCAGGCGGGTCCGTGCACGCCGATACGCCGACGTTGAGCTTGTTCTAGAGCCTTGCTCTCTGGTATTGCATAGCACTCGTCAATGCTTTTGAGGAATGCACCATGATTTACCGCACGTTGGGCCAGTCAGGTTTGAAGGTCAGTGCCTTGACTCTGGGCACCATGATGTTTGGCGAACAGACCAACACCGAGGACTCGCTGCGCATCATCGACAAGGCCTGGGACCAGGGCGTCAATTTTATCGACACGGCGGACGTGTACACCGGCGGGCGCTCCGAGGAAATCGTCGGCGAAGCCATCGCTCGCCATCGTCAGGATTGGGTGGTGGCGTCGAAAGTCGCCATTGGCCCCACGGAGGGCCTGCCCAACCGCAGTGGCCTGAGCCGCAAGCGCATCTTCAACGCGTTGGAAGCCAGCCTCACCCGCCTCGATACCGACTACCTCGACATCTACTACCTGCACCGCGAAGATCACGACACCCCGCTGGAGGTTACGGTATCGGCCATCGGCGACCTGATCCGCCAGGGCAAGATCCGTTACTGGGGCCTGTCCAACTATCGCGGCTGGCGGATTGCCGAGGTGATCCGTGTCGCCGAACGCCTGGGCGTGGACAAGCCGGTGATCAGCCAGCCGCTGTACAACATCGTCAACCGTCAGGCCGAAGTCGAACAGATCACCGCCGCCGCCGCGTACGGCCTGGGGGTCGTACCTTACAGCCCACTGGCGCGTGGCGTGCTCAGCGGCAAATACGCGCCGGACGTCACACCCGAAGCCGGCAGCCGTGCCGCCCGCCAGGACAAGCGCATCCTGGAAACCGAATGGCGCATGGAATCACTGCGCATCGCCCAGCAGATCCAGCAATACACCCAGGGCCGTGGTGTGGGCATTGTCGAGTTTGCGATAGCCTGGGTGCTGAACAACGCGGCGGTGAGCTCGGCGATCGTAGGGCCGCGCACCGAGGCGCAGTGGGATGCCTACACCGGCGCGCTGGACGTGAAGATCACGGCTGAGGATGAGGCTTTTATCGACTCGCTGGTGACTCCGGGGCATTCCTCCACGCCGGGGTTCAATGATGTGGGTCATTTTGTCTCGGGCCGAGTGGCGCGCGCGTAGGCTGAGTGACCGGGCTGCGGTTGTAGAGCGGGCTTACTGTTGCGAGCGGGCTTGCACCGCTCGCAACAACAACAACAACAACAACAACAACAACAACCCGACTGACCCTACCAAGCCGACCCAGACAGCGGTAACGAGAAATTTTCCTGAAAAACGCCCCAAAACAGCGCAACCCTCTCGACTCAAAAGCACCATAATCCCCTCTTGAAATTCCCCTTTTTTTTGAAATCGGTTTTCGCGAGGACAGCGTGTCTAAAGGAGTTGTGTTATCGGTGTCGGCCTCGGTGTTGTTTGCCGTGATGTACTACTTCACGTCATTGCTGACGCCATTGAGCGGCCTGGAAATTTTCGGCTGGCGCATGTTGCTGACCGTGCCGTGCATGACGGTATTCATGATCGTCAGTGGCGAATGGCGGCGGGTGTGGGAGTTGCTGCAAGTGCTCGCGGCCAAGCCTCGGCTGATCGGCGGTGTGGTGCTGTCGTCGGCCTTGCTGGGCGTGCAGTTGTGGTTGTTCATGTGGGCACCGCTGAACGGGCGCAGCCTGGATGTGTCGGTAGGTTACTTCCTGCTGCCGCTGAGCATGGTGCTCACCGGACGCCTGGTATGGGGCGAACAGCTTTCATACCTGCAAAAGATCGCGGTGTTTTTTGCCAGCCTCGGGGTACTTAACGAGTTGTTCCAGGCCGGCGGGTTTTCCTGGGCGACGCTGGTGGTGATCATCGGTTACCCGCTGTACTTCATCGCGCGCAAATACCTCAAGACCGACCACCTGGGCGGACTGTGGCTGGACATGGCGCTGATGTTGCCGGTGGCCTGGTGGTTTGTGCAAAGCGGCGAACAGGGCTTCGCGGTGATGGATGCCCACCCCAGGCTGTACGGGTTGATCCCGGTACTGGGCCTGATCAGTGCCTCGGCGCTGGTGAGCTATATCATTGCCAGTCGGTTGCTTGCATTCAGCCTGTTCGGACTGCTCAGTTATGTCGAGCCGGTGCTGTTGCTGGTAGTGGCGCTGCTGTTGGGTGAAGGCATCAAGGCAGGCGAATGGTTGACCTACATCCCGATCTGGATCGCAGTCATGGTACTGGTGTTCGAAGGGTTCAAACATTTGGTGCGTCAGCGCCGAGCCTGAATGCCAAACAACAAAAAGCCCGACCGAGGCGTCCCTCGGTCGGGCTTTTTTCATGCTCAGTCGGCGGTCAACACGCCACGACGTACCTGGTCCCGCTCGATGGACTCGAACAGCGCCTTGAAGTTGCCCTCGCCAAACCCATCATCGCCCTTGCGCTGGATGAACTCGAAGAACACCGGGCCCATCAGGGTTTCCGAGAAGATCTGCAGCAACAGGCGCTTGTCGCCTTCGATTGACGAGCCGTCCAGCAGGATGCCACGTGCTTGCAGTTGATCCACCGGTTCGCCGTGGTTCGGCAGGCGGCCTTCGAGCATTTCGTAGTAGGTATCCGGCGGCGCAGTCATGAAGCGCATGCCGATCTTCTTGAGTGCGTCCCAGGTCTTGACCAGGTCGTCGGTGAGGAACGCCACGTGCTGGATGCCCTCGCCATTGAACTGCATCAGGAACTCTTCGATCTGCCCGGCGCCCTTGGACGACTCTTCGTTCAGGGGGATGCGGATCATGCCGTCCGGGGCGCTCATGGCCTTGGACGTCAGGCCGGTGTATTCGCCTTTGATATCGAAGTAGCGCGCTTCGCGGAAGTTGAACAGTTTCTCGTAGAAGCCGGCCCAGTAGGCCATGCGCCCGCGATACACATTGTGGGTCAGGTGGTCGATGACCTTGAGGCCGGCGCCTTGCGGGTTACGCTCGACGCCGTCGAGGTAGACGAAGTCGATGTCATAGATCGAGCTGCCCTCACCAAAACGGTCGATCAGGTACAGCGGCGCGCCGCCGATGCCCTTGATGGCCGGCAGGTTCAGCTCCATCGGGCCGGTTTCGATATGGATGGGCTGAGCCCCCAGTTCCAGCGCGCGGTTGTAGGCTTTTTGCGAATCCTTGACGCGGAACGCCATGCCGCACACCGACGGGCCGTGCTCGGCGGCGAAATAGGAGGCGATGCTGTTGGGCTCATTGTTAAGGATCAGGTTGATCTCGCCCTGGCGGAACAGTTGGACGTTCTTGGAGCGATGGTTCGCGACTTTGGTGAAGCCCATGATCTCGAAGATCGGCTCCAGGGTGCCGGGGGTCGGCGATGCGAATTCGATAAATTCAAAGCCCATCAGGCCCATTGGGTTTTCGTAGTGGTCGGTCATGGCCGGTGCCTCATCATTCTTGTGGGTAGCAAGTGGTTATGTGCGAGCAAGGATGAGGTCGGAGGGGGGCGCGCAGGAAAGGCCTCGCACACTGCGGGCGAGGAAGTCACCAAAAATGAGGGGGGAGCCGAGTAGCTTCATGGTTACATCAGTCTCTGACGGCCGAGGCTTGCGTGAGCGCAAGTCCATATTCTTGTATGCGTAAATCGATTCTACACAGCGTAACCGTATTTGTCCGTACTCTTATCAAATCCCCATTGCCCTGGCCTGTGCAAGGGGTTTGTTGCACAAGTAGATGCCCAACAGGATGACGGCCCCGCCCGCCAGCATGGGCGCCGTCAGTTGTTCCCCCAGCAGCAGTGCGCCGCAGATCACCGCCGTCAGTGGGTTAAGTGCGATAAATACGCCGGCGCGCGTCGCGCCGATGCGCCGGATACCGTCGTAGTAACCGATATATGCCAGCGCCGAGCCCAAAACGCCGAGGTAGGCCAGGCTGAGCCAATGGGTTATCGGCAAGCAACCAAGCGCTTCTACGCTGACGCTTGCGGTGACAAACGCGGTGGTGGTCAACATCAACGTACCCAGCAGCACCGACCAGGTGACCGTCTGCAATGGCCCCAGGCTTTGGTTGAGCCCACGGGCACACAGCGAATAAACGCCCCACCCCGCCACACAGCCAAGGATCAGTAAATCGCCGATCCAGGCATCGGCGGTGGCCTGCAACAACTGCGGGTTACGGCTGACAATGACCGTCCCGGCACCGACCAGGCACAACAGGATACCCAGCAGCTTGATCCGACTCAGCCGCTCCTTGAATAACAGCCAGCTCGCCAAGCCGATCACCGCCGGGTTCAACGCCACGATCAACGAAGCCCGCGACGCATTGATGTACTGCAACCCATAGAAGAAGCACAGGTTGTAGAAAAAAATCCCGAAGAATCCCAGCACCGCCAGTTGCGCAAACTGCCGAAGATTGGGACGCAACAGAGGAATACGCGCGCAGGCCATGAACAGCAACAACGCCAGACTGGCGAGGATAAAACGCAGGCTGGCGGCCAGCAGCGGATTGAGGTGGTCGGCCAGGAAGCGCCCGGCGACAAAGGTGCCGCCCCAGATCATGGTGACGGCGGCGAGTTTGCAATAAGTCAGGTGATCGGAGGCGAGTCGCATGAGGGATGAGCTCAAGGTACGGAAGAATTCGCGTATTCTTCAGCTAATAACCGATCATCGTAAAATGAGCTTTCACTCATGACACTGACCCAATTGGAAATTTTCTCACTGGTCGCCGAGCTCCAAGGTTTTACCAGTGCCGCCCACCGCTTGGGCATCAGCCAATCGGCGGTGTCCCATGCCATCAAGGCCCTGGAGCAGGAACTGGGTGTGGAGCTGTTTCGGCGCCACCAATCGCTGGTAGAACCGAGTGACATCGGCCAGCAATTACTCGGGCGTGCCCGTGCCATGCTCGGCTTGGCCAACACCCTGCAACAAGAGGCGGCCGATGCCCGTGGCATGCGGCGCGGTACGTTGCGCATCGGCTCATTCGGGCCGACCGCGTCGATTCGCCTGTTGCCAGCCATCCTCAGCCAGTTTCGCAGCGCCCATCCGGGGATTGAGGTGCATGTGGACGAAGGGTCCGACCGCCAGGTGCTGCAGTGGCTGGATGAGCGACGGATCGATGTGGGCTTTGTGGTGCTGGAACAGGAGCGCTTCGACACCTTTGCCTTGTTCGAGGACCAGATGGTGGCGCTGCTGCCGGCAGATCATCCATTGGCTGCGCGGGACACGCTGGCCCTGCAGGACCTGTGTGACGATGCCTTTATCCTGACGGAAGCCGGCTCCTCGGAGTTGGTCACCCGCCTGTTCGACGTCGGCCAACTGCGGCCAAAGGTGCGCTACCGCTGCGCGCAACTGCTGAGCACCCTGGAAGCGGTCAGCCGTGGGGACGGCCTGAGCATCGTCGCCGAAGCATCGCTGCCACAGGCACTTGATCCGCGCTATGTGAAACGACCGCTTTCGCCCCGCGTGCCGCGCCAGATTGGCCTGGCGGTACTGGATCGGCGGCAGTCGTCACCGGCCACCCTGGCCTTTATCGAGATTGCGCAAAGCCTTGGCAGGGCGAGCGAAGTCCAAGCGGGCCATCTATCATCGAAACATTCCCCGCCGGCCTGCCGGTAAAGCCTCCTGCGCAACAGGCCTGAACCCATGCCCCTCACCGTCAAAGGCCCGCGAAAGCTCTTCACCCGCTATTCGATCAGCGTGTTGTCGGGGGTGCTGCCGATCCTGCTGGGTGTGACCATCCTGTATTGGCAAGCTGAACGCACCCTTGAACAAAGCACGGCGCAAACCGCCCAGGAGGCCGTACGTCAATTCGACCTGATGCTCGACAATACCGCCCTCGCCGCCCAGGCCTTGCTGCCACTGGCCGGACAGCCGTGTGACAGTGGCGTGCAACTGGCGCTGCGTGAACAGGTCACGCGCCGGCCGTTCGTGCGGGCGACGACCTTGTCCTGGCAAAAAAATATCTATTGCAGCTCCCTGTTCGGCAGTCACTACGAGTCACCGGTGAACCCGGATGACTATGTCGATGGCCGCCTGTGGTTGATGAACGGCAACCCGGTTACACCGGATACCGCGTTGCTGGTCTACCGATTGGTCGACGGGGACAAAGCCGCGTTTGCCTCAATCGACGGCTATCACCTGACCAACGCCCTGCGCCTGATCAGCCGCTATGCGCAGCTTGTGCTGCAAGTCGGGCCTCACTGGCTCGGCGCCGATGGCAACGTGCACGACACCGCAGTCCCGGTATTTGCCGTAGCCCATCATCACCTGGCATCCGAGCGCTATCACTACAGCGTCGACGCCGGCATGCCGGCCGGTGAAGTGTGGCGCTATATGCAGGCACGTTACCCCGCGCTGTTCAGCCTGGTAGTGTTCTTTGGCGTATTCGCGGGCCTGCTTGCGCACTGGCTGCAAAAGCGTTCCTCGGCGCCTACCCATGAGCTGCAGCGGGCGCTGGGGGCCAACGAGTTCATCCCGTACTTCCAGCCGGTGGTGCGCGGCGACACCCGCGAATGGGCCGGCTGCGAAGTGCTGATGCGCTGGCAGCACCCCAAGGAAGGTCTGGTCCGACCCGATCTGTTTATCCCGCTGGCCGAACATTCTGGCCTGATTGTGCCGATGACCCGTGCCCTGCTGCGCCAGACCGCTGCCCAACTGGCGCCCCATGCGACGCGGTTCAGCCCGGGTTTCCATATCGGCGTGAATATCACCGCGCGCCATTGCCACGACCTTGCACTGGTAGAGGACTGCCGTGAATTTCTCGCCGCCTTCACGCCAGGCCAGGTGACCTTGGTGCTGGAGTTGACCGAGCGCGAGTTGATCGAGCCCACGGATACTACCCGTCGACTGTTCGACGCCCTGCATCAACTGGGCGTGATGATTGCCATCGATGACTTTGGTACCGGCCATTCCAGCCTGGGTTATTTGCGCAACTTCAATGTGGACTATCTGAAGATCGACCAGAGTTTTGTCGCCATGATCGGTGCCGATGCACTATCGCGGCATATTCTGGACAGCATCATCGAATTATCCGGCAAGCTGGACCTGGGCATCGTTGCAGAAGGTGTAGAGACCGCCGAGCAGTGCGAATACCTGGCCGCTCATGGTGTGCATTTTCTCCAGGGCTATCTGTTTGGAAAGCCATTACCCAGCGATGAATTCATTAAAAACCTAGTCAGCCATTGAATAGCCATGCACTAGCGGCGTTGAAATAATGTTAATAAGACAAAAGACATGATTTACTCGTGGCGGATTAACTACTACAATTTTTCTTGCCTGTGCAGAACTCGCAGGACGACTTCTTCTGTGAGTCGCCTTAACGCTATTGGCTTATAGCTTTGTCTGTAGTTGACATCAGCCAAATACACTATTGGAGTACAGATTTTGTCCAGACTCGCCGAATTTCGCGCAGCAGAAAAAGCCCTTCAAGAGCAGCTTGCCCAGCTGGAGTCCCTGAAGAACGACGCCGGACTGAAGAAAGAAATCGAATTCGAAGAAAAGCTTCAAGGACTGATGAAAACCTACGGCAAAGGCCTGCGCGACATCATCCTGATCCTTGATCCAAACCCGGGCAAGACCAGCGCTGCCGCCGCCAGCGCACCAAAACAGCGCCGTGCGCGCGTAGTCAAGGTTTACCACAATCCGCACACTGGCGAACTGATCGAAACCAAGGGCGGTAACCACCGCGGCCTCAAAGCCTGGAAAGAACAGTATGGCGCCGCCACTGTAGATTCCTGGCTTCGCGGCTGATCACCACGTACTAACAAAGAGCCCCGCACATGCGGGGCTTTTTTATTCAAGGGTTCGAAACCGAACTTAAATAACATTTCACTTTGTTCAGAATGACGGGTGAAACGCACTTAAAGTTTGAGGCCAGCGCGCACCGAACTGACTTCATCCTTGCTTGCTTGGTAAGCGTCGGCTTGACCCGCGTATGAAAAAACATACGCTTTATCGGTATCAACCGCGCCTACCAATGTTTGTGAAAGCACGTGCCGTCCATTCTCAGTAATCACACACGTAGTTTCTACGGCCTCAAGACGACTCAGTGTTGTCGAGTGCATCTTGCTGCACACACTTTGGTAGCCGCCTTGGGCAAAATCTTTCTGGATGGACTTGCGCATCTCCAGCAATACGCCCTGAAGGTTAACGTTATGCCCAGCCTCGATCGGCGTCCCCGTCAACTCCATCACCATCACTGTGTTGCCATTTTCATCGTTCTTGATCGCACGCTGCCGCGAAACCGGCTGCGGCGTGGCTGGCGCGTCGCCGTCGGGTACCACCTCCTCGACCTGCCAGCCGCTGGGCCAATGAATTTCCGGCTCGCCCGCCCATACCCAAGGACTGGACAACAGCAAACACAGAGCGCTCAACAGCGGTAAACGACATTCGATCATTGCAAAAGACACCCAAGGTTCAAGCGACAAAGTGTGAGCCCCGCCACCGGCTGGTCGCAAGACCTACGCGTGCTTTTTCATTTGGCGCGGCAGGCGGGCCTTGCGTATCATGGTCCGGCTGCACGGACGCCAGCTGCAAGCCAAGGGAACGCTCCTCTCACCTGGAGCCGCGTTTGCCCCATTTTTTTCTGGAGGGCCCATGAGCCTGCACGAACTGAACACCTTCCCGGGCGTCACCGCCCAACCTGACACCGCCACCTCGAACTTCGTGTTCAACCACACCATGCTGCGGGTCAAGGACATCACCAAGTCCCTGGACTTCTACACCCGTGTCCTGGGTTTTTCCCTGGTTGAAAAGCGCGACTTCCCGGAAGCCGAATTCAGCCTGTACTTCCTGGCCCTGGTGGACAAATCCCAGATCCCGGCCGACGCCGCCGCGCGCACCCAATGGATGAAGTCAATTCCAGGCATCCTGGAACTGACCCACAACCACGGCACCGAAAACGATGCCGACTTCGCCTATCACAACGGCAACACCGATCCGCGTGGTTTTGGTCATATCTGCATCTCGGTGCCCGATATTGTCGCTGCGTGTGAACGCTTCGAAGCATTGGGCTGCGATTTCCAGAAACGCCTGACCGATGGCCGCATGAAAAGCCTGGCGTTCATCAAGGACCCGGATGCGTACTGGGTTGAGATTATTCAGCCAGCGCCGCTGTAAGTTTCTAACACACAACAAAAAACCCCATGATCACTCATGGGGTTTTTCGTTTCCGGGCCTGGACTTACGCCGGAGCGGAGGTCCGGATCAAGTGATCGAAAGCACTCAGGGAAGCCTTGGCGCCCTCGCCTACCGCAATCACGATCTGCTTGTACGGCACGGTCGTCACGTCACCGGCAGCGAATACCCCTGGCAGTGAAGTCTCGCCACGGGCATCGACAATGATCTCGCCACGCGGGGTCAATTCCACAGTGCCTTTAAGCCAGTCGGTGTTGGGCAGCAAGCCGATCTGTACAAAGATGCCTTCCAGGTCGATGGTCTTGAACTCGCCAGTATCGCGGTCCTTGTAGGCCAGGCCGGTGACCTTCTGGCCGTCGCCTTTGACTTCACTGGTCAGCGCGCTGGTGATCACATCAACGTTAGGCAGGCTGTACAACTTGCGCTGCAATACCGCGTCGGCGCGCAACTTGCTGTCGAACTCCAGCAAGGTCACATGGCTGACGATACCGGCCAGGTCGATGGCCGCTTCAACGCCGGAGTTACCGCCGCCGATTACCGCCACACGCTTGCCCTTGAACAACGGACCATCGCAGTGCGGGCAGAAGCACACGCCCTTGGCCTTGTATTCCTGCTCGCCCGGTACACCCATTTCGCGCCAGCGGGCGCCGGTGGCCAGGATCACGGTCTTGGACTTGAGGGTCGCGCCGCTTTCAAAGCGAATTTCATGCAAGTCACCGGCGTTTTTCGCTGGGCTCAGGCTGCTGGCGCGCTGCAGGTTCATGATGTCCACGTCGTACTGGCGTACGTGGGCTTCCAAGGCGCTGGCCAGTTTCGGCCCTTCGGTTTCCTGTACCGAGATAAAGTTCTCGATGGACATGGTGTCCAGCACCTGGCCGCCAAAGCGTTCGGCGGCAACACCGGTGCGAATACCTTTACGTGCGGCGTAGATGGCCGCTGCGGAACCGGCCGGGCCACCGCCGACGACAAGCACATCAAAGGCATCTTTGGCGCTGATTTTCTCGGCGGCTTTTTCAATGCCGCTGGTGTCGAGCTTGGCGAGGATTTCCTCCAGGCCCATGCGGCCCTGGCCGAAGTTCACGCCATTCAAGTAAACGCTCGGCACTGCCATGATCTGACGTTCGTCGACTTCAGCCTGGAACAGCGCGCCGTCGATGGCGACGTGGCGGATGTTCGGGTTGAGCACGGCCATCAGGTTCAGCGCCTGGACCACGTCCGGGCAGTTCTGGCAGGACAGCGAGAAGTACGTCTCGAAGCTGAACTCGCCTTTAAGGGCGCGGATCTGTTCGATCACTTCGATACTGGCCTTCGACGGGTGGCCACCGACTTGCAGCAGGGCCAGCACCAACGAAGTGAATTCATGGCCCATGGGGATGCCGGCGAAACGCAGGCTGATATCGGCACCCGGGCGGTTGATGGAGAACGATGGCTTACGTGCATCATCGCCATCGGTCTTCAGGGTAATCAGCGTGGTGAGGCTGGTTACGTCCTGCAAAAGGGCAAGCATTTCCTGGGATTTCGCGCCGTCGTCGAGGGAGGCGACGATCTCGATCGGCTGGGTGACCCGTTCCAGGTATGACTTCAACTGAGCTTTAAGATTGGCGTCCAACATACGGGCGATTTCCTATTAATTCGGTTTATTGCAGACAAAAAAACGCCCGAGCGACTCTCGCCCGGGCGTTTTGAGGGCGGATGCAGCTTACTTAAGTGCGGAGTTCCGCCCTTGAGACGTCTTCACAGACTTAGATCTTGCCGACCAGGTCCAGGGACGGAGCCAGAGTAGCCTCGCCTTCTTTCCACTTGGCTGGGCACACTTCGCCTGGGTGGGCAGCTACGTATTGAGCGGCCTTGATTTTGCGCAGCAGCTCGGAAGCGTCACGGCCAACACCGCCGTCGTTCAGTTCAACGATCTTGATCTGACCTTCCGGGTTGATCACGAAGGTACCGCGGTCAGCGAGGCCAGCTTCTTCGATCAGTACGTCGAAGTTGCGGGAGATGGTCAGGGTCGGGTCGCCGATCATGGTGTACTGGATTTTACCGATGGCTGGCGAAGTGTTGTGCCAGGCAGCGTGGGCAAAGTGGGTGTCGGTGGAAACGCTGTAGATTTCGACGCCCAGTTTCTGGAATTCGGCGTAGTTGTCAGCCAGGTCTTCCAGCTCGGTTGGGCAAACGAAGGTGAAGTCGGCTGGGTAGAAGAACACTACCGACCATTTGCCTTTCAGGTCAGCGTCGGTCACATCTACGAAGTTGCCGTTTTTGTATGCAGTCGCTTTGAACGGTTTTACTTGGCTGTTGATGATAGGCATCGTTGACTCTCCGTCAGGGGTTAAGAAGTTGATGAAGTGAATCCTACCCACTCTCTCGGCGGATGGCTCATTGGCAAACCTGATGCTGACGATTGGTTTTCCCTATCAGGTGACGGTATTAATAGAAGAAATCTCAAAGCAGCGGTTGAGTGGCCAATGTCATGCCGAGAAAGGGCGTTGCTTCAACATAGCGCATGGCGGATTTCATGTCGCTCCAGCCGACGTAACTCATCAGCGACTTCAAGTCCCAGCCGCTGCGATGGGCCCAGGTGGCAAACCCCCGGCGCAACGAGTGGCTGGTGTATTGCTCGGCGGCGATGCCCGCACGCTCAAGCGCCTGGCGCAGCAGCGGGATCACGCTGTTGGGGTGCAAGCCCTCCTCCCCCAGATTTCCCCAGCGGTCGATGCCCCGGAATACCGGACCGCGCACCAGGGCCGACGCGCTGAGCCATTCGCTGTAGGCCTGCACCGGACATAGGCGCAGCAACGCCGGGGTGTGATAGGTCTTGCCGAGGTTGTCGCGGTCACTTTTGCTGCGCGGCAGATACAGGCTGATGCCGGCACCGGGTGTGGCCTGCACGTGTTCGATACTTAATCGGCACAACTCATCGCTACGAAAACCGCGCCAGAAGCCCAGCAGGATGAGCGCAGTGTCACGCTTGGCGCGCAGCAATCGCGGTGGATCCTGCGCCTCACTGGCCTCTCGCGCTTCAGCCTCAAGGGAGGCCACTACCTGCTCCAGATGCCTGAGCTGCAATGGCTCGGCCTGCTTCTCCTGCGCCGGGTGCACGGCGCGAATCCCCTTGAGCACCTTGCGCACCACCGGCGCTTTCGTCGGGTCGGGAAAGCCCTGGCTGGTATGCCATTGCGCCAGTGCCGAGAGCCGCAGCTTCAGGGTGTTGACCGCCAGCACACCCGCATGCGCCACCAGATAACGCGCCACGCTGTCGCTGGTAGCGGGCAGAAATCCGCCCCAACTGACTTCGAAGTGTTCGATGGCCGCGCGATAGCTGCGGCGCGTGTTATCGCGGGTGGCGGCGTTGAGGTAACGATCCAGATCGCTCATGGGAGGCCTATTCGTACTGCTGGCAGACATATAAGCGTTCCAGACGCCAATGACACGGGATAATACGCCAATATCCCATCTGTTAAATCATGAATTTAAACGGATTTTTATTCGTGATATGGTATGTATCTACATAATACATACCACAGTACTAAATCGACGGAGACCCCATGGCTCGCGGCGGCATTAATAAAGCAGTAGTTCAAACGGCACGCCTGGCGATCCTTGCCCGTGGCGAGAACCCCAGCATCGACGCGGTACGCATCGAGATGGGTAATACCGGCTCGAAGACCACGATCCACCGCTATTTGAAGGAGCTGGACGACAGCGAAGCCCGCCTGACCATTACCGAAGCCCCGATTGACGACGAGTTGGGTGAACTGGTTGCACGGTTGGCGCTGCGCTTGAAGGAGAAAGCTCAAGAGCCGATTGACCTGGCCCTGGCGCAGTTCGAACAGCAAAAAGCCGCCCTGCTCGCCCAGATCGAGGCGCTTGAAGAAGCTCACGCCGAACTCAAGCAGCAATTCGATATTCAAGCGGCCGCCCTGGCAGAAGAAAGCGCCGCCCTGCAAACCACCAGTACCAGCCTGCAAACCGAGCAAACCCGCAACGCTGGGCTCAGCCAGGCCTGCAGTGATTACGAACTGCGGATCAGCGACAAGGACGAGCAGATTCGCTCGCTGGAAGAAAAGCACCTGCACGCCCGCGAGGCGCTGGAGCACTACCGCAATGCGATCAAAGAGCAGCGCGAGCAGGAACAGCGGCGCCACGAAGGCCAGCTGCAGCAAGTACAGGCAGAACTGCGCCAAGCCCAGCAAAGCGCAATGGTTCGCCAAGATGAGATCACCCAGCTGCATCGCGACAATGAGCGCTTGCTGATCGAGCACCGAGTGACGACAAAGGAATTGGCTGCGCTGCTGGAAGAAACCCGCAAAGGCCAGGCCCAGCAACTGAAACTGAACGAACACGTGAACCAGATCGACAGCGAGCGCACCCTGCTTCAGGAACGCCTGCGGGTGGCCTTGCTTGAAAGCGAGTCACGCCAACAAGCGCTGGCTGAGCACGGGCACACCAACAAGCACCTGGAACTGGAGCTTATGAAGGCCCACGCCACTATCGAAGCGTTGCGCCTGGCGGCCGCCGTTGCAGCGACGCCAGAGGCAACACCACCCACCTGATCAGTCCGCCACAGGCGTGCGCATGGTGACGAACTCTTCCGCCGCCGTGGGATGCACGCCGATGGTTTCATCGAAGTGCTGCTTGGTCGCGCCCGCCTTGAGCGCGATCGCCAGGCCCTGGACGATCTCGCCCGCGTCCGGACCGACCATGTGGCAGCCCAACACCCTGTCGGTGTCGGCATCGACCACCAGCTTCATCAAGGTTTTTTCCTGGCACTCGGTCAAGGTCAGCTTCATCGGGCGGAAACGGCTTTCGAAGATCTGCACCCGGTGCCCATTCTTCTTCGCCTCCTCCTCCGTCAGGCCGACCGTGCCGATATTCGGCAGGCTGAATACCGCTGTCGGGATCATTGCGTAATCCACCGGACGGTATTGCTCGGGCTTGAACAAGCGACGCGCTACTGCCATGCCTTCGGCAAGCGCCACCGGCGTCAGCTGCACACGGCCGATCACATCGCCGATTGCCAGGATCGACGCTTCGGTGGTCTCGTACTGGTCGTTCACCTGGACGAAACCTCGCTCATCCAGTTTGACACCGGTATTTTCCAAGCCCAGGTTATCCAGCATCGGCCGCCGGCCGGTGGCATAGAACACGCAATCGGCCTCCAGCACGCGACCGTCTTTCAAGGTTGCCTTAAGGCTGCCATCGGCTTGTTTGTCGATACGTTCGATATCGGCATTAAATTGCAGGTCCAGGCCACGCTTGGTCAGTTCCTCTTTAAGGTGCGTGCGCACTGAACCATCAAAGCCGCGCAGGAACAGATCGCCGCGATACAGCAATGACGTCTGCGCGCCCAAGCCATGGAAAATCCCGGCGAACTCAACCGCGATATAACCGCCACCTACCACCAGCACACGCTTGGGCAACTCTTTGAGGAAGAACGCCTCATTGGAGCCTATCGCGTGCTCACGTCCCGGAATATCCGGAATCTGCGGCCAGCCCCCGGTAGCGATCAGGATGTGCCTGGCTGTAAAACGCTCGCCATTGATTTCCACCTGGTGCGGATCAACCAGGCGCGCATGGCCTTCATGCAGGGTCACGCCACTGTTGACCAACAGGTTGCGGTAGATGCCATTGAGGCGATTGATCTCGCGATCCTTGTTGGCGATCAGGGTCGCCCAATCAAAATTCGCTTCCCCCAGGGACCAGCCAAAGCCACTGGCTTGCTCGAAGTCTTCGGCAAAATGTGCGCCGTACACCAATAGTTTCTTCGGCACGCAGCCAACGTTTACGCAGGTGCCACCCAGGTAGCGACTTTCCGCCACGGCCACCTTGGCCCCAAAGCCTGCAGCAAAGCGCGCCGCGCGAACACCGCCGGAACCGGCGCCAATTACATACAGGTCAAAATCGTAGGCCATTTCATTCTCCTCGGCAGGACATCAGCATACCGACTTACATGGGGCTGAAAAACGAAAAAGCCACCCGAAGGTGGCTTTTCAAAGGCAGGTCAGCGTGAATCAGTAAGCTTTGCCTGTCTTGTAGAAGTGCTCGTAGCAGAAGTTGGTGGCTTCGATGTAGCCTTCGGCGCCACCGCAGTCAAAACGACGACCCTTAAACTTGTAGGCGATCACGCAACCGTCTTTGGCCTGCTTCAACAGGGCGTCGGTGATCTGGATCTCGCCACCCTTGCCTGGCTCGGTTTCTTCGATCAGCTTGAAGATGTCCGGAGTCAGAATGTAACGACCGATGATCGCCAGGTTAGACGGTGCATCTTCAGGCGCCGGTTTTTCAACCATGTCACGTACGCGGATCAGACCATCACCAATGTCGTCACCGGCAATCACGCCGTACTTGTTGGTCTCTTGAGGATCAACCTCTTGAACCGCAACGATGGTGCAACGGTATTTCTGGTACAGCTTGACCATCTGGGTCAGTACGCCGTCGCCTTCCAGGTTCACACACAGGTCGTCCGCGAGTACGACGGCGAACGGCTCGTCACCAATCAACGGGCGGCCGGTCAGGATGGCGTGGCCCAGACCTTTCATTTGGGTCTGACGGGTGTAGGAGAACGAGCACTCGTCCAGCAGCTTGCGGATGCCGACCAGGTATTTTTCCTTGTCGGTGCCCTTGATTTGGTTTTCCAGCTCGTAGCTGATGTCGAAATGGTCTTCCAGTGCGCGCTTACCGCGACCGGTGACGATAGAGATTTCGTTCAAACCGGCATCCAGTGCCTCTTCGACGCCGTACTGAATCAGTGGCTTGTTTACCACCGGCAGCATCTCTTTGGGCATGGCCTTGGTCGCTGGCAAGAAGCGAGTGCCGTAACCGGCTGCTGGGAACAAGCATTTCTTGATCATATAAGTCCTTACAAAGGGCTGTGCGTACGGAGTTCGGCGCAGTCTAATCAGGCCGCAGTCACCTTACAATGGGTTCTGCTGGCGTTGCGATGTCATCATAGAGAAAAAATGTCGGCGTAAGTTCCGCTGATCTTACAAAGAGCGACTCTGCCGTCACGGTAAAAAAACCCGTTTCCTCATGTTTAAAGGGGCTGCAACCCTTTTAGCACGCTTTTCAGCCCAGAACACTGACCTGGAATAACTTGCGCGGCATTGGGACATTTGGCGCTATCATTACGCCCTTGAATCAGACCACGAGATTGTTAATAGATGTCAGAACCAAAAGGCGTGAACGGCTACCTGATCACCAAGCGAGCGGACGGCTGGCACCTGATCAACTTCCACGGAGACAGCGTCGCGGGCGTGTTCGAGAGCGAAAGCATGGCGATCGCGGTCGCCGAAGTATTTGTGGATGAAGCGGGCCACGCATCGAGCAAAAGGCCGAAGGGCAAGTAAGCCTGCAGGCCTGTGCAAAAAGCCCCGAACCAGGGGCTTTTTTGGGTTTTGCCTGTACCTAGATGGCAGTTCGCTATAATCTTTCAAAAACGCCCCACGACAGTGTCAGCGCCCCTCCCACACCCTCGACGACGAACACACATGAACAAATTTCTGGCACTGACTGCGGTACTGGCACTTGCCGGCTGCACCACCACTTCCGATGTCTACCTCAAAAACGGCGAGCAAGGCCTGACCATCGACTGTTCAGGTGAAGCCAACTCCTGGGCCAGTTGCTACGAAAAAGCCGATGCCTCCTGCGCAGGCACCGGCTATCGCATTGTCGGCACCGAGGGCACGCCATCGCTGAAAGAAAGCGACAAGACCCTGGGCCAGGATGTGGGCAACTACAAAAGTCGCAGTGTGGTGGTGGTCTGCAAGTAACCCCGAGGGTTATAGGTGGATCTCGGCAAATTTGATGCCCAGCTCCCGAAGGATCTCGCTGAGTTCGTCAAGACTGGCAAAGGACTCGACTTCATCCTGATCATCCACCAGAAAAAAGCTGCGACCGCCGCTTTTCTTGAAGAAGACGATCCACTCGCCCAGATCGGCGGGGTTCTGGATGACATGGGTGGCCGAGATTTCACCCTCGGCATGACGGGCTTTGACGTGTTCACGCTTCATATCGGCTTTCCCCAGCGGCATCAACCGGAAATGCACTCTTCACCGGCCTTTTTCACGTCACCCGGGCGGATAGGCACGTTGGACATGCTCTCGTAGAGCTTGATGCTGCTACCGCTGGAGCGCTCTTCAATATCGAAAATTGCCGAAGGATCGGCGGAAAGTTTCTGCGGCACGATGACTTGGACACCGTCTTTATGCGGTTCAATCTGCGGCGGCCGACGGGTGGCCGACAATTTTCTTACCACACACGCGGCGTACTCCTGGGGTTTTTTCCCGGAGATGACGGCCAACGTCGGCGGGGTCTGCTTGATATCTGCAACCGAAGCACACCCACCTATCGCCAAGGCCAGAACCAACACACTCCACTTCATACAAATCCTCCATTAAAGACCCTACGACAGCGGAGATAGTAATTTTCTCCCGCCCACGTAGGATTTATCTCTTATAACTCGGTAAATAACTGTTTTAAATTGTCGACGCCGTTGAAGACGGGCCGATAATAAACGCGCTGGGGCTGATAAACTCCATCTTAACCTACGTATCATTCTGATTTTTCAGAAAAAGCCCTTCTGGAGACACCCTCATGAAATTTATCCACCAGCGCGAGCACCTCAACGAGGGGGACATTGTCGTCATCGAATGCTCGCAGACTTGTAATATTCGCCTGATGAGTGACGCAAATTTTCGCAGTTTCAAGAATGGCGGCCGCCACACGTACCACGGCGGCGCGTTCGACAAGTTCCCCGCCAAGATCACTGCACCCAGCACCGGGTTCTGGAATATCACCCTGGACGTGGTGACACGCCGCGCAATCAGCGTCACGCGCAAGCCTGCGTTGTCCCACAAGATTCGCATCGTACGTCGCACCAGCACCAAGCTGAGCTGACTCGAACAGCCACAGGAAATCACCGTGACCACCACTACCAAATACGTGATCAAGTACAAGCTCAATGGCGAACGCCGCTTTGAGTTCGCCCAACTTACCACCAACAGCGTAGAAGAGGCCCTGCAAGCCCTGGCGAAAATCCACGATACCAGCGATGAAATCACCGACATCAACGTGAGCAAGGCGCTGTAAGGCAATGCCCGGGCCCACAGATGACTTGTTCGCCGATGACGCCCTGCAACAACCAGCAGCACGTGAGCAGATCGGCGAACAGTCCTACGTGCTTAGGGGATATGCCCTGCCCTGGATTGAGCGCCTTCTACCAGAACTGCGCCGTGTGCTGGCGCAATCGCCGTTTCGGCAAATGGTTACGCCCGGTGGCTTTACCATGTCGGCAGCCTTGAGCAGTTGCGGCGCGCTGGGCTGGACCAGCGACACCAGCGGCTACCGCTATACGCCCCTGGACCCTCGCACCCGGCAGCCCTGGCCAGCGCTGCCGGACACCTTGCGCCAACTGGCCATAGAAGCCGCAGCAGACGCTGGGTTTGTCGACTTTGCCCCCGACGCCTGCTTGATCAATCGTTATGTTCCGGGCGCGAAAATGTCCTTGCACCAGGACAAGAATGAACGTCGCTACAGCGAGCCCGTCGTGTCGATATCCCTTGGACTGCCGGCAGTTTTCCTGTTTGGTGGTCACGCGCGTAGTGACAAGACCCGCAAGGTCTCGCTGTTCCATGGTGATGTGGTGGTCTGGGGCGGGGTCGATCGGCTGCGCTTTCATGGGGTGACGCCGATCAAGGAAGGCGTGCACCCGATCATGGGCCCGCAACGTATCAACCTCACTTTTCGCACCGCCGGCTGATTTGACCGCAAGCTTCGGAGTGCCAGGCCACTGCGGCACGGCTAATCTGGCCAGGATCCGTCAAGAGTGCCAACTATGACTACCGAACAAGATCTGCGCTGGGCTGCGATTCTTGCCCGCGATCCGAAAGCCGACGGGCTGTTCGTCTACGGCGTAAAAACCACTGGTGTGTATTGCCGCCCGAGCAGCGCCTCGCGATTGCCCCGCCCGGAAAATATCGAGTTTTTCGACACCCCGGCACAGGCCGAGGCCGCCGGTTATCGCGCCAGTAAACGCGCAGCCGGTGACCAGACGCAGCTGGCTGCGCAGCATGCGCAACTGGTGGCTGACGCGTGCCGGCAGATCGAACACGCCGACACCGCGCCCAGCCTCAACACGCTGGCGAGCCGGGCCGGACTGAGCCCGTTCCATTTCCACCGCGTGTTCAAAGGCGTGACCGGCCTGACGCCCAAGGGTTACGCCAGCGCCCATCGCTCACGCAAGGTGCGCCAGGGGCTCAAGGGCCCGCATTCGGTAACCGATGCGCTGTATGAAGCCGGCTTCAATTCCAACAGCCGCTTTTATGAGTCGGCCAACCAATTGCTCGGCATGACGCCCAGCGACTACAAGGCCGGCGGCACCAACAACCAAATTCTATTTGCCGTCGGGCAATGCTCGTTGGGTGCGATCCTGGTGGCGCAGAGTGCCCGAGGTGTGTGTGCGATTCTATTGGGGGATGACCCGGACAAACTGGTGCGCGACCTGCAGGACCAATTCCCCAAGGCCAACCTCGTGGGCGCCGACCGTCGTTTCGAACAGCTGATCGCCCAAGTGGTGGGGTTTATCGAGGCTCCCGCCCTGGGCCTGGACCTGCCGCTGGACCTGCGCGGCACGGCGTTTCAGGAGCGGGTATGGCAGGCCTTGCGCGAAATCCCGGTGGGCAGCACGGCCAGCTACGCGCAGATCGCCCAGCGTATCGGCGCACCCACGTCTTTTCGCGCGGTGGCCCAAGCCTGCGGAGCGAACAGCCTGGCGGTGGCGATTCCCTGTCATCGGGTGGTGCGCAGCAATGGTGATTTATCCGGCTATCGCTGGGGGGTTGAGCGCAAGCGGCAGCTGCTCGATCGCGAAAAAGACCACTGACGCGCACGAAAAGCCCACCTCGTCCAGTGAATAAAACAGACTGGCCGGGTGCCAGGTACCCTGCTAAAACAGCGAAAAAACCGACTGACGCTGGAGACGCATCCCATGAGCACCTGGCCAGACACCCGCATTCTCGACCTGCTCGGCATCGACGTGCCTATCATCCAGGCGCCGATGGCCGGTGCCACGACCGCCGCCATGGTCATCGCCACCAACGAAGCGGGCGCCCTGGGATCGATGCCGGCGGCCACACTGAGCATCGAGCAACTGCGCGCCGCGCTGACCAGCATTCGCCAGGCGAGTACGCGCCCCATCAACGTCAACTTTTTTTGCCACCAGCCCCCTGCCGCCGACGAAGAACGTGATCGACGCTGGAAGGCTCTGCTGGAGCCCTACTACCGCGAGCTGGGTGCCGATTTTGAGGCGCCAACGCCGGTTTCCGATCGCGCACCGTTCAACGACGCGGCTTGCCAGGTGGTTGAAGCGTTCCGGCCCGAGGTCGTCAGTTTTCACTTTGGCCTGCCGGAAAAATCCCTGCTGGATCGGGTAAAAGCCACCGGCGCCAAGGTGCTGTCGTCAGCCACCACCGTTGAAGAGGCGATCTGGCTGGAGCAGCACGGTTGCGACGCGATTATTGCCATGGGCATTGAAGCCGGGGGGCATCGCGGGATGTTCCTGAGCGACGACCTCAACAGCCAGATAGGCCTGATGGCATTGGTGCCGCAGATCGTCGACGCGGTGACCGTACCAGTGATTGCGGCCGGTGGTATTGGCGATGCACGTGGCATCGTCGCAGCCTTGGCGTTGGGCGCTTCAGCGGTACAGATCGGTACGGCGTATCTGTTCACCCCCGAAGCCACGATCACAGCCTCCCATCACCATGCGCTGCGCCATGCACAGGCCAGCGAAACCGCCCTGACCAACCTGTTCACCGGGCGCCCGGCACGGGGCATCATTAACCGGGCAATGCGTGAGCTGGGAGCGATCAACCCCACGGCACCCGCGTTTCCCAGGTCCGGCGGCGCATTAATACCACTCAAGGCCAAGGACGAAGCAGACTTCAGCAACCTGTGGTCCGGCCAGGCGCTACGCCTGGGTAAAGACACAAGCACCTATGAACTGACCCGCGAATTGGCCGAGCAGGCTTTAGCAAAGCTCAAATAGCGCCTTCACCTGCGGCAACTTTGCACTGTACCGGCAATGGCCAACCGCTATATATTCCCATACACAGCGGTTACATTTTCTACCTATAACAGGCCGTACAGTCCCCAAGGAGCTGCTTCATGAAGATTCACGCCTTACGCCTGACCATGCTGGCCGCCGCGTTCGCTGTCGGTTCGGCCCATGCCGATGAGGTCCAGGTAGCCGTAGCGGCCAACTTCACCGCACCGATCCAGGCGATTGCCGCCGACTTCGAAAAAGACACCGGCCATAAGCTGGTCGCGGCCTACGGCGCCACCGGGCAGTTCTACACCCAGATCAAGAACGGCGCGCCGTTCGAAGTATTCCTGAGTGCCGACGACACCACCCCGCAGAAACTCGAAAGCGAAGGCGACACCGTCAAAGGCTCGCGCTTCACCTACGCCGTGGGCACCCTGGCGCTGTGGTCGGCCAAGGAAGGGTATGTGGACGCCAAGGGTGAGGTCTTGAAGAGAAACGAATTCAAGCACCTGTCCATCGCCAACCCGAAAGCCGCGCCTTATGGCCTCGCCGCTACCCAGGTGCTGGCCAAGGAAGGGTTGACCGAGAAGGTCAAGGACAAGCTCGTCGAAGGCCAGAACATCACTCAGGCCTTTCAGTTTGTCTCCACCGGCAATGCCGAGTTGGGTTTCGTCGCCTTGTCGCAGATCTATAAAGACGGCAAAGTCACCAGCGGTTCGGCCTGGATCGTCCCTGCCACCCTGCACGACCCGATCAAACAAGACGCGGTGATCCTCAACAAGGGCAAAGACAGCGCCGCAGCCAAGGCCCTGGTCGAGTACCTCAAGGGGCCGAAAGCCGCTGCCGTTATCAAGTCCTACGGTTATGAGCTGGCCAAATAAATGCCCCTGTCGAGTGCCGATTTTTCCGCAATCTGGTTGACCCTCAAACTGGCGTCACTGACCACGGTGATCCTGCTGGTCATCGGCACTCCGATCGCCTTGTGGCTGTCGCGCACCCGTTCATGGTGGCGCGGCCCTATCGGCGCGGTGGTGGCCCTGCCGTTGGTACTGCCGCCCACGGTAATCGGTTTCTACCTGCTGTTGACCATGGGGCCCCATGGCTACGTTGGCCAGTTCACCCAATGGCTCGGCCTGGGCACCCTCACCTTCAGCTTCGCCGGGCTGGTGATTGGTTCGGTGATCTATTCCATGCCGTTCGTGGTGCAGCCGTTGCAAAACGCCTTCTCCGCCATCGGCACTCGCCCATTGGAAGTGGCCGCGACCCTACGCGCCAATCCCTGGGACACCTTCTTCACCGTGATCCTGCCCCTGGCGCGCCCGGGATTTGTTACCGCGGCCATTCTGGGCTTTGCGCATACCGTCGGCGAATTCGGCGTGGTGCTGATGATCGGCGGCAATATCCCGGACAAAACCCGTGTGGTCTCGGTGCAGATCTACGATCACGTCGAAGCCATGGAGTATGCCCAGGCCCATTGGCTGGCGGGCGCCATGGTGGTATTCGCGTTCCTCGTGTTGCTGGCGCTCTACTCCAGCCGTAAAACCAAGATGGGCTGGAGCTGATGTCGATGATCAATGTGCGCCTGAACGTGAAGTACCCAGGCTTTGCCCTGGACGTGGACCTGCAGTTGCCCGGCCGTGGGGTGACTGCGCTGTACGGGCACTCGGGCTCCGGCAAGACCACCTGCCTGCGCTGCATCGCCGGGCTGGAGCGCGCCGAAGACGGGTTTATCCAGATCAACGATGAAGTCTGGCAAGACAGCCGCAACGGGCTATTCGTGCCGCCGCACAAGCGCGCGCTCGGCTACGTGTTCCAGGAGCCGAGCCTGTTCCCCCATCTGTCGGTGCGGGCCAACCTGGAGTTCGGTCTCAAACGCATCGCGCGCCCGCAACGCCGGGTGGATATGCTTCAGGCTACGGAGTTGCTGGGGATCGGCCATCTGCTTGAGCGTCACCCCCAACACTTGTCCGGCGGTGAACGCCAGCGTATCGGTATCGCCCGTGCCCTGCTCACCAGCCCAAAACTACTGTTGATGGATGAGCCCCTGGCCGCTCTCGACAGCAAGCGCAAAGGTGAAATCCTGCCCTACCTGGAACGCCTGCACGACGAACTGGACATCCCCATGCTGTACGTCAGCCATGCCCAGGATGAGGTGGCACGCCTGGCCGATCACATCGTGTTGCTCAGCGACGGCAAGGCGCTGGCCAGTGGTCCCATCGGCGAAACCCTGGCGCGGCTCGACCTGCCCCTGGCGTTGGGGGACGACGCGGGCGTGGTGATCAACGGCAGCGTCAGCGCCTACGACGATCACTACCAACTGCTCACGCTGCAACTGCCCGACAGTGCCCAGCATCTGCGCGTGGCCCATGCACCGCTGGCGTTGGGCAAGGCGTTGCGGGTCAAGGTACAGGCGCGCGACGTCAGCCTCAGCCTGCACGCCGGAGAGCACAGCAGCATCCTCAACCGCCTGCCGGTGACGGTTACCCAAGAGATTGCAGCGGATAACAGCGCCCATGTGCTCGTGCGCCTGGACGCGGATGGCACGCCGTTGCTGGCGCGTATCACGCGGTTCTCCCGTGACCAGTTGCAACTGCATCCCGGCCAATCGATGTGGGCACAAATCAAAGCGGTCGCTGTACTGGCGTAAGAAACCTTTTTGGCACGACCGCACACAGCTGCGGTCAATCAGGCATACCGGCCTGTTCTGCTTCCAAGGAAACCGCACCATGCCCGACTCCGCGCTGCCCGCCGACCTGCCCCGCGACCTGCATTACGTTGACGACACCCAGCCCGGCATCCGCCGCAAGAAGCTGCGCGGCAAATTCCAGTACTTCGACGCCAAGGGCGAGCGCATCCAGGACGCCGATGAGATCAAGCGCCTGAACGCCCTCGCCGTCCCTCCGGCCTATACCGACGTGTGGATCTGCGCCGACCCGCGCGGCCACCTGCAAGCCACCGGCCGCGACGCCCGTGGGCGCAAACAGTACCGCTATCACGCGCGCTGGCGCGAGGTGCGTGACAGTGACAAGTACGCTCGGCTGCAGGAATTCGGCAACGCCCTGCCGAAACTGCGCAGACAGCTGGAAGCGCAGATCGCCGAACCCGGCTTCACCCGCGAAAAAGTCCTGGCCACGGTGGTGATGCTGCTGGACGCCACGCTGATCCGTGTCGGCAATACCCAATATGCACGCGACAACAAATCCTACGGGCTGACCACCCTGCGCAACCGCCATGTGGATGTGAAAGGCAGCGAAATCCAGTTCCAGTTTCGCGGCAAGAGTGGCGTGGAGCACCAGGTCAGCGTCAAGGACCGGCGCCTGGCCACAGTGGTCAAGCGCTGCCTGGAGTTACCAGGGCAAAATCTTTTCCAGTACCTGGACGAGGACGGCGAGCGGCACACCGTCAGTTCCCATGACGTCAACGCCTACCTGCACGACCTTACCGGTGCCGACTTCACCGCCAAGGATTACCGCACCTGGGCTGGCACCGCCATGGCGCTGGCGGTGCTGCGGGAGTTGGAATGGCAACCGGAATCCGACGCCAAGCGACATGTGGTGGCGATGGTCAAGGATGTCGCCAAACAGTTGGGCAACACGCCCGCCGTGTGTCGCAAGTGTTATATCCACCCGGCCGTGCTGGAGCATTTCAGCCTGGGTGAATTGTCCAAGCTGCCCAAGCCACGGCTGCGCAAAGGCCTGAAGGCCGAGGAAGTCGCCTTGGCGATGTTCCTTGAGCAACTGGCCGCCGACTTGCCCCAGAAAGCCAAGGCGGGTTAGGCTCTGCCTCCCTTCTGACTCCCGGGACGACCGCCGACGTGAACCACTAAGCCTTCCAAAATGTATCTGCAACAAGCCGCAAGGCGCGCTTGTTGGCCTGTTCGACATTTTTTTGGAGGTGCTGATGACTGACGTCAACCGGCTGCCCGTATTGGTTTCCCTGCAACACCTGTGCTTCGAGTTCGCCAACGGCGAGACCTTGCTGGACGACCTGAGCCTGTCCATCGACCACACACCCACCGGCATAGTGGGGCGCAATGGACGGGGCAAAAGTATCCTCGCCAAACTCATCGCCGGAGTGCTGCTACCCACCAGCGGCTCACTCGATTGCGCGGCCAGCGTGGCCTATGTGCCGCAGTACCTGGCGGTGACCGCAGGGGGAACCGTCGCCCACATTGCCGGGGTCGCCGAGGCATTGGCGGCCCTTGAACGCATGGCCCGGGGCGAAGCGCAGGTCGACGACCTGGCGCTGATCGACGATCGCTGGGACCTTACCGATCGTTTGCGCCGGGCCCTGGATGCAGCAGGTCTGGAACAACTCGGTTTTGCAGCGCCGGCCGAGCGACTCAGTGGCGGCCAATTGGCTCGAGTCGCGGTAATCGGTGCGCTGT
Source organism: Pseudomonas sp. BIGb0381 (assembly GCF_024809815.1). NCBI lineage: Bacteria > Pseudomonadati > Pseudomonadota > Gammaproteobacteria > Pseudomonadales > Pseudomonadaceae > Pseudomonas > Pseudomonas sp. BIGb0381. Next base: position 419,805 of record NZ_JANUEN010000002.1, read on the forward strand.
TGGCCGCCCCCCAACTGCTGGTGCTGGATGAACCCACCAACCACCTCGACAGGGCTGGCCGCACCTGGTTACTGCGTGTGCTGAAGGATTGGCGCGGCGGCCTGGTGGTGGTCAGCCATGATCGGCAATTGCTCGACACCATGGGCCGCATCGTCGAACTATCGCCCCTCGGACCACAGGTGTATGGCGGTAACTACCAGGCTTATCGCACCCAACACGACGGGCAGCAACAGGCCGCCATCGCTGCGTTGGAACACGCTCGCCAGGCACGCAGCCGCGAACGTCGGCGCCTGCAAATGGACCACGATAACCTGCAACGTAACGCCGCCCAATCGCGCAAACACGCAGAGACCGCCAACGTGGACCGGTTTACCAGGGCTCGGTGGAAAAACGCCGCCACCGAGGTCGTCGACACACGGCACCGCGCACACCTCGCCGACAAAGCCCGGTTGGATGACCTGGTGCGCCAGGCCTATGCGCGCGTCATCGATGAATCCCCCACCTTGTTGGCTTTGCCAGGCTCAGCGGTACCCAATGGCCGACAGGTGTTGGCCCTGGTCAATGCCCGGTTACCGTGGCTGGACCACCCAGCGCTCACCCTTAACCTGATGGGCCCGGTGCGCGTTGCCGTGCGTGGGCCAAACGGCTGCGGAAAATCCACCTTGCTCAAGCTGCTGGCAGGCCAATGGCAGCCGCTCAGCGGTGAATGCCACGTGTTTGTGCCCAGTGCCTATATCGATCAGCACCTGGCGCTGCTGGACGACCGGCGCTCCGTCGTCGAGCAGCTCAACCTGCTCGACACACCACTGGCCGAAGCCGAACTGCGTACGCGCCTGGCGTTGCTGCAACTGGATGCCCTGCGGGTGACACAACCGGCCGCGCACCTCAGCGGCGGCGAGCGTTTGAAAGCCGCGATGGCGATTGCGCTGTGGCGTGAGACACCCGCGCAACTGCTGTTGCTCGACGAGCCAACCAACCACCTGGACCTGGAATCGGTGAACGCTTTCGAGCAGGCGTTGCGAGGTTTTACCGGGGCGATGGTGGCGGTCTCCCATGACGAAGCATTCGTTCAGGCGATCAAGCCGACTCACCTTTTGACGTGGGAGACTGAGGGTTGGCGCCTGGAGAGTGTCTGAGGTCATTGCGCGCGCAATCAAAGCGTCCTAGGGTAGTGGCCGGATAATCTCACCGAGGAAGCCGGCCCTATGTTGCCTTCGCCCCACAAGCCGTATGCCAACGCCGCACTGGCCCATCAAAAGCGCTGGCGGGGCCGCGTCGGCCTGATGCTGGTGGCCAGCCTTTCGGTATTGGCGGGCATGACTGACGCCATCGGCTTTATGGCCAGCGGCGACTTTGTTTCGTTCATGAGCGGCAACACCACGCGCCTGGCAGTGGCCATCAGTGTTGGGGATCTCGGCTTGACCGCACGCCTGCTGTTGCTGGTCGCCACATTCGTCGCCGGTAACGCCTTGGGTGTAGTGGTCAGCCGTCTCAGCCGGCGCCATGCCCTGCCCCTGCTGCTGTGTATTGCAACGTTGCTCTGCGGCGCAGCCTTGTTGCCCTTCGCCGATACATTGCCCGCGCTGCTGGCGGCGATTATCGCGATGGGCATGCTCAACGCAGCCGTGGAAGAGGTCAACGGCTTGCCGGTGGGTCTTACCTACGTCACTGGCGCGCTGTCACGCTTCGGGCGCGGACTGGGACGCTGGATGCTGGGGGAGCGCCGTAATGGCTGGCGGGTGCAACTGATTCCTTGGGCGGGAATGTTTGTAGGCGCGGTGATCGGCGCGTTGCTGGAGCAGCACATGGGGCTGAGGGCGCTGGTGGTCAGCGGTGTATTGGCGGGGGTGTTGGGGCTGGTGTCGCTGAAGATTCCCCGGCGCTGGCATTTGGGTTTTATGCCGCGATAAGGAACAAAGGTGCCCGCCCGACGGTTAGGCCTCGACGTCCGTGTACTGGTAAAGAGCCATTATGTCGGGCGGGCGGATTGAATCATAAGCGAATGTCCAACGGCTGTCCCGCCGGGCGTTTCCCAAAATGACTAAGGCAACGGACTACAGACAAGTCGCGAGTGCGGCCAAACGACGTTTGGCCGGCATCGTATCTTCAACGGCGTAGTACTTGACGGACGAACCGGCGCCGGCGCTTTGCACGTCGACGAAGTAATCGCCACCCGTGGTGTAGACGGTGAAGCCACCGGCGCCGTTCGGCTCTTTGAAGCCTCCGGCGTCGACGCCAAACACGCTTTCGTCCTGCCAGCCAAACTGAATGCACTCGGCAACCACCAGCGTGGCCTTGTCCGATGCCATGGCCTTGTACGGAGCACCCAAGCGCGCCTCGTTCATCTTCGATCCCGCGCAACCGGCCAGTGCTACCAATACCAATGCGCCCATTACCACCTTGTGCATGCCATTGCCTCGTTGGAAAAAACGCGACTGTACCATTGCCGCAAGGCTGACTGACGCCGCCATGAATTTTGTTTCACTGTGGAGCGAGAATGTGCCGCCTATAGTGGCCTGGCTCATTTTCAGAAGCCTTCCTTCTGCCCGCCCTCCCGCGGGCTTTTTTTCGCCTGCGCTTCAGAGCCACCAGCGAAACAGGTAGAACAGCGCCATGCTCAGCAGCACGGTAATCAATACGTTGCGCGTCCAGAACATCAGCGCCACCGCGCAGATACCTGCCAGAAAATACGGATTGGCCGGGCTGAGGTTGAGCTGGTGGTCGGCGAGGAAAATAATCGGCCCGCAGATCGCCGTGAGCATGCCCGGCACCGCAAACCCGAGAAACTCCCGTGCCCCACGGTTGAGGCGCACCGGCAGGCGCGGCTCGATAAACAAATAGCGGTTGAAAAAAACCACCAGGCCCATAGCCACAATCATCAGGTAAATCATCGCTGCCCAACCCCCAGCCGTTTGCAGAAAAAACCTGCGCTCATGCCCAGCACGCCCGACACCACCACGGCCGACTCCCAGTGCAGGAAGCTCAGCCATACGGAAAACAGCAGCGACACCGCCACGCAGACCACCGTCGGCACGTCGCGCACCACCGGGGTGATCAGCGCAATAAAGGTGGCGGCAATCGAGAACTCCAGGCCCAACTGATCGAGGCCGGGGATGCTTTTGCCCAGCACGATACCGGCCAGGGTGAACAGGTTCCAGATGATGTAAAACGTCAAGCCGACGCCCAGGGCATACCAGCGATTAAAGGTTTCGCGGTCATAGTGGCTGACCAGCGCAAAGAACTCATCGGTCATCAGAAAGCCCAGGCTGATGCGCCAGCGCGTCTTGAGCGGCGAAAGAATCGGGCGCAGGTGCATGCCATACAGCAGGTGTTGGGAGGTCAGCAGCAAGGTAGTCAGCACAATGGAAATAAGACTGGCGCCGCTCTTGACCATGCCAATGGCGACCAACTGCGCAGCGCCGGCAAACACAATGGCGGACAAGCCCTGGGCTTGCAGGGGGGTGAATTGCGCATCGATGGCCATGGAGCCGGCCAGCAGCCCCCAGGGCGCACAGGCCAGGGACAAGGGAATGACGGCGATTGCGCCGCGAGCGAACGCGTAATGAGGTAAGGCAGCAGGCATGGAAACGGCTCATCGACAGACAGTCGACAAGCATGCCAGCCCTCTAAGGGGCTTGTCTTGAACGATCTTGCTCAGGCGAGCCTGACCGACACCTGCTCCACCGAATCCCGCGCTTCACGCAGTTCGTGAGCGTCCTGGTTGAGTCGGTGAATCGTGTTGAGCAACCTTTGGCGCAGCACTTCATCGCCGAGCTTTTCGACGGCACGCATCAGGTCGAACGCCGCGGTTTCGTTATTTTCCGCGACGGAATCCAGAGTCTTGCGCAGGTTGCGAGTGGCACGGGTCACGCGGGTCTTCCTTCATCAGCAATGGGGAGGCACTTTAGGACATTCGTGTTTCATTTTAATTTCAATCACTTGTGGCGGTTTTCCGGTGATTTGATCCATATCAACTGAAACAGGATTTGACCTAAATATATGGAAATACGTATATTCGAATCCTCATATATACAGAGATCATGGTCATGTCGGCGCCCCTTACACCGCCCACCTTGTTCAAGTGCCTGGCCGACGCCACTCGGGCGCGGCTGACGTTATTGATTCAGCGTGAAGGCGAACTTTGCGTGTGCGAACTGATCCATGCCTTGGACGACAGCCAGCCAAAAATCTCCCGCCACCTGGCGCAACTGCGCAGTTGCGGGCTGCTGCTGGATCGTCGTCAGGGTCAATGGATCTACTACCGCGTCAACCCGGCACTGCCCGATTGGGTGACCCAGGTGCTGGACATCACCCTGCAAGCCAACCAGCCATGGTTGCACAACGACGTACAGCGTCTGGGTGCAATGGGCGACAGACCACAACGAGCCAGCACCTGCTGCTGAACCACCGGAGCGTTTATTCATGCTTGTCGCAGTCGCCATTTTCATCTTCACCATCGTCCTGGTCATCTGGCAGCCCAAGGGGCTCGGAGTAGGCTGGAGCGCCACACTGGGTGCGATCCTGGCCCTGGCCTGTGGCGTGATCAGCCTGGCGGATATCCCGGCGGTGTGGCACATCATCTGGAATGCCACCGGGACGTTTGTCGCGCTGATCATCATCAGCCTGCTGCTGGATGAGGCCGGGTTCTTTGCCTGGACGGCGCTGCATGTGGCGCGCTGGGGGCGCGGACGTGGCCGGCGATTGTTTGCGTATATGGTGCTGCTCGGGGCGTTGGTGTCGGCGCTGTTTGCCAACGACGGCGCAGCGCTGATCCTCACGCCCATCGTGATGTCGATGCTGCTGGCGCTGCGCTTTTCGCCGGCGGCGACCCTGGCGTTTGTGATGGGCGCGGGGTTTATCGCCGACACGGCGAGCCTGCCGCTGGTGGTGTCGAACCTGGTGAATATCGTCTCGGCGGACTATTTCAAGATCGGCTTCAACGAATATGCCGCCGTCATGGTGCCGGTCAACTTCGTCAGCGTCGCCGCCACCCTGGCAGTACTGCTGTGGTTCTTCCGCCGCGATATTCCGCAGACCTACGACCCGGCCGACCTGGCTGACCCCGCCAGCGCGATCCACGACCGCGCCACCTTCCGCGCCGGCTGGTGGGTGCTGGGCATCCTGCTGATCGGCTGCTTTGCCCTGGAACCGCTGGGCATTCCCATCAGCGCGATTTCCGCGGTGTGCGCCGTGCTCCTGCTGGTGATCGCCGCCAAGGGCCACAAGATCTCCACGCGCAAGGTGCTGAAGGAAGCCCCGTGGCAGATCGTGGTCTTTTCCTTAGGGATGTACCTGGTGGTCTACGGCTTGCGTAACGCCGGCCTCACCACCTACCTGGCGACCTGGCTCGATACCTTTGCCACTTACGGCGTGTGGGGTGCGGCCATGGGCACCGGCGTGCTGACGGCTTTGTTGTCCTCTGCGATGAACAACCTGCCGACAGTATTGATCGGCGCGCTGTCCATCGAGTCCAGCCATGCCGTGGGCGTGGTCAAGGACGCAATGATCTACGCCAACGTGATCGGCAGCGACCTGGGCCCGAAAATTACCCCCATCGGCAGCCTGGCCACTCTGCTGTGGCTGCATATCCTGGCGCGCAAAGGCATCACCATCACCTGGGGCTACTACTTCAAGGTCGGGATTGTGCTGACCTTGCCGGTGCTGCTGATCACCCTCGCCGCCCTCGCGTTGCGCCTGAGTATCTAACGGAGAGACCGCAATGAAAGTCCTGTTCATGTGCACCGCCAACAGCTGTCGCAGCATCTTGTCCGAAGCGATGTTCAACCACCTGGCCCCGCAGGGTTTTGCCGCGATCAGCTCCGGCAGCTTTCCCAAGGGCCAGGTCCTGCCGCGCAGCCTGAGCACGTTGCAGGCGGCGGGCATCCGCACCGAGGGGTTGTACAGCAAGGGCAATGACGCATTTGAAGGCAGCCCGCCGGATGTGGTCATCACCGTCTGCGACAAGGCGGCGGGTGAAGCCTGCCCGGTGTATTTCGGGCCGGCGGTGAAGGCGCATTGGGGCTTGGAAGATCCTTCGGATGTGCAGGGCGATGAAACCAATATCCAAGCCGCATTCGACGCAACGCTGGCGACCATCGCCACCCGTTGCCGGGCGTTTTTCGCCCTGCCCTTTGCCCACCTCAGCCCTGGCGAGCTGAAGGCCGAGCTCGACCGCATTGCGCGGCTGTAAATGACCACGCTCTGACGGCAGGTTGAATCCCCCTGTGGCAAGCGGGCTTGCCACAACAGCGTGTGCAGATATGGATCGCCAGCCCTCTGCCAGCGTATGCTCTCGCACTTTCCTGAAAGGACGCGGGCATGCTGACGATCTTTTTTTACGCGCTGGTATTCGGTTTTGTGTTTTGCCTCTCCCCCGGCGCCGTGCTGGCGGAGACGTTGCGCCGTGGCTTGCTCCACGGTTTCACACCCGCCTTGCTGGTGCAGTTTGGCTCGCTGGTAGGAGACGCAGTCTGGGCGGTGATCGGCCTCACCGGCATCGCGCTGTTGATCCAGCATGACGCCGTGCGCGTGCCGCTGACGATCATCTGCGCGCTGTACCTGGCCTGGTTGGGCGTTCGCAGCCTGATCGACGCCTGGCACTTGCCCGAAGCCGATGATGCACCGGCCAGTACCCGACAAAATGCGCTGGCCGTGGGCGCGGCAATCTCCCTGGCCAACCCGAAAAACATCGTCTACTGGGGAGCACTCGGCAGCGCGCTCTCAGGCATCGTCGGCGCCACGCCCAGTCATGGACAGACGCTGATGTTTTTCGCCGGCTTCATGTTGGCTTCGGTGCTGTCATGCTTTTTGATCGCTGCACTGGTGAACCTGCTGCGCAAGAACGCATCGCCCACTTGGCAGCGCATCAGTTATGGCGCCTGCGGTTTGGTATTGATCTATCTGGCCATTCTCGCCGCACGCGGCATATGAAGTTATATATCGGGTAACTTTCGAAGGCCTCTTGTCTGAATGAACCCTGAACACCGGGCTATCTAATTAATCATGCGCTGACATTGTGTAACTGTCTGAGTAGTTTGCCCGTGCCCGCAACTGGGGCCTTTTTTAACCCTCACAAAAGAAGCCAATGGACACAGTATCCAGTCGCTGTCCGAGCACCGCATTGGCGGGCATCGGGCGCCCAACCCAGAATATGACAGGACTCGCCTCCCCGGTCCGGTAAGCTGCGCTGGAGCTTGATAGTAGAAGTTATCCAAGATCGCGAAGTCAGCGACTCGGCATGCTTTCGCTCGCCTGTATTCAGGTAAGTACCGGGTATGTTTTGTCGAGAGTTGGCGACAGGAGCACAGACAATGAGCGCCGTAAAAAACACGCTACTGCATAAGAAAAGTGGTCCATGACAAACCGCCTCACGCCATCGTCCAGTTCCTGCAGGCACTGAACAATCCGTTCATCTACGTGCTGCTGACCAAGCAGGCGGAACGCCAGCGCAACCATTTCACTGGGCTTGGCCAGTTGCGCCAGGTGCCGTTGCAACTGCGGGTCGTCCAGGTAATTGCCTTATGATGACGGCACCATTGCCAACGAGGGGTAAAGCACGTGGACCGTATCGAACAAATGGCGCTGCTGGCGACCTATAACCAGTGGATGAACCGCAAGGTCTATGACGCGGCGGCCAAGCTCACGGACGATGAATTGCGCGTGGACCGCCGGGCATTTTTCGGCTCGATCTTCGGCACGCTCAACCATCTCACGTTGGGCGACACGGTCTGGCTCAAGCGCTTTACCCTGCACCCCGCAGGCTATGAGGCGCTGGCGCCGCTGAGCGCCATTGCCGCCCCCTCGGACCTCAAGCAACTGGCGTTCGCCGACCTGAGTGAACTCGCGGCCCGGCGGCGTTGGCTGGACCAATTGATCATCGAGTGGGTCCACACCCTGCGCGAGCCCGACCTCGACCATCACCTGCACTACCACAACATGCGCGGCGCGGCGGCCAGCAAGCCGTTTGGCGCCCTGCTGGTACATTTTTTCAATCACCAGACCCACCATCGAGGCCAGGTCACCACGCTGCTGACCCAGGCCGGGCAGGACGTAGGCGATACGGACCTGCTCGCTTTGATTGACTGAACTCAGCGAGCACTGAACTCGGCATAGGCCTGCAACAACCTTACAAAATCCTCGGGTTGCGGCAACTGCTCGAAGCTTTCGACGGCCGGAGTGGAAGCCCAGGCCAGTTTTTCGCGGGTCCAGGTCTCCATAAAGGGCGCGTAATCCGCGGCACTATCCAACAATGTCGCACGCACGTTGACGAACTCATCGATGCCATGGGGCCGGGTAAACAGCCAGCTCATGCAGTGCGGGCAGCAATAGTGACGATCGACCCCGTGCAGGCCGCCGACCACCGGGCAACCCTGGGTCACGGTGAACGCGCTGGCGGGAATCAGCGCGCTGAGGGAGAACGCACTGGCGGTCATCTTCTGGCAACCGGTGCAGTGGCACGCCATGGTAATTACCGGCGCCTGGCTCACGCTGAAGCGCACCCTGTTACAACGGCAACTGCCTTCCAGGGGCAGGGTTTCGACGCTCATCACACACTCCTTTTCATGATCAGTGGCGTGGCAGGTTAGCGTCCAGGCAGGGGTATTGAACAGGTCCAAGGGCAAAACCGAACGCTGCCGCACCCACGGGGTCGAAATTTCAGGTGCCCGGATTTTTAATCCCCGCCCTCCCCGCGTGCATTGTGGGTTTACCGATGCGCGCACCCAATAAGAAGGAGACGCTTACATGGTCATTCACTTCAAGGTTGCCGGGCATCTGGCCTGCGGTCATCACGGCAATAACCTGCCCTCCAGCACCGAGCTGAAACGGGTCAAGTGCCGCACCTGCCGCAACACCGACGCCTTCAAGGAAGCACGCCGCAACCAGCGCAACGCCGCTCGCCGTGCTTCGCGCCAAGCCAAGACCCACACCAGCACCGACTGGCGCAGTGCCTGGACGCAACGCCTGACCGAGCTGACAGGGCTGCAACGCCTGCCACGTGGCTTCGGCGCACAGCCCTTCGTATAAGCCAGAAACGCAGAAGCCCCGGTCAAACCGGGGCTTCGTTTTCAATCAATCATCATTGGACACCGGCCGGTTGCGGGCCTGGTAGCCCGGCAACGTGGCGGCATACGCCAGCGCCTGTTCGCGGGAGTTAAAGGACGCCAGCCGGTCCTGGGGCGTACACACCCGCCATGGCCCGAAATTGACCTGCACGATGTCGTACCCATTCAGATGCAGCTTCTTCAGCAGTGGAGCGCTCATAGTCACCTCGCTTTCCTGAGATTAGCGTTGCACGCCCTACCTTACACCCGAGTCCAGGCTCATGACTGACCGCATGTCGCGGCGGCCACGCTACTTGACCTTGTTGCTCAAGGTATCCACCGTGCGCTTGAGATCATCCAGGCTGCGCTTCAAACCGTCGATGTCGCTTTTCTGCCGTTCGATCGTGCTGTTCTGATTCTCGACCGTGCGCTTGAGGCTCGCCAACTGGCTGTCACTGGAGCTGGCACTCGAACCGTCCCTGCGCTTGAACTCATCGAACGCGCGGTCCTGACCCTCCAGCTTGCTTTTCAGGCCTTGCACCTCGCTATCGGTACGTTTCTGCGCCGCTTGCAGCTGTTCAATATCCCCCACCGAAATGCTCGACGCCTTCAATACATACTGATTGCCGGCCTCCAGCGAAGCCCCCGTCAACCGGTCACCGTCTGACGCACTGAAATCCCCCCACTTCACCGCACTCCCAGCCTGTGCCGTACCGGCCAACAGTCCCATGACACCTGCAACCACCCACCAGGATCGCTTGCGAACACTGAGCATCAACTGATTCCTTTCCAGACTGCCGGGATGGCATATCGCTATGACTGTCATTTATGCCGCTTGTTCCCCTGCGGTAGGAATCCTCTGGTTCGCCTGTTAAAGCCGATGTAGATCACTGATCTGCCAAGCTTTTTCAGGCGCCCCTGAAGCAAGAAAGCGGCAGTCCGACCTTGCGTCGAAGCGCCTGGATCTATATATTCCCAACCCTGTAACAACGCGCTACCGCCCGAATGGCGAAACTGGTAGACGCATGGGACTTAAAATCCCCCGCTCGTAAGGGCGTCCCGGTTCGATTCCGGGTTCGGGCACCATATATATCAAGGGCTTGCATGATGATCTTCATGCAGGCCCTTATCTTTTTTGCTCCGCAATTTCCATTGCTCCGGCGTCCTGCCGACCTAAATCAAATCCCAAGATCAAGCCCCCTGCTAAGCCGTCCACTCCAACGAACAGAAATGCCGAACAGCGGATCTTCGCGTCGATCACCTTGGTGAGGCCGGCAATCTGCATAGTGTCGGAGATTTTGTTGTTGTTCTGGTTAGCAGTCAGTCGAGTGATCCGCAACAGCCGTCCGGTTGTCACGCGCGGCAGATTGACGGCGCGTGCTGCGCTCCTGCTTTTCTCCAGGCAATAAAAAAAGCCCGCCGAAGCGAGCCTTTGATGAAGTGGTGCTGACTATAAGCAGCCTTGCAGCGCGACCAATCGCTTATTCGCAATCCAGTTGGCGACCACCACGTAATAAGTGGGAGCGCATGCTCGCCTCCTTGTACTTCGGTAAGAGGATCACGCCGCGCGGATCTTCGAAGCCGTAGGCGCCTGAAGCCAGGTAAAGGTCGATTCATGCGCCACATAGCCCGCATCCAGCAACGCAAACGTCAAACCTGGCTCGCGCTGCCAGCCAGCGGAATAGAAGAGGTAGGCCTTGGCTGTGACCCAGGAAGAACGAACGGCCAGGCTCGCCGAGAAGCGGCAGGAACTGGGCGATGCGGCACACAGTCCCGTACGGTACCCGGCAAATGCTCGACGAGCTGATGCTCTGGCATTAGCTCGAGGAAGTCAGCGAGGCGGTGCAGCTGCTGGTGCTGAATGGCCGAGCCGAGGATCTTGAGCGCGACGACGTGAACATCAAGGAGACCTTGCGAGGCTCAGCCATAAAGCTGGTGCAGCCGCAAAGGCCGCGAATGATGATGTTCAACTGCGATGGTTGCGGTCGGTTCATAAGCGACGCTCAGCGCTACCGGGAAGACTGCCGGAACTGCGGAACAAGCAACACACCTTAAGGAGCGTTACCGTGCGTGCTTAACGCTGCCTTGCTGAGCGAATTGTTCAAACTCGGCGAGCATGATAACCGCCGTGAACTGCAGTTCCCCGTACTGAGCGGCTATCTCGTCAGTCTGGAACGGCCAGTATTTGTCGTAGAAATCTTCCGCCGCTGCCTCAGCTTCGTCTTTTGCGATTTGAAGCTTATGAAGGCCTGCTTCGTAGTTGTAATCACGCATACATACCTCCTTGATCCGGCTCCATGCCGGTCACCCGTAATACCCTATATCGCTGAATAGCGCCAGACGGCTAGGCTATCAGCGCTTATCGCGAGCTTCGGGATTCCATGCACTGCAGAGAAACATGATCCCAGGAGCAATAAAGATACCCCAATAACCATTGAAGCCTGGATAGAAAAGCGGCCCGAATATCGCAGTGACAAGCAAAGCGAGCCCTGCCCATAACCGCTTACGCGGTGTGAACCACTCGCGGAACGCTTCAAGCTTTTTACCGGCCATTACCACCTCCTTGTTTGATAGGCAGCAAAGCATATCACCCACTTAAACGGATCACGCCAGCCGGCGAGGCGAAGCCATGCCTATCGCCCCGGAATACCTGAAATCGATACTCGCCTACTCGCCAGAATCGGGCATTTTCACCTGGCTTGTCAGCCGAAGCAGAACTGTTGCGGGCAGCCTGGTTTCCAGTGGCTATCTGAAGGTGATGATCGACAGAAAGCGGCACAACCTGCACCGACTCGCATTCGTCTACATGCTCGACCGGCATTTGCTCAATCATAGCAATCGCGATGGGCCTAACCTCGTTCTCCTACACCAGCATCTGGAACGATGGCGCCGGAAGGATAAGCATCACAAGCTACAGCTACGGATTTTACGTTGGATGCTTTCTTTTTTATGGCTTGCCGCCACCTCTGTTATTGAACTTCAACGTGATAAAAGACGCTCACTGACCGCAAGCTCGTAAAACAGGGCTGACATTACAACTCGGTCATGGCGTTTTGCACCTTCGGCACATCACAAAGGTCACGAGGAATGAGCTCACCAGAAAAGGACGCAGCAAGATCTACCGATATATCGATAGCAGTAATAGGTATTGCTCTGGGCCTAGCCGTCGCCGTCTACATAAGCCCTAAAAACCAGTATTTCTTGGGTACTTTTGCATACCTCTGGTTACCGCTGCACAGGTTTGCATCATCCTTTAGGGGCTGAATCTACAGTCTTCCTGGCCAGGCATCCAGTGTGTATGGAATGCCAGTAACTACGTCCATTACGAAATGGTAGCGTTGCGCCACACTAATTCATCAAGCGCATGAGGAAGCCATGGCAATAGGCGACAAGATAAGACAATTCTCTGTAGCGCCCGCCAAAGATCATCAGTGGATCCGGGGGCTGCGCTACGCGATCATGTTAGAAATTGAAGATTTCAAGGACCGCGAGGGTATGCGCTTATCTCGTTCAGCGGAACGGATAAACGCTCTCAAGGGCAACGAACGTTTCGCTCATCGACTTTCGAATCTGCAAGAAATTATGGATCTCATAGCACCTTTAGAAAACGAAGATCCTTTACGGTCAGCCGAATTAGGAAATGAGTTGGCCGACTACCTATCGGCTAGAGAGAACAATCCTGATTGTAGTAGCCCGAACAGGCTCAAAGGCGAGTTGCTAGGGATGGATCTTGGCCTTTGAATTTATGGATTTCCCCAGCCCCGTCGCCCGCAGCCCAAGGAATGGGGAAGTGCCAATACCGGCGCGTTTATGACATGGAAGTCAAATGAGCAAAACACGTTTGCAGTAGCGTCTGGACATCTCGCACATACACCAGCATTGCTGGCTTTAATCCTTAACCTTACCGGGCGCAGCAGCCTGGCGATTACTTGGATGGGACGTGCTCATCTACTCGATCCCCAGTGCTCGTGTCGACAATGATCATGTCCCGCCAGGTATTACTGGGGGCGGTTGTGAGCTGCCAACCGATCGCGAGAAGCTTGAGACACAGTTCCCTTGGATCAACGGCGAGTACATCGAAGCGTTCAACAAGATCGCGACAATCCTCACCAGCCGCAAGGCTTTCGCAAGCGGCGGCCTGCATCGCAAGCCCGAGAGGATTGCCGATCGGCAGTTATCGCGATAGCGACCTGCGAAACCCGCTAGAAAAACTTAAACCATAGAAGTTAGTGATCGGAATGTACTTTTGCGCAGAATTTAGTCATTTAGGGACCTACCTGGCTCAGCCCTCGGCACTTTAAAGTACGCCAATCATTCAACTATCGGCGTCTGTATGAATCTCTGGTTTCGACTTCTCCTCATGCTACTTCGTCGACCTTGGCGCAGACCGGCAAAAGCGCTGGAATCGACCGTCATCCGAATGCGCGTCTGGCCACTGGACCTCGACTTCAATCGACATGTCACCAACGGCCGATATTTCACACTGGCCGATGTCGGACGCATGGATTTCGTTTTGCGCAGTGGCGCCTATCGAGTAGCTATTAGAGCAAAGGCGCTGCCCATCGTTGGAGACACTTGGGGTAAATTTCGTCGTGAGCTTAGACTGTTTGAAGCGTTTGAAATCCACACAAGGATGCTTGGCTGGGACGACAAGTGGAGCTTCATGGAGCATCGATTTGTGAGCAAAGGCAGAGTGATCGGCGTTGTCGTAATGCGAGGTCTATTTCGTTCAGCGAAAGGTGTTATTCCGCCAAGCGAGTTTGTTCGAGAACTGGGACTGCCCGAACGGTCGCCAGAGATGCCGACATGGCTGACCTCGTGGTCGCAGAGCTGCGATGCCATGAGCCGCCAGCTCAGAGATGAAGAAAGCACCCATGATTGACTGACTTGCAGGCAGCCCGTGACCCGTGCGCTATTGGTTTACCCGCCTTAACCGTAAATTAACGCAACCCATTCCGGCGTTGTTCGATGTTCAACGCTTACTCTGCGGCGCATCAAGGGGGATTTCGAGGATGAAGGTTGCGCCCTGCCCAGCCCCGTCGCTGTGCACGGTCAAGCTGCCACCCATTTCCTGCGCGGCGAGCGCGCAGCTGTGCAGGCCGAAACCGTGACCGTCTTTGCGCGTCGTGAAGCCATGGGAAAAGATACGCGTCAGGTGCTCTGGCGTAATTCCGTTGCCATTGTCGGCCACCGTGATACGCAAGACTGTTCCGTCAGCAATGAGGGAGGCGCTGCACGTGATGCACGGGCCGCGATCGACCACGCCGTCCAACGCCTGCCCGGCGTTTCTGATCAGGTTCACCAGAATCAGCAGCACCCGGTGCCGGTCCAGCGACAGCAGGGGCAAGTCGGCAATGTCCTTGACCACTGTCACCTCCTGTTTCATCCGTGAGCCGGCACTCATGCGCCAGGCATCATCGATTAATTCCGAAACCGGTATTGTCTCGACGACACTGACAGCAACGGCATAGGACTGCTGGGCAGCGACAATGGTCTTGATGTGGTCAATGCCTTTGGTGAGTTGCTCGAGTTCTTCGATGATGCCCTGCTGCTCTGCCGCCACCGCCTGCGCCAGCTTGAGCAGGTAGTCGGGCAGCATCTTTCCCCTCTGGTCCTGGGTGAGGAAATCGCTCAACTCATGGATGTGTTCGTTCATCATCTGCGCCACCTTGCCCAGGCCCTGGGCCTTGGAGGTGCGCATCTGGCTGCTGACCAGCTCTGCCGAAACGTTCACGCTGTTGAGGACGTTGCCGACATTGTGCAGCACCGTCGTGGCGATCTCGGCCATACCCGCCTGACGGGATTTCGCATGCAGCTCGGATTGCACCTGGCTCATGCGTAGCGCCGCGCGTACACGAGCCTTGAGCTCCAATGGCGAGAAAGGTTTGGCGATATAGTCATCGGCGCCACTCTCCAGCCCGGAGATGCAAGCCTCGCTGCCGCCGCGGGCCGTCAACAGGATGACGGGCAGATGGGCAAAACCGGCGCTCGCCTTGATTCTGGCGGTCAGGCCGAAGCCATCGAGCTCCGGCATCATCACATCCGAGAGAACGACATTGATCGGTTGGCGCTGCAGTATGGCCCAGGCCTGCTCTCCGTCAGCTGCGGTGACGACACTGTAGTCGTCGCGCAAAAGCTCGCTGAGGTAACTAAGCATTTCCGAGCTGTCATCAACCACCAGAACCCTGGACTGCGAGGCGCGTTCCGGGTGCTGCTCGTTGTCTGCATCACCCATGGACGCTGGGTCGTTGCTACTGCCACGGTGGCCGTCGTCAAACAGCAAGTGGCGCTGCTCGGTTGTGATCATTGCGGTGGGTGACGATCCCTCATGCAGATGGCTGGCTTCGGTCGGTACGGTGTTTTGCTCAGTTCCCCGAGGAAATCGAACAAGGAAGCATGACCCCTTTCCAGGCTCACTGTTGACGCGAACTTCGCCCCCCATCAGCTCGACCAGATCCTTGACCAGGGCCAGACCGATGCCTGTACCGCTGTAATGCCGCGTGGCGGAATTGTCGATCTGGGAAAAACGCTGGAACAGCAGGGGCAATTTGTCAGACGCGATGCCAATGCCCGAGTCTTGCACCGCGAGTTCAAATCGCTCGTCATCAAGCGCAGTGACGGCCAGATGCACGGTACCGCCAGCGGGGGTGAACTTGATGGCATTACTCACCAGGTTGAGCAGAATCTTCTCGAAGTGTCGGGGGTCCAGGAACACGGTTCCGAGGGCAGGATCGATGCTGCAGGTCAACGTGCAGCCTTTGCCCTTGGCCACCATGGCGGCGTCCTCGGCCAGCACGCCCACTGCCTTGTTCAAATCAACGGGCGCCGGACACAGCTCAAACTTGCCTGCTTCGGCCTTGGAGAAGTCAAGGATATCGTTCACGCGGTTCATCAAGCGCAGTGCGTTTCGTTGTGCGCGGTCGATTTGCACGTGCCAGTCCGCCGGCGGGGTCATCGCCACCGAAAGCTGCTCCAACGGGGCGAGAATAAGGGTCAGGGGGGTACGCAGTTCGTGGCTGACCGTGGCGACGAAATCACTCTTTGCCTGGTTGGCCGTCTCGGCCTGGTTGCGCGCCTGAATAAGTGCGACCGCCTGTGCCTCCAGCACCTCGGTCTGTCGGTGCAGCGTGTCGGTCCGTTCGGCGACCATCCTCTCCAGAGAGGCCTGCACCTGTTGTCTTTCGGCTTCGGCCTCGGCCTCCAGCACCCGGATGCGCAAAGCATTCTCCTGGAACACCCGGACGGCCCGCGTCATGATCCCAATCTCATCGCCGCGTCCAGCGCTGGCGATCTCGGCGGTCAGGTCACCGGCAGCAAGCCGGCGCATGACCGAGGCCAGGGCGACGATGGGCTGCGCGACAAACCGCGAGGTGCTCCAGGCGATGGCACCGGCCAGCAGGATGGCGACGGTACCCGCGATGATCGCCGCAAGCATGCCGCGATCCTTGTGGGCCAAGGCGTCTGAGCGCGCCTCGCCAGCGAAGCGCGCAACCAACAGGCCCGCGCTCCGTGCCTCATTGCGAACTTGGTCGCGCGCGTCGCTCAAGGCGTTGCTCGCCTGATGGAACCTGGCAAATGCCGCTCGGTAGCCAGCGATCTGATCGCTGACCGTCAGGGGCGTAGCGTTGGCCTGCGGCCCCACAGAAGAAGGGAGAACCCGCGCGAGACGGGAGAGCTCATCGAGGATGACGCCTACAGAGCTGGCGACCTCGGCCGACGGCGCCAGGCGAAACGACAAGGTCTGCGCCTCCAGGGTGGCAACACGTTCGGCGAAACGCTTGGACAACGCGGCTGCATTTTGCAGTAAACCGGTGGCGGCCTGAATGTCACTTGCGTCATGGGCAATATGCTCGTCCACTTCAGCCAACATGACTTCAAGGCGCTCTGCCACACCTCCAACAGCACCCAGATACCGCAAAGCCTCGCCTCCCCGAAGCTTGGGAGCCTCGCCAAGCTGCTCGAGCGCCAGGCTGGCTGCAGCCACCGCCTTCGCCAACTGCTCCAGGGTCTCCACCTGCTGCGGCGCTCCCATCAACTCGCGCAATTGCTCGACCACAGGCGGCAGCGCCGCACAGGCGCTGCGCGCCGCAGTGGCGGCCGCACCATCACCGGTCACCAACACCTTGGCTACATTGGCGGTAATGATGCGTTCACCGTTGCGCAGGATATCCAGGATGCGATGGGCGCTCTGGGCGTTGCTCACCCGCGCCTCGTGGTCGGCGGCGCGGGAATCCAGGCCCTTCAGCCCATCGGCGATACCCTGCTCAACGAGGGCCGTCGCCTCTCGCATCCGGGCGTAATGGGCCGTCATATTCTCGGTTTCGCCATCCATGGTCAGGGTCGCCGCCCGCAAGGACGCGATCGCTGCAGCGAGCCTCTCCAGGCTGCCCTTGAGCGATTGCGCCTCTGCCGCCGGAATAGCGTTAAGGCCGCTGATAGCGGTCGCTACCAAGCCTTCGGCCTGGGATAAGCTTTCCTGGTCGCGGGTGGCAATGAAGTTTTCCACCCGCCCGGTGGCCCCGTTGACCGAGGCCAGAATTTCCGCGGAATGGCTGGCGGAATCCACCGCACGTACCATGCCTCGCAGACCGTAGAGGTTCACGAGCGATACCGCCAGCATCAGCAACACCAGTGCGGCAACCGCCAGGCCAATCCTGACGGCAATAGGCCTGGCCGTGGCTGATTTGAATGTCAACATGGACCTCGCCCGCCGCTACTGCTTCGGCACCTCCGGCAAAAACGCCGGCGGCGCCGTATGGTTGATGGCCGCATCGATCATCGCCGCAACGGAAGCCTGGCCGTAGAAAGGATTGGCGGCGCCCCCCACCGGCATGGTGGCGAGCCAGGCGTCCAGGTCTTTGGCATCAATACGTACCAGCGGCACCTCGACGAACTTCGGCACCTGCTTGCCCGCCAGTATCTGCTGGGCCACCCAGAACCCCATCTGGGAGACGCTCGGGGAGGCAGAAACAGAGACGGTCTCGTAGCCATTGGCATCGCGTTCCTGTTTCCACAGGGCAAGTTCGTCCTGACGGTTCCCCATCACAATGATCGGCAAAGGGCGTCCCGCCGCCTTGAACGCCATGGCCGCGCCATATCCGTCGCCACCCTGAGTCGCCACGGCATCAATAGTGGGCAGCGACGGCAGCGCCAGCGTCACTTCCTTGCGGGCGACAGAAGCCGTCCAGTTCCCGTATACGGTCTTGACGAATTTCAGGCCCGGATAGTCGCTGGCGGCCTTGCGAATGCCATCGCTGATGTTTTTATCCGTGGCATCGCCAGCGATGCCACGGATCTCCAGCAACGTCCCGTTCCCCTTCAGGCGCTCGGCGATGTAATCCATTTCCACACGGCCCATGGCGGACCAGTTGTAATCCACGGTATAGACACAGGGCTCGGTGACCAGGCTGGCCATGACAACCACCACGATACCGGCGTTGCAGGCATCGCGGATCACCCCGTTGAGGGCCGTGTCAGAGGCAGCGAGGACCACGATGGCATCGACGCCCTTGACGATCATGTCCTGGATATGGGCCGCCTGCTCCGAAGCCGAGTTATTGGCGCTGACGACGGGAGCCTCACGGATCAAGCCGTCTTTTTGCGCCTGGAGCGCAATTTCCTGCCAGTTGCGCACCATCACCTTGCGAAAATCGCTGCCCGCATAGGAATTACTGAAGGCAATGCTATAGCTTGCGGTAGGGCCGCTGGCGATGCCGTCGTCGGCAGCATGGGCTGGGTTGGCGGCAACTATCGCCAGCCCCGCCACGCAGCCGGCGAAGCGCCCCAAGATCGTGTAGATCGGTTTGGTGTTCATGCTGTTCTCCATCATGCTTGGCATTTACCAACAGTCATCCATCTGCACCTGCCTACAGCCTGGATCGACGGCTTGTCCTGGTTGGAGCGGTTGGCCCCCGGGTTTGGAGATTTTCGAACATGTAGGTTTGGGGCAGGCATTGAACGTTTCCCCATATGCCGCGTGCAGGTTGTTGCGTAGTGCCGTTGAAAAAGCCCGAAGCCCACCCCCCGGCTGTCTTGCCGATACAAGGCTGCTGGCCAACGTCAATGATTTCGATAAGGTCAGTGCCCTTGGCAGCCGAACATTGAAACCCGTATAGGGCTCGCATTGGCAATGAGCATAGTATCAAAGTGCCCGCTACGCCCGCGGTCTGTGAACGGATACGGCGTTCTGAGCCACGGTTATGTGTTTACTGCTGCCCTACTCAAACCCGCTTGCTGTTCTACGCTTGCTGCTTGACCCACTTATCGGAGACCCGACATGAACCCACACACCACCGCCCTTGTGCTGATCGAATACCAAAACGACTTCACCACCGAAGGCGGCGTGTTCCATGACGCCGTCAAAGACGTGATGCACACGTCCAATATGCTCGCGAACACCGCCACCACGGTTGAACAGGCGCGCATGCTCGGCGTGAAGATCATCTACCTGCCGATCCAATTCGCCGAGGGCTACCCGGAGCTGACCACCCGCGACTACGGGATTCTCAAGGGCGTTGCCGATGGCAGCGCCTTTCGCACCGGCAGTTGGGGCGCCGACATCAGCGAAGCGATTACCCGGGAAGCCGGCGACATCCTCGTGGAAGGCAAGCGCGGGCTGGACGGTTTCGCCACCACGGGCCTGGATTTGGTGCTGCGCAACAACGGCATCCAGACCCTGGTGGTGGCGGGCTTCCTGACCAACTGCTGTGTCGAAGGCACGGTTCGATCAGGTTATGAGAAGGGCTATAACGTGGTAACGCTGATCGATTGCACCGCGACCTTCACCGACGAGCAACAACAGGCTGCCGAACGCTTCACGCTGCCGATGTTTTCCAGGACGTTGCAACACACCGAGTTTCTCAACGGGCTGAACGCCCGCTAGCCATCGCCCAGGAGGCGGCTTTACAGCCGCCTTCGGATTCGCAGTCACCTGCGACACCCTGGCCGGGTTCGTTGAACTGAAACACCTCAGTTGTCAGGGTGTTCGCTCGCCACTGAATCGGCGGCGTCCACATCAGACATATCCTCTTCAAGGGGGGCATCGTCGTCCGGCGGCAGCGGGATCTTATCCTCATCACGCTTCGGGTCGTGCCCTGTCTCGTTGTCCGTGCCGCGCGTTACAGCCTGCTGTGAAATGTTGCCCGGGGCATTCTCATTGATTTCCATGCTGGCTCTCCGTTCTTGGGCTCGGGATATCCGTGCTTAAGGTTGAGAAACGCCATGCCCCCCAGAGTGCCGGGCAACAGACGAATGGACGCGCCCAGACTGGCACAAGGTGACCCTGCCGGTGTGTATTTCGATCCATTCGGCGCCGTGGGTATTTCCTGGATGGCGCGGCTGGAGGCATTGCGATGTGGGGAACTGAAATTGGATGAGTCATCCAGCAGGCTCCAGCGGGGCTGCGTAAACGGTAGCACTAACGCCAGACGGCCTGGTCCGGTACCCACCGGTAAACGTCAGCACCTGGCTCGCGCCCGGCCGGCATCAGAATCAGATGCTGAGGCCCTGCGCGCATTTCCCGGTCATCCCATTGCAACAGTTTTTCCCCCTGCCGCACTCGACACAAGGTGGTCACGAATACCGGCACCTTTGGCAAGGTAAGGGCATGTCGCGCCCGTATGACAGATGCATCGATAATATTTTCCCGGTGCTGTATGCCGTCCCAACGGCGCATCGTGCTTAACGTCCGTAAGTTGAAGTAATGGTCGCTTTGGCCAGGACGTTGGCGTTGAGCATGTAACCTACCAAGGCTCCGCTGGCCTGGTTGTCGAGCGGTAGCTTGTCGGCTTTCAAGGCCCACACGGTGAATTGATAGCGATGGGGTTTATCCTCGACAGGAGGGCAAGCGCCACCGAACCCCGGCTGGTCAGTGAGAAATCCGCAGCGTAGCCACTGAGTGTTACGGCCATGGAGAGTGCAGGCAGGATTAATCTGATGTCCATCGCGGCTCCAGCTGAGTCTGAAAGTGAAGCTCGAGTCTAGGTTGAACAAAGACGGGGGACTGTGCCGAAATGCTCGATAACAGTGCCGAAATGCTCGATTGTCCGGGCGAACGATGACTCTCGTCCTGCCTGACAGCCTTCAGATACTCAAGAGCTCGCTGACGGGCAGTCGATGGGTGGTCTTCATCTCGCGCAGGGAGAGGTTCGAGCGAATACTTGAAACCCCAGGGAGCTTCCTCAGCACTGTTTCGACAAAGCGGCTATAGCTGTCCAAGTCCCGTGCAACCACCTCAAGTAGAAAGTCCGCCTCCCCCGTTGTGTTATGGCAACTCAATACCTGCGGGGCCGCCTGAATAATCTTTTCAAACCTTGCCGTGGCTTCTTCGCTGTGATCCGTGCAGGAGATCTGGACAAAGGCCTTCAGGCCCAACCCGAGTTTCTTTCGATTGAGAATGGCTTGGTATCCCTCGATAACCCCGCATTCTTCCAGCCGTCTTTGCTTGCGCCAACAGGACGCTTCGCTGAGGGACAACTGCTCGGCCAGCTTGACATTCGACAGCTTGCCGTCCCGCTGCAAACGCTCCGATATTGCAATGTCCGCCTTATCGAGCTGCTCAATCATGAAATAACTCCTCAAATTCTGGCTTTAAAATGAAGGTTAATTTCAATTCTTGCGTTCGGTCAATTGCAACTTGAAAGGTAATTTCAAGGCGCTCATTCATAATGGCAATACCTGAATCGCCCCTCCAAGCCTAGGTAATTTGAATGAAAGCAGTCGTCTACGAAGCCTTTTCCAAGCCGCCGCGCCTTATGAACGTGGCAGACCCATCCCCGGAACGTCATGGTGTGGTGATCCAGGTGCTTGGCACCGGGGTGTGCCGCAGCGACTGGCATGGCTGGAAAGGTCACGACCCCGACATTGAACTGCCCCATGTACCGGGTCATGAACTGGCGGGCATCGTGGCCGAAGTGGGCAACGACGTCACGCGGTGGAAGGTCGGTGACCGCGTGACCGTGCCGTTCGTGGGCGGGTGTGGTGCTTGTGCGCAGTGCAACAGCGGCAATCAGCAGGTCTGCCACACGCAATTTCAGCCGGGCTTCACTCATTGGGGTTCTTTTGCCGAGTACGTCGGCATACACCAGGCCGATCTGAACCTGGTCGCGCTGCCTGAGAGCATGGACTTCGCTACCGCCGCAAGCCTGGGTTGTCGCTTCGCCACCTCGTTCCGTGCAATCGTCGACCAAGGCAACGTCAGCGCCGGTCAGTGGGTAGCGGTTCACGGCTGTGGTGGCGTAGGCCTGTCTGCGGTGATGATCGCCCAGGCCATTGGCGCAAACGTGATCGCCATCGATATTTCCCAGGAAAAACTCGACCTGGCACGCGCGCTCGGCGCTGTCGCCACCCTTAATGCCCAGTGCGTCGCAGACGTCACCGAAGCCGTGCTGGAAATCACCCAGGGCGGTGCCCACGTCTCGCTGGACGCATTGGGCCACCCAACCACCTGTTTCAACTCCATCAACAACCTGCGCCGTCGCGGCAAGCACGTCCAGGTCGGGCTGATGCTCGCTGATCACGCCACGCCGGCAATCCCCATGAGCAAGGTTATCGCCCATGAACTTGAGATCTACGGTAGCCACGGGATGCAAGCGCATCGCTATGGCGCCATGATCGAGATGATCACATCAGGCAAGCTGGCACCTGAAAAACTCGTGGGTAAAACCATCAGCCTGGCGCAGTCCATCGATGCGTTGACGAACATGGACCGCTTCGAGACGGCAGGTGTAACCGTCATAACCGAGTTTTAACGCATGACGCCACCCTGAGCCGCACTGAACAATAGTTTAGAAATCTCTGAACTATCTATTTGCACTTCCCTATTCTTTCCGCCAACCGCCCCTCCCTACTATTGGCGGCAACAAAGGAGCCTTTCCACAGAGATGCGGCCCGAAGATTGCCTTTTCTGATTGTCACTGCCGTTTTTTGTGTGTTTCGGTTAGCGCCGCAACGCCGCTGTGTCAATCATGCGAAGGCACCTTTGGAGCAGATCGATGAAGTTGGAAATATTCCGAACGTTGTGGGGCTACACCGCGAGCAAGGCACAAGCGCTGGAGGAGCTGCTTGAAGCCGGGTTCGATGGCATGGAAGCTCGCCTGCCCATGACCGCCAGCGAACGCGCCGAGTTCGCAGCCTTTCTACGCGCCAACCACGTCAGCTATATCAGTACCGTCTTCAGCGCCTACGATGTTCTGCCGCAACAATCGGCGAGCGTCGACGAACACCTTCTGGACCTCGATAAAAAACTCGCTTGGGCGGCTGAGTTGTCGCCGCGCTTCATCAACCTGCTGGCTGGCAACGACCGCTGGCCACTGGCACAGCAAGTCGACTTCTTTGGCCGCGCGATGGACGTCGCGCGCAAGCACGGCCAGGTATGCGCCTTTGAAACCCATCGTGCGCGCTCGTTGTTCAACCCCTGGGTCACCCTCGAGATGATTCGTCAACTGCCGGACCTGCGCTTCACCAGCGACATCAGTCATTGGGTCGTCACCTGCGAGCGCCTGCTCAACGATCCGGAAGACGACCTCAGCGCCTTCGTCGAACGCGTTCACCACATTCAAGCCCGGGTCGGTTATGACCAGGGGCCCCAGGTTCCCCACCCCGCCGCCCCCGAGTATGCCCAGGCGCTGGCCTTCCATCAGCAACATTGGGAGGCCATCTGGCGATCCCAGGAAAACCGCGGCTATCAGGTCAGCACGCTGACACCGGAGTTCGGTGCCGACGGCTATCTGCATCACCTGCCCTTCACCAATGTGCCGGTGGCCGACCTGTGGTCGCTGAATGTGTGGATGGCAAACACCGAGCGCGAGCATTTCCGCCGCTTCAGCGGTGCCTCAACCCGATAAGGAGCGTTCCCTCATGCCTGACAAAACGCCAAAGGCCGCCAACTTCAATCGCATTCCGCTGGTGGACATCGCCGGGCTGTACAGCGACGACATCACACAGCGCCAGGCAGTGGCCGAAGAGCTCGGTAACGCCGCCCGCGCAGTGGGTTTTCTGTACATCAAGAACCACGGCATCGAGTCGTCGCTGATCGACGGCTTGCGTCACGCGGCAAAGGACCTGTTTGCGCAATCCCTTGCGTACAAGATGCAGCACTACATCGGCACCTCCCGCAGCCACAAGGGTTTTGTGCCTGAAGGCGAAGAGGTCTATGCCAAAGGCAAACCCGATCACAAGGAAGCCTTCGATGTCGGTTTTGAAGTAGGCGAAGACGATCCGCTGGTCATGGCCGGGACCCCATTGATCGGCGCCAATGAATGGCCAGACCTGCCGGGTTTCCGTCCCGCCGTCGAAGCTTACTACGCAGCGGTGTTTGCGTTGGGTCGTCGCCTGTTCAAGGGCTTCGCGCTCGCATTGGGCCTGGAAGAGGACTATTTCGAAGCACTGGTTACCCGCCCACCGTCGAAACTGCGCCTGATTCACTACCCATTTGACCTGGCCGCCCAAGACGCACCCGGCATTGGTGCGCATACCGACTATGAGTGCTTCACCATTTTGCTTGCCGACAAGCCAGGCCTCGAGGTGATGAACGATCAGGGGCACTGGATTGATGCGCCACCCGTGGAAGGTGCCTTTGTGGTCAACATCGGCGACATGCTGGAGGTCATGACTGCGGGTACGTTCGTCGCTACGGCTCACCGAGTGCGAACCGTCAGTGAAGAGCGCTACGCCTTCCCACTCTTCTACGCATGCGACTTCCATACGCAGATCAAGCCACTGCCACAGTTTCTTGAAGGCGCTAAGGATTACGAGGAAATCACCATCGGTGAGCACATGTTCGGCCAAGCGCTGCAGACCTATCAGTACCTGCGCCGCAAAGTCGAACGAGGCGAACTCAAGCTGTACGAGAAAGCGCGCAAGCCATCGAGCTTCGGTCACTTAAAAAGCCAGGCGCAGGACGCGTCCTGATACAACCCTCAGCCTGGTCACACCGCCTGTTTAACCACCCGCCCAGCCCTACTTTACCGACGTGGAGTCATCGATGATGCGCAATCCAATCAATAATGCTGTCCGCTTGACCCTGCT
Organism: Pseudomonas sp. BIGb0381; assembly: GCF_024809815.1. NCBI lineage: Bacteria > Pseudomonadati > Pseudomonadota > Gammaproteobacteria > Pseudomonadales > Pseudomonadaceae > Pseudomonas > Pseudomonas sp. BIGb0381. Next base: position 444,872 of record NZ_JANUEN010000002.1, read on the forward strand.
GGCCGTCGCACTCCTTGGTGCAGCTGGCGCCCATGCCGCAACGACGGTGACACCCGGCATACTCAAGGTCGGCATGGAAATCACCTATCCGCCCTTCGAGTCATACGACGAACATAAAAACGTCGTCGGTTCCGACCCCGAGCTGGCGCACCTGCTCGCCAAGCACCTGGACCTCAAGGCCGACTTCGTTGACACCAAGTTTTCCAACCTGATCCTCAGCCTGAACGCCGGTCACTACGACGCGATCATCTCCGGCATGTACATCACGCCCCAGCGGCAGACGCAAGCGCAAACCATCCCGTACGCCAAGACCGGCGCAGCGATCATGGTGCTTAAAGACAGCCCGCTGAAACCGAAAGTACCGGAAGACCTCTGCGGCCTGAAAGTCGGCCTGGAAAAAGGCACCACGTGGGTGGCGCAGTTCAACACGCTCTCGACGGACTACTGCACCCCGAATAACAAGGGCGCGATTATGGTCAGCGAGTTCCCGTCCGCACCCGAAGTGACCCAGGCGCTGCTGTCCGGCAATGTGCAGGCTCAGGTCGAGATCGACGGCGCCGCCGGCATGATCGCAGAACGTACCAAGGGTCGCGTCGTGGTCAGCACCGAGCACTCGATCTACCAGCAGACGCTGGGTATTTACGTCAAGAAAGGCAACGACGCGCTCTATCAGGCACTGCTCAAGGCCTTTGAGGCGAGCAAGGCGTCCGGTGAGTACGCCGCCCTGTTGAAGAAATACAACCTCGAAGAACCGACTAACTGACTCAGTGCAGCCCTGTGGGAGCGAAGCCGCTCCCACCGTCGGCGGCTTTCGCTTGACTGCCCGGCCCAGGTGAAGCCTGCGTCGACGCCAGCAGTTGGAGGTACACATGCAATTTGAATGGCCTTACTTTTTTTCTCTGTTTTCGCTCTCGGACTTCTGGAAAGCCTGCATTACGGTGGTGGAGCTCAGCACGCTGGCCTGGTTCATCGGCATGCTGCTGGGCTTCCTGCTGGCTTCGGCCAAGCTTTCGGCCACGCGTTGGATCAGCGTGCCGGCGTCGATTTATATCTGGTTCTTTCGCAGCGTGCCGCTGCTGGTATTGGTGGTGTTCGTCTATAACCTGCCGCAGATGTTCCCGGTCACCCGGGGGATACTGTCCAACCCGTTCTATTCCGGCCTGTTGGCCCTGGTGGTCACCGAAGCGGCCTATATGGCGGAAATCCACCGTGGCGGCTTGATATCCGTGGCCAAAGGACAAAAAGAGGCCGGCCGCGCGCTGGGCATCGGCCTGCTCGGTTTACAGCGTCTGATCGTGATCCCACAGGCGTTCCGCATTTCCCTGCCGACGCTGATCAACGAATACATCACCGTGGTGAAACTGACCTCGCTGGTCTCGGTGATTTCCTTGACCGAACTGTTGACCGTGGGCCAGCGCCTTTACGCGCAAAACTTCCTGGTCATGGAAACCCTCTCGGCTGTGGCGGTGTATTACGTGCTGATCGTGACCGTGCTCGGCTGGCTGTTTCATTGGCTGGAGCACCACCTGGAACTCAACAACCGCACACCCCAAACGCTCGATGACATCAGCGTGGGGCGTCTACGCGCGTCACGGGCGACGCCCCCTTCGACAAGCGCTGGCAAAGCGCCTGGGCCTGGCTCCGCACCCGCCCTGCAACTGGTCAACATTCACAAGCGCTACGGCCAGCATGCTGTGCTCAAGGGCATCAACCTTGATGTAAATGTGGGTCAGGTGATTTCCATCATCGGCCCCTCGGGCTCGGGAAAAACCTCGCTGATTCGCACCGTCAACGCCCTGGAAAGCATCGACCAGGGCGAGATCATTCTGTTCGGCGAAAGCTATATCCACGCCGGTGACAACACCAACACGCAACAAGTACGCCGTGGGGTACAGCACATCGGCATGGTGTTCCAGAGCTTCAACCTGTTTCCTCATCGCACGATTCTCGACAACGTTACCCTCGCGCCGCGCTATCACGGCCGCGACCAACTCATCAGCGAACAGCGCGCCTACGCCCTGCTGGACAAGGTCGGACTGCTGGCTCACGCACAAAAATATCCGCATCAGTTGTCTGGGGGTCAGCAACAACGCGTGGCAATCGCCCGCGCATTGGCCATGGACCCGCACATCATGCTGTTTGATGAGCCGACGTCAGCCCTTGACCCAGAACTGGTGGGCGACGTGCTCAAGGTCATCGGCGACCTGGCAAAAGAAGGCATGACCATGCTGATCGTGACCCACGAGATGGACTTCGCCCTGTCCATTTCCGACCGGGTGATTTTCATGGAAGACGGCCTGGTTGCGCTGGATGCGGCGCCTGGGATGATTCGTGCCGATCAGTGCGGCGAGAGAATCAAGGCATTCATGCGGGTTTAAACCCGGCGTGAGTGGGGCCTGAAACTCGAAACGCAAGCGTCGCTGATCAGCGCTCACACCCACTCACTGTGCTCTCAGCTCCGTGCCTTGAGCCGGACACTGGCAAACGTCGATTCCCCCCGCGCCTGCTCCAAGGCACTCATCGGCATCGGCATCGGTACGGCGCGAATCATCGGCTTCAGAATGACGGCTCGCTCTCCTGCCGTCACCAGGCGCTCGTCACTGGGCGGCACACCAAAGTACTCGCGGTAGCATTTGGAGAAGTGCGGTGTGGACACAAACCCGCAGAGCAAGGCCAGCTCCACGATCGAAATGGGGGTTTGCTTGAGCAACTGGCGCGCGCGGATCAGCCGCAACCGCAGGTAGTAGCGCGAGGGTGAACAGTGCAGGTACTTCTGGAACATTCGCTCAAGCTGACGCCGTGACAGGGCCACATACTCCGCCAGTTCATCCAGGTTGATCGGTTCTTCCAGGTTGGCCTCCATCAGCGCGACGATTTCCTGCAGCTTCGGTTGCTGGGTGCCGAGCATGTGCTTGAGCGGCACGCGCTGATGGTCTTGCTCATTGCGCATGCGCTCGTACACGAACATGTCCGAAATCGCCGCCGACAGCTCGTGCCCATGCTCACGCCCAATCAGGTGCAACATCATATCCATGGGCGCGGTGCCGCCCGAGCTGGTCAGGCGATCGCGGTCGAGGGTAAACACGCTGGCGCTGAGGCTCACCCGTGGAAAGGCTTCCTGCATGGCCGCCAGCCATTCCCAATGCACACTGCATTCAAACCCGTCGAGCAACCCCGCCCGGGCCAATACCCAACTGCCGGTACAAATACCACCCAGACGCTTCGAATAACGTGCCTGGGTACGCAACCACTTCATCAATTCGTCGGTCACCGTGCCTTGAATGCCCGTACCGCCGCACACCAGCACGATATCGGCGCAAGGCGCACTGCCTATCGAACAGTCAGGTGTGATGGGCATGCCATCGCTCGCCCAAACGGGATTACCGTCGGTGCTGGCCGTCTGCCAAGAGTAGAGTTCCTGGCCTGCTAGCTGGTTGGCCATGCGCAGCGGCTCTACGGCAGACGCCAGTGAGATCAGGGTGAACTGGTCCAGCAACACAAACACCAGGCGGGTCACCGGCCGAGCGTTCATGGCTGCGAGGCGACCGGCATCGGCTTGCGCTCAGGTTCGGGTTGGCGTGCAGTCAGGACGCCGACCAAGGAAATCAGCAAGGCCAGGATGATCGTCGAAGACACCTCGAAGCGATGCTCGGGGGTCAACAGCATCACCGCCAATGCGCAACAGATGAAGACAATGACCACCCAGGTCAGCCAGGGAAACAGCCACATCTTGAACGTCAGCGTGACATTGCGGCGCTGCAGGACCTTGCGCATGCGCAGCTGCGAAACGGCGATCACCAGGTACACCAGCAAGGCGATGGCCCCCGAACTGGCCAGCAGAAACTGGAACAGCCCGGCCGGCATGAAGTAACTGAGCAAGGTCACACCGGCACCTAGGACCGTGCTGGCGATCACGGCGGCCCTTGGCACACTCGCCGCCGAGGTCTTTTTCATCAGCGCTGGCGCGTCCCCGCGCTTGCCCAGGGAATACAGCATGCGCGAAGCAATGTAGATGGACGAGTTCATGCAACTGGCCACGGCGATCAACACCACCACGTCCACCAGTAACTTGGCGTGGGGAATGTTCATCAGTTCCAGGGCACGTTGATAAGAGCCTACCGACGCCAACAGCGGGTCATTCCACGGCACCACGGAAATCACCACAAAGATCGACAACACGTAAAACACGCCGATACGCCACATCACCGAACGCGTGGCCCGGGCGATATTCTGCGCCGGGTTGCTGGACTCGGCTGCCGCAATGGTGACGGCTTCCGTGCCAATAAAGCTGAACATGATGGTAATGAAAGCCCCGACCACCGCAGACAGGCCGTTAGGTGCGAAACCACCGTGTTCTTCCATCAAGCGACTCAAGCCGCTGGCCTCCCGCTCGGGAATCCAGCCCATCAACACTGCGCCTCCCAGGCCGATAAAGCCGATGATCGCCACGACCTTGGCCATGGCAAACCAGAACTCGAATTCGCCGTACTTGGAGACGCTGAACAAATTGGTGACCACCAACAAAAAGATCGACAACAAGGCAAACAGCCAAGCGTCGATCTGGGGGAACCACTGGTTGAGGATATGCCCGGCGGCCAAGGCTTCGATGGGAATCACCAGCACCCAGAACCACCAGTACAACCAGCCGATCGTAAACCCGGCCCAGCGGCCGATGGCCTGGTCGGCGTAGGTCGAGAATGAGCCGGTGTCCGGATTGGCCACCGCCATCTCCCCCAGCATGCGCATGACCAGCACGACCAACAGGCCGGAAAACAGATACGCCAGCATCACCGCCGGCCCCGCCGCCGCAATGGCGTGCCCGGACCCGACAAACAACCCCGCGCCGATAATGCCTGCGATGGAGAGCATGGTGACATGGCGCGGCTTGAAGCCCTGCGCCAACTGGCCGTTTGAATCCTTGGAACTCAGGCTATTCATCGTTGTTTTTATTCTCTGTGATCGACGTTAAGACGTACTGACTGGAGGGTCAGGCGATCATCGTTTCTTAATGACGAGTCACAGTACGCGGCATCCCTGCCGCGAAAACAGCCTGATAACGGCACTCAGTCGCCTGATATCGACATCGAGACAGGCTGCTTAGTCGCATTGCAGAGCCTCGCTAACCACAGCACACCTGGGACTACTGCCACCCTCCCCCCATCACCTTATACAAACTCACCCGATTACTCTGCTCTGCCAGGCGCAGGGTGATCAGGTCCTGCTGGGCGCTGTACAGCGAGCGCTGGGAGTCCAGGGCTTCGAGGTAGCTTTGCGAGCCGGCGCGGTAGAGCGCGTCGGACAGGTCGTAGCTCTTCTGGCTCGCCTCGGTCAGCGCTTGCTGGGCGGTGAGGCGCTGGTCCAGGGTGCTGCGCACGGCCAGGGCATCGGCGACTTCCTTGAACGCGGTTTGCAGGGTTTGCTGGTAGGTCTGCACCTGGATCTCTTTCTCGACTTTGGCGGCATCCAGGGTCGCGCGGTTACTGCCGGCATCGAAGATCGGCACGCTGATGCTCGGGGTAAAGGTCCAGGCGCCGCTGCCGGCCTTGAACAGGCTGGACAGTGACGAACTGGCGGAGCCCGCATTCGCGGTGAGGCTGATGCTGGGGAAAAACGCCGCACGGGCCGCGCCAATGTCAATATTCGCGGACTTGAGGCTGTATTCCGCCGCGAGTACATCGGGGCGTCGCTGCAACAGGCTCGACGGCAGTTCGGCCGGCACCTGCACCAACGCCGCCGCCGATTGCAGGTGGGCGTCGGGCAGCAAGGCGTCTGGGATGTCGCTGCCAACCAGCAGGCGCAAGGCGTTGCGGTCCTGGAGAATCTGGCTCTGATACTCGGCCACATCGACCCGCGCCGACTCGACGGTGGTCTGCGCCTGGGCCACGGCCAACGCCGTCGAACCACCCAGGGCGTGGCTGCGCTGGGTCAATTCGTAGGTGGATTGCTGGCTGGCCAGGGTCTCCTCGGCCAGGTGCAGGTGCTCGTTGTCGGCGGCCAGGGTCAGCCAGGCGGTGGCCACTTCGGCCACCAGGCTGATTTGCGTACTGCGCCGGGTTTCGGTCAGCGCCAGGTAGTCTTCCAGCGCTTCGTCCTGCAGGTTCTGCACGCGGCCGAACACGTCGACTTCATAGCTGCTCAGCCCCAGTTGCGCACTGTAGTCGTGGCTGGTGACGGCCGTGCCGCTGCTGGACAGCGAACCCGGCGTGCGGCTATGGGTACCGCTGACACTGGCGTCGATGGTCGGGAACGCCGCGGCGCGCTGGATGCGGTATTGCGCCTGGGCCTTCTCGATATTCAGGCTGGCCAGGCGCAGGTCGCGGTTATTGGCCAGGGCCAGGGTTTGCAGGTTTGCCAAGCGGCGGTCGGTAAAGAACTGCTGCCACTGGATGTCGGCCGGCACCTCACCCTGCACACCCGCTTGCCATTCGCCAGGCACCGGAGCCTCGGGCTGCTGATAGTGAGGCGCCAGGTTGATGCAGCCACTCAGGACCAATGCGGCCACTAATGGGCAGAGAAAGCGAATCATGCGTCACCTTTTTCGACAATGGGCGTCGTGCTGACACGGCCAAATCGGCGGCGGATCAACACAAAAAACAGCGGTACAAAGAAGATCCCCAGCACCGTGGCGCTGAACATGCCGCCCAGCACGCCGGTACCGATGGCCCGACGCCCAGCGGAACCTGCGCCACTGCTCACGGCCAGGGGCAGCACGCCGAACATGAAGGCCAGGGAGGTCATCAGGATCGGCCGCAAGCGCTGGCGCACGGCGATCAGCGTCGCCTCGCGCAGGCTGTTGCCCTGCTCTTGCAGGTGCTTGGCAAACTCAACGATCAGGATCGCGTTCTTCGCCGCCAGCCCTACGGTACTCAGCAGGCCGACCTGGAAGTACACGTCATTGCTCAACCCGGTCAATCGCGTGGCCAACACCGCGCCGACGATGCCCAGCGGCACTACCAGAATCACAGAGAATGGCACCGACCAACTCTCGTACAGTGCGGCCAGGCACAGGAACACAAACAGGATGGACACCGCATACAGCAAAGGCGCCTGGGACCCGGACAGACGCAACTGGTAGGACTGGCCGGTCCATTCGTAACCGATGCCATCGGGCAGTTGCCGGGCAATCGCTTCCACCGCGTCCATCGCAGCGCCGGAGCTCACGCCGGGCGCCGGGTCGCCGACCACTTCCAGGGAGGATGTGCCGTTGTAGCGCTCCAGCAAAGGCGAGCCATAGCTCCAGGCACTGCTGGCAAATGACGAAAACGGCACCATTTCATCGTTGCTGTTGCGCACGAACCAGTGATCCAGATCCGCCGCTTGCATGCGGGTGCTGGCCTCGCCCTGCACGTAAACCTTCTTCACGCGGCCCTGGTTGAGGAAGTCGTTCACATACGTACCACCCAACGCCGTGGACAAGGTGCTGTTGATGTCGCTGGTGCTCAGGCTCAAGGCCCCCGCCTTGCGGTCATCGATGCTGATTTTGAGTTGCGGTGCGTCGTCCAGGCCATTGCTGCGCACGCCCAGCAGGCGCGGGTCTTGCCTGGCCAGCGCGATAAACTGCTCGCGCGCCGCCACCAGCGCATCGTGGCCAAGACCGGCGAGGTCCTTGAGCTGCAAATCAAACCCTGAACTCTGGCCCAGGCCTCGTACGGCGGGCGGTTGCATCACGAACACATCGGCATCGCCAATGCTTGCCAGGGCCAACGTGGCGCGTTGGGCAATCGTGGCGGCATCGTCTGAGCGCTCACTCCAGTCTTTCAAGCGAATAAACGCACGCGCGGTGTTCTGGCTGTTGCCGCCCATACCCAAGCCGCTGATGCTGATCATCGCCTCGACTTCCGGCTGCTTGAGCATGTACTGCTCGAACTGGTGCAACACCGCCTGGGTACGGCTGTCGGTGGCCCCCACTGGCAGCTGGATTTGCGCCATGAGAATGCCCTGATCCTCATCCGGCAGAAACGAGGTGGGCAAGCTGGCGTAGCCCGCAGCCATGGCTGCGGCGATCAGCGCGTACACCACCAGGCTGGGCCGTGAGCGCTGCAGGACAGCGCCGACCAACGCTTCATACGCGCTGGAGCAACGCTCAAAAGAACGGTTGAACCAGCCGAAAAAACCCCGTTGAACTGCGTGCCCCGGCTTGAGCAACGTGGCGCATAGTGCCGGCGTGAGGGTCATCGCGACCACCACCGAAAGCACCATGGCCGAGACGATGGTCACCGAAAACTGCCGATAGATAATCCCGGTGGAACCCCCAAAAAACGCCATGGGAATAAACACCGCACTCAACACCAGGGCGACGCCGACCAGTGCACTGGTGATTTCATCCATCGATTGCCGCGTGGCCGCCAGGGCCGACAAGCCCTGCTCGGCCATCACCCGTTCGACGTTTTCCACCACCACGATCGCATCGTCGACCAGCAACCCAATGGCCAGGACCATGGCAAACATGGTCAGGGTATTGATCGAGTACCCGAACAACGCCAACACACCCAACGTGCCCAGCAGGACCACCGGCACAGTGATCGCCGGGATCAGCGTGGCCCGCAGGTTTTGCAGGAACAGGAACATGATCAGCACCACCAGCACGATGGCCTCGCCCAGGGACTTGACCACTTCCTCAATGGACAGGCTCACAAAGGGCGTGGTGTCGTAGGCGATCACGTTCTTCAATTGCATTTCAGTGGGGTAAAACGGCGCCAGCTCCTTGAGCTTGGCCTTGACTGCCTCGCCCACGTCCAGCGCATTGGCGCCCGCCGCCAGTTGCACGCCCATGGCGGCGGCCGGCTTGCCATTGAGGGCCGAGTTGATGTCATAGCTCTCGCTGCCCAACTCTACGGTCGCCACGTCGCCGAGCAGCACTACCGCGCCGTCGCTGCTGGATTTGACCACCACATTGCGGAACGCTTCGGCCGTTTGCAGTTTGCTGCGCGCGCTGATGGTGGCATTGAGTTGCTGGCCCTTCACCGCCGGCAATGCGCCGAGCTGGCCGGCTGACACTTCGGTGTTTTGCGCCTCCAGCGCGGCGCTCACATCCGACGGCATCAGCGCGTATTTTTCCAGCAGCGCCGGGTTCAGCCAGATGCGCATGGCGTAGCCCGAACCGAGGGTCTGTACGTCCCCCACCCCATCGATACGGCTGATGGAATCGAGCAAGGTGCTGGAGATGTAGTCACCGATCTGGGTGCCGGTGACACTGGGATTATCCGAGGCCAGGGCGGCAATCATCAAAAAGTCCGAGCCGCCCTTGGTCACGGTCAGGCCTTCGCTCTGCACCGATTGCGGCAAGCGCGACTCGGCCTGTTGCAGCTTGTTCTGCACCTGCATCTGCGCCACATCCGGGTCGGTGCCGGCGCCAAAGGTCAGGCTGATACTGGCACTGCCCGCCGAACTGCTGGAGGCCGACATGTAGGTCAGGTTGTCCAGGCCTTTCATTTGCTGCTCGATGACCTGGGTCACCGAGTCCTCGACGGTCTTGGCCGAAGCGCCGGTGTAGGTGGCGGAAATACGCACGGTGGGCGGCGCGATGTCCGGGTACTGTTCCAGCGGCAACTGGCTGATGGATAACGCGCCGCCGAGCATGATCACAATGGCGATGACCCAGGCGAAAATCGGTCGATCAATAAAGAAACGTGCCATGTTCAACCCTCCTGCGCCAGGGCGCCGGCATCTGCGGCCTGGGTCTGGACCACGGCGCCGATGCGGACTTTTTGCCCACCCTCGACGATCACCTGGTCACCGGCCTTCAAACCGGCGGTGACCCACCACTGGTTGCCCACGGCGCGGTCAACGGTGAGCACGCGTTGCTCGACCTTGCCGTCAACCACCAGCAACACCGAGGTCACGCCGCTGGCGCTGCGGCTCACGGCTTTTTGCGGGACCAGGATCGCCTGGTCATCGCGGGCCTGCTCTAACACGCCGCGCACGTACATGCCGGGCATCAGCAAATGCTCCGGGTTGTCGAACACTGCACGCAAGGTCACGGTGCCGGTGCCCTGGTTGACGCTCACCCCGCTGAACTTGAGACGGCCGTCGTGGTTGTAGGCGCTGCCGTCATCCAGCTTGAGGCTGATGCGGGCCTCGCCGTCTCCATTGGCCTGCAATACGCCACGGGCCAGGTCGCGCTTGAGGGCGAGCAACTCAGTGGTGGACTGGGTCACATCCACATAGATCGGGTCGAGTTGCTGCACGGTGGTCAGCGCGGTGTCTTGGTTGGCCACCACCAATGCACCGGGGGTGACCGTGGAGGTCTCAATGCGCCCGGCCACCGGCGAGCTGATGCGGGTGTAGGCCAGGTTGATGCGAGCGGTGTCGAGGTCGGCCTGGGCCACTTGAACATCAGCGGCGGCGGTCAGCAGGGTGGCCTGTGAGTCCTCGTTGGTTTGCTGGCTGATGGCGTCGATCTTCACCAACTGGGCATTACGCGCGGCGGTGGCCTGAGCCGACTTCAAGGTGGCGCGCGCCTTGGCCAGGCTCGCCTGCGCCTCAGCCAGCGCCGCCTTGTACGGTGCCGCATCCAGTTGGTACAGCGCCTGCCCGGCTTTCACCTCGGCGCCTTCGACAAACAGGCGCTGTTGCACGATACCGCCGACCTGCGGGCGAATCTCGGCGACCATAAAGGCCTGGGTACGCCCGGCCAGTTCAGTGGTCCGCACCTGGCTCTTGGGTTGCACGGTGATCACCGAGACTTTGGGGGTGGCGACGTCGGGCGCGGGGTCGCCAGCCGAGCAGCCGCCGAGCAGCACCAGAATGATGAAGGACATGAGAACCGCGGCGGTTACCAGGTATTTGGCGAAAAATTTAGTCGACATAGTTGCCTCTGCAAGACGGGGTGGTGCAAGCCTCACCCTCATGCTGAAAGGCAAATGTGCAGGAAAATTGAAGATTGCCGGCCTGGGTTGAATCTTTCGTCCGTGGGGGCCTAAATGGACGCGTCCCTTTGGTTACGGCCCCCATTCATGAAGTTGAGTATCTCCACCAAGTTGTTTGTCGCTGTGCTGGCCGGTGTGTTGCTGGTCATCCTGAGCATGGGCCTGGCCACCAGTTGGAGTTTTGGTCGCGGGTTCCTGGGCTTTATCAATGAGCAGGCAATGGAGCGCATGGCCCAGGTGGTGCCGCGCCTGGCCACGGCTTACCAACGTGAGGGCAACTGGGACTTTCTGCGCAATCGGCCGGATCGCTGGTTTGACGTCATGCGGCCTGACCCGGATGCCGCGCGTGCATCGGATGATTTCCGCCCGCCGCTGGCCTCGGACTTGACCGGTGCACTGTTTCGCATCGCCCTCCTCGATAAAGACAAGAAACGCGTCACCGGCTACCCGGCCATTGGCGAGGATGCGCTGATACAGCCCGTGGTGGTGAACAGCGAAACCGTCGGCTGGCTGGCCGTCACGCCGTTCCAGAGCGTGACCGAAGCCGGTGGCGAACGCTTCCAGCAGTACCAACTGCGCACCAGCCTGGTGATGGGCGTGTTCTCGTTGCTGCTGGCGATGCTGATAGCCTGGTGGATCGCCCGCACGCTGCTGGAGCCGGTCAAGCGCGTGGCCGCCGCCACCCACCGTCTGGCCAGCGGCGATTACGGCAGCCGCGTGGCCGTGGCCTCCGACGACGAAGTCGGCCAATTGTCCCGCGACTTCAACCAATTGGCCTACACCCTGGAGCGCAACGAAAAAATGCGCCGGGAGTTCATGGCTGATGTCTCCCACGAACTGCGCACGCCGCTGTCGGTGCTGCGCGGCGAACTGGAGGCGATCGAGGACGGTGTGCGCAGCCTTGACCAAAGCTCAATGAAGTCGCTGCAAGGCGAAGTCAGCATGCTCAGCAAGCTGGTGGATGACCTGTATGAACTGTCGCTGGCGGACGTGGGCGCCCTGACCTACCGCAAGGCCCCATGTCGGCTGAACGATTTGCTCGAAAACAGCCTGGCGATGTACCGGGAGCGCTTCACCGCCCGCCAGTTGCAGATCGACCTGGAGCTGCCGCGCCAGCCCGTGGAGCTGCTGGCGGATGCCAGTCGCTTGCAGCAATTGTTTTCCAACCTGCTGGAAAATGCCGTGCGCTACACCGACGTCAACGGCACGTTGCGCATCAGTGTCGGTGTCGACCGCGACACGGTGCGTATCGACTTTCTCGACTCCGGGCCGGGCGTGTCCGCCAGCCAGTTGCCACGCTTGTTCGAGCGGTTCTACCGCGGCGAGTCATCGCGCAACCGCGAGCATGGCGGCGCGGGCCTGGGCCTGGCAATCTGCCGTAGCATCGCCAACGCCCACGATGGCAGCCTGGTTGCCGACCACTCGCCCTACGGCGGCCTGTGGCTGATCCTGCGCCTGCCCCGGAGCCTGTGAACCATGAACGATGAACAGCCGATCCTGATCGTCGAAGACGAACCCAAGCTCGCGGCCCTGATGCGGGACTACCTCGAGGCGGCCGGCTACACCACCCTGTGCCTGGACAATGGCCTGCACGTGGTGCCCGCCGTGCGCGCCCACGAACCCAAATTGGTCCTGCTCGACTTGATGCTGCCCGGCCGTGACGGCATGCAGCTGTGCCAGGACCTGCGTGGTTTCAGCGCGGTGCCGATCATCATGATCACCGCCCGCGTCGAAGAAGTGGACCGCCTGCTTGGCCTGGAACTCGGCGCCGACGATTACATCTGCAAGCCCTTCAGCCCCCGTGAAGTGGTGGCCCGGGTCAAGGCCATCCTGCGCCGCAGCCCGCAGTTGCTGGACACCAGCGCGCCACGCCTGCTGATCGACGAGGCCCGCTACCAGGCCTCGCTGGACGGCATCACGCTGGACCTCACGCCTCTGGAGTTGCGCCTGCTCAACACCTTTGCCCGCGCCGCCGGCCGCGTATTTTCCCGCGACCAATTACTGGATCACATCTACTCCGACCACCGCGTGGTGACCGACCGCACGGTGGACAGCCATATCCGCAATCTGCGGCGCAAGCTGGAACAGGTGTGCCCGGGGGAAACGCCGATTGAGTCGTTGTATGGGGTGGGATATCGGTTTCAGTTGGCTGAAAAGCAGCCACATGCCTGAAAACACCCCCTCCCACATTGGATTCTTCGGTATTTGGAGGATTGGGGTTACATCGGCGTGCTGCCGATAACCCGCAGCGCCAACCCCTCGTACGCATCCAGAGTAATGGTGAACTCACCCTCTGCAGTCAGGTCCCCTTCTACCCGTTCGTTGATGATGTCCACCACCATCCCCGCCGCGATGTCCGGCAGGTGCAGGGTTTCGGTGATCGGCGTGGCGCCGAAGTTCAGCGCGGTGATTTGCGTGCCTTTGTTGGCCGGCAGTTCGTGGACCATGATCAACAGCCCAGGGTTCTGTACGTCTGGCACCAGTATCTGGCGGCTGGCGGCGATGTCGTAGGCACGGCGCACGGCGAGGATTTTTTGCAGTTGCGAGGCAAACGATTCCGGGTCCTGCAACTGACTGTTGAGGCTGCCGTAGAGGCTTTTCGAGCGCGGCATCTGGCCGGCCGACAATTCTGCGTCCGGGTTCAGGTCCACCAGGTCGTAGGCGCCGCGATGAATCCAGCGGGTGTCGCCATCCTGCATCAAGTGCGCGACTTCCCCGGCGGCCAACGGCAGCGCGCCTACCAGGTCCCAGCCGGACAAGGCGAACACCCCCGGCTGCATGGCGTTGTACATCACCAGCAGCAAGTGGATCTGGCGAATCTGTTGAATGTCCGCAGCACTGATCGCCTCCAGGTCGCGAATGCCCAGCGCCGCCGTGATGATGCTGGCGGTGGTGCAGGACACCCCATTGGTGACGAACTTAAGGTTATACGGCGCGTGCTCGCCGGCCAGGCGCTCGTACATCTGCTCGCGGATATGCTCACGCAGGATATTGCCCGGGAACGTCTGGCCCTGGTAAAGGAAGGTGTCGTGGGCATGCAGCGTCCAGAAGTGCACCAGCTCCAGGGTCAGCTCATCGTGGTTCTGCAACGCATGGATCAGCGAGCCGGGGTCGATGCCCTGGCGATGCATTTCGCGCAGCATCAGGCGCAGGAATTCGGCGTCGCCCATCAACAGCGCGTGCTGGTACGCCGGGCGGGTGATGAAGTCATAGGACAGGTCGGCACCGCCATGGGACATCGACGCAATGTCATCCACCGTGAGGTTCAACTCCTGGAAGCTGAAACCGCCCGCCTTGCGAATCGCCCCGCCCAGCAACTGGTTGCCGGTAATCGACAGCGGATGGCTCTCGGACCAGGCCGTGCCATCGAGGGTGCGTTCCACGCCGAGGAAACCATTGGCGTCCAGGCGCAGGATTTTCGCGCCCATCACGTCAATGGCGTGCAAGGCGTCGCCGATGATCATCTGCTGCGCGGCGAAGGTCGGGTCGAGCCAGTTCAGCGAGGGCTGGCCTTCCTTGAAGTAGTGCAGGTACACCCAGCGACGCGGCTTGCCATCCACGCCGATGACCACGGGCGTGGTGCTCCAGTCCGTTTCCTTGACGCCGGGCTCGAAGAAAATCACCCGCTGCAACTGGCCGACAATATAGTGCTTGTCGCGCAGGGCATCGACTTGCAGCGGGCTGAGGTTCTGCGCGTCGCGGCCCTCGGCTACATCGGGCAGCAACGGCCAGTCTTCCTCGCGGATCTCCACCATGTGGTAAAGGCCGGGGTAATCCTCGTAGGCCATCTCCGCCAGGCGAAAGTCCGCGCCCTTGCCGGTGTGGGACGGAATCACGTCGTCGATGATCACCGCGTTGTGCGCCGCCGCCATGCGCGTCAACGCCTGCAACTGCGCCTCGGTGCCCAACTGCGGGTCGATCTCGAAGCTGATGCGGTCGAAATTGCCGTCAATGGTTGGCGTGTGCTGGTTGCCGGTGAGGCCACCGGATTTTTTCAGCGGGCCGTTATGAATGCCCTGGATGCCGATTTTCGACAGCGCGTGCCACAGCGTCTCGTCCCCCAGCGCCTCCAGCACCGTACCGCCCTCGCGCGTCACAATCGACGCCGGGTAGGCGGTAAACCACACCGACGACAAAGCCGAAGCATCACGCGGCCGGGTCTGCGCATACGGCTGTTGCCACAACCGGCCCTGGCCCGAATAGAGCTTGGCGCGCTGGCGTGCTGCGTGCAGCATCGATTGTTCCACCAGCCAGTTCACATGGTTGTTTTCAGCCGCGGTCATAAGCTTGGTACCTGTCGTCGTTAAACATTACTCGTGAACATATGAGGGTTCGGCGGGCCATTCGTTGCATTGCAATGTGGCTTGCCTGAACGGGGGCTCGGGCGTTCAGCAGGTTTCCCGATACTGCCTCGGCGTAAACCCCGTCGACGCCTTGAACTGCCGCGTAAATGCGCTGTGGTCGGTATAGCCGCACTGCAGCGCGACTTCGGTAATCGGCATGTCGCTGTGCAACAACCGATGGGCGTGTTCCAAGCGTACTTTCTGGATCATCTGCCGGGGTGTCAGGTGGAACACGCGTTTGCAGTAGCGCTCCAGTTGCGCCACGGAAATCCCGGCGATGCGCGTCAGTTCGGCGAGGGTGACGCGGCGGTTGAAGTGCGTGCGGATGTGCTCGTCCACGGCGGCCAGGCGTTGGTAGGCCGGGTGGGTTTGGCTGGCCGATTGCAGGTCGACCGAGATGCCGGCCAGGCCGATGATGCGGCCTTCGTGGTTGTACAGCGGCCATTTGTGGGTGAGGCACCAGCCGGGTTCGCGGCTGCCGTAGAGGTGCAGTTCGAGTTGGTCCTCCAACACAAAGCCCTGCTCCAGCACGCGCCGATCCTGCTCGGTGTAGCCCGGCCCCAATTGTGCAGGAAAGACGTCGGCGCTGGTCTTGCCCAGCAACGGTTGCAACTGCTTGAGGCCGCAGCGCTGCACCAGGGTGCGGTTGGCGAGGACGTAACGGGCGTCCAGGTCCTTGATGAAGATGGCGGCATTGGGGATCACATCCAGCATCGGCAGCAGCTGCGCCACACCGGCCAATAGCTGCTCGATGCTGTGGGGAGGGCTTGCCCCGTGCCCTTGGCAAAGGCTCGCAAACGCGCTTTGAAGCATGAGTGTCACTCCCCGTTTTCACCTCGATGGCAAGCAGATTGCCCCATGCCCGGGGTGCTGTCGAGCAGGGCGGACTGTGCTGAATTCGTCATCGATGCCAGCAAAAAACATCAATCGCCGCCGTGCTTGCGCGTTCACGATAGGGCCACTGCATGCCTATCCATACACTCACAAGAAGGCCCCCCACAGCCTTCATAGAGGGAGCGCGTTATGAAGCGACTGCATGTGATCGACTCCCACACCGGCGGCGAACCGACGCGTCTGGTGATGACCGGCTTCCCCGCGCTCAAGGGCGCGAGCATTGCCGACCAGCTGGAAAACCTGCGCACCGAGCACGACCCGTGGCGCCGCGCCTGCCTGCTGGAACCCCGTGGCAATGACGTCCTGGTCGGCGCGCTCTACTGCGCGCCCGTCACCCCAGGCGCCACCTGCGGGGTGATCTTCTTCAACAACGCCGGTTACCTGGGCATGTGCGGCCACGGCACCATCGGCCTGGTGGCGTCTTTGCACCACTTGGGGCGCATCCAGCCGGGCGTGCACACCCTCGACACCCCGGTGGGGCCGGTGGCCGCGACCTTGCACGACGACGGCGCCGTGACCCTGCGCAACGTGCCTGCCTATCGCTATCGCCAGCAGGTGACGGTGGATGTACCGGGCCACGGTGCAGTCCAGGGCGATATTGCCTGGGGCGGCAACTGGTTCTTCCTGGTGTCCGAGCACGGCATGGCGCTGGAGATGGACAACGTCGACGCCCTCACCGACTACACCTGGGCGATGCTCAAGGCCCTCGAGGCCCAGGGCATCCACGGCGCAGAAGGCGCCCTGATCGACCATATCGAACTGTTCGCCGACGATGCCCACGCCGACAGCCGCAACTTCGTCATGTGCCCCGGCAAAGCCTACGACCGCTCACCCTGCGGCACCGGCACCAGCGCCAAGCTGGCGTGCCTGGCCGCCGATGGAAAACTCGGCCCCGGCGAAACCTGGGTACAGGCCAGCATCACCGGCAGCCGCTTCGAAGGCCGTTATGAATGGGACGGCCAATGTGTCATCCCCTTCATCACCGGCCGCGCCTACATGACCGCCGACAGCACCTTGCTGATCGACGAGCAGGACCCGTTTGCCTGGGGCATCTGAGCCCATCCCTTTTGATTGAACGCTGCAAGGAGCTAGGACAATGAGCGATAACGTCTTCACCGGTTGCATCCCCGCGCTGATGACCCCGTGCACCGCCGCGCGCAAGCCGGACTTCGACGCGCTGGTCGCCAAGGGCCGCGAGCTGATAGATATCGGCATGAGCGCCGTGGTGTACTGCGGTTCCATGGGCGACTGGCCGTTGCTCACCGAAGCCGAACGCCAGGAAGGCGTGGCGCGCCTGGTGGCGGCCGGCGTGCCGACCATTGTCGGTACCGGTGCGGTGAACAGCCGCGAGGCGGTGGCCCACGCCGCCCACGCGGCCAAGGTCGGCGCCCATGGCTTGATGGTGATCCCACGCGTGCTGTCCCGTGGTGCTTCGGTCACCGCGCAAAAGGCGCATTTCTCGGCGATCCTCAAGGCCGCGCCCAACCTGCCGGCGGTGATCTACAACAGCCCCTACTACGGCTTTGCCACCCGCGCGGAGTTGTTCTTCGAACTGCGCCGCGAACACCCGAACCTGATCGGCTTCAAGGAGTTCGGTGGCGCTGCCGACCTGCGCTACGCCGCCGAGCACATCACCTCCCAGGACGACAGCGTGACCCTGATGGTCGGCGTCGATACTCAGGTGGTGCACGGTTTCGTCAACTGCAACGCCACGGGCGCGATCACCGGCGTCGGCAATGCCTTGCCCCGCGAAGTGCTGCACCTGGTGGCCCTGAGCAAGCAAGCCGCCAAGGGCGATGCCAAGGCCCGGCGCCTGGCCCGCGAGCTGGAAGCGGCGCTGGCGGTGTTGTCGTCCTTCGATGAAGGTTGCGACCTGGTGCTGTATTACAAGCACCTGATGGTACTCAACGGCGACCAGGGCTACGCCCTGCACTTCAACGAGACCGACGTGCTCAGCGATGCCCAGCGGCGTTACGCAGAAACCCAGTACGCGCTGTTTCGCCAGTGGTACGCCAACTGGTCGAGAGAGGCGTAGCTGATGCACGACCCTGACCCTGCAGATATCGCCGTAATCGGAGCCGGCATCATTGGCGTTGCCTGCGCCCTGCAGCTGGCGCGCCAGGGGCGGAAAGTGCTGGTGATCGACCAGCAGGCACCCGGCATGGGCGCCTCCTACGGCAATGCTGGGCACCTGGCGACCGAACAGGTGTTCCCGATCGCCGACCTGTCGATCCTCAAGCGCTTGCCCGCCATGCTCATGGACCCCATGGGCCCGCTGCGCCTGGACTGGAAATACCTGCCGCGCGCCCTGCCCTGGTTCATCCGCCTGCTGCTGAACCTGCGCCCGGCGAGTTACCAGCGCACGGTGGAGGGTATTCGCGCGCTCAATGAAGCGAGCCTCGGCGCCTGGCAGCGTTTGCTGGCAAGCATTCAACGCGGGCATCTGTTGCGTGAAGACGGCTCGCTGCTGGTGTTCGAACGTACAGACTCCCGCACCGCCATTGATGAGTTGCAACGCCGCATGCAGGCGCAAAACGTGCCGGTGGATTTCTGGTCGGGGGATGCCATACGCGAGGTTGCCCCGCAATTGAGCGCGCAGATCCAGGGCGGCCTGTTTTTCCCGGGTACAGGGCACTTCCTCGACCCTTACCGGTTGGTCTGCGAATTGGTGGATGCGGCCAACGCCAATGGCGTGCAGTTCCTCCAACGCCAGGTGCTGGATGCACGGGTTGAAGGCGACGGCGTCAGCGTGAGCACCGATCAAGGCACCTTTGCCGCCCGCCAGGTCCTGATCGCCTGTGGCGCCCACTCGGCCAGACTCACCGCCGCCCTGACCGGCAAAAAAGTCCCGCTGGACACCGAACGGGGCTATCACCTGATGCTGCCCCATGAACAGCAACGCCTGCCGTTTGCCGTCACGTCCCTGGAACGCAAGTTCATCATGACGCCGATGGCAGGCGGCCTGCGCCTGGCCGGCACGGTGGAATTCGCCGGCCTCGACCGCCCACCGAACATGGCACGCGCGTGGCAGTTGCATCGGTTGAGCCAGGGGCTGTTTCGTGAGGACCTGAGTGCAGAGGATGCGACACCGTGGATGGGTTTCAGACCGTCGCTGCCGGATTCGCTGCCGGTTATTGATCGGGTGTGTGACGGGAAGGTGCTGCTTGCGTTCGGGCATCAACATCTGGGGCTGACGCAGGCGGCGGTGACGGCGGAGATGGTGGGGCAATTGGCGTCGGGGGCGCCTGCGCTTTCAGGGTTGCCGGCGCTAGGGCCGTATCGACTGGGGAGGTTTTGAGAAGAACCGCCACGTCCAAGAACAGCAACTTGCACAAGCTATTTCAAACGCGTGCTTTTTGTGGTGAGCTCGACAACTCCCACATTTGATCTTCATGGTTTTGCAGACGGTGCTCGCTTCACTGAACGAGACTACCGGTCGAAGCTGCCAACAGGGCATCCGCCATGCCTTGGATTTCCTCGCGCATCCACAGCTTTTCCAACCAGCGGCCAGGAATCGCTTGGGCGCCATAATACGCACCGGCCAGTTGGCCGACGATGGCTGCGGTGGTGTCGGCGTCATCGCCCAAATTGGCCGCCATCAGCACTGCCGCCGCAAAGCTGTCGGTATGGTGGAAGCACCAGAGTGCGGCTTCAAGGGACGCCACGGCGTAGCCGGTGCCGACGATGTCGTCACGGGACTTCTCCAGGTAATTGCCCTGCGCAAGTGCGGCGACTTTGGCTGTCGCGAGGTCCATCTGCGCCAACTGCAATACCTGATCCTTTGAAACCCCCTCAAGCGCATTGCTGATTGCCTGGGCCAGCACCAGGCAGCACTCGATTGCTTCCTGAGCAGCGTGGGTGGTGCGCGAGCTTTCGGCGGCGTAATGGCGGATACGTTGAAGGTCCGGAAAGTAAAACAACACCACCGGGGCAAGGCGCATCATCGAGCCATTGCCGGCGGAATACGGATCCGTAGAACCTGAAAAGGGGTTTGCACTGTCTTGATACGCTGTGAGCGCTTTGCTAACGGTCAGGCCGATATCGAAGCAGTCGCCGGTGGAGCTCAAATAGCCCCATTTCCACCAATTCAGATAGCGGCCCATCTGATCTGCCGCGTCAAACCCCTCTTTGCGCAGCAGACTTTCGGCCAGGCACAGCGCCATTGAGGTGTCGTCGGTCCACTGGCCAGGCTTGAGGTTGAATGGCCCTCCTCCCACCATATCGGTGAGCGGTGTAAAGGTGCCACGGGGCATGAACTCGACCGTGGTACCGACTGCATCGCCGCAGGCCAAGCCCAGCAAACTGCCGCGATAACGATCCAAACGTGTAAGAGACATGGGTCCTCCTTGAAAAATCATGCCAGCGTGCATAGAGCGGCAGCCACTTTACTTGACCAACCGCTTCTCCTTGGAGGGGCGATATCCGAAATACGAGCTGTAGCACTTGCTGAAATGGCTCGGCGAGACAAACCCGCACGCCACCAGCACCTCCACCTGTGACAGTTCGGTGTGCTGCAACAGCCGGCGTGCTTCGGTGACGCGCAGCTCCATGTAGTAGCGCTGCGGCGTGGTGCCCAGTTGTTCCTTGAACAGGCGCTCCAGTTGGCGGCGCGAGCGGCCGGCATAGACAGCGAGTTGGTCGAGTTCCAGCGGCTCTTCGAGGTTGGCGTCCATCAGCTTGACCACTTCGCGCAGGGGCGCGCTGACGCTGACGTTTTCGGTGGGTTTGATCCGTCGATAACGCGATTCTTCGAAGGCCAGGATGTCTTCGATCCCTTCGACCAGGGCTTTGTCATGCAAGCTTTTGATCCAGTCCAGGGCCATGTGGAAGGCACCGGAGGGGCTCGACGCGGTGAGGCGGTCGCGGTCGATCACGTAGGGTTCGCTGGTAACGTGGGTGGCCTTGGACACTTCCGCCAGGGCCGGGCGGTGTTCGGGGTGGATGGCGCAGCGGTAGCCTTGCAGCAGGCCGGCGCGGCCGAGGAACCATGCGCCGTTCCACAACCCTGCGAGGCTCACGCCCTGCTCGGCGGCCGTACGCAGCAGCTGGATCAAGGGGTCGCCAGCCTTGAGTTCGGTGCGAAAGCCGCCGCAGATCACCAGCAGATCCAAGCCTTGCAGCGCCGGGGCATCGAGACGCGCATCCGGGCGGATCACCAGGCCCAGGTCGCTGATGACTTCGCCGTCATCACAACCGTAGGTGCGCGAAGCGAACAGATCAGGACGCAGCAGGTTGGCAGTGACCACGGTGTCGAGGGTCTGGGTGAAGGCAGGCAGGGAGAAGTGTTCGAGCAGCAGGAAGCCGACGCGGGTGACCGATGCCGGCTGGGAGGTTTCGTTGAGGTAGCGCAGGTTCTTGCCTTTCATGCCACCGCTGAACTGACGTCTTTCCATCGAGGGTTGGCCCAGTTTTATTGTTGATGCAATGGGCGCCATCTTAGGGGGAAAAGCCGTGGTTGTCCCAGGCACTGATCTTGAAAAAATCGCAGCCCCCCAAAGCCCGTAGCAGAACAGTCGCAAGCGCATCTGATACGGTTTTTTCTTTGCTATCTGCGCCTGTATTGAAATGCCGCCTGGGCGGACAATAGCCCACATCCCCACCCCCTTCCCTTCGGAGGCCGTATGACCAAGATGGCGATTTTCCTGTTCGGTTTTTTAGTGCTGACCATCGGCATCGGCCTGCTGGCGACCATCTCGCCGGTCTGACGCCTAGCCGGCAAACAACATCGGGTACAGCGACAGCACCAACAGCCCGGCCATTGACCAATTGAACAGTCTCAACCAGCGCGGCTCGCGCAGCACATTACGCAAGCCGCTGCCACATCCGACCCACACGCACACGCTGGGCAGGTTGACCACGGCAAAGACCAGCGCAATCACCAGCACGTTGGTGACATAGCCCTCAGCGGGCGTATAGGTGGTGATGGCCCCCAGCGCCATGATCCACGCCTTGGGGTTCACCCACTGAAACGCCGCCGCGCCGAGGAAGGTCATGGGCTTGCCGTGTTCATCATTACTATCGGACATGCCGCCCGCCGTGGCGATCTTCCAGGCCAGGTACAGCAAGTACGCCGCGCCCACGTAGCGCAACACCGTGTAGGCCCACGGGAACACCTTGAACACTTCGCCCAGGCCCAGGCCCACCGAAATCACCAACAGCATGAAGCCGATACTGATCCCCAGCGCATGGGGCATCGAGCGGCGAAACCCGAAGTTCACCCCCGAAGCGAGCAACATGGTGTTATTCGGACCCGGGGTGATCGAGGACACGAAGGCGAACAGCACAAAGGCTGAGAGCAGGCTGGTAGACATGACCATGGTGCGGCATCCGAGCGGTGTGATATGCCTGTGACAGTAGTGGGTTATGCCCCTCGGCGCCCCGTACAGCCAGGCACGGATCGAGGCATACACTTCAGGCGCAAATAATTCAGGCGCTTTCACAAACCTTTCACAGACGCCCCCTTATGGTGAATCCAGCTCCTAATGAACATCCCTTTTAGCCCGTGCTCCCCATCGCGGGCTTTTCTTTGCCTGGGATTTAAGCCGGGCAAAAAAAGAGGCAGGCCATTGTTCATGGCCTGCCTCTCGTTGACTAACTATTAACGCGGACCGCCGCCAGGGCCGCCGCCTTGACCATGCCCCCCACCGCCATGGCCACCACCCCCGCCACCGCCCGGCGGCATGAATATCCAGCAGCCCGACAAGGTCGACAACAGCGCGACAACAACAGCCGCCTTGGTTAGGTAATTCAACTTCATGACAACGCTCTCTGCTTTACAAGGTTGGGTGTACGTAAAGTAAGACCGCCGCAACTGAAGTCCGTCACGGGTTTCGTGTAACGTCTTGGTAGGGTTTGTGTAGGGGTGGATACACGTCAATTCATTGATGCGAGTTAATCCGGAGTGACGGAAATGAAGGAGTTGATACAGGGCCTCGACGGACCGAGAACTGCCCAGCAGGAATTGTTTTACGACCTGGAAGATGCAGCGGCGGTCATCGGCTGGTCCGTGGTTGAGCTGACAGCCCTGGCAAACAGCAGCAGGACGCCGAGTGAAGCGGTGGCGTTGATGAAGGTCTGTACGTTGCTGACAACTCAGCAGGAGAAACTGGCCAAGTACGCGGGTGAAGTGAAGGAGCAGCGCATCAGCAGGTCCGAGACTGAGTGCTGAAAATTGAGGTCAGTGCGGTCAAGAATGGGGGCCTCGAGTCGGAATCGTAGTCGGCCCCCAATTCTTTACGTCGGTGAATAGCGCGAGCCAGCTGCAGCCGACTGGCTCGAACAGGTCGTTCGACAGCAGATTTACGTTGAGCGGCTATCGCCAGGACTATGTTGTTTTTTTACGCCCGTCCCCGTCTTTCGCTCGTATTGATAATGAAAAAACCAAACGACCAAAAGCAGCATCGCCAGACCAAAAACGAATAGCATCAGCTCTATCGCGGGACCTTCGTGTGAAAACATTTTCGTTCCTCATCCTGAAGTAGCGTGACCCGAAAACGGTCACAACCGAAACTGTTCGTAACAATACGAACAGTTTCAGGGTAGTCGCCAACACAGGCCGTGACAACCTTAAAAGCCGCCTAACCCTTGATCTAGACACGTCACTCGTCGAAAAACCCTGCGAGCTCGTTAAGGGACACGGCACATCGTTCTATTCAAAGAGAAGGAAATGGCGCCTGCACGGGCTGCCTATCGCACGTTCAGGCAAGAACAACTGCCTATGTCAGACCCTAAAGCGCGCCACCAGGTGATTCAACTCAATTGCCAGGTTGGAATGCTGGTGAGGTTTTGGTCGGCCTCACGGGCCACCTGCGCCTGTTCTTGGGAGGCGGTGGCGATCAAAAGCCGCCAGTCGCGAACAACAGCAGTCGGCCAGAAGCGGGCCCGCACCGAACACCCCTCACGCGTGGCGCTTATACGTCAGGTAATCATGGGCACCGGTACCGGTGCATAAAAACCCCGCCTTCTCGTACATCCTCTTCGCGGGGTTATCAGGTCGCACACTCAACCGCAACTGCGTGAATCCGTGCCGTGCCGCGTCCAGTGCATAGGCTTCCAAGAGGGCCATTCCCACCCCGTTACGTCGATGTTCTGGACTTACATGGATAGTGCAAAGTTCTGCGTAACTCTGCTCAGGTATCCAGAGTGAGTAACCTGCGAAGGCATTACCCATGAACGCGACGTTCAGACGGTCAAAATTCTCTACCCAACGCGTCAGGTGCCGTTCCAGTTGGGCTCGCCACGATGCTTCATGCTCGGGCTCCCAACAGCGGATATAGCTCTCCTCGCCTCTGTAGATGGCCGGAAGATCGGTAACACGTGCTTGTCTGAGTTGTAGTGCCATTCCATTAGCCTTTGATGACGTGAAGGTATGGCCTGCCTGACATTTCGCAAAGCCTGACGATGGGTCGCGATCCGGGTGCAGCGCGAGGTTACAGGTGGCTAACAGCCGGTCATGAAAGGCTGCTTCTGGCCCAGGCTGTGTAAAAACGCAGACACTGTTTTGAAGCCTGCGTCGCTACGTAAAACTTGCCAATGATTGGTGTATCAGCGGACCTGAAATTTGCGTAGGAACGCGATTTTCGTTTTGGTTCTGACTGTCAAACCTGCTCTAAACCGTTTTTACACAGCCTCGGCCATAAGTGGACGTTTGGAAACGCACGCTACCGGCCCATTAGCGGGCGTTGTCACTGCACCAAGCGTATAAAAAATCTGGAAGACTCAGAGTGCTATTTTTCGAATCTCCTGGGCTTGTCGCATATAGTCTTCGTCTCTGCGTTTCAGGCATAACTTTAGGACTCGGAAACGTCCAAGACGAACACATCAACTAGCCCAGCTAGCTCAGGCGGGAGCGTCTCTTCGATGCTGGCCTTCAGTTCCGAAGCGGAGTTTAAGGTTGTATTTTTTGTTTGCGACCAGTTCATCGCCGCCGAACCAGATCACAAGATAAATTCCCTGCTGCTCTGCGTCGGGATGGATGGAATATCGGTCATACAATTGCGCAGATGCGGCTGTGTATAGTCCTTTATGTCACTGACCTTTTCGCAACTATCACCGTAGACCGAAGGCGGCCTTTTTTTATTTTTTTGTAATCAGATCAGCCTGTTAGCTGTTAAGTAAGTGCCATTCAAATCTGTCCCCCTTTCCCCTTTTCCTTCTTGTGTTATTTACCATTAAGCGCTGCCAGCAGTTTCCTCTCTAGAGCCTGAGCATATTCGACAGCGCGAGGCTCCACAGCAATAAGCTCTTTATCTCGCCTCAGAATATTCAATATTTTTTGCGTCAGCAGTAAATTTTTCGCCCAGACTGCCTCCGATAATTTTGAGGTTCCTTTTAGCAACTCGGCGTCATCCAGAAATCCTACCAGCACTTCCTTATCCAACTCGCGAACCACGATAGGCAATAATTCCGACGTATACATATCTTGCCTGACCGATCTGCAAAGGTCGCCGATATCGAGCTCAGTTATCGGAGTGTCCAGAATCGACCTGTGCCATGACTCAAGCGAAGACTCATCAGGATCAGGCTCAACTTCCCACTTAAACCCATTACTCTCATCTATTTGACGAAATGTCTTTTTCATATACCCGCACCATTTAGAGGTCAGAGATACGTTTTAAAGTATCTAAAGCTGCCTGTCGGGCCGCTTGCGCCTCTGGGCTAATTACATTCTTAAGCGTTTCGGCATGACTGGTAAGCCCTCTTAGCCATCCAAGCAGTTTCTCAGAGTGGCAGTATGCCTTCTCAATGCTGGGTAGTGATGTGCTTTCGAGCAGCCAGTGTCTGATCGCCGAGCTAATTGGCCTTCTCAACCGAGATTCCATCCTCACCTTTGAGCTCATTGGACCGTTTGGTGCCGTGGGCCGAGTGGCTGCTTCTGGCCCTTAGTAGACGCTCAGGCTCCTTAGCCTCGAGCACAATCCCACGTCCAATCGCGGAGAGGCATACCGATAACGGCGTCTTAAATTTCCCGAAAAAAAGTAGGGATGCGGAAGCGCATCCGAAAAATTGCGGAAGCGATGACCAAACCGCAGACAATAAAAAACCCCGTAGACGTTAATCTACGGGGTTTTTAAGAGTGGAGGCCGAGGTCGGAATCGAACCGGCGTAGGCGGATTTGCAATCCGCTGCATAACCATTTTGCTACTCGGCCTCAAACGATCAATGCCTTTGCTGCTGACATTCACCGCATAAAAACTTGAGTGGGCTATAGAACCCTGCCTCTACTCTAACTCATTGAATACATTGAAGTTTTTAATGCTTCGTTGCGTTCGATGGGCGCCATTATGTACTCATTTGCTTTTGCCTGCAACCCCTTGATTTCAAAAATATTTCGTATTGGCATCAAGGGGTTGCGTGCCTGCCCTACTCCTTGATGAGCTGCTGCTGGTACTGCGGGTCGGCCTTGATCTGGGCGTCGGTGAACGGCAGCGGGCGGAGTTTTTTCTGTGAGAACGCTTGGGTCTGGTCCTTGGCGTAGGGGGATGCCGGGTTGCTGGACAGGGAAAACGCGAGCACGCCTTGGGCGTGTGGGCCCTGGTCGTCGAAGGTGACGATCTGAAGGTAGCTGCTGCCGCTGACCACTTCACGCTTGCCGTCCGCCCGTGGCACGGTTTGCATGGCGTTGTAGACCCCCAGTTCCTGCGGGCCGCCGTGGATCGGGGTTTGGCCGCTGACCTGGATATCGCTCCACTTGCTATCGGCGCCAAGACCGAGCTTGGCGACGGCTGCGGTGGAGGCCAGCATGGCTTCGCGCAGGGCCTTGGCCACGGGTGCACGCTCGATGGCCAGGCCACGTGGGGTGGTGAGGGGCTGGGCCGGGTCGAACGCGACGCGCCAGGCATCGGGGATTTGCTGCAGGTGTTCGATCAGATTGATGAAGTGCACCAGGCCCAGGCCGCTGTCGAGGTTGGCGTGTCGGTCCCAGACGTTGAAGCTGGTGCAGAGCGGCTTCAGCGCAGCCGCGTCGGTGCCCAGGTGTTTGGCGCAGAATTCCAGCAGGTCGGGCATGACCTGACCGGCGAGGTAGACCTCGTTGTCCATGACCATGTTTTGCAGGTCGGTGACGCTGATCGGTTGCGTCTCCAGGGATTGCAGGCGTTGCAAGGCAACGCGTGCGCGCGGGCCGAGGCCGACGTGGTCCTGGCTGATCACCGGGGAGAAGCCGGTCAATGGTGCCTTGGGGTTGGCCAGCCACGCCGAATCGTTAGAGTGCTGCACGTAGTCGCTACGCTCCAGCTGCGGCAACTGGTCGGCGGGGAAGATGCCGGCCTGGGCGGCCCGCGGGTCGACGTCCCAGGCACAGGCACTGCGGGCGCCGTCGAGCATGATCATCTGCAGGCCGGCACGTGGGTCGCTGCATTGCGCCAGTTTGGCCGCGCTGACGTTGGGCACCACCGACAGGTTCATGTACAGGCTCTGGCCCTGGTCATCGGCGGCCAGGGTATTGACCCACGGGATGCCTTGCAGGGTGTGCACCGAGGTTTGCAGGTCCTTGAGGCTGGCCGCGCGGTTCATTGCGTACCACTGTTGCAGCACGCGGTCGTTGCCCAGGTTGGCATCGCGTAGGCTGAAGGCGTGGTGACTGTCCCAATCCAGCTTGCCGGGCCATTGCACCACGGGTCCGAACTGCGAGCTATAGACCGGATGGGTCACCGGTTTCACGCTGCCGTCCGCTTGCCTGACCTGCACCGTCACCGAGGTTTTTTCCAGGGGGATGGATTTTCCATCCAGCATATAGCGCGTGGAATCCTTGGGATCCAACGTCAGGCGATACAGGGTGAAATGCTTGGACGTGTCCACCGTGTGGGTCCATGCCACATGCTGGTTGAAGCCGATATTGATCACCGGCAGGCCGGGCAACGCGGCGCCCATCACATCCAGCTGGCCGGGAATGGTCAGGTGCATTTCATAAAAGCGCATGCCGCCCACCCACGGGAAATGAGGGTTGGCCAGCAACATGCCCCGACCATTGAACGAACGGTCGCGGCCCACCGCCACGGCATTGCTGCCACGATCGAGGCTGAAGCGCTGTTGATTGGCGGCGGCCAGTTCAAACGCCTTGGCGCTGGGCTGCACACTCGCCGTTGCCTGAGGCGGCTTGGCGCCGACCAGGGCTTCGGCGAATTGGCCGACACCGCCCTCCACCAATAGCCTGCGGGTCAATTTCACCAGGTCCTCAACCATCAGCGGCCGCACCCTGGCGGCCTGGCACTGGGCTGGCGTGCCGTGCTCTCTCAGGTAGCGGTTGTAACCGGCCACGTAACCTTGCATGCGCTGTTGGATCTGCGGGCTCTGCGCCTTCCAGAAAGCAGCCACTGCATCCGGTGTGTTCAGCCAGGTGAAAAACACATCGCTGGCCAGGTTGTTGCGCTCTTCCAGGGTCGACTGTTCAGGGCCGAAGTACCTGGCTCGCTCGCCGTTCACGGTAACGACTTCATTGGCCAGCAGGCACAGATTGTCCTGGGCATACGCGTAACCGATGCCGAAACCCAGGCCGCGCTCATCGTGGGCGCGAATGTGCGGCACGCCGAAGCTGGTGCGCCGGATATCCGCCGAGGCCTGCATCATCGACTCCCGTGCTGTTGCAGCCAGGCTCACCCCCAGCAACAGCCCTGCCACGCATACCCTGGACAACCCGTTGGAAATAATCACGCAGACTCCACAGTCAAATTGAACACCCTCATCGGGGGCAACTACCCCACCGTAAGGACGCAAATAACCGGGAAAAATTTAACCCTGACGCGGGTTTATTCAAGGCGCTGCAGATGTGACAAAACCGATACCGACAAATTTTCTACATCCTGCACTTCATGATTTCGCTCGCTCGTTCGTCTTATTGACTAAGAGCGCCATCATTTTCCTGATCAGGCTCTGATAAGGAGTTTTTGCATGTACAACCCGCAAGTGCCCACGGACGGACATTCATCCGCAGTCGATGCTCAATTTGGCAACGGCGCACAACCGTTCAGGAAAACGCCCGAACAGCAAGGCAACCAGCGTATTCGCCATTTGCTCAAGTGTTTCGGTCTGCGCACCAGCCTGATTCGGCTGAAGGTCATCGACGCCTTGCTCACCGCCGCCGACAACCAGCGCACCCTGGGCGTGCGCGGCGTGCACAGCCATTTACTGGAGCTGGGTATCCCGTTGTCGTTCCTGAGTGTGCGCGAGGTGCTCAAGCGCCTGTGCAGCGAGGGTGTGATCACCCTCAACGCCGATAAAAGCTACAGCCTCCATGAAGAGGCTGCGAAGGTACTCGACGCTCGAAGCTGAGGTAGACCTTAAAGCTTGACCTTGCGGCGCATGATGCCGTTGATCACCACTACGACCACTGCGACGGCAATGGCGATGGTCTGGAACGTCTTCTCACTGATAAACCCGATGTTCTGCAGGTAGGACAGGCCAAACATCGTCGCCAGTACGGCCAGGGCGATCAGAATCGAGTATTTCAAGCGTTGCTTTTGGGTCATGACGGGTTCCTGAACCGGAAGAGTTATCCACTGTGTAGCGCCGAACAGGCCAGGCACATACCCGGGCGACGGGATGCACCGAGGTCGACAGGGGCTTATGTTACAGGTGATGAAAAACTTTGGCTCGTCCGGCGTGCCGCTCACTCCGACGGCAGTGGGCCGCTGGGCTTGCACGATAGATGGACGAGTGCATTGAAACACTCGCGCGAGCATCTACATCCTACCTTACACACTGCATGCCTTCGAGAAGGAACCCCGGCGGGTGTTTTCCGCACCCAAAAGGGGCGTCTGGGGAACAGGGAACCTCCTAATAACAGGCGCCTTTGTTGATATGTCAAAAAAGGTACCCACCCATGCAGACTCCCTCTTCCGTATCCATCCACCCGCCTCACTCTTTTCTGCCCTCCCCCCAAAATGATAGCCAAAGCCAGCCAGCGCCCGACCAGTCGTCCACCGCCCCACAACCCGCCACGCCCCTGCATTTACACCGCCACAAGCGTGTTGCCAATGCCGGTTTGGAGCAGGCGCAGGCAGACAAGCACAACCTGCGGACCCTGGGGCAAACACTCAACGAAACCGCCAAACGCCTGGGCGCGGACGCAACGCCCCAGGCCATCCTGGGCGCGCTGAAAACGACGACCATCGATATTCATCCCGAGTCCTCCTCGTCCGAAGCCGGTGCCACCGTCACGCTTGAGGCTTACATCAGGTCGTCCGGCTTGAGCGTACCCACCAGCCACTTTGCCCTGACCGCCCTGGCGGACGCGGTGCTCAACAGAGCCCAGGAACACCCTCTGGGCAATTTTGGCGGCGCGCTGTCCTGGCCACTACCGTTGGGGGCCGCTGGGCAACGTTCGCTGGTGGACGCCGCCCGGCGCTATGCGACCCAGCATTCGAACCCACCACGGATGGGGGTAAGCCCGAGTGTGCTGGAGTACTTGAACAGCAACCAGCCACTTTCCGCCGAGGCCATCAAAGATCCGGCCAAGGCGCTGGAAACGCTCCTTGGCACGCCACGCGCGCAAGCGTTGGGCAAATTCTTGCAGACTCAGTTGAACGGTATTGCCACCGACTCCAGCGTGAACGACTACCTGTTGGCCACCATGCATCTGCTGCTGGATCCGTCATCCATTGCCGAGACCCAGCCGAACAAGGTTGCCGGCTTCGATCTGGCACAGCGAGATCACTGGGGCAAACCCGCTTCAGCGCTGTTGGGCAGCCTCAGCGCGCATTTGGATAACGAAGGCCACACCACGCCTGGAATGGCCAAGGTCGGCGCTTACCTGTTACTGGCGAGGAAAGCCCCCGAACTGCTGATCAAAGACATCCCTGCCAACGTGACCTATGGAAGTCCAACCTGGGTGAGCCTGTCCATCGCAGCGGCAACGATAGAAGCCCAGACACCGGGTAAAGTCCCCAATATGACCTTTGCCCAAGTCATGCTGGAAGCCGAAAATGCCGGCCTGCAAGACCTGGACGTGACCCAGCAGGCACAGACCGCCGCGCTGCGGATCTGGGGCGTCGTCAACGGCGTGCTCTCTGAAGATGAAGCCGCTCGGTACAACACCAGCGACATTGAAAAGGTCAGAGGCGCCTTCAACCTGCAGGCCGATGCGCGGGTAAATGCCAGCGACCAGATCGAAGCCAAAATCCCCAGTCGCAGGGAAATCGCCCTGGCCAAGCTGAAAGAAAGGTTTGGCGAGAACGTGCCTTTTGAAGAGAAACTCCTGACCGTAAAGAGCACCACACAGCCCTACGTCCAACCGCTCTATGACCCCAATCGGGCGCCCGCCGGCCCACACTCGTTGCTGGATATCGCGATGAGCGGGCTGCATCAGTATGAGTGGGAATCCACAGACGATCGGATCATCGATGCCACACGAGGCAAGTCCCTGCAATTCGACGTAAACCAAGTGTTCGACGCAGAACTCACCCAGGCCATGACCACTCGGAAAAAAGGCATCGCCACGGCCGTCAAGCAAATGATCAGTCAGCTTCCGCTCAAAGACCGGGAGAATCTGGAATATGGGAAACTTGAGTTCTATCAAAACCATACCTACACCCTGGGTATGGGCTTTACCGACCGAACCCTGACGGAAAAAAATCACAGGTTATTGATCAAGTCCACGGGGGTGAATAGCCAAACGGTTTATGAAGTGGATTTAAAGCAAGGCACTGTTAAACCCGTTCCCGACACCGTATTGACCCAAGAGCGCGAGCGCAACGCCAACCGGGTCTACCCCATAGAGGCGTTCCCCCCCAAAGGTATGGCTGAAACGGTGTTTGAACACAGCCAGAAAGCCCAAAACCCACTGCCCGTTCCCAACAGTTTCTCCAGTACCCGGACGCAGGCCCTCACTGACGTGTTTATCCAACACTTGGATATCGATAACGAAGATGTGATCAAGGAGGCCAAGGGAGCGACCACCTTCGACCGGCAAATGGAAACCCAGTCGAAACTCGCCAATTTCTTCCTTGACCTGATTCCGTTCAAATCGGCGATCCAGAACTTTGTCGAGGGCAACTACCTGGATGGCGCCGTCGACCTGGGCATGGATATCTTCGGCTTTGTCACTGCCGGTGTGGGCACGGCCGCGAAAGTGGCCAAAGTCGGCGCCAAGGCGGTCAGCGCGACGACCAAGGCCCTCAAGATCGCCAGAATCCTCGGCACCACCCTTATCGGCGAACTCAATCCTGTCAGTGGGGTGGGCAATCTCATCGAGGGTAGCGTCAAGATGATCGGCAAGGGCGTGGACAAGATCAAGGCCACCAGTGGCACGTTAATCCAGGCTGTCAGCCGCGAGCATGGACCCATCACACGCGGCACGTTCAAGATCGCGGACCAGACCTATGAGGCCGACACGATCCTCTCTAATGGACAACGGTATGCCTACGACGCGGCCAAGATGAAACCCTACGGGACGCCCCTGAACGATTTCAACCCGCTTGACACACTGTCACCCAGGTCGCCATTGACGCACTCACCCAGGCAGCGTCATGGGCAGAGATTCAACCCCATTGACAGCAGCGGCCGGTCGCTACGTGTTCGAAAACCATTGCCCGAGGGCGACTATGTCGAAAGCATGCGGGGGAAACTGGAGGCGGACCATTTCAAACCGGATACCAAGCTGGCAACGATGAACAAATTCAAACAGGAAATGGACGATTACTACGATGCGCTGAAGCATTCGGGGCTTCCGGCACGCCCAACCCTGCCACTGATGCCGAAAGAGGTGTCTGTACCCGAGCTGATTGAAGAGGCCTATAAAGCCTCGGACGGCGTGGTGTTTGGGGAAAGCCATAAACAGATGGCGAGTTTCCGGACAATTTTCGAAAACGTCGAAACGTTAAAAACCCAAGGCGTCAAAAAATTCTATTTCGAAGGCTTGATCGATATGCCCCACGGGCTTGTGGATGACGGCATTGGCATCATCGGGCAAACCAAAACCCCTCGCACTAACCCGACCTTTGAAGAGCTGAAAAAAAAGCTCAGTGACAACGGCATAGAAGTCTTGCCGCTCGACCACTATTACCTCACACGGCATAAGGACCTTCACGACGCGCGCGTGCCAACCACCACAGGCGCCGGCTCTGAAAAACGACTCAGAGAGTTCAACTACTATGCCGCAGAAACCATCCAGGCAAATTCCGGCACTGAAAAATGGGCGGCGTTGGTGGGGCATTCACACATGAATACCTCCGAAGGCGTCCCCGGCCTGGCTGAGTTGACTGGTGGCATCGGCGTTGGTGTCTACACCCATCCAAAATACTCAGCCCCTACGGGCATGAGGCTGAGGAACCATGCGACAGACCCTGCCAAACCGGTAAATGCTGGAGGCGTTCCGGGGGATCTACAGATATACCGGACGCAGTAGGTTTCCCCCACGCGAAAACCATAGCCCAGGGCCAGACCCCCAATGGCCCCGAGCATTTCGCATGGCACCAGCACGCCCGACAACATCCCGATGGCCAGCCGCACGCCGGTCAGCACGTGGCCCAGGCCTAGCGTTGCAAACCGGTGCCTGGCTGGCTGCACAGCTCAACCAGCCAATCCACAAACACCCTCACCCGCTGCGACAACTGGCGATGCGGCGGATACAGCGCCGTCAGTGCCATTTTCGGCACCGGCAATTGCGCCAGCACGGGCACCAGGCTGCCTTGGGCCAGTTGCCGCATCGCGTGATAGTGCGGCGCCTGAATCAGGCCGTAGCCGGCTTCGCACGCGGCGAAATAGCCGTCGGAGCTGTTGACCGCCACGCGCTTGGGCAAATGGATCGGGCGCACGGCGTTGTCGACCAGAAACTCCAGGCCGAACCGCTTGCCGCTGGCCGTGGAGACATACTCGACCATCTGGTGATTGGCCAGATCCTCAAGGGACGCGGGTACGCCCATGCGTTCCAGATACCCGGGGCTCGCCAAGGTCAACTGGTCCATCATTGCCAAAGGCCTGGCTACCAGCGACTCATCCAGGGCCAGGCCGCCACGCAGCACACAATCGACACCTTCGCGGATCAGGTCCACCGGGCGGTCGTTCAGGCCTATGTCCAATTCGATCTGCGGATAGCGCGCGGTGAACGCCGGCAACGCGGGAATCACAATCAAGCGCCCGATGCCCGAAGGCATGTCCACACTCAAGGTGCCGCGCGGGTTCTGGCGGCGAGTGGAGAACACCGCCTCGGTTTCTTCCAGGTCGGTGAGCAACTGTACGCAGCGCTGGTAATACGCGGCGCCATCCAGGGTCGGGCTCACCTGGCGCGTGGTGCGTTGCAGCAACTGCACGCCCAGGTGCGCTTCCAATTGCTTGATCAGGATAGTCACCGAAGCGCGCGGCAGTTGCAGGCTGTCGGCGGCCTTGGCAAACCCGCCCAGTTCAACAATTCGGGTAAATACGCGCATCGCGTTGAAACGGTCCACGGGCGACTCCTTACGCGGATTATTTAGATATTACGAATAGTGATAGTGCTTTTAGCCGGTTTATCCCAATTTTGTCGAGAGTAACAATGGAGCCCTTCCCCACTCAGGAGCTGAACCCATGCACACTCGTCAACTCGGAAAAAACGGCCCACGGGTCTCTGCCATCGGCCTCGGCTGCATGGGCATGACCGACTTCTACACCCCCGGCACCGACACCACGGAGGCAACCGCCACCCTGCATCGCGCCTTGGAGTTGGGCGTCAACTTTCTCGATACCGCGGATATGTACGGCCCCCATACCAATGAGCAACTGATCGGCAAAGCCATTGCCGGTAAACGTGACCAGGTGTTCCTGGCGAGCAAGTTCGGCATCGTGCGTGACCCAACCAACCCGGCGTTGCGTGGGGTAAACGGGCGCCCCGAGTACATTCGCGATGCCATCAACGGCACCTTGCAGCGCCTGGGGGTGGACACCCTGGATCTCTACTACCAGCACCGTATCGACCCACAGGTGGCCATCGAAGAAACCGTCGGTGCCATGGCCGAACTGGTGCAGCAAGGCAAGGTGCGTTACCTGGGGCTGAGCGAGGCATCCGCCGCCACGCTGGAACGCGCCCATAACGTGCACCCGATCAGCGCCCTGCAGAGCGAATATTCCCTGTGGAGCCGCGACCAGGAAAGCAACGGCTGCCTCGCGGCCTGCCAACGCCTGGGGATTGCGTTTGTGCCTTACAGCCCACTGGGCCGAGGATTCCTGACCGGCGCCCTGAAAAGCCCGGATGACTTCGATGCCGATGACTACCGCCGCACCAACCCGCGCTTCCAGGGCGAAAATTTCGCGAAGAACCTGGCGTTGGTGAAGCAGGTTCAAACCCTCGCGGCAGACAAAGGCGTAACCGCCGGGCAACTGGCATTGGCGTGGGTATTGGCACAAGGCGACTTCATCATTCCGATCCCCGGCACCAAGCAACGCAAGTACCTGGAGGAGAACGTCGCGGCCGTATCGCTCGACCTCAGCTCGACCGAGCGGGCGGCACTCAATGCGATCTTTCCCGCAGAGGCAACCGCCGGCCTGCGCTATCCCGCAGACGTGATGGCCATGCTGGATATCTGACGGCCAAGCTCACAGGGGGCACCTGGATTGCGGTGCCCCAACGACGAAACCTGGTGCACTAAATCTGCCCCGAGCGCCTGGAACGTTTGCGGTCGGAACTCCACGTAATAGCAACCCTGATGCGAAGTCAGGCTTCTATTACGCGTCGACCCAAAAGGACATGCCCATGTTATCTGCGCTTGCGCACTCCTTGACCTCCCAACTAAACGCCCAGCTACCCACGCCTCTCGATAAGACAGACGCCTCGCCCTACACGCCCCCGACCGACCTGACGCCAGGCATCATTAACCGCAGGACGCACCTGCTGTTCGCCGAAGGTGACATCAAAATCAGCAGGATCGTCGACTGGGACGCAAGTGACCCCGCAAAACCGGAGATCCTGAATAATTATCTGCAAGTGGAAACCGGTGATCGCGCTGACCATCTCCATGTGCGCAGTTGGCCGGGCGACAAGCTGCAAATACTGATCAACGGCAAGCCCCACGTAATTGATATCAAAGTAGAAAGAGACCGCAATCAAGAACTGTGGATCGACACCACTGGCGGTGACGACACAGTCATCATCGACGATGACGTCAACCTTCGTGTGACCGTTGAAGGCGGTGATGGCCATGACTTCATCCAGGCGGGAGGTGGCCGCAGCAGGCTCTACGGCGGGCTTGGCAACGATACCTTGCGCCTGGGCAGCGGCCTCGGTTATGCCGAGGGCAACGACGGCAACGACACGCTTATCGGTGGCAGCGGCAATACTGTCATGTACGGAAATAAAGGCAGTGACTTGCTTCTCGCGGGCTTTGGCCCTACTCATAAACAGAGTTATCTGGACGGCGGGGATGACGGCGACGTACTGGTCTCAGGCAGCGGACATACCGTTGCACATGGCGGCAATCAGAATGACGTGTTGATCGGCAACCACTTCGGTCGCACCACGTTTTACACCGGCAAAGGCAATAACGAGATCTGGAATAACCAGCGGCACGACCGTATTTACGCCAGCGCCAACGATCGGTTTGACCGTACGACAGGCTCTGCCTTTACCGAGGTGAAACCGAGCAATGTCGGCGAGCAGGGGTTTACGGCAGAAGGAGTAACAGGTGCCTCTGAGGAGCAGCAGCAGGCATTCAGACAACGCGTTGCCGACGATTTCGAATTTCTACGCAGCTCACCCATCGGCCAACAGGCCCTCACCAAAATGGATGAACTCGCAGTGACGAATGGTGGGAAGGTCACTGTTCGGCAAGAGGGTAATGCCAATACTTCCTACCTGTTTGACGCCTCGCAAGAGCACGAAGAATCATATGTTG
This sequence comes from Pseudomonas sp. BIGb0381, assembly GCF_024809815.1. Classification (NCBI taxonomy): domain Bacteria; kingdom Pseudomonadati; phylum Pseudomonadota; class Gammaproteobacteria; order Pseudomonadales; family Pseudomonadaceae; genus Pseudomonas; species Pseudomonas sp. BIGb0381. Next base: position 481,775 of record NZ_JANUEN010000002.1, read on the forward strand.
AAGAAGCAAGCTCGACAGCGGATGACGTGCCAGAAGACACTGGGGTTCCCGCGAGTTACTTCATCGAGAATGGCGTTGCAGGTGATGCGCGGGCTGATCTCGCCACGATCACTTATGACCCGGCGGCCACCAGGGAGCGCGCTGATGGTAAACACACGTGGGTTCCCGTAACCCAACTCTTCCATGAGATTGGCCACGCGTACAACGGCGCTACCGGAACCTTCCTGGATGGTGTAACCACCGAGCATCTGCACCCGGGCAAAGAGTTGCAGGTCAACAATTTTGAGCGCCAAGTTGTTGGTTTACCTAACGACGCCGACCCCTTCGACTTCGATAACGACCCCTCGACAGCACCGGGCACAATCAATCCGAAACCGTTCACCGAGAACGCCTTGAGCGAAGAGATGGGCAAGCCATTGAGGCGTTTTGTCACTCTTGAGACCAGCGAACAAGGCGACGGTACCTAGTAGAACGCTTATAGATCAGCCTATATAGCGAGGAAAGCCGTCAACCTCGCTGTATAGCCGTTCTTGAACTTCGCACCAGGATACCTAAAGCTCTTCCTCGCCAAGCCGATAGCCCTACGAAGCTCCAAAAAGCCGCGTCGATAATAAACGCTTCGTAAGGACGACCCCCATGCCCCCACTGCGCTCCATCCAAGCTCGCTATACCCTGTTTCTGGTGCTGTTCGTCCTGGTGCTATTCGTGTTGACCGTCGTCGGTATCGGCCAGTTGGTCGCGCCCACGCTGCGCCATACCGAAGAACAGGTGGTGCTCAACCGCATCAGTGAGGTGGCCGAACAGATCCAGGGCGAACTGAACAAGGTTCAGTCCCAGCAACGCACCATCACCCAAACCATCCCGCTGCTCGACAGCGATGCCATCGACAAGGTCCTGCCCGGCCTGGTCGACCAATATGGTGAGCTGAAGGTCTTCGGTGGGGGTATCTGGCCGCTGCCCAACCAGCGCACGCCGGGGCGCAATAAACACAGCACCTTCTGGCACCGTGATGCGGCGGGCAAGCTGGCAGTGAACACGTTCTGGAACAGCGACCCCGCCCCCAACTATTACGACCAGAGCTGGTACAAGGGCGGCCTCGCTTCGCCACGCGGCCAATGTGCCTGGGCCGCGGCATACAAGGACGACGCCAGCCAGGAGCCACGCACCAACTGCGCCATGGCGATCCAGCGTGACGGCGCGGCGTACGGCGTGGCCACCATCGACGTGACCCTGGGCTTCTTCAACGAACTGGTTGCGAGCAAGGAAAAGGACATCGGCGGGCAGATGCTGATCGTCGAAGGCGACGGCAAGATCATCAGCAACAGCACACGCCTGAGCAGTCCCGTGGTCCTGAAGAACATCAGTGAATTGACCGGCACCTCAGCCTTTGCCACCCAGGTCAGCAAAGCCCTCGCCCATCGCGACCAGGCCTTGCAGCGCAGCGAGTTCGACAACCAGGGCGTGGCCAGCACCTTCTACATGCGCCCCATCGAAGGCACACCGTGGTTCCTAGCGACCGCCCTGCCCACCTCGCTGATCACCGCCCAGCGCGATGACGTGCTCGGCAGCCTGGCCCTGCTGCAGATTCCCATGGTGTTGCTGCTGGTGCTGCTGGCGGTGTATGCGATCCGCCAACTGGTGCAGCGCATGAAAACCCTGAAGACCAACATCGACGCGCTGTCCACCGGCGATGCCGACCTGACGCGGCGCATCACCATCCGCGCCGAAGACGAACTGGGCGCCATCGGCCATTCGGTGAACCGCTTTATCGTCTACCTGCAAGACATGATCGGCGAAGTGACCCAGGCCACCGGGGCCATGTCATCGGGCCTTGAGCAATTGCAGCACACCTCGGCGCACACCAACAGCATCCTGGTGCGCCACGCCTCGGAGACCGACCAGACCGTCACCGCGATCACCGAAATGAGCTCCACCGCCGACACCGTGGCGCAAAACGCAGCGGAAACCGCCTCGTTCACCCAACGCGCCAACGAACATGCCGACCGCTCCCGCGTGGTGGTGGGTGAAGCGTCCACCAGTGTCAGCGCGCTGATCGGCGAAGTCGCCAGTGCCACCCACACCGTCGAGAACATGCGCCAGGACGCCGCGCGCATCACCGAAACCCTCGGCGTGATCGGCGCGATTGCCGGCCAGACCAACCTGCTGGCCCTCAACGCCGCGATTGAAGCCGCGCGGGCTGGCGAGCAAGGCCGTGGTTTTGCGGTGGTGGCAGACGAAGTCCGCGCACTGGCGGCGCGTACCCAGGCCAGCACCTCGCAGATCAATGAGATGCTCGCGCGCCTGACCACCGGTGTGAGTTCGTCGGTAGCGGCCATGGAAAACACCCAGGCCAGCTGCCAGTCGGCGGCGGATGCCACGGCGCGGGTGAACAGCGGCCTCGACGAGATGGCCGGTTCGGTCAGCCATATCAATAACCTCAGCACCCAGATCGCCACCGCTGCCGAGCAGCAAAGTGCGGTGACCGAAGAGATCAACCGCAGCATGGTGCATATCCGACATATGGTCGAAGAGCTGGTGCAAAGCGGGCATGCCACGGAAACCAATACGCAAAGCCTGCTGGACGCCAATGGCCGGGTGATTGCATTGATGAGCCGTTTCAAGGTGCGCTGATAAATGGCTGAAACACTCCCGTGCAATGTGCGGGAGTGGGACTATTCTGACAGTTCCAAGTGTTCAGCCCCGCCACACAGGAGGTGTGCCATGCGCGCTGCCGAGCAGTCGGTCCGATTGGAGCGGATCAGTCAGGAACGTTTTATCCAGGCCCCTATCGATGCCGTTTACGACTATGTGACCCAACCGGATCGCTGGCACGAATGGCACCCCACTTCCCTCGGTGCCGACACCGGCACCACCGGCCCACTCCACGCCGGTGCACGCTTTACCGAAATGATCGACTTGCTGGGCGTACGCGTGCCCATGAGCTACCGCGTGCAGATCGCCCGGCGTCCCGACGAGTTCAAGACGGTGTTCACCTCACTGGCGGTCGACGGCTCGATTCACTACTTTTTGCAGGCCTTTCGCGACGGCACCCTGTTCAAGCGCGTGCTGACCTATGAAACCGAATTGCAGTTGGCCAGCCTCCATGAACGGATGATCGAGCTGTCGGCGATTGCACTGGACCGTCTCAAGCAGCGGATGGAAAACGCGCACTCTGTATAATTTTGAAACATTACCGCGACGCCCTCTGCGAAAAAGCAGGGAGAATGCCCCGCCTACTGCCCGGTATTGGACGAGACCTCGATGAAAACCCCCTTGCGATTGGCCCTGCTTTCAGCGCTGCTCACCACCACCTTGGCCCAGGCCGCCGACCTGATCCCCATCGATGTGCACCGCGACGCCAATTGCGGCTGCTGCAAAAAGTGGATCAGCCATCTGGAAAGCAACGGCTTCAAGGTCAACGACCATGTCGAAGCCGACATGAGCGCCGTCAAGCGACGCCTCGGCGTGGCCCCGCGCCTGGGCTCGTGCCATACCGCCGTGATCGACGGCAAGTTCGTCGAAGGCCATGTGCCCGCCGAGCAGGTATTGGCCTTGCGCAAGCGCGACGACCTGCTGGGAATCGCCGCACCGGGCATGCCCATGGGTTCGCCCGGCATGGAAATGGAGGGTCATGCCGAGGCGTATCAAGTCATCGGCCTGACCCGCGACGGTCAGGATGTGGTGGTGGCGGACTACCCGGCGCACTGATCGGTGCCGGTGGGTTACCTGGGGCTGTTTCTCGCCGCATTCGGCGCGGCGACGTTACTGCCGCTGCAATCGGAGGCGGTGCTGGTCGGCCTGTTGATCAGCGGGCATTACAGCCTGTGGTTACTGCTGGGGATTGCCACCTTGGGCAATGTCCTCGGCTCGCTGGTCAATTGGTGGCTGGGACGCTGGGTGGAGCACTTCAAGCAGCGCCGCTGGTTTCCGGTCAGCGACAAGCAGTTGGAAAAAGCCCGCCACCATTACCAACGCTGGGGGCACTGGACGCTGCTGCTCAGTTGGGTGCCTGTCATAGGCGACCCGCTGACGTTAGTGGCCGGGGTGATGCGTGAGCCGTTGTGGCGGTTCCTGCTGCTGGTGACCCTGGCCAAGGGCCTGCGATACGCGGTACTCGCCGCTATCACCTTGCAGTGGGTGTTAATCCCCCGTTAATCCCCCGCAAACAGCATCCGAGCACCCTACTCGGAGCCCCGCCCATGCCTCTATCCCGTGCTTTTTGCATCGCCGGCCTGCTGACGGCCAGCATCGCCCCGGCGTTCGCCGCCAGCTATGGCCCTGAGCTGCAAGGCTTCCAATACCCCTATCCCCTCGAACATTTCCAATTCCAATCCCAGGGTAAATCCCTGCAAATGGGCTACATGGACGTGCCGGCCAAGGGGCAACCCAACGGTCGCAGCGTAGTGCTGATGCATGGCAAGAACTTTTGCGGCGCCACCTGGGAAAGCACGATCAAGGCCTTGAGCGACGCCGGTTACCGGGTGATTGCACCGGACCAGATCGGCTTCTGCAGTTCCAGCAAGCCCGACCACTACCAGTACAGCTTCCAGCAGTTGGCCCTCAACACCCACCAACTGCTGGAAAAACTCGGCATTCAGAAGGCCACGCTGCTCGGCCATTCCACCGGCGGCATGCTCGCCACCCGTTACGCGCTGATGTACCCCGAGCAGACCGAACAGCTCGGGCTGGTCAATCCCATTGGCCTGGAAGACTGGAAAGCCTTGGGCGTGCCCTCGCTCAGCGTCGACCAATGGTATGCGCGGGAGCAAAAAGTCAGCGCCGAGGGGATTCGCAAGTACCAGCTCAACACCTATTACGTCGGGCGCTGGAAGCCTGAGTACGAGCGTTGGGTAGACATGTATGCGGGCCTGAGCAATGGCCCCGGGCACACGCTGGTCGCATGGAACTCGGCGTTGATTTACGACATGATCTTCACCCAGCCGGTGTACTACGAGTTCAAGAACCTGCAGATGCCCACCCTACTGCTCATCGGTACTGCCGACACCACCGCCATCGGCAAAGACATTGCGCCGCCGGCGGTCAAGGCCAGGATCGGCAACTACGCGGTATTGGGCAAGCAAGTGGCCAAACTGATTCCCCACGCCACACTGGTGGAGTTTCCAGGCCTGGGCCATGCACCGCAGATGGAAGAGCCCGCGAAGTTTCACCAGGCGCTGTTGCAGGGGTTGAACGCCCTTTAATCCAACTTTTTCGAGGCACGCGTGCATGTCGGTACAGATCGCAGTCATTGATGATTGGCAGAATGTGGCCAGTGGCGTGGTGGATTGGTCGGTGCTGGAGGCCGTGGGGCAGGTGCATTTCCTGCACGATTACCCGGCAGATACCGCCACGATGATTGAGCGTTTGAAGGGGTTCACGGTTATTTGCGTCATGCGTGAACGCTCGACCTTCGACAGAGCCCTGCTGCAGGGTCTGCCCAACCTCAAGTTGCTGGTCACCGGCGGCATGCGCAATGCCGCCATAGACCTTGCCGCCGCCAAGGCCCTGGGCATCCAGGTGTGCGGCACCGACAGCTATAAGCAAGCGGCGCCGGAACTGACCTGGGCGCTGATCATGGCGTCTACGCGCAATCTGCTGGCCGAAGCCAGCTCACTGCGCGCGGGTGGCTGGCAGGTGGGCCTGGGCGGCGACCTGTATGGCAAGACCCTGGGGATTCTCGGGTTGGGCAGTATTGGCCAGAAGGTCGCGCAGTTCGCCCAAGTCTTCGGCATGCGCGTGATTGCCTGGAGCGAAAACCTCACGCCGGAGCGCGCGGCGCAAGCCGGGGTGACCTGGGTCAGCAAGCGCGAGCTGTTTGAGCAGGCCGACATTCTCACGATTCATTTGGTGCTCAGCGACCGCAGCCGTGACCTGGTCGACGCCGAGGCATTGAGCTGGATGAAACCGACGGCCCGGTTGGTGAATACCGCGCGCGGGCCGATTGTGGATGAACAGGCGCTGGTGCAGGCATTGACCGCTGGTCGCCTGGCAGGCGCGGCACTGGATGTGTACGCCGAAGAGCCGCTGCCGGTCGACCACCCGTTCCGCCACTTGCCCAACGTACTCGCCACGCCGCATGTGGGCTATGTAAGCGAGCAGAACTACCGGCAGTTCTATCAGCAGATGATTGAAGACATCCAGGCCTGGACCAAGGGCGCGCCCATTCGCGTGCTCGGCTGACGCACCATTACAGGGCAGCTGCGCTACTGTGGAGAGGGAGCTTGCTCCCGCTGGGGCGCGAAGCGGCGCTGAAATCCAGGGAGCGCTTCGCATTCCAGCGGGAGCAAGCTCCCTCGCCACAGGCCCACCGCCCCCCACAAAAATCTCGTCGCGTACAACTTCGCATATCGTTACAAGTTTTTTGTCCTACAAAATTCCCACATAAACCCTACAGGCTCTGGGATCTGTCCTAGACTGATGACCGATGGGTCCGTTCCAAAACAAAAACCCCGCAAAAAATCGAAACTTTCGAACTCTGCCGTAGGTCCAGTTTTAAGGTAAGGCGCGCGCATACGGTTCACAGCCCGATGCCCGTCTATCCAATCTATTTAAGCCGACCGTGCAACTGGCATAAGCCTTGCCAGTTTGTATAGCGCTTGTGCGCCTGGCCGCAGGATGCGGTCTTCGGAGCTAGTGGCAGCGGGCCATTAGCCAACCAACATTGGGAGAGAACTATGATCAGTGCCGCTGTAGATACTCAGGGAGAGCGTTTTAGTAAGGCGGCAGAGGGGCCAACGTCACTGGCCGACCTGCCCAACACTGTGCGGCCGATCGTGAGTAATAATCCCAATCGAAAGAAGGTATTGTTCGTCACCTCCGAGTTCGCCGACCTGGTGAAAACCGGTGGCCTGGGCGACGTGTCCGCGGCCCTGCCGCGCGCCATGGCTCATTTGCACGATGTTCGCGTCCTGATCCCCGGTTATCCGCAGGTGATGGAAAGCGACAACCCGATCCATATCATCGGTGAGCTGGGTGGCCACGCCGCGTTGCCGCCGTGCAAGATCGGGCGCATGGACCTCAAGGACGGCCTGGTCATCTATGTGCTGATCTGCCCCGAGCTCTACGAGCGCGAAGGCACGCCGTACGGCGCCAACAACGGTCGCGACTGGCCGGACAACCATATTCGCTTCGCCCGCCTGGGCCTGGCCGCTGCCGACATGGCCGCCAACCTCGCCCAGATCCACTGGTGCCCGGACCTGGTGCACGCCCATGACTGGCCCGCTGGCCTGGCACCCGCCTATATGCACTGGCGTGGGTCACGCACACCGACCCTGTTCACCATTCATAACCTCGCCTATCAGGGCGTGGTTAGCCTGGCCTCTACACCGGAGCTGGGCATTCCGCCGCACGCCCTGCAGCAGGAAGGCATGGAGTTCTACGGCAAGATGTCGTTCCTCAAGGCGGGCATGGCGTATTCCAGCCACATCACCACCGTGAGCGCGACCTACGCCCAGGAAATCACCACGCCGGAATTCGGCTGTGGTCTCGACGGTTTCCTCGCCGCCAAGACCCAGCAAGGCCTGCTCAGTGGCATCCCCAACGGCATCGATGAAAGCTGGGAAACCTCCACCGACACGCACCTGACCCATAACTTCAATATCGGTGACTGGGAAGGCAAGGCCGTCAATGCCGACCACGTGCGCGAACTGTTCGGCCTGCATGCTTCCACCGGCCCGCTGTTCGCGGTGGTCTCGCGCCTGGTTTACCAGAAGGGCCTGGACCTCACCGAAGCAGTAGCCAGCTTTATCGTCGAAAACGGCGGCCAGATCGCCATTATCGGGCGCGGCGAGCCGGAAGAAGAACAGGCCATGCGTGAACTGGCGCTGCGCTTCCCAGGCCAGGTCGGTGTGCGCATCGGCTTCAACGAGACCGATGCGCGGCGCATGTTCGCCGGCAGTGACTTCCTGCTGATGCCTTCGCGCTACGAGCCCTGCGGCCTGAGCCAGATGTATGCCCAGCGCTTCGGCTCGCTGCCGGTGGCACGTAATACCGGCGGGCTGGCGGACACCATCGAGAATGGCGTCACCGGCTTCCTGTTCAATGAGTCCACCGTAGAAAGCTACGAAGAAGCCCTGAGCCGCGCGTTCCGGGTATTCGCCAATAAAGGCCTGCTCAACGCCATGCGCAGCCGCGCCATGACCCAACCCTTCAACTGGTGCCAGGCGGTGGAACCGTACGCCGAGCTGTATGAACAACTGGTGGCCAAGGCCTTGGGGAAATCGACTAAATAATCAAGGGAGGTCTTCATAGATGCCGTTACGGACTTTGGAAACCTGGCCCCACGGCGCAATCATGCTGGACGCGCAACACACGCGTTTTGCCTTGTGGGCGCCAGACGCGTTTTATGTCAGCGTTGAATTGGAAAACGGTAAATCCATCGCCATGCTGCCCCAGGCAGATGGCTGGTTCGAGACTGAAGTAAAGTGCCCGGCGGGCACGCGCTACCGCTACAACATTGATGGGGAAATGGATGTTCCCGACCCCGCGTCCCGGGCCCAGGCCTCGGACGTGCATGGTTGGAGCCTGGTAGTCGACCCGCTCGCCTACCCATGGCGCCACGCCAATTGGCAAGGCCGTCCCTGGCACGAAGCGGTGATCTACGAATTGCACGTAGGCGCGATGGGCGGCTACGCCGAAGTCGAAAAGCACCTGCCACGCCTGGCCGAGCTGGGCGTCACCGCGCTTGAATTGATGCCGCTGGCGCAATTTCCCGGTGAGCGCAACTGGGGTTATGACGGCGTGCTGCCCTACGCACCGCACTCCTCCTACGGCTCGCCCGAGCAACTTAAACACCTGATCGACAGCGCCCACGAGCACGGCCTCGCCGTGATCCTCGACGTGGTTTACAACCACTTCGGCCCTGACGGCAATTACCTGGGCCAATACGCCAAGGGCTTCTTCCAGGAAGACGTGCACACGCCGTGGGGTGCCGGTATCGACTTCGAGCGTCGTGAAGTGCGGAATTTCTTCCTCGACAACGCGCTGATGTGGCTGCTCGAGTACCGCTTCGACGGCCTGCGCCTGGACGCGGTGCACGCTATCGACAACCCCGGTTTCCTCCAGGAACTCGCGCATCGGGTACGCCAGCAGGTGGATACCGGTCGTCATGTGTGGCTGGTGCTGGAAAACGAGCTGAACCAGGCCAGCCTGCTCAAGGAGGATTTCGACGCGCAATGGAATGATGACTTCCATAACGTGCTGCACGTGTTGCTAACCGGCGAAACCGATGCCTATTACAGCGACTTTGCCCAGGACCCCACGACCAAACTCGCCCGCTGCCTGGGCGAAGGGTTTATCTATCAGGGCCACACCACCCGCCATGGTCATGAACGTGGCGAGCCGAGCAGTGAACTGCGGCCCACGGCCTTTGTGTCCTTCCTGCAGAACCACGACCAGATCGGCAACCGCGCCCTGGGCGAACGCCTGCACCAGCTTTGCTCGCCCCAGGCGCTCAAGGCTGCAACCGCCCTGCTGCTGTTGTCGCCGATGATTCCGCTGATGTTCATGGGGGATGAGGCGAACGCCAGCGAGCCGTTCCTGTTTTTTACCGACCACCACGGTGAACTGGCCGAAGCGGTGCGTGAAGGCCGGCGCAATGAGTTTGCCGACTTCGCAGCGTTCCACGATCCCGAGCGACGTGAACGCATCCCCGACCCCAACGCGCTGTCGACATTCGAGCAATCGGCCCCAGTGATCGCCGGCAACGAACACGCTCAGCTCTATCGCCAACTGCTCAGCCTGCGCCATCGGCATATCGTGCCGCACCTGCCTGGCGCCGAGGCATTGGGCGCGCAGGTGCTTGCCTACGCGGCCGTCAGTGCGCGCTGGCGCCTGGGTAACGGCAGCCTGCTGCAGATCGACCTGAACCTGAGCGCCACGCCGCTGGATCACCCGGCGACCGCGCCGGTCCTGTTTGAAACGCCGGCCCTACAAGGTGCGCAACTGCCGCCCTTCAGCGCCCGCGTCACTTTATCCCCTGTTGGAGAGCACCCTTGAGCGAAGCGAACCTGGAAATCCTCGCCAGCCGCGCGGGCCTGGCCGTCGATTGGATCGATGCAAACGGCCGCCCGCAACGAGTGACACCCGACGCCCTGCGCGCGGTTCTCAAAGGCCTGGGCCACCCGGCCGACAGCGATGCCGACATCAACGCCAGCCTGCTTGAACTGGAGCGCGTGCAACAAGACAAGCACCTGCCGCCCCTGATGACCGTCGACAGCGGTGAAGGCCTCGACCTGGCGCGCTACTTCGAACCTGACACCCTGTGCCGGGTCAACCTCGAAGGCGGCGAGACCCTGGAGCTGCGCCTCGACGGCGACTCCGTATTGCCCGGCGTTATCGCCCTGGGCTACCACCAGGTGCATATCGACGACCAAAGCTTCACCTTGGCCGTCGCGCCCACCCATTGCTACAGCGTGGCCGAAGCGGTGGACACCCGGCCCGCCCGCGCCTGGGGCCTGAGCGCCCAGCTGTATTCACTGCGCCGCTTGGGCGATGGCGGTTTCGGCGACACCCTGGCCCTGGAACACCTGGCCCGCTCCGCCGCCGAACGCGGCGCCGATGCCCTCGCGATCAGCCCGATGCACGCGATGTTCAGTGCCGACACCGAACGCTACAGCCCTTACTCGCCGTCCAGCCGCCTGTTCCTCAACAGCCTGTATGCCTCGCCCGCCTGTATTCTGGGTGAACGCGAGGTGCGCAATGCGATTGAAGCCATTGGCCTGGAAGAAGAGTTGCACGCGCTGGAACAGCACACCCTGATCGACTGGCCTGTCGCCGCCCAGGCCAAACAGCGCATGCTACGCGCGCTGTATGAAGATTTCCGCCACGGCCATCACCCGCAGCACGCCGACTTTCTGAGCTTTCGCCAGGCCGGTGGCGAGGCCCTGGAGAACCATTGCCGCTTCGAAGCCGTGCAGGCTGTGCGCGCCGCTGCAGGCGAGGACCTTGACTGGCGCCACTGGCCCGAAGAGTGGCGTTCGCCGCAGAGCCCTGCGCTGGTTGCGTTCGCCGAAGAGCATCACGCCGAGATCGGCTTCTACGCCTTCGGCCAATGGCTGATCGCCCGTTGCCTGGAGCGCGCCCAACAAGCCGCCAAAGGCAGCGGCATGGGGGTCGGCTTGATCGCTGACCTGGCCGTCGGCGCCGACGGCGGTGGCAGCCAGGCCTGGAGCCGCCAGGATGAGTTGCTGGCCGACCTGACCGTGGGCGCGCCACCCGACATCCTTAACCGCGCCGGCCAGGGCTGGGGCATTTCCGCGTTCTCGCCCGAGGGTCTCAAGCGCAACGGCTTCCGCGCGTTTATCGAGATGCTGCGGGCCAACTTCGCCCATGCCGGCGGCTTGCGCATCGACCATGTAATGGGCCTGCAACGCCTGTGGGTGATTCCCATGGACGCCTCGCCGCGTGAAGGCGCTTACCTGTATTACCCGGTAGACGACCTGTTGCGCCTGCTGGCGCTGGAATCCCACCGCCACCAGGCCATCGTGCTCGGAGAAGACCTCGGCACGGTGCCCGATGGGCTGCGCGAAAAACTCATCGCCCGCTCGATCCTCGGCATGCGCGTGCTGTTGTTCGAACAGGGCCACGATGGCCAGTTCAACCCGATCCTGGACTGGCCGGATAACGCCCTGGCCACCACCAGCACCCACGATTTGCCGACCCTCAACGGTTGGTGGCACAGCCGTGATATCGACTGGAACGTCCAGCTGGGCCTGATCGATGCCCCTACCGTGGAGCAATGGAGCGAACACCGCCTGCGTGAACGCCAGGCGCTGCGCCAGGCCTTGAGCCAGGACCCGCAGAACTTCGTCGATGAGATCCGCAACGAAACCGACCACATGATCGACGCCAGCGTGCGCTACCTCGGCCACACCCGTGCGCCGCTGGTGCTGTTGCCGCTGGAAGACGCGCTGGGCCTCGAAGAACAAGCCAACCTGCCCGGCACCACCGACACCCACCCTAATTGGCGCCGTCGTTTACCGGGCGAGGCCTCCAGCCTCCTCGACAACGCCGGTGCCGCGCGCCGCCTCGAACTGCTGGCCGTCGCGCGCAACCAAGCCTATGAGCGAGACCGATGAAAGCCCTACCCTTGCGCGCTACCCAGCGCCTGCAATTCCACAAAGGTTTTACCCTGGATGACGCGGTACCCCTGGTGCCGTATTTCGCCCAATTGGGCATCAGCCACCTGTATGCCTCGCCATTGTTGAGCGCCCGCGCCGGCTCCATGCATGGCTACGATGTGGTCGACCCCACCAGCGTTAACCCCGAGCTGGGCGGCGAACCGGCCTTGCGCCGTCTGGTCGCAGCCCTACGCGAACACGATATGGGGCTGATCCTCGATATCGTGTCCAACCATATGGCTGTGGGCGGCGCCGACAACCCTTGGTGGCTGGACCTGTTGGAATGGGGCCGCTTGAGCCCCTACAGCGAATTCTTCGACATCCAATGGCATTCGCCCGACCCGCTGCTCAAGGGCCAATTGCTTATGCCCTTCCTCGGCAGCGACTACGGCGAAGCTTTGCAGAGCGGTACGCTGACGCTGCATTTCGATGCGGCCCACGGCGTGTTTTACGTTGAGCACTACGAACACCGCTTCCCTATCTGCCCACGGGATTACGCGGCCATCCTCGGTGCCGACGAGCGGCTCAAACCTCTGGCCGACCGCTTCAGCGCCCTGGCCTATCAGGATGATGCCTACGCCGAAGCCGCCTGGCTCAAGCAGGTATTGGCCGAACGCGCCACAGAAGTCCTGGAGACTATCGAACAGCGGCTGACCGAGTTCGACGGACGCACGCCGGAGGGCTTCAACCGTCTGCACCACCTGCTCGAGCAACAGGCCTATCGCCTGGCCAGCTGGCGCACGGCGGCAGACGACATCAACTGGCGGCGCTTCTTCGACGTCAACGAACTCGGCGGGTTGCGCGTGGAGCGCACCGCTGTGTTCGAAGCCACCCACGGCAAGATCTTCGAACTGATCAGCGAAGGCCTGGTGGATGGCCTGCGCATCGACCACATCGACGGCCTGGCCGATCCGCGCGGTTACTGCCGCAAGCTGCGGCGTCGGGTGGATTCGCTGTCGCCCGAGCGGCACTTGCCGATCTTCGTGGAAAAAATCCTCGGCGAGGGCGAAACCCTGCGCGAAGACTGGCAAGTGGACGGCACCACCGGCTACGAATTCATGAACCAGTTGTCGCTGCTGCAACACCATCCCGAGGGCTTTGCGCCGCTGGCGGACTTATGGACGCGGCACAGCGAACGGCCCTCGGCGTTTATCGAAGAGGCGCGGCTGGCCCGCCAGCAAATCCTCAACGGCTCCCTCGGCGGCGACTTTGAAAGCGTGGCCCAGGCCCTGTTGCAAGTGGCCCGCGACGATGTGATGACCCGCGACCTGACCCTCGGCGCGATCCGTCGCGCGTTGCAGGAGCTGATCGTGCATTTCCCGGTGTACCGCACCTATATCAGCGCCCGCGGCCGTAGCGCCGACGACGACAAAGTGTTCCAGCAGGCCCTGGACGGCGCCCGTACGACACTTGGCGAGGGCGACTGGCCGGTGCTCGAACACCTGGAAAAATGGCTCGGCGGCCAACCCTGGCGCAATCGCCCGGTGGGCCGTGAGCGCAAGATCCTTAAGCATGCCTGTGTGCGCTTCCAGCAACTGACCTCGCCGGCTGCCGCCAAGGCCGTGGAAGACACCGCGTTCTACCGCTCGGCCGTGCTGCTGTCGCGCAACGATGTGGGCTTCAGTACCGAGCAGTTCAGCGCGCCGTTGGCCGAGTTTCACGCCATCAATCAACAGCGTTTGCAGGCCTTCCCCGACAACCTGCTGGCCACCGCCACCCATGACCACAAGCGTGGCGAAGACACCCGTGCGCGCCTGGCCGTGCTCAGCGAGTGCGCGCCGTGGTACGTCGAGCAAGTGGAGCATTGGCGCACCCTGGCAGCACCGTTGCGCGACGACGCGACCACACCGTCGGCCGGCGATGAGCTGATCCTGTATCAGGTGCTGCTGGGCAGTTGGCCGCTGGACCAGGCCGAAGACTTCGAGGGCTATCACCAGCGCCTGTGGCAGTGGCAACAAAAAGCCCTGCGCGAAGCCAAGTTGCAGAGCAGTTGGAGCGCGCCCAACGAGGCGTATGAACAGGGGGTCGAAGCCTTTCTCACACGTCTGCTGCTCAGTGATGAAGGTCAGCCGCTGCGCAGCGCAATCGGCAGCGCCGCCCAGGCCATCGCCCCCGCCGGCGCGGTCAACGGACTGGCGCAAACCTTGCTTCGCATTACCGTGCCGGGTGTGCCGGACCTGTACCAGGGCGATGAGTTCTGGGACTTCAGCCTGGTGGACCCGGACAACCGTCGTCCGGTGGATTTCACCGCGCGGCAACAGGCACTCACTACCCCGCCGGACATCGGCGAACTGTTGTTCAACTGGCGTGACGGGCGTATCAAGCAAACATTGATTGCCCACGTACTGGCCTTGCGCAAGGCCCATCCGGACGTGTTCCGCAACGGCCGCTATACAGCACTGGAAGTCGTCGGCCGACACGCCGAACGGGTGGTCGCGTTCTGCCGCGAACACCAGGGCAAACGCCTGCTGGTGGTGGTGCCACGTTGGTCCCATGACCTGCTTGAAAACGGTGTGCATCCCCAGATCAATGCGCAGGTTTGGGGCGATACCCGGGTGAAATTACCGTTCGCCGTGCCAACGCAAAACTGGAAGGGACTTTTTCATACAGGCGCAGTCACACCAGACAAGGAGCTGTTGATCAGCACTGCCCTGGGGGATTTCCCGGTCAATGTCTTTATCAATTCTGATGATCAAGAAAGCTGAAAATTTTCTGTGAGGAGCATTGTGATGAGTACTGAAGACAAACGCATACGCGAACTGGCGCATCAGATCTGGGAGTCTGAAGGCAAACCCCACGGGGAAGACGCGCGCCACTGGGAGATGGCGCGCAAGCTGGCCGAAGCCGAAGCACTGACGCCGAGCAAACCCAAGCCCGCCGCCAAGCCCAAGACCGCCCCCAAGCCTGCGGCAAAGGCCAAGCCACCTGCGCCCACCGCGAGCAAACCGGCGCCCCCGGCGGCCAAGAAGCCGCCAGCGCCGAAAAAGCCCAAGGCTTAACGCGCACGGCGTCACGAACCTTTTGCCGGCGCTGTCGGCAAAAGGCGACTTCACTCTTCTTCTCATCCGCTGAACACACGTCAGCAGGGCCGCGTTCGGCCCGAAAAAATAGCCTTGCAGGAGCAACTCAATGAGCAAACCCCATAAGACCCCATCGACGCCGGGTAACGAGCCGTCGCGGATTCGTGAAGGTTTGCCCTTCCCCCTCGGCGCTACCTGGGATGGCCTGGGTGTGAACTTCGCGCTGTTCTCGGCCAACGCCGAGAAAGTCGAACTTTGCCTGTTCGACGACACCGGCGAAGTGGAACTCGAGCGCATCGAATTGCCCGAATACACCGACGAAATATTCCACGGTTACTTGCCCGACGCCCACCCTGGGCTGATCTACGGCTACCGTGTGTACGGCGCTTATGATCCGGCCAATGGTCATCGTTTCAACCACAACAAATTGCTGATCGACCCCTACGCCAAACAGCTGGTGGGCGAACTCAAATGGTCCGAAGCGCTGTTCGGCTACACCATCGGCCACCCGGATGACGACCTCAGTTTCGACGAGCGTGACAGCGCACCGTTCGTGCCCAAGTGCAAGGTCATCGACCCGGCGCACACCTGGGGCAACGACCAGCCGGTGCGGGTGCCATGGGACCGTACGATCATTTACGAAACCCACTTGCGCGGCATCAGCATGCGTCACCCTTCGGTCGGCGAAGACGTGCGCGGCACCTGTGCCGGGTTGATGGAAGATGACGTGCTCAAGCACATCCGCCAGTTGGGCATCTCGTCGGTGGAACTGCTGCCGGTGCACGCCTTCGTGAACGACCAGCACCTGCTGGAAAAAGGCATGACCAACTACTGGGGCTACAACAGCATTGCGTTCTTCGCCCCCGACCCGCGTTACCTGGCCAGCGGCAAGATCGCCGAGTTCAAGGAGATGGTTGCGCACCTGCACGAGCAGAAGCTGGAAGTGATCCTCGACGTGGTCTACAACCACACCGCCGAGGGCAACGAGCGGGGCCCGACCCTGTCCATGCGCGGCATCGACAACGCTTCGTACTACCGGCTGATGCCCGACGACAAGCGCTTCTACATCAACGATTCCGGCACCGGCAACACCCTGGACCTGAGCCACCCCTGCGTGCTGCAAATGGTTACCGACTCCCTGCGCTACTGGGCTACCGAAATGCACGTCGATGGCTTCCGCTTCGACCTGGCGACCATTCTTGGGCGCTACCGCGACGGTTTTGACGAGCGCCACAGTTTCCTCGTGGCCTGCCGCCAGGACCCGGTGCTGCGCCAGTTGAAAATGATCGCTGAGCCATGGGACTGCGGTCCCGGCGGCTACCAGGTGGGCAACTTCCCACCGGGCTGGGTTGAATGGAACGACCGTTTCCGCGACACCGTACGTGCCTTCTGGAAAGGCGATGACGGCCAACTGGCAGACTTCGCCGGGCGCATGACCGCCTCGGGCGAGATGTTCAACCATCGTGGCCGCCGCCCCTACAGCTCGGTGAATTTCATCACCGCCCACGACGGTTTCACCCTGCATGACCTGGTGTCTTACAACGACAAGCACAACGAAGACAACGACGAGAACAACCAGGACGGCAGCAACAACAACCTGTCCTGGAACCACGGCGTGGAAGGCCCGACCGACGACCCGGAAATCAACGCACTGCGCCTGCGCCAGATGCGCAACTTCTTTGCCACGCTGCTGCTGGCCCAGGGCACGCCGATGATCGTGGCCGGAGATGAATTCGCCCGCACCCAGCACGGCAACAACAACGCCTACTGCCAGGACAGCGAGATCGGCTGGGTCAACTGGGAACTGGACGATGACGGCAAGGCGTTGCTCAAGTTCGTCAAGCGCCTGATCAAGCTGCGCCTGGCCTACCCGATCCTGCGTCGTGGCCGCTTCCTGGTGGGCGACTACAACGAAGACATCGGCGTCAAGGACGTCACCTGGTTGTCGCCGGACGGCAACGAGATGACCACCGAACAGTGGGAAGACAGCCACGGCCGTTGCCTGGGCATGCTGATGGATGGCCGCGCCCAGGAAACCGGGATTCGCCGCGCCGGTGCCGACGCCACTCTGTTGCTGGTGGTGAACGCCCACCACGACGTGGTCAATTTCCGTCTGCCGCCGGTGCCAGAGGGTGAGTTCTGGACCTGCATGCTGGATACCAACGAGCCAGCAGTGCGTGGCCAGGAACGCTTTGAGTTCGACCACGAGTACGGCGTGACCGGGCGCTCGCTGCTGCTGTTCGAACTGCAGCGTGACGACGAGGTGTGACATGGCACTGCATGGATTCCTTCAAGGCTTCCAGGACTATGCGGACACGCAGGACCTGGGCAAGGCCCTGAGGGCACTTCAGGAGGTTGGCCTGGATCAGTTGCCACTGCCTGGCAGCGGCGACACACTGGGGCGGTTCAGCCGCCTTGCACAAGTGGCAGGCCATGACCTGCGCTTATGCAAACTGTTCGAAGGCCACACCGACGCATTGGCGATCATTGCCGAACTCGACAGCCCGCTGCCGCCCCTGGGCAGCCTCTGGGGCATGTGGGCTGCAGAACCGCCGAGCGCCAAAGTGCAGGTGCGCCGCGATGGTCATCGCCTGCGCCTGGACGGGCGTAAAGCCTGGTGTTCCGGGGCGGCGGTGGTCAGCCATGGTTTGTTGACGGCTTGGGATGAACAAGGCAGCCAGCAATTGGTGGCGGTGCAGATGGATCAGCCGGGCATCACTGTCACCAACGACGGTTGGAATGCCGTGGGTATGGCCGCCACTGGCAGCGTCGAGGTCGTCTTTGACGGCGCTCATGGCATTGCCGTGGGCGGCCCCGGCGACTACCTCTCGCGCCCTGGGTTCTGGCAAGGCGGCATTGGCATTGCCGCCTGCTGGTACGGTGCGGCACAACGCCTGGCAGAGGTGCTGCGCGATCACTGCAGCAAGCGCCCGGAACCCCATGCCCTCGCGCACCTCGGCGCCGTTGACAGTGCACTGAACGGCGCGGCCTGTGTGCTGCGCGCCAGCGCTCTGCAGATCGACCGCGAACCCAAGGCTGACGCCCGGCAACTGGCCCAGCAGGTACGCGCGTGCATCGAGGACAGCGTCGAGCAGGTCATGCGGCATGTCGGCCGAGCTGTGGGCGCAGGGCCGTACTGCAAGGATCCGCACTTTGCCCAGTTGATGGCGGACCTGCCGGTGTATGTCCGCCAGAGCCATGCCGAACGCGACCTGGCCGGCCTCGGCGAACTGGTCGCCGGGGACCCCACAGGCAGGTGGCAATTATGAAACCCAACCCGATTGTAGGCCAGGGCACGCCACTGCACCGCTGGCAGGACTCGGCGCTGATGGCCGAACTGCCGCAGATCAGCGTCGAACAACTGGTACCCGAGGGCCACCGCGCGGTGATCATCGCCCCGCACCCGGATGACGAAGTGTTGGGCTGTGGCGGCCTGTTGCAAGGCTTGGCCGAGTTGGGCCGGCCCATTCAATTGATTTCGGTCACCGATGGCAGCGCCAGTCACCCCGGTTCCACACACTGGTCGGTGGAGCGCTTGAGCGTGGTACGCCCGCAGGAGTCGGCACAGGCCCTGCATCGCCTCGGCGTGCCGTTGCACAGCCTGAAATGGTTGCGGGCCGGCTTCAGCGACGGCCAGGTGGCGGCGCGGGAAGAGCAGCTCAGCGCCTTCATCCAGCGCCACCTCAAACCCGCGGATGTGGTGTTTACCACCTGGCGCGAAGACGGCCATTGCGATCACGAGGCCGTTGGCCGCGCGAGCGCCAAGGCGGCGCACGCGGTGGGTGCGGCCCTCTATGAGCTGCCGGTGTGGACCTGGCACTGGGCATCTCCCGAGAACAGCCTGGTGCCCTGGCACCGCGCCCGCAAGCTCCCGCTGAGCTGTGAAGCCGTCGCGCGTAAACGCCACGCCATCCACGCGTTCGCCAGCCAGTTGGAGGGTGACCCGCAGATCGGACTGCCGCCGGTGCTGGCGCCCTATGTGGTGGAGCGTCTGCTGCAACCTTTTGAAGTGGTATTTGTATGAGTGTGGCGACGCCGTATTTCGATCAACTGTTTGCCGGTAACGACGACCCCTGGGCCTTTCGACAACGCTGGTACGAGCGACGCAAACGTGCGCTGACCCTGGCGCTGTTGACTCGGCCGCGCTATGCCTCGGTGTTCGAACCCGGCTGCGCCAATGGCGAATTGAGCTTCGAGCTGGCCCCGCGCTGTGACCACCTGCTGTGTTGCGACACGGCCTCGGCCGCCGTCGCCCTGGCACGCAGCCGCTTGCTGGGGTTTGCCCATGCCCAGGTGGAGCAGAGCCGCCTGCCCGAGCAATGGCCGACAGGCGAATTCGATCTGATCGTCTTGAGCGAACTGTGCTACTACCTCGACAGCGATGACCTGTGCCGCTTGATCGATCGCGTCCTCAGCAGCCTCACCGCCAATGGCCAGGTGCTGGCCTGCCACTGGCGCCCGGCTATCGACGGTTGCCCGCAAACCGCCGAACAGGTGCATGCCCTGCTCCATGAGCGGCTGGCGATGCCCTTGGTCGCCACCCACCACGAACACGATTTCCTGCTCGACCTGTGGAGCCGTGACGGCACTTCGGTCGCCACCCTCGAGGGCCTGCGATGATCGGCATTCTGATCCCGGTACATAACGAAGAGGCGTTGCTCGGCGGCTGTCTGGAGGCAGCATTGGTCGCGGCCAGCCACCCAGGCTTGCTGGGCGAAACAGTGCAGATCCTGGTGGTGCTCGACAGTTGCAGCGATGCCAGTGCCGCGATTGCCGAGGGTTTCCCGGTGCAGCGCCTGGAAGTCCAGGCACGTAACGTCGGCCACGTGCGCGGGGTAGGCGCGCGGCACCTGCTCAACCAGGGCGCACGCTGGATTTCGTGCACCGACGCCGACAGCCGCGTGGCCCCCGATTGGCTGGTAGCCCAGCTGGCACTGGGCGCCGACGCGGTGTGCGGCACGGTGACCGTCGACGCCTGGAGCGAAGGGTTCGAGCCGGCGGCGCAGATCCGTTACCAGCAGGCATACCAGGCCCGGGACGGTCATCGTCATATCCACGGCGCCAACCTGGGCATCAGTGCCGGGGCGTATGTGCGCGCCGGAGGGTTCGAACCGCTGCCCTGTCACGAAGATGTGCAATTGGTGCGCGACCTCGAGCGCTGCGGTGCGTCCATCGCCTGGAGCCACGCCCCGCAAGTCATCACCAGCGCGCGCCTGGAGGCCCGTGCCCAAGGCGGGTTCGGCGATTATTTAAAGAGCCTGATGTGCGCGTCTTGAAAAAAACGACATTGCAAAATGTAAAAGCGACCAATCCTTGTCTATGCTGATGACGCCTTGCTGGTAATTCAGGGTTGGATTGCCATGCGCACACCACGGCGGAGTCTGTGGTGAATAAATAGAGTCGTCCCATCAACGGGGCATGACCCAGCATCAACCGACAAGGATGTAATTCCCATGAAGCCTGCCTCTCTTAGTGAAGGCCATCGCGGCCCCGCGCAAATCTGGAACAGCGCACCGCAGCTGGCGCAAATCCCGCCTATCTCTACCGCTTCGCTGGTGCCCGCCGGCGCGCGCGTGGTGATCATCGCGCCCCATCCCGGCGACGAGGTGGTGGCCTGCGGTGGTCTACTGCAATTGCTCAGCACCCTGGAACACCCTCTGCAACTGATCTCCATCACTGACGGCAGCGCCAGCCACCCGGGCTCCTGCGTATGGCCGGCCAGACGCCTGAGTGTGGTGCGCCCCCAGGAAAGCGCCGAAGCGCTGCGCCGCCTGGGCATGCCCTTGCACAGCCTGAAGTGGATTCGCGGCGGTTTCTGCGACAACGCCCTCGCCGCTCGCGAGCCGCAGTTGAGCCAATTTATCGCGCGCTACCTGCAACCGGGCGACGTGGTGTTTACCACGTGGCGCAACGACGGCAATGACGACCATGACGTCGTCGGCCGTGCCAGCGCCAAAGCCTGCAGCCTGGTGGGTGCGCAACTGTATGAACTGCCGATCTGGGCCTGGCACTGCCCCGCCCGCGAGGGTGCGATGATCCCCTGGCAGCGGGCACGCAAGGTACGCCTGGACACCTGGACTGTGGCGCGCAAGCTCCACGCCGCCCATGCGTATGCCAGCCAGTTGGCGGGCGACCCGCAGATTGGCCTGGCGCCGATATTGGCCCAGGTACTGCTGGAGCGTATGCGCGAGCCTTACGAAATTGTGTTTGTGTAATCGCCCACTCGTCTGTACCTGTTATTTCTGACAGTGGCGCCCCGCACGATGTGTGGCTATGGTGCAAAAAGCGCTGCACAGCTTGAGGTGCAGTCGAGAAAGCCATGCCAACCCTTTGCATTGGCCGGTGTTTTCGAACAGGTAACCCGTCGTCCCTGATCCGTATCGCGCGTCACGTTGTCATGGTCTGGCCTGCACCTGCCTTTGCCGGTATCGGTGCAACTCTCCCCTCGCGCGAGGACGGATCATGCGTTCACAGACTTTGCCCCTGCTGTACCTGATTGCCTTGGCGACGTTGCCGTCCGCGTCTTACGGGGCGTGTACCATCAGCAACACCGCCGGCGATGACCTCTCTTCCTGCGACAGCGGCACGGCGCCGGGGTTTACCGACAGCGCGGGCAACAACACCCTGAACATCAGCGCCACGGGGCGAGTCACCGGGAATGTGACCTATGGCGCCGGCAACGATCTGGTGGATGTGAACGGGCCGAGTGCCGGGATCGACGGCAACCTCAACCAGGGCGATGGCAGTAATATTTTCCGCCTGAATCTGGGCAGCATCACCGGCAGCGTAAGCCAGGGCTCGGGCGCGGATGTGGCACAGATCAGCGGCGGCCAGGCCGGCGCCGTCACCCAAGGCGCAGGTGTCGACAGCTACGCCCAGAGCGGCGGCACCATTGCTTCACTGGCCCAAGGCGATGGCCTGGATACCTTCAACATGAGTGGCGGCACCATCACCGGAGCCTTCGAGGATGGCGACCAGGCCAAGATGAGCGGTGGCAGCATCGGCCGGGTCGACATGAAGCTCGACAACAACCTGTTCGATATGTCGGGTGGCAGGATCATCGGCAACCTGGTGGCCGGCTTCGGCAACGACACCATCCTGATCTCGGGCACGGCCTTTGTCGGCGGCAACATCAGTGTCAGCGGTGGCAACGACGTCGTGACCGTCTCGGGTGGCGACGTCAACGGGCAGATACTCCTCAGCTTTGGCAACGACGAGTTCGGCTGGACGGGCGGAAACCTGCACTCGTTCGTGCTGATGGGCGCGGGTGACGATACTGCGGTGCTGCAAAACCTGGTCAATGCCCAACTGGCTGCGGCGCAATTGGTCGACGGCGGCCTGGGTGTCGACACGCTCACACTGGACAATACCAAGGCAGGCGATCCGGGCCTGTTTCCCAACTGGGAAAGCATTCGTCTGGACAACCAGTCGCAGCTGACCCTGGGCGGAACGCTGAAACTGGGTGACAGCGCCACCGGCACCGGCAGCCTGAGCATCGACGGGACCAGTGAACTGTTGATCGGCACAGGGGTGATCGACCCATTTACGGCTGGCCAATGGGTGAACGTCACTAACAGCGGCACCCTCAACATGACCACCGGCAACACCCGTACCAGCGACACCCTGACCATCAATGGCAATTACACCGGCGACAACGGGCGGCTTGCACTGCAAAGCGCCTTGGGTGCGGATGATTCCCCCAGCGACAAACTCATTATCAACCAGGGCACCCTCGCCGGTACCACCGCCCTCAACGTCACGAACCTCGGCGGCGCGGGGGCGGCGACCCTGCAGGACGGCATCCAGGTGGTGCAGGCCCTCAACGGCGCCTCTGGCAGCGGTAACGCGTTTACGCTGGCCGGGCCGGTGTCCGCCGGGGCGTTCGACTACTACCTGTTCAAGGGCGGCGTAACGGCCGGTACGGCGGAGAACTACTACCTGCGCTCGACGATCCCCGTGGTACCGCCTGGCCCGGTGATTATCGTGCCGTTACCCACCCCGGTTCCCGGTGAACCACCGCTGCCGCCCAATCCCGGGACCGAACCGATCCCTATTTATCGTCCGGAAGTGCCGATCTACGCTGCATTGTTTCCCGCCGCACAGCAACTCGTGCAGGGCATGCTCGGCACCTTCCACCAGCGTATGGGTGACCAAAGCCAACAGTTGCACACCGGCCCATTCACGTCGGGCTGGGGACGGACCTACGGTAATAGCACGCGCCAGAGTTTTACCGGGACGGTCAGCCCGTCGCTCGACAGTTCGGTGACCGGCTTCCAAGTGGGTAGCGACCTGTACGCCAGCACCTACGACAATGGCCTGACCCAACGCAGCGGGTTCTTCGTCGGCCACAGCACCCTCAAAGGCAATATCAAAGGCTTCAACGGTGGCTGGCAGGACAAGGACGCCGGCAAGACCACCTTGCGCGGGGACAGCCTGGGGGTTTACTGGACACTGATCAGGGCCAACCAGGCCTACCTCGACCTGGTCTTGATGGGCACCCGCTTCGACGGCAATAACGAGTCGGATCGTGGCGTGAAGATGGACACCCGGGGGCACAATGTCACGGCGTCCGCCGAAGTCGGCTGGCCGTTTGCCGGGATGGGTAACTGGGTGGTTGAACCCCAGGCGCAACTGATCGTCGGCAAGACCAAACTGGATAAGCAAAACGACGGGATCTCTGACGTCTCCTATGACGCCGACACCATCGTCACCAGCCGCCTGGGTGTACGCCTGCGCGGTGACTATCAGGTCCGCAGCATGCCGCTTCAACCCTACGTACGGGCGAATGTCTGGCACACCAGTGCCGGGCAGAACACCGTCACCTTCAACGACGTGACAGCGATCGACACTGAGCAGAAGTCCACCACCCTGGACCTGAGCGCCGGCGCCACGCTGAAGGTGGCCACGGGCATCAGCCTGTACGCCGAGGTGGGCTACAACCGCAACCTGGACAGCAACACCTTCAACGGCCGCCAGGGCACGGTCGGCCTGAGAATGGAGTTCTAATCACCTATGACCGGGATTGACCACCCCGGCCGCCTTGAAGCGTGAAAACTGAAAGGCAATGCCCAGCCAGATAAACCAAGCCGGCATTACGCATAGCGCCAAGCGTGTATCCGGCCGCAACGCCAGCAGGCACAACACGAAGGCCAGGAACGCCAGGGAAAACCAGGCCATCGGCACACCGCCGGGCATCTTGTAGAGGGATTTGGCGTGCAGGTCTGGGCGTTTTTTGCGATAGGCGATATAGGAGGCGAGGATGGTCGACCAGGTGAAAATCACCAGGATCGCCGACACCGTCGACACAATCGTGAAGGCAGTCATCACCTCCGGCACCACAAACAGCAGCGCCAGGCCGAGCAGCATCAAAAACGTGGTAAATGCCAGGCTGATAAACGGCACGCTGCTTTTCGACAGCCGACCGAAGATACCCGGTGCGTCCCCCAGGTCAGCCAGGCCGAATAACATGCGGCTGGCGGAAAACACCCCACTGTTGGCCGACGATGCCGCCGAGGTCAGCACCACGAAATTGACGATCCCCGCCGCAGCCGGAAAGCCTGCTACCAAAAACAACTCAACGAACGGACTTTTGCTCGGCGACACCTGTTGCCACGACGTCACCGCAATGATGCACGCCAGGGCCAGCACGTAGAACAGGATGATGCGCAGCGGTATCGAGTTGATCGCCTTGGGCAAGGTCTTCTCCGGCGCACGGGTTTCAGCCGCTGCGGTGCCGATCAGTTCGGTGCCGGCAAAGGAAAAGATCGCCATCTGGAACCCGGCGAAAAAGCCGAACAGGCCATTGGGAAACGCCGCCTGTTTATCCAGCAGGTGGCTCAAGGACGCCGTGACGCCAGTGGGCGAGACAAACGAGCTGGCAATCAGCACCACACTCACACCGATCAGGGTCAGCACCGCGATGATCTTGATGATCGCGAACCAGAACTCCACTTCACCGAACAGTTTTACCGTCAGCACGTTCAACGCGAACAGCGTCAGCAGCATGCCCACCGCCGGGATCCACGCCGGCACATGCGGGAACCAGTACTGGAAAAACCCGCCGACCACCACCGCATCCCCCACCACCGCCACGCTCCAGCTCAGCCAGTACGACCAGCCGAGAAAGAACGCCGCACGCGGCCCCAGGTAAGCGCCGGCAAAGTCGGCGAAGCTCTTGAAGTTGAGGTTGGACAGCAGCAGCTCACCCATGGCGCGCATCACGAAATACACGAACAGCCCGATGATCATGTAGATCAGGATGATCGAGGTACCGGACAACGCGATGATCTTGCCGGAGCCCATGAACAGGCCGGTGCCGATCGCACCGCCCATGGCCATCAACTGGATATGGCGGTTGCTCAGGGTGCGTTGCAATGCAGGCTTTTCACAAAGCCCGGACGTGGTTGTTTTCATCACAAAACCTCTTGTTATGTTTTTTGAGTTTTGGCAGAAAAAAAGAATCGAGCGTGTGTTGTTATTGGCTCAGGCGGTCTTGCTTTCGAAGCCGTGCAGGACGTTGACGGCATTGATGCCGATCTCATCGACCATGTAGCCGCCTTCCATCACGAACAGTGTCGGGACGCCGACGCTGGCGATGAGCTCGCCCATGCTGAGGAAGTCCTGGCTGTCGAGCAGGAAGTGGCTGATGGGGTCGTCCTTGAAAGTGTCGACGCCGAGGGAGATCACCAGCACGTCGGGGGCGAAGTGTTTCAGTTGCTGGCAAGCGTGGATCAGCGCGGTTTTGTACTGACCCCACGTGGTGTTTTTCGGCAAAGGGTAATTAAGGTTGAAGCCCTCCCCGGCACCTGCGCCGCGTTCGCTGGCGGCGCCGGAAAAATACGGATAGGACACCGAAGGCTCGCCGTGCAGGGAGATGAACAGCACATCCGGGCGGTCGTAGAAAATATTCTGCGTACCGTTACCGTGGTGGAAATCCACATCCAGTACCGCGACGCGCTTGGCGCCTTGGGTGATGGCCTGTTGCGCGGCAATCGCGGCGTTGTTGAGGTAGCAATAGCCGCCCATGTATTCGCGGGCCGCATGGTGCCCCGGTGGGCGGCACAGGGCGAAGGCGCTGTTGTGGCCTTCGTCGATCAGCGCGAGGCCGGTGAGCGCAATATCTGCGCTGGTCTTGACGGCGTGCCAGGTGGTGGCGGTGATCGGCGAGCCGGCGTCCATGGCGAAAAAGCCCAGCTTGCCGTCGATAAAGTCCGGCACCTGGTGATTGGCCAGGTCGCGCACCGGCCATACCAGCGGCAGCGCGTCATGGCTGCGGCCGATGGCGGTCCATTCGGCCCAGGCGGTTTCGAGGAAGCTGACGTAGCGTTCGCTGTGGGCGTTGACGTAACAGGCACGCTCAAAGCTGCGCGGCACGATGATATCGCCCAGCCCAACGTGTCGGACGCGGTCACGCACGGTGTCGGCGCGGCTGGGTTGTTCGAATGAGGGCTTGAGCACGCCGTCCTTGAGTTCGGTGCCGTGGTGCAAACGGTGGTCATCACTAAAAACAGTCAGCATTTGGATACATCCGCCAGTAAAAGACAGGGTCTATTTTGTTCTGGCAGCGCAGGGCTTTCTTTGCTTTTACTTCTGACGCTGATAGCTTTATCGGGTGTTTTTACCCATGCGATAGCCAAATATGAAAAATAAAACCAAACAGGTCGTTCTTGACGACACCGATCTCGCCATCCTCGCCCTGCTGCAGGAAGACGCGAGTATTTCCAACGCCCAACTGAGCGAGCGTCTGTCCCTGAGCCTCACCCCCTGCTGGCGCCGGCGCAAACGCTTGGAAGAAGAAGGTGTGATCAAGGACTACCAGGCCAACCTGGATCGCAAGCTGCTCGGCCTGGACATCATGGCGTTTGTACACGTGCGTTTTGCGATCCACACCGACCATGCGCCGGATGCGTTTGAAGCGGTGATCAAAGAGCTGCCTCAGGTGCTGTCTTGCCACAAGATCACTGGCGATGCGGACTATCTGTTGCAGGTATTGGCGGAGGATCTGGACAGCTACAGCGAGTTTGTCGAGAGCGTGCTGCGGCGGCAGCTGGGGATTGCGTCGATCCAGTCGAGCCTGGCGTTGCGCGAGGTGAAGGCGACGAGTCGGGTGGCGATTCCAAAACGCGATTGAACGCGCTAAAGAAGACATTGAACACGGCAGGTGATGGCTAAAAGCCTGCCCTCAGCATGTGAAAAATTCGTTAACTAATTCTCCCCAAAGGCTTTTTTACTTCAAGTCATTGCGGCACAATAATGCGAATAATTATCAACAGATTTATTATTCGCCAAGGACGGCACTTAGGGGAGAGTCCGTTCCATGTCAGTGCAACAACACGGCGGTAAAGGTTTTACACTCACTCTGATCGCTTTGGCGGTGTGTCTTGCCACCTCGCACGCGGCCTTCGCGGCCGATGCTGAAACGCCGACAACCACCTTGGAACTGGGCGCTACCCAGATCTCCGGCGAGCAGCAATTGGGCGAAACCACCGAGGGCACGCAGTCCTACACCACCGGCGCGATGAAAACCGCGACCAAACTGCCCCTCACCTTGCGTGAAACCCCGCAGGCCGTCACCGTCATCACACGCCAGCGCATGGATGACCAGGCGATGACCAGCATCAACGACGTGGTCAACGCCACGCCTGGGTTGTTCCTCAATTATTCCAACGGCCCAGGCCGGCAGTCCTATACCTCACGCGGTTTCGACATCGACAACCTGATGTACGACGGCATCCCCAGCGGCTACAACGGCGTTTCCGTAGGCGCCCAGCCGAACCTGGCGATGTTCGACCGTGTCGAGGTAGTGCGTGGCGCCACCGGCCTGGTGACCGGTGCGGGCAACCCTTCGGCGGCCATCAACCTGGTCCGCAAGCGGCCGCTGGACGAACAGAAAGTCACCCTCACCGGCGCCGCCGGCAGCTGGGATGACTACCGTGGCGAGCTCGACGCCTCCAGCCCGCTCAATGACAGCGGCACCTGGCGCGGCCGGGTGGTCACCTCCTACCGCGACGCCAACAGTTTCATCGACAACGCCGAGTCCTATCACGGCCTGTTCTATGCCGTCACCGAAGCCGACCTGAGCGAAGACACCACCCTCACCCTCGGCTTCTCGAACCAGAAGGACAAGACCAACTACTTCTGGGGCTCGTCGATGATCGGCCAGGACGGCCATCACCTCGACCTGCCACGCTCCTACAACCCCGGTACCGACTGGGAGAACAAGGACCAGGAAATCAACACGGTATTCGCCGAACTGCGCCAACGCCTGGCCTATGACTGGAAGCTTCAGGTCAACGCCAACTACGCCGAACAGAACGCGTTATTTTCCGGCTCTTATCAGTCGCGCTGGGTCAACAACACCCTGGCGCGGACGGTCTACCAGGCCGCCTACGACGAAAACCAGGCTGGCGTCGACGCCTTTGCCAGCGGCCCGTTCCAGGCATTCGGACGTACCCATGAACTGGTGGTGGGTGCCAGCCGACGCATCTACGACATGACCACCCATAACTACAGCCCCTACGACACCAACTGGCCCCTCACCGCGGGCAAACCGGACTTCGTCCACACCACCAACGACCGTGAGGTCACCACCCAGGACGGTGTCTACGTGACCACGCGCCTGAGCCTGGCGGACCCGTTGAAGCTGATCCTCGGCGGGCGCCTGGACTGGTATGACTACGACGCCCATGGCAGCAACACCAGCGACTACAAGGTCACGCGCAACCTCACGCGCTATGCGGGGCTGATCTACGAGCTGGACGACCAACATTCGGTCTACGTCAGCTACAGCGACATCTTCACGCCGCAGAGTTCCAAGGACACCTCCGGCACCCCGGTCAAACCTATTGTCGGTAAGAACTACGAGGTCGGCATCAAGGGCGAATACCTGGGTGGCGCGCTGAATGCGAGCGTGGCGCTGTTCCGTGTCGACCAGGAAAACCGCGCCACGCAAGTGACCGTGCAAAACTGCCCACAGACGGAATGCTATGAAGCCTCCGGCGAGATTCGCAGCCAGGGTATCGACTTCGAACTGCAAGGCGCGCTGACCGAAAACTGGCAGGTCGGCGGTGGCTACACCTACGCCCGCACCCACACCATCAAGGACGAGGCCAACCCACAGAAGGTCAACAAGCAGTACGACACGGACGTTCCGGAGCACCTGTTCAAGCTGACCACCCGCTACAACTTCCAAGGCCCGCTGGAAAAACTGCGCGTGGGCGGCAACATCTCTTGGCAGAGTCGCATGTACAACGACGTCAAACTGGCGGATGGCAGCACCTACCGCCTCCAACAGGGCGCCTACGCCGTCACCGACCTGATGGCCGGCTACAAGGTCAACGACCACCTCGACCTGCAGCTCAACGCCAACAACATCTTCGACCGCCGCTATTACTCCACCATCGCCAACTCCGTGAGCTACGGCGGCGACGCCTACGGCACCCCACGCAACATGATGCTGACGGCCAAGTACAGCTTCTGATCCACCTCGCGTCCTCGGCTGCCCGCTCGGACAGCCGCTCAGCGAACTCTTTCCCCGTGGCGAACGGGGGCCCTCATGTGGGAGGTGGCTTGCTCCCGATAGCGGTGGGTCAGTCAATGATGCTGTGACTGTGCTACCGCTATCGGGAGCAAGCCCCCTCCCACATTGCCCCCCCGCTTGTCACCAGGAATGTCGTCTGCCCCCTCTGAACGCACTCGCGCTTAAAGTCCCCTCCCCCAAAGCCGATAAGCTTTTTGGTTTCCCTGCACCCGCAAGTGCCTGAACGCGGGCCGTAGTGGCACGCCGCATGCTTTGATCCTGGCCAGACCACATGGAGTAAGAGTGAATGCTCGCACGCGCACGTTTCCTGGAGCACTACCGCAAGGCCGACCGCATCATGCTGGCACTTATCTGGCTGATGTTCCTGTTCTCCGTCGGCCTGGCGTTTTGGCACGACACGTTACTCCAGGCCATAGTCGTGGGTGGTGGCACCAGCGTGGTGCTCTCCGCGCTCTATCGAGCCATCAGCGGCACCCGTGTGATGCGTTGCGTCTTGGGCGCTGGCCTGATGGTGATGGCAGCTCTGCAGATCAACCAGGCACAAGGCGTGATCGAAGCGCACTTCGGGATTTTCGCGCTGCTGGCAGTGCTGACGTTCTATCGAGACTGGCTGCCGATCCTGGTGGCGGCGCTCACCATTGCCGTGCACCACGTGGTGTTCCACGCCTTGCAACATCAAGGCTTCCCGGTATTCGTGATGGCGCATCACGGCGGTTGGACCATGGTGTTCGTCCACGCCTTCTACGTGGTGATGGAAACCGTCGCCCTGCTCTACCTCGCCGTACACAGCCAGGCCGAAGCCGTCGAGAGCCAGGAAATGCTCGAGAAGATGCTCGCCGTCACGTCCCAGTTCACCGGAGAAAGCACTCAGGGTGAAGGCAAGGTACGCGTGTCCCTTGCAAGGCGTTTCGAGCACTTCCTGCAGCAACTCACCCACCTGATCGACGGTGTCGCCCGCGACTCCCATGGCTTGGGCCAACTGGGCCAGGAACTGGCCAGCGCCAGCGGCACCCTGGAAAAAGGAGCGCGGCACCAACTGGCGGAAATCACCCAGATGACCGGCTCGATGCAACGCATGGAAGACGCCATGGGCCACATCGCCGTGCATGTCGAACAAGCGGTGGAACACGCCGGCAAAGCCAGCAAACAAATCCTGCGCGGCCAGGAAAGCGTCGGCCGCGCCCAGCATGAAATCACCCAACTCGCCTCACGCCTGGAAGGCACCAACCAGACCGTCCAAGGCCTGGCCACGCAAACCGAGCAAATCGGCTCCGTGCTCGAAGTCATCAGCAGCATCGCCAACCAGACCAACCTCCTCGCCCTCAACGCCGCCATCGAAGCCGCCCGCGCCGGCGAACAAGGCCGCGGCTTCGCGGTCGTCGCCGACGAAGTACGCAACCTGGCGCAACGCACCGCCGTCTCCACCCAAGAAATCAAAACCATCATCGAAGGCCTGCAACAAGGCAGCCGCCAGGCCGTGGAAGCCATGCACGACAGCCGCCAGGGCGTGGAACGGTGTGTGGAGGACAGTCAACTGGCAGTGGAAATGCTGCAAGCGGTAGGCAATGACATTACCCAGATCGACGAGTTGAATGGCCGGATCGTGATCACCACGCAGGAACAGACCTCTGCGAACCTGGAGATTGTCGGGCGGTTGCAGTCGGTGCAGAGCATTGCTCAAAACACCGCTGACGAGGTGGAGATGCTGGCCAGGAGCAGCGAGCAGTTGCCGCCGATTGCGGTGCGGTTGGATGCGTTGGGGAGGCGGTTTCACCCCTGATAGTTTGGGGCTCGCAATCAGCCGGAAGCCATCACGGGGCTCGTCTTGATGACCCGGGCCGCCGCAGGTCCTGAACGTTCGCTTAGTCTTGCTTGACCAGCTCGACCCTGCGGTTTTCAGCTTTGCCTGCCTCGGTGGCGTTGTCGGCCACCGGGTCAGCCTCGCCAAATCCGGCCGCAGATAACCTCGCCGCGTCGATGCCCTTGGCGGTGATGGCGGCCTCAACGGCCTTGGCGCTGCCGTATGACAGTGTCTTGTTGTGCGCGGGATCACCGGTGTGATCGGTGTAGCCGTTAATGGCCAGTTTCAACGATGTATTTTGCTTGAGTAACAACAACACTTGCTCGATCTGTGGCTGTGAACCCGGAAGGATGCGGGTCTGGTCAGTCGCAAAGTTGATGTGCGATGCCACCTTGCCGGTTTTATCTATCTGCGCTTTCAGTTCACTGGCCGGCAACAGGCTGGCAGTTATTTGCAACGGTTTGGTTTCGGCAATTAGCAGGCCGCCGCCGAACGCGTAGCTGCACAAATGAATCCAGATATCGCGGTCGGCGCGATGGATAACAAACACCTGCGCGGCGTTATTCCAAATGTCCCCCAGGCCACTGTTGTATTTGAGCGCGAAGTCCCGCGGCCATTCTTTGATCTTCTGGCCAGGGTCTTCCGGAATCCTGCCATCGAAGATCTTGCTGCCGCCCAACGAGGACACGACGGACTCGAGGTTGCGTTGCAATTCCAAGTCGGAGAACGCCTTGTCCTGCGCGGCGTCGATATGGGCTGACCAGACCTTGCCGTGGTGATGGTCGAGCGGATAAAGGGTGCTGCTATCGTTGGCTGCTTATAAAACCGGGGCTATCGAGATAACTCAATAGCACAGCTGCCCTATTGCATCGCGCTTTAGCGCTGGATCACAGTTGTTCGCGCTCTAATACGTCTTTTTTTACGCTATTCGACGCTGCCGATCGTATTGAACAGGGATGCTTTTTTTGAAACCTATAACCACCAGAAAAATTGAAATGAACGCTGCGCTGGCGATGGCCTTGATCTCGCTGTTAACCACCAGCGCTACTTGGACCGAGGCAGCCGTTGGTGCAACAGCCTCCTCGGCACCGTGTACCAATGAAGCGGATTTCCAGGCCGGCACCGTTGTGGAGTCTGAAAGTCGCGACAACACCTCTGCCGTAACCAATCGTAGTAAAACCGAAACGCTGGGCCATGAAGACTTCGCAGGGGCCAACCCAGTGGCGTCATTACACACCACGTTCATAAGCAATTCGCCGGTGTATTTAACGACCACCTTTGCGCAAATCAAGGACGGCCAGTTGATTCGCTATGGTGATCGGCACGGTGCCGGGCCTTCGTTGACCACTACTCTTTATACCCCTCCTCCCACCACGCCGCTGGATTTACAACCCGGGCAGACAGTCGCCGTCAGTTACAAGAACCAGGTCGTCAGCGGCGGCAACACGCTTGAGTTTGAGGTATCAGAAAAGCTGACCTACAACGGCCGCGAGACGATCAAGACAGCACTCGGGACGTTCGAAACCTGTCGCTTCACCAATGAAATTTCCACTGGATCAACGTCCGGTCAACAACCGACCCAGAAGGTCGTGGTGCAGAATTGGTTTGCTGCCGAAGGGCCCTACCGTGGGCAATCAATCAGGTCGGCCAGTCTCTCCGGCACGAATGGTGGACAGGAGCGGCTCGTTGAAGTGGTCAAGATGCGATATGAGACGCGAGCCAACTAGGTATCTTTATGCCCAGGCGATGAGAAGGAGGATAGAACTGCCCTTCCTGGCAACGGGTTCAAGCACGCTGTTTGTGCCGCAGTTGTATCGACGAAAATATACTTAATTGCTTAATGGCTTTTAGTAACTAGTACAGGTGTACTAGTTCAGCTGTTCTATATCATAAGTTGCATGAGTCGGACATGATCAAAGCGTGTTTTCATTGATCTGAACGGGTTGTGCTTGCTGATATGAGTTGCCGAATTGTGGTGGCGGACGAACACCCACTTTATCGAGAGGGCATGACAGGATTACTGGAGTGCTTAATACCTGGAGCAAAAATAAAACAGGCAGGAAACCTGGAGGAAGTCTGGGTTCTCCTGGATCGCTGGCAACCTGTCGCCATGCTCTTTATCGAAGTATATTTGCCAGGGCTTTGCTCCTTGAAAGAGCTTGCAAAACTGTGTGGGGAAAGAGGCACTACTGCAGTCGTTGTTGTTTCGACAGTCGATGACAGCGTGATCATTACGCGAGTAATGGAGGCTGGCGCCAAAGGGTTTATTGGCAAGAACATTTCAGCCGAAGAGGTACGTAACGCCATCAACGATATTCGTAATGGCCAAGTAGTGGTCAAATACGAACCGACCGAATCACCATCATTTGAAAGTGATCACGCGATGGGCAAACTGACGTCGCGGCAGCGGGAAGTCTGGAATTTGATCGCACAAGGTAAAACCAACAAGGAAATTGCCGCTGAACTGGAAATCTCTCCCTATACCGTGCGTATTCACGTGTCTTCGCTGATACGTGCCCTGAACGTACCCAACAGAGCAGTAGCCGCCGCGCGTTTCGCAGGGCGCTACACCTGCTAGTCCCGTAATGGATCTAAGGGTAACTCACACTTCATTGACTTGACCTGTTCAAGCAACACGTTACGCAGTTCCGGCGGTCGCACGGGTTTTGCCAGTACCGAGATATTAAATGCATGCAGTGATTGACGGATGCGCTCGATTTCGTGCCCGGTGATGAACATCGACATTGAGCAACTGGCTGATGCGCTTGACGATGGACAAGCCCAACCCCAGGCCCTCAACATCTTGTCGCGTGCGTGGCGCACCCGGTAAAACTCTTTGAATGCGTCCGGCAAATGTTCAGCGGCGATACCGCAGCCCTTATCGTAAACAACCACGGCCAAGCCCTTTGCCTGGCGTCTGACACCGATCAGCACGGGCTCCCCCGATGCGTACTTGATCGCATTGGACACCAGGTTTTGCACCATGGTGGTCAATAGCCCCCCCCCCATTGACGTTCACCCAATGCCGACAAGGGTGCAGGCGCAACTCAACCCCGGCCCAGCGGGTGGCCTCGATGTTCTGTTTGACAACCTCCTGCAGCAGTGCGCCCAGGTTCACCGGCTCCGCTTGCGGTTCCAGCTTTCCGTTATCGAGGGTGTAGATATCCCAAATCGAACGGAACAGTTGAGAGACGGTATGCAGCGAGCGGTCGATGTTGTCCACCAGTCGCAATTCTTCACCGCCCAGATTCGCGTCACGCAGGCACGCGGTGAACAGGCCGATGGAGTGGATGGGCTGGCGCAGGTCGTGGCTGGCCAGGGCCAGATAGTGTGAGCCGAAACGCATGCCATTACCCAGGGTCACCCAGAGCAGCGCAGCATAGATAGGCAATGCACCTTCGCCTCCCAGCGCCATGGCGAAAGCGATACCGGTGTAGTCATGAAGCATGGAGAGCAAGCGCCGCCAAAAAAGTGTCCTGGCCAGCGCTTGATCGCCATGCGCAGGAATATCGACACCACGATGAATGTCGAGATATACACAATGATGGGCGTGTAGGCTGCGGTATCACTGGGGCGCAACCCGCTCAGTACGATGATGTACAGCAACGCACAGGCGCTAACGGTCAGGCGTAACGTGGCCTGATTGAGTTCGCTGCTCTTTTCCACGCGTTCAACCTCATGGACCATGGGGGATGCATCGCTGGATGCCGCCCCCTTGAGAACAATAAGGCGTAGGTTGGCGTGTTAAGGCATCAAACGACACGGCGTGTCGTATCAGAAGTGGAACGTGTCAGTAAAGCCTGTAGTAATCCACCACGTCATCCACGAAGTAAATTATCAACCTCGTTCCCTGGGTCTGGCTTTGAGCTTTTTTCGTGCCCGTCACACTGCCGACATCATTGGCGACACCTTGAGCCTTGGACACTTGCGACGAGGCGTCGTACATCTTCAGGCTTGTCTCGGTCGAGACATATTTGTGGGCCAGGGTCATGTACTTTTCCAGACCCTCCTGGTTTTTATCATAGGTCCAGTTGGACCCGTTGCTTCTGCTCGTTGAATCAAGTTCCTCTTCGGCTGGAGCGCCGAACAATTGTGTCACCTGACTCTTGGTAGTTTTTCCCGGGATGATGGTTTTCTTCAGGTAAGCAACATCGTACTTTTGTGCTCCAGGATTTAAGGAATTCATCAAATCCCCAGTGTTAGCACAGCCTCCCAAGCCTGCGGTCAGTAAGCACAGAGCGAATCCGATTCTAATTAGTTTTCCATATCTTAAGCACATAGACTTACCTTGAGTTGTGTTTAATACCATTCCATTTCGACCGGATGCACGGTGAAGTTGACACAGCGTAGTGCAACTAATCGAGCCTTTTAATTGACAGGCGGGCAAACACACTGGAACACCTCGACGTTGAAGTTCAAGTGCGTTCCGGTGTGCGCTCTGGCTCAAAGCCTTTAAGACTTTTTCGAGCGTGTACAGCTTATGGGCGCGCGTGAGCTGACGCTATAGTACAAGTGTGCTATAGGCGGCCAATAGGAACTTGTCTAGCATAGCTAGATGGACATTAACGGCTTGAATTAATGTAATAAATTGCTTGCCAGTTGATGTAATGTCGGATTATTGAATCCGCCTGAATGGAGTCGAAATATGAAATCATGGACCACCGTCTTATCCATTCTGATGCTGTCCGGGTGTGCGGGTTCTCCCTTGAGTAATCTGGTTATGAACCAGCGTTATCAAACGACATCGGACATTACTGCTTCATGGGTAGGTGCATCCGAAGATGAGTTGGTGACGTCATGGGGGGCGCCAAAAAACAGCCACGGCCTCAGTGATGGCAACTCGAGAATCATCGGCTACGACTACGTATGGCTTACAAACGGCAGTCGTTCGATGGAATGGGGTTATGTGCCTGATTACGCCCGTTGCGAACAGCGGTTCATGATTGAAAAGGGCGTGGTGACCCGCTGGTATTCATCTGGCGACTGTCCAAAAAGGCCTAAAGGCGCCAAGTTGATCCCCGGTAACACCCCCGTGCCCCAACCCACGCTCTAATGTTCATTGCACCGTCTTGATTCAAGTATCGAGCTTGCCCGGCCACCCACTGGCACCGGGAAAGTTACTGAATTGAGCCGCCGCCGCCGCACGGGTGGGCACCCCCAGGGACTTAAGCAGAGTGGAAACATGGATGCGTACGGTGAACGGGGAGATACCCAGTTGCTTGGCTATTTCCTTATTGGTCTTGCCCGCTGCAACCAGGCCGAGCACTTGCCGTTGGCGGGCGGTGAGTGAGGCAAGGCTTGGGTCCAGAAGGGGGTTTTCGGGGTTGTACTTCACCACGACTTCCCCTTCCCGAATCGCCAGGATGGCTTCGGCAATGCCTGCCGGATCAACGTTTTTGCCGATAAAGCCATCAGCGCCTTGGGCGATGACCTGGGAAATAATGTCCAGGTCATCGACCATCGACACCACAATGATCGAGGTGCGCTTGAACTCGTTGCGCAGCTGGCCTATGACCTGCATAGACGTGATACCGGGAAAGCGCAGGTCCAGAATCAACGAATCAACTTCTGCGCCCGTACGCGCCAGCGCCAGTACTTCATCCAGATTGCCCGCCTGCTCTATCATCGCTGTCGGCATAAGCCGTTCTATGGTTCTCAGCATACCTTCGCGAAACAGAGGATGGTCATCTGCCACTATGATTCTGTGCGTCATGTCAAGGTCCATCTCACCTCAGGTCCGGCGCATCGTAACGCAAACTGTAACGCCAGGTTTCAACTTTTAAGCGACTTCTTACCCTGGAGAATCGCAATGAACATGACGGAAAAGAACAGTGAACTGGACCAGGCCACGTTGCGGTTGACGGTCAGCACCTGTGCTTCGCTGTAC
This sequence comes from Pseudomonas sp. BIGb0381, assembly GCF_024809815.1. NCBI lineage: Bacteria > Pseudomonadati > Pseudomonadota > Gammaproteobacteria > Pseudomonadales > Pseudomonadaceae > Pseudomonas > Pseudomonas sp. BIGb0381. Next base: position 519,141 of record NZ_JANUEN010000002.1, read on the forward strand.
ATCCTTGTGGTGGCCCTCCTTCCTTCAAGTGACTTCGCCACCTATGTACCGATCATGTGGTACATGGCGTTTTTCATCAGCGTGGCAGTCCCCCTGCGCATGGCGATCAAGCGCTGGCCAGGGCACTTCTTCTGGCGCCGATTGTTCGCCATGGCCCATGACTATACCGGCATCGCTTTCGCCATGATCGTGGGTGGAGAGGGGGCGTTGCCGGTTTATGCCGCGCTGCTCTGGGTCACATTGGGCAATGGCATGCGCTTTGGCTCGCGCTACTTGACCGCCGCGACACTCATCGCGCTGAGCATGCTGGTCATGATCTTCATGCTTACCCCTTTCTGGCGCGCACAGCCCTACATGTTCCTGATGCTGATCGTGACCACCATCGTCGTGCCGGCCTATGCGCACATTCTGCTCAAACGCACGCGTATCGCATCGGAAGAGGCAATCGCCGCCAATCAGGAAAAATCACGCTTTCTGGCCCAGGCCAGCCACGACCTGCGCCAGCCCATCCACTCCATCGGCCTGTTCACCGCATGCCTGCGTGACGCGAATCTGGGCGGCGAAGAACTGCGACTGGTGGACAACATCGACCGCTCGCTGCATACCGTCTCTCAACTGTTCCGTTCGATCCTGGATATCTACACCCTCGACAACGGAAAGCTGGAACCGCAAGCGGAACCGGTGAACCTGGGGGCGCTGCTGCGGGATGTCGTCAAACAGAACACCGAGGCCGCGCGCTGGGCCGGGGTTCAACTGCGCCTGCGCCCTTGCGAGCACTGGGTGAATGTCAATGCGGGGCTGTTGACCACCATGGTGCAGAATCTGGTGTCAAATACGCTCAAGTATGCGTCCGGCCAACCTGTCTTGATCGGTGTGCGTCCCAGAGGCAAGGGCTTGGCCATTGTCATCTACGACAAGGGACGCGGCATCGCCGCTGAACATTTACCGGACGTATTCAAGGAGTTTTACCGGGTACGCCACGCACGCGACAAGGATGTCGAGGGCCTGGGGTTGGGCTTGTCCATCGTCAAGCGCATCAGCCAGTTGCTCAATCTGGATATCCAGTTGGACTCCCGACTCGGCCAAGGCACCCGCGCCACTATCCAACGCCTGGAAAGCGTCGCGCCAGGCACCGAGACACAACGGCCAGCGGCCACGCAAAGCCGTCTGCAGGGACTGCGGGTATGCCTGGTGGAAGACGATTCCAACGTACTGATGGCGACCACGGCCTTGCTGGAAAAATGGGGATGCGAGGTAGAAAGTCATAGCGATGGACTGAACGTGACCACGGAATGCGACATCATCATTGCCGACTTCGACCTGGGCCCTAGGATTTCAGGCTCCGAGTGTATCGCTGCGATTCGCGAACAGCGTGGTTGGGAAGTACCGGCCATGATCATGACCGGTCATGAAATCGAGCGTATCCGCAGCACATTGATCCACATGAATATCTCCATCCTGTCCAAGCCCGTGCGTCCGCCTGAATTGCGAACGACCTTGCTCGAACTGACCAAGCATTTCGCCAGGGAAATGGGTTAGCTGGAGGATGTCCATGCCCGGACATAACCGGGTGCGACGGTGTGTGGAATGCACGCCTATCATTAGCGCGGCCTGCCATTCGCCTGTCGGTTTGCGGCGAGGTCATAGGTCACTTGTCGTATTGATGTCGCTCGCTACCCGCTATCCAATGCACCTGGGGAACGTGCCTCGCTGAATCAACGTTGTTTCAGCGCTGACCGGTCCTCCGCTGCCTTAATTTGGATGCAGTTCAATTAAGCGTAAGGAGTGTCCCAGCCGAAGGACGGGCGGTTAGTTTTGACAACCGTGCCACCTTGACCGACTCGGGCCACACAGCGACCAAGTGATAGAGGGAGTTTCCATGAAAGACAATATGAAGAAAGTACGTTCGACCATCGCAATAGCATTGGCTCTCTCAGCAGGTCTTGCGTTCAGCGGTACGGCCAGCGCCTTTACTTTTGAACATGGATGGAGTTGCCAGAATAAGTGGTACCAAATGGGGCTTATTGAACTGATTGCTTGCGGAGGAGGAGGCGATGGTTGATCTGCCTGGGTCTTTTTCAGGCATATGAAGGAGCGATAGTTCATTAACGCTTCACACACACAAACAACGCATTCCCGGTCACGCCCTCCCAGGGCGTGATCCGCTCATAGTCATGCTCGAACACCTGCACCTCGAAGTGCGGCTGTAACAGTGCCTGCAACTCAGTAAAACTCAGCGCAACCATGGCATGCTCATCCTGCCAAGCCTCCGCCACCCCCGCCGTGGTCTTCTCGATGCTCAGGCGCAGCGCCTGCTGCTGCCCTTCTCCGCTGTAATACCAGCCGGACCCGAAGGTGAAGTGGCTGCCTTCAAACTCGACGCTATGGCGTACGAGCAAGCGGTTGTCGATATGCAGCTTGTCCACCGCGTTGAAGCAGAACACGCCGTTGTCTGCGAGTGCGCCGTGCACGCTGGCGAAGCAGGCGCGCAGTTGGGCCAGCCCGGGGTTGTAATGGGTCGAGTACAGGAAGCAGGTGATCAGGTCTTGCGGTTCGTCCACCTGGAAACCGGCCATGTCCTGGCGGCTGAACTGTGCTTCGGGGCAGCGCAGTTGGGCGAGGTCCAGCATCGGTTGGCTGATGTCCAGGCCGGCGCTGCGGTAGCCGAAGTCGAGGAAGTGGCGCACATGGGGCCCGGTGCCACAGGCAAGGTCCAGATGGCGGCGCCCGTCATTGCCGAACAATTGGTGCAGGCGGCGCACGCTGTGGCTTTGCGCGCGGTAGTCAATGTCGGCGCACATCAGGTCGTAGTAGATGGACAGGTCGGTGTACAGCGCGTTGGAGGACATAAGTAGCCAGAGGGTTCGGCGGGAATTTCGCGGCGGCATGGTAACCCAGTCCTGGGCGTAAACCGCTACACTCGCACCTCAACCATCCGCCAAGGAGGCAACCATGAGCGTTCGCGGTCAAGACCGACAGATCGACAATATCGAGTTCAACGTGGGTGACATCGCCCGCAGCAAAGCCTTTTACGGCGCGGTTTTCGGCTGGGAATTCGTCGATTACGGCCCCACCTACACCGAGTTCAGCGATGGGCGACTGACCGGCGGCTTCACTACCGGGGAGCCCGTTCGACCGGGTGGCCCGTTGGTGATCCTGTACGCGGATGATCTTGAAGGCACGCAGCAGCGGCTCAAATCCATCGGCGCCGTGATCAGCCGGGAAACCTTTTCGTTCCCTGGCGGGAGCAGGTTTCACTTCATTGATCCGGATGGTTATGAACTGGCGGTGTGGACCGCTCAACCGTAGCGGCGCTGGCTGCAACGCCAGGCGTGGAAGCGCAATTGCGCTCCCGCAGGCTGGCGAGCGCCGCTACTGCAACGGCACATAAATATCGGTCTGCCATTGATCCTGCGGTGTCTCGGGGGAGATGCTCAGGTACTCGAAAAACAAGGGCTGGTCTCGAAGTTCCTCGCCGCTGCCAGGGAGCCAGTCGCGATAGATCGGATAGATCGACTCTGCGATGTGATCCGGCGAACCCACATGACGCACCACTACACAGCGCCCGCCCGGGATGACGCGTTCAGTGATGCCGAACTCATTCGCTGCCAGCACCTCGTCAATCTCGCCGCAAATGGCAAACCGGAACTCGTCGGCCGGGGTCGTATCAGGATTGCCGAAAGGAATACCAAAGCTGCGACTCGAAGCCACCGGCGACTGTCCGCTCTGCATGCGCCACGCGATGAATGTCTGCACGCTTTCATCCACGAGCCCCGGGTCGCCGCGGTGCTCGAAGGCTGCAACCCTGACTGAATGAAACTCCACAATTCGTACCTGCATGATGATGCTCCTGGAAAAATGAGGGACGCTGAACACCGCACGCCAGACCTGCCAATTCGGTCGTTTTCTGAATGCACTCGGCGCCATGCCGAACGCCCGCCTGAACGCCCTGGAAAAGGCCTCGGGACTTTCGAAACCCGCACCCAACGCCGCCTCCAGCACCGAATAATCAGCGCCGGAAGACAAGCCATGCGCCGCACGTCGCAGACGCATCAGTTGCACATAGCGTGCAACCGGCATGCCCACGAACGCGGTGAATTGCCGATGGAAGTGAAACTCCGAAAAGTGCGCCACCTGGCTCAGCGTTTTCACCGACAAGTCACCTTCAAGATTCGCGTCGATATAGGCGAGTACAGCGTCGAAGCGCTTTGTGTAGGCGGCGTTGCCTGGCAAGTCAGACACTGTTGGTAGCTCCGGGATATGCGCTGGACCATAGGATCAACTATACCGACATGCCTGCGCCTAGCCGTACTTGCTGAGGTGTGTGTGCCAGTGCGGACCTCGTCGGCCCCTTAAGTGCTCGCGGGGCCCGGGTCTGGAAGCTTGGCAATCACCTTGATCTCAAACTGGTACCCATACAGCCACGTAACCCCTACGCCAGTCAGCGTCGGGTGTGGCGCTTCGCCCCAGAACTCCGGCACCACCTTCCAGATCGTCTCAAACCTGGATTCGGGATCGACGATAAACACCGTCACGTCAATCACATCGTCAAAGGTGCAACCGGCAGCGCCCAGGATCGCATTCAGGTTGTTGAACGCCAGACGGACCTGATCCTCCAGGTCGGGTTCGGGCGAGCCGTCCTCATGGCTGCCGACCTGGCCCGAGACGAATAAAAAGCCATTGGACTTGATGGCCGGTGAATAGCGATTGCGCTCATACAGCGCCTGGCGTCCAGGCGGAAAAACCACATTACGCTGCGTCATGGATGCCTCCATCAAAGGGTCGAAATTGACCCGCAATTAACGATGGGCAGACTCTAGGGGCTTGTGCCAGGGCGATAAACCAGCAACCTTAGCCAGCACTGTTTGTGAAACCCAAACAATCGATCGCCGAGGCCGTTATGGACCGTTTTGATGCAATGCAGGCATTTGCTCGCGTGGTGGAAGCCGGCAGCTTCACCAAGGCCGCCGAGACCCTGCACATGAGCAAGACTACCGTGACGCAACTGGTGCAGCAGTTGGAGGCGCGCCTGCGGGTCAAATTGCTTAACCGCACCACGCGCAAAGTCAACGTCACGGCCGACGGCGCCGTGTACTACGAACGCGTGCTGCAACTGCTGGCTGACATGGACGACGCCGAGACCAGCCTGTCCGGCGCGGCGACCCTACCCAGGGGCCGCCTGCGCGTGGATGTGCCAAGCCCGCTGGCGAGCATGATCCTCGTGCCCGCATTGCCTGCATTTTACGCCCGGTACCCGGATATCCAGATCGATATGGGCGTCAGCGACCGCATCGTCGACATGATCGATGAGAACGTCGATTGTGTGGTGCGCGGCGGCGAACTCACCGATCAATCCCTGATGGCGCGCCGGGTAGGCGACCTTCCCCTCGGCGTTTTTGCGGCGCCGAGCTACCTGGCACGCGTAGGTACGCCCGCTCACCCACAGGAACTGGAAGACTCCAACCACCGTATCGTCGGTTTCCTGTGGGCCCGCACCGGCAAGCCCTTGCCCTATGCGATGCGCAAGCACCTTGAAACTCTCCAGATCAAGGGCCGCTACGCCCTGGCGGTCGACGACGGCAACGCCTACCTCGCCGCCGGCCTGGCCGGTCTTGGGGTGTTGTGGCTGCCCACGTACATGTCAAAAGCCTTCGCGGACCGGGGTGAATTAGTGCCCTTGTTCGAAGACTGGACCCTCGATCCGATGCCGCTTTACGTGGCCTTTCCGCCAAACCGGCATATCAGCCTCAAGCTGCGCGTGTTTATCGAATGGGTGGCTGAGTTGATGGCCGTGCATGCGCCTGTCAGTGGGCGAGTACATCCCCTTCATAGTATGGTTGCGGCCACCAAATGAAGCTTCAAGTGATAAAACTCAGTACGTTCAAGGCCGGCTGCGTGATTGCCGTCCGCCAACTTTCCACCCAGGCCGACATCACCGTTGAAACGCCGCTGTGTGCCAAAACCCCACCGGGCTGGTACACCGTGACCCCAGCGCCCTTGACTTGATCGTCCCTGGACAGTTGTTGAACGACAGTTGCACGTAACTCAATGGTTTTCCTCACACTCATACAGGGACAGACATGGGCATTTTGGATCGGTTGTTTGGTGGACGCTTTACCATGCCTCCTCCCGAGGAAACCAACCTCAGCGCTTCAGCAATCATGAAAGAGCTGCGACCCGAGCGCAGCGACCCTAACCAGAAAAAAGCCCTCGAAGCCTTCGCCCAGGCGCTGGTGGCGACCACTGCGGAAAAAGAAGGCGCCAGACTTGTCCGCCGCGTTATGCGCAGATACGCGATGGGAGATGACCCCTGCAGTGCCCTCACGGAAGGCTTCCTGAATGACTCAAGGGGACAAAAACTTGAAAACCTCGTTCTCCTTAGCCTGGATTGGAAGGGCTATGACGTGTTTGAGTATCAAGCCCCCTTTTTGGTCAGCGCCAGTGGCTTGAAGGCGCCCTACGCCTATGTAAGGGAAGACGCTTCATCCATGCCACAGGTTCTAGATAACTTTGATCAGTGGCTGGCCCAGTTCGGTAAACGGTTTCTTCACCTGGACTCCGGAGGTGAAAATTACGACGGCTTCATTGTTGACGCGGATCGGCTCGAAGACGTTATCGAGCTGGCTGGACGAGCGGGAATCCACGTGCGTCTTGAGAGCTTCTGACTCTGCGGCGGGGTGAGGGGCTTCTGCAAAACCTGTCCAATCAACCCCTCCCCCGATTAATGTCCCTGCCCCGGCCGCTATCCGATCAGATTTTTCCTTTCCCGGTTTTGGAGGCATACCTTGAAAATTGCCCACAACAATCGGGTTACTGCCAACGGCAAGATCGGCTATCTGTTTGTAGAGCCCGGTGCAGCGGCTTTACCGCACATGAACGCTGGACGGGGTCAGGCGCAGTTCTTGCCCGGCCGATTGACAGCGTCCCACCGGTTGATTGTAATAGCCGCCGTTTATGCATGACGCAAGGGACCTGCCATGACCAAGAGACCCTCTCCCGGGCGCGGCGATCTGCCCCGCGCACTGATATTCATCCCGCTGGGCCTGTGCCTGCTCTACCTCACCCTATGGCTGGTCGAAGACCGGCTGAGCTTTCTGGCCCAGGCGCAACGCGCCGAAGGGCATGTCAGCGCCCTGAACGCGGGCGGCAGCCACCCACAAATTGATTTTACCGACGCCGTAGGCAAGGCGGTCAGCTACCCCGAGAGCGGGTTTATATTCGGCTACGCGGTGGGCGACTCAGTGACGGTGTTTTACCGCGCCGATGCCCCCTCCAGTACCGCAATCATTGAAGACCGTGGTGCGCTATGGGGCGCGAGCCTACTGACGGGTCTGTTCGCAATCGTGTTTATCGCAGGCGGCGGCTACCATGTGGCCGCGTGGATTCGTCGGCGCCAGATAGCGCGGCACCTATAAGGATATTCAAATGCAAATCCCATTACCCGTCACTGTCAGTGACTGGCGCTACAAGACAGCCAGCAGCGGCGGCTTGACCGTAGTATTCGCGGCCGCCGCTGGCGGTGCATTGACACTGACCGACCCCAAGGGAGTCGACCAGCAGTTTCGTTATGGCTCGGTCGGGGTCGGCATGGGCATCGGCGCGCGCCTGCCACGTTTCGGCAAGGTCAACTTGCACGTGCGCGGCAAGAGCGTCGGGGCCGCTGGCGCAAGCGAAGACTTTCCGGCGTTTGGCCAAGTGCTGGTTGCAGACTCGATCGCTGCCCGCGGTCTGACCCGGGAGGACTTCCAAGGCGCTTGTGTGTTCATTGAAGCGGGCGTGGGCCTGGTCGGCGGGGCCAGCGGCTCGGCCATGCTGTTCGGTCTGGACCCCAAGCTGCTGGCCATGGCCGCCGCCACACTGACGCCTATGGGCAACCTGCTCCTGCCCCACGACAGCACGACGCGCCTGCTGCGCTCAGCCAAAGGCGTGATCGTCGCCGCGGGCCTTAACGTTGGACTGCAGGCTGGGGGCGGCGCGACGATTTCCTTGGGCGGGCTGTTCTGATCATCAGCCCTCGCGGGCGTGCGACTCGCCAGGTTAGAGCAAGGCTGCGGATGGGCAGTAAACGGCCCGAAACTGCCGCAGCATTCGCTGATGTCAGTCACCATCTCGTGGTCGGAGCACTGAAAAGGTCTATTGCTCGCCATACAGGTCACGGTGAAACTTCCCTCACAGCATTTCTTTGCGTGCAGTCCGCAGATGGATCGCCTATTTACAAGCGTTCATCGGTCTCAAGTATCTGGCTAATGAGGTTGCACACAATCGGCAGCCTCTCATGGCGGCGAAACAAAGCCCCCACCTCTGAAAAAATGGGAGGCCCAGCTATCGCCCTAAAGACAACATTCGGCAGTTGGATAGTTTGAATCAGAACGTTGGGAATGACCGCTATACCCACGCCCAGTCCCACCTGTGTCAGTACTGCGACCAGACTTCCGGGAACCGAACCAATATATGGATCGAATCTCCCGCGCTTGGCCACCTCACGCAACCCTGACGCTTGTTCAGGTAGCACAAACAACTCGCTCGCAAGCGCGCTCGGGCGAATGTCATCATCTGTCTTTGCCAGGATATGGTCAGCTGGCAACGCCAGGCAGAAGCGGTCTCGCGCCAAAATACGGCTGGAGATTGCATCAGGTAGCTGTACGGGCATGCGGACAAAGGCTACATCAATCCGCCCATCCTCAAGAAGTGCCGTGAGCTGTTCGGTAGGGAGTTCCTTGGTGTTCACCATGACGTCTGGCCACTGACTGCGAAAGCGCTGGACTTGGTCTTGGAGTACCCCGAAAAAGGCGGCTGAACCCACGTAGCCGATTTCCACTCGACCAACCTGGCCTCGGCCTGCACGTTGGCCCACATTAATAGCCCTCTCAAATTGTTCAAGGGTTGAGCGGGCTTCTGTCAGAAACGCTTCCCCAGCCGGCGTCAAAGCGACAGACCTCTTTGTTCTATTAAAAAGCCTGGCTTCTAACAAGCTCTCGACTTCCTGGATCTGCGCAGTGAGCGTTGGGGCAGACACGCCCAGTTGCTCAGCTGAGCGTGAAAAATGTAGATTTTCCGCAACTGTGACGAAGGAGCGAAGATGACGAATGTCCATGTCACTTGACTCCCATATTCAGTTTTTCTGAATTATATGACTAATAGGCTTTATTGTTCTGAATTGTCTCCCCTGTTTCAATCATGGACTCACTTTCCTAGGAGTTCACCATGTTCCGTCTCCCCCACATCGCAGTCGCTGTTGGCCTTGCTGGATCCCTCACACTTGTTTCCTTGCCAGCAGCCGCAGCATTAGATTTGCCCAACCAGCCAGTTCTGACGCTTGCCGCCGCTCAACAGATCCTCACGGCAGCGCAAACGAAGGCGCAAACGGCTGGGTGGCCATGCGTGATCTCAGTTGTCGATAGTGCTGGTCTGCCCATTCTCCTGGCTCGCATGGACAACGCCGCTGTGCCAGCAGGCGTTGAACTGGCCCCCGGGAAAGCACGCACAGCCGCTCTATTCCGCCGTCCCAGCGGTGCGTTAGAAGACGCTATCAACGGCACCCGACCTGCCGCCATCACCGCCCAGGGCTTTGTGCTGATGCGTGGCGGTTTTCCGATCGTCGTCAACGGGCACACCGTTGGGGCCGTAGGCGTATCCGCGGACACACCCCAGCACGATGAAGAGATCGCTCAGGCCGGGCTAGCTGCATTCAAATAAACGCTTTCTGATCTCGCTACTCGCATCCGCTGCGGTGTATGTGCTGATGCGTAGCAAAAAAAGCCATAGCCAGAGCCCTGCAAAACATGAGTAAAAATATATGTCGATAAATGACCTGAAAATTACTCAGCCGATTGGGACTGACGCAATCATTTTTGACCTTGATGGCACTCTCGTCGACTCTGCGGGCGACATGACAGCGCAACTGAACACTATTCTTATCGAGCGGAATCTTGAGCCAGTTTTAGTCGCAACAACTTCATTATTCCTCGGCGACGGAATGCGTTCATTTGCCAGGCGGGCGTTCTGCTTGCGGGGCGTGAATGATATGGAAGAAGCGATCGATACCTTCATCTCGCGCTACGAACATACTGACCACCTCATGACAAAACCCTATGAGGGGGTAATTGAAACCCTCAGCGCGTTGCGAGACGCGGGATGGAAAATATCGGTTTGTACGAATAAAAACGAATTGATTGCCATCGATATTCTCAAGCAAACCGACCTGTTGAGATTTATGGATGTGGTTTGTGGTGGGGATAGCGTGTCCTTTAAGAAGCCTGACCCTAGACACCTAAGTACAGTGGTGGCGTTGGCCGATTATGAAAAGCTTTCCAAGATAATGATCGGAGACAACTGGAACGATTTTGAAGCTGCCCGTGCGTATGGAATTCCGTTTGCCTTTGCCAGTTGGGGCTATGGATCTCTGCCCGACGATTGCAAAGCCGTTAACCTCATAAAATTCAGTGACATTCTCGTCGTCGTTGGCTTGCCTGTGCATTGAACGTCGCCTGCTAATTGCAGGCAGCGCAGTCAAAACTCTTTAAAGGTTCGTAGTGAGGTCCTCTACGTTGGGGACGGTGCAGTCGCGCCACAGAACGTATAAAAATCCAAGGCCTTTGGGTCGAAGTGTGTTTTTAACGGTCCCAGTGATGATCTGGCTGGGGATTCCACTTCAGTCGTCGATCGCCACAGCGCGCCTGGCCTCGGTAGGCACCATGGTTGCCGGACTGCGGACGCGCATTGTCCAGCCACCCCCACTCCCCTTATCCTCGACGCTCCCCGTCCGTCCAAAATCGGAGTCGCCATGGACCTCGCCACCCTAGCCCTCTTCCTCCCCGCCTGCTTCGCCCTGAACATGGCGCCCGGCCCCAACAACCTGCTATCCGTGAGCAACTCCACCCGCTATGGCTATCGCACTTCATGCCTGGCCGGCATCGGCCGCCTGCTGGCCTTCGCCGGCATGATCGCCCTCGCCTCTGCGGGGTTGGCGGTGGTGTTGCAAACCTCGGAACTGCTGTTCTACGCGATCAAGATCCTGGGCGCGGCGTATCTGTTGTATCTGGCGTTTCAGCTGTGGCGCGCGAATCCCCAGGCGGAAGCGGAATCGGTAACCGCCAAGGTAAGCCTGTGGGCACTGGCGCGGCAGGAGTTTCTGGTGGCGGCAGGCAACCCGAAGGCGATTCTAATCTTCACCGCGTTCCTTCCGCAGTTCGTGGTGCCAGGCCAACCCATCACCCCGCAATTCGCCCTGCTGGGCGCGATGTTCCTGGTGTTGGAATGGATCGCCATCAGCGCCTATGCCTATATGGGTCTGCACATGCGTCGCTGGTTTGCCGAGCCGCGTGGCAAACGCCTATTCAATCGCTGCTGCGCGGGATTGTTGTCGGCGGCGGCGACGGTGTTGTTGACCGCGCGCAGGGCTTGAGGAAAAAACATGACCCGCAACGAACTCTCCGACCTGTACCTCGGCTACATCGACTGCCTCAACCAACAGGATTGGAACCGACTAGGCGACTTCGTCCACCCGGACGTGAGCTACAACGCCAAGGTGGTCGGCCTGGAGGGCTATCGCGCCATGCTGGAGCGCGACTTTCGCGAGATCCCCGACCTGCGGTTCCACATCCAGTTGCTGATCGCCGACCCGCCCACCGTCGCCAGCCGGCTGAACTTCAATGTCACGCCCAGGGGCGAGTTTTTCGGGTTGCCTATCAATGGTCGCCAGGTGGCGTTCTCGGAGAACATTTTCTACACGTTCGTCGACGGGAAAATCGCGCAGGTCTGGTCGGTCATCGACAAGGCGGCGATCGAACAGCAGTTGGCCGTCTAGACTCCACGCACCCATTCTCACGTGGAGCCCGATCATGAAAAGCAAAACCACCCTCTGCCTCTGGTACAACGGCACCGCCGAGGAGGCTGCCAACTTCTACGCCAAGACCTTCCCCGACAGTGCGGTGAACGCCGTGCACCTGGCACCGGGGGATTATCCTTCGGGTAAAAAGGGCGACGTATTGACCGTCGAGTTCAGCGTCTTGGGCATCCCGTGTATCGGCCTCAATGGCGGCCCGATATTCCCCCACAGCGAAGCGTTTTCCTTCCAGGTGGCCACCGACGACCAGGCCGAAACCGATCGCTACTGGAACGCCATTATCGACAACGGCGGCCAGGCCAGTGCCTGCGGTTGGTGCAAGGATAAGTGGGGGTTATCGTGGCAGATCACGCCTCGGGTGTTGACGGATGCGGTGGCACACGCTGATCCGGCCATTGCCAAGCGTGCATTCGACGCGATGATGACCATGACCAAAATCGACATTGCGGCGATAGAAGCCGCGATAAAGGGCTGACCGCCTACGCCTACGTCTACGAAGCGAGCACAGACAAGAATGACGTTTTCCACTTCGATACACACATCGACACCCTCGAGTAACCGACCATGAGCGACGGCGTGCGTATCAGCCCACGGACCATTCCGGTGCCCTCTTCGATCAGCCCCGAAGCCCAGGCGATGCTCAAGCGCATGGTGGGTGAGGATGGCGTACCGTTGAACGCTCTGCACGTCATGCCGGCGCCCGACGACCACGACGGCTGGCGCCGCATGCAGGCCACCGTTGCCGAGCACTTCGCCGCAACCACCGCCGGCCAGGCGGCCTCACTGCACGCGAGCCTGCATACCCTGCGCGTAGAAAACGCGACCGTGCACGTGGCGACGCCGTCGGATCACACGGGCGGCGCCTACATCGACCTGCATGGCGGTGCCCTGGTATTCGGCGGTGGCGAAAACTGCCGCGTCGCGGCCGGGAGGCAGGCCGACCTGCACAACATGGTCTGCTACGGCGTGGACTACCGCATGCCACCCGATCATCCCTACCCGGCGGCACTGGATGACTGCATGGCCACCTACCGCCATGTGCTCAAGCATCACGCCCCGGACCGTATCGTGATCGGTGGCCGCTCGGCCGGCGGCAACCTCGCAGCGGCCCTGGTATTGCGTGCCCGCGACGAAGGGTTGCCCCTGCCGGCGGCGCTGGTGTTGTTGTCGCCGGAGGTGGACCTGACCGAATCGGGCGACAGTTTTCATGTCAACCGCACGGTAGACGTGGTGCTGCCCAACCCGCTGATGGGCACCAACCTGCTGTATGCCGCCGACGCGGACCTGGCCCACCCGTACCTGTCGCCGCTGTTCGGCGATTTCAGCCGGGGCTTCCCGCCCACCTTCCTGCAAAGCGGCACGCGGGATCTGTTCCTGTCCAACACCGTGCGCCTGCACCGGGCCTTGCGCCAGGCACGGGTGCCGGCGCAGTTGCACGTGTTCGAAGCGATGCCCCATGGCGGTTTCATGGGCGCGCCGGAAGATGCAGAGCTTGCACAGGAAATCCGCGCATTTGTGCGTGAACACCTGCAACGCCCTTGACACATTTACTGACCCCCCCTGAAGATGGAGGCCTCATTCAGGGTGTGTCAGTTTATGTCCGCAACCTCAGTCGTTAACCTTTCCGTCATTGGCTTGATTGCCAAGGCGCAAGGTTGCGTTGCGCACGCCCTCAAATCGAAGAAACAGTCGCTCATGTGACCGGGGCGCGCTGTCCCGTCAGATGAGCTGACAGGACATTGAGCGCGGACTCCCTCCCCCTTGCACAATTGCCCATGCCCTTCTGACGGTGACTCAAGCGGTCAATCATCAGGAGAAGTGCATGTCATCGTTTCAAGGTATCTGGGTTCCCGTGGTCACGCCGTTCCAGGATGGCGCCATCGACTTTGTCGGTCTGCACCGCCTGGTCAGCCACCTGCTGGACAAGCGCGTGGCCGGGATCATGGTGTGCACCACCACCGGCGAAGCCGCATCGCTCAGCCGCCAGGAACAGCTGGCTGTGCTGGATGCGGTATTGCAACAAGTGCCGTCCCACCGTGTGGTGATGGGCCTGGCGGGCAACAACCAGATTGAGCTGCTGCAATTCCAGGCCGAGATCCTCAAGCGCCCGCTGGCGGGTTTGCTGGTGCCGGCGCCGAGTTACATCCGCCCTTCCCAGGCCGGTCTTGAAGCGTTCTTTCGCACGGTGGCCGATGCGTCCAGCGTGCCGATCATTCTCTACGACATTCCCTACCGCACCGGCGTGACCTTCGAGCAGGCCACCTTGCTGAACATCGTTGCGCACCCGCGGATCGTGGCGATCAAGGACTGCGGCGGCAACCTGGGCAATACCCTGGCGCTGTTGGCCAGCGGTGAGGCGGATGTGTTGTGTGGCGAGGATCTGCAGATCTTCAATGCGCTGTGCCTGGGCGCCAGCGGCGCGATTGCCGCGTCGGCCCATGTGTGCACCGAACAGTTTGTGGCGCTGTGGCAACAGGTACGGGATAACCAGTTGGCTGAGGCGCGGGCGACGTTCCTTGGCCTGGCGCCGTTGATCAACACGCTGTTCATGCAGCCCAACCCCGCGCCAGTGAAAGCCGCGCTGGCGCTGGAGGGGTTGATCGACAGTGAGTTGCGGGCGCCGATGCAGCGGGCAACCGAGGCGGTCATCGCAAAACTGCAACGGCTTTCACGCCACGCCCAGTAACCTGTGGTGAGCGAGCTTGCCTCGCGCGGGGCAAGCCCGCTCACCACAGAAGCTCAGGGCATCAGGAAGTCTGCCCCCCCACTTGCCGGGCCATATGCAACCTGTGCAACGTGATCTCGCGCACCGCCTGCTTGCTCAGTTCGATATGCCGCTTCAGCAGGTGCTGCGCCTGTTCACCCTGCCGTTGCACGATGGCCGCGAGTATTTGCCCATGCTCTTCGTACGTCGCCGCAATACGGGGCGCCTGGGTAAAGTCGAGCCGCCGGATGATGCGGATCTGCTCCGTGAGCGCGTAGTGCATGCGCGCCATTTCACGGTTACCGGTGGCTTCCACCAACGCGCAATGAAAACGCTCATCCAGCGCCGATACGACCTGGGCGTCCCGCAGGCGCTCGTCCTCCTGCACATGCCAGGTGGCCTGCAACGCGTGCAGCATCGGGTTCGGTTCGTCCATCGCACATAACCGGCTGACGGCGGCCAGTTCCAACACGATGCGCACGTCGTAGAGTTCTTCGAAGTAGGCGAAATCGAACGGTTTCACCTGCCAGCCACTGCGGAAATACACCTCCAGATACCCTTCCCGCTCCAAGCGATACAGTGCCTGACGCACCGGCGTGCGGCTGGCGTGCATGCGTTCGGCCACCTCGCCTTCGCTGAAGCGATCACCTGGCAGCAGGCGGAAGTCGAAGATATCCGCCTTGAGCTGTGCGTAGATCTGCTCGGCCAGGCTGTCGGGGCGTGTCTTGGCCCGCATCCTTAACCGCGACTCGCAATAAAGGCGCGCCAGCCACCGAACTCGGTGATATCGAGGGCATCGGCCAGCGCCCATGGCTCGCAGATGAAGCCTTTGACGCTGCGCCCATCCGCCAGCAGCAGGTTGCCGATTCCCAGCGGCGCGGGGATCTCGGCGACGAACTCGCCGAAGCGTGCGAGGGGTATGTCCCACAGCTCGACGATGATCGCCCGACCGCTGTCCGCCTTGGCCAGCCCGGGCTTGGGCGGCACGGTGCCCGGCAGCGCGTACAGACGGTATGTGTCGGCCGTCAGGGTTTGCTCCACCAGCACCGCGTTGCGGCGGGTGAGCTGCACGTTGAGCGGCATGCCGGTGAGGTGCGCGCCCACCACCGCCACGCGCACGCAGCCGGGCGATTGGGCGGGTGCGGACGGTGCCGGCAGAGAGCGCTGGGTGGCGCCCAAAGGCAGCTCCAGGCTGGCTTGCCAGCGCTTGCCCAAGTGCGCCAGCGCCGTGTCATGCCAGGCCGGTGCGAGCAGGGTGATGCCGCTGGGCAAGCCATCGGCGCGCAAACCGGCCGGCAGCGCCAGGGCCGAGAGGTCGGCCAGGTTGGTGAAGTTGGTGTAGTAGCCGAACTGCGAGTTGTAGCGCACCGGTTCTTCAGCCATCTCGGCCAGGGTGCGCAGGGTTGGCGAAGTCGGCACCAGCAAGGCATCGAAACCAGCCAGGCTGTCATTGATGCGCCGGCTCAGTTCGGCCCGCAGGTATTCGGCTTTGTAGGCATCGCAGGCGCTGTACTGGCGGCCATTTTCGACAATGCCGCGCACCACCGGGTTGATTGCCTCGGGCTGGTTTTCCAGCATGCTTTCCAGGGCCACGGTACGTTCAGCGACCCAAGGGCCAAAGTACAACTGGTCCGCCAGTTCCTTGAACGCAGTGAAATCCACCGGGGTGATCACCGCGCCCAGCGCCTTGAAGTGTTCGACCGCGTGTTCGAACACGGCCTGGTTCTGGGTATCGCCGAAAAACTCCAGGGCCTGCGGGATGGCCAGCTTGATCGAAGCGCCCACCGCCACCGGCGCCGTGTTGGGATTGGCGCGGGAATAGGCATCGCTGGGGTCATATCCCGCCGCGACGTGCGCCACGGTCTCGGCGTCTTCCACGGTCAGCGCAAACACCGAGACACAATCCACCGTACGGCAAGCCGGCACCAGGCCGGTATTGGACAACCGTCCCTTGGTCGGTTTCAAGCCGACGATATTGTTGAACCCCGCCGGTACACGCCCGGAGCCCGCCGTGTCGGTGCCCAGGGAAAACGCCACCAGCCCACGGGCGACCACCGACGCAGAGCCGGAGCTGGAGCCGCCGCTGACGTAATCCCCATCAAAACTGTTGCCCACCGCACCATACGGGGAGCGCGTGCCCACCAGGCCGGTGGCGAACTGATCGAGGTTGGTCTTGCCCATCAGGATCGCGCCGGCTGCGCGCAGCTTCTGCACGACCGAGGCATCCTGCGTCGCCCGGTAGGCAAATTCGGGGCAGGCGGCAGTGGTGTCCCAGCCGGCCGCATCGATGTTGTCCTTGATCGCAAACGGCACGCCATACAACGGCAGCTTGGTCATATCGCCGCCCAGCGCTGCCAGCCGTTCGCTCAACTGTGCCAGTTGCCCGGCCAATGCCTGCGGTTGAGCGCGGGCGATCCAGGCGGTGTCCTCGGCGGGGTATTGGGTGGCCACCGTGAGCAGAATATCCGGGGTGATCGCGCCGCTGCGGTAAGCGGCCTGCCATTCACCGAGGGTCCAGCCAAAAACGTTGTGCATGGGAAACTCCATCTTGTATCCAAGTTTGGATTTCTCTAAAGCAAAGCCCACGCCAGGTCACTCTGCCAATGATTACGCGGGTATCGCCGCAAAACGTGCGCGTAGATGGCGCACCCGGGCATCGCCCATGCGCCAAAAAAAGACATTCAATGGCCCCCTCGGTTGCGACCGACCCGATACCGACCTACTGTTCCAGACCATGCTGTGCCATTTGCTGTCCCCCCACCCTAAGCCCCCAGGTGACGACATGCCCACACTACCCCGCCCTGCCGTACTCGAACTGATCGGCAACACGCCGCTGGTGCGGGTCAGCCGTTTCGATACCGGCCCCTGCACGCTGTTCCTCAAGCTTGAATCCCAGAACCCCGGCGGCTCCATCAAGGATCGCATCGGCCTGGCCATGATCGACGCCGCCGAACGCGACGGCCGCCTGCGCCCCGGCGGCACTATCATTGAAGCCACCGCCGGCAACACCGGCCTGGGCCTGGCGCTGGTGGGCCGGGCGAAAGGTTATCGGGTGGTGCTGGTGGTGCCCGACAAGATGTCCACGGAAAAAGTGCTGCACCTCAAGGCCATGGGCGCCGAGGTGCATATCACCCGCTCCGATGTCGGCAAGGGCCATCCCGAGTATTACCAGGACATGGCCGCGCGGCTGGCAAAGGATATTGACGGTTCGTTCTTCGCCGACCAATTCAACAACCCGGCCAACCCCCTGGCCCACGAAACCAGCACCGCGCCGGAAATCTGGGCGCAAACCCAACACGATGTGGACGCAATCGTGGTGGGCGTCGGCTCGGCCGGCACCCTCACCGGCCTGACGCGCTTCTTCAAACGGGTGCAGCCCGAGCTGGAAATGGTCCTCGCCGACCCGGTGGGTTCGGTGATGGCCGAATACAGCCGCAGCGGCAAACTGGAAACACCCGGTTCCTGGGCGGTGGAAGGCATCGGCGAAGACTTCATCCCGTCGATTGCCGACCTGTCCAGCGTGCGCCACGCCTACTCCATCAGCGATGAAGACAGCTTCGACCACGCCCGCCAACTGCTCAAGGCCGAGGGCATTCTCGGCGGTTCATCCACCGGCACCCTGTTCGCGGCGGCGCTGCGTTATTGCCGCGAACAGAGCGTGCCCAAGCGCGTGGTCACCTTTGTCTGCGACACCGGCACCCGCTACCTGTCGAAGGTCTACAACGACCAATGGATGACCGATGCCGGCTTGCTGCACTACAAGCACTACGGCGACCTGCGCGACCTGATCGCGCGGCGCTTCGAAGATGGCCGCGTGATCAGCGTGAGCCCCGACGACACCCTGCTCACCGCCTTCCAGCGCATGCGCCTGGCGGACGTGTCGCAACTGCCGGTGCTGGTGGGCGGCCGCGAACTGGTAGGGGTGATCGATGAGTCCGACATCCTGCTGGGTCTGCATCATGATGCGGCGGACTTTTCCATGATTGTCGCCAGCGCCATGAGCGACAAATTGCAAACCCTGGACCCCGGCGCCAGCCTGGCCGAACTGCAGGCCGAACTGGACCGTGGCCTGGTCGCCATCATTGCCGACGCGACGGGCTTTCACGGCCTGATCACCCGCGTCGACCTGCTCAACCACCTGCGGAGATCCCTTGCATGAGCCAGCCCGATAAAAGCGCGTTTGCCACCCGTGTGATCCACGCCGGGCAATCACCCGACCCGACCACGGGCGCGCTGATGCCGCCGATCTACGCCAACTCCACCTACCTGCAGGACAGCCCCGGCGTGCACAAGGGCTTCGACTACGGCCGCTCCCACAACCCCACGCGGTTTGCCCTGGAGCGCTGCGTGGCCGACCTCGAAGGCGGCAGCCAGGCGTTTGCCTTCGCTTCCGGGCTGGCGGCGATCTCAACGGTGCTGGAGTTGCTGGATGCCGGCGCCCATATCGTGTCCGGCAACGACCTGTACGGCGGCACCTTCCGCCTGTTCGACAAGGTGCGCCAGCGCAGCGCCGGGCACCGTTTCAGCTTTGTCGACCTGAGTGATGTGGCGGCGTTCGAAGCGTCCTTGCAGGACGACACACGCATGGTCTGGGTCGAGACCCCGAGCAACCCGCTGCTGAGCCTTACCGACCTCAGTGCCATCGCCCGGATCTGCCGCAGCCGCGGCATTCTCTGCGTGGCCGACAATACCTTCGCCAGCCCGTGGATCCAGCGTCCGCTGGAATTGGGTGTCGACATCGTGGTGCATTCCACCACCAAGTACCTCAATGGCCACTCCGATGTGATCGGCGGCATCGCCATCGTCGGCGACAACCCCGAACTGGCAGAGCGCGTAGGCTTTTTGCAAAACTCGGTCGGCGCCATCGCCGGCCCGTTCGACGCCTTTCTCACCCTGCGCGGCTTGAAAACCCTGGCCCTGCGCATGGAGCGCCATTGCAGCAACGCCCTCGACCTGGCCACCTGGCTGGAACAGCAACCGCAAGTATCACGAGTCTATTACCCAGGCCTGGCGTCCCACCCGCAGCACGAACTGGCACGCAGGCAGATGCGCGGGTTTGGCGGGATGATTTCAGTCGACTTGAACAGCGACCTGGCCGGCGCCACGCGCTTCCTGGAAACCGTCAAGCTCTTCGCCCTGGCCGAAAGCCTGGGCGGCGTGGAAAGCCTGATCGAACACCCGGCAATCATGACCCACGCCAGCATTCCGGCAGCGACCCGCGCGCAGCTGGGGATTGGCGCCGGGCTGGTGCGGTTGTCGGTGGGGGTTGAAGATGTAGAGGATCTACGAGCGGACCTGGCGCAGGCCCTGGCACGGATATAAATCCCCCAGCCAACAAAGATCAACTGTGGGAGGGGGCTTGCTCCCGATAGCGGCGTGTCAGGCACTGAATATTTGTCTGAACCACCACCATCGGGAGCAAGCCCCCTCCTACATTGAGTAGGCGTCACGCCTGGATTATGTTGGCACGCGCCGAATGCAGCTTCTTGTAGCTCTCGATCAAGCGCAAATGCCGGTCCAGCCCTTCCAGCTTCATGCTGGTCGGTGTCAGCCCATGGAAGCGCACACTGCCGTTGACCGAGCCGATCACCGCGTCCATCCGCTCATTGCCGAACATGCGGCGGAAGTTGGCTTCGTAGTCCGCCAGTTCCAGGTCGTCGTCCAGTTCCATCTCCAGCACCGCATTCATCGCCTGGTAGAACAGGCCACGCTCCGCGGTGTTGTCGTTGTACTGCAGGAACATCTCCACACACTCCTTGGCCTCTTCGTACTGCTGCAAGGCGAGGAAGATCAGCAGCTTCAATTCGAGGATGGTCAGTTGGCCCCAGGCCGTGTTGTCGTCGAACTCGATGCCGATCAGGGTGGTGATGTCGGTGTAGTCGTCCAGCTCGCTTTCGATCAGGCGCTCGACCAGCGCCTGCAGTTCGGCTTCGTCCAGGCGGTGCAGGTTGAGGATGTCCTCGCGGAAAAACAGCGCCTTGTTGGTGTTGTCCCAGATCAGGTCGTCCACCGGGTAGATTTCCGAGTAGTCCGGCACCAGGATGCGGCAGGCGGTTGCGCCGAGGTGTTCGTACACCGCCATATAGGACTCTTTGCCCATGCCTTCCAGAATGCCGAACAAGGTCGCGGCCTCTTGAGCGTTGGAATCTTCCCCCTGGCCGGAGAAGTCCCACTCGACAAACTCGTAGTCCGATTGGGCGCTGAAAAAGCGCCACGACACCACACCGCTGGAGTCGATAAAGTGCTCGACGAAGTTGTTCGGCTCGGTCACCGCCTGGGCTTCGAAGGTCGGCTGCGGCAGGTCATTCAAGCCTTCGAAGCTGCGGCCCTGCAGCAGTTCGGTGAGGCTGCGTTCCAGCGCCACTTCCAGGCTTGGGTGCGCACCGAACGAGGCGAACACGCCGCCGGTGCGCGGGTTCATCAAGGTCACGCACATCACCGGGAACTCGCCGCCCAGGGACGCGTCCTTGACCAGCACCGGGAACCCCTGGGCTTCCAGGCCTGCAATACCGGCCAGGATGCTCGGGTACTTCGCGAGCACGTCAGCCGGTACGTCCGGCAGGGCAAATTCACCCTCGATGATTTCGCGCTTCACCGCCCGTTCGAAAATCTCCGACAGGCACTGCACCTGGGCCTCGGCCAAGGTGTTGCCCGCGCTCATGCCGTTGCTGAGGTAGAGGTTCTCGATCAGGTTGGACGGGAAATACACCACCTCGCCATCCGACTGGCGCACGAACGGCAGCGAAACGATGCCGCGCGCTTCATTGCCGGAGTTGGTGTCGAACAGGTGCGAGCCGCGCAGCTCGCCGTCGCGGTTGTAGACCTTCAGGCAGTAGGCGTCGAGGATTTCGCTGGGCAGTTCATCATTCGGGCCCGGCTGGAACCAGCGTTCGTCCGGGTAATGCACGAACGGCGCATTGGCCAGTTCCTCACCCCAGAACTGGTCGTTGTAGAAGAAGTTGCAGTTGAGCCGCTCGATGAACTCGCCCAACGCCGACGCCAGGGCGCCCTCCTTGGTCGCGCCCTTGCCATTGGTAAAGCACATCGGTGAATGCGCGTCGCGGATATGCAGCGACCACACGTTCGGCACGATATTGCGCCACGAGGCGATCTCAATCTTCATACCCAGGCCGGCGAGAATCCCGGACATGTTGGCGATGGTCTGCTCCAGCGGCAGGTCCTTGCCGGCAATATAAGTGCCCGCCTCGCTGCCCGCGCTCGGCATCAACAAGGCCTGGGCATCGGCGTCGAGGTTGTCGACTTCTTCGATCACGAACTCCGGCCCGGCCTGCACCACTTTTTTCACGGTGCAACGGTCGATGGAACGCAGGATGCCCTGGCGATCTTTATCGGAAATATCAGCCGGCAACTCCACCTGGATCTTGAAGATCTGGTTATAGCGGTTTTCCGGATCGACAATATTATTTTGCGACAGGCGAATATTGTCCGTGGGGATGTTGCGCGTGCTGCAGTACAACTTGACGAAGTACGCCGCACACAACGCCGACGAAGCCAGGAAGTAATCGAACGGCCCCGGTGCCGAGCCATCGCCTTTATAGCGAATAGGCTGGTCGGCAATCACCGTGAAGTCATCGAACTTGGCTTCAAGCCGGAGGTTGTCGAGAAAGTTGACCTTGATTTCCATGGGGGCACACCAGAATAACGGGCTAAACAAAAATGGCCGCTATTATGAGGTTTTTCATTGGGAAGTTTCAGGCTTTTGACCAGTGGCTGACGAAATCGTCAATGTGCATTAATCTTCTGCACGTTCGCGCCGATGGACTGTTTGGAACCAGGGAGTAATCGGAATGCGCAACAATCAGCCCGTTACACAGCGCGAGGTTTCACTCGCGCCTTCGCAAAAACTCATCTCCGCCACCGATGTTCAAGGGATGATCACCTATTGCAACGACGCCTTCGTCGATATCAGCGGCTTTGAACGCGTCGACCTGATCGGCGCCCCCCAGAACATCGTGCGTCACCCCGATGTTCCGCCGGCCGTTTTTGCGCACATGTGGAGTGCGCTCAAGCAAGGCTTGCCGTGGATGGGCATCGTCAAGAATCGCTCGAAGAATGGCGATCATTATTGGGTCAATGCCTATGTCACGCCAATCTTCGACGGCAGCCGGGTGGTTGGTTTTGAGTCTGTGCGGGTCAAGCCCACAGCCGATGAAATCCGCCGCGCCCAGGCCCTCTACCGGCGTCTCAGCCAAGGCCAGCCGGGCGTGCCCCGCCAGGATGCCTGGCTGCCGGCGGCCTTGAGCTGCGTGCCTTATGTTGCAACCGCCATTGCTGGCAGTGTCGCCGGGTTGTTTCTCAGCGCACCGGTGGCTGTCGCAGTGGCTGCGGCTGTCGCGCTGCCGGTAGGCCTGTTGTGCTCACGCGGGCGCCAGAGCAGTACCTTGCGGCTGCTGGAGGGGGTTGAGCCCTCGACGTCGGATGCCTTGATCGCGCAGATGTACAGTGATGCACGTGGCCCGCAGTCACGCTTGGAAACCGCGTTTATCAGCCAGGCCGCACGCCTCAAGACCTGCCTCACCCGCCTGCAGGACAGCGCCGAGCAACTGAGTACCCTGGCCGGGCAATCCGATCAGCTGGCCAGCGCCAGCGCCAGAGGCCTGGACCGCCAGCGCCAGGAGACCGAACAGGTCTCGGCGGCCGTCAACCAGATGGCCGCGACCACCCAGGAAGTCGCCAGCCATGTGCAGCGCACTGCGGATGCCACTCAGCAGGCCAATGTCCTGACCGGCCGCGGCCGCGAAGTCGCGCGCGATACCCGCGAAGCCATCGAGCGCCTGTCCGTCGTCGTCGGGGAGACCGGCGTGACCGTGGCGCAACTGGCCAGGGACAGTGACGAAATCGGCAGTATGGTGGATGTGATCAAAGGCATCGCCGACCAGACCAACCTGCTCGCCCTCAACGCTGCGATTGAAGCGGCGCGGGCCGGCGAGCAAGGCCGAGGGTTTGCCGTGGTAGCCGACGAAGTGCGCCAACTGGCCCAGCGAACTTCGCAATCGACCACCCAGATCCATGGCCTGATCACCAAGCTCCAGGCGTCCTCCAACAACGCGGTGCAAAGCATGCAAAACGGCCATCGCCAAGCCCAGGAAGGCGTGGCCTGGGTGCTTGAGGCGGACCAGGCCCTGGTGGGCATCAGCGAAGCGGTGTCGCATATCACCGAGATGACCACCCAGATCGCCGCCGCCACCGAAGAACAAAGCGCCGTCGCCGAGGAGATCAGCCGCAACATCACCACCATCGCCGAACTGGCCGACCAGACCTCGATACAAGCCCATCAATCCACGGACCTGAGCAAGGAATTGACGAATACCGCGTCCACCCAATACGCGTTGGTGGAGCGCTTCAATCGCTGAAGGCAGACAAGCCTCTCTGATAGTCATCCCGCTTACTGTGGTGAGCGGGCTTGCCACAACAAGCCCGCTCGCCACACGATAACCACTCAAACGAAATACCTCCTTGCCCCTTCGACACAAACACGCTACAAATCCCACCACGAAGTTGTACGACAACCTAAAAACAAATCCCCATCCCCGACGATGGTGCCTACTGCCCGAGCCCTTCATGACTGCCCCCGTCTCCCTGCAAAGCACCCCTGCCCTGTTCTCCCGCCCCATTGCCGTGTTGATTCTGCTCTGCATGGGCTGTGCCTTCGCCGGCAATCACATCGCCGCTCGCGTCGCCTTCGATGATGGCGCCGGTGTGCTGTTGGCCATTCTGCTGCGCTCGGGTGGCACCTTGCTGGTGCTGGCCGCTTTGGTGCTGTGGCAACGCCAAAGCCTGCGCCTGCCGGCAGGTGCATGGCGCTGGCAAGTGCTGCTGGGCCTGCTTATCGCCACCCAGAGCCTGTGCCTCTACTCCGCCGTCGCCCGCGTGCCGGTAGCGCTCGCGCTACTGGTGGGTAACGTATTCCCGATTTTGCTCGCCCTGCTCACCTGGGTATTAGGCGGCCCACGCCCAACGACGCGCACCGCCTTGCTGATGGGCTTGATCCTGCTGGGCCTGGTGTTTGTGCTGGACGTACCCGGCCGCCTCTCAACCAGCGCCGATATCGGCCCGCAATGGCTGCTCGGCGTCAGCCTGGCCTTCTGCGCCGCCTTCGTGTTCGCCTGCGCGCTATGGATCACCGACCATAAGTTGTCCCAGGTTCGCGGTTCAGTGCGCAGCCTGCTGACGATCTTCGTCGTGTTCAGCAGCGTCAACCTCGCCGGCCTCAGCGGCGCCCTTCCCGGCGGCCTGAACCTGCCGGCCACCAGTACCGGCTGGCTGGCACTCGCGACGTTGGTGGTGCTGTATGGCACCGGTTTTATCGTGCTGTTCATTTCGGTCCCGCGCCTGGACATGCCGCGCAATGCGCCGGTCATGAACATTGAGCCGCTGGCGACGTTGCTGATGGGCTGGATCGTGCTCGATCAAATGCTCAGCGCCGGGCAGATGCTCGGCGGCGTCATCGTGGTGACCGGGATTGTGCTGCTGACGTATCGCAAGTCTGCGCGGTAACGATAGATCCCCGCCTGACCTGGCCCAATTCCTGCCTCCTCCACTCCCAACCAGTCGCTACTGACTATGCGGACGACTCTTTTGAGCCCGGCCGCCTATCCCCCTTCCCCGGATAATCCAGCATCCCCGACCCCTTCCGAGGCCTTCCCCATGACGAGCCCCTCCACCGAACAGGTAAGCCCCCAGACCCTGCGCAAGGTCATCATCGCCGCCGGCATCGGTAACTTTGTCGAGTGGTTCGACTTCGCCGTCTACGGTTTCCTCGCCACCACCATCGCCCAACAATTCTTCCCCAGTGGCGACGCCAGCGCGGCCTTGCTCAAAACCTTCGCGGTATTCGCCGTGGCATTTGCCTTCCGGCCCCTGGGCGGGATTTTCTTCGGCATGCTCGGCGACCGTATCGGGCGCAAACGCACCCTGGCCATGACTATCCTGCTGATGGCCGGCGCCACCACCTTGATCGGCCTGCTGCCCACCTACGCCGCCATCGGCGTCGCGGCGCCGATTCTGTTGTCACTGATCCGCTGCGCCCAGGGCTTCTCCGCCGGCGGCGAATACGCCGGTGCCTGTGCCTATCTGATGGAGCATGCACCCAGCGACAAGCGCGCCTGGTACGGCAGCTTCGTGCCGGTGTCGACATTCTCCGCCTTCGCCGCCGCCGCCGTGGTGGCATACGCCCTTGAAGCGTCGTTGTCCGCCGAGGCGATGGGCAGCTGGGGCTGGCGCCTGCCGTTCCTGATCGCCGCGCCGCTGGGCCTGGTGGGCCTTTACCTGCGCTGGAAGCTGGATGAGACGCCTGCCTTCCAGGCCGTGAAGCAGGAGCACGCGGTCGCCCACTCTCCGCTCAAGGAAACCTTGCGCAACCATGGTGCGGCGATCTGCTGCCTGGGCGCTTTTGTGTCACTGACGGCGCTGTCGTTTTATATGTTCACCACCTACTTTGCGACGTACCTGCAAGTGGCCGGTGGGCTGAGTCGGGCGATGGCGTTGCTGGTGTCGCTGATCGCGCTGATCTTCGCCGCGGCGATTTGCCCGCTGGCGGGGCTGTATTCGGATCGCGTGGGGCGTCGGGTCACGGTGATGACGGCGTGCGTGTTGTTGATGGTGGTGGTGTATCCGTCGTTCCTGATGGCCAGTTCCGGCTCCTTCGCGGCATCTATCGTCGGGGTGATGTTGCTGGCGGTGGGCGCGGTGTTGTGCGGGGTGGTCACGGCGGCGTTGCTGTCGGAGACCTTTCCGACCCGCACGCGCTATACCGCCTCGGCGATCACCTACAACATGGCGTATACGATCTTCGGCGGTACCGCGCCGCTGATGGCCACGTGGTTGATCAGCACCACAGGCAGCAACCTGTCACCGGCGTTCTACCTGATTGCCGTGGCGTTGCTGGCGTTGGCGGGTGGCCTGGCGTTGCCGGAGACGTCGAGGATTTCGCTGCATGACGTGGGCGATGAGGACAAAAGCCCGGCGCCGCTGCTCTCGCGTTAAGCACTCACACCATCCAAACCGTAGCAGCGGCCGACGCAGCCTCGCTGAAGCTCGTCAGCTGCTACACGGGATGCCCTTTGCTTATCGGGTCCTCACGCTTCAATTGAACAACAGCGCCACACGCCACTGAGCGGGTATGATCCAGGATGCCCCCGGCCGATTGGACCCACGCATATGCCCACCTCCCAAACCCGCCCTGCTCCCGCGCCCTTGCTCAAGCCCGGCGAAACCGTGGTGTTGTTCGACGGCGTGTGCAAACTGTGCAACGGCTGGGCAAGGTTCCTGATTCGCCATGACCGTCAACGACGCGTGCGGCTGGCAGCGGTGCAATCCCCCGAAGGGCAGGCACTGCTGGCCTGGGCCGGGTTGCCGCTGGATCAGTTCGACACCCTGGCGGTGATTCGCGACAGGCACTATTGGGTGCGTTCGGATGCAGTGTTGGAAATCATCGCGCAACTGCCTCGCGCCTGGCGTCCCTTGCGGCTGTTGCGCGGTATCCCGCGCGTACTGCGGGATTGGGCCTACGATCGCATCGCGCGTAATCGCTATCGGCTCTTCGGCAAATACGACACTTGCCTGTTGCCGGATCCGGATCATGAGCAGCGCTTTTTGAAGGGGCCGTTATGAACAAAGCGGTATGCATCGTTGCACCGGCTTGGGATGCCAAGTCTTGAGCGGGCACTCAGCCCCCCACAAACAGCCCAACCAACTGCCACGGCGTCATCTTCGTCACCATGATCATCACGATCACAAACATCCCCAAGAACCCAAAGACGCCCAGCCAGAACCATTGCCGGTACACACCACGGTATCCATCATCCAGCACCGTGTCGGTCTCGACCGCCCGAGAGGCCATCTGCTGCAAGCGCTTCTGCAGTACCAGCACCGGCAGCCACAGCGAGCCCACGCAGAGGAAGATGATCAACGCGGTCAGTACCCATTCAGTGGTCACAGACAGCCCGGCAAGCTGGATCAGCAGCAAGCCCGTGATGATCTGAATAACGCCCGCCGGCGTGGTAATCCAGGTATCAAACCGTACGACCATGCGCGCCACATGGGCGATCACTTGCGGGTTGGCCGTGCGACTGGCGGCGATCAGGTAGAGGTACGAGCCCATGCCGAAGCCGAACAGGAAAATCGCCGCGATGATGTGCAGGTACTTCAGGCATAGGTAGAGCATCCGTCAGGCCTGCCCGTCAGAGAAGCGCACCATCAGGCTCAGCTTCGTCGGTTCGTTGATGGCGGCCATGTATTCGTCGACGCTGATTTCGCCTACGCACGGGCGGGCACCGGGTTCGGGCACGTAACCGTGGGCCATTTTGGTGGCAAGGGCGACGGCTGCGCAGCTGGGGATTTCCGGGCCCTTGTCTTCCAGGGCCGTGAGTTGCACCGCCAGGGACAGCGGCTGACCGTGCATGCCAAGGCCTTGCACATCGATGTACATCGCGCTTTTGCCATCACCCAATCGTTCGAACCAGGTGCCCAGGCGATGCAGTCTGGCGGCCCATGCAAGGTGGTCGCGCACGATACCCATGCGTAGCGCTTGCGCCAGCAGATAATTGGCGACACCGCCCAGCTTGAGCCCCGCACCGGCCTTGAAGCGCAGGGTATGGGCGCCATAACGGCCAGCGAATATATCCATGTCAGGCACGTCCACATTGGCCAGCACCCGCGTGCCGAGCTGGGGCATCCTGCGCAGGGTCAGGTCCTGCCAGCCCAGCACTTCGTGCACTTGGCCCTGCTTGAGTTGCTTGATCGGTTTGCCCGCGTAGGCAAGCACACCTTCGATGGTCGACAGCCCCGGCATCTTCGCCGAAGAGGAAATGCCATGCTCGATGGTGTCGATGCGCATAAAGCGATAGCGGTACCGGTCGATGATGGCGGACGACAACGTCGGCACAGAGCTGCAACCGCTGAGGACGGCCACGCCCGCCTGCCGGGCTTTCGCATCCAGCACGCCGACGCCATTGACGAAGGTCCGGCAGTCCGACAGGTCGCAGTAGTTCACGCCCGCGTCGATGCAGTGCTGGGCGACGGCATAGGATTGCCCCTGGAACGGGCCGCCGGTGTGGATCACCAACTGGATGTCCATCGACTGCAAGACGCCAGCGAACCCGGCCGCCATGGCATCGCCGCACCAGCTTTCGCACAAGCGGCCGGAGGACGTTTTCAACGCATCGACTTTGCCCTGCAACTTCTGTGGGTGGCGGCCCGAGACCACCAGTTCAATGCCCGGCGCGCCCGCCAGGTGCCGGCAAATGATGCTGCCAAAGTTGCCGTAGCCGCCGATCACCATCACCCTGAGTGCCATTGCATGTTTCCCTGATCAATCAATTGTGCGCAGGGCCTGAGGCAGGCCGGCGGCTGAAACGGCTAAAGATACCCGATTTGCTTAACCGCCTGAGCCAGGAACAACACTCAGGCAGCACTGCTCCCAAGCCTCAGGGCTGCTTACGATAAAGCCCGGTCAGATAGTCCTGGCTGTCCGGCGCCGAGTTGTGCTCGATCACGGCAAAGCCCTTCACCAGTTGGATGTGATACGGCCCGGCCCGAGGCGGCGCCTGGGGTGTGCGCACGATGATCAGGTTTGCGGTTTCCATCGGCACGCGTTGGTGCGTAGTGATGATGATCTTGTCGGTGCCGGTGTCTTTGAGCGTCACGCTAAGTTCCGCCACCTCCCGGCCCTGGGCATCGCGGTCGGGAAGGATTTTCAGGTCGAGGTCACCGTCGCGGCCGAGAAAGTCGTCGCGCATCTGGTAATGGCCATCGCGCTGGTCACGGGCCACGTCGCCGAGTTTGTCGTACTCAGGCTCCCGGTCCTGCCTGTGCAGTTGAATCTGCAGTTCAGGCTGGTCGCCCTTGGCGCCGCTGACCCAGGTGCCCGCGTAGGCATAGGGTTCGACGGTTTCCCGCGTGATGCGCCAGATGCCGGTTTGACGGCCGTCATCGGCATATTCGTGCAGGTAGATAAACGACTGGTCGCCGTATTCACCCTGATTGCCCACCAGCTTGATCGGCTTGCCGCTGCCGCTTTTGGTGTAGCGCAACTCACCGATCAGCACCGCGCCCTGTTGCTGGTACCAGAGTTGTACCGGGATCTTGCCGTTGAGCGTGCCGGCCAGGAACTCGGGGTCTTCGTTTACCGGCCCTTCCAGCCTTGGCGTTTCCAGCCATTGACCGTCCTTCCACTCGCCGGTGGTGCGCAGCATGTAGCCGCTGGGCATGCTGTTGTTGGCGTCATCGTCGGTCGCGGGCACTTCTGCCTGGGTGTACGAGCTGAGTTTTACCAGTTCACCGTCGCGCATCTGATAGCGGCTGGCGCGGGTCCAGCAGCAACCACGGTCGGTCTGCGAATGGATAGTGCCGTCCTTGGGATTGATCGAAAACATCCCGCCGGAGGTCTCGTTGGCCAGCTCGGTCAAGGGACCATTCAACACCCAGTGGGGCTTCTGCGGGTCTTGCAGATACACGTCGTAACTCGACTGAAAGTCTTTATCCGCGCCGTTGCCATTGCGGATCGCCAGGTCCTGGCGGCCATCCTGGTTGATATCGGCGAAGTACACCACGCCGTTCTCCCCCATCAGGCGCCAGTCCACGGTTTTACCTTGCTGGTCCAACGGCACATGGGCATCCGGGGTCTGCAATTGCTGAAGGATTTCGAGTGAGCTTTTATCGCGCAGGGTGATGAGCGCCGGCGCCAGGTGCTGCAAGTCCTGCGGCAACTCCGGGAACAACACCTCGACCAGGTAGTGACCGCTGGGGTCATTGACCGAGAACGAACGGGGCTCGGCCATGACGGGAGCGGCCAGGGCCAGGGACAGGAGTACACCGCTGAGTCGCGTACGCATCCAACGCATCCTTGCTGAAATTCGGGGGCGGCAGTGTAAAGGCAAATGGCGAAGGCTTCGAACAAATCGCTGTTTAGGCGCACTCAATGACTGCTATGTTTTGTGCCTCACGAGCCAAAGGATGTGCCATGGAACCGTTAGCCACCAACGCTGCACTGGTGATCATCGACATGCAGCAGGGCATGAATGATCCGAAGCTCGGGCGCCGCAATAATCCGCAGGCCGAGCAGCAGTTGCAGCAGTTGCTCGACGCCTGGCGGCAGTCGGGGCGGCCTGTGGTACACGTCAGGCACATCTCCCGTACCCCCGGCTCGGTATTCTGGCCGGGCCAGCCGGGCTGCGAATTTCAGCCTGCGCTGCAACCGCTGGCCCACGAACACGTAGTGGAAAAGAACGTACCTTGTGCCTTCACCGCCACGGGGCTGGAACGCTGGCTGCATGCGCGTTCGATCAAGCAACTGGTGATCGCCGGGGTGATCACCAACAACTCCGTCGAAGCAACGACGCGCACAGGCGGCAATCTTGGCTTTGACGTGATCATCGCCGCCGACGCCTGCTACACCTTCGATCAAACCGATTTGTCCGGGCGCCTGTGGCCGGCCGAGGACGTGCACGCGCTGTCACTGAGCAACCTGGCAATGGACTACGCCAGGGTGGTCGAGACGGCTGGAATTCTCAGCGCTCTGCGCTGAACACGCCTGCCTGCGCCAGCATTTCAACCAGCGCTTCGGGCCACACCGTTTCCTCGGTGGCGCGCAACGCCTGAGCCGACCACCAATGATGGTCCGCCATTACCTGGGTCTCTTCCAGCGTCCATTCGGCCTTGGACAGTTCGCTGCTGGCGGCGCGGACCACAAAGTAGTGCTCGACGGCCGACACCGTTTCACCGCTGGGCAGCATCAGCGCAAATCGGCGCTCAGCGATGGACGCAGTAACGGCCTGCACCTGGATACCGGTTTCCTCGCGCAGCTCACGGATGGCAGCCGCCTCGAAAGTCTCCCCGGCTTCAACGCCGCCGCCGGGAGTGGCCCAGTAATTTTTACCGGCCAACGCGCCGTTTTTATGGACGAACCTGAACAACAGCACCTCGTGCGCGGGGTTGATCACCAGCAGTCGTGCTGCTTTTCGTTCACGCATGGGTGTATTCCTTGGGTAGTTTTCCAGTAATTGCGCAATGGTCTTGGCAGCTCCCTTGCTTTAGCCGAGTGCGGGGACGCCGGCAAGGGCAACCTGGCCGACCCCAAGCGTTTCGGCACCGTGGATTACAACCTGGGCGTGGTCAACGGCATTCTCAACGTCGACGCGCTGCGCCTGGCCCAGGAAAAAGGCATCACGCCGCGGGATTGCAGCCAAGAGCAGTAAAACGACCCAACTGTGGAAGGGGGCTTGCTCCCGATAGCGGAGTGTCAGTCAACTGATTTATTAGCTGATCCACCGTCATCGGGAGCAAGCCCCCTCCCACATTCAGACTGAGGCGTGTCAGCCCACGCCTACTTCAACCGCGCGACTTTTGGCAGTCGCCCATGCGACCGAAATCTGCCGGATGTAAACAGCTCAACTGTGGGAGGGGGCTTGCTCCCGATAGCGGAGTTTCAGTCAACAGATTTATTAGCTGATCCACCGTCATCGGGAGCAAGCCCCCTCCCACATTCAGACCGAGGCGTGTCAGCCCACGCCTACTTCAACCACGCGACTTTTGGCAGTCGCCCATGCGACCGAAATCTGCCGGATGTAAACAGCTCAACTGTGGGAGGGGGCTTGCTCCCGATAGCGGAGTGTCAGTCAACTGATTTATTTAGCTGATCCACCGTCATCGGGAGCAAGCCCCCTCCCACATTCAGACCGAGGCGTGTCAGCCCAGACCTATTTCCACCATTCCAGCATTCAACCGCACCGGCCACACCCGCAAACGCTGGTGCGGTACCTCCAGGCACTGGCCGTCGTGCAAACGGTAATGCTGCTTGTAGATCGGTGCAGCCACCACCAGGTCGCCCTTGATGCTGCCGACCAGCCCACGACCAATCACATTCGCACCGGATTCCGGGTCGTGGTTGTCGATGGCGTACAGCGTCTGGTCCTGGGCGCCGGGCAGGTAGAACAGCGCGACTTGGGCGCCGTCCAGCCACACCACCACGCCGGAATTACTCACCAGGTCGGTCTCGTTGCACACGCTTTTCCAGGTAGCAAGGTTGCGCTGCGTGTTGGACTGGCTCATCAGGCAAGCTCCTCGGTGACGGGAATCAGGTTGAGTTCGGCGGCCATGATCGGCCGACGCTGGCCGCGTTCCTGGACAAAGTGGATGTCCGGGTCGGGGCGTTTGTCGTTGACGAAGGTGCGGAAGCGCTTGAGTTTTTCCGGATCTTTCAGCGCGTTGGCCCACTCGCATTCATAGCGGTCGACCACCAGTTGCATCTGCGCTTCAAGCTCGGCGCCCAGGCCCAGGCTGTCGTGCAGGATCACGTCCTTGAGGAAATCCAGGCCGCCTTCCAGGCTTTCGCGCCAGACCGAGGTGCGTTGCAACTTGTCGGCGGTGCGGATGTAGAACATCAGGAAGCGGTCGATGTACTGGATCAGCGTGGCGTCATCCAGGTCGGTGGCGAACAGTTCGGCGTGGCGTGGGCGCATGCCGCCGTTGCCGGCGATGTAGAGATTCCAGCCCTTCTCGGTGGCGATCACGCCCACGTCCTTGCTCTGCGCCTCGGCGCATTCGCGGGTGCAGCCGGACACCGCGAACTTGAGCTTGTGTGGCGAACGCAGGCCCTTGTAGCGGTCCTCGATCAGCAGCGCCATTTTCACGCTGTCCTGCACACCGTAGCGGCACCAGGTGCTGCCCACGCAGGACTTCACCGTGCGCGTGGACTTGCCGTAGGCGTGGCCGGTTTCAAACCCGGCCGCGATCAGCTCGGCCCAGATGTCCGGCAGCTCGTGCAGTTGCGCACCGAACAGGTCAATACGCTGGCCGCCGGTGATCTTGGTGTAGAGGTCGTACTTCTTCGCCACTTCGCCAATCACGATCAGTTTGTCGGCAGTGATCTCGCCGCCCGGAATACGCGGCACCACCGAGTAGGTGCCGTTCTTCTGCATGTTGGCCATGAAGGTATCGTTGGTGTCCTGCAACGGCACCAGGGACGCGTCCATGATCGGCTGGTTCCAGCACGAGGCCAGGATCGACCCCACCGCCGGTTTGCACACATCGCAGCCGGTGTGGCCGCGGCCATGCTTGGCCAGCAGTTCTTCAAACGTGAGCACCCCTTCCACACGCACCAGGGCATACAACTCCTGGCGGGTATAGGCGAAGTGTTCGCACAGGCTCTTGTCGACGCTGACGCCACGGGCAATCAGCTCGTGCTCGAACACCTGCTTGAGCAACCCGGCGCAGCCACCGCAACCGGTGCAGGCCTTGGTCTGCGATTTGAGCAGGCCGAGGTCGCTGCAACCGGCGTCGATGGCCGAGCAGATCGCACCCTTGTTGACGTTGTGGCACGAGCACACCGTGGCCGATTCCGGCAAGGCGCCTGGGCCGAGGGTCGGTGCGCCGCTGGACGATGGCAGGATCAGGCTGGCCGGTTCGGCCGGCAGCGCGATGCTGTTCTGCATGTATTGCAGCAAGGTGTCGTAGTAGCTGTTGTCGCCGACCAGCACCGCGCCGATCACGTGTTTGCCGCTCGCATCCACCACCAGGCGCCGATAGCTGGCGCTCGCCTCGTCGATGAACTGGTAGCTGCGCGCACCCGGTGTATGGGCGTGGGCGTCGCCGATGGAGCCCACGTCCACGCCCAGCAACTTGAGCTTGGTGGACATGTCGGCGCCGACAAACGGCTCAGCGGTGTGCTCGCACAACAACGCGGCGACGCCACGAGCCATCTGGTAACCCGGCGCAACCAGGCCGAACAGGCTGCCGTTCCAGGAGGCACATTCGCCAATCGCGTAGATATGCGGGTCGCAGCTCAAGCACTCGTCGTTGATCACCACGCCGCCGCGCGGGCCAATGTCCAGGCCGGCCTGGCGGGCCAGGGCATCCTGGGCGCGGATACCGGCGGAGAACACGATCAGGTCCGTTTCAAGGAATTCGTCATTGGCAAAGTTCATTCGGTAGCGGTACTGCTCGCCGGCACTGATCGATTGAGTGGCGCGGGACAGATGCACACCGACGCCCAGCCGCTCGATCTGGGCCTTGAGCGCCAGACCGCCAAAATCATCCAGCTGTACCGGCATCAAGCGCGGCGCGAACTCCACCACGTGGGCTTCCAGGCCCAGGCTTTTCAGGGCGTTGGCGGCTTCCAGGCCGAGCAGGCCACCGCCCACCACCACACCACGGCGCGCATTGGCGGCAGCGGTGCGAATGGCGTCGAGGTCTTCGAGGGTGCGATACACCAGCCGTGAGTCGCCTTCAGCGCCCTCGATCGGCGGCACGAACGGATAAGAGCCGGTGGCGAGTACCAACTTGTCATACGCCACGCAGCCCTGGGCGGTAATCACCTCACGGCGCTCGCGGTCAATCTCCAGCACCGGCACCCCCAGGTGCAAGGTGACGCCCGGGACCTGGTACAGCGAGGCGTCGGACAGTGCCAGCGACTCGGCATCGCGGCCGGTGAAATACTCGGACAGATGCACGCGGTCATAGGCACGCATCGGCTCTTCGCTGAACACGTGCAGCCGGTAGTGATCCAACGCGCCGCGTTCGATCAGTTGCTCCACGCAATGGTGGCCGACCATGCCATTGCCGACGACGATCAGGGTTTTCATCTGTTTGTTCATATCAAGCACCCGACAACGTTCATCACGGTTTAAAAAGCAAAAAAAAACGCCTGAAACCTTACGGTTCCAGGCGTCTTTGCCTGTTCTTATGCGGGATCGGATCGGCGACTGCGCCGGATCTACCGCTTTATGCCCCTGTTGTCGATCGTCGTTGACCGAGGTGGGTTGAGGGGGAGCTTGCAGGGTCTGTGCCAATTGGCCGCAAGCGAGCACTCACGGCGGCGACAGGCAATCAACTGCACAAAGCACACCCAATTTCGCCTCCAACTGGTGCGCCTTGCTTCAAAAAAGCGCACGTTCAAAGGATCACAAATGCTTCTATGGTGAGGGGGACTGTTGTGGCGAGCGGGCTTGCCCCGCGTTGGGTGGCGAAGCCGCCCCATTACTGCCACTGCTTGCTTCCTGTAAGGACTGAGGTGCCTGGGTTTGGGGCTGCTGCGCAGCCCAACGCGGGGCAAGCCCGCTCGCCACAATTAACCTGTGCTTAAGAAATTGGCGCGTGACTTGCTAGGAACACACACAGAGCAGTCAACGCTGATTGCCCATTCACGACAAAGGCGCCGTGCAATCCCCGTTTCCAACGGAGGGTTGCAGGGCGCTTTTTTGTTGGCGGGCAGAAAAAGTTTCGAGGGTTACGGATGGCAAACCAAAGCGTACGCAGTGTGTGTCCCTATTGTGGTGTGGGCTGCGGCATCGTCATGCAGGTGGAAAATAATAAGGTGGTCAAGGTCATCGGCGACAAGGCCCACCCCACCAACTTCGGCCGCCTGTGCACCAAAGGCACCACCTGCGGGCAGGCCATCGCCGAGTCCGGGCGGATGGAGAACGCCTACCTGCGCGAGAAGCGTGACCACGACCCGGTGCGCATCGCCATGGACACCGCCATCAGCGAAACCGCCGGGCGCCTGCGCGGCATCCTCGACAGCCACGGGCCGGATGCCTTGTCCTTTTATGTGTCCGGGCAAATGTCCCTGGAAGCCCAGTACCTGATCAACAAATTGGCCAAAGGCTTTGTGCGCACCAACAACGTCGAGTCCAACTCGCGGCTGTGCATGGCCAGCGCCGGCAGCGGCTACAAGCTGTCCCTCGGTTCCGACGGGCCGCCGGGCTCCTATGAAGACTTCGACCGCGCCGACCTGTTCTTCGTGATCGGCGCCAATATGGCCGACTGTCACCCGATCCTGTTCCTGCGCATGATGGACCGGGTCAAGGCCGGGGCGAAGCTGATCGTGGTCGACCCACGGCGCAGCGCCACGGCGGACAAGGCCGGCCTGTACCTGCCGATCAAACCCGGCACCGACCTCGCCCTGCTCAATGGCCTGTTGCACCTGCTGGTCAAGAACGGCCACACCGACCCGGCCTTTATTGCCGCGTTCACCGAGGGCTGGGAGGCCATGCCCGGCTTCCTCGAGGACTACCCGCCGCACACGGTCGCCGACATCACCGGCCTGGCCGAAGCGGATATCCGCCAGGCCGCCGACTGGATCGGCCAAGCCGCCGAGTGGATGAGCTGCTGGACCATGGGCCTCAACCAAAGCACCCACGGCACCTGGAACACCAACGCCCTGTGCAACCTGCACCTGGCCACCGGCGCCATCTGCCGCCCCGGCAGCGGGCCGTTTTCCCTCACCGGCCAACCCAATGCCATGGGCGGCCGTGAGATGGGCTACATGGGCCCTGGCCTGCCGGGGCAACGCTCGGTGCTGGTGGAGGCCGACCGCGCATTTATCGAAGACCTCTGGCAGATCCCCGCAGGCAGCCTGCCGCGCCAGGTTGGCAGCGGCACCGTGGCGCTGTTCGAGCAGATGAGTGCCGGGCAGATCAAGGCCTGCTGGATCATCTGCACCAACCCGGTGGCCAGCGCGCCCAATCGCCGCAAGGTCATCGAAGGCCTGCAAGCCGCCGAACTGGTGATCACCCAGGATGCCTTCCTCGACACCGAGACCAACCGCTACGCCGACATTCTGCTGCCCGGCGCGCTGTGGGCCGAGGCCGAAGGGGTGATGATCAACTCCGAACGCAACCTGACCCTGATGCAAAAAGCCGTCGAACCACCGGGCGAGACCTTGCCCGACTGGCAAATCATCGCCAGGGTGGCCTGCGAGATGGGCTTTGCCGAAGCCTTCACCTATGCCAGCGCCGCCGAGGTCTTCGACGAGATCAAGCGCGCCTGGAACCCCAAGACCGGCTATGACATTCGCGGCGCCAGCCATGAACGGCTGCGCGAGCAACCGCTGCAATGGCCCTGCTCTTCAGACGCGGGCGCGGACCGCAACCCGATCCGCTACCTGGATACAGGCACGCTCAGATTCGCCACCGAAAACGGCAAGGGCCAGTTCCTGGCACGCCCGCATAGGCCGCCGGCAGAGATGCCCGACGCAGCCTTCCCTTTCGTGCTCAACACCGGCCGTTTGCAGCACCAGTGGCACACCCTGACCAAGACCGGCAAGGTCGCCACGCTGAACAAACTCAACCCCGGCCCCTTCGTCGAACTGCACCCCGAAGACGCCGCCAGCCTGGGCATCAAGGACAAGGACCGCGTGGAGGTGCGCTCCCAACGCGGGCGTGCCGTACTGCCTGCGGTGGTCACCGACCGCGTGCGCCCGGGCAACTGTTTTGCGCCTTTCCACTGGAATGATGTATTTGGCGAAAACCTGGCGATCAACGCGGTGACCAACGACGCGGTCGATCCGATTTCCCTGCAACCCGAGTTCAAGTTCTGTGCCGTGGCCCTGGCCCGGGTCGAGTTGATCGATCACCAGTTTCTCGATAGACCGGCCACGAATGACCTTTCCCCCTTAGCAGAGGACCTCGCCATGTCGCGCCTCGACGCCTTCGCCGATATCGCCGGCCTCCGTAACGTGCCAGCGCCGCCACTGAGCGACAGCGAGCGTACTTACCTCGCAGGTTTCCTCAGCGGTCTGCGCTCCGACGCCAGGCGCCAGGCCGCCGGTGTACCGGTGATGCCAAGCAATGCGCCGCTGGCCAAGGACACCCGACTGTGGCTGGACGGTTTGCTCGGCGGGCTGTTCAGCCGCGCAGAAGCCAGCGCCGTCGCAGCACCGCCTTCCCCCACCGTCACCCTGTTATGGGCCTCACAGACCGGTAACGCTGAAGCCCTGGCCGAGCGATTCGCCAAGCGCCTGCGCGACGCAGGTATCAGCGTGGAACTCAGCGCCATGGCGGACTTCCCGCCCAGCAAACTGCTGAGCACGCAAAACCTGGCGCTGATCAGCAGCACCTTCGGCGACGGCGACCCGCCCGACAATGGCGAAGGTTTCTGGCACAGCCTCAGTACCGCCGAGATCCGCCTGGAGTCGCTGCGCTTTGCGGTACTGGCCCTGGGCGATCCGAATTACGACCAGTTCTGCAAACACGGCAAACGCCTTGACCAGCGCCTGCTGGAGCTGGGCGCGACCCGCCTGCTGGAGCGCGTGGATTGCGACACCGAATTCGAAGAGCGCGCCTATGCCTGGCTGGCACAGCTGCAACAGACCCTCAACCCGGCCAAGCCCGCGACGCTCGCCCCACCCGCCACCCCGGCGGGCAAAACCAAGCTGCATGGCTCACGGCTGCTGCTCAACCGGCACCTGAACCCGCAGAGCACCCACAAGGAAACCCGCCAGTTCGCCCTGGACCTGACCGACTCCGGGCTGAGCTATGAAGCCGGTGATGCCCTGGGAGTGATGCCGCGCAACTGCCCGGAACTGGTCAGCGAACTGCTCGACCTGACGCGCCTGGATGCCAGTGCCTGCGTGAACATCGACACCTTCGGCGATGTACCGCTGCACCAGGCATTGACCCAGCGTTTCGAAATCGCCCGGCCCAGCAGCGACACCTTGGCCTTTATCGCCGAGCGCAGTGCCAACCCAGGCCTTAAACGCCTGCTGAGCCCTGAGCACAAGGCCCAACTGCAGGATTGGCTGTGGGGCCGGCAACTGGTGGATGTGCTGCACGAGTACCCCATCGATTGCTCGGCGGACGAACTGCTCGGCACCCTCAAGCGCCTGCAACCACGTTTGTATTCAATCGCCTCCAGCGCCAAAGCCTACCCGCAGGAAGTGCACCTCACCGTGGCTGCCGTGCGCTATGGCAAGCGCAAGGGCGTGTCCTCGACCTTCCTCGCCGACCGCGCCGCAGACAGTGAGGTGCCGTTGTTCGTGCAGCCATCCAAACACTTCCGCACACCGGCCGACGGCGCTGTGCCGATGATCATGATCGGCCCCGGCACCGGTGTGGCGCCGTTCCGCGCGTTTTTGCAGGAACGTCGGGCTCTGGGGCATCAGGGCCGCAACTGGCTGTTCTTTGGCGAGCAGCACGCGGCCAGCGACTTCTACTACCAGGATGAACTGCAAGGCATGCAGCGCGACGGCCTGCTCACCCACCTGAGCCTGGCGTTCTCCCGCGACCAGGCGCAAAAGATCTACGTACAGGACCGCATCCGCGAACAAGGTGCCGAGCTGTGGCGCTGGCTGCAGGACGGCGCGCAGCTGTATATCTGCGGGGATGCCAGCCACATGGCCAAGGACGTCGACCAGGCGTTGCGCCAGGTCGCGCAAACCCACGGCGGGCTTGGCGTTGAGGGCGCGATGGAGTACTGGCGCCAGTTGAGCGAACAGAAGCGTTACCTGCGTGATGTCTACTGATTGGATACAGAACAATAAGCACTTTGTATTGTGTACAAAAAACCCTAAAGATTTACCAGCATGGGGCCGAAACAGCGGTGATAGCAAATCGCCGCGCTGTTTTTCCTGAGCCGACGATTTGACCACCCTCTGCGCTGATGGTCGTCTCGATGAAAATAAAAAATAAGCTGGTGCTGGCATTTGTCTCTGTAGCGTTTATTCCGGTAAGCCTGGTGGCCGTGATCTCCGTGATGAACACACGGACCCAGGCGGTGGATCAGTTTATCGACGGCAGCACCCGGGAAATCCGCCAGATCGATGGCAATATTCGCCAGTTCTTCGACGGCACGCTGCAGAACGTCGATCAAATGGCGACCGATCCTGTATACACCTCCGTGGACACGCTGAAGAACTACCAGCCCGCCGACGCGCCCAGCCAGCCGATGCCGGCGGCGGCGCAAGACGTGATCAACCGCTTTGCGCGCTTTGGCGCCACGCACCCGGCCGCCGCCATCCTGTCCATCGGCCTGGAAGACGGTACCTACGTCAAATGGCCGGATGATCCGCAACTGGCCAAGTACGACCCACGCACACGCCCCTGGTACAAGGCCGCGATGGCCAGCCCCGGCAAGACCGTGCGCACGCCGGCTTACTACTACGACAAAGACGATGTGGCGCTGGTGGGCACTGCCCGGGCGTTGCTGGATAGCGCCGGCAAAGCCAAGGGCGTGTTCGTGGTCAGCGTGTCGCTGAAGAACCTCACCGAACTGGTCAAGAGCATCAAGCTCGGCGAAAGCGGCTACGTAATGCTGATCGAAGACGGCGTGGTGCTGGTCGACCCGCGCGACGCCGCCCACAGCTTCAAGCCGCTCAAGGACCTGGGTGCCGCCTATGCACACTTGGCCGAGACCTCCCAAGGTTCTACCGAAGTGGAAATCAACGGCGTGCGCTACATGGCCAACGTGTGGACCTCCCCCGGCCTGGGCTGGCGCTATATCGGCCTGATCGAACACCGCGAAGTCATGGCCGAAGCCACGCGCATGACCTACCTCACCGCCATCATCGTCGGCGTGCTGGTGCTGATCTTCGGCGTGCTCGCCGCGGCGTTTTCCAAAGTGATCGTCAAGCCTATCGGCCAGGTCAGCAGCGGTTTGCAGTCGATTGCCGAGGGTGAAGGCGACCTGCGCCACGCACTGCAGGTGCAGGGCAAGGATGAAACCGCCGAACTCGCCGGCTGGTTCAACAAGTTCCTCGCCGCCATCCGCCAATTGATCCAGCACATCGGCGCGGCCTCGGCCAATTTGCACAACGCCTCCAAGGTCAACAGCGAAGTGGCGCACAACATGAACGAAGCCGCCGGGCGCCAGCGCGAGGCGGTGGAACTGGTGTCCACCGCATTCAACGAAATGGTCGCCACCGCCAACGAAGTCGCGCGCTCCTGCAGCAGCGCGGCAGAGTCGGCGGAGAACGGCCATCGCCGCGTGGCCGAGGGCAAACAACAGATCGAAGTCACCACCGATAACGTCAACCGCCTGGGCCGCCGCTTGACCGAGTCGTCCGACGCCATGGTTGAGCTGGAGGCCGGCAGCCGCAGCATCAACCAGATTATCGGCACCATCCGCGCGATTGCCGAACAGACCAACCTGCTGGCACTCAACGCCGCCATCGAGGCCGCCCGTGCCGGCGACCAGGGCCGTGGTTTTGCCGTGGTCGCCGACGAGGTGCGCGCGTTGGCCAAACGCACCTCCGACTCCACCGGCGAGATCGAGCACCTGCTCGGCACCCTGGAAAACAAGACCCAGGAAGTCACGCAAAAAATGGGCAGTTGCCTCGACCTGTCACGGGCCAGTGTGTCGTCCATCGAAAGCGCGCGCGACAGCTTTGAAGGCATCCAGCTGTCGGTCAACGAGATCCGCGACCAGAACCTGCAAATCTCCGCCGCCGCCGAGGAACAACACAGCGTGGCCGAAGAGATCAACCGGCATATCCAGCAGATCTACGACGAAGCGCGGCTGGTGGAAAGCCTGGCCAACTCGGCGCAGGACGATTCGGGGCGCCTGTCGAATCTGTCGGACGAGTTGAATGGCCTGGTGGGGCGCTTCAAGTCCTGATGAATCTCGCCGCACGGGGGGCGGCGACGGTGAGGATAAAGTCTTCAGCGTCGATGCCCGTAGAGGACGTATTCATGCGCGATGCACCTCGATCACCAGCCCTTCCGCCTCACTCGGCACGCAGAAATGCCTTGTGATTAGATCAAACTCGGCGTCCGTCGCCGCAAAATCGTGGTCGCCCCGGGCATTGCGCGCATGCAGCCTTGCGCGGCAGGTGGCGTCGTCCCGTTCGAGGTAATGCAGGCGGTGCGGCACCTCGGCGGCCTGCGCCAACCCCAGCAGCCATTCGCGATTGGCCAGGGTGTTGGCCGGAAAATCCAGCACCACGTTGACGCCGGATTCAAGCAGGTTAACCACCAGCGGCCCCAGCACCCCGCGAATCCGCTGGGCACAGCGCAGGTAGTCGGCGATCGAGAGGATTTCACCGGGGTACAGCCGCGCGAGCCAGGTGTCTTCGCTGAGCAGGATGGCTGCGTGTTCGGCCACCAGGGTCTTGGCCAGCGTTGACTTGCCCGAGGCGATCTTGCCGCACAGCAGGTGCAGGGTTGGCATGGGGACGGCTCCTTATGTCAGGCGTTGAGCATGCCAGCTTTCCGGCTGACGCTTAATATTTCGACACGAATTATGCTGAACTATCTGACACGTAAGGCGTTCATTTCCTATGCGCAGCCCCGACCAGGGGCGTTGTACAACAAGGAGCCGCCTTACCATGACAACCCTTCCCGCCTACCGATACACGCCGGGGCCGCTGCATGCGACCTTGCTGGCCGGCACCGTGCCGCTGTTTCTTGGTGCCTTGCTCAGCGACATTGCCTACACCCAGACCTACCAGATTCAATGGGCCAACTTTGCGTCCTGGTTGATTGCC
The DNA here is from genome assembly GCF_024809815.1 of Pseudomonas sp. BIGb0381. NCBI lineage: Bacteria > Pseudomonadati > Pseudomonadota > Gammaproteobacteria > Pseudomonadales > Pseudomonadaceae > Pseudomonas > Pseudomonas sp. BIGb0381. The sequence continues at coordinate 561,906 of NZ_JANUEN010000002.1, forward strand.
GGTGCTCTGGTGTTCTGTGGGCTCGCGTTCCTGTTTGCGCTGGTCAACCTGCTTCGCGCCGAGCGCAAGGCGGGGCAACCCACGCGGTATGTCCTGCTGCTGTTAGCCACCTGGGTATTAGGGCTGGTCAATGCCTTTCAACATGCCAAGGATGCCTACGCCTCAATGCCTGCAGGGCTGATCATGTCGGCCATCGTCTTGCTGCTGACACTGGCGGCCACCTGGACCGGCCTGCGCTCAGGAGGTGCCAAATGAAAACGTCCCACACACTGAGCGTATTGAGCGCCGCGCTGTTGCTGAGTGCCTGCGGCGGCGAAGGTGACAAGACCCAGGCCCGCGGCCCCGACCCCAAGTTGCCGGAGCAGCAAAGCAGCCTGTTGCCGAGCATGAAGATCGCCGAGCCCACCCCGTGGGGCGATCAGAAACCCAAGGTGCCCGAAGGCTACAGCGTCACGGCCATCGCCACCGACCTCGCCATCCCGCGCCAGACCCTGGTGCTGCCCAACGGCGACATCCTCATCGCCGAAGGCCGTGGCGGCAGCGCAGCCAAGCTCAAGCCCAAGGATGTGATCGCCAGCCTGATCAAGGCCGAAGGCAACACCAAGGTCAAGGGCGGCAACCGCCTGACACTGCTGCGTGATGCCGACGGTGACGGCACCTACGAGTTGAAGACGGTGTTCGCCGACAACCTCAACGCGCCTTACGGCCTGGCGTTTGCCGACGGCAAGCTCTACGTGGCCAACCAGGATGCGCTGGTGCGTTTCGACTACACCGATGGCCAGACCAAGGCCAGCGGCGCGCCGGTCAAAGTCACCGACCTGCCGGCGCAGATTAACCATCACTGGACCAAATCCCTGGCGGTGAGTGCCGATGGGCGCCAGCTCTACGTGGGGATCGGTTCCAACAGCAACGTCACCGAACGTGGCATGGAAGTGGAAATCGACCGCGCGATGGTCTGGCAGATCGATGCAGCGACCGGCGCGCACAAACCTTACGCCACCGGCCTGCGCAACCCCACGGCGCTGACCATTCAACCCGACTCCGGGCAACTGTGGACGGTGGTCAACGAACGCGACGAACTCGGCCCCGACCTGGTGCCCGACTACCTGACCTCGGTGAAAGAAGGCGCGTTTTACGGCTGGCCCTACAGCTATTGGGGCCAGAACGTCGACCCACGCGCGCAACCGCAGAACCCGGCCAAAGTCGCCGCCGCGATCAAGCCGGATTACAGCCTCGGTTCCCACGTGGCCGCACTCGGCGTGGATTTCTCCATCCCGGCCATGGGCGAGCAATTTGCCGACGGCGTATTCGTCGGCGAGCACGGCAGCTGGAACCGCGACAATCCTGTGGGCTACAAGGTGATTTTCGTGCCGTTCAGCAATGGCAAGCCATCCGGTGAGCCGATTGATTTCGCCAGCGGTTTTCGCGGTGACGACGGCAAGACCCGTGGGCGCCCGGTGGGTGTGACGGTGGACCCGAAAGGCGCGCTGATCATCGCCGATGACCTGGCCAATACCGTGTGGCGGGTGACACGCAACCCATAGCGGCACATGACAGGGGCGATGGCGCCCCTGTCAGCCTTCACCCTGCAATTGCACCTCCAGCCAGTCGAGCAATGCCGTGATCTCGGCTCGACTGCCTCCTCCCTGCTGCCTATACACCGAAATGGCCTCCGGCAAATGCACGCTCTCGGTACAGGGCCTGACCAGCGCCCCCGTTTCAATCAACTTGGTCGCGGTACGACGCCAGCCCATGGCGACACCGTGCCCCTCCACCGCAGCCTGCAACATCAGCGGGTAACTGTCGAAGGTAACTCCACGCGTATCCCCGGCCACGGCCTGGCCGAATACCTGCAACCAGCGGTCCCACTCCATCAAGTGCGGAGGATGGGAGCTGTGGTGCAACAAGGTGCACGCCTGCAACCCCGCGAGCGACAGCGGTGGTTTCGTGCCCAGATAGCCGGGGCTGCACACCGGGAACACTTCGTCAGCTGCGGTGAACATCAGCGGATGGGCGCCACTTGCGCGCCCGGTACTTTGCAAGGCCACGTCGAAATGGTGGGTGAACTCGGTCAGGGGACGGGTGGAGGTCACCACCTGGATTTCGATATGCGGGTATTGCTGGTGGAACGTCGACAGGCGCGGCATCAGCCAATAAAACGCTTCGCACAACTGGCACAGCAGCACCACGCGATGACTGTGCGGTGACACCCGCAGGCTGGCGGCACTTTCACTGATGCTGCGCAGCGCCTCGCCGACCACCCTGCCCAGTTCCCGCCCCTCTTGGGTCAGGAACACCGCTCGGTTGCGCCGACTGAAAAGCTTCACGCCCAGGTTGTCTTCCAGCCCGCGAATCTGGCGGCTGATGGCGGCCTGGGTGATGTGCAGCTCATCGGCAGCCTTGGAGAAACTGCCCAGGCGTGCCGCCGCTTCAAACGGCAACAGACTGGCCAGGGGCGGTAGGGTCTTGCCGAGCGTATTCATAATCTGAGGTTATACATTCAGGGCCGAGAACTCGTTTGTAGCACACCCACCCGACTGGGCACCATGGATCCATTACCTGAATGGATGCCCCACATGAACGCTGCACAGACCTCCATTGCCGTCGGCGTGCTCCTCGCGGTTGTTGCGACATTGGGCTGGGCGTTGAACTTCATCACGCCCTACGTCACCGGCGACTACAGCCTCTATGACTTGATGGCCGTGCGATTTCTGATCGCCGGCACATTGGGTGTCATGGGCGTGATCCTATGCCGGGCACAGTTGCACATGCTCGGGCCCGGCCAGCGATGCCTCGCCGCAGCGCTCGGGGCGTTGGGGTGCCTGGGCTACGGCGTGTGCATCGCCGCAGGCGTGATGTTCGGCGGGCCGGTCATGACCCCGGCGTTTGTCGGCACAGTGCCGGTGTTGTTGGCCCTGGTGGGTAACGCCAGCACCAGGACCGTGCCGTGGCGCCGACTGGCAGCCCCCTTGTCATGCCTGACGGTGGGCCTCTTGCTGTCGAACATCAGCAGCGTTCATCAACCTTCATTGGATACAAACGCCTGGTGGGCGGGGCTCTTTTTTTCCCTGAGTGCAGTTGTTCTCTGGTTGTGGTTCAGCGTGATCAACCAACGGCAACTGACACACCTTGCGGCGCAGGCAACCGGCCTTTGGACCGCACTGATGATGGTGGGCAGCGGTGTCGCCACCCTGTGCCTGCTGCCGTTCATCCATGAGCTTGGCGTGTTCAAGCTGCCGACGCTCGGCTTCGGCCTTTCCCAGGCAGGCCCGCTCTATGCCTGGAGCCTGGTGATCGCGGTGATGTCCACCATGGTCGGCGCCTGGGCCTGGAACGCCGCGACCCGACGCCTGCCGATGGTACTGAGCGGCCAATTGATCGCCCTCGAATCACTCTTCGCCACCCTGCTCGGCCTGTGGTTTCACGGGCGGTGGCCCACGCTCATGGAAGCCGCGGGCCTGGGCGCGGTGCTGATCAGCGTGGTCATGGCGATTCGGATCATATTGACGAACCCTCGGGCGACGGCCTGCCCGAACCCCAACAGCAGCCACTGACCGACGGAAGAGGAGCCCACCTTGAGTTTCGGCCAGCAATTGGTCAGCCAGACCTGGGCACGCGCGTTGTAGAAAAGGCGCTTGAAGGAATGGGTCTCGACACAACGTTATGGGTGATTCGACGGACCTGTGGCGAGCGGGCTTGTCCCGCGTTGGGCTGCGCAGCAGCCCCAAAACCAGGCGCAGCGGAGTGTCTGATGCACCGCATTCGTCTTTATTAGGGGCGCTTCGCACCCCAACGCGGGACAAGCCCGCTCGCCACAGAGGTAGTGAGGTCTGGGTTTACAGGTCAGTGATTTCCTTGTGGCGCGGCACCAGCGTCTTCATCACGCTCCAGGCCACCAGGTACGCCAGCGCGCAGATCGCGAACATGATCATGTAGCCGGTGTGAATGTCATTGATGGACTTGTAGTAGTCGAACACCCAGCCGCCGATCTTGGTCATCACCACGCCGCCGATACCGCCGGCCATGCCGCCAATGCCGACCACCGAGGCCACGGTTTTCTGCGGGAACATGTCGGACACGGTGGTGAAGATGTTGCACGACCACGCCTGGTGCGCCGAGGCACCCACGCCGATCAGCAATACCGGCACCCAGAAGCTGATGTAGCCCAACGGTTGCGCCAGCAACACCACCAACGGGAAGAGCGCGATCACCAGCATGGCTTTCATGCGGCCGTCATAGGGTGCATCGCCACGGGCCATGAAGTAGCTGGGGAACCAGCCGCCGCCGATGCTGCCGACCATGGTCATGCTGTACAGCACGGCCAGGGGCATGACGATATCGGCGCCTTTCATGCCGTATTGCGCCGACAGGTAGGTGGGCAGCCAGAACAGGAAGAACCACCACACGCCGTCAGTCATGAACTTGCCAAAGGCAAACGCCCAGGTCTGGCGGTAGGTGAGCAACTTGAACCACGAGACTTTCTTCGCCGCCGCACCTGCGGGGGCCGCAGTCAACGGCTGCGCGCTCTGGTCGCTGCGGATATAGGCCAGCTCTTCGGCCGACAGGCGTTTTTGCTGCTCCGGCTTTTCATACACCGCCGCCCACACCGCCACCCACACAAAGCCCAGCATGCCGATGACCATAAAGGCCGCTTCCCAGCCCCACATCCCGGCGATCAGTGGCACACAGATCGGCGCTAGGATCGCGCCGACGTTGGCGCCGGAGTTGAAGATCCCGGTGGCCAGCGAGCGTTCTTTCTTGGGGAAATACTCGGCGGTGGCCTTGATCGCAATCGGGAAGTTACCCGCCTCGCCAATCGCCAGCACCGCACGGGACAGCATGAAGCCGGCGATGGACACCGGGATCACCGCCAGGCCGATCGCACCGCTGAGCGCGGCGATGCCCTCGCCCATCGGTACCGAGAACGCATGCATGATGGCGCCGGTAGACCAGATCGCAATCGCGATCACGTACGCCGCCTTGGTGCCGATCTTGTCGACGAACCGCCCGGCAAACAGCATGGAAATCGCATACACAAACTGGAACACCGCCGCGATATTGGCGTAATCGGTGTTGCTCCAGCCAAATTGCGTCGACAACTGCGGCGCGAGCAAGCTGAGCACCTGACGGTCGAGGTAGTTGACGGTGGTCGCGAAAAACAACATCGCGCAGATGGTCCAGCGATAGCTGCCTACCGCTTGGCCAACGCGCTGGGCGTTGATGGGCTCGATCAAGTTCATGGCATCACTTTTTATTTTTGTTAGGTAGGACATATGTAACGTCATATGTCGTCGTACAACTGTGGCTTTTATATCGGGCTACCTACCCGCTGTCAATGTGAAAAGTTACGGCTTTTGCAGGCTATCCGACGGATGTGAAAAGTGTCAGGTGCGGCTAGGTTGTAGGACGACAAACGCGCATGACCCGGCTCGGCGCTTTGCCGGGCACATCATCGAGTACACCGAACGGCTGCATGCCGACCTTCTCCAGCACGCGGATCGACGCCGCGTGGTCAGGGCGCACCAGGCCGAACACTTCCGGCAATCCGAGGGTGTCAAACGCCAGCGCCAGGGCATCGCGCGCCAACTCAGTGGCGTAGCCCTGCCCCCAGGCCTCCACCGCGAAGCGGTAGCCCAGGTTGATGCGCGGTTGCGTGAGGTAGTTGAGCGGCGCAATACCGCCGAAGCCGATGATGCAGTCCGGGGCTTGCTGATGGGCAATTGCCCACCAGCCATAGCCGTGGGTGGCCCACTGTGCGATCCACTGGTCGAGCAAGCGCTGGGCAGCGGACAGACTGGGCATGGGGCCCGAGGGATTGAAGAGGTTGGTCTGCGGGTCGCCGAAGATCGCGAACAATCGCTGTACGTCACTCGGGAGTGGCTGACGGTAGATAAGACGCGAGGTGGTAGCCGGCATCGGGATCATTCCTCTTTAGAACTGTGGCAAGCCCGCTCGCCACAGGGTAGGTGCTCACCCCGAAAACCCAGGCGATTGCTGGCAAATTGCGCCCCAAGCAAAAAAACGCAAATAGTGGTGAATTATTTCATGTCCGCTTGTATCTGAACTGACAGAGCGGTGCCATTGCAACGATGGCACCTCCCCTGTTCTGTTTTAGAGTGGTCCGCATGAAATTACGTAAGAAAGGCGTCAAGCCCATCGGTTTGAAAGACATCACCATTGTTGACGATGCCAAGATGCGCAAGGCGATCACCGCCGCCGCACTGGGTAACGCCATGGAATGGTTCGACTTTGGTGTCTACGGGTTTGTCGCCTATGTATTGGGCAAGGTGTTCTTCCCCGACGCCTCCCCCAGCGTACAAATGATCGCGGCACTGGGGACCTTCTCCGTGCCGTTCCTGATTCGTCCCCTGGGCGGCCTGTTCTTCGGCGCGCTGGGCGATAAATACGGACGCCAGAAAGTCCTCGCCGCGACCATTGTTATCATGTCGCTGAGCACCTTCGCCATCGGCCTGATTCCCGGATACGCCTCCATCGGCATCTGGGCGCCGATCCTGTTGCTGCTGTGCAAAATGGCCCAAGGCTTCTCGGTGGGCGGTGAATACACCGGCGCCTCGATCTTCGTCGCCGAATATGCGCCGGACCGCAAGCGCGGCTTCCTCGGCAGTTGGCTGGACTTCGGCTCCATCGCCGGTTTCGTGCTCGGTGCCGGTGTCGTGGTGCTGATCTCCAGCGTGCTGGGCGAAGCCGACTTCGAAGCCTGGGGCTGGCGCCTGCCGTTCTTCCTGGCCCTGCCCCTGGGCATGATCGGCCTCTACCTGCGCCATGCGCTGGAAGAAACCCCGGCGTTCCAACAGCATGTCGAAAAGCTCGAACAGGGAGACCGCGAAGGCCTGACCCATGGCCCGAAAGTGTCGTTCAAGGAGATCGCCACCAAGCACTGGCGCAGCCTGCTGACCTGCATCGGGATCGTCGCGGCCACCAACGTGACCTACTACATGCTGCTCACCTACATGCCCAGCTACCTGTCGCATAACCTGCACTACAAAGAAAACAGCGGCGTACTGATCATCATCGCGATCATGGTCGGCATGTTGTTCGTGCAGCCGTTCATCGGTTTTGTCAGCGACAAGATCGGCCGCAAGCCCTTCATCATCGCCGGCAGCATCGGCCTGCTGTTCCTGTCCATCCCGGCATTCATGCTGATCACCAGCGGCAAGATCGGCCTGATCTTCGCCGGCTTGCTGATCCTGGCCATCGTGCTTAACTTCTTCATCGGCGTCATGGCCTCCACACTGCCGGCGATGTTCCCCACGCACCTGCGCTACAGCGCGTTGGCCAGTGCGTTCAACGTTTCGGTACTGATCGCCGGTGTCACCCCCACCGTCGTGGCCTGGCTGGTGGAGAGCACCAACGACCTGTACATGCCCGCCTACTACCTGATGGTATTTGCGGTGGTCGGCCTGATCACCGGCCTGACCATGAAGGAAACCGCCAACAAACCCCTGCGCGGCGCAGCACCGGCGGCGTCGGATATGGCCGAAGCGAAGGAATTGCTGCAGGAGCATCACGACAACATCGAGCAGAAAATCGAAGACATCGACGCCGAAATTGCCGAACTGGAAGCCAAGCGCCAGAACCTGGTGCAGCAGCATCCGCGTATCAATTAAGACCTGACCAAGCGTGGCGGCAAGGGCCGCCACGCCAGTGGAGTGTTCAACCATGCTTCCAAGCTTCACCGCCGCACACGCGTTACTCAGCGCCGACGAACGCGCTGCCATCGCCGAAATCGAAGCAACCACCAGCATCCTGCAATTGGTCACCCGCCTGACGGGCATGCGCTTTGCTGGCATCGCCAAGTTCACAGACCTGGAATGGATCGTCTGCTCGGTGCACGACACTGCCGACATGGGTATTCACGTCGATGACGTGCTCGACCTGGAAACCACCCTGTGCAGCGAGTTCTGTATCAACCCCCAGACCTTGTTCATCCCGCATGTCAGCGACAATGGCCGCTTCGCCTCACGCCCGGTGGTCAAGCAATACGCCATCGAGAGCTACGCCGGCGCGCCGATCTTCCTGCCTGACGGCCGCCTGTTCGGCGCACTGTGTGCGCTGGATTCCCGGGCAATGCTGTTTGACGACCCCAACCTGCCGGAAACCCTCAGCCTGTTTGCGCGGCTGATCGGCTGCATCTTCTACGCTAACTTGACGCCCGCGGATCAGTGACAGGCGCCTTGCCGCGCAGCGCGGCCATATCGCGCTTGGGCGGCACGCCAAACAACCGGCTGTACTCGCGGCTGAACTGCGACGGGCTTTCATAGCCGACCTTGAACGCCGCGCTGGACACGTCCCGGTGCTCGTTCAACATCAAGCGCCGCGCCTCGTTGAGGCGCAGCCACTTCTGATACTGCAACGGGCTCATCGCCGTGAGTTGACGAAAGTGATGGTGAAAGGTCGCCGCGCTCATCTGCACGCGCGCGGCCAGTTCTTCCACGCGCAGAGGCGCGTCGTAATTGAGCTTGAGCCAATCGATCGCCCGCGCAATCCGATAACCCTGCCCGTCCACGGAACAGATCTGGCGCAATCGGCCGGCCTGGTCGCTCTGCAACAGCCGGAAGTGAATCTCGCGCTGGATCAAGGGCGCGAGCACCGGTATCGCTTCGGGCTCATCAAGCAATTCAACCAGGCGCGCAAATGACGCGAGCATGGCGCCGGTCACGACACCAATCCCCACGCCTTTCATCACCGCCCGCTCCCGCGTTGGCGGTAACGCCCCCTGGGCGATCAGTTCGGCGAGGATGCGCAGGTCCAGCTTGAAGGTCAGGCCAAGGCACGGGCGAGTCGGGCTGGCCACCAGCACTTCAGAATTGGCCGGTATATCCAGCGACGTGACCAGGAATCGTGCCGTGTCATACGGGTACCCCTCGCCGCCGACCCACAACCGCTTCTCACCCTGGGCAACCAGCACGATGCTCGGCTCGACCATGCACACCACGGGTGTCGCGGGCTGCTCACGCCGATAAAAGCCCAGGCCGGGGATGGGCATGGGGTAGTCGCCGGGTAAGCAGACCCTTGAGCCGATGGCGTGGACCAGCACGTCCAGGGGCGTTTGATTGATCTTCATAAAGGGCCCTTTTCTCTGATCGCTGGACTTTACCCCGACCGGCCCGCTTGCGTCCCCGGCAACCTGACAGACTCAGAGGATCAGGCAAGTAATCCAGTGGAACGCACTACAGAACCCTGGACCACGCCGGGAAAATGTGCCGACCCCCTTCTCAAGGATCCATCCATGAAAAGCCTCTTGCTCACCCTGAGTCTGCTGGTGATTTCGTTCTCTTCTCTGGGAGCCGACATGTCCAACGGTGCAAACAACTTCTACACAAGCGACAAGGTGACCGTCGAAAAAGTCACCTTCAACAATCAATACGGCATGCCGGTGGCGGGCAACCTGTTCGTGCCCAAACAGCTCGCCCCGGCCTCGAAAAATGCCGCGCTGATCGTCGGCCACCCGATGGGGGCCGTCAAAGAACAGAGCGCCAACCTCTACGCCACCAAAATGGCCGAACAGGGCTTTGTCACTTTGTCGCTGGACCTGTCGTTCTGGGGCGAAAGCGCAGGCCAGCCGCGCAATGCGGTGCTACCCGACCTCTACGCCGAAGACTTCAGCGCCGCCGTGGACTTCCTCGACACCCGGCCGCTGGTCGATCGTGAGCGCATCGGCGTGATCGGCATCTGCGGCAGCGGCAGCTTTGCCATCGCGGCGGCCAAGATCGACCCACGCCTCAAGGCCATCGCCACGGTCAGCATGTACGACATGGGCGCCGCCAACCGCAACGGCCTCAAGCACGGCATGACAGCGGAGCAACGCCGGCAGGTGCTGGTGCAGGCGGCCAACCAGCGTTACGTGGAATTCCAGGGCGGCGAGACCCTCTACACCAGCGGCACGCCGCTCAAGCTGACCGGCAACCCGATTGGCGATGAGTTTTTCGATTTCTACCGCACGCCGCGAGGCGAAGTCACACCGGCCGGCGCCTCGCCGCAGACCACCACCATGCCCACGCTGACCAGCAACGTGAAGTTCATGAACTTCTACCCGTTCAACGACATCGAGACGATTTCGCCTCGCCCGCTGTTGCTGATTGCCGGTGCCGATGCGCACTCCCGCGAGTTCAGCGAAGACGCCTACAACCGAGCCGCCGAGCCCAAGGAGCTGGTGATCATCCCGAATGCCGGCCACGTGGACCTCTACGACCGGGTCAACCTGATCCCCTTCGCCAAGCTCACCAGCTTCTTTAAAAGCAACTTGAAGTAATCTCGATAAATCCTCACGCGCCCCGCTGGGGCATAGGCTTTGGTTCAACGCTGAACGCCCAGCAGATAGGGCTGTTGTGGCGAGCGGGCTTGTCCCGCGTTGGGGTGCGAAGCGCCCCTGATGAAGACGAATGCGGTGTATCAGACACTTCTCTGCGCCTGGTTTTGGGGCTGCTACGCAGCCCAACGCGGGGCAAGCCCGCTCGCCACAGGAAGCAGATGCAGGAGTGGAGCGAGTACGGCGACAGCGTTCCGGTGAAGCCGTTCTCCAGCGCGAATAACGCCCGCTGACAACCTAATTATTCGGCCTAGACAGCCGATACCCAGGCATACCCCTTACTTGCAGCGACGTCCTGCGGGAAATATGCCGAACTCTCTCGCCCCCATTGTGCGCAAGCTCTCCAATCGCACCAGCCTGTCGCTGGCACGTACATCGCTGTTCAATTTCGTGGCGTTGCTGGCCCTGGTCTTTGCAGCCGCCGCCTACTCCCTGGTGTACCTTGCGCGCGAACTGGACCATTCCGAACAGGAGGAAAGCGCGTTCTATACCCGCAAAGCCATGCAGTCCCTGGAAAAATCCCTGCGGGTGACCGTCAAGGACTACGCCTTCTGGAGCGATGCCTACAAGCACCTGCACATGAACGTGGACACCGATTGGGCCTACGCGCGCGGCAATGTCGGGGCCACGTTGTATCAGGACTTCGGTTTTCAAGGCCTGTTTGTGGTCGACGACGACAATCGCACGGTTTACTCGGTGATCAAGGGCGAGCTGCAAAACATCGAACTCTCGCAGTGGCTCGACCAACCCCTGGCCGAGATCATCGAGCAGGCGCGCGCAGGGGCTGAAAACGAAACACCGGTCACGGCCTTCATCAACGTACACGGCAGTCCCGCGCTGGTGGCCGCCGCCGCGATCACCCCCGGCACCGACCCCACGGTCGAGCCCGATGGCCGGCCAGCCTCGGTATTGATCTTCGTCGACGTCCTCAACAGCGCCAAACTGACGGCGATCGGCGATGAGTTCGGCGTGGGCAAGCTGCACATCGCCACACCCGACGATATCGGCAATACCCTGGTTTTCCCCCTGGGCGATAACGGCGCCGCCGGCAGCCTGCACTGGGAACCTGCGCGACCCGGCCTGCGCTTGATGAGCGTAGGCTTGCCGCTGTTGGGGCTGGCCGCGCTGCTGGTGTGCCTGATGACCTGGATGATTCTGCGCCGCGCCACTGCCGCCGCCCTCGCCCTGGATGCCAGCCACACCTCACTGCTGGACAGCCAGAACGCCCTAGCCACCAGCGAAGCACGCTTTCGCGATGTGGTGGAGGCGAGTTCCGACTGGGTCTGGGAAATCGATGCCGGCTGGCGTTTTACCTACCTGTCGGAACGTTTCGAAAACGTCACCGGCCTGGCCCGGCAAGCCTGGCTCGGGGCCTCGATGAGCGACCTGCTGGACACCGAAGCCGACCTGCTGTCGCAATGGCTGAGCACCCCGGGTCGGCGCGTGGACGTCAGTGTGCAGTGCCGCTATATCGATGCCCAGGGACAGGAGCGCACCACCCGGCTGTCGGCGCGGGAAATGCCCTGCGGCGGGTTTCGCGGCACGGCCACCGACGTGACTGAAGAAGTCGAAGCACGTCGGCGCATCGAGTACCTGTCTCAACACGACGCCCTGACCGGGCTGCCCAACCGCACACGCCTGCAGGCGTTCCTGGAAGGCAAACTCAAGGCCCTGCCCAGCGCCGAGCAGCCGCTGGTGATGCTCAGCCTCGACCTGGACCGCTTCAAGCCGGTCAATGACCTGCTCGGCCACGCCGCCGGTGACCGGGTGCTCAATCAAGTGTCCGGCCGCCTGGCCGCCTGCGTGCGCCACGGTGACCTGGTGGCCCGTATCGGCGGCGATGAGTTTGTGCTGATCCTCAGCGATGCAGGCAGCCAGGAGGAAGTCGAAAGCCTGTGCCTGCGCTTGATCGAGTCCATCGAGCAGGCAATCAGAATCGACGAACAAGAGGTGTTTATCAGCGCCAGTATCGGCATTGCCATGGCGCCCACCGATGCCCGCGATGCCACCGAACTGCTGCGCTACGCCGATATCGCGCTGTATGAGGCCAAGGCGGCCGGGCGCAATACCTGGCGCTTTTACTCCGGGGAAATGAATACGCGGATCATCGAACGGCGGCGCCTGGAGAGCGATCTGCGCTTTGCGATCAAGCACGCTGAACTGCGCCTGCACTTCCAGCCGCGCTATCGCATCGCCGACGGGCAGATGGTCGGGGCCGAAGCACTGGTGCGCTGGCAGCATCCGGTACGCGGGCTGATCGCCCCGGACACCTTTATTCCGATTGCCGAAGAATCGGGGTTGATTCTGTCGCTGAGTGACTGGGTACTGGAAACCGCTTGCGCGTGCGCGGCGCAGTGGCCGGACACGCTGTTCGTCTCGGTGAACCTGTCACCCACCGAGTTCAAGCGCGGCAATCTGGTGGAGCGCGTGCGCCACGCCCTGGACGCCTCGGGTATCGACGCTGCGCGCCTTGAGGTGGAAATGACCGAAAGTGTCATGCTCGAGGACGCCGTCGGTGCGCTTGAGGTGATGCGCACGCTCAAGCAACTGGGCATCCGCATTGCCATGGATGACTTCGGTACCGGCTATTCGTCCCTCAGCTACCTGCGTGCGTTCCCGTTCGACGGCTTGAAAATCGACCGCAGCTTCCTGACCCGGCTGGAGGAAAGCGAGGATGACAAGGCGATTATCCAAGCCATTGTCGGCTTGGGCCGTGCCCTTGCCCTGACGGTAACGGCCGAAGGCATTGAAACCGCTGAACACCTGGCCATGCTCAAAAGCGTGGCGTGTGAGGAAGGCCAAGGCTACTTCCTCAGCCGACCGCTGGATATCGACGCATTCAACAGCTTGCTGGACGACTACTGCGCCGACGTCAGCGGAAAAAATGACTCGGGGTCTTGCCAAACTGTTTCTTGAACATGCAGGTAAACGCACTCGGGCTTTCGTAGCCCAGCTCCAGGGCCACATCGATAATCTTCTGCCCCACCGCGATACGCTCCAATGCCAGCAGCAGCCGCGCCTGCTGGCGCCATTGGCCGAAGGTCATGCCGGTATCCTTGCGGAACAGGCGCTGGATGGTTTTCTGGTCGAGCGCCAGGCGCTCGCTCCAATCCGCCACGGTGGAGGCATCGCCCGGGTCATCCTGCCACGCCAGGCAGATCTGGTTGATACGCGGGTCGGCGGGCTGCGGCAGCGACAGCGGCAAAGCCGGCAACAGCGCGAGTTCGTCGAGGATCAGGTGCATGATGCGCGCATCCCTTGAGTCTTCGGCGTACGGCGGTTTCAAACTCACCGAGGCCTTGATCAGCTCGCTCAGCAACGGCGAAATACTCACCGCCTTGGTCTCGGTCGGCAGGTTGGGGAAGCTGTCGGGGCGAACAAACACGCTGCGCATTTTCAGGGCGCCCACGCAGCGCAGGGAGTGCACGTGCCCGCAGGGTATCCAGAAGCCGCGATTGGGTGGCACCGTCCATTGGTTGTGTGCCGAATGCACCACCATCACGCCTTCGGTGGCGTAGAGTAATTGATGCTTTTCGTGACTGTGCTCGGGTATCACCCAGTTTTCCGGATAATCGGTGGCCGAACTGATGACAGCCCAGTCGCCCTCATCGATCTCCTGCAAAAATTTATCCAGTGACTTGATCATTTCGCCCTTTTTACGATGGTTGCCTCCCGAATTACGCGAGACAGGCATTTTTGCCGAATCTAGCATAAGCTCTGAAACAAATTGAAATGGGCAGCCGGCTTAAGTACTCGCTGCCCCTGTTCACTGCCTTGTATGGAATGCCTGCATGTCGACCTTGACCGCATCACCTGCCGCCACCTCGAGTCCGCCTCAAGTAAGCCCGTTAGTCATGCGCATCCTCGGCGCCTGTGCCCTGGCGCACCTGATCAATGACCTGATCCAGGCCGTATTGCCGTCGATCTACCCGATGCTCAAGGCCAATTACGGGCTGAGCTTTACCCAGGTCGGCCTGATCACCCTGACCTTCCAACTGACCGCGTCCCTGCTGCAACCCTGGATCGGCTACCACACCGACCGGCATCCCAAGCCGTGGCTGCTGCCGGCAGGCATGGTCTGCACCCTGGTCGGCATCCTGATGCTGGCGTTTGTCGGCAGCTTCCCGGCGATCCTGCTGGCGGCAGCCCTGGTGGGCGTCGGCTCGTCGACCTTCCACCCGGAAACCTCGCGCGTCGCGCGCCTGGCCTCCGGCGGGCGCTACGGCCTGGCGCAATCGACCTTCCAGGTCGGTGGCAACGCCGGCAGCGCGTTGGGGCCGTTGCTCGCGGCGGCGATCATCATTCCCTATGGTCAGGGCAACATCGCCTGGTTCGGGCTGTTTGCCGTGTTCGCGATCCTGGTGCTGTATGGCTTGAGCCGCTGGTACCGCAACCACCTCAACCTGTTCAAGCTCAAGCAAGGCGGCAAAGCCACCCACGGCTTGTCCAAAGGCCGCGTGACGTTTGCCCTGGTGGTGCTGGCGGTGCTGGTGTTCTCCAAATACTTCTACATGACCAGCCTGACCAGCTACTTCACGTTTTACCTGATTGAAAAATTCCACCTGTCGGTATCGAGTTCCCAGATGTATCTGTTCCTGTTCCTCGGGGCGGTGGCCGTGGGCACCTTCGCGGGCGGGCCGATCGGCGACAGGATCGGGCGCAAGAAAGTCATCTGGTTCTCGATCCTCGGTGCCGCGCCGTTCACCCTGGCCCTGCCCTACGTCGACCTGTTCTGGACCGCCGTGCTCAGCGTGGTGATCGGTTTTGTTCTCGCCTCGGCGTTCTCGGCCATCGTGGTATTTGCCCAGGAACTGGTGCCGGGCAATGTCGGCATGATCGCCGGGATCTTTTTCGGCCTGATGTTCGGCTTCAGCGGTATCGGCGCGGCGCTGCTCGGCCTGCTCGCCGACAGCCACGGCATTGAGTACGTCTACACACTGTGCTCATTCCTGCCGCTGGTGGGCATCCTGACGATACTGCTGCCGTCGACCAAAGGCGTCTGAACCGCCGATCATCGAATAGCTGTATGCCACTACCTTTTGTGTTCTGAAAACCCTGTGTGTGCGCTTACAATCCCGGTTTAAACGCACACCCAGGCAGACCCGGCACGAAATGACGCTCGACCCTCCTACGATTCTGGCACTCACCGTTGCCCTGGCCGCCGCTGCTGCCCTGTACCTGGCCATAGAATGGCGCAGCGTACGCGAACCTTCGCTGCTGTTCTGGAGCGCCGGTTTCGCCACCATCACCGTCGGTTCCACCCTGGCCCTGCTGCGCATCAATGGCTATTTGCTCATCGGCATCTGGTTTGCCAACGGCTTGCTGGTGAGCGCGCATGTCCTGTTTTTGCTCGGTGTCGCGCGCTTTACCCACGTGCGCCTGTCACCACTGTGGCTGCTGATGCTGGCCGTGTGGCTGGGCATGCTGATGCTGCCGACCGACCTGCCGTGGTCCAAGGCCATGCTGGGCGTGCAGTCGCTGCTTGTGGCACTGCCGACCTTGCGTGCGAGTTTCCTGCTGAGGCCCCACGGCCGGTCATTGAGCATCGGCGCGGTGCAACTGCGTTATGTGCTGCTGGTCCACGGGAGTTTCTACGTGGCCAAGGCGCTGTCGGTGATGATCCCCGGCACCTTGATCGACCTTGCGGCGTTCAAGGGCGAGATCATCCAGGTGTCCCTGGTGGAAGGCGCGATGGCGATCATGCTGATTGCGCTGTCGATGACCGGTTCCGAACGCTACCGTCGCGAACAGCAGATCGCCCGCCTCGCCGCCCGCGACCCGCTCACCGCCCTCTACAACCGCCGCGCCCTCGACCTGCGCGCCCCGCGCCTGCTGGCCCAGGTGTCGGCGCAACAACCGGGCGCCCTGCTGCTGATCGACATCGACAACTTCAAGTCGGTCAACGACCTCCACGGCCATACCGCCGGCGACCGCGTGCTGATCGCCTTGAGCGAGATGATTCGCGCAGTCGTGCCCCGAGGCGCGCTGGCTGCACGTTTGGGCGGTGATGAGTTTGTGATCCTGCTCAATCCGGCCTCGACTGAGCAGATCGTCGAACTGGGCAGCAGCCTGCGCGAGCAGTTTCAGCAACTGGCCGCGCAGACGTTCGCCACGCCCGCGCCCGTGACCCTGAGCATCGGCGCCACCCTGTTCGACCAGCCGCCGGCCAGCCTGGCGGCGCTGATCGAACAGGGGGACACCACGCTGTATGAGTCCAAGCGTGGCGGGCGGGATAGCATTCGGTTGGTGGATCGGACGGGGTCTGGTTCCTACAGCGAAAGGTCGTAATTGACCGCCACACTGCACCCCGTCATTGCGCCCAGCCCGAACAGGCACGCGACCCCCAGCCCATACGCCAGCGTGCGCCACGGCTGCCATCCCGCCAGATACATCAGTGTATGGGCCATCCGCGCCAGGGTGAAACCGCCGAACAACCAGGCTGTGGGCGCACCGGCAGTGCCCAGCGCCACACACAACCCGCCGAGCACGAAGAACAACGGGATATTCTCCAGGTCATTGGCCCAGGCCCTGGACGCCCGACTCACCTGGGGTAACTCCACGGGATGTGCAGCACGCTTGAAGACTGCCGCATCTTCGCGGTTGGTGAAGGCCAGCCCGCGAAGCCGGAAAAAACCCTGATAGCAGGAAATGCCAAACATCTTCAGGCACAGCACCAGCACGCACAGGGCGTAGATGTTCAACAGCTCATTCATCCCGAAATCCCTTCAGCACGATGTAGAGCAACGGCCCCACCGAGACGAACACCGCCGTCAGCAAGAAGTACGGCAGCACCGACGCCAGCGACCGTCCCCGCGACCGTGCATCCCGGTACATCCACACACAGGCCAGCACGGCCATCAGGTACAGGTCGGTTACTACCTGCGCGGTGTCCGGGCGCGATATCAACTCTCGTCCGAAGGCCAGCAACGATTGCTCGGCCGTGAGCAGCGTGAACAGCGTGTACAGCGAAAAGCCCAGCAGAGCGGCAAGTGCCAGATAAGGTTTGTGCATGGTCTGTTCCTTGACGTGATCGAGGCCCACCCTAGTGATAAGGTTGCCTTCCTCGCAATGACCTCGGAGGTCATCGTCACGCCATGGATACCCCCGCTACTGCCGGCGAACACTTGCGCCAGCTACGCCGACAGGCTGGCCTGAGCCAACTTGACCTGGCCCTGATCACCGGCGTTTCCCAGCGCCACCTCAGTTGCCTCGAAACCGGCCGCGCCAAGCCGAGCCCAGGTACGTTGCAGCACCTGCTAACCGCACTGGAAACACCGCTGGAGCAGTGCAACCGCGTGTTCCTCGCCGCCGGCTTCGCGCCCCGCTATACCGCTACTCCGCTCGCCGCCCCGGCCATGGCTGCGATTCGCGAGGCGGTCAGCCATGTACTGCACGCCAACAACCCGGCCCCGGCGATCCTGCTCGGCAGCCACTGGGAAGTACTGGCGGCGAATGCCAGTACTGGTGTGCTGTTGGGGCTCGTGGGGGTCACGCCGCCAATGGAAGGCCTGAACCTGCTGACCACCCTGCTGCAACCCGGTGGCCTGGGCGACCACCTGATCAACGCCGAAGAAATCCGCACCCTGGCCTGGCAACGGGCAAGCCGCGAAGCGTTGGGCAACCCCGTATTGGCCGCGTTACTGGCGAGCTTGCCCGCCCCCGCCCCCGCTGCGCCGCCCACTGAAATGCCGCCGCTGGTGGTGACCCGCCTGCACTCCAGTCGGGGCGAGCTGAACTTCCTGTCCACCTTCACCACCTTCGGCATGCCCCAGGACATCACCCTCACCTCCCTGCGCATCGAACATCTGATTCCCGCTGACGCCACCACCTGGCAGGTGATGCGCGCCGCCTATGGGGAAAATGCCGCACTGGTTTTGTGAAATATCTGTACGTAGACTGCCGCCATACCTCAACTTAAGGCGGCGAAGAAAACGTCATGCAAGTTACCGAAGTCTCCATTGCCCAATTGCGCGCGGCACTCGAATCCGGCCAGACCACGGCCGTTGAACTGGTGCACGCTTACCTCGCGCGGATCGATGCCTATGACGGCCCGCAGACCGCTACCGCACTCAACGCCGTCGTCGTGCGTAACCCCGATGCCCTGAAGGAAGCTGAGGCTTCCGATGCACGCCGGGCCAAGGGCACAACCTTGGGACCACTGGATGGCATTCCCTATACCGCCAAGGACAGCTATCTGGTCAAAGGGCTGACCGCCGCCTCCGGCAGCCCGGCGTTCGCCAAGCTGGTCGCCCAGCGCGATGCGTTCACCATCGAGCGTCTGCGCGCCGGTGGCGCCATCTGCCTGGGCAAGACCAACATGCCGCCGATGGCCAATGGCGGCATGCAGCGCGGCGTGTATGGCCGCGCGGAAAGCCCGTATAACGCCGACTACCTCACCGCGCCGTTCGCCTCCGGTTCATCCAACGGTGCCGGCACCGCCACCGCCGCCAGCTTTGCCGCCTTCGGCCTGGCGGAAGAAACCTGGTCCAGCGGCCGTGGCCCGGCGTCCAACAACGGCCTGTGCGCCTACACCCCGTCCCGTGGGGTGATTTCGGTGCGCGGTAACTGGCCGTTGACCCCGACCATGGACGTGGTGGTGCCCTACGCCCGCACTATGGCCGACCTGCTGGAAGTGCTCGACGTGGTGGTGGCCGACGACCCGGACACCCGTGGCGACCTGTGGCGCCTGCAGCCGTGGGTGCCGATCCCCGACGTCGCCTCGGTGCGCCCGGCGTCCTACGCTGAACTGGCGGTCAACACTGAAGCCTTGGCCGGCAAACGCTTCGGCGTGCCGCGCATGTACATCAATGCCGACCCCGAGGCCGGCACCAGCGAAAAGCCCGGCATCGGCGGGCCGACCGGGCAGAAGATCAACACCCGTGACAGCGTCATCGACTTATGGAAAGACGCCCGCCGGGCGCTGGAAGCCGCCGGCGCCGAAGTCGTCGAGGTCGATTTCCCGCTGGTGTCCAACTGCGAAGGCGACCGCCCCGGCGCGCCGACCGTGTTTACCCGTGGTCTGGTGTCCAAGGAATTCCTGCACGATGAACTGTGGGAACTGTCGGCCTGGGCCTTCGATGATTTCCTGCGCGCCAACAATGATCCGGCCCTGAACCGCCTGGCCGATGTGGACGGGCCGAAGATCTTCCCCCACGACCCCGGCACCTTGCCCAACCGTGAAGACGACCTCGCGGCCGGCATGGACGAATACGTGCGCATGGCCGAGCGTGGCATCACCCCGTGGAACGAGATCAGCACTGTCCCCGATGGCCTGCGTGGCCTTGAGCAAACCCGGCGGATCGACCTGGAAGACTGGATGGACGGCCTCGGCCTTGACGCGGTGCTGTTCCCGACCGTGGCCGATGTGGGCCCGGCGGATGCCGATGTGAACGAAGCCAGTGCCGATATCGCGTGGAGCAATGGTGTATGGGTGGCCAACGGCAACCTCGCCATCCGCCATCTGGGCGTGCCTACCGTTACCGTGCCCATGGGCGTGATGGCGGATATCGGCATGCCGGTCGGGCTGACCTTTGCCGGGCGGGCCTATGAGGATTCGGCATTGCTGCGGTTTGCGGCGGCGTATGAAGCCACCGGCAGCAAACGCCTGATCCCGCCGCGCACGCCGCCGCTGGCGACACACTAACTGATTCACTGTGGGAGGGGGCTTGCTCCCGATGAGGGAGTGTCAGTTGATGCATCTGTGGCTGAACTACTGCCATCGGGAGCAAGCCCCCTCCCACATTTGGATCTGCATATATCAGGTAGATCTCGGTCTGCTTTTGCTCTGGCTTTTGCAGTCTTCGAGCCGACCGGAGTTGTGACTGGTGTACTCGGTTAAGTGTGGGAGGGGGCTTGCTCCCGATGAGGGAGTGTCAGTTGATGCAACTGTGGCTGACCCACTGCAATCGGGAGCAAGCCCCCTCCCACAGTTCTAACCGCATTTCAAGTCAGGCCATATAGGGCACGGCAATCAGCAGGATTACCGTGCCATGGCAGGCCGTTGCAGCCAACACGCCATGACGCATACGCACCAGCGCGCAGGCCAGCCCTTCGATCAGGGGTAAACAGCAACACCGGCCATCCCAGTTGGGTCACGCTCAAGGCCAGGAAGGCATGGCAGGCGGCAAACACCACGCCACTGATCATCAGTCGCGCGCGACCGCAATCATGTCGATCTCCACCGCCGCCGACTTCGGCAACTGCATCACCCCCACCGACGTGCGCGTATGCACCCCGGCACTGCCGAGGATCTCGTGCAACAGGTCGGACGCGCCGTTGGCCACTTCACTCTGCTGATCGAAGTCCTCGGCGCTGCGCACATACACGGTGATACGCGGGATGGCCTTGACCCGGCCCAGCGAACCGAGCGCCTGCTTGAGCAGGCCCAGGCAGCGCAATGCACTGATGCCGGCAGCGATTTGCGCCTGGGCCAGGGTCAAGGTGTCACCGACTTTACCCGGCAGCACGATCGTGTCGCCGACGCGAGGAATCTGCCCGCTGATGTACAGGTGGTTGCCGTCGCGCACCAGCGGCGTGTAGTTGCCGCCGACTTTGAACTCATCCAATTGATAGCCAAGGCGTTGTTGCACGGCCTGGTATTTTTCATCCGGTGTCATGGGCGCGAGTCCTCGTTGCGACGCTGCCACTCATCCACCACGTCGCCCATCGTCTTGGGTGTTGGGTTGCGAATCCAGGCCATGAAAGACCGGTCGAACTTGAACCCCGCGCCGCAGTGCTCACGCATGAAACGGCGTACGTTCTGGGTGTTTTTGTAGTGTGAAGTGACAGGCGTGCTGCGGGTGATGGGGGCGCTGTGCCAATCGAAGTCCATTTGCGTAACGCTCTGATGTTTCGGGAGCACGCAGCATAGCGCTAAATGGCCACTGTGAACGCCGGTGAACCGACGCTGACAGTGGATCTTTTTCAGCGCCTATCAGGCGAAATCCGCCCCTCGGGTATTGACGAACAACGCGTAGATCGAATGGCTGCCGGCCATGAACAGGCGGTTGCCTTCGCGGCCGCCAAAGCACAGGTTGGGGCAGCGTTCCGGCAGCGAGATATGCCCGATGGCCTTGCCCTGGGGATTGAATACGCGCACGCCGTCGAGCTTCTCCAGGTCGGCCTTGGGGTCGCCATTGCCGCCCCAGCCGCACCAGAGATTGCCGCTCTCGTCGCACTTGATGCCGTCCAGCGCTGCGTATTCAAAGCCTTCGATATGCTTGCGCCGCTCTCCCAGGGTGCCGTCGTCCTTGACGTCAATAGCCCAGATCAGCCGATTGGGCTTGGCCCGCCCTTCCACCACGTAGAGGGTCCTTTCATCCGGCGCAAAGCACAGGCCGTTGGGACCGTTGAGATCGTCGATCACCCGCGTGACCTTGCCGCTTTCAGCGTCGATGCGGTACACGCCATGGGGTTGGGTGGGGGTGATCTTGTGGCCTTCGTAGTTGTTGCCGGTCTGGAATGGCGGGTCGCTGAACCACACCGAACCATCGCGCTTGCACACGATGTCGTTGGGCGAGTTGAAGGGCTTGCCGTCAAAGCTGTCCGCCAGCACGGTGATGCGGCCGTTATGCTCGGTGCGGGTAATACGCCGCCCCTCGCCAGAGGTGGTCGAACCTTCGCACACCAGCAGGCGACCCTGACGATCGCGGCACATGCCGTTGGAGAAGTTGGCGTTTTCGCGGTACACCGACAGGCTGTCGGTCACCTCATCCCAACGCACGATGCGGTTGTTGGGGATATCACTGAGCAGCAGGTAGCGGCCATCGCCGATCCACACCGGCCCCTCGGCCCAGCGCAGGCCGGTCGCCAGGCGCTCAACGCTGGCATTGAACAGGCGCAGCTCGAGGAAACTGTCGTCGAGCACCTTGATCAGCGGGTCTGGATAACGCTGGCTCAACGGCTCGATAGCGTCTGCCAGGCGAGGCAGGTTACCCAGCACCGCCACCGACGCGGAAACCGCCAGGGATCGCTTGAGAAAGCCCCGGCGGCTGTGTTCGGGCCGGGCAGGCGAAGGGGGAAAATCCATAGGTATCTCCGTTATTTTATTGTTAGACGGTAGACTAGTTTTAACCCGTGATGAGACATCGTACAAGATTGAAAATCTCATCCAACCCTTACAATCCAAGGTTTTGCGCAAATATTCTAAATTTTGCTTTCCAAACCCTCTGCAACTATTGCAATGTTGTACGATGACACACTCGGTAACGTGTCGCCCGCACACCTCCCCAACAACAATAAGGAAACACCCATGCAAAACGTCAAAGTGCTGATCGGTTTTCTGTGCCTGTTCAGCGGGTATGTGGCCGCTGCCCCTGCCGCCGACAAAGACGTCGCCCAAGCGGTCGACCACCTGACCCAGGCGATGCTGCATAAAGACCTCAAGCAGCTCCAGAGCTTGACCGCCGAGAACCTCACCTACGGCCACTCAAGCGGCAAGATCCAGAACAAGCAGGAATTCATCGCCGACATCGAGACCGGACGCAGCGGCTTCAAGACCCTCGAAATGCAGAAACAGACCATCACCTTGAGCGGCGACACTGCGCTGGTACGCAACCACTTCTCCGCCCTGGCGGTGAACAGTGGCAAAGAAGTGCCGACCGAAATCGAGAACTTCCAGATCTGGCAGAAGCATAAAGGCCACTGGCTGCTGATCGGTCGCCAGGCGTTTAAATTCTGATGGCTAGCGGTGAGCCATCGGGCTCACCACTGCACCACCTTGCGCACCTTCACCAGCGCCTCGCGCAGCGCCGGCATGTCCACCGAGCCCAAGGCCAGGCGCAACGCGTGGGGCACGTGGGCCGAAACGGCGAAGGGCTCGGCGGTGGAGACGGAAATACCGTCGCGCTGCAAGGTCATGGCGACTTGATCGGCGCGGGCCTCTTCCGCCAGGGGCAGCCACAAGAAATACGATGACGGGTGGCTGGTGTAGGCCACCCCATTGAGCACCTGCGCCGCCAAGGCTTGCCGCGCCCGCGCATCCTGGCGCTTTTGGGCTTCCAGTTGCGCCAACGTGCCGTCCTCGATCCAGGCGACCGCAATCGCACTCATCACCCCCGGCACGTTCCAGGTGGTGGCCATGATGGTGCGCTCCAGGGCTTTCACCCAACCCGAAGGGGCAGCGATAAACCCCACGCGCAGGCCGGTCGCGACACTTTTGGACAGCCCGCCCACGTAGACCGTGCGCTCCGGCGCCAATCTCGCCACGGGCAGCGGCACGTCCTCGGCCAGGAACGCGTAGGCCGCATCCTCGATGATCATCAGGTTGTGCTGACGGGCAATCGCCACCAACTGCTCACGCTGCGCCAGGCTCAGCACCCAGCCCAACGGGTTATGCAGAGTCGGCATGCTGTACACGGCACGCACCGGGCGCTTGCGACACAGGCTTTGCAGGTGATCCAGGTCCGGGCCGTCGGCGGTGACCGGGATGGCGACGATCTCCAGGTGCAGCGTCTCGGCCAGCACCTTGAACCCCGAATACGTCAAGGCGTCGACGGCGATCACATCACCGGGCTTGAGCAAGGCCATCATGGTCACGGCCAACCCGTGCTGGGCGCCGCTGACCACCAGCACCTGTTCGGCCTCGACCGTCAGCCCTCGGCTCAACAGATGCCGCGCGACGGCGGCGCGCTCATGCAGGCGACCGGCGTGGGGCTGGTAACGCAGCAGCGCTTCAAGGTCGCCGGACAGCGCCAACTGGCGCAATGCGGTGCGCAGCAAGTCGGCCTGGCCCGGCAAGGACGGGTAGTTGAAATTCAGATCGAGCATGCCCGCCGCCACTCTCATCTGCCCGCTGCCCTGCCCCGGCGGCAGCGAGATTTCGCGCACAAAGGTGCCCCGGCCTGTCTCGCCACTGACCAGGCCCATCGCCTCCAGCTCGGCGTACACCCGGCTGGCGGTGACCAGCGCCAGGCCATGCTCGGCGGCCAACTGGCGGTGGGTCGGCAGCCGTGTGCCGGGGGGCATGCTGCCTGAGCGAATGGCCTCGGCGAAGCTGTCGACCAACGACTTGTAGCGGGCGCGGGGCATAAGCGATGTATCCATGACAATTTTTTGATTGTCTTTATCTTCGACCCTAGGATGCCTCCCACGCAACTCATCCTTTTCGGGCGCCCCTCATGGAACGTACGTCTCCCCTCAGCAGCCTGGATACCCGCACTCAAGGCTGGATCAACGGCTTCATCGGCGTGGTGATCTTCAGCGGCTCGTTGCCGGCCACGCGCCTGGCGGTGATGGAATTCGACCCGGTGTTCCTCACCCTGATCCGCGCCGCCATTGCCGGCCTGCTGGGGCTGGCTTTGCTGTGGCTGTTCAAGGAAAAACGCCCCGCGCGCCATCAATGGATGCCCCTGGCCATCGTCGCCCTCGGCGTGGTGATCGGTTTCCCCCTGCTCACTGCACTGGCGCTGCAATACGTGACCTCCGCACACTCCATCGTCTTTATCGGCCTGCTGCCGCTGGCGACCGCCGTGTTTGCTGTACTGCGCGGCGGCGAGCGTCCGCGCCCGGTGTTCTGGCTGTTTTCGATCCTCGGCAGCGCGCTGGTGATGGGGTACGCCTTTGCCCAAGGCTTGAGCGCCGCACCGGCAGGTGACGTGCTGATGCTGCTGGCGGTGCTGGTGTGCGGCCTGGGGTATGCCGAAGGCGCCAAATTGTCGCGCAGCCTGGGCGGCTGGCAGGTGATCTGCTGGGCGCTGGTGGTGTCGTTGCCGGTGGTGGTGCCGTTGAGCCTGGCGCTGGCACCGTCGAGCGTCAGCGGCATCAGCCTGCCGGCCTGGCTGAGCCTGGGCTATGTGTCGCTGTTCAGCATGTTGATCGGCTTTGTGTTCTGGTATCGCGGCCTGGCCCAGGGTGGTATTGCCGCAGTCGGCCAGTTGCAACTGCTGCAACCGTTCTTCGGTCTGGCGCTGGCAGCGGGCTTGCTGCATGAACAGGTCAGCCTGGGCATGCTGCTGGTGACGGTCGCGGTGATCGGCTGCGTGGCCGGGGCCAGGCGGTTCGCGCGCTAACGCTGGGGCGCGACCATCTTGAACTTGATGTTGATGTCGTTGGACACCACGCTGTTGCCGGCCCATTCGCCTTCACCGATCCTGAAGTCGCCGCGCTTGAGGATGAACTCACCGTCGAACACGCCAATGCCATCCAGCTCCTTGAGCACTACGTTGACCGCCACCGGGCGCGTGGCGCCCTTGATCGTCAGGTTACCGCTGATGTTGAAGCGGTTATTCCCCAAGGCCGTGACACCGGTGGACTCATACACGCCCACTGGATAGGTCGCGGTATCGAACCACGAGGCCCGTTGCAGCTCATCGTTCGCCTCCGGGCTGCCGGCATCGATACTCGCCAGCTGGATCTTGAGCAAGGCATGGCCGGTTTCGGGCTTTTGCGTGTCAAAGCTCAGCGTGCCTTCGAAGTCGCCGAAGGTGCCATACACCCGCTGCCCCAACTGCGTATAGGTAAAGCTGATCTGGCTGGCGGTGCGGTTGACGTCGGTGTACTCCGCCGCCTGGGCACAGCCGATGACACCCAGGGCCAGGGCCAACGTGAGAATTCGACGCTTCATGCCACGCTCCGCAAAAAAATGGATGTATTCCCATCAGGTGCCGGTCCTGCTAAACAGGCTAGTCGTTCACAACAATAAGGACGCTGCATGCCCACCCCTTCTCTACAGGACATCACCGCGCCGGAAGGCATCTGCTACGGCTGCGGCGGCAGCAATCCGCATGGCTTGCACATCAAGAGCCGCTGGGACGCCGATGGTGTCCATGTCGTCGCCGAACATCATCCCGAGGCAAAATACAGCGGCTGGCCCGACCTGGTCTACGGCGGCTTGATCGCCATGCTGGTGGACTGCCATTCCAACTGGACCGCCATGGCCTACCACTACCGTGCCGAACAGCGCGAACCCGGCAGCCTGCCGCGCATCGACTGCGTCACCGGCAACCTGGGCATCAAATTTATCAAGCCCACACCGATGGGCGTGCGCCTCACGTTGCGCGCTCGGGTCGAAGGCGAAGTGGGCCGCAAAAGCCGCGTGGTCTGCGAGGTGTACGCCGGAGAGGTGCTCACGGCAGTCGGCGACTCGCTGTTCGTGCGCGTCGACACCCGCGAACTGGCTGCAGCCGCCCATGGCCGTGAAAGCTGATCCTGGTCTACATTGACTGGCACCGCTAATCGAGGACCGAACCGATGACTCGTCTCACCGCGAAAGACTTTGCCCCCGAACTGCTGGAACTCTACGACGGCTATGCCCACGGCAAGATCAACCGCCGCGAATTTCTCGACCGCGCCGCGCTGTTCACCTTTGGCGGCCTCACCGCTTCGGCCCTGCTGGCGGCCCTGAGCCCCAACTATGCCCTGGCCGAACAGGTGAAATTCACCGACCCGGACATCGTTGCCGACTACATCACCTACCCCTCGCCCAAGGGCAACGGCACCGTGCGTGGCTACCTGGTGCGCCCGGCCAAGGCCGCCGGCAAGCTGCCGGCCGTGGTGGTGGTCCACGAAAACCGTGGCCTCAACCCCTACATCGAAGACGTCGCCCGGCGCCTGGCCAAAGCCGGGTTTATCGCCCTCGCGCCGGACGGCCTGAGCTCGGTGGGCGGCTATCCCGGCAACGATGAAAAAGGCGTGGCGCTGCAACAGACAGTCGACCCGACCAAGCTGATGAACGACTTCTTCGCCGCCATCGAATGGCTGATGCACCACGACAGCAGCACCGGCAAGGTCGGCATCACCGGCTTCTGCTATGGCGGCGGCGTGACCAATGCAGCGGCGGTGGCTTACCCGGAACTGGGCGCGGCGGTGTCGTTCTACGGGCGCCAGCCGCAAGACAAGGACGTGCCGCGCATCAAGGCGCCGATCATGCTGCATTTCGGCGAGCTGGATACGCGGATCAACGAAGGGTGGCCGGCGTATGAAAAGGCCCTGAAGGCTGCCGGCACGACTTATGAAGCGTATATCTACAAGGGGGCCAATCATGGTTTCCATAACGATTCGACACCGCGTTATGACGAGGCGGCGGCGAATCTGGCGTGGGAAAGGACGCTGGGCTGGTTCCGTAAATACCTGGCCTGAATGCAGTCAACATGTGGGAGGGGGCAAGCCCCTCCCACAGTGATCGTTCCCGCGTTCCTCCAGCAACCAGTCCTTGAATGCCAGCATCGCCGAGGTCTCGGCCCGCGACTGCAAACGCGTCAGCCAGTAGCTGCCGGTGCTGATGCCGACGTCGAAGGGCTGGCGAATCACATCACTCTCCAGTTGCCGCGAGAACATCATCGCCGGCGCCAGCGCCACGCCGCTGCCTTGCAGTGCCGCCTCCATCATCGCCAGCGACGAGTCGAACACGATGCTGCGCGGTACCAGGGTGTCGGCGGGCAACCCGGCAGCCTGAAGCCATAGGCTCCACTCATCCGCGCGGTAGGAGCGCAGCAGCGTGTGTTTCAACAGGTCGGCCGGCGTGTGCAACTGCTCGGCGAGTGACGGCACACACAGTACCGTCAGCGGCGCGTCCAGCAATTCCACCGCATCCGTGCCGTGCCAGGCACCTGAACCGAAACGAATCGCGTAATCCAGGCCTTCGGCCGCCACGTCGACACGGTTGTTGTGGGTGGACAGGCGCAGGTCGATGAACGGGAAGCGGCTCTGGAAGTCCGGCAGTCGTGGCAGCAGCCAGCCGACGGCGAAGGTGCCAACCGCTCCCACCGTGAGCACCTCGCGGTAATGCCCGCCCTCGAACTGGCCTAAGGTATGGGCAATGCGGTCGAACGACTCGCGCACCACCGGCAGCAGGGTTTCACCTTCGCGGGTGAGCATCAGCCCGCGCGGCAGGCGCTTGAACAAGGTGACAGTGAGCTGCGCCTCCAGGCTTTTGACCTGATGGCTGACCGCCGCCTGGGTCACGCACAACTCGATGGCAGCGCGGGTAAAGCTCAAATGCCGAGCGGCCGCTTCGAACGCGCGCAAGGCGTTCAACGGTAAATGGGAGCGGAGCATATCGACCCTAATATTTCTAATGGCTGCTGCGAGATATCATCGTTTGCCCAGGGCTGGCGAACTGCCTACATTTGCCTCGCCCGCGCAGGCTCTTCATTCAATCGATCATTCTCATGGAAGCGTTATCATGCCCCAACATTTATTGTCTGGCGTGCGTAATTTCACCGCCCTCGCGGTCTTTATCGCCGCCGGCAACTGCCTGGCCGCCACCGACCTGCAGGCAGTGGTGGATGCCAATGTAAAACCGCTGATGCAGCAGCAGTCGATTAACGGCCTGGTGGTCGGCGTGGTGCGGGACGGCAAGGCGCAATACTTTAACTACGGCGTCGCGGCCACCGACACCCGCCAGCCGGTCAGCGAAAACACCCTGTTCGAAGTCGGCTCGGTGAGCAAAACCTTCACCGCCACTCTGGCCGGTTATGCCGTGGCCACCGGCGCACTCAAGCTTTCCAACCCGGCCAGCCACTACCTGCCGGCACTGGGCGGCGGCAAGTTCGACCACATCAGCGTGCTTAACCTCGGCACCTACACCGCAGGCGGCTTGCCCCTGCAGTTCCCCGCTCAGGCGGATAACAGCCAGCACATGATCAGCTACTTCCAGCACTGGAAACCCGACTTCGCTCCTGGCACCCGGCGCCTGTATTCCAACCCGAGCCTGGGGTTGTTCGGCTATCTGGCGGCGCAGAGCCTGAAGCAGCCGTTCGATCAGGTGATGGAGAAAACCCTGTTGCCCGCACTCGGGCTCAAGCACACCTTCATCAAGGTGCCGCAGAGCCAGATGAGCCTGTACGCCCAGGGCTATGGCAAAGATGGCAAACCTGTGCGCGTCGGCCCCGGCGCCATGGACAGCGAGGCCTACGGCATCAAGACCAGCGCTGCGGACTTGCTGAAGTACGTTGAGGTGAACATGCACCCGGCGAATCTGGATAAAACCTTGCAGCAGGCGATTACCGTGACTCACACGGGTTACTACAGCGTGGACGGCATGATCCAGGGCCTGGGTTGGGAAATGTACCCCTACCCCATCCAGCTCGATGCGTTGATTGCCGGCAACTCCACACCCATGGCAATGGAGCCGCACACTGTCGACTGGCTGACGCCAGCGCAAGCGCCCCACGCCGACACCCTGGTGAATAAAACCGGTTCCACCAATGGGTTTGGCGCCTACGTGGCGTATGTGCCGAGCAAAGGTTTGGGCGTGGTGATATTGGCGAACAAGAACTACCCGAATGCCGAACGGGTAAAAGTCGCCCATGCAATCTTGAGTGCGATGGACCAATAGAGCCGGACGCAAAACCAATGCGGGAGGGGCCCTGTCCCTCGCACCTGTTAACACTGGATGGCACCAGTGAGATGGGCATCATCACCGGCCTCGTGGAAGCAGCGGGGTTGCAGGGACTGCACTTCAGCACCGATAAGCTTGTGCGTGAGCCGCAAGCGCTGCCGGGGACGATCCGCGCACTGATCGCGACCTTGATGCCGGAAAACGCCTAAGCTCAACAGTCACTTTGCCAGAGGAGACTCCCCATGCAGCTCGAAGGATCCTGCCACTGCGGCGCCGTGACGTTCAGCCTCACCAGTGCCCATCCCTACCCTTACCAGCGTTGCTATTGCTCGATCTGCCGCAAGACCCAGGGCGGCGGCGGTTACGCGATCAACCTGGCCGGCGACTCCAAGAGTTTGCAGGTGCGCGGACGCAAACAGATTTCGATCTACCACGCCCGGCTCAAGCCGGAGGGCGCCAGCCGTGCGCATGCGAGTAGCGCCGAGCGGCATTTCTGTTCGCAGTGCGGCAGTGCGCTATGGCTGTTCAGCCCGGAGTGGCCGGAGCTGATCCACCCGTTTGCCTCGGCCATCGACACGCCGTTGCCGGTGCCGCCGGCGCATACGCACTTGATGCTGGGCTCGAAGGCGCCGTGGGTCGAGGTCAGCGTGCGCAAAGGCGATCTGCAGTTTGATGAATACCCCGAAGAATCCATCGCACAGTGGCATGAACGCCATGGGCTTCGCCGTTAACAGTCTTTGACAGTTTCCCGACAAAGTTCGCAAAGATTGTTGGACGGCCCTTCCCTAGCATTCGAGCATCCAAACAGCCATTCGGGTGCTCCTCATGTTTCGCAGATTGCGCGGTATTCCGCTGCTGGGTTGCCTGCTGGGCAGCCTCGGTTGCCATGGGCAACCGCCGGCACCGCCGCCCATTCAGAAGGGTGACTACGGCGCGATCATCCGCTACCTGCAAGCCCGCATTCCCCGGGCGATCGCCCAAGAGCATATCGCCGGCCTGTCGATTGCCCTGGTCAATGGCCAGGAGCTGATCTGGGCCCAGGGCTTCGGCCTGGCCGACAAGGCCAGGGGCGTACCGGTCACGCCCAACACGGCGTTCCGTGCCGGTGGCATTTCCAAGCTGCTCACCGCCACGGCCGCGCTGCAATGTGTGGAACAACAACGGCTGGCGCTGGATGCGCCGATCCAGCAGACCCTGCGCGAGTTTTACGTGCGCTCGCGCTTTCATGACGACCAGGCCGCTGCCGACCGCGCTGTCACCCTGCGGCGTTTACTCAGCCACCAGTCCGGCCTGCCCAGTGAACACCTGCGTGACCTGCGCAGCACCTACGCCATGGGGCAGATGCCGATGCGCGTGTCGGGGGTTTGGCTGAGCAGCCCGCCAGGCTCGCAGGTGGCGTATTCCAACCTCGGTTATGCCCTGGTGGGCGCGGCCATCGAGCGCAGCAGCGGCAAAAGCTTTGAAGCCCAGTTGCAAAACAGCCTGCTCAAGCCGCTGGAAATGAACCAGTCGAGTTTTGTCGGCACCGCCAGCCAGCAGGCGTTCCGCGCCCTGGGCTACACGGACGGCGTTGCCAGTACCGATGGCCCGGTGCGCGACATCGCCGCCAGCGGCCTGTGGGCAAGCCCGAAAGACCTCGGGCATTACGTGCACATGCTCTTCGCCCAAGGCGTCTACAAAGGCAACCGCGTGCTGGGCAGCACTTCGATTGACGCGATGTTCACCCAGCAGAACACCGGCAATGCGCTGGACTTCGATTGCCAGATGGGCTTGGGCTGGTTCCTCGCCCCATGCGGTGACGAACCCGTCGGCCCCGGTATACGCACCTACCAGCACAGCGGTGGCGGCGACGATTTTGCCGCGCAGTTGAGCCTGCTGCCCGACCAGCAACTGGCCGTGATCATCATGGCCAATGACAGCAACGCCGAAGACCTGGTGGCCGGCCTGGCCACCGACACCCTGCGCCTGCTGCTCCAGGCGCAAACCGGCCAGGCGGTCTGCGCCGACGACTGCCAGGCGCCCAGCCACGGCCTGAAACTGCGCCACGTGCCGGCCGCCATCGACCGCAAGCGCCTGGCCGGGTTCTACGCCACCGCCTGGGGCGTGTTCCGGATCAAGGATGACGATCAGCGGCTGTCGGGCCAGTTGGCCGGCTACACCTTCGAATTGTTGCGCGACGACGACGGCTGGTTGCGCGCGCAGAAGAAAGTGCTCGGCTTCTGGCTCAAGGACCTCGGCGAACTGGGCCGCGTGCAACTGGACGTGATCAGCGTGCAAGGCCGCCAGATGCTCACCGCCCGCAGCCACGGCCAGCGCGTGGCTATCGGTGAGCGCATCGAGCCGCTGCCCTTGCCCTCGGCCTGGGCCGACACCATCGGCACCTATCAAGTGCTCAACACCCATGAGCCGGACGCCCCCCTGAGCGGCATCAGCGTGCGCCTGGAAGACGGCTTCCTGGTGATCCGCGGCCAACTGCACGACGAACCGCTGACCGACTACATCCTGCTGCCGATCGACAACGCCCATGCGGTCCTCGCCGGTAACGGCTACGGCCTGGGCGATACGGTGAGCCGCCAGATCAACGGTCTCAGCGCCTCGGGCTACGCCTTCAAACGCACCCGCTCCCCTCATAAACCCTTGGCCTTCTAACCCCATATGGAACCCTTTATGCGCTCAACCCCCCTGTACCTGTCGCTTTCCTCACTCTGCCTGCTGGCCGCTGCCGACCGCGCAATTGCCGAAGACTGGCAATACAGCCTCAAGGCCGGCATGGCCAACGTGCCCCGCTACAGCGGCAGCGATGAACGCATGACCGCGCCGGTGCTGGGCGGCAAAGTCGTCAGCCCCTGGGGGATCTTCCTCGACACCGACAAAGGCCTGGGCTGGGGCTATGAAGGCAACGCCTTGAGCTTCAGCACCTATATCGGTGCCAGCCATTCACGCAAGGACAAGAATCAAAGCCTGCACGCCGGCTCGAAGCGGCTCAAGGGCATGGGCGAGATCAAGGCCCGCCCGCAAGTGGGAGTGAGTGCCGGCTATAACCTGGG
Organism: Pseudomonas sp. BIGb0381; assembly: GCF_024809815.1. Lineage (NCBI taxonomy): Bacteria > Pseudomonadati > Pseudomonadota > Gammaproteobacteria > Pseudomonadales > Pseudomonadaceae > Pseudomonas > Pseudomonas sp. BIGb0381. The sequence goes on from NZ_JANUEN010000002.1 coordinate 594,562, forward strand.
GGGTGTGATTGTCGGCGCAACCCTGGAGCACGCACTCAAGGAAGATGACCACAAGGACAGCGGCAAGGCGTTCACCCACCTGGAGCTGAGCCTGGGCACCACGCTCTACGACGGCCGCTACGGATCGGTCGATGCCAGCCTCAACAGTCACTTTGGTGACCGCAATTACCTGCAGACCTGGTACGGCGTGACCACCGGCCAGGCCGCGCAAAGTCGCTTCAAGGCCTACAAGGCCGGTGCGGGCAATATCAGCAATGGCATGAACCTGGTGTGGAGCCTGCCGATCAGCGAGCACACCCAGTTCTCGACCCTGCTGGATGTGCAATACCTGGCGGATGACGCGGGCAAGAGCCCGATTGTGGAGCGGCGCTTGCAGACCTCGGTGATGGGGGTGTTGGAATACACCTTTTGACCGGGTAAGCCCGTCAGAAAATGTGGGAAGGGGCTGGCTCCCTCCCACATTTGCCTCCCACTGTTCTCCGGATACCTATTCGGCATAAGCCCACGTCATGCGAAACGACGCCCCGCCCCACTCCGAATCCAACACCTGCACTTGCCCGCCATGCCACTGCGACACCCGCTGCACCAGCGCCAGGCCGAGGCCGAAGCCGCCGGTGCGGCGATCGCGGCTGGCATCCAGGCGTATGAAGGGCTGGAAGATCCTGGCCCGACCTTCCTCGGGCACGCCAGGGCCGTCGTCACACACACGCACTTCGTAGCCCTCGCCGAACTTGACCAGCGACACCTCGACCCGGCGCTCGGCATAACGGATGGCATTGCGCAGCAGGTTGATCACGGCGCGGGCCATGAAGCGCGGTTCGATCTGGATAACGTCGACCTCGCAGGTACGCAGCGTCAGCTGGATACCGGCCGCCTCCGCCTCCAGCGCGACGCTGCCGATCACGCTGTCGAGCCAGCTGTGAGCCTCGATGCGCTCGCGGGTAACCTGGGTGGCGCCGCGCTCCAGACTGGCGTAGGTGAGCAGTTCGGACACCATCTCCTCCAGCTCGCCGAGGTCGGCGTACATATCGGCGATCAATTCGCCCCGCTGGTGCGGGTCGGCCTGTTGCTTGAGCTGGTCGAGTTCGAACGATAACCGTGCAATCGGTGTACGCAGCTCGTGGGACACGGCATTGGTGAGTTCACGCTGGTTGGCGATCAGGCTTTCGATGCGCTCGGCCATCTGGTTGAAGTGCCCGGCCAGCGCACGCACGGTGGAGCTGCGCGGCAGCAGGATGCGCGAGCCGAGGTCGTTGTCGCCAAAACGTTGCGCGGCCAGGCGGATATGTTCCAGGTCGCGCCAATGCGGGCGCACCCAGAAATACAGGACGATGGCCAGGCACAGCCCGAGAAAACCATACGCCCACAGGTATAACCACTTGGGCTCTTCCGGCAGCTTGATTTCCAGCAGTTGCGAGCCACCGTCGATGGCCGTGAGAAACTCCATGAAGTCGCCGCGCACTACCAGCAGGCCCTGGTCCAAGAGCTTTCGTTCGCGCTCGGTGAGGGCCTGGGTTTCCTTCTGCACCAGCTTCAGCAGCAACCCATAATGAGGCTGCAAGTCGGCCAGCCGGGCCTGGCGCGCCTCGCCTTGCAGAGGACGCAATTGCTCCACCAGCCCATACGCCGGGCCACGCAGGGCTTCGCGATTATAGGTCTCGTTGGCTTCGGGGAGCAGCTCGTCGAAGGTGTAGTTGACCAGCCAGATCGCTCCTGCAAGGCCGATCGCCAGAATCACATACAGGCGCAGAAACAGGCGCAGCATCTAGACCTCCCACGCAAACGGATTGAATAGATAACCCTTGCCCCAGATGGTCTTGATGCACACCGGCTCACGGGGGTTGTCATTGAGCTTGCCGCGCAGCTTGCTGATGTACACGTCGACGCTGCGGTTAAGGCCATCGAAGGCGATGCCGCGCATGCGGTTGAGGATGTCGTCGCGGGAAAGAATCTTGCCCGCGCTGCTGGCCAGCAACCACAGCAGTTCGAACTCCATGGTGGTGAGGTCTATCTGCTCGTCCCCCAGGCTGACCACCCGGCAACTGCGGTCAATCGCCAAGCGGCCGAACGCGAGGGCGCCGCGCACCGTCGGCTCCGGCGCCTGGCGACGTTGCAGGGCGCGCAGGCGGGCCAGGAGTACCGGCGGCTTGATCGGCTTGATCACATAGTCGTCGGCACCCGACTCCAGGCCGAGGATGTGGTCAAGGTCGTCTTCCTTGGCGGTGAGAATCACAATCGGCGTGTCGGACACGTTGCGAATCTCGCGGCACACGTGCAAGCCGCTCTGACCCGGCAGCATCAGGTCGAGCACGACGATCTTCGGTTTGAACGCCAGGAACGCCGCGAACGCTTCATCGCCGCGGTGCACCACGAGCACCTCAAAACCATGCTGTGACAGAAAATGCGCGATTAGCCCTGCCAGCTTCTCGTCGTCCTCAACGAGCAGGACCTTGCCCAAACCCAGGTTTTCCATAAGTTCTCAGTGTGCAGACGCAGATTGAAGAGCGGGCATTATAGGTGGCAAGCTGGGCAACTAACGTAACTGGCCAGCTGGCGCCGACGAAGCTTCATGCTTTTAAGAGTTTTTAACAAATAGCCTGCAATCTTTAACGCCATTCACAGGGAGTTGTATGCGCAAGGATTACCTGGCGTTCTTCGTTTCACTGTTCCTGTCGCGGCTGGCGGACCAGATTCTGTTGTTTATCGTGCCGCTGATTGTGTTCCAGACCACCCACAGCGTGTCCTGGGCGGGGCTGGCGTTTTTCGTTGAGTCACTGCCGCGCTATCTGGCGTTCCCGGTGTGCGGGGCGTTGTGCGACAAGTATTCACCTGTGCGCATCCTGCATATCAGCCAGGTTTACCGGGCGTTGGCCTGTGTGGCGGCGGTGGCCTTGTATGGGATGTTCGACGGTATCTACTGGCTGGTGCTGCTGTCGGCGTTGTGCGGGGTGCTGACGACCCAGGGCATCATGGCCCGCGAAGTGTTGATGCCGTATGTCTTCCAGCAGTACAGCTATGCCAAGACCCTCTCCTACTCGCAGATCGCCGACCAGAGTGGCCTGGTGCTCGGGCCGCTGGTGGCCGCGCTGATGCTGGAGGTGTGGGCCTGGCATTGGGTGGTGCTGGGGGTTGCGGGGTTGTTTGTGCTGGCGGACCTGGCGATGCTGGCCTGGCAGCGTAAAACCACGGCGAGCCTGGAAACCCATCAGCAGCACCGGGATATCTGGCTGCAACCGCTGCGCATCGCCTTCGGGCATATCCGTAACCTGGTGGAGCTGAAGCGGATCATTACCCTGGCGGTCGGCGTGAACCTGATCATCGGCGTGACGCTGGCCACCTCCGCCGCCATGGTCACCGGCCTGTACGCCGCCGACAAGGACACCTATGCCCTGCTCCAGGCGGCCGGCGCGGGGGTGACCATCGCGATTCTGTTTTACCTGGCGCGCGCCACCTTGCCCTTGAAAGTGCTGGGCGGGCTGTCTTATTCGATGATCGGCGCCGGCGCGCTGATCATGGCGGTCAGCCCCAACCTGTGGGCGTACACCCTGGGTTTCCTGCTGGTCACTGGCTTCGACAAGATGTTCAACGTTTACCTGCGCAGCACCCGTCAGCGGGTCATTCCCGTGCAGGACTTCGGCAAGACGGTGGGCGTGATCACCTTGCTCAACAACCTGCCCCAGCCGCTGGCCGGCCTGGTGATTGCACTGCTGGCTGCGCCCTTGGGCACGCAAACGGTGATCCTGCTACTGACCGGGATCACCGCATTGATCGGCGTGGCCGTGGCCTCAGGCTGGCACGCCACTGTGAAAGCGGAACTCGATGTCGGGTGATTCGATCAGGTCCTGCTCCGCCGCCCTCACCCGCTCGATCACCTGGGCGATATCCTTGGCGTCGCCATACTGGTAGGCCAGCTTCAGGTAACCCTGGAAGTGCCGCGCCTCGCTTTTCAGCAGGCCGAAATAAAACTTGCCGAGTTCTTCGTCCAAATGCGGCACCAGTGCTTCGAAACGCTCGCAACTGCGTGCTTCGATAAACGCGCCGACGACCAGGGTGTCCACCAGCTTGACCGGCTCGTGGCTGCGTACCACCTTGCGCAAACCCGAGGCGTAACGCCCGGCATGCAACTGGCGCAGTTCGACTTTGCGCTTTTTCATCAGGCGCATGACCTGCTCGTGGTGCACCAGTTCTTCCCGGGCCAGGCGCGACATCATATTGATCAGGTCAACGTGGCCATGGTACTTGGCGATCAGGCTCAGGGCGGTGCTGGCTGCTTTGAATTCGCAGTTCTTGTGGTCGATCAGCAGGGTGTCCTGGTCGGCCAATGCGGCCTGCACCCAGGCATCGGGGGTGGGGCAACCGAGGAATTCGTGGATTTCGGGCAGGTTCATCGGGCTCACGGGCAAAGGATCACAAAAGGCCGCCGATTATACCGACCGCGCCGCAGACCACCAGCCACCGGCCTTGATGTGCATCAACATGACGTCTGGCGGGCAGCAACTATAGTTGTTCCACGCCCACCCTTTTGGAGATCCGACCATGCAAGCCATTCGCAGCATCCTGGTGGTCATCGAGCCCGAGCATTCGGAAAGCCTGGCCCTCAAGCGCGCCAAGCTGATCGCCGGGGTTACCGGCGCGCACCTGCACTTGCTGGTCTGCGACCGGAAACACGAGCACTCGGCGCTGTTGAGCCTGCTCAAGTCCGGTTTGCAGGAGGACGGTTACAGCGTCAGCACGGAGCAGGCGTGGAACGAAAGCCTGCATGACACCATTATCGAGGTGCAGCAGGCTGAAGGCTGCGGGCTGGTGATCAAGCAGCACTTTCCCGACAGCCCGCTGAAAAAAGCGCTGCTGACACCGGCGGACTGGAAGCTGCTGCGCTTCTGCCCGACGCCGGTGTTGCTGGTCAAGACGTCCACGCCTTGGGCGGAGAGAGTGATTCTGGCGGCGATTGATGTGGGCAATACCGATGCCGAGCACCGCTCGCTGCATAATTCGATCATTGATCACGGCTTTGATATCGCCAGCCTGGCGAAGGCGCAGTTGCACGTGATCAGCGCCCACCCATCGCCGATGTTGTCGGCGGCGGACCCGACGTTTCAACTCAAGGAAACCATCGAGGCGCGCTATCGCGAGCAGTGCAAGGCGTTCCAGGCGGAATTCGATGTGGATGACGCACACCTGCATATCGAGGAAGGCCCGGCGGATGTGCTGATTCCCTTCGCGGCGCATAAATGGCAGGCGGCCGTGACCATTATCGGCACCGTGGCGCGCACCGGGATTTCCGGGGCGCTGATCGGCAATACGGCGGAGGTGATACTGGATGCGGTGGAAAGTGATGTGCTGGTGCTCAAGCCGCAGACATTGATGGATCACCTGGAAGAACTGGCGACCAAGGCCTGACGCCGATCCCCCAGACAACCGAGATCCAATGTGGGAGGGGGCTTGCCCCCCCACATTTGGATGTGTGTTGTCAGTCAGCGAGCGCATCTTTCAGGAAAGCCGGGGCGATATAGCGCTGGTAATGCGCCTCGGACAGGATAAAGAACTCACGGTCGATGGCATCGCGCAGTTCCGGCAAGGCCCAGTCGCGAAACTCCGGCAACAGCACCATGCCGTACGCTTCCAGGTTATTGATCACCCGCGCCCCGCGGGCAATCAGCTGGTACGCCCAGCAGTACTCGGACTGGTGCGGCACGAAACGGATCTTGCGCTGCTCCAGTTGGCCTCGCAGGGTCTTGGAGTCGAAAATCTCGAGCTTGCCGGCCATCACCTGCACCAACAGTTGCTCCAGCCGCAGCCAGACCGCGCGTTTTTCTTCTTCGTTATAGCCATTCCACTGGATCACTTCGTGGTGGAAGCGCTTGCAGCCACGGCACACAAGATCGCCGTAAACCGTGGAGCAGAGGCCGACGCAGGGGGTCTTGATGGTTTGGTTGGACATGGGCAACAACACGCAAATCAGCGAAACAGTGCGCCATGTTAGCCCTTTGTCTAAGGTTGTTCACCCAGCAAACTTGGTGATGCAACTTACCTTTAGAAATTTTTTGCCGTAGAATCATCCGGCCTTGTAAGGCGCCAATAATCCGCTGGAAGCTGTTTTCAAAGCGTCACGAGCACAGTCGTTCCTTCAGAACGGTGTTGGCGATGGTTATCACCCGGTAGGTAATAGCCAGCGCCAACCCTCATCAGTTCCGTTCTGCAGGCGTAAAACTTTGAAAGCAGCTTCTGTAAGGAATGCCGGCAGCGCTGGCTTTGCGGCCCAAAAAGCCCCCGAGCGCATGCGTGCCGTTCATTTCTGGATGAGCGTCCCGTGGGACCACTGATGAGGGTAATAACTGTGCTTGAAGCCTACCGCAAACATATCGAAGAGCGTGCAGCACTGGGTATCGTTCCCCAGCCGCTTAACGCCGAACAAACCGCAGGCCTGGTCGAGCTGCTGAAGAATCCTCCGGCTGGCGAAGAAGAATTCCTCGTTGACCTGATCACCAACCGCATTCCACCAGGCGTTGACGAAGCTGCCTACGTCAAGGCCGGTTTCCTGTCTGCCCTGGCCAAGGGCGAAGCCACTTCCCCCCTGATCGACAAGAAACGCGCTGTTGAACTGCTCGGCACCATGCAGGGCGGCTACAACATCGTGACTTTGGTCGAGCTGCTGGACGACGCCGAGCTGGCGCCTGTCGCGGCCGCCCAACTCAAGCACACCCTGCTGATGTTCGACGCGTTCCACGACGTGGCCGAAAAAGCCCGCAACGGCAACGAGCACGCCAAAGGCGTGATCCAGTCCTGGGCTGACGGCGAGTGGTTCCGCAACCGCCCGACCCTGGCCGACAAGATCAGCCTGCGCGTGTTCAAGGTCACCGGCGAAACCAACACCGACGACCTGTCCCCTGCCCCGGACGCCTGGTCCCGCCCTGACATCCCGCTGCACGCCCTGGCCATGCTGAAAATGGCACGTGAAGGCATCGTGCCGGACGAGCAAGGCAAGACCGGCCCGATGAAGCAGATCGAAGAAATGCGCGGCCAAGGCTTCCCGATCGCCTACGTCGGTGACGTGGTCGGTACCGGTTCTTCGCGTAAATCCGCTACCAACTCGGTACTGTGGTTCTTCGGCGACGACGTTCCTTACGTGCCGAACAAGCGCGCAGGCGGCTTCTGCTTCGGCAGCAAGATCGCTCCAATCTTCTACAACACCATGGAAGATGCCGGCGCACTGCCAATCGAATTCGACGTGACCAACATGAACATGGGCGACGTGATCGACCTGTACCCTCATGCTGGCAAAGTCTGCAAACACGGCACCGACGAAGTCCTGACCACCTTCGAAATGAAGACCCCGGTCCTGTTGGACGAAGTTCGCGCCGGTGGCCGTATCCCGCTGATCATCGGCCGTGGCCTGACCGACAAGGCTCGCGCCGAGCTGGGCCTGGGCCCTACCGACCTGTTCAAGCTGCCTGAAGCACCGGTCGACACCGGCAAGGGTTTCACCCTGGCCCAGAAAATGGTCGGCAAGGCGTGCGGCCTGCCGGAAGGCAAAGGCGTTCGTCCAGGTACGTACTGCGAACCGAAGATGACCACCGTGGGTTCCCAGGACACCACCGGTCCGATGACCCGTGACGAGCTGAAAGACCTGGCGTGCCTGGGCTTCTCGACCGACCTGGTGATGCAGTCCTTCTGCCACACCGCGGCGTATCCAAAGCCGATCGACGTGACCACCCACCACACCCTGCCTGACTTCATCATGACCCGTGGCGGTGTATCGCTGCGTCCAGGCGACGGCATCATCCACAGCTGGCTGAACCGCATGCTGCTGCCGGATACCGTCGGCACCGGTGGTGACTCCCACACCCGTTTCCCGATGGGCATCTCGTTCCCGGCCGGTTCCGGTCTGGTCGCGTTCGCCGCCGCCACCGGCGTCATGCCGCTGGACATGCCGGAATCGATCCTGGTGCGCTTCAAAGGCAAAATGAAACCTGGCATCACCCTGCGTGACCTGGTTCATGCCATTCCTTACTACGCGATCCAGGCTGGCCTGCTGACCGTAGAGAAGAAAGGCAAGAAAAACGCCTTCTCCGGCCGCATCCTGGAAATCGAAGGCCTGAACGACCTGACGCTGGAGCAGGCTTTCGAGCTCTCCGACGCCTCGGCTGAACGTTCGGCTGCCGGTTGCACCATCAAGCTGTCGAAAGACTCCGTCACCGAGTACCTGAACTCCAACATCACCCTGCTGCGCTGGATGATCGGCGAAGGCTACGGCGATGCACGCACCCTGGAACGTCGCGCCCAAGCGATGGAAGCCTGGGTTGCCAACCCGGAACTGATGGAAGCCGATGCCGACGCGGAATACGCCGAAATCATCGAAATCGACCTGGCCGAAATCAACGAGCCGATCCTCTGCGCACCGAACGACCCGGACGACGCCCGTCTGTTGTCCAGCGTTGCCGGCGAGAAGATCGACGAAGTGTTCATCGGTTCGTGCATGACCAACATCGGTCACTTCCGCGCTGCCGGTAAGCTGCTGGAGCAGGTCAAGGGTCAGCTGCCAACGCGTCTGTGGCTGTCGCCGCCGACCAAGATGGACGCTCACCAACTGACCGAAGAAGGCTACTACGGTATCTACGGCAAGGCTGGCGCGCGCATGGAAATGCCGGGCTGCTCGCTGTGCATGGGTAACCAGGCACGTGTAGAGCCGAACTCGACCGTGGTATCGACGTCGACCCGTAACTTCCCGAACCGTCTGGGTGATGGCGCGAACGTCTACCTGGCTTCGGCTGAGCTGGCGGCAGTCGCCTCCACCCTGGGTCGCCTGCCGACCGTCGAAGAGTACATGGGCTACGCAGCGAAACTGGACACCATGGCCAGTGACGTCTACCGCTACCTGAACTTCGACCAGATCGCCGAGTTCCGCAAAATCGCAGCAAGCGCCAACATCCCGGTGATTCAAGCTTAACGGTGTGTTGATGTGAAAGACGCCGCGTATCGCAAGGTACGCGGCGTTTTTTTATGCCTGGAATACAAACACACTCAGTTCCGTCACTGACCCACCGCTATCGGGGGCAAGCCCCACGCGTCACGCTTTGCTCACCTCAAGCGCCAGCTGCACCGCGCCATCGACGCTCAAGCCACTGAGCAGCACATGGGGCGCCAATGCTTCAGGCAACCCCTGCAACACCTCACGGGCCTCATGCCGCACGCGGGCCAGCACCAGGCGCTTGCCCTCCCCGTGCACCTGGGCAAAAAACGCCGCCAGCGCTTCGATGCTGGTGCCGTCGAGGTCCGGCGATTCTTCCAGGCTCAACACCACCGCCTCGACCGGCGACTGACGCATCAGGCGCAAGGCCGCGCCCAGGATGCGCTCGGCATTGGCAAAAAACAGCGCTTCGCTGGGCCGTACGATCAATACCCCCGGCACGGCCAGGGCATCGACATGGTGCTGGCGGTCGACAAAGTCATGGCTGCCACCCAGGCGGCCCAGCACTTGAATGTCGGCTGACGACATCTGGCGCAGCATCAACATCACACTGATCGCGACCGCGAGCAGCAGACCATCCAGCACGCCCAGCACCAGCACCGCCGTCACCGCACAGATCACCAGCACGCGATCGCGGCGCCACAGGAAATAACGCCCCAGCGGCTGCAAGCTCAAGCCTCGACCCAGGGCATAGATGACGACCGCCGCCAGCACGGGCTCCGGCGTGAGCGCGACATAGGGCAGCACCGTCAGCACGATCAGCAATATCACCAGCGCCGCGACAATCCCCGCCAGGCGTGAATAGGCGCCGGCCGCCTCGTTGGCCGAGGTCGCCGAATACCCGGCACCGGCCGGCATGCCGTGGAACAGACCGGAGACCAGGTTGGCCGCGCCCAGCGCCAGCAGGTCACGGTTGGATGACACGCGGTCGCCATGCTTGAGCGCGAACGAACTGATAGAGCCGTAGGACTCTGCGTACAGGATCATCACCAGCGCAAACGCCAATTCCCCGAGGCGCAGCCAGTCGGCAAACGGCAGTACCGGCAAATGCCCCAGCTCCAGGCGCAGGTCGATCATGCCGATCTGCGCCACGCCATAGGCCTGCAGGTCCAGGTACTGCCCGGCAGCAATGCCGAGCACCACGACCACCAGGCCACCGGGCATGCGCGGGAAGCGTGCGCACAGCCACAACACCAGCAACGCCAGCGCCGCCACCAATGCCGCCGGCCAATTCCAGCGCGGTAGCTGCTCCAGCAACTGCGGCAGAAAACGGATCAGGTTGTTATCGGTCAGGTGCACGCCCACCACACTGGCCAATTGTTTAAGGATGATGGTCAGCGCCAGGCCGAAGGCGAAGCCACGCAACACCGGCTTGGCGATAAACGAGGTGACGCCGCCAAGCTTGAACAGGCCGGCCAACAGGAAAAACACCCCGGTCAGCAACACCAGCCCGAAGGCCAGGGACAGCCTCAGTGCCGGATCATCCCCCGCCAGGCTGGCCGTGGCGGCCGCCAACACCGCTGCCGACGACGAGGTGGCCGAGACAATCGCAAAGCGGCTGGTGCCGAACAGGCCGTAGCACACCAACCCGGCAAACAGCGCGATCACCCCGGCCTGGGGCGGCAGCGCGGCAATACTGGAATAGGCAACGGCCTCCGGCAGCAGCAAACCGGCAATGGATAAGCCGGCCAGCACGTCTTGTATACGGTTCGACGGTACGGCACCGGGTGCATCGGTTTCAGACTTCAATCGGCCCAACCCATCCTGGCAAAAAGCGTGCGTAAGCTTATCCCTCATTGTCCGGCTGCGGTTGAGCCGCGTCAGCTTTTACGCAGGCAAAAAAAAGCCGACTCGCGCAGTGCGCGAATCGGCTTGCTTGCGTGAGCCCTTGGTTCAGGACAGCAGCGAGTAAATCAATGCAGTAATTGCCACCAGGCCCACTGCGGTAACAAACACGTTGGACGCCTGCCCACGGTACTTGGCCATTGCCGGCACCTTGCGGATCGCGTACATCGGCATCAGGAACAGGATCGATGCAATGATCGGCCCGCCCAGGGTCTCGATCATGACGAGGATGCTGGGGTTCAGCGTGGCCACGATCCAGCACACCACCAGCATGAAGGCGGCGGTCATGCGGTCGAGGGTCTTGGCGGCCGGGCGGCGACCGCTTTTGAGCACCAGGCCCTTGAGGCCTTCGCTGGCGCCGATGTAGTGGCCCAGGAACGACTTGGCAATCGCCACGAACGCGATCAACGGCGCGGCAAACGCGATGGTCGGGTTGTTGAAGTGGTTGGCCAGGTACGACAGGATCGACAGGTTCTGCGCTTTCGCTTCAGCCAACTGCGCCGGCGACAGGGTCAGCACGCAACTGAACACGAAGAACAGCACCATCACCACCATCAACAGGTGCGCACGGGACAGGATCTGCGAACTGCGTTCATCGGCGTGTTCGCCGTACTGGCGCTTCTGGTCAAGCGCAAACGCCGAGATGATCGGCGAGTGGTTGAACGAGAACACCATCACCGGAATCGCCAGCCATAGGGTATTGAGCAAGGCCGAAGGCGCGGGGACCACATTCGCGGTGCTGAGGATCCCACCGTTCCAATGCGGGATCAGATACACCGCAAGGAACAGCAAGGCGACGATAAACGGGTACACCATCATGCTCATGGCCTTGACGATCACCTGCTCACCGCAACGCACCACCGCCAGCAGGCCGAGGATCAGCACAAACGCCAGCAACGCCCGTGGCGGCGGCATGATGTGCAACTGGTGCTCCATAAAGCTGCTGACCGTGTTGGTCAGGGCGACGCTGTAGATCAGCAGGATCGGGAAGATCGCGAAGAAGTACAGCAGCGTGATCAACGCACCGGCCTTGATGCCGAAATGTTCTTCGACCACATCGGTGATGTCGGAACCGGCACGACCGGAGAGTACGAAACGGGTCAGGCCACGGTGGGCAAAGAACGTCATCGGGAACGCCAGCACCGCCAGGATCACCAAGGGCCAGAAGCCGCCCAGGCCGGCGTTGATCGGCAGGAACAAAGTGCCGGCGCCAATGGCGGTGCCGAACAGGCCAAGCATCCAGGTGGTGTCCTGGCGGCTCCAGCTTGTGAGGGTTGCAGGTGTCGTTGCATAGCGTTCGTCGACGCTATTGGCCTGATCATTCATCCGGTCGGATCTCCGCATTTACACGGCCGGGACGAGTCAGAAAAACCTGACAGGCAGCGCCCCGACCATAGAAGGGGCCGGATTGTCCGGGATTCTCGTGAATAAGCAAAGACTTAGCTGAGGAACGGTTGACCGGTGCAGGCGCTCAGGAGCAGCCATAGCCAAGGGTGCCAGGGTGATGCCGCCGGCTTCTTGAATGACTGCCAAGAAGCTTCCAAGAGATCGACTTGAGCGGCTGACTTTAATATTCCTCGTACTTTTTAGAGAAACCTCCTACAGCAAAACCAGATAACTTTCATAGCCAATTAAAATTCAAACCCCCAAACCATTATAATTGTTACACAACCATACATCGCCATTGAGCGCACCAGAACCCCGAACTAACATCGCGCCGCCTCAATCGAAAAAAACAACAACATGCTATTTAAATAACAAGGATTCGAACATGCGAAGACTCACTGTTGTTTTTACTGGTTTGTTAATCACGGGCCTACTTTTCTCGTCCGAAAGTTACGCCAATCAAGCGGCACCTGAACCTGACATTCACGCACTGGCCTCCTCGCCCCAATGGCTGACCACCAAGGTTTATATCGAAGGCGAGCCGGACACCGACGTCAAGGCCAACTACCCCGGCGTGGTCGGCATATCGATGTGGGACCCGCAGCGCAATCGCTATGAGTTCTTCTACACCGATACAGGCCGCTCGAAATACGCCGATGGCGGCGGCGGTTATTTCCTTGTCACCGGCGACAAGCAGACCCATATCCTGGTCCCTGACGTTGGCCCGACCAGAACCATTGTCAGAAGGCTCGAAAAACTCGACAGCAGCGAATTCACCTATTCTCGCGAAGTGCCGCGCGACATGGTCAGCACTAACCCTCCCGTTCGAATTTATGTGGTGCACGCGCCCTACACCGGCCCCATGAAGACAGTCATGTCGAACTAATTAAACATTAATGTTTAGCGATAATATCGAATAACAAGCGAGGCACCTGACAATGAACAAGCGCAAACTCTTAATACCTGCACTGCTGGCCGCAACTCTGTTCCCCGGTGTAGCGACTGCACAAACGTCAACAGCCCCTCCGGTAAAAAACGCGGCTGCCACGCCGGACAACGCCGTCATGTTGACCGTGTTTCTTAAACACGATCAATCACGCCCGCTGGGCGAGTTGAAAGAACAACTGGCCAAGCAGGCGTTTCACAAAGTATTCCCGCCTGCCGGGGTGGAAGTGGTCAGTTGGAACATCACCATGGGCATCGGGCAAGTCGTCGTGCTGCGCCTGCCGGCGTCGCGGCTGGCAGAAGTCAACCTGGCGATTGAAAACACCGCATGGGGTGTCTACACCACGGAATTCTTCCCCACCTACAATTTCATGCCCATCGCACAAGCAGAGCAGGAAAAGGCACGCCAATGAGCTGTCGGATCAGTCCCTAGGGGCCGTACGAAACACCCTACTATCCGTTGACAGCCGCGCGCGTGACGCAGCATGATCGGGGCCATGAACCTGACTCAGCCATTCCTCACCCGCACCACCACCACGACCGCTCCAGGCGGGTCGTGCGGTTGCCGTGGGTGCTTGAACTAAACACTTCACGGATTCACCCCAAGGCCCCGCCAGCAATGGACGGGGCCTTTTTATTGCTCCGTCGCCTGGCATTCACAAGGAGCAACACCATGACTGACGCCCTATTAATCATCGATATGCAAACCGGCTTATACGACGCCCCGGACAAACCTTTCGAACGCGAGCGTGTCCTTGCCACCATCAACCAACTGATCGGGCGAGCCCGTGAAGCGAATAGGCCGATCTTCGTCGCCCGCCATACTGGCCCGGAAGGCTCGCCGATAGCAGCAGGCAGCCCGTATTGGCAACTGTGGCACGGGCTGCACGTAGACGAGGCCCGCGACCACCTCTTCAATAAAACCCGCCCCAGTTGCTTCCTGGGCACCAACCTGGCGCAGCAACTGCGCGCCGCAGAGGTCCATCAGTTGGTCATTGTCGGGATGAAAACCCAGTTCTGCATCGACACTACCTGCCGGGTGGCAGCAGAGCTGGGCTTCTCGGTGGTATTGCCTGAAGACGGCCATACCTGCATGGACACCCCGGCATTGAACGCCAAGGCAATTATCGAGCATCACAACGCGACGCTGGCGGGGGCGTTTGCGCGGCGTGTGAAAGCAGCTGACGTCAACTTCTGACAAGGCGATTGACGACAATTCATTTAAATCAGGAACGTTAATCCCAAACCGCCCCACCCAGATAACGCATCTAACTTTGGAGATTTCACCATGACCACTTCCTCCCTGAACCTGTCCAACGCCGGTCAGTTGGTCGACAGCGTATCGTCCTACATTGCCGCTCAAATCGATCCAAAAGAAAAGCCCAAGCCACCGCAGACAGATACGTTCCCGTTCAACGGCATTGAGTATTCCGCCGCGCCCAAACCTCGCAACACCATGATCCCCACACCGCGAATTGGCTAAAGCGCCGTGACTCATCAGGGTGGTGGATCCATGCGATGGGTTCATCGCCCCCTCACCGCGCCTTAAAGCCTCTCACGCCACCGTCACGGGAAATGTCGCATACTCTCTCTTCCATCCTGCCCCTTAGGAAGAGCCGCCTCATGCCCGCAACCGTTCTGGTCCTGGTTGAAACCATCAACGACTACCTGCCGATCATCGAGAGCAACGACTTTCATGTGATTCTGGCGCCAACCCCCTCCGAACGCGCCCAAGCCATCAAGACCCATGGCGGGCAAATCAAGGCCGTGCTCACCCGTGGCCCGCTGGGGCTGTACGCCGAGGAAATCGCCGCCCTGCCGCTGCTGGAGATTATCTGCGTGATCGGTGCCGGCTATGAGCATGTCGACCTGCAGGCCGCCAGCAATCGCGGGATTGTCGTCACCAATGGCGCCGGGGTGAATGCGCCGTCGGTGGCCGACCACGCCATGGCGCTGCTGCTGTCGCTGGTGCGCGGCATTCCCCAGACGGACGCAGCGGTACGCCGCAACGAATGGCCCAAGGTCATGCGCCCGTCCCTGGGCGGCAAGCAACTGGGTATCCTCGGGCTGGGTGCGGTGGGCCTGGAGATCGCCAAGCGCGCAGCCCTCGGCTTTGGCATGCAAGTGAGCTATCACAACCGCCAGCCGCGCGATGACGTGGACTACACCTACTGCTCCACTGCCGTGGAACTGGCGCGTGCCTCGGACTTCCTGATCCTGGCCACGCCCGGCGGCGCCGGCACGCGCCACTTGATCGACCGTCACGCCCTTGACGCCCTCGGCCCGAATGGTTACCTGGTGAATATCGGCCGTGGCAGCGTGGTGGTCACCGACGACCTGGTCGCCGCCCTTGAGCAACGCCGTATCGGTGGCGCCGCGCTGGACGTGTTCGACGATGAACCCAAGGTGCCGGATGCCCTCAAGCGCTTGAGCAATACCGTGCTCACGTCCCATGTAGCCGGGCTGTCACCGGAAGCCGCCCACGATACCGTGCAGCGTGTGGCCGACAACCTGCTGGAGTACTTCGCCGGCCGTCCGGTGCTCACCCCGGTCGTCCTGCCCCCGCCCGTAAAATGACCAATCAGGCACGCTGATCACCCTTCAACACGCTAACCTATTAAGCCGCCCCGACCTTGTCGCTGGGCGGTGGTGCGCATTAGATTAGGAAATAGTCCGACGCCTTTAGAATAAGCAGAAGGGATAAGCATGGCGCTTAACGACCAATCGACCCAGATTCGCCCAGGCGAAGAACTTGATGCCAACCTGATCGATCCCTACCTCAAGGCCCATATCCCGGGCCTGAGCGGCACGCCCACGATCAGCCAGTTCCCCGGTGGTGCGTCCAACCTCACCTACCTGCTGGAATACCCGGACCAGGAGTTCGTGCTGCGTCGCCCACCCTTTGGCCACAAGGCCAAGTCCGCCCACGACATGGGCCGCGAATACCGCATTCTAAATCAGCTCAAGGATGGCTTCCCGTATTGCCCCAAGGCCTATATGCACTGCACCGACGAGTCGGTGATCGGCGCCGAGTTTTATGTGATGGAACGGGTCAACGGCATCATCCTGCGCTCCGACCTGCCCGCCGAACTGGGTCTGGATGCCACCCAGACCGAGGCGCTGTGCAAAAGCTTTATCGACAAGTTCGTCGAACTGCACCAGGTGGACTACCGCGCCTGCGGCCTGGCCGACCTGGGCAAGCCGGAAGGTTATGTGGCACGCCAGATCGGCGGCTGGAGCGATCGCTACGAGAAAGCCCTGACCCCCGACGCGCCCAAATGGGAGGCCGTACGCGCCTGGCTCAACGACAAAATGCCCGCCGACCATCCCACCTCGAGCATCGTGCACAACGACTACCGCTTCGATAACGTGATCCTCGACCCGCACAACCCGATGCAGATCATTGGCGTGCTGGATTGGGAACTGACCACCCTCGGCGACCCGCTGATGGACCTGGGCAACACCCTCGCCTACTGGATCGAAGCCGGCGACCCGGCACCGGTACAACTGATGCGCCGCCAACCGAGCAATGCCCCCGGCATGCTCACCCGCCGCCAGTTCGTGGATTACTACGCCGAGCGCTCGGGCATCCAGATCGACAATTTCGACTTCTACTACACCTACGGCCTGTTCCGCCTGGCCGGCATCGTGCAGCAGATCTACTACCGCTTCTTCCACGGCCAGACCCAGGACAAACGCTTTGCGCAGTTCATCCAGATGAACAAGCTGCTGGAGCAGATGAGCCTGAATGTCATCGGTAAATCAGCCCTCTAAGGAATCGCTAATGTCCAAGACCCACCTGTTCGACCTCGACGGCAAGATTGCCTTTGTGTCCGGCGCCAGCCGTGGCATCGGTGAAGCCATCGCCAAGTTGCTGGCCCAGCAAGGCGCCCATGTGATCGTCTCCAGCCGCAAGCTCGAAGGCTGCCAGCATGTGGCGGATGCCATCATCGCCGACGGCGGCAAGGCCACGGCAATTGCCTGCCATATCGGCGAGATGGAGCAGATCACCCAAGTGTTCGCCGGGATTCGCGAGCAGTTCGGCCGCCTGGACATCCTGGTCAACAATGCCGCGACCAACCCGCAGTTCTGCAACGTACTGGACACCGACCTCGGCGCCTTCCAGAAGACCGTGGACGTGAACATTCGTGGCTACTTCTTCATGTCGGTGGAAGCCGGCAAGCTGATGCGTGAGAACGGCGGCGGCAGCATCATCAACGTGGCGTCGATCAACGGCATTTCGCCGGGGGTGTTCCAGGGCATCTACTCGGTGACCAAGGCCGCCGTGATCAACATGACCAAGGTGTTCGCCAAGGAATGCGCCGAGTTCGGCATTCGTTGCAACGCCCTGCTGCCGGGCCTGACCGACACCAAGTTCGCCTCGGCGCTGGTGAAGAACGACGCGATCCTGAAAATGGCCCTGGCGCAGATCCCGCTCAAGCGCGTGGCCGACCCGAGCGAGATGGCCGGCGCGGTGCTGTATTTGGCCAGCGACGCGTCGAGCTACACCACCGGTGTGTCGCTGAATGTGGATGGCGGCTTCCTGTCCTGAGTACGCCTGGGTTTCTACAGATCGATTTACGCGTAACCTTGGCGCAGATCGATCTGTCTCAGGATGAAACATGGAACTCCACATCGTCATCAACGGGCGCAAGGACCTGGCGGCCCAGCTTTATCAGCAGTTGCGTGAAGCCATCGCCACCGGGCGTCTCTCGGCGGGCGCGCAACTGCCACCCAGCCGCCTGCTGGCCGAGCAATTAGGTGTATCGCGCAAGACCGTATCCGACACCTACGCCACGTTGACCTACGAAGGCCTGCTGGTGGGCAAGATTGGCCGTGGCACCTTCGTCAACGCGTGGGCGCCACAGCCGAATCGCGTGCAGACCGCCACCGACGTAGCCTGCGCCGCCAACCTGGCGAAGTGGCAATCGCTGCCCTCGCCCATGCACCACCCCACACGCGACAGCACGTTGCGCTACGAATTTATCGGCGGCGCCACGAGCCGCAACCAGTTCCCCCAGGATGAATGGCGGCGCTGCACCCAGGACGCGCTGCGGCGCATCGCCCAGAACAGTGGGTTCTACAGCCAGCCCGAAGGGTTGCCGGCACTGCGCAGTGCCATTGCCGGGCATATCGCGTTTTCCCGTGGGGTCAAATGCCGCGACAGCGACATCGTGGTCACCAACGGCGCGCAGCAGGCGTTGGATCTGATCGCCCGTGTGGTGCTGGAGCCGGGCAGCATCGTCGCCATGGAAGATCCCGGCTACAGCCCCGCGCGCCAGTTGTTCATGGCGATGGGGGCGCGGGTCATCGGTGTTCCCGTCGATGAGCAAGGCATCCAGGTCGAGCAGATCCCCGATGGCGCACGGCTGATCTACGTCACGCCCTCCCACCAGTTTCCCCTCGGCATGCCCATGAGCCTGTCACGTCGAGAGGCACTGCTGGGGCGTGCCTTCGAGCTGGGTGCGATCATCATCGAGGACGACTACGACAGCGAGTTCCGCTACGAAGGCCGTCCCACCGATTCCCTGCAAAGCATGGACAGCCGTGGCGTGGTCACCTACGTCGGCACCTTCTCTAAAACCCTGCTGCCCGAGCTGCGCCTGGGCTACGCGGTGCTGCCACCGGCGATTTACGGCGCGGTGCTCAAGGCCAAGCAATTGACCGACCAGCACAGCTCCACGTTGCCGCAATGGGCGCTGGCCAAGTTCATCAGTGAAGGCTATTTGCTCAAGCATATTCGCCGCTGCCACACCGTGTACGCCGGGCGCCGCGAGCGCATTTTGCAGCGCCTGGCGGGCGACCTGTCGCCGTGGTTCGAGGCGGTCCCCACCGTGGCCGGGTTCCATATGGCGGCGTTGAGCAAAGTACCGGTGAATATCCCGTTGTTGATGGAACTGGCGCGCCAGGTGGAAGTCGGCCTGTACCCGCTGGATGTGTTCTTCCACGACACGCCGGTGCGCCCGGGCCTGATCATCGGGTTTGGGGCCATCGAGACCCTCGACATCGACCCGGCGCTGGACAAGGTGCGCGATATTCTCCAGCAGATTGGCTAAGGGGTTTTCCGGCGGATTGGTCATTGGTCGCTCGAAAATCCCGGCGTACGGTGGGCAGGTCTCGAACTTCTCGGAAACTTCGCCATGAAACGCCTGCTCGCCACCCCCCTGATGCTCGCCTCGCTCAGCGCCTTTGCCCATGAGCCCGTGTACAACCAGGAATCGATCAAAGTCCTGCAAGAACACGCGCTGACCACTGTGCCCGGCAAGAAAACTCTCATGCTCACCGTCGACTACGCCCCCGGCCAGGCCAGCGTGCCCCATAGCCATAAGGGCACGGCCGTGGCCTACGTGCTCGAAGGCGCGATCACTTCGCGGGTCAATGATGAGAAAGCGAAAACCTACAAGGTCGGCGAATCGTTCTACGAGCCGGCCGGCTCGCGGCATTTCGAATCCAGCAATGCCAGCCAGACCCAGCCGGCCAGGTTGCTGGTGGTGATGGTGCTGGATGACAAGGCCGAGGTGCTGACCCCGCTTCCAAAATGATCAACCGAACCACCAATCAGAGGTGTGGGTGGGGTGCTAAATGTGGGAGGGGCTTGCCCGCGATAGCGGTGAGTCAGCGACTCACGGGCGTTTGAACTGGCGGCGCAGCGCTTCAATCTTTGGACGGCACGCACACCCTTCAAGGTGATCATTGACCATCCCCATCGCCTGCATCAGCGCATACATCGTGGTCGGCCCGACGAACGTCCAGCCACGTTTCTTCAAGGCCTTGGACAGTCGCACCGAGGCCGGTGAGGTGGGGTTGCCCATCCAGTAAGCCAGGTCCACCACTGCCGGGCGCTCTTCGGGGCCGGGTTCGAATGCCCACAACCACTGCGCCAGCGAGCCGGTCTCTTCCACCAGCTCACACGCCCGGCGGGCGTTGTTGATCGTGGAAACGATCTTCGCCCGGTTACGCACGATGCCCGGGGCCTGCATCAGCCGCTCGATATCCGCCTCGCCGTAATGCGCCACCCGGCGAAAATCAAACCCTTCGAACGCGGCGCGAAACTGCTTGCGCTTGCGCAGGATGGTGATCCAGGCCATACCGGCCTGAAAACCTTCCAGGCAAATCTTCTCGTACAGCTGAACATCATCCGCCACCGGCACGCCCCACTCGTGGTCGTGATAACGGGGGTATTCCGGCGCAGCCGTGCGCCAGGTGCAGTGGGTCTGCCCGGTTTCGTCGGTGGTCAGTCCTGGGTTATCCATCCATCACCTCATGTGCCAGGCGGCGGATGATAAGCGAAAAAATTTGTGCGCCGCCAACCGCTCAAGCATCAACCTTCTCGACCAACTGGTCAGACCGCAACCTGCCAACCGGCGAATTATTACTTGTGATTTCAAAAATACCTGGCCTAGACTGGCCACGCACTGGACTTACCGGTATGACCACAACAATTAAGCCCCGGAACCACCGGGGCACCGAATAGAGATCTCTCCCATGCTCAGATGGTGCTCGCGTTCGATTTTCCTGCAAGTCGTGATTGGCCTGATGCTCGGCATCGTGTGCGGCCTGGCCCTTCCCGAATTTTCCTCGCAACTCAAGCCCCTGGGTGACGGCTTTATCAAGCTGATCAAGATGCTGATCGGCCTGATCGTGTTCTGCGTGGTGGTCAGTGGTATTTCCGGGGCCGGCGACTTGAAGAAGGTCGGGCGCATCGGCCTCAAGTCGGTGATCTACTTCGAAGTGCTCACCACCATCGCCCTGGTGATCGGCCTGATCATGGCCTTCAGCACCGGGATCGGCACGGGCGCCAATATCCATCTGGAACAGCTGTCCTCCGCCGGCCTCAATGAACTGGCCGACAAGGGCCAGCACATCAAGGGCACCAGCCAGTTCCTGATGGACCTGATCCCCAACTCGGTGATCGGCGCCTTTGCCGACAACAATGTGCTGCAAGTGCTGCTGTTTTCGGTACTGTTCGGCAGCGCGTTGAACCTGGTGGGCGAAGCGGCTTCCGGTATCACACGGCTGATCAACGAACTGAGCCACGTGATTTTCCGCATCATGGGCATGATCGTGCGCCTGGCGCCCATCGGCGTGTTTGGTGCGATCGCCTTCACCACCAGCACCTACGGGCTGGACTCCCTGCAACACTTGGGGAGCCTGGTGGGCCTGTTCTACCTGACCTGCTTCGCCTTCGTCGCACTGATCCTCGGCGTAGTGATGCGCGTGTCTGGGCTGCGCATGCTGCCGCTGCTCAAGTACCTGCGCGAAGAGTTGCTGATCGTGATGGGCACCGCCTCCTCCGATGCCGTGCTGCCGCAGGTCATGCGCAAACTCGAACACCTGGGCATTGGCAGCTCCACCGTGGGCCTGGTGATTCCCACCGGGTATTCGTTCAACCTCGACGGTTTCTCGATCTACCTGACCCTGGCCATCGTGTTTATCGCCAACGCCACCGGTACACCGCTGTCGATGACCGACCTGATGACCATCCTGCTGGTGTCGTTGATCACCTCCAAGGGCGCCCATGGGATTCCCGGCTCGGCGCTGGTGATCCTGGCGGCAACGCTCACGGCGATCCCGGCGATTCCGGTGGTCGGTTTGGTGCTGGTATTGGCAGTGGATTGGTTCATGGGCATCGGTCGCGCCTTGACCAACCTGATCGGCAACTGCGTGGCCACCGTGGCCATTGCCCGCTGGGAAAAAGACATCGATATCCAACGCGCCAACAAGGTGCTCGACGGCCAGCAAGGCTATGCGTTCCAGGCCAAGAAGCCGGTAGTGCCGGCGCACCAGGAGTTCTAACGCTGTCTCATGGGCAACACTGGCTAATGTGGGAGGGGGCTTGCCCCCGGATGAGGACGGTCAGTTGATCTATCTGTAACTGATCCACCGCCATCGAGGGCAAGCCCCCTCCCACATGACTGTATTAGCAACATTAAGGAAGTATCGACGTGATCAGCACCTCAACCGTCGTCAATTCAGTCGTAGAAAAACTCCGCGCCGCCCTGGCGCGGGGTCAGTGGCGCCGGGGCGAAATGTTGCCCGGCCAGCGCGAACTGGCCGAACAGATGGGCATCAGCCGCCCCAGCCTGCGTGAAGCGGTCATCGTGCTCGAAACCCTCGGCCTGGTGCGCTCCATGCCCGGCAAAGGCGTGGTTGTGCTGGAAACCAGCGTCAGCGAACCGCAATCGAGCGACGCCGTGGCCGACGCCAGTCTCGAAGACATCCTTCAACTGCGCTACACCCTCGAACCCTTTATCGTCGGCCTGGTGGCCCAGTCAATCAGCAGCAAGGAAGTCGGCCAATTGCGCCTGACCCTGATGGACATGCGCGAGGCCCTGGATGCCGGTGACGCCGAAGCCGGCATGAACGCCTACCTCGATTTTCACGAAGAACTGTTCGCGCTCACCTCCAACCCGATCTTCCAGAACGTGGTTCAGCAAACCAGCAACGCCCTCAAGCAAAGCGCCCAGGTACTGCGCAACTCCCCCGAGCACCTGGCGGAACGCCTGCAGGAAAATGAAGCGGTGGTCCGCGCCATCCGCAACAAGAACAGCGCCCTGGCCAGCGCCGAGATGCGTCGGCACATCCTCCAGGAAGGCCTGCGCATGGGCATTCACTTGAACATCCCGGACGACCACCTGGGCAGTTGATTTTTTGGAGACCGGCCATGACCGCTCACGCCCTGCAACACGACCCCTTCCTGCCGACCCTGCGCCTGGTGGCCGGTAAAAAGCCTTCGGTGGATGACATCTACCCACGGTTGTTCGACGCGATCCTCGAACAACGCATCGCCCCGTCCAGCCGCTTTACCGAAGAAGGCCTGGGCGAAAGCTTTGGCGTCAGCCGCAGCGTGATTCGTCGGGTGCTGGCCAAGCTGTCCCATCAGCAAGTGGTCATTCTGCGTCCCAACCAGAGGGCCCAGGTGGCGGCGCCGGATGCCCAGCAGGCGCGGCAGATCCTGGAAGCACGGCGCATGACCGAAATCACGGTGGTGCAATTGGCCTGCGCCCAGGCAACATCCACGCATATACGCCAGCTGCGCGAGCTGATAGCACGGGAACGCGACTGTATTGAACGCAACCAGCGAGGGCCGGCGATTCGATTGTCAGGGGAGTTTCACCTGCAATTGGCGCAGATGGCGGGCAACGCGCCGTTGGCGCAGTTCATCAACAGCCTGGTGCCGTTGACGTCGTTGATCATTGCCCAATTCGAAGCAAAAGCCTGCACGTATTGCGCGTGGCAGGAGCATGTGGCGATTGTGGATGCGGTGGAGCAACGCGACTCAAGCACCGCAGTGGCCCTGATGACCCAGCACCTGGATCACCTGGAAAGCAAATTACTCAAACACCACTGATATCCAGATAAGTAAATATCCAAATGTGGGAGGGGGCTTGCCCCCTCCCACATTGGTTTCACCCAGGCATCAAGCCGGTTGCAGCACCGACTGACCACTCAACGCCAGGTCCAGCAACTCACGGTTGGCCACCGCGTACATGGCGTAGTCCGTGCCGACCGCAGCACGAATTTCCACCATCATTGCGACCCAACGATCAGCCATGTCCTTGTGCTGCTCAAGCCACAGGGCCACGCGGGCTTCCATGTCTTGTGGCGCGTCGGCCATTTGCAGGACGGAAATGGTGATCGCCCGTTGCTGCCAGTCCACATCGTCGCGGAACGCTTCGCGAGCCTGGGCCTGCCAGTTGTTGGCCACGGGCAGATCACTGATCTGCTGCAGGTACCACGGCAGGTCCAGGGCGCTGCCGACGGCGAAGTAGGCCCTGGCCACTTCGGCGGCGTCGTGCCCGGTGACGTCGGCGGCTTCGATGATCGGCAGCAAGGTGTACAGGTGAGTAGTGCCTGCAACCATGCGCGCCAACAACTCCGGTACACCGGCTTCGGTGTAGGCCTGGTAGCGGGTCTGCCAGCCTTCGCGGGTCGGACCTTCCAGCAGTTCGTCGAGCTTGAGGCCCAACGCAGCCAGGTGCGGACCGAAGTGCGCGGTGTCACGGCCGGCGTCCTGCTCGTTGCGACGGCTGCGCAGGAACCAGCGCGTGGCGCGACGGCCCAGGCGCATCAGCTCATCCATCAACTGCAATTGCACGTCAGCGGAGACCTGGTGGTCCAGGGCTTCGATCTGACGGAACCAGTGCGGGAGGTGGAAGATGTCGCGCACGATCACATAAGCACCGGCCACGTTCGCCGGGCTCATGCCGGTCGACTCCTTGAGTCGCTGAACGAAGGTGATGCCCATGTGGTTGACCAGGTCGTTGGCGATCTGGGTGCTGACGATCTCGCGCTTCAGGCGATGGCGGCGCATGGCCTCGCCGAACTTGGCCACCAGGCTCGGTGGGAACGCAGTCTCCATGTCACGGGTGAGGTATTCGTCATCCGGTACCAGCGACTTGAGCAGCGCTTCCTTGAGGTCGATCTTGCTGTAGGAAATCAGCACCGACAGCTCCGGACGGGTCAGGCCCTTGCCGGTCGCGGCGCGCTCGGTGAGCTGCTCCTCGGTCGGCAGGTACTCGATGGCGCGGTCCAGCTTGCCACGGCCTTCCAGGTCGCTCATCAGGCGCTTGTACTCGGCAGCACGCTCGTAGGCACGTCGTGCAGCCAGGGACAGGGCCTGGGTCTGCTTGTAGTTGTTGCCCAACACCAGGCTGCCGACTTCGTCGGTCATGCTCGCCAGCAACTGGTTGCGTTGCTTGTCGGTCATGTCACCGGCCTGCACCACTTCGTTGAGCAGGATCTTGATGTTCACTTCGTGGTCGGAGCAGTCCACACCACCGGCGTTGTCGATGAAGTCGGTGTTGGAGCCGCCGCCATTGAGGCCGAACTCCACACGACCCAGCTGGGTCATGCCGAGGTTACCGCCCTCGCCCACTACCTTGCAGCGCAACTCGTTGCCGTTGACGCGCAGCGCGTCGTTGGCCTTGTCGCCTACATCGGCATGGCTTTCGGTGCTGGCCTTGACGTAGGTACCGATACCGCCGTTCCACAACAGGTCCACCGGCGCCTTGAGCAAGGCGTTCAGCAGTTCGGTCGGGGTCAGCTTGTCGGCCGAAATGTCGAAGCGTTCCTTCATCTGTGGCGAGATGGCAATGCTCTTCGCGCTGCGCGAGAAGATACCGCCGCCTTCGGACATGATGCTGGTGTCGTAGTCGGTCCAGGCCGAACGCGGCAGCTCGAACATGCGCTGGCGCTCGACGAAGCTGGTGGCCGGGTTCGGGTTCGGGTCGATGAAGATATGCAGGTGGTTGAAGGCCGCGACCAGTTGCAGCTTGTCGGACATCAACAAGCCGTTACCGAACACGTCACCGGCCATATCGCCGACGCCCACCACGGTGATGCTGTCTTCCTGCACGTTGATGCCGCGCTCACGGAAGTGACGCTGCACACCGACCCACGCGCCCTTGGCGGTGATGCCCATTTTCTTGTGGTCGTAACCGGCGGAACCACCGGAGGCGAACGCATCGCCCAGCCAGAAGCCGTAGTCGATGGCGATGCCGTTGGCGATGTCGGAGAAGGTCGCAGTGCCCTTGTCCGCTGCCACCACCAGGTACGGGTCATCGTCGTCATGGCGCACGACGTTGGCCGGCGGCACCAGAGCGCCGTCCTTGAGGTTGTCGGTGATGTCCAACAGGCCGGAAATGAAGATGCGGTAGCAGGCGATGCCCTCGGCCGCGATCTCGTCACGGCTGCCGCCCAATGGCAGGCGACGCGGCAGGAAGCCGCCCTTGGCGCCCACCGGTACGATCACCGAGTTCTTCACTTGCTGGGCTTTTACCAGGCCGAGCACTTCGGTACGGAAGTCTTCTTCACGGTCGGACCAGCGCAGGCCGCCACGGGCAACGTTGCCAAAGCGCAGGTGCACGCCTTCGACACGCGGCGAGTAGACGAAGATTTCAAACTTCGGCACCGGCTTGGGCAGCTCGGGGATGGCGCGCGGGTCGAACTTGAAGCTGAAGTACGACTTGTTCTGGCCGTTGGCGTCGGTCTGGTAGAAGTTGGTGCGCAGGGTGGCCTTGATCAGGTCCAGGTAGCGACGCAGGATGCGGTCTTCGTTGAGCACCTGGACGTCGTCCAGGGCCGTGAGAATCGCTTGTTCCAGGCGTTGCTGCTTGTCTTCCAGGTCATCGGCGGTGAGCTTGCGCGCCAGGTAGAAGCGGGTCTTGAACAACCGGGTCAACTCGCGGGCGATGTCGGTGTGGTTGTTCAGGGTGCTGGCGATGTAGCCGAGGTCGAAGCCCAGGCGGATCTGCTTCAGGTAACGGGCGTAGGCACGCAGCAGCGCGACGTCGCGCCATGGCAGGCCGGCGGTGAGCACCAGGCGGTTGAACGCATCGTTTTCGGCGTCGCCATGCACGATGTGCACGAACGCGTCCTGCAGGGTGTCGTTGAGCTGCTGGATATCCAGGTTCACGCCTTCGGCGGCGATGAACGCGAAATCATGGATCCAGAACTCGCGGCCGTTGGCATGGCGCAGGCGGTACGGGAATTCACCCAGCACGCGCAGGCCAAGGTTTTCCAGGATCGGCAACACGTCGGACAGCGCCAGCGGGGTATCCGCGTGGTAAAGCTTGCAATGCAGCTCACGCTGGCCGGACACCTGGCCCAGCGGCTGATAGAAGCTCATCACCAGCGGGTTGGCTTCGGTGAGGCTGAGCAGGTGCTGCATGTCGACCACAGCCGAATGCGCAGCGAAGCGCTCGCGGTAACCGGCCGGGAAGCCTTTCGGGAAATCCGCCAGCACGTTGGTGCCGTGGGCTTCGCCGAAGCTTTCCACTACCAGGCTGGAGTAGTCGTCCTGCCAACTGCGGCAGGCCTGCACCACTTCTTTTTCCAGTTGCAGCGTGTCGATGTCCAGGCGGTTCTTCGGGTCGACCCGCAGAATCAGCTGCACGCGCGCCAGCACGGATTCGGAGAAGAAGGTCCAGAATTCGCAGTCCGAGGCTTTCAGGCGATCCATCAGCACTTGCTGGATCTTCTGGCGCACTTCGGTGGAATAGATGTCGCGCGGCACGTAGGCCAGGCAGTAGCAGAAACGACCGTACGGGTCTTTGCGCAGGAACACGCGGATCTTGTTGCGTTCCTGGATCTGCACGATCGACATCACGGTGCTGAACAGCTCGTCGACCGGGGTCTGGAACAGGTCGTCACGGGGCAGCACTTCAACGACCTGGGCAAGCTCCTTGCCCAGGTGCGCCTTGGCCTGGAAGCCCGAACGGCGTTCGATCTCCGCGACCTTGCGGCGGATATAAGGGATGACGCGCACGCTTTCGCCATACACCGAAGAGGTGTAGAGGCCCATGAAGCGGCATTCCTTGATCACCTTGCCGTCGGCATCGATCTGGCGGATCGACACATAGTCCGGGTAAGCCGGGCGGTGGACGCGGCTTGGGTGCGCGGCCTTGGCGAACGACAGCACGGTCGGCTCGCGCAGGTACGACACGGCGTAGTCTTCGATGCGCAGGTCGTCGGCGGTCAGGCCGGCGCGCAGCAGTTTGGTCAGACCGAGGAACGAGCTGGCGTCATATTCGATATGACCGCCTTCCGCCTCGTCACGTACCACAAACTCTTCATAGCCGAGGAAGGTGAAGTGGTTGCCCACCAGCCATTCCAGGAAGTTCTTGATCTCGGCTTTCTCTTCGCCGTCGATGCCGAACGGGCTGGCGTCGATACCGTCGAGCAGCTCCTGGACCTTGGCCTTCATCGGTTCGAAATCGGCCACGGCCACGCGCACTTCGCCCAGTACCTGCTCAAGCTCTTTGCTCAGCACGTTGAGTTCGGCAGCGTTGGCACAGCGGTCGATTTCCAGGTACATCAGCGATTCTTGCTGGATGCCTTCGCCCTGGGTGCCCTTGGGCAGGATTTCCAGCAACTCGCCCTTGCTGCCACGGCGCGCGCTGAGCACGGTGGTCTGCAGGGTGTGGATGCTGTAGCCACGGCGGTTCAGCTCGGTGCGTACCGAGTCCACCAGGAATGGCAGGTCATGGTGCAGCACTTCGACCGCGGTGTGGGTCGACTGCCAGCCATGACGTTCGTAATCGGGGTTGTAGACCCGCACTTGCGGTTGGGTGTGATCAAAGCGCTCAAGCAGGCGCCAGGCAGACAGGGTGCAACCGGCCAGGTCGGAAAGGCGACGCTGGGTCAGTTCATCCAGGGAAATGATGCCGAAGAATTGTTCAGCGAACAGCGCCACTTGTGGCAGTGCCTGTTCACTGATGTGCTGCGCCAGTGCCGCTTGCAGTTGATGCTGGAAGTCGGCCTTGCTGGCTGCGGTGAAGAACGCCATCTGTGGTACTCCGCTTGGGCTTGTTATTGATGGAAGCGTCGCGTGTTATCCCCTGGTGGGGAGACCGTCAGCTCTGTTCGCAGGTAACGAGTTAAGCACCATAAACGAATCAGGGTGACAGGTGGGTGAAGCTGGACAAGACAGTCAGGTCACATACAACGTCCATAAGATGCGCACCTTGCCGGGTGACGGTACGACGGGCAGGTCAGGCGCCTGGCACATGCACATCCGTTGCGCAGCTTAACGAGTGTGGGAAGCCAGCTGCTTGCGATGCTGCGACATATTCGGTCATCGGTACGCAGGGTTGGGGTTGCGTCTTGGGCAACCCGGAATTCCCGGTAGAAAAACCGGCTATTTCCCCCGCCACGAGTACCGAAAATGACTGGTATTGCCCGTCAGGTCATGCGTTGGGTCTGACACAGGAAGCAGCACAAAATTCGCCGCAATGGCACAATTGCCTACGCAACGCCCTACCCCAGACAGGATTCCCCATGCTGCAACTGAAAACCGACGCCCTGATGGCCACCCCGTGCGACGACGAAGAAGACAACATGGCCATGCTCTGCTGCCACGGCAAGAACGGCGAGATGTTCATGCTGACCCGCTACCCCGACGAAGACGAAGTGGAGCTGACCTGGGACTACGAGCCTTCGACCCTGGACGGCTTGAAAGTCACCCTGGGGGACACAACCCTGCGGGTCGAACTGGCCGCAGGCGATGCCGATGCCCTGGGTGGCAAGGACCAACTGGAGATAACCCACGCCACCGCCACGGCGGATATGGCAGAAGTGGAACAAACCCTGCAGAACATTCTCAAGGGCACCGGCACCTACATCCGCACCTGAATCGCAGTTGCGCAGCCAGCAACGACGGTGCTTGACCGTTGGTCGCCACTGTTATTTCTAACAATACCCGGCCCCGTGTTTTAAGCCTTAGCTGATCAAAGCAACGGTAACTGCACGGGTGCCTTGATGAAACCCATCAGCGAGTTTCTGGCTATTGGCCACTGCTTCATCAGCGCTGGCGGCATCCGCAGCCAACACTGATTATTCGCACTTGATCCTGCTGATCAAAGACGACGGATCCAGGTCGCGAAATCTTCAGGACCGTGTCGATCCCTCCAGCACCTTCCAGCACCACGTGCCCAACATCAAGCCGCTGATAACGCCGACCAAGACCCGCACGCAGGGGGATGTAGAAGCCCTGCGCCGGCATCGACAGGACCGCTACTACACATGATCATCAAAGCCCCTGACGCGCCTCCGGTCGGCGACTGCACCGCCCCGTGGATTGCGAGCAAGGTGTATGCCGTGGTCGGCGTCGCCGTGAGTGACGGACGCGGCGGGGTGCCCTGCCCTTGAAGCAAAGGCGGTGAGCGGGCATGCCTGCTCACCGCCATTTGTGCCTCTCACACAATTTTCCTACAAGTTTTGCTAAAAATACCCCGCGCGCCGTTAGTCGCCACCCCCTGCCATGCATTAAAGTAGGCGCCCCAGGCTGTCGTTTGTTACATGACGCACAGGCTCATCTCTCCAGGAACCGTCATCGATGGAACATCGTGAAGCGCTGCTCGCGCTGCGAACCTTTCTTTCTACGCAGATTCTCGGCCAGGAAAAACTCATCGATCGCCTGCTGATCGCCCTGCTTGCCGACGGCCATATGCTGGTGGAAGGCGCGCCGGGCCTGGCCAAGACCAAGGCGATCAAAGAGCTGGCCGAAGGCATCGAAGCGCAGTTCCATCGTATCCAGTTCACCCCCGACCTGTTGCCCGCGGACATCACCGGCACCGAGATCTATCGCCCGGAAACCGGCAGTTTCGTATTCCAGCAAGGGCCGATCTTCCACAACCTGGTGCTGGCGGACGAAATCAACCGCGCCCCGGCCAAGGTGCAATCAGCCCTGCTGGAGGCCATGGCCGAACGCCAGGTCAGCGTCGGGCGCAGTACCTACGACCTGTCTCCGCTGTTTCTGGTGATGGCCACTCAAAACCCCATCGAGCAGGAAGGCACCTACCCGCTGCCCGAAGCCCAGCTCGACCGTTTCCTGATGCACGTCAAGATCGGCTTCCCCGACGCGGCCGTCGAACGGCGCATCCTGCAACAGGCGCGTGGCGAAGCCCTCAACGGTGAAACCAAGCCCGAGCGCCGGGTCAGCCAGCAGGCGATCTTTGCCGCGCGCAAGGAAATCCTCGGCCTGTACATGGCCGATGCGGTGGAGGAATACCTGGTGCAACTGGTCATGGCCACGCGCACCCCGGCCAAGTTCGACCCGGAAATGGCCGAGTGGATCGCCTACGGTGCCAGCCCGCGTGGCTCCATCGCCCTGGACCGCTGCGCACGCGCCCATGCCTGGCTGGCCGGCCGCGACTTCGTCAGCCCGGAGGATATCCAGGCGGTGCTGTTCGACGTACTGCGCCATCGCATCATCCTGTCGTTCGAAGCCGAAGCGGCCGGGATTGACCAGGACCGTGTGGTGCAACGCATTCTCGACGTCGTTGCCGTCGCTTGAAGTCGATGAACGCCAGCGATGGGGTGCGCGTCACGCTCAGCGAACTGATCGAGATGCGCCACCGCGTGCGCGAAGTGCAGCTGTTTTCCACGCCAAGCCAGCGCAGCCCGCTGATCGGCCTGCACCACTCCAAGTTGCGCGGGCGCGGTGTCGACTTCGACCAGGTGCGCGTGTACCAGGCCGGCGACGATGTGCGCACCATCGACTGGCGCGTCACCGCGCGTACACAGGAGCCGCACACCAAGCTGTTCCACGAAGAGCGCGAACGGCCGATCTTCATTATGGTGGAGCAAAGCTGCCGGCTGTTTTTCGGCTCGGGGCAGATGTTCAAGTCAGTACTCGCCGCTCAAGCCGCCAGCCTGATCGGCTGGGCGGCCCTGGGCCACAACGACCGCGTCGGCGGGCTGGTGTTCGGCGACAACGAGCACTACGAAATCAAGCCGCGACGCAGCAAGCAGAGCCTGCTGCAATTGCTCAACCGTTTGGTGCGCGTCAACCAGAGCCTGGACACCGAAAGCCGCCCGGAGGCCGACGCCCTGGGCATGGCCCTGCGCCGTGGCCGCGAAGTGCTGCGTCCCGGCAGCCTGGTGATTGTGATCTGCGACGAGCGCGCCCTCACCGAAGGTGCCGAGCAACAATTGAGCCTGCTGTCACGCCATTGCGACTTGCTGCTGTTGCCGATCTCCGACCCACTGGACCACGCCCTGCCCGCCGCCGGGCTGCTGCGCTTTGCCGAACGGGGCGCGCAGCTGGAACTGGACACCCTGAACTTCGACTTGCGCCAGGCCTACAAGGCCCAGGCCGAAGCGCGCATCGCCCGCTGGGAACTGCTCGCGCAGAAACTGCGAATCCTGCTGATGCCCCTGAGCACCCAGAGCGAAATGGTCGAACAACTGCGCGAATACCTCAACCCGCAACGCCCGGTTAAAAAGCAATGAGCAGCCTCGACCAACTGCAACCGCTGATCGCCCCGCCGCCCATTGGCTTCTGGCCCCCTGCGCCGGGCTGGTGGTTGCTGTTGCTGATGATCCCGCTGCTGGGCTGGGGCCTATGGTCGCTGCGCCGTTTGCTGCCGACTCGACGCCCCATGACCCGTGCCGAACAACCGCTGGACCCTTTGCGCATCGCCGCGCTGGCCGAGCTGGCATTGATGCCCAAGCCTTACGACGGCGCCCCCGCCGGGGCCTGGCTGCAACAGCTCAACGGCTTGCTCAAGCGCCTGTGCCGCAACGACTACCCCTATAGCCAAAGCCATACCCTCAACGGCCGCAAATGGCTGGCATTCCTCGACAACCGCTGCCCGGCCGCCGGCCTCACGCGCTGGATGGTATTGGTCGAAGGCGCCTATAAACCCGAATGCAAGCTCGACGACAAAGCTATCGCCGGCCTGACCCAAGCCGTCGATACCTGGATTCGCAAACATGTTTGAGTTCGCCTGGCCGTGGATCTTCGCCCTGTTGCCGCTCCCCTGGTTGATGCGTTTTATCCTCCCGGCGGCCGACAGCGGCGAGCCGGCGCTGAAAGTCAGCTACCTCGGCGACCTCGAAAACCTTGCGGGCCGCCGTGCACGGGTCAACCTGCCGGGCTGGCGCCAACAGGCGCCCTTCGTGGTGCTGTGGCTGCTGCTGTTGACCGCCGCTGCGCGCCCGGAATGGCTCGGCGAACCGCTGCCGATTGCCGCCAGCGGCCGCGACTTGCTGGTGGCGGTGGACGTGTCCGGCTCCATGGACTTTCCCGATATGCACTGGCAGGGCGAAGACGTGAGTCGCCTGAACCTGGTCAAGCATCTGCTCGGCGACTTCCTTGAAGGCCGCGAAGGCGACCGCGTGGGCCTGATCCTGTTCGGCAGCCAGGCCTACCTGCAAGCGCCACTGACCTTCGACCGGCGCACCGTGCGCACTTGGCTGGATGAAGCGCGCATCGGCATCGCCGGCAAGAACACCGCCATTGGCGATGCCATAGGCCTGGCGCTGAAACGCCTGCGCCAGCGGCCTGCGCAAAGCCGTGTACTGGTGCTGGTCACCGATGGCGCCAACAACGCCGGGCAGATCGACCCGCTGACCGCCGCGCGCCTGGCGGCCGAAGAAGGGGTGAAGATCTACCCCATCGGCATCGGCGCCGACCCTGAACAAACCGGTTCCCTGGGTATCCTGGGCGTCAACCCGAGCCTGGATCTCGACGAGCCGGCACTCAAGGCCATCGCTGAAGCCACCGCAGGCCAATACTTCCGTGCCCGCGATGGCCAAGAGCTGGAAGCGATCAAGCAAACATTGGACAAGCTTGAGCCCGTCGAACAGCAACCCACCCAGGCACGCCCGGCGCAGGCGCTGTACAGCGGACCGTTGGCCCTGGCGCTGATCCTGAGCATGTTGCTGGTGATCCAGGAACGCTGGCCGAACAACGCACTGCAACGCGCGTACAACAAACTGTCGAGCAAGGGGATCTTCCTGCAACAGCATCCGGAATGGCGCCAGCGTCTTAAACGCCTGCGTTTGCGGAGGCGTCGATGATCGCCCTGTGGCCGCACTGGTTCCGCCCCTGGTGGCTGTTGCTGCTGCCGCTGCTCGGCTGGTTGCTGTGGCAACTGTGGCACCGGCAGAAGCGCGCCGGACGCTGGCAGATGATCCTGCCGCCGGCCTTTCACGCCGTGCTGCTCAGCGGCGGCAACGGGCGCGAAAGCAAGTCGCCGTGGGTGTTGCTGGGCCTCGCTTGGCTGCTGGCCGTGCTGGCGTTGCTGGGTCCCAGTTGGCAACGGGTTGAACAAACCAGCCAGAAGCCCTCCGACCCATTGGTGGTGCTGCTCGAGCTGACCCCGGAAATGCTCGCCACCGACAGCCCGCCCAACCGCCTCGAACAGGCACGGCGCAAGCTCTTCGACTTGTTGCAGGCGCGCAGCGACGCGCAAACCGCCATCGTCGTGTATGCCGGTAGCGCCCACACCCTCGTGCCGCTGTCGGACGACCTGGCCACCAGCCGCAACCTGCTCGACGCCCTGCGCCCCTCGATCATGCCGGAGTTCGGCCACCGCGCCGACCTCGCCGTGGAGAAAGCCCTGGAGCTGCTCAAGCACGGCGGTCTGGGTCAGGGTCGCATGCTGCTGGTCGGCTCTTCGTTGTCAAAACAGGAACGCCAGGGCATTCGCCTGCTGCTGCAAGGCAACCAGGCGCCGAGCCTGTCGATCCTGGGCATCGGCAGTCGTGAAGGCACACCGGTGACCCAGGAAAGCGGTGAATTCCTCAAGGACGAGCAAGGCGCGATCCTGGTACCCCGCCTCGACAGCCCGACACTCAAGGCCTTCGCCAGCGAAATGGGCGGCCGTTACCGCGCCGCGCGCCTGGACGATAAAGACCTGCGCCAGCTCGGCGTGCTGGACCCGCCCCAAGCCCTGCGCAACGATGGCCAGTTGCAGCACCTCGACACCTGGGCCGACCAGGGTTACTGGCTGCTGCTGCCGCTGTTGCTGCTGGCCGCCTGCGCCGGGCGGCGCGGCTGGTTGTTCTTTTTACCACTGCTGCTCCTGGGCGCGCCGCAACCCAGCTATGCCTTTGAATTCCAGGATTTGTGGCTGCGTGCGGACCAGCAAGGCCAATACCTGCTCAAGAAGAAACGCCCCGCCGAGGCCGCAGAGCACTTCCAGGACCCGCAGTGGCAAGGCGTCGCCCTGTATGAGGCCGGCAACTATGCCGAGGCCATCAAACGGTTCGCCGAGGGCAATGACGCCTATTCCCACTACAATCGCGGCAACGCCCTGGCCAAGTCAGGTGAACTCGAAGCGGCCATCGACGCCTACGAACAAGCCCTGGAAGCCCAGCCCGACCTGCAACCGGCGCTGAAAAACAAGGCCCTGGTAGAAGCGCTGATCCAGGAACAGGCAGAACCCGAGCCTGAGAAGCCTGCAAAAAACGAGGATGACGAAACCACCCAACCCGGCCAAACTGCGCAACCGGGCGCCACTGGGCAAAATGCCACAGGTGGCGAGCAGTCGTCCCAGGGCCAGGGCGAAGCCGGCAGCGGCGATACCCAGGCCGGCACCCCGCCGCACGCCGGCGGCAACGACGTGCCGGGCAGCGAGTTGGGCGATGAGCAAACCACCACCCCGCCGCTGCGTCCCACCGACGCCAACCTCGACGGTGAACACCGCCAGGCCCTGGAGCAATGGCTGCAGGAGATCCCGGACAACCCCGGCGAACTGCTGCGACGCAAATTCTGGTACGAACAGCAACAGCATCAGGACAAGACTCGATGAGCCGCCGCACCACCCTTCTGCTTCTGCTCGCGTTGTCGGCAGGCCACGCCCAGGCGGCCAGCCTGGTCGCCAGCGTCGACCGCAACCGCCTCAATTCCGGGGAAACGGTGGAACTGACGGTGGAATCCACCGATGTCACCCAGTTCGGCAAGCCCGACCTGTCGCCCCTGGATGCGCAGTTCGAAGTCAGCGGCACACGCCAGCTCAACCAACTTACGACGCTGGGTGGCGATAACCATGCGACCACACGCTGGATCATTACCCTGCTGCCCAAGGAAAACGGCACGGTGGTGATTCCGCCGTTGCAAGTGGGCGAATACACGACCCAGCCGATCAGCCTGCAAGTGCTGGAAACCACCAGCCAGGACACCAACGCCGAGCTGGCCCCGGTGTTTGTCGAAGCCAACCTCGACCAGACCAGCGTGTACGTGCAGGCCCAGGCGCTGTTGACCGTGCGCGTGTACCACTCGGTGTCGCTGTACGACGACAGCAGCCTCACGCCGCTACAGATTCCCGATGCGCGCGTGGAGCAGTTGGGCGAGTCGCGCACCTATGAAAAGGTCATCAACAGCATCCGCCATGGCGTGATCGAAACCCGCTACGCGATCTACCCGCAACACAGCGGCACCCTGGAGATTCCCTCGCAGACCTTCAGCGCCACCCTGGTGGAGTCGCGTCCGCCCCAGGAAAATACGCTGCAAGGCACCAAGCCCGGCAAACTGATCCACGTGAGTTCGGCGGCGCTGCCACTGGTGGTCAAGCCCAAGCCGGCGCTGTACCCCGTCGATGCCCCATGGTTGCCGGCCCGCAGCCTCACCTTGAACGAGAGCTGGAACCCGGAGCCTGAGCATGTACAAGTCGGCGACTCCCTGACCCGCAGCCTGACCGTCAAGGCCGAGGGCCTGTCCAGCGCCCAACTGCCGGCCTTGCCCAGCACCGACATCAACGGCCTGCGCCGCTACCCGGACCAGCCGGTGCTCGGTAACCAGACCAGTGACCGTGGCCTGATCGGCAGTCGCGAAGACCGCGAGGCCCTGGTGCCCAACCGTGTCGGCGCCCTGGAACTGCCCGCCGTCGAGGTGGTGTGGTGGAACACCCACGAAGACCACCTGGAGCGCACCAGCCTACCGGCCCGCACCCTGCAAGTGGCCAACAACCCCAGCCTGGCGGTGGACACGCCGGCCACCCCGACCATCATCACCGCGCCGGACGACAGCCGCCTGTGGTTGTGGCAACTCAGCACACTGATCCTGGCCTGCACCACCCTGCTGGGCTTCGGCCTGTGGTGGCGTGCCCGCTGGCAACCGGCGGTGTTGCGCGCTGCGCAAACCGGCCCGAGCCCACGCACCTTGCTCGACGACCTCAAGCGCGCCACCCAGGCCAACGACCCCCAGGCCACGCGCCAGGCGCTGGATGCCTGGGCGCGGCAACAGCCGGAAACCCTGGCGGATATGGCAGCGCGGTTTGTGCCGTTGTCGGATGCGTTGGATGGGCTCAATGGCGCGCTGTACAGCGAGAGTGGCCAGTACTGGCTGGGCGAAGACCTGTGGCGCGCGATCAAGGCCATCCCGATGACCGAGCGTGAGCTGGACCCGGCAACCGATACCACCAGCCTGCCGCCGCTGTACCCCAAATAAGCTGGATTCAGCCCACGCCACGCAACCCCGTGGGAGCGGGCTTGCCCACGAAGACGGTCTGTCAGTAAAAAATCTGCTGCATGTTGATGTGCGTCGCCCCGTGCCTGCGTGCGGGCATCGACAGACGTCTTCCATTAATGACTGCCCACTCGTCGCTACTGTTAACTCTGACAGGTGCTGAATCGCATCTATTTGACGCTAAATCCTGTGTACGACCTGCCGCGCGTCACTCGCCGGTACGGGTCATTTCGCTACTCACAGGACGCCTGATCATGGATCAAGAACAGCTCTCCAACCCGCGGCTGCCTGCCGTACGCTCGCCCTTACATCCTGAACCTGGGTCTGACGACTTTTTCGACCTGACCACCCCCGAATACCATGCCCCCGTGCCGTTTTCCGAGCTCCCACTCTACATCCCCGGCATGACCACGCCTGTGGTCGGCTTCGACGGAGGGATCAATTTGGCCGCCCTGGACAACCATCGCGACGAGGGTCTGCTGTGCATCCTGTTGCCCTATCTGGACATGACGCAACTGGATTTCATCGAGCTGTTCTACCGCGATGTCATCACGCCCGTAGCGACTCACACGGTGACCAAGGAACAAGCCGACAAGGGCATTCAGATCCCGTTGTACATCCCCCGTACACGGTTTACAGACGGCCCCGTGGAACCGGTTTTTTTCCGGGTTACGCGAGTGCTTGGCGGAACGGAGGAGACTCGCCGCTTCAGGCTCAAAATCGACACTGTAGCGCCTGCCGGGCCGGATCCGATACCTAGCGAACCGTGGCATTCCAACCTTGGCGCGCCCGAGCCGGATACCGACTTCGTCGATGAAACAGCAGCCGGTCTGGGGGTGAAGGTGACAATTCCCTTCTACCCCCTCGACATCAACAGGCCCGCCAACACCCACCGCACGGTGCGGGACCGCATTCGCCTGAGCATTGGCGGATTTATCCTCAACCACCGGATCACCGAAGGCGAGGCGGCCGGCCGCGAGCCGATTGTAATCTGGGTGTATGCGGGCACCTGGGCGCAGATCGGCAGCGGCTCACACGTCTGCGAGTACGAAGTCGTCGATGAGGTGGGTAACTATTCCCCAGGCTGGTCACCGGCGGTGCTGATCGAGGTCGAGCTGGATGATGGCGCCGAACCGCTGCTGCCTGAGTGCTACATCTACGAAGCACCTGCGGACGTCCTTGATGTGGACGAGCAGATGGGGGCAGACGCCACCATCGAAGTCTCCGTTCATCGCTTTGACTATGTGGTCGGCGATCTGATTCGGGTCAGGGCTATTGGCCGCAATGCGCAGGGGGCGAGCGTCACCACCTACTACGAACACCGCGTCACCGTCACCGGGCGCAATGCCCGCATCCCCTTCCCGTTCGAGGATTTTGCGCCACTGGTGGGCGGGCGTGTGCAATTGTCCTATGAGCGCATACGCGCTGGCGTTCCAAACCGGCGCTCGCACACGACTATCGTGCAGGTCACCGGCACACCGATCAACATCAGCTTGCCAGCACCTCGCGTGGATGAGGCGCCGGACGGCGTCACCCTGCCGCCGGAATCGGCATATGTCACCGTGAGAATTGACGAATACACAGGCCAGGATCCTTTCGACCTGGTCACTCTGTTCCTGGTTGGCGTGTATGCCAACGGTTCGCGGTATTACCGCGAGGTTTACAAAGCGGCCGGCGAAGGGCCTATCACCTTCCGGTTGGCGAACGGGGTCAACGGCGATATCGCCAAACTCGAAGGCGGTACCCTCAGGCTTTCTTATACCGCCACTAACGCCCAAGGAACTCGTCCCTCGCAGGATCTGCTGCTCGATGTCGGATTACCCCAGGCTTCGTTGCCTGAACCATTCGTGGAACAGGCACCGCCCCCCGAGTATGTGTTCGATCCAGACCAGTCGAGCGGTGACGCACACATCCTGGTCCGGGCACACACCGATATACAAGAAGATGACATCATCACCTTGTACTTCGAAGGTAGCGCCAGCGGCGGCAGTGCGCCCCCCATCATCTTCCAGGTATTGCCGCACTGGGTTGGCCGCGATCTGCCATTTAACGTCCAGCGCCAGTATGTTCTGGCCAATCTCAACGGATCGGCGCGCATTTACTACACCCTCACCCGTCCGGGTGCGCGCACGCGATTATCCCATGCCGTCGTGATGAAAGTCGGTGCCATGCTGACCTTGGATGTACCTGAAGTGCTGGAGGCCACGAAGACAGGCCCGACGAGTGCGCAGATGAATCCGTTGCATATCGATCAAGCGGCGGTATTCACCATCCGCGTGAGGTATGCGCCGATGCTTTATACCGATGACATCACCGCCTTCCTGTTCGGCAAGCCCGGTTTCGCGATACCGGCCATCAAACCGAAGCCCGGCGACCCGTCCTTGGGGTATGTTGATTTCTATGCCTCCGGCAGGAATATCGCGGCTCATCTGGGGCAGGTACTCAGAGTGGGCTATAGCGTCCACCGCCAGGGTGCCCTCACAAACTCCGAGATACTGGACTTGCGGGTACTGGCGTTTGATGAGCTGACGCCCAATCCACTTCCCTTTCCAAGGATCAACGACATCGCCCCCGGCGGAACGCTGAACCTCAACACCATTGCCGGCGATGCGACCGCCGCCGTGGCCAAGTGGCCCCTGAGTGCGGCGGGCGATTGGGTGTGGCTGACCTGCAGCAGCGCAGGCGTAGATGACTTGAACCTGTTGACGGCGCACCCGCTTACCTCAGCGGAGGCGGCGAATGGGTTGCACAACCTGCCAGTACCGCGCAGTTGGCTGGAGTCGATCCCCAACAACAGTCCCATCCATGTGAAGTTCCAGGCAACGTTCGATGGCACCCTGGATGCCGAGAGCATCGTCACCTTTCCGATCACGACATACACCGTTGTGCAGCGGAGCAAGCTGTCGATGGAATGGCCTTTCACTACCGGCAGCTGGCACGGCTGGAGCCCAGATGGACAATACAGAGACACAAACAACATCGCCAATGAAGGCGTAGGGCTTGGGATTGGCTCGTATACCGACGGGCCTTACAACTTTTCCGGGCCGGTCATCGCGTATACAGTCCAGGTACAAGCCAACAAGACCTATGACTTGAGCTTTTCACTGCGCGCCATACGAGCCACGGGCGCAAACGCAACCAATATCTATCTCACCGTCAGTGGCAGCGCTATCGGCTCAGCCGTGAACACACAAAGACAGACGATCTGGCGCACCGGCACTGGTGTCTATACCGCGCCGGTCACAGGGTCGGTAAAGCTTGGTCTACACAACACGATCTCCAGTGGCGACGGGAATGACTTCTACATCGGGCATGTCACGATGAAGGAACGGTAACTAACTGAAACAACTGATCGTTCCCACCTCGCCCGGGAACGATCAGCCCTCTCCTCCAGGTTTACAGGTAAACTCCCCCCTTTTCAGCTTCCCCACGGAGTTCGCCTTGCGTCTGTTCCACACCTCCGACTGGCACCTTGGCCAAAACCTCCACGGCCAGGAACGCGACTTCGAACACGCCTGCTTCCTCGAGTGGTTGCTGCGCCAGATCGCGGCCCAGCATCCCGATGTGCTGTTGATCGCCGGCGACATCTTCGACACCGTCAACCCGCCGCTCAAGGCCCAGGAGCGGCTGTATGACTTCATCATCAGCGCCCACGAACAAAACCCGAAACTGACCATTGTGATGATTGCCGGCAACCACGACTCCGGCTCGCGGATCGAACTGCCCGCGCCGTTGATGCGGCGCCTGCGCACCCATGCGCTGGGCCGCGTGCTATGGCTGGACGACGGCCAGCTGGACGCCGAACGCCTGCTGATCCCCCTGCCGGATGCCAAGGGCAAAGTCGCCGCGTGGTGCCTGGCGCTGCCGTTCCTGCGCCCGGCGGAAGTTACCGGTGCGCACCTGGGCGATGATTACCTGCACGGGATTGGCCAGGTGCATGAATGGTTGATCGCCGCGGCTAACGCCAAGCGTAAAAAAGGCCAGGCGCTGATTGCCATCAGCCATGCGCACATGGCCGGTGGCTCAGTTTCGGAAGACTCCGAGCGCAGCCTGATCATCGGCAATGCCGAGGCGCTGCCGGCCAAACTGTTCGACAAAAGTATCGGCTATGTTGCCCTCGGCCATTTGCACAAGCCGCAAAAGGTCAATGGCGAAGAGCGCATTCGCTACAGCGGTTCGCCGATTCCGCTGTCGTTTTCCGAAATTGGCTATAAGCACCAGATTCTCGACGTGACGTTCCAGGGCGAACGATTGGTCAGCGTCGAACCGCTGCTGATTCCCCGTTCGGTCAACCTGCAACGCTTGGAAGCCGCGCCCCTGGCCGACATCCTCAAGGCCCTGGCGGACTTGCCCGATATCGACCTGCTCGCCGAAACCCAGCGCCACCCCTGGCTGGAAGTGCGCGTGCGCCTCGACGAGCCGCAACCGGACCTGCGCCAACAGATCGAAACCGCCCTGCAAGGCAAGGCGGTGCGCCTGGTGCGCATCGCTGCCGAGTACGCCGGCAAACGTGGCAGCGAAACCACCGATGATGAGCGCCTGATCGAACTCGACCAGCTCACGCCCCAGGAGCTGTTCAGCCGCGCCTGGCAGGACAGCTACGGCAGTGAAGTGGATGAACAGACCTTGAAGGATTTCGCCGTGCTGCTCCAGGAAGTGCAACAGGCAGGTGAACAGCCATGAAGATCCTCGCCATCCGCCTGAAAAACCTCGCGTCCCTGGCCGGGCCGTTCGAGATCGACTTTACCGCAGAGCCCCTGGCCAGCGCCGGACTGTTCGCCATTACCGGGCCGACCGGCGCCGGTAAAAGTACCCTGCTGGATGCCCTGTGCCTGGCGCTGTTTGGCGCCGTGCCACGCCTGGGCGATACCGGCCAGGCCAAGATGCCGGATGCCGACAGCGATATTTCCATCGGCGACCCACGCACCCTGATCCGTCGCGGCACTGGTGGCGGTTATGCCGAAGTTGACTTTGTCGGAGTCAGCGGCCGTCGCTACCGTGCGCGCTGGGAAGCCAATCGCGCCCGCGACAAGGCCAGCGGCAAGTTGCAGAACAGTCGGCAAAGCCTGATCGACCTGGACAGCGACCAACTGCTGGCCAGCCAGAAGACCGAATACAAGACCCAGCTGGAATTGGCCCTGGGCCTGAACTTCGAGCAGTTCACCCGCGCCGTGCTGCTGGCCCAGAGTGAGTTCAGCGCCTTCCTCAAGGCCAATGACAACGAACGCAGCGAACTGCTGGAAAAGCTCACCGACACCGCGCTGTACACCCAGCTCGGCCGCCGCGCGTTCGATAAGGCCAAGGAGGCCAAAGACGCGCACAAACACTTGCAGGACCAGGCCACCGGCGTGGTGCCCCTGGCCCCTGAAGCGCGCGCCGAACTGGACGAGCAATTCGACGCGGCCCAGCAACAGCTCAAGACCCAGCAGGCGCAGCTCAAGCAGCTGGAATTGCAGCACACCTGGCTCAAGGAACTGCGCGAATGGCAGGACCGCCAGCGCAGTGCCACCGAACAGTTGCAGCGCGCGCAAGCGGAGTGGGACAGCCAGGGGGCACAGCGCCAAGACCTGAACCGCCTGGACCAACTGGCGCCGCAACGACATCAGTTTGCGCGCCTGGCAGAACTCGACACCTTGCTCACGCCGCTGGCTACACAAATTCAGGCGCATATCGAGCAACAGGCCGAGTTGCAGACTCGTCAGGAACAGGCCCTGCAACAGCAGGCCTCAGCCCAAGCCGCGTTGGCCGAGGCCGTGAACCAACAGACCGACGCCGCCCCGCTGCTGCACCAGGCCTTCGCCGAACAGAACACCCTCGCCCACTTGACCAAGGACCTGGCCAAGCGCAGCGAGGATAAGCAGCAACACGAAGCCGCCTGCGCCGAAGGCCAGACGCTGCTCCAAGGCTTACAGGCCAAGCACACCCACGTTGCCGAACGCCTGCAACGCCTGGCCGCCGAACTTGAACGCAGCAGCGCCCTCGCCCCGCTCAGCGAGGCTTGGAACGCCTACCGTGATCGCCTGCAACAACTGATGCTGATCGGTAATCGCCTGAAGAAAGGCCAGGCCGAACTGCCGCAACTGGAACAACGTGCCACGACCGCCGCGGAAAAATTCGCCCAACAACGTGACGCGCTGGACCTGCTGTACCAGGAAGCCGGTGCCGAGCCGCACGCCGTGGCCGAGCAGGTCCAGCTGCTGGCCAGCCTGCTGCAAGACAATCGCAAGCAGCAACGCGCCTTCGAAGACCTGACTCGCCTGTGGGACAGCCAGCAGCAGTTGGACCAGCAAGCCGCTGCCGTCGCGCAAAAGCTCGTCGATGCCGCGCAGCAGCGCGAACAACTGAACCAGACCGGCCTGCAAACCAAAGCCGAACTTACCGTCGCCGAACAGACCCTGGCGGTGACCAAGCAGGTGCTGGAACGCCAGCGCCTGGCGCGCAGCGCCAGCGTCGAGGAACTGCGCGAGCAATTGCAG
This sequence comes from Pseudomonas sp. BIGb0381, assembly GCF_024809815.1. Classification (NCBI taxonomy): domain Bacteria; kingdom Pseudomonadati; phylum Pseudomonadota; class Gammaproteobacteria; order Pseudomonadales; family Pseudomonadaceae; genus Pseudomonas; species Pseudomonas sp. BIGb0381. The sequence goes on from NZ_JANUEN010000002.1 coordinate 637,880, forward strand.
GACGGCCAGCCCTGCCCGGTGTGCGGCAGCCATGAACATCCTTACCACCAGCCCGAAGCTCTGCTGCACAGCCTTGGACGCCACGACGACCAGGAAGAAGCAGCGGCGCAGAATACCGTTGATACCCTCAAGGAAAAACTCACCGAGTTGCGCGGCGAAGTCGGTGGCTTGATTGCCCAACAGAAGGAGTTCCTGCAACAACAGGAGCAACTGGCCACCCAGCAGCAAGCGCTCAAACCCAGCCTGGACGCCCATCCGCTGGCGGCCTCGCTGTTCAACCAAGACCAAAGCAAACGCAGCCATTGGTTGGCCCAGCAACTCAGCCAACTGACCCAAAGCATCACCCAGGACGAACAACGCCAGGGCGCCCTGCTCAACCTGCAGCAAAACGCCGGGCGCTTGCAGCAGCAACTGCAAGCCGCCCAGGACGCGAGCCAGCAGGCGCGCCAATTGCTGGTGGACCAGCAGCGCGAGCTGTCCAACGACCGTGAACGTCTCGACGAAGAAATCACCGCCTTTGCCCACCTGTTGCCCGCCGACACACTGGAAGGCTTGCGCAGCGACCCGGCCGCGACCTTTATGCAGTTGGACCAGCAGGTCAGCCAACGCCTTGAACAGCTGGGTCACCAGAAGGATGAGCTCGCCGAGCAGCAGGAACGCCAGCAGGCCATCGAGAAAGAGCACACCCATCAGCTGCATCGCCAACAGCAACTCGACGCCCTGAACCAGCAATTTACCGAACTGGCAGCGCAGCAACAGGCCGCCCAGGAAAAACTCAGTGCCTTGCTGGGCGAGCACGCCAGCGCCGAACACTGGCAGCAGCAGTTGGAACAGGCCGTGGTGCAGTCACGCCAGCGCGAGGCCGACGCCAACCTACAGTTGCAGGACATCCGCAACCAGCTGATCCAACTGGCCGCCGACCTCAAGGCCCACCAGGAGCGCCAGCAATCCTTCGAAGCCGAACAGCACACCCTCGAGGCCCGTACCAACGAATGGCGCGCCCTGCACCCCGAACTGGATGACGAGGGCCTGGCGCGTCTGCTGGCTTTCGATGACGCGCACATCAGCGCGCTGCGCCAGCATCTGCACAGCAGCGAAAAAGCCGTCGAGCAAGCCAAGGTGTTGCTGCAAGAGCGCGAACAACGCCTCGCCGAACACCAGGCCCTGCACAACGGCAACCTGGACGCCGAACAACTCGATGGCGCCCTGGCCGCGCTCAATCAACAATTGGCCGAGGGCGAGAAACACTGCGCCGAACTGCGCGCGCGCCAGTCCGAAGACCAGCGTCGCCAGGACGCCAACAGTGCCCTGGCCGAGCAAATCACCAAGGCCTATGAAGAGTGGCAACGCTGGGCGCGCCTGAACGCGCTGATCGGCTCAGCCAGCGGCGACACCTTCCGCAAGATCGCCCAGGCCTACAACCTCGACCTGCTGGTGCACCACGCCAACGTGCAGCTGCGCCAACTGGTGCGCCGCTACCGCCTCAAGCGCGGCGGCAGCATGTTGGGCCTGCTGGTGATGGACACGGAAATGGGCGATGAACTGCGCTCGGTGCACTCGTTGTCCGGCGGCGAGACGTTCCTGGTGTCCCTGGCGCTGGCGTTGGGTCTGGCGTCGATGGCCTCAAGCACGTTGAAGATCGAGTCGCTGTTTATCGACGAAGGCTTCGGCAGCCTCGACCCCGAGTCCCTGCAATTGGCGATGGACGCCCTCGACGGGTTGCAGGCCCAGGGGCGCAAAGTGGCAGTGATCTCCCACGTGCAGGAAATGCACGAACGCATCCCGGTACAGATCCAGGTCAAGCGCCAGGGCAATGGCTTGAGCACCCTGGAGGTCAAGTGAGCGAGGCGCTGATGTATTCGTTCCGGCGCTGCCCCTATGCCATGCGCGCACGCCTGGCGCTGCGCTACTCGGGGGTGGCGGTGCGGATTGTCGAGGTGAGCCTCAAGGCCAAGCCGGCCGAGATGCTGGCGCTGTCGCCCAAAGGCACGGTGCCGGTGCTGGTGGTGGATGGCGAAGTGATCGACGAGAGCCTGGCGATCATGCGGTGGGCCTTGGCCCGGCACGACCCGGATAACTGGTTATTGCAGGGAGATCCGGCGGTACTTGAGCTGATCGCCGAGAACGATTCAACCTTCAAACATCACTTGAATCGATACAAGTACGCCGAACGCTACCCCGAGCAGCCGATGGAACACTATCGAGCCGAAGGCGAGGTGTTCTTGCAGAAGCTTGAGGGGTTGCTGGCCCAACACGCCTATCTGCTGGCCGACCACCCTAGCCTGGCGGACATGGCTCTTGCGCCGTTTATACGGCAGTTTGCCCACGTGGACCGCGAATGGTTTGCCGGTACGCCGTTCAAAGCGTTGCAACGCTGGTTGGAAGACTTCCTGCAATCCCCCCTGTTTATCGGCGTGATGGCGAAGGCTTAGCCTTCGATCAGGCTCAACAACCGCTCGCGGGCGATCTCCGGCTCGCCGTCCGACAACTGCACGGATGACAGGATCGGGGTGGAATAAAGGGCGAGGATAAGTGCGGCGAGTCGAAGTGCCATGCTGTCGATTCCATGAAAGAGGGCGTCAATATTTAAGCGTCAATTTAAACACATGGCAATACGCCACTACCTCATTTTTTTCTTTGACAGATACACAAACGCCAAACCACTCGAACGCGCGCTTACGTTCCAGTGGTTTGGCGTCTGCTTGTGTGCAGGGTCAATCAGCGCTCATTGCTGGGTCTTGTGATCCAGGGCGGCGTAGAAGTTGGCGCTTTGTTGCAGGTATTTCTGGGTGTAGGCACTGGTGCTGGATTTTGTGCCGGTGACTTCCACGCTGGCAGCGGCAGGCAGGGCCACGGTGGCGGAAACGGCGGAGGCGGCGATGACGGAGAAGAGATTCAAGTTCATGTCGGTAACCCTTGTATTCGTTTGGTTGGGTGGCCGGGGAAGGCCTTGGAACCCAACTTACGCCCGAGGGTTGAACCTTAGAAATGCTTTGAAACAGTAGCCGCTATTAATACAATTAATACTAAGGGTCAGGCCCCGCACTGCGAGGCCTGTGGCTTATTGACGCACCAGGAACTTGAGGTCGCTGGGGGCATCGATCGGCAATTTCTGCACGGTTTTACCCAGCAGGCCGGTCTTGGGGTCACGCTCGACCACCACGATTTCGTTGCTCTTCTGGTTGGCGATCAGCAGGAACTTGCCGCTCGGATCGAGGCTGAACTCCCTCGGGTGGTCGCCTTCGACGCTGCGGCGCTGCAGCTCCTTGAGGTGGGCGGTTGCCGGGTCCACGCCAAATACGATGATCTGGTTGGCGGTGCCGCGATTGCTCACGTAGAGGAACTTGCCATCGCTGGAGGCGTGCAGTGCGGCGCCGGCCTTGTCGGACACCGGTTGCCCGGCGGCGTAGTCGACCAATTGGGTCTGGCGAAGCGTGCCGTCGGCGTAATCAAACACCGCGACCTGGGCGCTCATCTCGGTGGTCAGCCAGGCATGCTTGCCATCGGCGCTGAACAGCAGGTGGCGCGGGCCGCTGCCCGGTGGCAAGGGCACCGATGCCGGGTTGGCAGGGGTCAGCGGCAGTTCGTGATTGGCCTTGGGGTCGTAGCGGTAGGCGAAGACCTTGTCCGCGCCCAGGTCCTGCACAAACACGTACTTGCCATCCGGCGACGACACCACCGAATGCACATGGTTGGAGGCCTGGCGCTCGGGATTGACGCGACTGGCCGGGTGCCCGCTCAACTGCACCGGGGCCGACAGCTTGCCGGCAGCGTCCACCGGCAGGATTGCCAGGCTGCCGCCCGGATCTTCCACCACCGAATAATTGGCGACGAACAGGTAACGCCCATCCGCGGCGACGCTGGAATGGGTCGGCTCATTGCCCAGGCTCTGCACCTGGTTGATCAGGGTGAGCTGATGACTCTTCGGGTCGATGCTGTAGCTGCTCACGCGACCGACCGGGTCTTGCTGGCCAGGGCCGTTCTCATTGACCACAAACAGATGCTTCTGGTCTTTCGAGACCGTCAGCCACGACGGGTTGGCGGCCTTCGCGGCCAGTACCGGCTTGCCTTGGAACTGACCGGTGCGGCTGTCGAATTGCAGGCGATAAATGCCTTCGCTGGAGCCGGCGGTGTAGCTGCCCACCAACAACTCATAGGTGTCAGCCGGTGCAGCCTGCACCGACATCGCGCCCACACTGCCGGCCATCAGCAGCGGCCAGAATTTACGCATCATCATGCTCGTCTTCCTCGTCGTTATTGTTGCCGGTGAAGGCGGCCATGCACACCAGGCGGTGCTCGCCCGAATCACCGGTGAGGGTCCAGCTTTGCAAGGCGTCATCAAAGGTCGCAGCCTCTATTTGCGCCAGGCTGAACGTCCAGCGTTTCTCGGCCCGACCGTCCATGCTCTTGATCAGCAGCTGTTGATCGTCGAGCGTGAAATCAAAGGCGTGCAGCCCATCGATTTCGAGCATGTCGCTGGTTTGGAGTTCAGTAAGCAGGGAGGCGGCAGTCATCAGGTTCATTCATCGCTGGAAAAAACGCTGATGATAGGCCAATCCGGCGATGCCGTCGTGCCGCGATAGCGGGCTACCGCACCGCGGCGGCCGGCGCTTGCCATTCTGGGGGCGAACTCCCCACAGAACGGAATCTCCTATGCCAGACACTTCAATCGCCCCGCCGACGGGGCCCCTGCAGTTCGCACACCGCAGCAACACCCCCGCCCTGGCGGTCTCCCAGCAGTTCGCCACACGCCCGACGTTGCGCCAGGTGGTCGAACTGCACCTGCACGAACGCCTGCAGGAACAGTTCCCATCGCTGCATCTGGACCTGTCCACCCTCAAGCTGGCCACCCCCAACCAACGGCGCGGCTGGGACCTCAGGCGCTTGACCGATGTGGTCCTCGAACACCTGGGCAATGGCACGGCCCTGAACCTGACCCAGGCGGTCGACCAGCGCCGCTGCTTCCTGTCCCAGCGCCCGCCCTCACGCTTGACCTTTGAGGCCAATGGCCCGCGCGAGCCGGACATGGCGGTGATCGAACGGCTGATCCTGGACCTGGCCTTCACCCTGCCCATCGCTTTTCAGCAAGCCCTGGCCACCTATTGGAACGGCGATGCCGACACGGGCACCAGCCGTTGGCAATGGCTCGGCGATCTGCTGGCGGATACCCTCAAAAGCAGCGCAAGTCTGCTGCCCACCGGCACGCCGCGAGACATGCTGGACAGCCTGACCCGCCAGCCTGACCGGCGCGAACGCCAGGCGGGGCCCGGCGGCTTTGTGCATGCTTACTGCCTGGAAGCCTGTGTGACCCAGCAGGAACGCGAAGCTCGCCTGTTGAGCAGCGACCTGCTGTTGGTACAAGGCCACCAGGCCTTGCTGTGCCAGGCGTCGGGCAGCGTCGAGCCATTTGCCTCATTGGAGGCCTTCACCCAAGCCTGGGGCCAGCGCCTGAGCCAGCGGTTGCAGGTCGACAAGGTGGTGGTCAGGCGCTACGAGCCCGATGGCAATCTCTTCGATACCCAGGCCGCCCTGTTGCTCAACCAGCAACTGGACGACCTCGAAGCAATCGCCCTGCCCGCCTCCGACGGCGTGCGCAGTCTGGAGCAGCGATTTGCCCAGGCGACGGACCCCAGTTCAGCCTTCATCGCTGCGCCGGCGCCCGACCCGACACATCAGGACGCCATCCGCACGGCGCTGCCCGCCTGGCTGCAGACCGCCACTGCCCAGCAGCGCTTCGCCTATCGCCAGGGTCTGTTGGAACAGGCACACCTGCAGCGCCAACAGACCGGGGCGTCGTTCCTGGACCGGGTCGAGAGCCTGCCGGCCTTTGCCTCCCGCACCCTGCGCGAGCAGATGCGCCGCGACCACCCCGGCTCCACCGTGGACCCGGACAACCTGCGGCTGACCTTCCACGTCCCGGTGGGTGACTTGCACGGCGGCTACCTGGCACCGGTGACCCTGGGCCTGACCGAGCTGGCCATCAAGAACCTCGCCGCCGCGCCTCACGGCCGCATGACCTTGCAGGACACGTCCGGGGCCGCCCTCCCGGCCTGGCTGACCGAGGACTACATCCTCGGGGAAAAAGGCCTGTTCCACAGCACGCCCGGCCTGATCCGCCAAGTGGATATCGGCCGGCACTACCCGCAACAGCTGCGCGGCCTGCTGCTGGGCGACACCCCACAGGTACGCCGGCGTGAGATGCTGTTCGGCCAGGCGCTGACGGTACAACTGCCGCGCCAGGCCCTGGAACTGGCGATTCGCGGGCAACAGGGCTTCAGCTTCCTGGGTTATCGCTACGTCAAGGCCGTGCTGCACGCCAACACGGCGGGGCGCGTGGTCGATACCCTCGACATCGTGATGCGCCCGCTGGCCTTCGCCCGCAAGCCCGCTGCCGTGCCGGATATCGTCGGCAATATGTTTATCGTCGAGGCCCGTGACATCGACGCCGGGCCGTCCATTCTCTACCGCCCGCTGTACTCGGACGCGTTGCAGCAATTCGCCAGCCGCGCGGCCCTGTTCGACGCCATCGCCCAACCCGGTTCACTGCAAGACAGCGTGCTGGCCTGGATGACCGACAAGGCCCGGCCGATCTACAGCCACGATGGCTTCCGCAGCCCGCATATCCTGCGCTTCGGCCAGGGCGACGACACGGTGCAGTGGCCAGCACCGCCGCCTGCACAGTTGGCACATGACGCCAATGGCGACGAGGTCCAGGGTTCCCTGGCCCAATGCCTGGCCACCGGCAACCTGACCCAGTATCTCTACGGCAGCAACGCCCGGGCGCTGGTGGACCTGGCGGACCGCGACTCGGTGTCCAATGCCGAAAGCCGTTGGGCGGTGTTGCTCGAAGGGGGCTGGTTGTCGTTCAACGCCCTGCTGATGCCGCTGTTGCGCGGGCCGGCGATGGTCGCCGGCTGGATGGTGCAACTGGCGGTCAGCCTCCAGCACGATATGGCCGCCCTGCAAGGCGACGATGCCGCCGCCCGCGAGCTGGCCTGGGTCGACGTGCTGCTCAATATCGGCCTGATCCTGCTGCACATGGGCACCCGGCAACACCCGACCATCGAGTTACCCTCGGAGCCCGCCTTGCCGGCCACCCTCGCGGCCCTACAGCGCCCCACAGGCCTTGCGCCACACCCGACCACACCGGTGGAACTGGGGCCGGTGGGCCTGCCCGCGGAGCCGCCGGCCGGCGACCGGACCCTGGTCGACTTCATTCACTCCAACGCCCGCGACGCCAGCCGTCGACGACTGCTCGATGCCCTGCGCGAGCTGCGGGTGCCATGGCCGGTGCCGGCGCCCGAGCCGCTGGAAGTCGGCATGTTCAAAGGGCTGTACCGCATCGACCAGCAATGGCATGCCTCGGTGGCAGGCCTGCTGTTTCGGGTCGCCATCGTGCCGGAATTCGGCGAAGTGACGCTGATCCACCCGCAAAAACCGCAACATCCGGGGTTTGCACTGGCACGCAATGCCCGTGGCCAATGGGGCCTGGACCTGGGCCTGAAACTGCGCGGTGGCGGGCCGAAAAACCGGCTCAAGGCCAAGCTGGCGCAGATCGACCAGCAGCGCACCCAAGTGTCGGATGAAATCAATCGCATCAGTGATGAGGTCAGCAGCCTGATCAAACGCCTGCAGCCTATCGACCAGGTGCTGGATGCCGCCCGCCTGAAGTTCGAGCAGGCCCACAATGCCTTGGGCCTGGCCCGCAACCGCTTGCGCGGCGCACCTGACGACCCGACGCGGGTGGCCGAGCACCTGGCCAGCGTCGCTCAGCGCTCTCGGGCCAGGGCCGGCTTCCAGGCATTTCAGGAGCGCTTCGACGTGGCCGCCGCCGAGTTGCTGCAACAACGGCGCACGTTGATTGAGGCCTACGCCCGGATGAAGGCGGTGGACAGCCGCTTTGACTACGAAGGGCTGTGCGTGGAGCAATACCAGTCGATCCTGGCCACCGATGAAATTCGTGTCAGCCAGTTGTCGTCCCTGTACCTGGCGACGTTCATGTCCGAGCAGGGTGAGTCGCTGATCGAACTGCAAAGCCGCGCCCAGGACGCGGGGGCAATCCGCTATGTCAAAGACCTGCTGGAAACCAACTTCGCCGTGTCCGAGCGCCATGCCCAGGCAATGATCGCCATCGAGGACACCCTGGAGGCGATGGCCACACGCTTGAAAACCGGCGCGGCCCAGCGCCTGAACTACCTCAACGGGCATCCCAAGCGCCGGTTCTACAACCGCCTCAATGCCACCCTCGAATCCCTGGATGTACTGACCGAGTTGAGCATCGACCAGACGATCCCGGCCACAACGCCCCAGGAGCAGTATTTCCTGGCCCGCCATGAGCACCTGCAATCCTCCCTGTCTTCCCTGGAAGACTCACACCTGGACCTGCTGACCACCGAGGGTTTCACCCCGACCGAGCGCAAGGAGGTGCTGGCCAACCTGGTCAGGCATTACAACCGGCGCCTGCAGATTTACCAGAGCCTGCTGGAGCTCGACTCGCCCCTGGTGCACCCGCGGCATATGCCGCTGTTGATCGAGCGCTTGTACACCGCGCGCGACAGCGCCGAGGCCGACCTGGCCGCGCTGCTGCGCGAAGATGAATTCCTGCCGCCGCAACCGGGCGCCTTCAAACCGGTGCGATCCCCGTCAAGAACCAAACGCGTATTCAAGTCACGGGACAAAGGCGCCTTGGTCGGTGAACTGGAGCCGGCACAAAGTGACCAGCCCTTCCCTACCATCGTGACCCGCAACCCCATTACCCAGCAGGTCAGCGGGCGCTTCATGGAGCACCCCAACGAGGGGTGGGTGGAGATTATCGAGGCCAGGCCCAGCCGCCCCGTCGAGCCACCCCAGGCCCCCGCGCTGTCCACGCTGCGCAGCCAGGCGCAACGGTTGCTGGAAGAAGTGCCGGCCATCGAGCGCTCTATCGAGTTCCAGAAGAAGAAACTCGGCGACCCGACGCGTCGAGATGATCTCAACCCGCGTGACTGGCACGACATGCTCGCGCACCAGGCCGAGCGCCTCGACAGCGTCGCCGTCGAGTTGTCCAGCCACACGGCCGATAAGCCGGACGTGCTCCAGACCGTCGAGCGCCTGCGCCTGCGCGCCGACGAGTTGCGCAGCCAAGGCCGCCAGCATTGCATCGAGGGCTACAAGGCTCAACGCCCGCGCCAGGAAAACATCGAGTTCCTGCGGGCCCATGCCGCGATCGATATCGGCCTGGTCCACGGCCCGCAACGCACCGCCGCCAAGGACTATGTGTCGGAGTTCGCCGTGCGCGAGAAGAACCGTCTCACGGTGCTGTGGTATGCCCACTTTCACTACAGCCAGGCCGACAGCCCACCGGGCGCTTATACGGCGGCGCATCTCAAGCGTCCCGAACAGCGCTTTGTCACCCTCAAGGACCTGATCGCCCAGGCCGGGGCAGACAACCGAAGCATCGTGCGCGACCTGTACAACCCGATCACCGCACCGCTGGACCAACGCCTGTTCCTGAGCCTGCTGCCCAGCTGAAATCCCGCCATGAACGGCATCGCTTTGCCAAAAAGGATGTTTATGCAAGCCCCTCATTCTATTGCCCACGCCGTCAGCGCTCGCTTCGCTGATCGACCGACACTGGACAGCGTGATTCGCCAGCAACTCGCCACGGCCATCGGCGCCGGATACCCCAGCCTGAGCCTGGACCTCAGCCGCACACGCCTGGCCAGGCCACAACGCCGAGGCTGGCTGCTGCAGCCCTTTATGCAGGTGGTCCACGACGCCCTGGCCAGTGGTGTGGCGTTGGACTTCAGCGACGTGAACGGCTCGCCCTGGTACCTCTCGGACGAGCCCCCCAAGCGCCTGAAGTTGCCCGGTGTGACCGGGGAAAAACTCGATATGCAGGTCATCGCGACGCTGGTCGACGAACTGCCACGCATCCTGCCCATCGCCCTGCAAAATGCGCTGACCGAATACTGGGATAGCGGCCCCTGGCGCTGGCTGGCTGGCGTATTGAGAGACGCCCTGCGCATCAGTGCCCTGAGCCAGGCCAGTCTGGACCCACCCGCCAGGGAGACCCTCGAGCAGTTGCTCGAGAGGCCGGACCGCGAGGCACGCATCGCACGTCATGGGGCGAATGCCGTGATTGCGTACAGCCTGGAAGCCACACTCACAACCGCCGAACGCAGCGTGACCCTGATCGGGCCGCAGTTGGCTCTGGTCCGCGCCTTCAACGGCAAGGTTTCGGTGCTGTTGTGCAGCCCGGAACACTCCGTCGAGACGTTCGAGAGCATGGACGCACTGATCCAGGCCTACGGCCAACAATTGAGCCGCCGGTACCAGGTCGATGACATCTTGATTCAACGCTACGAGCCCGACGGCGATCCCTTCGAGCACCAAGCGTCGATGATCCTCAATCGCCAACTCGAAGACCTGGGCAGCCTGCGCCTGCCCACCGGCCAGCCCTTCAGCACCTGGCAGGCGCTGTACGCCGACATCACCGACCCGGGGCGTTTTTTGCGCGATGCGCCGGCCGCCCCAGCGCGAACCCTGGACAGCTTGCGCCAGCACCTGCCGACCTGGCTGCGCGACGCCAGTTCCGACGACCAGGCCACGTACAGGCGCTATACCCTGGCGCTCGCCGGGGCCAAACGGCGGGCTGCGGGGCGTAACGCCTTCAGCGACATCGATGACCTGCGTACCTACACCGTCAACGCGCTGTTGCAAGCCTTGCAGCAGGATGCCGTGACCTTGGGCATGTCGGCGCTCACACCGCCCTCGGTCGCCGCCCTGCATCCCGATGACCTGCAACTGAGCTTCGCCATCGCCGCCGGCTATCCGGGTACCGCCGGGATCATCCGGCATGAACGCATGAGCCTGACCGACCTGGCCATCGACAACGTGTCCAGCCGCCCCAGCGGCAGCGTGACCCTCACCCACCGGCTCGGCTTGCCCCTACCGGCCTGGCTGACCGCCGACTACCTGATGGGGGCCGACGGCCCGGTGGCACGCGCGGACATCGGCCAGTACTACCCGCGCCTGCTGGAAACACATCTGCTTGGCGAAAGCGCCGAGGCACGCCAGCGTGAAACCCTGTTCGCCGAACAACAGGCCGTGCAGTTGCCCTTGCTGGCCCTGGAACTGAACCTCAAGCAGCAAGCGGGCCTGAGCGCCACGGGCGCGCGCCTGGTAGCGGCATTGATGGAGCCTGATGCTGCCAACCACAGGGTCGACCAACGGCCCGTGGTGATCCGCCACCTGGCGCTGCTGCGGACGCCCGGCGCCCAACCGGACACGGTCACCGCGATGTACTTGATCGAGGCCGAAGACATCCGCGTCGGCCCCCATGTGTTGTACCGCCCGCTGTATGCCGAGGCACTCCAGGAATTTGCCAGCCGCGAGGCCCTATTCGAGGCCATCGCGGAGAGCGGCCCCTTGCAGGACAGCGTGTTGACCTGGCTGAGTGACAAAGCCCGGCCCATCTACGCCAATGGCGGGTTCCGCGAGCCCCACTCGCTGCGCTTTGGCCAGGGCGACGAATTCGCCCCCTTGAGTAAACCGGCGCCGGCCACGCTGTCCGTCGATGGTATCAATGACGAGCTGCAACAATGCCGGGTGACCGGGCGCCTGATGAGCTACTTGTACAGCGACCACGCGCGGGCCCTGGTGGAGCAGGCCAATCGTGAATCGGTGTCCAACAGCGAAGGCCGCTGGCAGGTGCTGCGCGAAGGCAGCAGCTTGTTGTTCGGTAACCTGTTGCTGCCACTGCTGCGTGGGCCGGCCATGCTGACCGGCTGGCTGTGGGGCCTGATGGCCAGCCTGGACCAGGACATCCCGGCGCTCGCCTCCCAAGACCCGCAAACCCGAGAACTGGCGACCGTCGACCTGTTGCTCAACCTCGGCTTGCTGTTGCTTGAGGCCGTTCCCGTGGTGATCGCCGCACCCTCTGCGCTGGAGGTAGGGCTCAAGGACGAAGCATTGCCCGAGCCCCTGGCCCCGTGGATCGCCGAGCAGTGGCCGCTGCCGCCACCGCCCAGGATCCGTGAAGGCGCTGTCATCCTGCCGGGCGCGCCAGCGCAGACGGGCAAAACTCTACTGGACTTGAGTTTTACCCAGGCACGCCAGCGTCTGACCACGATCCAGCGCAGCCGCCTGACCAGCTTCCGCGCGCCTCGCCCGACGCCCCTGCCCCAACCGGTATTGAACGGGCCACGTCGCGGGCTCTACCTGGTGGAGAACACCTGGCATGCCCTGGTGGAGGACGAGTGGCTGCAGGTGGCCCTGGAGCCGGAGGGCGATATCCGCGTGGTGATGCCTGGCGACGCGACGCACCACGGCCCCTACTTGCGCAGCGAGAGCGACGGGACCTGGTCGGTCGACATGCGGCTGCGCCTGCGTGGCGGCATGCCGCCCAAGCGGATTGCCGCCGAACGCCAGCGCCAGGCGCAGCGCATCAGCGAACTCAAGCTCAGCTTCGAACAGTTCATCCAGGGCCAGGCGGCCCAGCAGAGTCGGATCGACATTATCCTGGGGGTGATGACCAGAACCGACGAGGACCCACGCTTCAGCGAAACGCAACGGGCCGACAGTCGCCAACGCTTCGATACGGCGCTGCAGGAACAGACGCAGGCCTACCAGCAACAGCTGGACAGCCTGCAAGAGCGCAGCGCGCTGGGGATTGCCTTGCCGCCCCAGTCGGTGGCGAGCTTATTGGAAAATATCGTCAACAACACGCGCAAACATGTGGTGGTGGCCGAAAAAGACCGTACAGCGCTTTACCACAACAACAGTCGCTTCACCGTCAAGGGCGCACGCCTGGCCGAAGCGGTACTGACCGACTTCGCGGCTTACCGCGAGTTCATCCGCGCAATGACTGCCATCAATGAACGCTCGGCCCATTGGCTCGAACGGCGTGACCGCTATCTCGACCAGCTGTTCAGCCTCGGCGACGCCGGGGCTGAATACTACAAGCGCCTGACCTGGGAACGCCCGCAGGAAATCAGTGCCTTGGCCGTCAAGGCCCTGCTGATGCGCAACTATGAACTGATGACCCATAAACACCCTGATCATCCCTTGGTGAGTGTACTGATCGATATCCTCGAGCCGCTTCAGGAGCACTTGCGTACCCACAGTGACCTGAACGACCTGGAACTGTCGGCAGAGGAACGCATCAACGTGCTGGAAAGCCTGGTGGAGCACTATGGGCGGGGCCTGGACTCATTGCAGGGAGTTGGCATCGTCAACGCTGATGAACTCGACGGCGACTATTTCCCCAAGCTGGTCACGCTGGTGAGGGAGCTGTACCAGGAGGCGGCCAGGCAGTTGGCCAGCGAAATCAAGCCGATTGCCCGGCCCCCCCGGCGCCCGAATCGGCGCAGCCCGACGGCCGTGGGCCGACCGCAGAAAAAAGTCATACGCACGCCCAAAAAAGGCACCTTTATCGGCGAAGTCAAACCCCTGGGGACCCTGGAAACCGTCGAGGTTCGCTCGGAAGTCACCGGCGAGGTGCTGGGTACTTATGCGCAACGAGGCGAACAATGGATCGAGTTCAAGGAATCGGTACTGCCGACAGCCGCACCGGCTCCCCGCAGCCTGAGCCTGGTCAAGGGTGAAGCCCGCAAGCTGCTGGCCATGCTGGAAGAACACCTCAAGCGCGGCGATCAATACATGAAAATCTCCAGGCATCCGGAAGAGGTCCAGGAGGTGCTGCAACATGAGTCGGTACGCTACGACAAATTGGCCAACGAACTGTACCGGGCCATCCAGGCCCAACCAGCCGAAGCCCGTACGCCCGCAGACCAGACGCTGGAGCGCGACATGCGCCAGGCCGCGGTGCGCCTGAATGAGCGTGGCCTGGCGCTACGCATTCAGCTGTGCCTCGAATTACCTCCCACCCACGGCAACCTGGAATTCCTGATCGAACAAAAGCGCGCGAACATGGCGCTGCTGGGCGAGCGTATCCAGCTCAGCGGCGACCGGCGGGACTTTGTCCAGGAATACGCGGTCAACGACCAGGGTGGCTACCCCTTGTGGTACGCCCATTTCCATTACCCGGCGGCTGACACGCCCAAGCAGAACTACACCGCCGCGCACCTGAAAATCCGCGAGCAACGCCGGGTGAGCTACTACTCGCAGCTGGCCAGGGCCCAAAGCCCCCAGGCGGTGGTGGATGTGCATCGCGGGTTGATCGGCAAGGCGCTGGCGGAGCGTTGGTTCCTGCCGCTGGCCTCCTGAAAAACTGTGGCGAGCCCGCTTGCAGTGCCGAGCGGGCTTTCTGTGGCGAGCCCGCTCACCGTAAGGGGCATGGAGATTGTTTTTTACCCAGGCTTTAGTGGGCAAACAACGAGTTGCCCTTCTGCCCCGCCAGCTTCTCGGGCTTGATCAGGAAACGCGCGAGTGCCGGCAGCAGCCACAGTGCACCGAACATGTTCCACAGCAGCATGAAGGTCAGCATCAGGCCCATGTCGGCCTGGAACTTGATGGCCGAGAAGATCCAGGTGCACACGCCGATGGCCAGGCACAAACCGGTGAACAGCACGGCTTTACCGGTGGACTTGAGGGTCTGGTAATAGGCTTCCTGCAACGGCAAACCTGCCCGCAGGAAGCTTTCCAGGCGGCTGTAGATGTAGATGCCGTAGTCCACGCCGATCCCCACGCCCAGGGCCACCACCGGCAAGGTCGCGACCTTGACGCCGATGCCCATGAACGCCATCAGCGCGTTGCCCAGCACCGAGGTCAGCACCAGCGGCAGCACGATGCACAGGGTCGCTGCCCAGGAACGGAAGGTGATCATGCACATGGTCGCCACGCACAGGTACACCAGGATCAGGATGGTCAGTTCCGACTCCTTGATCACCTCGTTGGTGGCCGCCTCGATCCCGGCGTTACCGGCGGCGAGGATGAATTCCAGGCCGTCCTTGTTGTTCTCCTTGGCGAAGTCCTGCACCGCATGCACCGCGCGGTCGAGGGTTTCGGCCTTGTGGTCGTTGAGGAACACCAGCACCGGCGCCAGTGAGCAATTGTTGTTGTACAGGCCATCGGCACGGGCGATGGAGTTGTTCAGCACGTCGGGGTTACGCGACAGGGTTTCCCACTTGAGGTTGCCCTCGTTCATGCCCTTGATCATCTGCTTGGACACGGTCACCAGCGAGATCGCCGACTGCACGCCTTCGGTGTTCTGCATTTTCCACATCAACTGGTCGATGGGCGCCATGGCGTCATAGCGCGAGCAGCCTTCGGCCTTGGTCTTGACCATCACCACCAGCACGTCGGAACTGGTGGAGTAGTTGCTGATGATGAAGTTGTTGTCTTTGTTGTAGCGCGAGTCGGGACGCAGTTCCGGGGCGCCCTGGTCGAGGTCACCGATCTTCAGGTTCTGGCTGTACCAGAGGCCGCCGCCAAACGCCACCAGCGCCAGCAAGACCGACACCGGCGCCACTTTGGCGCTGGCGAACTTCGACAGCAGGCGCCAGAACGGATGTTCGCGGTGCGCGTCCTTCTTGCTGCGGGCGATGGCACGCTTGCTGATGCCCGCATAGGAAATCGCCACCGGCAGCAGGATCAGGTTGGTGAACACGATCACCGCCACGCCGATGGACGCGCCAATGGCCAGTTCGCGGATTACGCCGATATCGATGATCAGCAGCGTGATAAAGCCCACGGCGTCCGCGAGGATCGCGATCATCCCTGGCAGGAACAGTTGCCGGAAAGTCCGCCGCGCGGCGGTCAGCGCGTTGTCTGCCTCGCTGGATTGCAGGGCGATACCGTTGATCTTCTGCACACCGTGGGAAATCCCGATGGCGAAGATCAGGAACGGCACCAGCATCGAATACGGATCCAGCCCGAAGCCGAAGAAGTGCATCAGGCCGAGTTGCCAGACCACCGCCACCAGTGTGGTGCTCAACACCGCAATGGTGCTGCGCAGGCAGTTGGTGAACCACAGCAATAGAACCAGGGTGATCACGAACGCAACGCCGAAGAACAGCACCACCATCACCAGGCCGTCGATCAGGTCGCCGACCTTCTTGGCGAAGCCGACGATGTGGATCTTGACGTTGGGGTTCTGGGCTTCGAACTTGTCGCGGATCTTGTCTTCGAGTTCATGGGAAAACTTGCGGTAATCCAGGGCCAGCAACTTACCCTGGTCCTGCGGGTCCGGGTAGGACTCCAGCAGCGGGATGTCGACGATACTCGACTTGAAATCGTTGGCCACCAGGCGCCCGACCTGGCCGGACTTGAGCACGTTGTTGCGCAGTTGATCGAGGCTTTGCGGCGAGCCGTTGTAGCTCTGCGGGATCACTTCACCGCCGGCAAAGCCTTCTTCGGTCACTTCGGTCCAGCGTACGCTGGGGCTCCACAGCGACTTGAGGCCCGAACGATCGACGCCGGAGATGTAGAACACCTCGTCGTTGATCTGCCTTAGGGTCTCCATGTATGACTGAGTGAAGATGTCACCGTCCTTGGCCTCCACCGAGATACGCACCGTGTTGCCCAGGTTGGCGAGGTCGTTGCGGTGTTCCATCATCTTTTCGATGAAGGGGTGCTTGAGCGGGATCATCTTTTCAAAGCTGGTGGACGGGCGAATCAACGTCGCCTGCCAGAACAGGAAAATGCTCACCAACAGGCAGATCACGATGACTGCCGGGCGGTTGTTGAAGATCAGGCGCTCAAGAAAGGTCGCTTTATCGTTGTGATGACTGCTCATGCGTTCCCCGCCTTCTTATTGTTGTGTCGGTTCGGCGCCAGTGGGTGTGGCGACGCGAACACCACCCTGCCCGACCAGAATCAAGTTGCCATTGCCTGCCGCCGTGACGGCCGACAACGAAATGCGGTCCGGGCGATTGAACACGCTGAAGGTCTGGCCGTCGTCATGGCTGACCACCACGCTGCCGCCATTGCCGACGACAACGATGGCGCCGTCCTCGAGCAACGTCGCCCCCGACAAACCGAACTCCAATGCGCCGCGTGCGGCATTCAGTTCGACCTGTTCCCAGGTGCTGCCGAAATCCGTGGAACGGTAAAGGTTGCCGCGCAAGCCGTAGGCCAGCAGGGTTTGAGGTTGTGCGGTGCTGATCACGCCAAACAGCGAGCCCTCGTAGGGGCCTTCGAGTTTTTCCCAGGTCTGGCCGTCGTCGCTGGAGCGGAACATGCTGCCCTGCTCGCCGACGATAAATAGGCCGGCGTCCTTGATCCGGGCAATAGCGTTGAGGTGGAACTGGTCTTCATTGTCGAGGCGGTCGCTGACGTCGTTCCAGGTCTTGCCGCCGTCGGTGGTCTCGATCAACGCCCCGTAGGCGCCCACGGCCAGGCCGTGGCTGGCGTCGTTGAACCAGATGTCGAGCAGCGGGGATTCACGCTTGAGGTCCTGGTATTGCTGGGTCCAGGTGGCGCCGCCGTCGGTACTGGCGAGGATTTGCGCATCATGGCCAACCGCCCAGCCCTGCTTGTCATCGACGAAATACACTGCCGTGAGCAACTGCTGGGTGGGGACTTTGGCTTGGGTCCAGGTGTTGCCCTGGTCATCGGAATAGAGGATGTGCCCGCGATCACCGACCGCCACCAGGCGCTTGCCGGCGTGGACGACATCGATCATCAGGCCTTTGGCGGCCTTGGGGGATTCAATCGCAAAAGGGGTATCGCTGGCGGCCTGGACGACAGTCGGCAACGCGACAGTCCCAAACAGCGAGAGCGCTGCGGCCAGCAACGCAACCCTGCGTGCGGCGCGTGGGCGGCAAACAACCCAACCCATGACAGGCTCACTCATAGACCTTTCTCCCATTTATTATTGTTAGGTCGTCTCGCCTTCCCGGGCCCTGAAACCTGCAATCTAGAGCGCCTGGAGGAAGCAGGGGCCATCCTATCGGGCTTTCGAATCGTCTGACAATCGGTGCTACGTTATCTTTTGTTAACTGACGGCGTTTGGCCATGCCTGAATAGGAGGGTATTAGCCAGGCTGATTAATGAATTTTTATTCCATCTATTGAATTATTTGAATTTTTATTCCATTAATAACCCTCCTGAAAACAATAATCCAAAGGACCACGGCTATGCGTGAACTCGGAATCGGCTTGATCGGCACAGGCTTCATGGGCCGCGCCCACGCCCTGGCATTCAACAATGCCCGGGCGGTATTTGAACTGCCGGTACACCTTAAGCTGGCCGCCCTGGCCGATGCCGACACCGAGCGCGCCCAGCGCTGTGCCACGGCCTGGGGGTTTGCCCAGGCCCACGGCGACTGGCAGGCGCTGATCGACGACCCCGCCGTGGATGTGGTGGCCATCACCACGCCAAACCACCTGCACTTTCCCATGGCGATGGCGGCCATTGCAGCGGGCAAGGCGGTGTACTGCGAAAAACCCCTGGCGGTCAGCCTGGAGCAGGCCGATGCCATGCGCCAAGCCGCCCGCAAAGCCGGGGTGGTGACGCGGGTCGGCTACAACTACCAGCACAACCCGATGATCGGCCTGGCGCGGCAACTGATTGCCAAGGGTGACCTCGGCGACATCATCAGCTTCCAGGGCGAGTTCAGTGAAGACTTCATGGCCGACCCGGCGTCACCGTGGTCGTGGCGCTGTGAAGTGGAGCATGCCGGTGGCGCCCTGGCGGACCTGGGCAGCCACTTGCTGTCGATGGCGCGTTACCTGGTGGGCGATGTGACCGGCGTGTGTGCCGACACCCAGACCGTCCACGCCCAACGCCCGGCCGTCAACGGCAGCGCCGAGCAGAAAGCCATCGCCGTGGATGACCAGGTGCACGCCCTGCTGCGCTTCGCCAACGGTGCGCGCGGTACGGTGAGCAGCAGTTGGCTCAAGCATGGTTACAAGAACCACCTGAGTTTCGAGATCAGCGGCACCAAGGGCACGTTGGCGTTCGATCAGGAGCGCTTGAATGAACTGCGCCTGTGCCGTGCCGGCCAGGACGGTTTCCAGCGTTTGCTGGCCGGCCCTGCCCTGCCCGGCTACGCGGCCTTCAGCCCGGCGGCGGGGCATCAGTTGGGGTACAACGAGCTGAAGACCCTGGAGGTGCAGGAGTTGATCATGGCCGTGACGGGGCAAGGCGCGGATGGCACCGACTTTGAAGCCGCGTGGGAAGTGGAGCGGTTGGCGACGGCGATTCGTGTGGCTGCCCAGGAAGAACGCTGGGTCAACGTGAACTCGCTCTGAACATGTAGGAGGGAGGCCCCACTACCTCTGTGGCGAGCGGGCTTGTCCCGCGTTGGCGTGCGAAGCGCCCCTGATGAAGACGAATGCGGTGTATCAGGCACTCCACTGCGGCTGGTTTTGGGGCTGCTCCGCAGCCCAACGCGGGACAAGCCCGCTCGCCACAGGGAGATTTGTCAGGGTCTGAAAAGTTGTGTAGATACCCATGCCGCCGATGGCGGAGCGTCAACCATCTACACAACGTTGTAGCAGCCAACGGTAACCACGATGCGAAGCGAGCCGCTCTTGATCTTGCTTTTGATCTTGATCTCAGGCGCCCCGTTAACCACGCTGGCCGGAATCCGATAGTGATTTGGGGGGTAAACCGGCAGGGATGCCGGTTTAGCCGCCCCGCGCCATGGATGGCGCGTGGCGGCGGCCCCCCAAATCACTGTCGGATTACGGGCACACCGAGCCTAGGCGAGGTGCCGAGTGGTGGGGCGTGCGTTTTTGGTTACTTTTGGCGCTCTTCCAAAAGTGACCCGCTGTAAGAGCGGAACCCTAGGTGGCCGTTACCGCAGCAACGGATATGTACTCATTCCAACCCCAGCACATGGTCGGCCCAGAGGCCGCCATCGGGAGCAAGCCCCCTCCCACATTTAGATCGCGTACACACATTTAAATCAGCGCAAGGCTCGACGCAGCACTTTGCCCACTGTCGTTTTAGGCAACTCGGTAGTGCGAAACTCCACATACCTGGGCACCTTGTAACCCGTCAGGTATTCCCGGCAATGGGCGAGGATCTGCTCCTGGGTCAGGTTCGGGTCCTTGCGCACCACGATGATCTTGACCTTTTCCCCCGTCACGCCATCTTCCACCCCAATGGCCGCCACTTCACCGACGCCCGGGTGCAGCGCCACCACGTCTTCGATTTCATTGGGGTACACGTTGAAGCCCGAGACCAGGATCATGTCTTTCTTGCGGTCTACCAGGCGGATAAAGCCGCGTTCATCCATCACGCCGATGTCACCGGTCGACAACCAGCCTTCAGCGTCGAGCACTTCGGCGGTTTCCTTCGGCCGCTTCCAATAGCCCTGCATCACCTGCGGGCCGCGCACTTGCAGTTCGCCCTGCTCGCCGATATCGGCCAGTTCGCCGTCTTCCCGCATAAACCGCACCCAGGTCGACGGCAGCGGGACGCCGATGCTGCCGGTGAATTCCATCTCGCGCATGCGCGCAATGTTGATCGGGCTGATGCTCACCACCGGCGAGCATTCGGTGAGGCCGTAGCCTTCGATGATCGGCAGCCCGGTGACTTCCTTCCAGCGCTTGGCCACCGCCGTGTGCGTGGCCATGCCGCCGGCAATCACCATGCGCAGGTCGGAGAAGTCCCGCGCACAGAACTCTTTGTTCTCCAGCAGGCCGTTGAACAGCGTATTGACCCCGGCGATGCCATTGAAGCGCTCCTTGCGCAGGATCATCTGCACCCGCTTCACATCCCTGGGGTTGGCGATGAGGATGTTGCGCCCACCCAGGCACATGAACATCAGGCAATTCACCGTCAGCGAAAAGATGTGGTACAGCGGCAGCAGGGTGACGTTGGTTTCCTGTTTGTCCTGGTCCAGCTGGTCGCCGACCCAGGCCTTGGCCTGCAACAGGTTGGCGATGATGTTGCGATGGCTGAGCATCACGCCCTTGGCGTCCCCCGTGGTGCCGCCGGTGTATTGCAGGAAGGCCAGGTCGTCGAGGTGCATGTCCACCGGGAAGTGGTTGAGCGCGCGGCCCTGTTTCAGCACCTGGTTGAAACGCACCGAGCCCCTCAGGTTGAAGGCCGGCACCTGCTTTTGCACGCGGCGCAGGATGAAGTTCATCGCCGCGCCCTTGAAGGTGCCAAGCAAGTCGCCAATGGCGGCCACCACCACGCGCTTGACGCTGCTGCCGGCAATGACTTTTTCCAGGGTGTGGGCGAAGTTTTCGAAGATCACCACGGTTTCGGCGCCGCTGTCCTTGAGCAGATGCTTGAGTTCGTGGGAGGTGTACAACGGGTTGACGTTGACTACCACCGCGCCGGCCAGGATGGTGCCGAGCAAACAGATCGGGTACTGCAAGCAGTTGGGCATCATCAGCGCCACGCGATCGCCCTTCTTCACCCCCTGGCCCTGCAGCCAGGCGGCAAACGCAATGCCTTGCACCTGCCAGTCGGCGTAGGTCATTTCGGTGCCGATGCTGACGTAGGCCACCCGCTCGCGAAATTTCTCCAGATGCTCCAGGAACACCTCGCGCAGCGACGGGTAGTCGTCGATAGCGGCATCGATGTCTGCCGGGACGCCGGGCAGGTAAGCGTTCAACCACACCCGTTCGGCGTGTTCCAGGCTGATAGCGTTCATGGCAGTCTCCTTGTTGTTGTTTTTGTTGGCGCTACTTTTCGACGATGGCGGTAATGCCCAGCCCGCCCGCCGCGCAGATGGATATCAGGCCGCGACCGCCGCCCCGCTCGTGAATGGCCTTGGCCAGGGCCGCCAATTGCCGGCCACCGGTGGCGGCAAACGGGTGACCGCAGCCGAGGGAGCCGCCGTTGACGTTCATTTTGGCGCGGTCGATGGCCCCCAGTGGCGCGTCCAGGCCGAGCCGTTCGCGGCAGTAATCGGCGTCTTCCCAGGCCTTGAGCGTGCACAGCACCTGGGCGGCAAACGCTTCGTGGATCTCGAAGAAATCGAAGTCGGCGAAACTCAGCCCTTCGCGCTTGAGCATGCGCGGTACGGCGTAGGCCGGCGCCATCAGCAGGCCTTCGCTGCCGTCGACAAAATTCACCGCCGCTGTCTCGCCCGTGCGCAGGTAGGCCAACACCGGCCAGCCATTGGCGGTCGCCCACTGTTCGCTGGCCAACAGCACCACCGAGGCGCCATCCGTCAGTGGCGTGGAGTTGCCCGCCGTGAGGGTGCCGTTCTGGCGATCGTAGGCCGGGGACAGCCCGGCGAGTTTCTCCAGGCTGGCGTCGGCGCGCAGGTTGTTGTCCCGCACCAGGCCGCGATGGGGGCTGATCAGGTCGTCGAAGAAACCGCGCTGATAAGCGGCATCCAGGCGCTGGTGGCTGGTGAGGGTCAGCTCATCCTGGGCCAGGCGCTTGATCTGCCAGCGCTGGGCCATTGCCTCGCAATGCTCGCCCATGGACAAGCCGGTGCGCGGCTCGCCATTGCGAGGCAACAGCGGCTTGAACAACATCGACGGACGCACCTTCAGCAGCGCCTTCAACTTATCGCCCATGCCCTTGGCGCGGTTGGCCGCGAGCAAGGTGTGACGCAGGGATTCATTGATGCCGATGGGCGCGTCGGAGGTGGTGTCGGCGCCACCGGCGATGCCCACCTCGATCTGGCCGAGGGCGATTTTGTTCGCCACCAGCAAGGCTGCTTCCAGGCCGGTGCCGCAGGCTTGCTGCACATCGTAGGCCGGGGTCTGCGGGGACAAGGTGGTCGACAGCAGTGACTCACGCGCCAGGTTGAAATCCCGTGAATGCTTGATCACCGCGCCGGCGGCAAACTCGCCCAGGCGCTGGCCGTGCAGGTTGTAACGGTCGACCAGGCCTTGCAGCGCCGCCACCAGCAGGTCCTGGTTGCTGTCGTGGGCGTACACCGTGTTGGAACGGGCAAACGGGATGCGGTTGCCGCCGATAATCGCCACGCGGCGGGTCGGGGCCGGATTGAAGCTGTAGTCACTCATGTAGGGCTCTCATTCCAGACAAATAGCCCGCGCATATGCGGTTTTTCGCCGGCGAAATTGCGCACTTCGAATTCGCGGCGAGGGCCGCTCACGGGGTGTTGCCACAGGGCGACCTGGCCGGGCAAAAAGATCGGCAGTTTGAAGTCGCAATGGGCTTGGGCCTGATCCAGGCCACCGGGCGGTTGTTGCGCGGCCAATGCGCGGCCGAGGGTCCACATGCCATGGGCGATGGCGCGGCGAAAGCCGAAGAGCCTGGCGCCGATCAGTGAGGTGTGGATCGGGTTGAAGTCCCCCGAGACCTTGGCGAAGCGCCGCCCCAGATCGGCCGGCAACACCCAGCGCTGGGTGCGCAACAGGCCTTCCTCCTGCAACGCCAGCGCGTCCTCCCACGGCTCGCCGACGGGACTTTTGACCTCGCGGCGCAGGTACAGGCTGTCGCTTTCCCACACCAGGGTGCCGCTGCTGTAGGCGCGGGTGGCGATGCTCAGCGCCTGGCCCTTGGCATGGGCCACCCAGCGTTCACAAAAGACGTCCAGGCGCAGCGCCTGGCCTTCCCGCAGCCGCTGGTGCTGCCGGATGCGGTTGGCCAGGTGCACCATGCCGCTGGCCGGGTACGGAAAACTCGGACGGGTCAGCAGCATCAGGTGCAGGGGGAACGCCAGCACATGGGGGTAAGACAACGGCACACCCTGCTCGCGGCGAAAACCACAGGCACGGCCATAGGCGGCGATACCGGCGGCGGACAACTCCACCGCCGAGCGCACCAGGCGCTCCTTGGGCAACAGCGGGGCGCCGTCGAACTTGGGCTTGCGCAAGCCACGCACGCCGTCCAGCAACAGGCGCGTGCGTGATGGCGGTGGGTCGATGATCTGCGTCACGTAGTCCATGGCTCAGGCTCCCAGCAGGCTTTGGCCGCACACGCGCACGACCTGGCCGTTGACCCCGCCGGACGCAGGATGCGCCAGCCAGGCAATGGTTTCGGCCACATCGATCGGCTGCCCGCCTTGGGACATCGAGTTCATGCGCCGCCCCGCCTCGCGAATCATCAGCGGGATTTTTGCGGTCATCTGGGTCTCGATAAACCCCGGCGCTACGGCATTCACCGTGACCTGTGCCGCCGCCGCATGCGGCGCCAGGCCTTGCACCAGGCCAATCACGCCGGCCTTGGAGGTGGCGTAGTTGCTTTGCCCGAGGTTGCCGGCAATGCCGGAGATCGACGACACGCACACGATGCGCCCACCGGGGTTAAGGCCCTGGCATTCCAACAGGGCGTTGCTCAGGTTCAACGGCGCTTCAAGGTTGACCGCCAACACGCTGCGCCAGGCCGCCTCCGTCATCTTGGCGATGGTCTTGTCGCGGGTGATCCCGGCGTTGTGCACCACCACGTCGAAGGCGCCGTATTGGCTGACGTGGGCTTGAAGCTGGGCAGCGGCGTCCGCCGCCGTGATGTCCAATGGCAGCGCCGAACCGTCCACACTGGCGGCCGCCTGTTGCAGCGATGCCTGGGCCTGGGGCACGTCCACGCAGACCACATGGGCGCCGTCGCGGGCGAGTACCTGGGCAATCGCCAGACCGATGCCACGGGAAGCGCCGGTGACCAGCGCGCGTCGGCCGGCGAAGGGTTTGTCCCAATTGACGCTGACATGACCATCCACGGGTTTTTCCAGGCGCACCACCTGCCCGGAGACGTAGGCCGAACGGCGCGACAGGAAGAAACGCAGGCTGCTGTCCAGCGCGTTTTCCGCACCCGGCGCCACGTACAACAACTGCACGGTGATCGCCCGGCGCAGCTCCTTGGCCAGCGAGCGCACCAGCCCTTCGAGGGCACGCTGGGCGATGGCCTGGGGCAAGTCCGCGCAGTGCTCGGGCGCCGTGCCCAACACCACCACTCGACCGTGCTGGCCAAGGCGTTTGGCGTTGGCGTGGAAGAATTCGTACAGCTCATCCAACTGTTTCAGGTCGACCACAGCGCTGGCATCGAACACTGCGCCCTGCACCTTGACCGTGGACGGCGCCTTGAGCGTCGCCGGGGTGGCGGTGACCGTGTCGGTGGCGCTGAACACCTGTTGCACCTGCGCAACCATGCGCCCTGCCCCGGCGACAATCACCGGGTTGGCCAGGCCTGGCTGGCCGCTGCGATGGCGCTGCAACGGCACGGGCTGAGGCAAGCCCACCGCCTGGGCCAGGCGACGGCCCCAGGGGGAATTGACGAACGATAGGTAGCTGTCACTCATATCCGCATTCACTCACAACACATTCTGACCTTGTAAACCCGATCCAATGTGGGAGGGGGCTTGCTCCCGATAGCGGTGGTTCAACCAATGAGTCGGTGACTGATGGATTGCTATCGGGAGCAAGCCCCCTCCCACATTGACCGCGTTTGTCCTAGTTGACCGAGGCGTTTTCGCTTTGGCTGCTGCGGCGCTTGGGCGCCGGTTCCAACGCCTGCTTGCGCTGCTGCAACGCCTCCAGCAAACCGAAGTCCTGGGGGAAGTCATCCACCTGGATAGCGTGGTCGGCGTATTCCACATAGCGCGCCAGCAAGGCGTCTTCGTCGTCGCTGATCAGGTCCAGCGCCCGCGCCTTGACGCGCCAGACGGTAAACGCGGTGGTGGAGATCGGCATTGGTTCGAGCAGGCCTTGCTTGATGGCCGGCTTGAGTCGGGCGTCGATCAACTCCACCTGCGGCAACAGGCGGAAGCCCAGTTCGCCATAGGCCAGCTTGTCGATTTCCGGGCGCGGAATGTAGGAATTGGCCAGCAGGCGGTCGCGGGTTTCGCCGGGGGTCTGCACCACATCAGCCACCTGGGCCAGCAGGTGGTCCGAGGGTTTGCGCAGCGGAATACCGAACGGGAACGTCAAGCCTCGCAGCACCGCAGCCGCCGCCGTGGAGGGGTAGTTATCCAGCACTTCGGCGAGGGCTTCATGGGCACGCAGCAACGCGTCCTGTGCCGCCCAATGCACCAGCGGCAGGTCTGTCTGGGGCCGGCCGTCGTCCTCAAAGCGCTTGAGCACGCAGGACAGGATGTACAGCTGCGACAGAATATCGCCCAAACGCCCGGTGATACTTTCCTTGCGCTTGAGGGCACCGCCCAGCACGCCCATGGAAATATCCGAGACCAGCGCCAACACCACCGACAGACGATTGGCCTGGCGATAGTAGGTTGCCAGCGCCGGGTCGGTTTTGGCCGGTGCGGAAATCAGCCGCCCGCCTGTCAGGGCATGCACCGCCGCACGTACGGTGTTGGCCAGCACGAAACTCACATGGCCGAACATCGCGCTGTCGAATTCCTCCAGCGCCTTGCGCCGGTCCGCGTTGCGGGCGGCTTCCATTTCGCGGAATACATAGGGATGGCAGCGGATCAGGCCCTGGCCATAGATGATCAGGCAGCGCGTCATGATGTTCGCGCCTTCCACCGTAATGGCGATGGGGCTTTGCTGGTAGGCGCGGGCGAGGAAGTTATTGGGGCCCATGCAGATGCCCTTGCCGGCAACAATGTCCATGCCGTCGTTGACGATCATCCGCGCGCGTTCGGTGACGTGGTATTTGGCGATGGCCGAGATCACCGAGGGTTTCTCACCCGCATCCAGGGACGCCACCGAGACCTTGCGCACCGCATCGCAGGCATATAGGTGTCCGGCCATGCGTGCCAACGGCGCCTGCACGCCTTCGAACTTGCCGATGGGCAGGCCGAACTGTTTGCGCATCGCGGCGTAGGCCGTGGTACCGCGCACCGCGACCTTGCCCAGGCCGACGTTGGCCGACGGCAGGGAAATCGCGCGGCCGGCGGCCAGGCATTCCATCAACATGCGCCAGCCGTTGCCCACTTGCTCGCGGCCACCGATGACCCATTCCAGCGGGATGAACACATCCTTGCCGGTGGTCGGACCGTTCTGGAACACCGCGTTGAGCGGCCAGTGACGACGGCCGCTGTTCACGCCGGGATGGGAGGTAGGAATCAGGGCGCAGGTGATGCCCAGCGAACCTTTCGGCCCCAGTAAACCGTCCGGGTCTTCGGCGCGAAACGCCAGGCCAAGCACCGTGGCGATCGGCCCGAGGGTGATATAGCGC
The DNA here is from genome assembly GCF_024809815.1 of Pseudomonas sp. BIGb0381. Taxonomy (NCBI): domain Bacteria; kingdom Pseudomonadati; phylum Pseudomonadota; class Gammaproteobacteria; order Pseudomonadales; family Pseudomonadaceae; genus Pseudomonas; species Pseudomonas sp. BIGb0381. The sequence goes on from NZ_JANUEN010000002.1 coordinate 664,781, forward strand.
TTGTCCCAGGTCACACGGAAACCCAGTACTTCCTGGCCTTCATGGGTGCCTTTGCAGACGATGCCCAGATCGGGAATCGCCCCGGCATCGGAGCCCGCATACGGGCTGGTCAGGGCAAAGCACGGGATGTCTTCGCCCCGGGCCAAGCGCGGCAGGTAGTAATTGCGCTGGGCGTCGGTGCCGTAGTGCAACAGCAACTCGGCCGGGCCCAGGGAGTTGGGCACCATCACCGAAATCGCCGCCGCCGAGCAGCGCGTCGAGAGCTTCATCACCACCTGGGAATGGGCGTAGTGAGAGAAGCCTTTGCCGCCGTACTGCTTGGGAATGATCATGCCGAGAAAGCCGGCATCCTTGGTGTACTGCCAGCCTTCGGGGGACATGTCCTGCCAGACCTGGGTAGTTTCCCAGTCGTTGGCGATGTCGCACAGGGTTTCCACTTCATTGTCGAGGAAGGCTTGTTCCTCGGCGCTGAGGCTCGCCGGGGCGGCTTGCAGCAGGCGCTGCCAGTCGGGCTTGCCGCTGAACAGCTCAGCGTCCCACCACACCGTGCCGGACTCGATGGCGGCGCGTTCGGTGTCGGACATCGCCGGCATGATCGTGCGAAACAGGCCGAGGGCCTTGCTGGTCAACAACGTGCGGCGCAGCGGTTTAATGGTCATCAGCAAAGCCGGTAACACCACCAGCACCGCCGCGACGGTGGCGCCGAACGCCGCCACCACGTTGAACAGGTAACCAATCGCCAACCAGACCAGGCCAGCGCCCAACCACAGGGTGGCGGCAGCTTGTCGATACGCCAGGGCAATCGCGGCTGCGACACCCACCAATAACCAGATAACCATGGGGATACCTCTACTCGATTCAGGGCGTGGTTTACGTGCGAAAGGTCGGATCGACCTGCGGCGTAAAGCCACACTACAAACTTGGAAAGCCAAATTCAAATTTTGTTTTGAAATTTTTATTTAATGCTTGGGCGAAAAAATAGCGGCTGAATGAATCAGCCTGGGAACGCCAATACTCAAGGAACTGTCGACGTGGAATGAGGGTGAAGGCATCAAGATGCGCTTGGTGCCTTTTCCATCACCCTCTATGAAACATCAGAACGCGTAGGTGGCCGACACGCTCACCACATCGCCCGACGACTCCGCCTTGCCATTCAGGCTTGCGCCACCCAGGCGATCGACGTTTTGAGTCTTGAGCTTGACCTCTTGCACGAACTGGTGGGAATAGGCCAAGTCAAGACTGAGGCCTTTGATTGCTTTCACATCGTAACCAGCCCCCAACGACAGGAATGTACGGTCGCCATCCGGGATTCGCGGGTCGCGGGTCGAATTGCGTGTAGGTGTCTGGTCAAGGGCTACACCTGCACGCAAGGTCAACTCATCGGTCAAGCGGTAGTCTCCGCCGAGGGAGTACATCCAGGTGTTCTTGTAGTTGTAGGGAATGGACACAATGGTGGTGCCACCGGACTCGAGTGTCAGGTCTTTGAAAGAGGACCACTCAGTCCAGGTCACACTGGCCCCCAGGGTGAAGCGATCGTTGAACTGGTGCACCCAGTCCAGGCCAGCCGTGGCAGGAATGTCCAGTTGGACACTGGCATGGGCGCCGTCCGGCGCCAGCTCTAACCCTGGATAAGCGGTATTCACCAACGTACCGCTACCGCCAAACGGGCTTGGCTGGGTCATCAGGTTGTAGGAAAACTGATCGGCGTAAATATTGTATTTGCCGGTCATCTTGTTCTTGATCTTGGCGTGGTAATTCAAGCCAAGGGTATCTCGTTCCGTGGGTTTCCAAACAATGCCGGTAAACCAGCCCGCTGAAATGTTGTCGACCTTCACACGCATCAAGGCACTGCCGACATCAGACGGAAAATTGATCCCGCCCAGCACGGAATCGGACACCGCGGCGGCAGACAACAAGTCCACGTTTTGGCTGACGAAGCCCTTGCTGTGTTGCACGATCACGCCACCGCCGATAGAGAATTGGTCATTCACCTTAAAGGACAGGGATCCGGTCAACCCTACGGTTTCAATTTTGGTGTCCACCGCAAAGTCGCGCAGTTTCGAGTCCTGATCCCAAGTGGAGCGCATACCTTGCGGCACAACCTGGCTCAGGCCGAAAGCGAACCGATCCCCCAGGGGCATGACCATGAAACCGGTTGGCAACCAGGCAGTGAACCCGCCTTGACCACCGTCGTTGTTATTCACCGTAGTCGCTGCAACGTCGGGAAACCCATTGGCGTCCAAGGGCGTATTGGAAATCGGGTTGCCTGCATAATCAGAGGCGTCACCTTTGTACTTGATCTTGATGCGGGCATAGTCGACGGTAAATTGCGCCACGTTGTGTTCGACAAACGCCATGGCCGCCGGGTTGTTGTACGCGGAACTGGGATCGTTCTTGAACAACGAACCACCGGCAAATGCCCGGCCCCAACCGGGTGCGCCGTAGGTCGGTGTTGAAAAACCGCCGGCCTGTGCAGGCGCATTCACCATCGCCCCGCCTATCAGTGCCAGCCCCAACAAAACCTGCACGTGTTGTTTCTTATTATTCATGCGGCACTCCTTATTGTTATTTCTCTGAGCCGGCCCCGCCGGTTTGTTTTGCTTCCGGCAGTTCACAAACTGGCGCCCGATCGAGGCGCCAGTCTTTCAACAGGTGATCAGCCCGGTGTGTCCGTTGCCCATCAAGGCACGATGGTAAATGTCGGGCTTGGGGTAACGCTGAGGCTCACCACGGTGCAGCTGCCGCTCAGGGTCTGGTTGGAGGCGGTCAGCACACCACCGCTGTAGCCCACGGTAATGGTGGACGGACCGCAATTGGACGCCGGGTACAGAACCGACGCGGCGATGGTGTAACCAACGTTGCTGACCGAGCCCGCAGCGGCACCGGTGGCGGTCAAGGTCCATGGCAGACCGGTGATTTTCGGCAGCGCACAAAGACCACCGCCGGTCACCGCCACGCCAGTGATTTTTGCGACACCGCTGGCATCGACGTTCCCGGTAAAAGTTGCGCCGCAGTTAACAGTGGCCTGGAACGAGGATGGTGACTTCACCGAAATGGTGCCTGGCGCAGTGAAGCTCGAGTTCACCGGGGTGATGCTATAGGCATTGGCCATCGAAGCAGCGCCCATGCAAACAGCCAAAGCAGACAACGACACGAGGGTTTTCAAGCTTTTCATTGTTTTTCCTCACATGTAATGGCGAGTCATTCGCCAGGGGGTAATGGCCATGAACGAGAGGTCACGGTGAAACTGCAGAACTTCCCTTTCCAGCCAAATTTCAATTCAATTACCGCAGCACGTTATTCAACAACTTTGAAGTTCGGCGGCATCTTGATCGACACCGTCTTGATCTTGCAGTCTTCGCCAATCGGTACATTGGCCGCTTCCAACTTGCCGGTGGCGTTATCCCAGGTGCCATCGGCGGTAGAAGGCCCGCACTTGCCGCCCAGGCCGAAGGCGTGAACATCGACGCTGATCTTCGACATGGAACCGCTCCTGGTATCTTTGGCGACCAGAATCCACGGCAAGTTGATGGCTTCGACCCGGCTGCACTTGAGGCCACCGTCGAATTCAACTTTGTCGACATTGACCGAGGTACCGTCAGGCGCCACTTTGCCGGCTACCTTGATGGTGCAGTCGGCGCTGATCAGCGCGCCTTTGGAGAAGCTGATCGGGCCTTGGGCGGTAAACGCGCTGCCGGCCGGTTCGATACGTGCGGCCTGGGCCTGGTGATAGGCGATCAAGCCCAGCGCGGCGAATACGATATGGGTGGTGAACTTGGCAGGTGTTTGCATGGTGTACGTCCTTCCCTTTAATTATTTTTGTTCGGGTCAAAGCACTTTCTCTGGGCGATAAAATCCTGCGCGGCAATCAGGCCCCGAGCACACAACAAAAACTAAGTGTTATTTCAGATCAAAACGGCTTGGCACTGCCGCTGTACTTTTCCAGGTACTTCAAACGCTGTGAAGGTTGAAGGTTGGTCAGGGTGATATCCCCGGCATAGTGATTAAGGACTCGATGGTCCATGCGTCGTCGCCACAAGTAAGGCACATACGCCCAGACAATCATGCTCGCGTAGCCATAAGGCAGCTGTGGCGATTCATCAAAGTGACGCAACGACTGATAACTACGGGTGGGGTTGGCATGGTGATCGGAATGCCGCTGCAACTGGAACAGAAAGATATTGGTGACAATCCGATTGCTGTTCCAGGAGTGCCGAGGCGAACAACGCTCATAACGACCGTTGGGCAACTTCTGGCGTTTAAGGCCGTAGTGCTCCACATAGTTCACCACTTCCAGCAACGAGAAGCCGTAGATGCCCTGGATAATCAGGAACGGAATCACCGCTGCCCCCAACCAGGCAATCATCGCGCCCCACAACACCACGCTGTACATCCAGGCACTGAGCACAGCGTTTTTCCAATGCCAGGCCGGCAGGCCGAGTTTGCGCAGGCGCTCGCGTTCCAGGTTCCAGGCCGAATGTGCGCTGAACCACACCGAGCGCGGCAGGAAGGCCCAGAAACTTTCACCCAGCCGCGAGCTGGCCGGGTCTTCCGGCGTCGCGACGCGCACGTGATGACCACGGTTGTGTTCGGTGTAGAAGTGCCCGTAGAAAGTCGGCGCCAGGGTGACCTTGGCCAGGAACACTTCCAGGGCATTGGGCTTGTGCCCCAGTTCATGGGCCGTGTTGATGGCGATGCCGGTGGCGGCGCCGGTCGACATGGCCATGCCCAGGTAGGTGAACCAGCTCGGTTCGCCATGCAGTTGCGTACGGTCGGTGATGTAACCGGCGGCGTGGACCAGCCAGCTGGAAGGCTCAAGGTTGGCGGTGGCATGCAACAGGCCGCCCTGGATGATCCAGTCGATGCCGCCGGCGGCCAGCCATCCGGTAATCACTACCGACGAGATGACGAACAGCACACCGGTGTAGACGATCCAGCGGTAGTAGCTTTGGGACTCGAGGTGGCCAACGGCGGATTCGGGCGGGTTACTCACGTCTTCACCGAGCAGGCCGTCGATCAATGGGATCAGGCCGAAGATCACCAGCACGCCGACCCACCACAGTTGTTGAATGCCGGTGGTAATGGCGAGTGCGCCGGACAACAGAGGGGTAGCCAACGGCATGATGCCCAACCACCACAGGTGGCGCTTGCCGTCGGTCCAAACGCTTGGCGCTGCCAGAGTCTGGTTCATGGCAGCCTCCGTGGCAGGCAGGCGGAAAACAGGTTCAGGGAGCACTGGGTGCCCCGGGAAATCAACCATGCGATAAAAGACGTTTTTTTCATTTTTATTCGCTCTTAGGCATTTCAAAAATCATTTCAAAATAAATATTGAAATATTTTTTTAAATAAATAACGCGGAATCGTTAGGTCGTCAACTACTTTTTCGAAGCCTTTTTGGCGTGACCGAGCAGTCTCTTTTTCAGCCGTCTGGTCAGGTCTCTAGGGCAAGCATTTGCGACGTTTGACCCCACGATGAAGGCCACGATTATTTGTTCGCCAAGGCAAAGGGCGGATGCAGGACCGTGGCCGTTTCCACAGGGCGCACGCGCTTGGCCACGTGCAGCACGGCCTCGACCACCCGCGCCGTGGCGGTGATCGGCAGCATATGGCCGCGCCCTTCCACCACTTGCAACTTGAGGCCTGGCACTTTGTCGGCGAGGGCCTGGCCATGGGTGCGAAAGTCCAGCACCTTGTCCCGCGCGCCATAGATAAGGCCGATGGGCAGGGTCAGTTGCGGGTAGCGCTTGACCATCCCGGGCAGGCAGTCGTTGACCAACGCAATCTCGCTGGAGGCGGCGTAAAAGTTGTCGGGGCGCATCCCCAGCAAGCCGCCACCCTGGGTGGCAAAGTCCGCGGGAGCGGCGTCCGGCGCAAACACGCCCTTGACCACGGAACGTCGGGTCAACAAGCCCATGGGCACTGTGAGGGTGTTGGCCACAAAGCGTCGCAACCAGGCCGGTCGTACCGCCAGCGACCAGAACACCAGCGGCAACGTGGGCTGGGGATGGGTCAACGGTGCCACCAGCACAAGGCCCGATACCGTCTCGGGATGATCGAGGGCCAGGGCCAGGGAAATCGCGCCGCCGAGGGAATGCCCCAGCACCACAGGCTTGTCCAGGCCAAGCTGGTTGATGAAGGCCGCGACTTGCCGCGCCTGGGCCGGCAAGTCCGCAGCGGTACCTTTATGCCGCGTGGAATAACCCGACCCGGGTCGGTCGAGGGTGATCACCCGAAAGTGCTCACGCAACTGGCCGGACAAGGCATAGGTCAGGTTGCGACTGCTGCCCATCAGCCCGTGAATCATCACCAGGGGTGGGCCCTTGCCCTCTTCCACATAATGAAAGCGCTCGCCATCCACCTCTACGAAGCGCCCGTTGATTGGAACAGCGGCTTCGATGCGCCGTGTCATCCAGGCGCTGAAACCCCATAGCACCGCACTCGCACCCGCCGCAGCGGCAACCCACTCCACAGCCATAGCTCGGTCCTCAGCTTCCCTATTGCCGGCGACCTGACCGGAATTGATCAAGGCCTCGGCCAACGTCCACACCCTGGACCTGACGGCGTGCGTACCACGCTCGTCCGTCGGACAAGTCGCACACAAGGCACAAGTTCCTAGCGTAGGCGCTATTTTCAGGTAGATTATTTAAAATCTTTTTTTAAAATAATTAATTCAATTTTTCTTTGCAATGGTGTTCTATCTAAAAGACAAAACAAAAACAGGAGCACATCCGATGCCCACGAAGGTCCGCCTATGAATGCCCATAGTGATTCCATCGACATCGCCATCATCGGCTCTGGCTTTGCCGGCCTGTGCATGGCCATCAAGCTCAAGGAAGCGGGGTTCACCCACTTCTTTATCGCCGAGCAGGCCGATACCCTCGGCGGCACCTGGCGGGACAACCATTACCCAGGTTGCGCCTGCGATGTGCAGTCCCATGTGTATTCGTTTTCCTTTGCGCCCAACCCGGACTGGACTCGGCAGTTCGCGCCGCAAGCAGAAATCCGCGCCTACCTGGAACACTGCGCTGCGCGCTTCGGGTTGGCGCCGTACCTGCGCTTCGGCATGGGTCTTGAGCGCGCGGTGTTCGACGACCAGCAACAGCGCTGGCAGTTGAACTTCAGCGATGGTCGCCAGGTAAGCGCGCGGGTGCTGATATCCGGGATGGGCGGGCTGTCGCGTCCGGCGCTGCCGGACATACCGGGGCTGGAGAACTTCAAGGGCAAGCGTTTCCACTCCCAGCAGTGGGATCACGCGTACGCCTTGAAAGGCAAGCGCGTGGCGGTGATCGGCACCGGTGCCAGTGCCATTCAATTCGTGCCGCAGATCGCGCCGCAGGTGGCCCACCTGGACCTGTTCCAACGTACCCCGCCGTGGATCATGCCCAAGCCCGACCGAGCCATTTCGTCCTTCGAACGTTGGATGTTCAAGCACCTGCCTTTCACCCAGCGCTTGGTGCGCGCTGCCTTTTACTGGGCCCTGGAAGGCCGCGTGGTGGGCTTTTCCCTGCACCCGCGCCTGATGAAAATGGTACAGAAAATAGCCCTACGCCACCTGCACAAACAGGTGGCCCGCCCTTCCCTGCGCAAGGCCCTGACGCCGGACTACACCATCGGCTGCAAGCGCGTGCTGATCTCCAATGACTACTACCCGGCGCTGTCGCGCAGCAATGTCGAGGTGGTCACCGAGCCGGTGCTGCGCATCGAAGCCGACGGCGTGATCACCGCCGACGGCCTCAAGCATCCGGCTGATTGCCTGATCTTCGGCACCGGCTTCCAGGCCACCGACCCGCTGCCCCGCGACTGCATCATCGGTCGCGACGGCGTGGACCTGATGGACACCTGGCGCGACGGTGCACACGCCTATAAGGGCACCACAGTGCCGGGCTATCCCAACCTGTTTCTGATCATCGGGCCCAACACCGGCCTGGGCCATAACTCGATGATTCTGATGATCGAGGCGCAGGTGACCTACATCCTCGACGCGCTCAGGCAGATGCAGCGCCATCGCATCGCCACGGTGGACGTCAAACCGACAGTGGAACAGGCCTATAACCGTCAATTGCAAGACAAACTCAAGCGCACCATCTGGAACACCGGCGGTTGCCAGAGCTGGTACCTGGACCCACGTACCGGCAAGAACACCACCCTGTGGCCCGCTTCAACATGGCGCTTCAAGCGGGTCACCCGGCAGTTTTCACTCAAGGACTATGTGGTCGACCTGTTGCCCCTCAACACCCCGCTCCGTCCGGCAGCGGCGCCCCACTCCAGCGCAGAAGGCAGCCTCTCATGAAGTCATTCAACGGCCGCGTGGCGGCGATTACCGGCGCGGCGTCCGGCATGGGCCGCGCATTGGCCCTGGCACTCGCGCGCGAAGGTTGCCACCTGGCACTGGCGGACAAAAACGCCCAGGGCCTGGAGCAAACCCTGGCACTGATCAAAACTTCAACCCTGGCGCCGGTGACGATCACCACCCAGGTGCTGGATGTTGCCGACCGCCAGGCCATGGAGGCTTGGGCGGCGCGCTGCGTGGCCGAGCATGGCCAGGTCAACCTGGTGTTCAACAACGCAGGCGTGGCCCTGTCGAGTACCGTCGAAGGCGTGGACTACGCCGACCTGGAATGGATCGTCGGCATCAATTTCTGGGGCGTGGTCCATGGCACCAAGGCGTTCCTGCCACACCTCAAGGCCAGCGGCGAAGGCCATGTGATCAACACGTCCAGCGTATTCGGCCTGTTTGCCCAGCCCGGCATGAGCGGTTACAACGCGACCAAATTCGCCGTGCGCGGCTTTACCGAAGCCCTGCGCCAGGAGCTGGACCTGCAACGCTGCGGCGTCTCGGCCACCTGCGTACACCCCGGCGGTATTCGCACCGATATCTGTCGCAGCAGCCGCATCGACGCGAACATGACCGGCTTTCTGATCCACAGCGAACAGCAGGCCCGCGCCGACTTCGAAAAACTCTTCATCACCGACGCCGACCAGGCCGCCAAGGTGATCCTGCAAGGCGTACGCAAAAACAAACGTCGTGTGCTGATTGGCCGCGACGCATATTTCCTCGACCTGCTCGCCCGTTGCCTGCCGGCGGCCTATCAAGCGCTGGTGGTGCTCGCCAGCAAGCGCATGGCCCCCAAGCAACGCAGGCCAGTGTTTGAAACCAACGACGAGCCCCGTCTCTGAACAGGAGCACGAATTATGTTGCCAATCCGCCGCGACCTCCATTTTGCCCTGCCCGCCGAGCGCATCACCGACTGGCACGAACAGGGTCCGTTCATCACGCATTTCTTCAATGCCTTGTCGCTGCTGTTCCCCCAGGGCGAGCTGTTTTTCATGGACAGCGTGCGCCACTACCGCCAACGCATCGACGACCCGGAGCTAAAGAAACAGATCCAGGGATTTATCGGCCAGGAGGCCATGCACAGCCGCGAACATGTGGCCTACAACGACCTGATGCAAGCAGCCGGACTTCCGGCGCACACCCTGGACCGTCGGCTGAAGTTCATCCTCGATCTGCAGAAGAAACACTTCGCGCCGTCGTTCAACCTGGCGATCACCATTGCCCTTGAGCACTACACGGCGATGCTCGCGGAGATCCTGCTGAGCGATCCGTCACGCTTTGGCGATTCGCTCAAGGGTTACCAACAGATGTGGTATTGGCACGCCCTGGAAGAAACCGAACACAAAGCCGTGGCATTTGATGTGTGGAATACGGTGATCGAGCCTGGGCCCAAACGCTACCTGCTGCGCACGGGCGCCATGCTCACCACCACAGTGTTTTTTTGGCTGGTGGTGCTGGATTTTCATGTGCGCCTGTTGATTGCCGACCGCAAGGCGGGTGGGCACCTCAAAGGCTTCTGGCGCATGTTGAAATTTCTTTATGGTTCCAAAGGAGTTTTCCCACGCATGCTGCGGCCGTGGTTGCACTACTTCAAACCCGGCTTTCACCCCTGGGATCACGACAACCGTGCACGCCTGACAGGTATCGATAGCTTGGTCGAGGAGATCGAACAGACCCAGCGCGGCTACTAGACCTGCGCCATGGCCGCACGCTCGCGCACAAAACCTTCCAACTGATCGCCCGGCAGCGCCTTGCTGAAATACCAGCCCTGAATGATCAGCTCGGCGCCGGTGTTCAAGAAGGCCAACTGCTCGGCGGTCTCCACGCCCTCCACCACCACGCCCAGGTTCAGCGCTTCGCAGAAACGCAGCATGCCAGTCAGGACCTGGGCGCCCTTGGGATCGTGCTGCGCCACCACGAAACTGCGATCGATCTTGATGAAGTCCACCGGGAACTGGTGCAGGTAACTCAAGGCCGAAAACCCGGTGCCGAAATCATCGATATAGACCTTGGCGCCGATGGCCTGCAATTTCTGGATATTCTGCCGCGTGGCCGGGATGTCACTGACCAGCGCGTCTTCGGTGATCTCCACCGACACCTGGCCATGGGCCTGGGCGAGGATCTCCACCAGGCGTTCGCCGTGGGCGGCGTCGGTCAGGGTGGCGCTGGAGATATTGATGGTCATCGGCAGAGCAAAGCCGAGCTTCTGCCATTTCTGGTACTGGCGAATCGCCTGGGATGCCACCCACACATCCACGTCCGGCATCAACCGAGCCTGGGCCAGCCACTGCAGGAACTCCCACGGTGAATGCACCGTGCCCTGCGCATCGCGGGCGCGCATCAGCGCTTCGCAGCCCGTACACAGGCCGGTGCGGGTCGAGACCTGCGGCTGGTATTCAAGATAGAACTCATAGTCGCTGATCTGCTGGATGCGGCTCAGTTCATTGGCCTGGCGCGCCACGGTCTTGTGGGAGGCCAGGACCGGGTCCAGTTCGCGCAGCCGGCCTTTTTCTTCCAGGCCGCGGAAGGTCATATCCAGAGACTTGAGGTACACCGTGCCACCTTCGGCAACCTGGCGATGAATCGCGCGCACATAGGGTGCGTACACCAGCGTGCCCAAGCCCAATAACGCCAGTTGCAGCGCTACCGCCGCCAGGTCGCCGTGGGTACTGAGGTAGGCATTAAGCAGTACCGGCGCAGTGAACGGTACACTGGCTACCGCCGGCGACACCCACCCCATCTGCACCACCGTCAACGCCACCATGGCGTTGACGGCGGGCACTAACAGAAACGGTATGAACAAGCGCGGGTTGAGAATGATCGGCAAGCCGAACAGCAGCACCTCGCTGACGTTGAATAGCGAGAGCGGCAAACTCGCCACCGCCAGCAGACGCATGGACTGGCTCTTGGAAAACAGCAGGATCGCCAGCAGCAGGCACAACGCACCGCCCGAGCCGCCGATAAAAGCAAAGCTGCCCAGCAGGCCGCTGTTCAACACATACCTGATCGGCTCGCCCGCCGCCGACGCCGCGTTATTGAGCACCACGGCCTGGTCCAGCACATCAAACAGTGGTTGCATGGCGTAGACGCCGTGGATCCCGAAAAACCACAGCAATGAGTTCATCAGGGTCACGAACAAACCGCTGCCATAGGGCGACTCCAGAGCATCCAGCACCTGAGGCCCCTGGAGCTGCGCCACAGACGGAACCTGCAACAGCGAGGACAGCACCACCACCAGCAACAGGGCCGTGATGAGGCCTGGCACCACCATATTGATCGTGCCCCTGAGGTTGTGCCCCACCAGGTCCTCGTTGACCAGGCGGGTCCAACGGAAACGGTGCAGCCAGGCAATGGCCGGCACATTGAGCAACGGCGAGGCGATAGCAATGAACAGTACGAACGTCGCCGAGGCTCGGGGGTATTCGCGCAGTATGAACGTCGCCACCACCACATGGGCCAGGCACAGGAATGCCACCGGCAACTGTGGCAGGCGGTGCTGGATAGCCAGCATGTAACCGATGGAGGCGGCAACCAACAGCGGGATCACTGAGCTGATCTGGTTGTGCAACCCGGCCAGGAATGTCACTACCTGTGGGTCGAAGCCCAGCACTCGGGCGCATTCGGACAGGATCAGAAACCCTGCCGACACCAGCAGGCACGGCAGGATCCACAGCAGCCCTTCACGGATGGCACGCAACGACTCGGTGCTGGCCAAAGCCGCCAGGCGCTGAGTAAGGAAAAGTTTGAATAGCGTTTGCGCCATGCCCCATCCCTCTGCCCATCGCTCTCTGCCCCCAGGGGCAGGCCCAAAACCCCTGTAACGCTACACGCCCTGATGCCGTGAGCGAAAGACTTTTGCCACACTACCGGTCATTATTCCAAATCAATTTAGGCCCTTGTGGACGATTGGCGCCCCGACGCCGAGAACATGCCGAGGGCCCCGATACCGTTCCCTTTCAGGAGTTAACCTTTGACACCACCTGGCGATAACCACCAACGCGCCCTGGATAGATTCCTGAGCGAACATCCGGGCGTAGCCCTTGAACTCAACACCCTTAACCCGCTTGCCGCCCAAGCCAAGGGCGAAACCCTCGCACAGTACCGCGATGAACGCCTGCATGAAGCCTTCGAGGCTGAAGCCGAACGCCAGGGCCTGTTTGCCTGGGAATTGACCCTCAAGCTGACTGCGGACTCCCGCGAAGCCTTTGAGGCCCAACGTCTTGAAGTGCACAAGGAAGTGGCGCAGATGGCCGGCCTGAGCTGGGCCGAGTACTGTCAATTGCATGACTTGCCCGGCTGAACCCGCAACGGCAGGTACCAGTGCCGCCTGCCATCCAGCGCCTCGCGCAACTCGGCGACGGAAACGCTGCGCCACTGCGGATCCATGGCCAACGCTGAGTGCAGCGCCGACCAGCAATGCCTGGGCAATCGGCGCGGCCGCGGCAGTGGTCGATCGGGCTGGCGCTCGCCCAGGCGCTCGCCCTGGGCCAACTCATAGATCACGCAGGCCGCGCCATACAAATCGGCGCCGGCTGACAAGCCCCCACCCGCCATCAGTTCCGGCGCTGCATACGCGGGCGTCCAGGCGTTCAAACGGCTGCGGTTCAAGCCCGGCAGCCCGGCTGTCTGCTGCATTTTCGACCGGCCCAGGCCGAAATCGAACAAACGCAATCCCTGCTCACCCATCATGATATTGGCGGGCTTCACATCGCCATGGAGAATGCCCTGCTGGTGGGTGTACGCCAGCGCGTCCAGCAGTTGCAAGGCGATGGGCTGCAGCTCCTGCCAGGGCACTCCTTGTGGACACTCCACCAGCAGCCGATCCAGGGTCATGCCGTGCAGCAACTCCATGGTGAAGAATGCCACCTGGTGCAGCGTGTCGACTTCGAAGGAAAACACCCTCACCACATGGTCATGCCGCAAGCGGCGTGTGAGGGCGAACTCGCTGTACAGCAGCACATGGGCGTCAGGGCACGCGGAAAATGTTTCGTCCAAGCGTTTCAGGGCCACGCTGGAGGCGGGCTCACCGAACGCCTCATGCAGCAGGTCCCGGGCGCGATAGACCACCCCCATGCCGCCTGTACCCAGCTTGCGCTCAAGCTGATAGCGCCCGGCAAGCAAGTTCGGCGGGCTTGCCTCCTCGCTCATGGCTGGATCACGACGGCCGTAAGGTCATCCCGCGCCGGCCCACGCAACACGTCGCTGAACAATCGATCCACCACCCACCATGGCGAGCCTACGCTCATGGCGCCGCCCAGTTCGCCAAGGCTGAGCCCCTGGTACAGGCCGTCGCTGCACAACAAAAATACATCCCCAGGCTGGGTACTGAGTTCCAGTACCTCCAGGCTCAGCGCCTGTCGGGCGCCGATCGCACGGGTCAAGGCCCTGGCGCCCGGATAGACCTGGGCTTGTTCCAGGCTCAACTGCTGCGTATCCATCAGTTGCTGCAACACGGTATGGTCACGGGACAGCTGGTACAGCCGCTGCCCGCGCCACAGGTAGCAACGGCTGTCGCCCACCCAAATGCAGGCCGCACGCTGGTCTTCGAGCAACAGTACAACCACGGTACTGCCCATGATGCCTGCCAGGCCGTCGGCCGGCGCAATCGGCGCCTGCCCCAGTTGGCTGTCGAGCCCGCGCAGGCAGCGCCGGACTGCCTCGACACGCTGATCAAAACTGCCCTGATCTGGCAGCGCGGCAAGACTGCTGATTACCCATTGACTGGCCACATCCCCGGCCTGGTGGCCCCCCATTCCATCGGCGACCGCCCAACACCCACGCTGTGGGCAATCGAGGAACGCGTCCTCGTTGCGCGAACGCAACTTGCCTTGAACCGTGCGCCCGGCGCTTCGCCAGGTGTGCGCCGGGTTCACAGTTGCTCCGGCAGGCGGAAGGTGCGCCATGCCGCCATCTGGAACGGGCTCGGGTTGCGCTGGCTGGTCAGCAGGTAATTGGCGCGCAGGCCGGCCAGATCGGCCTTGAGAAGGTGCGCATCCCTGCCATTTGCCGGCTCACTCTGCAACAGGTCGAAGAAGCGGAACAACGACCACTCGCCACTGTTTTTTTCGATCCCCAGCGGTCGCTCCGTACCCCGTTCCAGCACCAGGCTGCTGCGACTGCCAGGCGCCTCGCCTGGCCAGTGGAAAGCCATAGGCACAATCGGCCCATGACGGTATTCCAGTTGTTGGTCACCCACCCGCAGGATCGCCCGGCTGACGGCTTGATCGAGACTGTAGGGCGCCAAGGTGAATCGAACGGCCCACTCCCCCTGCTCCTCGGTGAAAAAACCTTGCCGAATCATCTGGGCCCTGGCCAGTTGGTCCAACAGCGAGCGCGATATCGGCACGCTGCGACCGTCCAGCCCCCGCAGTCGATACCGGTTGCCATCAACGCTGACAAAAGGCCGCAGGTACGTTTCATAAAAGCGTGCCATAGCACCTCGGGGTTTGAAAAATGCCTGGAAATCGCCCAAGGCAACGTCACTGGTGGCATGCGCATTGAACGGGTAGCGACGCTGGATGGCCTTGGCGTAAAAACCATAGAGCTCGCTTTGGTAACGCTGGTTCACGTAGACATAGGTGCCATCGAGCAGATGACGCCAGACGTGGTCGGCAATGTCTTCGAGCCAGCCCTTGAGCGGCAGCGGCAAGCGTGCGGCGGCATTACGCAGGTTGGCCAGAAGAGGCTGCTGCCCTTCCATGCGCTGCTTGACCAAGGTGAACGCTGCCTGCTCCGGGGAACTCTCCCGGCTCAGCGACGACAATTGCAGGTGTAATTCGTCGAGCAGCCGAAATGCCTGTGTCAATTCAGCCCCCGGGTTCTGCTCTTCATCGAGTAGCTGGTGCAGCGGTTCGAAGCGGCGCTGCAGCGCACGCCGGGCCGTGTCAGGCAGTAGTTGGCCCTGCAACGGTTTGACCATCGCACCGGACACCGCGGCACTTAACTCACCGGCCTGCTGGCTCAGCGCCTCGACCCGATCGTGGGCCGGTAACAGCCGAGTGTTTTCGCGAACCTGCTGCAACAGGCGTACCAACGCCGACTGGGCGGATATCAGGCTCGCCAACTGCTCGGCGCTGTGCCGCAGATTGTCATTTTCCTGCAGGCGGACACGACCGAGAGCCTGACTCCAGGCATCGGCGTACTCACTCAAATAACGCTGTTCCAGGGCCTGCAGCAACCGGCGCATATCCACGGTGCTGAGGTCGGTACCTTCCCCAAGCACCCAGTTATCCTGGGCAATGGCATTGACCAGCGCAGGGCCCTGCTTTTCGAAATACTGCTGGTACCTTTTGGTGTAGAAGCCGGGTATGGGCGGTTCAAGGTTGGCGAACACGCCGCCATCGGCCAGTCGCAGAGGCTCCAGGCTGCGGGCTTGTTCGCGCAGCGCGCGGTAGACCACCTCTGCCAGCGACTCGCCGCGTAATGCCTGGCGGGCCTGGGCCACCAGTGCATCGTTCAACGGGGCTGCGAACGGTTGCTCCAGCAACCGCCCGAGGTGTTCGTTCAAACGCTTCTGCATCGAGGTATCCCCCGCATAACGGGCAGACCAATGGCCTGCCATGTACTCCGCCAACCACGCGTTATCACGCCGTTCGCGCAGGTTGAGCATCAGGTACGCCCGCAAGCTGTCCAGCAATCGCTCGCGCTCGCCAAGGCTGGCCTGCACCTGTTCTTCGAGCAGGGTTGCCACGTGCGGCAGCAACTGATGGCGCAAGCTCTCGTCATAGGCATTAGTCAATAACGGACGACTCACCTGCCCTTGATACAAGCCGGCTCGATCGACCCAGCGGACCTCGGTGACGGGTGGAAACACCCGTGTCGCTGCCAGACGACTGTCCAGCAGCGCCAGCAATACCCGGCTCTCGTCCGCATCAGGTTGAGCAGGCGCAGGCATGTTCAGCGCCTGCAACTGCACCAGACGCTGATGATTGAACGAATAACTGTGCCCCCATAACCACCCCGCCATACCGATGACCAGCGCCGTGGCCAGCGCCAGTCCCCCTTGGCGTCGATGCAGGCGACGCCGCTCGGGGGTATGCAGCCCGGCAAGATCGGCCTCGGCGAAAATCACTCGGCGGAACAAGCCCTGGACAAACTGCGAGCGCGTATCGCCCACGTTCGCACACGTCAGGTAGAACCCTCGCAGGCCATTGATACGCTGATAGCGCGGGGCGGAAAACGCCGTCTCGACAAACAGGCCCAAGCGGTCGCCCAGGCGTGCGACCTGCCGAGGAAAATCCAGCATACGACCGCGGCGCTCGCCGCTGCGCTCCTGATGCAAGCGTGGGATCAGCTCCGCCCCCAGGCGTTGCAGCAGCGCCTCGAAGGCCTCGCGCACCTGAGCAATGTCAGTTCCGGTCTTGCCCGCCACCAGGTGCCCGCCCAATATGTCTTCCGTGCCGTCGCCCTGCTGCGCATCAAAGAACTCGGCGAACCCTGGCAAACGGTCGGCCCGGGTCAACACCAGATAAACCGGCACATCTACATGCAGCGTCTGCTGGATGTCCTGCAAGCGGGTATGGACATGACGCGCATGGAGTTCCAGGTCGTGCTCATTGCCCCCCCAAAGCGTGTCCACCGACAACGTCACTACAACACCGTTGAGCGGGCGAGCCCGGCGGCGCGACCTGAGCAGACCGAGCAGCGTCGACCATCCCGCCGCATCCACCGTACGGTCAGGCTGGTCCAGGTAGCGCCCGGCAGTCTCCAGCAGCACGGCGTCATCGGCGAAGTACCAGTCGCAGTAGGCCGTTGTACCCGGGGTTGGCGACTCGGCCCGATCGAGTGGAAACTGCAATCCATTGGCGGCCAGCAGATGGGTCTTGCCACTGCCTTGATGGCCGATCAACAGGTACCAGGGCAGCGTATTTCGCCAACGCTCACTGCGATCACCGTAGCGGCGGGAGGTTTTCAGGGTCTGCAGCGCCTCCTTGAATCGCCCGCGTACCTGCCTCTGCTCATCGTGGATCAGCCCCAGGCGCTGATGATGCGCCTGGTGTTCCGGCTGGTTGAGCCGTGCGGCGCGACGCGCGCCAACCACCACCATCGCCAGCCCCCACAGCAGGAACAGGCAACAGATGGTCAGCAAACGAGCCGTCGCGCCTTGCCAGAACCGATAGTCATCCACCGCCAGCAAGGGCCCGAAAAACCACACCAGCAACGCGCTGGACAGCACCAGCAACAGGCTCCATAACCAAATCTTGCGCAGCACCGTGCCCGCGCCCTTGAAGAATGCGTTCATTCATTGCTCCCAGCGTTACAAGGGCGTCTGAGCCTGGTCCGACGCCAACGATTGAAAAGGTTGCAGCACCGTCATGCGCTCCGTGCCCAGCACCCAGGCAAACCCTGAGTACATCACCAGCAAACAGGCCAGCCCGACAGCCATGAGCCACTTGGCACAGAGCATGCGCACCGGCACGGCGCGGACTTTCCCTGCGTGCGATGGCGCGGCCATCGAGAGCCGATCTCCCCGCACATGCCTGATCTGCCGGTACAGCGCGTCGCGTACCCCTTCAAGCTGAGCGCCTCCCCGCTCCATCACGCGGTATTGGCCTTCGAACCCCAGCGACAGGCACAGGTACATCAGCTCCAGCATGGCCACGTGCTTGACGGGGTCGCGGGACAATCGCTCCAGCAGCAGGAAAAACTTCTCGCCGCCAAAGGTTTCGTTGTGAAAGCGACTCAACAGGCTGGACCTGGACCAGTCGCTGCAACCGCCCCACGCGGTGGTGACCACCGCCTCGTCAATGAAACTGCACAGCACATAGCGCGCCGACATCACCTGACCTTCCTCGCCCCCCAGGTGCAGGGCGTGCGCTTCAAACGTCGTGATGCCCGAAGACAACCGGTCGTTGAGGGTCTGCAGGCTCTCACGGCCGGAGCTGCCCTTGAGCTGCACCACCTGCAACAACAATTCCCAAGCCGCTGCCACCAGGGTGTTGGGGCCCACATTCACACTCTGCGAGCTGTGCAGCCGGGCGGTATAGATCATCCTGTCCTCCAACTGCTCGAAGCGCGGCGGCGATGGGAAGTCCGTCACAGCCCCCTGCGCCGGACCGCGTCCCTCGCGGTCAAGCAAGACGGTTTTCTCGTCCTGCGGGTATTCACTGTCCATCATCATGGGGTTCAGTTCCTGATAGCCCAGAAGTTGAGTTCCAGCTCGGTAAACTCGCCGCTGGCATGCAAGGCGAATCCACCTGACTGCTCCAACTGCGCGATATCCGGGGCGCTGAGTTCGAGCATGAAATAGGTCTTGCCCGCGTGGAACGGAATCTGTCGCGGCGCTACCGGCAACGGTTTGATCCTGATACCGGTGAGGTGCAGGTTGACCAACTCGCGGATGCGCTCCACCGGGCCAATCTTGAGATGCGCCGGCAGCCGATGACGCAGAGTTTCCGAATCACACTGGGCGGTTGCCGCCAGGATGAACGTCGCCGTCCCCAGCAATTTGAGGTCACTCACCGGGCATACCAGCACACCGTACTGACGTGGTTGCAGCGTCAACTCGATGGCATGCTGCTCCAGTACCCGCGACAACACTGCGCGCAGGTGCTCCATCAATTCGCGAAAGCTCGCACCTTGATCACCATGCTGGTAACGCACCTCCAATTGGGCGCGCTTGCTGTCGGTGGCGAACGTGGCCAATTCACCAAGGATCGACAGCAGCTCGCGATACAACGCCTCCGGGCGCACCTGGGCCTGGCTCAAAAAGTGGCGCAACATCAATTCAGCGCGATTGATCAGCTGCAGCATCAGGAGGTCGCCAACCTGCGCCCCGGCCGACGCGCCGTTACCCTGGATGCGCGCGGCAATCGCATCTCCACGGCTGGCCAACAGACTGATGACCTCCTTGACGCACGACGACACATAGCCGGAGCCCTGCAAAAAAATGAACGTCGGCACAAAATCGGTATCCAGTCGCACGCCGCCTTCACGGGTGCAGTCCAGCACCTGAGCGACCTGCAGCTTCACGTTGAACGGCTCACCGGGATGTTCCCCCAGCATCAGGCGCAGATCCGGACGCGCACAGCTGATCTGGCAACGGGCATCGACACCGGCATTGGAGTCCCCGATCTCCATTTCACAGGCAACATAGCGCGCCAGGATTTCGTGTTGCTCCGGCCTGCGCACTTCAACCTGATTGTCGGTGACCAGCGGCAACGCCAGGTACACAGCTTGCCGGCCGACGTTGGCAGGCACTTGCAATACCAGAGGTTCCATCGCGCCATTGAGCTCGAACAGGCTGCCGTCCGGCAATATGCCGCTGGCCTGGTTGACGACCACCTTGCCCAGGTTGAGGTACTGCACATCGATGTCCAGGGTCAGGAACCCCCAGGCGTCGCAGCCCAGCAAGCGCGTACGGTTGAGCTGCTGATGGTAGTAGCGGTCGTTGTGCTGCAAGTGCTGGGGCCGCAGCAACATGCCTTCCTGCCAGATAACGTTATGGATGTGCATCTCAATCCTCCGCCCGCTCGGTTTGCGGGGCGGCAATACGAACACCGCTCTGGTCCAGCATTATTCGGGCCCGTGTCCGTTGCTGGGGGGCAACAGGCAGCACCAGTCGCCATTGCACATTGGGCAGGTCGCGATAGGCCGCCAGTACGCCGACATAGCGGCTTTGCGGCTCGATACTGAGCTTGAGCATCAACCGCTCACCGGGCCGCAGCTCCAGCTCTTCGCTGCTGACCCAGTCCTTGGGCAGGGTCTGCTCGGCCCGCCCATAGAGGCTGAAAAAGTCGGCATTCTCGAATGCCACGGGGTGCCGCAGTTCAAGCAAATGCACCACCACAGGTGAAGGACGGCCATGAAGGTCGGGGTTGACCTCGTCACTGGCCATCAACGCCAGGTCCAGCTTGGTCAAGGTCGAAAAGGGTGAAACGCTGCTGCAGCCGGCCAACATGCCCAGTGCCAGCAGTGTTGATGCAACGGTGGTTAGATACATGAACGTCATCCCGGGTAAGCCGCATGCAGGCTGGAGACCAGGCGCACCTGCTCTTCGTAGGCCTTGCAGAAGTCGTTGCGTAATAATTGATCGCCCAACGACGCCTCGTCGGTCAGCCGTCGGTAATAGCGCTGGTACGCCCGCCAATGAGCGCCATCGGTGAGGAGCCTGGGCGGCTTGTCCTCGCGCTCGAAGCACAGCAGCAGGTGACCTGGAGCAAAGGCCGCCAGCGCGCTGCGAACGACGGCACGGCAGGCCACCACCAAGGCCAGCTGATGAATCTGCAAGTCCCGGCAGGCGTGGGCTACCGCCCGTTCGGGCGGCAGACGCCCCCACTCACCGCCCCCCAACAGCGCCGTCAAGGCCGCCTGGGCGTCTGGGCAATCCACCAAGGGGTTCTGCCGCATAAGCGCCGGGGAGGTCCAATCCAGATGCACCTCACTACTCAGCTCGTCGCGAGTTCGCAGGCTTTGCTGCAAACCTTCGATGGCTTGCCTGAACAACCCGGCCACCTTGATCGCAAGGGCCTCGCGGGCCGGCGTATCGAGCGCCCCCACCTCCATGCCCAACACCTCGCCGAACTGCGCCCAGAACGTCTCAGGGACTGCGGATGCAGCCGTAACGGGCTGTGCAGGTACTACGTCACTGACAGGCTCAGCCCATTGCGGTACGACCAGATGGTCCTGGTCCACGGTTCCCGGACAGAATGCCTGGGCGGTCGACTCCGTCAACGTGTTCAATGCCTCCAGCTCTTGCGATGACTCGCCGCGTCGTTGTTCGCGATCCAGCGCCTGAATCGGGTCCAGCCCCAGGAAAGCATCGTCTGGAATCACCTCGCTCCGCCCGAGCGGCGGTCGTTGATGCTCGACCAGTCGCGCACGAATTTCCAACGCCCCCAGTTGGTATACGTCTGCATCACTGATCTGCCGCGCGTGCCCCTTGCGCAAGCGCTCCAGGCTGCCGGATACGCCAATACCGTTGCTGCTGATATCCGTCAAAAAGTAATGGCCGTCGCGAAAACTGACCAAGCCATGGTGGCTGGAAATCAAGCGCGCGGTGTCGGGGATGACCCAGTCACACGCCGTCCCACGGCCGATCACACCGCCGACGCCATCAAAGGTTTTGCGGGCTGGCGGCTCGCCACTGGCGGAACACACTTCAAGCACTAATTGCATGGCAAGGCTCCCCTGTTCAATGACCACGACGGCTCGCCTGGGGGTCACCCAGTGGACGGTAGTCAGCATCGTCAAAGACATAATTGGCGTTACAGCCACCCAGCAAACACAGCACAAGCGTCACGGCTTGCCACGGACGAAGAGGCATCAGGAATCTCCCATGAAAGTAAGGTATCCACGCATACGCTATTCAGCATTCCTCTCGGGCATCGCCAACCGGAATCTTCAAGCGCGCCAGACGGTAGAGCAGCGTGCGGCGCGCGACGCCCAACTCCCGCGCGGTACGGGTACGATTGCCACGGTTCTTGTGCAGGCAATCAATCAGGAACACCCGCTCCACTCGCTCCAGGCGTTGACGCAACGTTGCATCGACAGCATCGTTGGCGGGTGCCGATGACAGGGACAGGTGCGCCGGCAGGATCACACCGTCGTCACAGAGCAGTACCGCGCGCTCCACCAGGCATTTGAGTTCTCGCACATTGCCGGGGAAGCCATGGCTGGACAGTTGATCCAACGCCGTACTTGACCAGCCCACCGATACGCGACCCAGCGCAGCGCAGGCCTTTTGCGCAAAATGCCGAGCCAACAGCAACGCATCGCCATCACGCTCACGCAAGGCCGGTAACTCAATGGGGAACTGCGCGAGCCGGTAATACAGGTCCTCGCGAAAGCTGCCTTGGGCCACCATCGCAGGGAGATCACGGTGCGTCGCAGCGATAATGCGTACATCGACCTTATGGGCCGTACTGGCACCCAATGGGCGAATCTCGCCTTCCTGCAAAACCCGCAATAACTTGGCCTGCAACGACAACGGCATATCGCCGATTTCGTCGAGTAGCAATGTGCCGCCGTGAGCGGTGTCGAACAAACCGGTGTAGTTGCGTTCAGCCCCCGTGAACGCCCCCTTGCGATAACCGAACAGTTCACTTTCCAGCAGCCCTTCGGGAAAGGCTGCACAATTTTGCACCACGAAGGCTTTACCACCGCGTGGACCGGCGGTATGGATGGCGCGCGCCACCACCTCTTTGCCGGTACCGGTCTCGCCATGCAGCAGCACGGTGTAGGGCGTATTCAGCACCTTGCCGATCAAGCGGCACGTCTCATCCATGGCCTTGCTGTTGCCGATCAATCCGAACGTGGCACAGGTGCCCGGCGTGCGGCACGTAGGTGGAGTGACACTCACCGCAGGACTCAGACGCTGCATCAGTGCAAGTTGCCTCAAGGCAAAGCTGCCCAGTTGGGTCAATGAGTGGGTGTAGTGCTCCAACTGTTTCGGACGCTGGCTGGCGCACAGCAACACGCCCGCGAGAGTCCTGTGCTGACCGAACAACGGCATGCACGTCAACGATTGCCAAGGCGTCGCCATCGCAGGAAGGAACTGGCTTTCATAGAAGCTGTTTTCCAGATGCTCAAGGCTCAAGGCAGTGCGCTGACTGAGCACATACTGCAACACCTGCTCATGTTGGAAATCCGCGTCTGAAGCCAGGTCGTCGGGCGGCCGCACGCCTGGCAAATGCTGGGCAATCAGGGCAAGCCGACCTGTCGCCTCGTCGCGCCAATACAATTGGCTGAGTTCGCACTGGCTCAGTTGAGCTACCGCCGCGACACACAGGTCCGGCAAGGTTGTCGCGTCACCTTCGATCCCCAGACGGGTGAACCAACTCAGCATCGCGTCGGCGTACTCCGAGGGATGGGGCAACCGGTTGAAAGAATTTTCCGTCATTGGCTGACCTCACAGACAGGACAACCGCTGCCATCCAGGCCGGCATGCACCCGGGACAGCGATTCGCCCCCGGCCATGGCCTCCAGCAACCGATCCGCCACCTGCGCCAGCAAGTGTGCGTCGATCCATTGATCGATAGAGCGGGCACCGCTGTCACCCTCAGCGCAACGCTCGGCGACGCAAGCAACCAGTTCGGGCGTATAGCTGAAGGTGAGCTTGCGCAGTTGCAACCTTTGTCCCAAGTGGTCCAGCTTGAGCCTTGCCAGGTCATGCAGAACCTCGCCCGTGATCGGGTAATACGGCACGACATGCATTCGCGCCAGTAAGGCAGGCTTGAAGTGCTTGCGCAGCAACGGGCGAATGGCTTCGTGCAGGACCTCCTCAGCAGGTCGCCGGTCGCCTGCGCACAATTGATCGATGCACTCGCTGCCCAGGTTGGAGGTCATCAGGATCAGCGTGTTGCGAAAATCGATTTCCCGACCTTCCCCGTCATTGGCCAGTCCCTTGTCGAAAATCTGATAGAACAGGTTCACTACTTCCGGATCAGCCTTCTCGACCTCGTCCAGCAGCACGACCGAATACGGGCGTTGGCGCACAGCCTCCGTCAACACGCCGCCCTCGCCAAAACCGATATAACCGGGTGGAGCACCAATCAGCCGGGAAAGGGAATGTTTTTCCTGGAACTCCGACATGTTAAGGGTGGTGACAAAACGCCGCCCGCCGTACAGCAGGTCGCCGAGGGCCAGGGCCGTCTCGGTCTTGCCCACGCCACTTGGGCCAACCAGCAGGAATACGCCGACCGGGGCATCCGCCTTATTGAGCCCGGTGGCAGCCGCGCGCAAGTTGCGTTCAAGTATCTGCACGGCGTGTTCCTGGCCGAGGATGCGCGAACGCAATGCATCGGCAAAGCCCAACACCCTTTCACTGCTTTCCAGGGCCAGTCGTTCGACAGGAATACCGGTCCAGGCGCTGACGACCTGTGCCACCAGACCTGGACAAACCTCGAGGCTGGCCAATGGCTGGCCGTTTTGTTGCGCGTGCAGTACCTGGCGCTGTTGGGCCAAGGCATGTTCAAGGGTCTCAGTGTTCTGCCCTGCACCACGAGCAGCATCCAATTGCTGGCGCAGCGCTAGCACCTGCTGCGCCGATGCTCGCTGTTCCAACCAGTGTTGCTCCAGATGTTCACGCTCGCGCTCCACGGTCTCCAGGCGCAGGTTCAACGCGTGCAAGGCCTGCTCGTCCACAGGCAACCCGGCATCCCTGTCGCGATTCAACGCCTGGCGCTGGCGCGCGCCTTCCGCCTGCTCGGCGTAAAGGCGTTGCAATGCCTCGGGCGCCGTCTCCCAGCTGGTTCTCATGCGGGCGCAGGCGGTGTCCAGCACATCCACGGCCTTGTCGGGCAACTGCCGCCCAGCCAGGTAGCGCGCGCTCATGTGGGCTGCCGTGACAATGGCATCATCCCGCACATACACGCCATGGCTGCGCTCATACGCCGGAACCAGGCCGCGCAGGATCGAAACCGCCTGCTCAACACTGGGCTCGCCGACCTGCACAGGCTGGAAACGCCGCGCCAATGCCGGGTCTTTTTCGAAGTACTTCTTATATTCCGACCAAGTGGTGGCGGCGATGGTGCGTAACTCGCCACGGGCCAGGGCGGGCTTGAGCAGATTGGCAGCATCGGACCCACCTGCCTGGGCGCCCGCGCCCACCAATGTATGCGCCTCGTCGATAAACAGGATCACCGGTGTTGGTGAGGCGTTGACTTCATCAATCACGCCTTTGAGGCGCCGTTCGAATTCCCCCTTGATCCCCGTGCCGGCCTGAAGCAGGCCCATATCCAGGGTCAACACCTGTACGTGTTTGAGCGGCTCCGGCACCTCTGCGCTGGCGATACGCAGGGCAAGCCCTTCAACCACGGCGGTTTTACCCACCCCGGCTTCGCCAACCAGGATCGGATTGTTCTTGCGCCTGCGCACAAGTATGTCGATCAATTGGCGAATTTCGGCATCGCGACACAACACCGGGTCGATACCGCCTTCCCGGGCCTGACGGGTCAAGTCATGGGTAAAGCGCGCCAGCAACGCATCGCTGCTCGACACAGGGTCGACCTCAGGCGCCAGGCTCAACAAATAACTGCACACACGCTGTGCCTCCAACCGGTTCAGTACCGCCTGATAACCACTGCCGGCGTGTTGTAACGGATGACGCAACAGCGCCAGTAACAGAGCGCCGTGATCAACGTCCGCCTGCCGCAGCTCCAGGCGGGCCAACATCAGGGCTTGCTGCAGCCATTGCACCAGGGCCTGGGTAAACACAGGATTACGCGAGGCACTCGTGCCAGCTTGGGGATGCAGGGCCGCCTGCAGCTCGCCTGGCTCCACCCCCGCATCCACCAACGCCCGCACCAGAATGCCGTGGGGGTATTCCAGCAGGGTCAGCAGCAGGTCCTCCACCAACACTTCCCTGCCGCCGCGTGCCACGCAACGTTCCGCCGAGCGTTCAAGGTCTCGGCGCGCCTGGGGAGCCAATGTCTGTATAAGTTGTTGCAGGTCCACATTCATCATAATCATTCGTCCCTAATCAGCATTGCTGGTCACAATGACCACACCGTCGGCACACCCATGCGCCAGCCAAGTTGTCCAGCCGAGACGGCAGACGTTGTGTTCGCCGATGTGCAATGGCCTGATTTCCTCCTTGAGCAGTACCAGGCGCAGGTCATAGGCCAGAGGGTCGCGTGCCGTCAGCCGTAGCAATGCGCACAGCAACGGATAGTCCCCACCCGTGGGTAAAAACTCATGAAAACGCTGCCAGCCCAGGCCCTGCACATGCACCCTGAACTTGCCGCTGCGGTCAGTGACCCGACTACCCAGCACCTGGTCATGACCGAGCACACTGTTGGTGGCACCCAGCCGATTTTGCTGGGGGACGGCAATGACCACCGAGCGTTCTACCCACTGCTCGACGAACAAGCGGGTGTGCTTGAAGTAGTAACGCAGCACCGTCTCGATCAAGGCTGCCGAATGGGCTCGCAGGCTGAGTAACCCCAGGTAGGGCAATAGCCGTTTGCAGTTCAATTGGGTAGTCGCGCGGAGGTGCTGGCCCTTCAACCCGATCAAGGCAAACATCTGCTCGGAAAAGACATCCCGGGCGCCAGCCTGGAAAAACGCCCGGTAGCGGTACTTGCGCCAGATCGGCAGCATCAGCCGTTGTAACCGATGATGAAACAGGTCGAGGAAGTCCCGGGTAGCCTTGCCGCCCGCACCGTCAACAATCGCTTGTTCGCCATAAAACGCCGGCAATGGCGAACAAGCGCCGCACAGCCCCAACACGTTGAGGCAAAGACGCGCGCGCAATTGACCGTGTTCAACAAAAAACTCCACCCGCTCAATATCGTGACCGGGGAAACCAAGACCCGGGTTGGCCTGAAACTCCAACAAGTCATACAGCGCGTCGTCATCCAGCATCGGATGAGCATCGCGCAAACGCCTGATCACCTGCAAAACCGCCTGGAACAGCGAGTATTCGCGGATGACGCTGGACAGTGCCGTCAAAGCAGGGGCTGCTGGCCCATCCGGGGTGGCCATAGGTACACGTCTCCTTGTGTGCTGATGACTCGCAATTCGTGATAGGTATTAAGGCTGGCGTAAAGCGCGAAGAATTCGTTGAGTACCGACGCGAACACAAACACCTCGCCCTGGCCAAGAAAACCTTGTGGATCAATCGTCAGGTCGATTCGTAAGCCCCTGAACGGCAAGCCACGGTGCAGTCGGTCGACAGCCGAGTGCCTGATGGATCGCAATGCGCCAAGCTTTCGCTCACTGACTTTCTGCGCCTGTCGGTCGTGGTAGCGCGGCAGGTCGTAGGTTTCGAGAATGACCTTCAAGGCATTGATGTCGGTCAATGACAGGTAGTTGAGCGACATGTTGCTGATGAGCCGCCAGAGAAAGTCCTGCTCCAGGGGGGGCGAATAGCTCGCGGTCGGCATGCAGATATTACGAAACGACAACCCTTCCGGTGTCTGCTCGCAAGGTTGGTTGATCTCCCCGATCTGAAGCAGCCGAGGCAGGTCGTGGTTGGTACACGTCAGCTCGATCGACAGGGTTTCCGGGCCATGCTCCGGAGCATTGGAAAACCCTAGCCAGGTATCGAGGCCCGCGTGCTGTGCCGATGCATGTTGGCGAATGCTGTAGCTGGCGGAGGCCGCCGACAGTGCGTCATCGCTGTCATGCTCGAAGGACTCAAACGGTACGTAGGTCCGATATCCCGACCCGCCGGGGCGCCAACCCGTGACACTGTCCACGGAAAATACACAGGCGTTTTCCCGTGAGTATTCCCCCGGTATCACCAGGTATTCGTCCTGCTTGCCGTCCAGGCGGATCGGCACGGCGTCATGTTTGAACAAATTGGCGATGGGCGTGCAGTACAGCTTCACGTTGTCCAGGGTGGGGTGATGGGGATCACGCCATGGGTTACGCAGTTTGAAACGCAGCACCACCGCACACACCTGCTTGAGCAGCTCATAGGGCAAACCGTGCAGTACATCCAGGCCCACCACGTCGACAAACAGGTACTTGTCAGGAAAGGCAAAGTACTCCTGCAAATGACGATATCCACGAAAGGTATTCATTGGATACGGAATCAACGCCTGCTCCTCGCTGAATCCCACCGGGCGTACCCGGTCGGCGCCCAATCGCAACGAGAGGGGTTGCCCATCCTCCCCACTGACCGGCAGGCCATCGCGCCCCAAAGGTAGCAACTCGATACCCTCGAGATGACGCAACAGGCTCAGGTACAGCCCTTGGCTGATGCAGCGATCACCCGCCAGGTGCAGACGTAGTTGATCGAACGTCCATTCACTGAAGTTGCCCCCGACACTCATGTCCAGGTGCAGGCTCAACAGCGCAACCTCGCCCTGGAGGCTGTATTCCAGAGCGCTCAGTTGCAGCGGCAGGACTTGCGTGGCGTAACAGGTACGGAAGCGACAACGCTCACCCTTGAGGGCAGCACTTTCGACCGGGGTATCCCGCGCGACAATCACCCCAGGGCCGACGTGCTTCAACGGATCAAACTGCAAGATGCTGAAGGCGGGCATCGGCCGCATGTAGTTGGGCCACAGCAAATGCATCAAGGAATGAGTCAGCTCAGGCAGCTCATCATCCAGTTTCTGGCGCAAGCGACCGGTGAGAAACGCGAAGCCCTCCAACAACCGTTCCACATCCGGGTCCTGCCCTGGGTCGGCAAGAAACGGCGCGAGCGCAGGGTTACGTTCGGAGAAACGCCGCCCGAGTTGACGCAACGCACTCAGCTCGCTCTGGTAATAACGATTAAAGGACATCCGGCAAAACCTCGACTCGTCCGGGCTCGCATAGTCGCGCAACGAACACCACGGGCTGCTTGACACCCGCCACCATCAGCGTGGCCTCAATGGAGAACGCCTGGGCCAGAGGGTCGTGATCGCGCGGCAATGCAGTAACCTGCACCTGCTTCAATCGTGGCTCGTAGGCCCGTATGAATCGCTCGATCAACAAGCGCGACTGGCTCAATGACTCATGCAGGCTCTGGTTCATATCATTAAGATCGGGCAAGCCGTAGTCCGGCAATGTCTGAACACTGCCCGCACGGATACTGAGCATTTTCCCCAGGTGGCTGGCAATGGACGTCACGCCACAGGCATGTGCGGCCGCCGGGCGTTCGAGGCGCTCGAAAAGGCTATGTTTGTGGGGCATCCCCTGACCTTCTTTCATTCTTTGTCGAGCTTGCCAACCAGAGACAAAGTGAAGTCCGCCCCCATGTACTTGAAGTGCGGTCGCACACTCAGGTTGACGCGGTACCAGCCAGGCTCGCCATCTACGTCACTGACAACGATGCGGGCCGCTCGCAGCGGACGCCGCCCACGCACTTCGGCACTGGGGTTTTCCTGGTCGGCGACGTACTGGCGAATCCACTTGTTGAGCTCCAGCTCGAGGTCTGTGCGCTCTTTCCACGAACCCAACTGTTCACGCTGCAATACCTTCAGGTAATGGGCCAGCCTGTTGACCACCATCATGTAGGGCAACTGGGTCCCCAGGCGATAGTTCAGCTCGGCGTCCTTGCCCTCTGCGCTGATGCCGAACTGTTTGGGCTTCTGCACCGAACTGGCGGAAAAAAACGCGGCATTGTCACTGCCCTTGCGCATCGTCAAGGCAATGAAGCCCTCTTGCGCAAGTTCGTATTCGCGGCGATCGGACACCAACACTTCGGTGGGGATCTTGGTCTCGATTTCGCCCATGCTATGGAAGTGATGCAACGGCAAGTCTTCCACGGCCCCTCCGCTTTGCGGACCGATGATGTTCGGGCACCAGCGGAACCGCGCGAAGCTCTCGGTCAGGCGTGTGGCGAAGGCATAGGCGGTATTGCCCCACAGGTAATGCTCGTGGCTGCTCACCACGTTTTCCTGGTAGGCAAAGGTCTTGACAGGACACTCAAGGGGATCATAGGGCGTACGGAGCAGGAAGCGCGGCACGGTCAGACCGATATAACGCGCATCTTCGCTCTGGCGAAAGCTTTGCCATTTGGCAAATTGCGGCCCTTCGAAATGGTCCTTGAGATCCTTGAGGTCAGGCAGTCCCGTGAAGCTTTCCAGGCCGAAGAACGCCGGCCCGGCTGCGGCAATAAAAGGCGCGTGCGCCATGCACGCGACACTTGAAGCGTATTGCATCAGTTTCACATCGGGCGCGCTGGGGGACAGGAAGTAATTGGCAATGATCGCGCCCACAGGCTGACCACCAAATTGACCGTACTCAGCGCTGTAGACATGTTTGTACAACCCGGATTGAGTCATTTCCGGTGAGTCTTCGAAATCATCCAGCAAGTCTTGCCGGGAGACGTTCAACAGTTCGATCTTGATGTTTTCACGAAAATTGGTGCGGTCGACCAGCAATTGCAAACCTTTCCAGGAAGCTTCCAGGGCCTGGAACTCCGGGTGGTGCAAAATTTCATCCATTTGCTGGCTGAGCTTCGTATCGATCTCGGCAATCATTCGGTCGACCAGGCGCTTCTTGACGGGCTCGCCGTGGTTCTGTGGTTTGATCAACTCCTCGATAAACGCCGAGACACCCCGCTTGGCGATGGCATAGGCCTCGTCATCCGCACTCAGCAGTGTCTGGGCAATGATGTTGTCGAGGATGCTGTAATCCTCACTGGTGTGTTCCGGTATCGGATTCTGTTGGGTGGTCATGCGGTCAGTGTCCTTTTACTGAAAATGTCAGGCGGTGTGGTTGCCCAGTTCCAACTCGGCCAATACCCGGGCGCGGGACTCGTCATCCGCCAGGGCGTGCTCAATGGCTTTGCGAAAGCTTGGTGTATTGCCCAGCGGTCCTTTGAGAGCCATGAGTGCTTCACGCAATGCCATCAGCTTGTGCAATTCGGGTATCTGCTCCACCAGGTTCGCGGGATTGAAATCCTTCATGGCATTGATACGCACCTCAATGGCCAGCTCCTCGACCTCAGCACACTCCTGCAGGCGATTGGGTACGTTCAGCGTCAGGCTTAGCGCTTGCTTGGCCAGCACGTCATCAAGGGTGTTCTTGTCGATGGCAATGGGCTTGCGGTCTTCAAGCTTGCGTACATCCTCACGCTGGGTGAAGTCACCCAGCACCAGCAGCTTCAACGGCAGTTCGACTTCATCCTGCGCCCCACCGATGGCGGGCTTGAAGGTGATATTGATACGTTCCCTGGGCGCTACCGAACCTTCTTTGGCCATTGTGTTTCTCCTTTTCCAAGTGGCTCGAAAGCCTATTCAAGTACCGCTTCAAGATCGAAGAGGCATAGCCTGCGATGGGTGTCTTCCTTACGCTCGCGCACGGCCTGGTTTTGTGGCAACAAGTCACAGCAACGATGAAGCAGTTGGGTCACTTGCAAGGCCAACTCCGGCTCCCAGTGTTCCAGGCCCCTGCGTTGCAGCTCGTTGTCCAGATGTTCGAGCTGGATCTTCGCCAACTCGTGTTTGCCCGCCTGCCCACATAGACGCGCCTGCGCAAGTCGCCAATGAAAACGGGCACGATCGCTGTGAGCGGCATGCATGCCCTGCTTGAGTTCATGGACGGCCGCCTTGAGCCCGTCCTTGCGCAGCCGCAGTCGTGCCGCTTGCAAGGCCGCCTCCCAAGGCTCGGCATCGGCATCCACCACTGTCAGTGATTCGGGCAACTGCAGATGACGGGCAACCTGCTGCGCGATCCAGTTGCGCGTGGGGACATCGGCAAAGGGAGCACCATCGTGAAAACGAAACTCGGGCAGGTTGGGCAAGCGCTGCAGCAACAGAGCAAAGTTCACTTCCAGCTCAGTCATGGCCAGGTCGGCCTGCAGCGCTTCCAGGCACTGCCAGACCATGTACAACCCGTCAAACCAGAACAGCGCACCGGCGAGACTGGCCTCGAGTTCGAGCATCAAGTCGGTGTAATGGCCTTGGGCAAGCCGCTCCTGGTAACGCTTGAGTTTGTCGGGTGCAGGCCCGCGCAAGGTGGTGATCCGTTCGCTGTCAGCGTCCGGGTAGCTGACGAGGGTCAGCCAGGTCAGCGCGCGATTCAGGCGCAGTGCGCGCAGGTCAGCGGCGTTCTGGCGCAACCACCAGGCACACAAAGGACGAGCCTGATCCTGTAAGGCGCGCAGCAACTTGTGGGCATCTTTCTCGGTGCCCACCACAACCTCGGCATTCTGCAACAGGGTGGTCACCTGCTTGACCTGCCCCTGCCCGGCAATATCGTCCAAGCTCGCGACCGGAGAATCGTCTTGCGCAACACGCTCCAACCGCTGGGCCAGTTGCCTGCGAGTCGGCAGGAACAGCGGCGCGTTATCTTCCAGGCGCTCGACACAGCACTTATCGAGACACACCAGATGTTCAAGCACGGATTCGAACAAGGGCTGCTGACCCTGCAGCGACGGGCTTTGCGCGAAGAGGGACTCGAGGCGCCCCGCCAGCCAACTGAAGGCTGCGCCACGAGTACGCGGTTTTTCGGGATAGACCGCAGACCAATGATGCTCACAGAGATAGCGCAATAACCCAAGGCCGGCCAACAGCCCTGGAAAGGATTCCCGTTGATACAATGCCCAGGTCAGCCAGACGACGACCCGCAGATCCTTGGATTGTTGACGCAACAGGTACTCGCCGATTTCCAGGACCTTCTGCCAGTCGGTCTGGACGCCCGCATGAATCGATTGCGCCTTGCCCAATTCGAACTCCAGAACTTCATACTCACTTGAATAGCGCATATCGCTGCCGGCAAAACTCGTCCGCGTGCAGGGCGACCGTGCAAGTTCAAGGTAATCGTTATAGAGTTTTTCTGAATAAGACATTCGGCACAATTACCCAAAACAAAAAGTTCAAAGCATTAACATTTAAACCATATATCAAAGCGCCATCCAATCTTCGCCAGCGCCACCGCAAAGTTCGTAAACCTTAGCCATGCAAACAGCATTCAACAAGCAGCGCCTCGACACTTAAGTAATTTCCTACAATCACTGCAATTCAAGGCCTGCGCAGGGTTTTGCGCAGTTAAACCCTCATCTGTTTCCGAATATCCTTGCCAAGCCCAATACCAACAAACCAAACTCCATGAGCAACTAAATGCGCACTTATGCGCAACGTATTCTGCATATATTCGATTAAATCATGCACCTCCAATCAAAAAACCACCCCACTGACCGCCGGACCCACTGTTTTTATTGGGACTGATACTTTCGGGCACGCTTCTTGTTAATGAGAGTTGCCCGACCGGCACCATTACCGGTTGGAACGACCTCATCAATCAGGCAAGGAAACCCGTCATGCCAACACCCGCGTATCTTTCCATCACCGGTGTCAAACAAGGTTTGATTACGGCAGGCACTTTTACCCAGGACTCGGTAGGCAACATTTATCAGGAAGGCCATGAAGACCAGATTCTGGTCCAGGCCTTTGCTCATCAGGTGATCATCCCCCGCGACCCGCAGTCGGGTCAGCCGACGGGCCAGAGGGTCCACAAGCCGTTGATGATCAGCAAGGTCTTCGATAAGTCATCGCCCTTGCTGTTCAGCGCATTGACCAGCGGTGAAGAGGTCAAATGCCGACTGGAGTGGTTCCGAACATCATCGGCCGGCACCCAGGAGCACTACTTCACGATTGAACTGGAGGGCGCGACGCTCGTGGACATCCAATCCCGCATGCCCAATTGCCAGGACCCGGACAATGCCCACTTCACTCACCTGGAGGATGTGTATTTCACCTATCGCAAGATCGTATGGACCCACGAAGTGTCCGGCACATCCGGATCGGATGACTGGCGCAGCCCGGTAGCGGGTTAAGTCGGACCTGTGCAGGAACGGGTGCCAGGGATGGCACCGTTTCTGCCAAGCAGCTACACCATCGCCAAGGGATGCTTGCGCTTGGGTGCGCCGAACACCCGATCGATGGCATCCAGGTCGTGCTCATCCAGCACCACCTTGGCGGCGGCCGCATTGAGCCGTACATGCTCCGGGGTGACCGCCTTGGGGATGGCGATCACACCGTCCTGGCGCAGCACCCAGGCCAGGGCGACCTGGGCGGGCGTGACCTCGTGGCGGCGGGCGATCTGCTTAAGGGTCTGGCTGGACAGCAACTCCCCACCCTGGGCAATCGGGCAGTACGCCATCAGCGGCAAATGGTGTTGTTGCCACCAGGGCAACAGGTCGAATTCGATCCCGCGCTCTTCGATGTTGTACAGCACCTGATTGGTCGCGCAGGCCGGGGATGCGAGTTCCTGCAGGTCGGCCACATCGAAATTGGATACGCCCCAGCGGCCGATCTTGCCCGCCTCACGCAGGCGCTCGAACGCTTCGACGGTTTCTTCAAGCGGGTACTGGCCACGCCAATGCAACAGATACAGATCAATGTAGTCCGTGCCCAGGCGCTGGAGGCTGGCTTCACACGCACGGGGCACGCCCTTGTGGCTGGCGTTGTGCGGGTAGACCTTGCTCACCAGGAACACCTGGTCGCGCCTGCCGCTGATGGCTTCGCCGACGACCTCCTCGGCGCCACCCTCGCCATACATCTCGGCGGTATCGATCAAAGTCATGCCCTCGTCGATCCCCAGTTGCAATGCCGCAACTTCGGCGCGGCGCCGGTCTGGGTCTTCGCCCATGCGCCAGGTTCCCTGGCCGATGACAGGGACGGGAACGCCCGCCAGATCAATGGTGCGCATGACAACCTCCTGATGAATTCGCGGATTAACAGTGTGGCATTGCCCGGACAAAAGGGTTCAATCGAAGTATGGTTACCCTTTGCCAAGTCGCCAGGAAGGACCTGCAATGCTGTTTGTCGTGATGCTCGGGGGCAAGCACCCACGGGCAAGAATTGAAGTTCACGATGTGGTGTTCGCCGTAGCGGACACGCTGGAAGGCACCTACCCGCAATTGCGCGAGGGCTGGTTTGGCAGCCCCAAGGGTGTGCATATTGATTCGTGGATGGCGGTGGATGGCGTCGACGGCTGGAAGGTCGAACTCAGCCAACTGGCCCCCGCTGCCGACGCCCATCACCTGTACTTCATCAACCTTGGCGGCTATGAAACCAACAGCTTTGGCGAAGCCCACCACTACCT
Source organism: Pseudomonas sp. BIGb0381 (assembly GCF_024809815.1). Lineage (NCBI taxonomy): Bacteria > Pseudomonadati > Pseudomonadota > Gammaproteobacteria > Pseudomonadales > Pseudomonadaceae > Pseudomonas > Pseudomonas sp. BIGb0381. The sequence continues at coordinate 699,543 of NZ_JANUEN010000002.1, forward strand.
GCTGGTGGTCGCCCGCAACAAACAGGAGGCAACCCGCAAGGGCAAGCAACAAATGTTGCGCCACTGGTCCCAGGCCCACACCGACGGCGTGATGGATATCGACGACTGCCTGCCCATCGACCTGGTGGACGGCCGCTACCTGCACCTGGTGCAAGGTGACCATCGGCCGATCATTCAGCAGAATGACTACATTGTCTTGAATTGATGGGGGCTTATTCGACCGGACATCAGATGACTTAGGTAATGTCAGACGTAACACTGCTGTTGCTCGGCTCTGGCTCTGGCTCTTGATCTTGATCTTGATCTCAGGCGCCCCATCAAACACGCTGGCCGAACGCAGGCTTGAATCCGTGGCTAACCCGGCAGGACGCCGGGTTAGCCACGGATTCAAGCCTGCGTTCGGGCACACCGAGCCTAGGCGAGGTGCCGAGTGTTGGGGCAAGAGCCCTTTTGGTTACTTTGGGCTGGGCCGGCATTCCGGCTCTTTTCCAAAAGTGACCCGCCGTAAGGGCGGAACCCTAAGTGGCAGTTACCGCAGCAACGGATATGTACTCGGTCTGATCCAACATCCTGGTCGGCTGTCATGCCGCCATCGGGAGCAAGTCGAATCGTCGCACCGCCCCTCCCACATTTGATCTCTATGCATCAGGCAGATATCAGTCTGCTCTGGATCTCACTCCATCACGCCAATACCCAAGCTCAACGCACCAACCAGAAACCCAGCGGAACTTTGCCAGGAAATAACCGCCTGAATCCGGTACGCTCACCGTTTTTACTCAAGGAGTTAATCCCCATGGCCAAAGCCACCGCCCGTCACATCCTTGTTGCCACTGAAGACAAGTGCAACGAACTCAAGGCCCAAATCGAAGGCGGCGCCGATTTCGCAGAAATCGCCAAAGCCAACTCCAGCTGCCCATCCAGCCGCCAGGGCGGTGACCTGGGTTCGTTCGGTCCAGGCCAGATGGTTAAAGAATTCGACACCGTCGTCTTCAGCGCCCCGGTCAACACCGTGCAAGGCCCGGTGAAAACCCAGTTCGGCTACCACCTGCTGGAAGTCACCAGCCGCCAGGACTGATCCCGTCCGCGCTGCTGCTTGAAACAACGGCCCGCCTTTTGGTGGGCCGTTGTGCATGTGACGACTGGCGACGCTGATGCTGTTAGCGTACAAATCCTTATTCTTCTTCACCCGGCGTTCAAGGCTGACAATGCGATTGGCTTTTTCCAGACTGCTCAGTACCTCCCTGGCCCTGCTGCTGGCCAGCACCGCCGTGATCGCGGCGCCCCAACCGTCAATGACCGTATACGGCGAGCCGGCCAAGTATCCCGCCGGTTTCAGCCATTTCGACTACGCCAACCCCAACGCCCCCAAGGGTGGCAGCCTGCGACGCTCGGCGATTGAAATCGGACGTTTCGACCATGTGCTGCCGTATATCGACAAAGGCATCGGCGTCTCCCAGGTCGACGGCTGGCTGTATGCGCCCCTGGCCCTGCGTTCCCTGGACGAACCCTATACGGTGTATGGCCTGGTTGCAGAGAAGATGGACCGCGCGGACGACGGCCTGTCCCTACGTTTCTTCCTCAACCCCAAGGCGCGTTTTGCCGATGGCAAGCCGATCACCGCCGAGGATGTGCGCTACAGCTTCAACCTGCTGATGACCCAAGGCAGCCTGCGCTTTCGCACGTTGTTCGCTGATGTCAAGCACGTCGAAGTCGAAGGCCCGCGCCAGGTCCGTTTTGATTTTTCCAGCAACGAAAACCGCACCCTGCCCCTGGATATCGCCACCCTGCCGGTGTTCCCCGAGCACTGGTGGAAGACCCGCGACTTCGCCAACGGCGGTGGCTACGAAGCCCCCCTAGGCAGCGGCCCGTACAAGGTCGGCAAGATCGACTCGGGCAGCACCATCACCTTTACCCGCGACCCCGACTGGTGGGGCAAGGACCTGCCCGTCAGCCGCGGCCTGTACAACTTCGATCACCTGAGCCTGGAGTACTTCGGCGACACCGAAGTGGCCCGCCAGGTATTGCGTGGGGGCGCCTACGACTTCAACCGTGAGTTTTCCGCCACCGGCTATTCCATCGGCTACAACGGCCCGGCCCTGGACGATGGCCGCCTGCAACGCGCGCACTTGGCCAAGGACATGCCGCAACCGGCCCAGGGTTATGTGTTCAATGTGCAAAAACCAATGTTCAAGGATCGTCGCGTGCGCCAGGCCCTGGCGATGCTGTGGGACTTCGAATGGGCCAACCGGCAGATGATGCGCAACGTGTACATCCGCCAGCAAAGCTACTTCTCCAATAGCCCGTTGGCCGCCACCCAACTGCCCACTGCGGAAGAACTGGCAATTCTCGAACCCTTGCGCGGGCAGATTCCCGACGAGGTGTTCACCCAGGTGTTCAAGGCGCCGGTCACCGATGGCAGCGGCATGATCCGTGACAAGCAGCTGCAAGCCCTGGCGCTGCTGGAAGACGCCGGCTGGAAGCCAGACGGCGACAAACTGGTCAACGCCGAGGGCGAGCCGCTGGCGTTCACCTTCCTCAATGCCCAGAACGGGCTGGAACGCCTGTTGTTGCCGTACAAACGCAACCTCGCGCAGATCGGCATCACCTTGAATATCCGCCGCATCGACTCTTCGCAATACGTCAACCGCTTGATGGCCCGCGACTACGACATGATCGTGACGGGCTTCCCGGTCACCACGTCGCCCGGCATGGAGCTGTACAACTACTTCGGCTCGACCGCCGCGTTCGATCCGGGCGCCAACAACTACATGGTGCTCAAGGACCCGGCCGTCGACAGCCTGATCAAGGGCCTGGTCAAGGCCGACACCCAGGCGCAGATGCTTACCTATGCCCATGCCCTGGACCGGGTGCTGCAATGGAATTACCTGTGGATCCCCAATTACTACCCGCCCGGCACCTCCGCCGCTTGGTGGAACCGCTTCGGCCGCCCGGCCATCGAGGCCAGGAATGATGAAGCCCTGGAAACCTGGTGGGAAATCAGCCCTACCCCGCTGACAAATGAACAAATGAATGCCGAATTGAAAAAACGCGCAGGAGCTCGCTGATGTTTGCCTATATCGTGAGGCGCCTGCTGCTGATCATCCCGACGCTGGTGATCATCCTGCTGGTGAATTTCGTGATCGTCCAGGCCGCCCCCGGCGGGCCGGTGGAACAAGCCATCGCTCACTTGCAGGGCATCGGCGGCGGCGCGGTCGGCGGCTCATCCGGCGACGGTGTCAGCAGCGGCTCCCGCGCCAGCCGTGGCCTGGACCCGAAACTGATCAAGGACATCGAAAAACAATACGGCTTCGACAAGCCCGCGCCGGAACGCCTGTGGCTGATGCTCAAGAGCTACGCCCAACTGGATTTCGGCAACAGCTTCTTTCGCGGCGCCACCGTGATCGACCTGATCCTGGAAAAGATGCCGGTCACCATTTCCCTCGGCCTCTGGGCTACGCTGATCACCTACCTGGTGTCGATCCCCCTGGGCATTCGCAAGGCGGTGCGCCATGGCAGCAGTTTTGATGTGTGGAGCAGCACCGCCATTGTGATTGGCTACGCGATGCCGGCGTTCCTGTTCGCGATGTTCCTGATCGTGGTGTTCGCTGGAGGCACTTCATTGAACTGGTTCCCGGTGCGCGGGCTGGTCTCGGAAAACTTCGCCGAGCTGAGCACCGTGGGCAAGATCGCCGACTACTTCTGGCACCTGGTACTGCCGGTCAGCGCGCTGGTGATCGGCGGGTTCGCCACCCTGACCATCCTGACCAAAAACTCGTTCCTCAATGAAATCACGCGCCAGTACGTCGTGACCGCCCGCGCCAAAGGCTTGAGCGAACGGCGGGTGCTGTACGGCCATGTGTTTCGCAACGCCATGCTGCTGGTGATCTCGGGGATTCCCCAGGCGTTTATCAGCGTGTTCTTTGCCGGTTCGCTGTTGATCGAGGTGATCTTTTCCCTCGATGGCCTCGGCCGCATGAGCTACGAAGCCGCCGTGTCCCGGGACTACCCGGTGGTGTTTGGCTCGCTGTTTATCTTCACGTTGTTCGGCCTGCTGATAAAACTGATCGGCGACCTCTGCTACACCCTGGTGGACCCGCGTATCGACTTCGCCGCGAGGAACGCCTGATGCTTAACCTGTCTCCCGTGGCCCGTCGGCGTTTCGAACGGTTCAAGAAAAACCGTCGCGGCTGGTGGTCGCTGTGGCTGTTTATCGGCCTGTTTATCCTGACCCTGGGCGGCGAGTTGATCGCCAACGACAAGCCCTTGGTGCTCAGCTACAAGAACGAGCTGTATTTCCCGGCGTTCAAGCGCTACACCGAGCAGCAGTTCGGCGGGCAACTGCCGTTCCAGGCCGATTACCGCAGTGACTACGTGCAAAAGCTGATCAAGCAGGGCGGCGGCTGGATGCTGTTCCCGCCGATTCCGTTCAGCGACGACACGCCCAACTACGAATTGACCCGCCCGGCCCCCAGCCCGCCCTCGACGGTGAACTGGCTGGGCACCGATGACCAGTCGCGGGATGTGTTGGCGCGGGTGATCTTCGGCGCGCGGGTGTCGATCCTGTTTGCCCTGGCGCTCACCACCATCAGCGCCGCCATCGGCATCGCCGCCGGGGCCTTGCAAGGCTATTACGGCGGTTGGGTGGATCTGCTCGGCCAACGCATCCTTGAAGTGTGGTCCGGGCTGCCGGTGCTGTACCTGCTGATCATCCTGTCGGGGTTTGTCGAGCCGAACTTCTGGTGGTTGCTGGGGATCATGGCGCTGTTTTCCTGGCTGGCGCTGGTGGATGTGGTGCGCGCCGAGTTCCTGCGTGGGCGCAACCTGGAGTACGTCAAGGCCGCACGGGCGCTGGGCCTGGGCGACGGCAAGATCATTCGCCGGCACATCCTGCCCAACGCCATGACCGCCACCTTGAGCTACCTGCCGTTTATCCTCACCGGGGCGATTTCCACCCTGAGCGCCCTGGATTTCCTTGGTTTCGGCATGCCTGCGGGCAGTGCTTCACTGGGCGAGTTGATTGCCCAGGGCAAGCAGAACCTGCAAGCGCCGTGGCTGGGCTTGACGGCGTTTTTCACCTTGGCGCTGATCCTGTCGCTGCTGGTCTTTATCGGCGAGGCATTACGCGATGCCTTCGACCCACGCTCATGAGTGATTGCGTATGAACCTGATCGAAATCCGCGACCTCAGCGTCGCGTTCAGCGGCCAGACCGTGGTGCGCAACCTGAGCCTGGACGTCCGCCCCGGCGAGTGCCTGGCGCTGGTGGGCGAATCCGGCTCCGGCAAGTCGGTGACGGCGCACTCAATCTTGCAACTGCTGCCCGAGGCCGGTACCGACACCCGCGGTTCCGTGAAGTATCGCGGCCAGGAACTGATCGGCGCCTCGGCGTCGACCTTGCAGAAACTGCGCGGCAACCGCATTGCGATGATCTTCCAGGAGCCGATGACCTCCCTCAACCCGCTGCACAGCATCGAAAAACAGATCGGCGAAACCTTGCTGCTGCATAAGGGCATGGGCGGCAAGGCGGCGCAGGCACGCATCCTTGAATTACTCGAACTGGTGGGCATCCAGAAACCCCAGGAACGCCTCAAGGCTTACCCGCACCAACTTTCCGGAGGCCAGCGCCAGCGGGTGATGATCGCCATGGCCCTGGCCTGTGAGCCGGAGCTGTTGATTGCCGACGAGCCCACCACCGCCCTCGACGTGACCGTGCAACGCAAGATCCTGCTGCTGCTCAAATCCCTGCAACACCGCCTGGGCATGTCGCTGCTGCTGATCAGCCATGACCTCAACCTGGTGCGCAGCATTGCCCAACGCGTATGCGTGATGCATGCCGGCGAGATTGTCGAGCAGGCCGGCTGCGAGACCTTGTTCACGGCACCGCAACATCCCTACAGCCGCCTGTTACTGGACGCCGAGCCGTCCGGCGATGTGCTGTGCAGCGACCCACGGGAGACCGTGCTGGAGGTGGACAACCTGAGCGTGCAATTCCCCCTTGGCGGCGGCCTGTTCCGGCGCAAGACCTACCTGCGCGCGGTGGATGGCATCAGCCTCAGCGTGCAGCGCGGCAAGACCCTGGGGATTGTCGGCGAGTCCGGTTCGGGCAAGTCCACTCTCGGCCAGGCGATCCTGCGCCTGCTGGACTCCACCGGCAGCATCCGCTTCCAGGGCGAGGCCCTCGACCCGCTCAACCACAAGCAGATGCGCCCCTGGCGCAAACAGATGCAGGTGGTGTTCCAGGACCCGTATGGCAGCCTCAGCCCGCGCATGTCGGTGCAGCAGATCATCAGCGAAGGCCTGGAAGTGCATGCGCCGTGCAGCCTGGCCGACCGCGATGCGCAAGTAATCCAAGTGCTCAAGGACGTGGGCCTCGACCCCGCCAGCCGCCATCGCTTCCCCCATGAATTCTCCGGCGGCCAGCGCCAACGCATCGCCATCGCTCGTGCGCTGGTGCTCAAGCCGGCGTTGATGCTGTTGGACGAGCCCACCTCGGCCCTTGATCGCACCGTGCAGAAGCAGGTCGTAGCGTTGCTGCGTGAGTTGCAGGAGAAGTACGGCCTGACCTACCTGTTTATCAGCCATGACCTCGCCGTGGTGCGCGCTATGGCCCATGACATGATCGTGATCAAGGACGGCAAGGTGGTGGAGCGCGGGCCGAGCCATGCAGTCTTCGACGCGCCGCAGCACCCGTATACCAAAGAACTCCTGGCGGCGGCCGGCGGGCTGTCGTCATGAGTACCAGCCTGACGGATTACCAACAGGTTCGCGGCCTGGCGATCCAGTCGCTGTTCGAGATCATTGAGCAGTCCAGCGAAGGCACGGTGATTGTCGACCGCGACGCCAATATCGTCTGGATGAACGAGCGCTACGCCAAGCGCTTCGGCCTCAAGAGTGCCGATGAAGCCATCGGCCAGCCGTGCGAGCGGGTGATTTCCAACAGCCTGTTGCGCCAGGTGGTACGCACCGACCGGCCGATTCTGCTGGACATCCAGGACACCCCCAAAGGCCCGTTGGTGGTGATGCGCCTGCCGATCCACAACGATGCCGGGGCGGTGATCGGGGCGATTGGTTTTGCCTTGTTCGATGAGCTGCGTAACCTGTCGCCGCTGATCGAACGCTACCTGAGCATGCAGCAGGAACTGGCCTCCACCCGTTCGTTGCTGCGCTCACGCCAGAGCAAGTACAACTTCGCGCATTTTATCGGCACCAGCGCCGCCAGCCTGGAAGTCAAACGCCGTGCACGGCGCAGCGCAAGCGCCGAATCGCCGGTGCTGCTGCTCGGCGAAACCGGCACGGGCAAGGAATTGCTCGCCCAGGCGATCCACGGCGCCTCACCGCGTGCGCACAAGGCCTTTGTCAGCATCAACAGCGCGGCGATTCCCCATGACCTGCTGGAAGCAGAATTCTTCGGCACCGCGCCGGGCGCCTTTACCGGCGCCGATCGCAAGGGCCGTCCGGGTAAATTTCAGATTGCCCAGGGCGGCACGCTGTTCCTCGATGAAATCGGCGACATGCCTCTGCCGCTGCAAAGCAAACTGCTGCGGGTGTTGCAGGAAAAGGAATTCGAACCGGTGGGTTCCAACGAGATGCTGCACAGCGATGTGCGGGTGATCGCGGCCACCTCCATGGACCTGGAAGCGGCGATCAAGCGCGGTGAGTTTCGCGCGGACTTGTATTACCGCCTGAATGTGCTGCCGATCCGGGTGCCGCCGCTGCGTGAGCGGCTGGAGGATATCCCGGCGCTGAGCGAAGCGATCCTCGAAGACCTGCGCAGCCAGCATGAGCTGGACCGCGAAGCCCTGGCGCTGTTGGCGCAGCATGCGTGGCCGGGGAATATCCGCGAGCTGCGCAACGTGCTGGAGCGCGCGGCGTTGCTGAGCGATGACCTGGTGCTGGACGCCAGGGAAATTCGTGCGGCGATTGGCACGTTCAGCCCGGTGGAACGCGGGGCGGTGGACACGGTTGCGGGTGAGACGTTTGCAGCAGCGCGGGAGCGCTTTGATCGGCAGGTGATTACGGCGGCGCTCGAGGCGTGTGGTGGGAATGTGGTGGAGGCGGCCAGGCGATTGGGGCTGGGGCGGTCGACGCTGTACAAGAAAATGGTGGCACTGGGGATTGCCTAGTCTCCATATAGAGACTCCATTCTCCAGACAAAGACAATCCCTGTGGGAGGGGGCTTGCCCCCGATGGCATCAGGTCAGTTAACACATATGCTGGCTGATACACCGCTATCGGAGCAAGCCCCCTCCCACATTTGATCTTCACTTGTCTCCAAATTGAGACAAAATTCAAAAATCCTCGAAAAAAATTCAAAAATACCCATATATTTCAACAAGTTGAAAACATGGCACACATCTCGCTATAGCCCTCCCCACCGCTTCACCCACAACAATAACAATCCGATGGAGACACACCATGAGTGTGATCATTGCCCTGGCAGCGCTCGCGCTGCTGATGCTGGCTGCCTACCGTGGCTATAGCGTTATCCTGTTTGCCCCCATCGCCGCCCTCGGTGCCGTGCTGCTCACCGACCCGTCCGCCGTCGCCCCTGCCTTTACCGGGGTGTTCATGGAGAAAATGGTCGGCTTTATCAAACTGTATTTCCCGGTGTTCCTGCTCGGTGCGGTGTTCGGCAAGCTGATCGAGCTGTCGGGTTTCTCGCGCTCTATCGTGGCCGCGGCGATCCGTTTGCTCGGCACGCGCCAGGCGATGCTGGTGATCGTGCTGGTCTGCGCCCTGCTCACCTACGGCGGCGTGTCGCTGTTTGTGGTGGTGTTCGCGGTGTACCCGTTCGCAGCGGAGATGTTCCGCCAGAGCAATATCCCCAAGCGCCTGATCCCGGCGACCATCGCCCTCGGTGCGTTTTCGTTCACCATGGACGCCCTGCCCGGCACGCCGCAGATCCAGAACATCATCCCCAGCACCTTCTTCAACACCACCGCCTGGGCGGCGCCGTGGCTGGGGCTGATCGGCACGATTTTCGTGTTCTGCGCCGGCATGCTCTACCTGGCGCGCCAGCGCAACAAGGCCCAGCGCGCGGGTGAAGGCTACGGCACCGAGCTGCGCAACGAGCCTGAGACCGCCGAGAACATTGCCCTGCCCAACCCTTGGATCGCGCTGTCGCCGCTGATCCTGGTGGGCGTAATGAACCTGCTGTTCACCCACTGGATCCCGCAGTGGTACGGCAAGACCCACAGCCTCAGCCTGCCGGGCATGAGCGCGCCGGTGACCACTGAAATCGCCAAGCTCACCGCGATCTGGGCGGTGCAGGCGGCGTTGCTGGTGGGGATCCTGATGGTGCTGGCGTTCGGGTGGTCGGCGATCAAAAGTAAGCTCGCCGAGGGCAGCAAAAGCGCGGTCAGCGGCGCGTTGCTGGCGGCGATGAACACCGCTTCCGAATACGGCTTTGGTGCAGTGATTGCCTCGCTGCCGGGCTTTCTGGTACTGGCGGACTGGCTGAAAGGCATCCCCAACCCGCTGGTCAACGAAGCGATTACCGTGACCCTGCTGGCCGGTATCACCGGCTCTGCGTCCGGTGGCATGAGCATCGCCCTGGCGGCCATGTCCGAGAGCTTTATTTCGGCGGCCCATGCGGCCAATATTCCCCTTGAAGTGCTGCACCGGGTCGCAGCCATGGCCAGCGGCGGCATGGACACCCTGCCCCACAACGGCGCGGTGATCACGCTGCTGGCGGTGACCGGCCTGACCCACCGCGAAGCCTACAAGGACATTTTCGGCATCACGATTATCAAGACCCTCGCGGTGTTCGTGGTGATCGGTACTTTCTACGCCACCGGCATTGTGTGAGGTTTTCATGACGACATTGAACGGCAAGACCGCCCTGGTTACCGGTTCCACCAGCGGCATCGGCCTGGGCATCGCACTGAGCCTGGCCAAGGCCGGCGCCAACCTGATCCTCAACGGCTTCGGCGACGCCAGTGCGGTGGTCGCCCAGGTGCAGGCGTTTGGCGGCAAGGTCGGCCATCACCCGGCGGACGTCAGCGACCCGGCGCAGATTGCCGACATGCTCGCGTACGCCGAGCGTGAGTTCGGCGGTGTCGACATCCTGGTCAACAACGCAGGCATCCAGCATGTGGCGGCGGTGGAGGACTTCCCGGTGGAGCGCTGGGACGCGATCATCGCGATCAACCTGTCGTCGGTGTTCCACAGCACACGCTTGAGCTTGCCAGGCATGAAAGCCAAGGGGTGGGGGCGTATCGTCAACATCGCCTCGGTGCACGGCCAGGTCGGCTCGGTGGGCAAGGCCGCGTATGTGGCAGCCAAGCACGGCGTGATCGGCTTGACCAAGGTGGTGGGCCTGGAGACCGCCACCAGCAACGTGACCTGCAATGCAATCTGCCCCGGCTGGGTGTTGACGCCGCTGGTGCAGAAGCAGATTGATGATCGTGTGGCCAATGGCGTCGACCCGCAGCAGGCGCAGCATGATCTGCTGGCGGAGAAACAGCCGTCGCTGGAGTTCGTGACACCGTCGCAGTTGGGTGAGCTGGTGCTGTTCTTGTGCAGTGAGGCCGGTGCGCAGGTGCGGGGTGCGGCGTGGAACATTGATGGCGGCTGGCTGGCCCAATAAAACCAGACACTGGAGATCTAAACTGTGGGAGGGGACTTGCTCCCGATGGCGGTGGGTCAGTACCACACGGGCTAGCTGATACTCCGCTATCGGGAGCAAGCCCCCTCCCACAGTAGAATTCTATTGTTTTGAAGACCTGCATAAAAACAAGAGACCTTGCTGATGTCCGAGATCCTCTGGCAACCCTCCCCGGAACGCATCCGCACCACGCGGATGGACCAGTTCCGACGCTTTATCAATGATCGCCACGGCGTGCAGCTCAACGACTACCCGGCCCTGCACCAGTGGAGCATCGACCAGCGTCCGGACTTCTGGCAGGCAATCGTCACGTTCTTCGAAGTGCAGTTTCGCAGCCCGCCCAGCGCAGTGTTGATCGAAGACGCCGAGATGCCCAGCGCCCAGTGGTTTCCGGGCGCGAGCCTGAATTTTGCCGAACACCTGCTGCGTCGACGCGACGATCACCCGGCCGTGGTCGCGATCAGTGAAGACGGCCAGCGCGAACAACTCACCTATGCCGAACTGGCCGCCCATGTCGCCGGCCTTCAAGACAGCCTGCGGGCGGCCGGTGTCGGCAGCGGTGACCGGGTGGCCGCGTGCATGCCCAACACCTGGCAAACCCTGGTCGGCATGCTCGCCACCACCAGCCTGGGCGCGATCTGGTCGTGCTCCTCACCAGACTTCGGCACCCAAGGCGTCATCGACCGCTTCGGCCAGATCGAGCCCAAGGTGCTGATCACCTGCGCCGGCTACCGCTATGCCGGCAAAACCATCGACCAAAGCGCCAAGCTCAATGAAATCCTCGAACGCCTGCCGTCCCTGGAACAATTGATCATCGTCCCGTATGCACGGCCCCACGCCTGCGTCGAGGACTATCAGACCCAGGCCCGCGTTGCCCTGTGGAACGACTTCTACCAACCCGGCGGCGAGCCTGCGTTCGTCGCGGTGCCGTTCGATCATCCGCTGTACATCCTCTACTCCAGCGGCACCACCGGCGTGCCCAAATGCATCATCCACGGCACCGGCGGCGTGCTGCTCACCCACCTCAAGGAACACGGCCTGCACGCGGACATATCCCGCGAGGACTGCCTGTTCTACTACACCACCTGCGGCTGGATGATGTGGAACTGGCTGGTCTCGGTGCTGGCGATCGGGGCCACAGCGGTGCTGTATGACGGCTCGCCGTTTCATCCCGGCCCGGAACGCTTGATCGACCTGATCGACGCGGAAAAGATCAGCGTGTTCGGCACCAGCCCCAAGTTCCTCGCCACCCTGGAAAAGGCCGGGCTGCAACCGCGCCTGAGCCACGACCTGAGCAGCCTCAAGGGCCTGATTTCGACCGGCTCGCCCTTGTCGCCCCAGAGCTACGACTACGTCTACCGCGAGATCAAGGCCGAGCTGTGCCTGTCCTCAATGTCTGGCGGCACCGATATCGTCTCCTGCTTTGTGATCGGCAACCCGGTGTTGCCGGTACGGCGCGGTGAAATGCAATGCAAGAGCCTGGCGATGGCCATTGAGGTGTGGGACGACCAGGGCCAACCGCTGCTCGAGGAAAAAGGCGAACTGGTGTGCACCCGGCACTTCCCGGCGATGCCCATCGGCTTGTGGAACGACCCGGACCAGAAGAAGCTGCGCGCCTCGTATTTCAGCCAGTTTCCCGGCGTATGGGCCCAGGGCGACTACGCCGAACAACGCGCCAACGGCAGCTTGCTGATTCACGGCCGCTCCGACGCGGTGCTCAACCCGGGCGGCGTGCGCATCGGCACTGCGGAGATTTATCGCCAGGTGGAAAAAGTCCCACAGGTGCTGGAGAGCCTGGCCATCGGCCAGCGCTGGCAGGACGATGTGCGCGTGGTGCTGTTTGTGCGCCTCGATGACGAGATCGAACTGGATGAGGCCCTGGAGCAGCAGATCCGCCAGGTAATACGCGCCAACACCACGCCGCGCCATGTGCCGGCGAAGATCCTCGCCGTCAGCGATATTCCCCGTACCATCAGCGGCAAGATCGTCGAACTCGCAGTGCGCAACGTGGTGCACGGCGAGCCGGTGAAAAACACCGACGCCCTGGCCAATCCGGAGGCCCTGGCGCAGTTTCGCGACCGACCTGAGCTGGCGTAAAGATGAAAGGTTTCAGCGTTAAAGCACTCATTTGAAGACAAACCCTCAATGCATGCTATTTTTCGAGGGTAGTCACCCATAGGTTTCCCACGGGATAATGGGTGTTGTCTTTTTTCAAAGCGTTACGCTCAGGGCTTTTTATGAAGGGAACAACCACCGGTAGCGAAGCCGCTGCATTGATTGCGCGGCTGGACTGGGCACACAGCCCCCTCGGTGAGGCCAATGATTGGCCGCAAAGCCTGCGCACAGCCGTGGACATCGTCATCCACTCACCGATGCCGATGCTCCTGCTGTGGGGCAGCGAACTCACCCAACTCTACAACGACGGCTTCGCCCTGCTGGCGGGCAACAAGCACCCCGACGCCATGGGCCAGCCGGCGCACCAGACCTGGCCGGAACTCGAAAGCTTCACCGCACCGATCTACGACGCCGTACTGACCGGCCAGGTGCGTACCTTCAGCGAGCAGCGTTTCGTCCTGCAACGCAACAATCGCGACACTGAAATCTGGCTGGACCTGACCTACAGCCCGGTCCGCGATGAAAGCGCCAGCGTGGCCGGCATCCTGGTCACGGCCATCGAAACCAACGAACGTCGCAGAGCCCAGCACAACACCGAGCAGCGCCTGCAACTGGCCCTCGCCGCCACCGACGCAGTGGGCACCTGGGATTGGGACATTGGCGAAGACCGCTTTATCGCCGATGCCCACTTCGCCTACCTGCACGGGGTGGACCCGAGCAACGCCAGCCTGTTGCCCATCAGCGACTACCTGCACGGCGTACACCCCGAAGACCGGGGCACCGTGACGCGCAGCATCAAGCACTGCATCACCCACGGCACCGAATACGCCGAGGAATACCGCCTGCAACAAGCCGACGGCCAGGTACGCTGGGTGTTTGCCCGCGGGCGTTGCTACAAGGATCATCAAGGCCGCCCCGCGCGCTTCCTCGGCGCGGCACTCGACCTCACCGAGCGCAAGCACACCGAGCAGGCCCTGCGCCAGAGCCAGACCGAGCTGCAGTTGATCATCAACGCCATGCCGGTGCTGATCGGCTACGTCGACCACGAGCAGCGCTTTCGCCTGAACAACAGCGCCTACCTCGAGTGGTACGGCATGACGCCCCAGGAGCTGTACGGCAAGACCATCCGCGAGGTGCTCGGCGACGAGGTGTACGCCGGGCGCGAGGACAAGATCGCCGCTGCGCTCAAGGGCAAGGCCTGCAGTTTCATGACCATCACCCCCCATCGTGATGGCCGCCCACGCCATGCGCTGATGAAATACCTGCCACGCTTCAGCAACGACGGTTCGGTGAACGGTTTCTATATCTTTGTGATCGACGAAACCGAACGCAAACTCACCGAAGAAGCCCTGCGCCACCTCAACGAGAACCTCGAGGAGCGTGTGGCCCAGCGTACCCAGGCGCTGGCCGAAGCCAACGAACGCCTGAAAACCGAGATGTTCGAGCGTGAGCGCGCCGAAGACGCCCTGCGCCATGCGCAGAAGATGGAAGCGGTGGGCCAGCTCACCGGCGGTATCGCCCACGACTTCAACAATATGCTCACCGGTATCATCGGCAGCCTGGACCTGATGCAGCGCTACATCGCCGCCGGGCGCAGCGAGGAAATCGGCCGCTTTACCGAAACCGCCGTATCCTCGGCCCATCGCGCGGCCGCCCTCACCCATCGCCTGCTGGCTTTCTCGCGACGCCAGTCGCTGGACCTTCGCCCACTGGACCCCAACCAGTTGGTGGCGTCCCTGGAGGAGCTGTTCCAGCGCACCAAGGGCGCCCATATCACGCTCAAGGTGCAACTGGGCCGCGATATCTGGCCGGTCAACACCGACGCCAGCCAACTGGAAAATGCCCTGCTCAACCTGGTGATCAACGCGCGCGACGCCATGCCCGACGGCGGCGAACTGCTGATCGAAACCGCCAACAGTTACCTCGACGGCACCGATATCACCACCCTCGAACCGGTCAGGGCCGGCGACTATGTGATGCTTGGCGTGTGTGACAACGGCAGCGGCATGGCACCGAAGATTCTCGCCAAGGCGTTCGACCCGTTCTTCACCACCAAACCCATCGGCCAGGGCACTGGCCTGGGGCTGTCGATGATCTATGGGTTTGCCCAGCAGTCCGGTGGTCACGTGACCATCCAGAGCGAACCGGGCCAGGGCACCTGCGTGCGCTTGTACCTGCCGCGCCTGCACGGCACCTCCCTGGAAAGCAGCCTGCCCGCTCAATTGGGCGAAGTTCCGGTAGCCCTTGCCGGCGAAGCGGTGGTGGTGGTCGAGGATGACCCGGCGGTGCGCATGCTGGTGGTCAATGTACTCGACGAGTTGGGCTATACCGCGCACCAGGCGGCGGATGCGCGTGCGGCGCTGCCATTGCTGGAGTCGGACCTGCGCGTGGACCTGCTGGTGACCGATGTCGGCCTGCCCGGCATGAACGGCCGCCAACTGGCGGAGATCGCCCGCCAGCATCGGCCGGGCCTCAAGGTGCTGTTCATGACCGGCTACGCGGAGAAAGCCGCTGAGCGCCAGGGCTTCCTGGAGGACGGCATGGACATGGTCGCCAAGCCTTTTTCCATCGACCTGCTGGCGACCAAAATCCGCAGCATGATCAGCGTCGATGATTCAGTTCAGGCATAATCGCGCGCCGTCGCACACCTGGTAGAGATCAATGAAAGCCCAAGCCCGCCATATCCTGGTGAAAACCAGCGAAGAAGCCGAACAACTCAAGCAGCGCATTGCCAAGGGCGAAGCCTTCGATGTGCTGGCCAAGAAGTACTCCACTTGCCCGTCCGGCAAGCGCGGCGGCGATTTGGGTGAAGTGCGGCCTGGGCAGATGGTCGGGGTGATTGATGCGGTGATCTTCAAGAAGCCGGTGAAGGTGGTTCACGGACCGATCAAGAGCAAGTTCGGGTATCACCTGGTGCAGGTGTTTTACCGCGATTGAGGCGTTGACTTAAGACCGCTATCGGGGGCAAGCCCCCTCCCACACTTGACCGCATTTCATCTGGAGGAATGCGGTCAACTGTGGGAGGGGCGGTGCGACGATTCGACTTGCTCCCGATCCGCCGCAGGCGGCCATTCACCTACTCCCTGGGGATCAGCGCACCCGGCACCTGGATAACCCGGCTCGCCAGCCGATGCCCGGCCAAAGCGGCCTCCTGCGGCGAACCACCCTTGAGCCGACTGGCCAGGTACGCAGCACTGAACGAATCCCCCGCCGCCGTGGTGTCCACCACCTTCTCCACCTTCAATGCCGGCACACCAAAGCGCTCGCCGTCGCAACGAATCAAACACGCATCCGCTCCGCGCTTGAGCACCACTTCCGCAATCGCCGGGTACGCCGCGAACACCTGCTCGCTGTCGGCATAACCAAACAGCGCGCGCTCGTCATCTTCAGTCAGCAAGGCGATATCCACCTCGGCCAGTACGGTGCGATAAGCCTCACGGGCAACGTCCACCGTGGCCCACAGCCGTGGCCGGTAGTTGTTGTCGAACACCACTTTGCCGCCACGTCGGCGGGTTTCGATCAGGACTTCGAGCAAGCGCTGCCGCCCGACTTCACCCAGCACCGCCAGGGTAATGCCGCTGAAATACACCACGTCGTACCCCGGCAATGCCGCCAGGATCGGTTCGGCGGCTGGCGTGGTAAAGCAGTCGCGCACCGCCGCTTCGTTACGCCAGTAGAGAAATTTTCGCTCGCCGTTGGCGTCGGTCTGGATGCAGTACAAGCCGGGCAAACGTCCAGGCAGGCGCTGGACTCTCTCCAGCCCAAGCCCCTCTTCCTGCCATTGCCGGCACATGGCATCGCTGAAGCTGTCATCGCCCAGGGCGGTAACGTAGTCGACACTGCCGAGATCGCCCAGCTCACGGCGCAGGTACACCGCCGCGTTCAGGGTGTCGCCGCCGAAGCTCTGTTGCAGGCTGCCGTCGGCGCGGTGTTGCAGTTCGATCATGCATTCGCCGATCAGGGCAATGCGTGGAGAGGCGGTGGTCATGGCTTTACACTCAGAAACGGGTTTCCAGGGACTCGATCACCTGCAACTGCTCATCCACCAGGCAACCGACCTGCCACTTGTCGAAGGTCAGGCAAGGGTGCGAGGTGCCGAAGGAAATGATGTCGCCGATACGCAGCTCGACACCTGCCGCCACAGTCATGAAGGCGTGCTGGTCCATCACTGCGGTGACGGTACAGGCGCTCACATCATCGCCTTCAGCCGGGAGAATCCCGGCCCGATAGCGTTTGAGCGGCACCGGCAAACCGGCGTCGTAGGCCACGTCGCGCTTGCCCAGGGCGATCACCGCAAACCCCGGCTCAGGCAACGATTGCACATGGGCCCAGACTTCCAGGGCCGGGCGCAGGCCTTCATGAAGGTCGCTGCGGCGGTCGAGCACGCAGCACTGCGCCGCTTTGTAGATACCGTGGTCGTGGGCCACATAACTGCCGGGGCGCAGCACACTGAGGAAACGGCCGGCGGCGTTTTGCGTTTCGAAGGACTCGGCGATCAGGTCATACCAGGCCGAACCCGACGCCGTGATAATGGGCTTGGGCAGGTCGAAGGAACCGTTGTTTTGCAGGTCCACGGCCAGGCGAACCAGGCTCGCGGCGAAGTCGCGGATGCCACTGATGGCGTGCTCGCCGTGGATCACCCCTTCATAGCCTTCGATACCGGTGAGGGCCAGGGCCGGTTGGGCCTTGATCGCCTTGGCCAGGTCGCGCACTTCCTGCTCGCTGCGGCAACCGCAACGGCCGCCGACCACGCCGTATTCGATCATCACGTTCAAGCGCAGGCCACGGGCGGCGAAGAACAGGCCCAGGTCGGCGACGTTGTCCGGGTGGTCAACCATGCAGTGGAAGTCAAAATCCTTGTCGGCCAGCAGGTCGGCGATCAACGCCATGTTCGGCGCGCCCACCAACTGGTTGGCCATCAGCACACGGCGCACGCCACCGGCATAGGCGGCGCGGGTCTGCACGGCGTTGGCCAGGGTGATGCCCCAGGCGCCTTGGGCGATCTGGCGCTGGAACAGCGCGGGCATCATGCTGGTTTTGCCATGGGGCGCAAGTTCGGCGCCGCTGTTGCTGACGAAATCCTGCATCCAGCGAATGTTGTGTTCCAGGGCGTCGCGGTGCAGCACCAGGGCGGGCAGGCTGACGTCACGGACCAAATGGGCACCGACGGCGGCGGCGCCCTTTTCAACGGCATTGATGGCAGACATGGAAAACTCCTATTCGTTGATGCGACGGGCCAGGTTATTGGCGCTGTCGATCAACACCCGGCGATAGTCGTTGTAGTTTTTGCTCGCATCGGCGCGAGGGGCGACGATACACAGGGTCGCAATGCTGATGCCCTGCGCGTCCCGGACCGGGGCGGCAAAGCAGTGGGTAAAGGTGTCGGCCACGCTGTCGAAGGAAAAGAACCCATCGAGGGTGGCCTGGCGGATCTGCGCGAGGAAGGTCTCCAGCGGCAGGCGCTGGCCATCCGGCAGGATAAAGTCGTCGTAGTCGATCAGGTCGATGATCTGCTGGTCGCTCAAGTGCCCCAGCAACAGGCGCCCGGAGGCCGTCCACGGGATCGGCGCGTTTTCACCGATGTCCGAGGAAATGCGGAAATGCCGCTCGCCTTCTCGCATCAGCGCCACCGTGTATTTACGCCCGTTGAGCAGGCACATCTGCGCGGTTTCGTGGGTTTGGCTGACGATCTCCTGCAAGGCGTGGTCGGCCTCGCGGGTCAGGTCGAAATGACGCAGGTGCGCCTGCCCGAGGAAGTACAGCTGGCGGCCGAGGTAGACGTGACCGTCCTTACCCACGGTTTCGAGGATGCGCCGCTCCAACAAGGATGCCACCAGTTCATAGACCGTGGATTTGGGGCTGCCGATGCCGCTGGCAATATCATTCGGGCGCAGGGGCTGGCCGACTTCCTTGAGAAAATCGAGGATATCGAATGCACGGTCCAGGCCTTTGGCGCGGCGTTTGATGGTGTCTTCGGTCATGGCAATTTCGGTCCGGTCGAAATGGTAGGGCTGGCGCAGGTCCACTGTGGGAGGGGCAAGCCTCCTCCCACATTTGATCTCTGGTGGGCTTAAGAGTGGGGGCAATTTAGCCCTTTTTCTTGTAGGCCACGCAATCAATCTCGACTTTGCAGTCCACCATCATGTTGGCCTGCACACAGGCCCGCGCCGGGGCGTGTTCCGGGGTGAAGTACTCGCCGAAGACCTTGTTGAAACTCCAGAAGTCCCGTGGGTCTTCCAGCCACACACCCACCCGCACCACGTCTTTCAACTCGTAGCCGGCTTCTTCGAGGATCGCCACCACGTTGCGCATGGTCTGGCGGGTTTGCTCGATGATCCCGCCAGTGATGATTTCGCCGTCCACCGCAGGCACTTGGCCCGAGACGTACAGCCAACCGTCCGCTTCCACCGCGCGGGCGAAGGGACGAGGCTGGCCACCGCCGGCAGTGCTGCCGGCTCCGTAACGAGTGATGCTCATAAAACGATGCTCCTGATTAAAAACGAATGTTCTTGAGAAATTCCGCCAGGCGCGGCGATTGCGGCCGCTCGAAGATATCCTTCGACGAGCCCTGCTCTTCAATCCGGCCCTGGTTCATGAAGACGATCTTGTCCGAGACTTCATAGGCAAAGCGCATTTCGTGGGTGACCAGCAACATGGTCATGCCCTCTTCCGCCAAGCCCTTGATCACACTGAGCACCTCGCCCACCAGTTCCGGGTCAAGGGCCGAAGTGACTTCGTCGAACAGCATCAGGCTCGGGTTCATGGCAATGGCACGGGCAATCGCCACACGCTGTTGCTGCCCCCCGGACAACTGGCCCGGGAAGTGATTGCGGCGCTCCAAAAGTCCTACACGGTCCAACCATTTTTCCGCGAGTGCCACCGCCTCGTCCTTAGGCATTTTCTTAACTTTCAACAGGCCGAGGGTGACGTTCTGCAACGCGGTCAGATGGGGAAACAGGTTGAACTGCTGGAATGCCATGCCGGTCATCGCCCGGTGCTGGGCGATCACGCGCTCGGGGTGACGCACGCGCTTGCCGCCGATGTCGCTGTAGCCGATGGACTCGCCATCCAGGGTGATCTGCCCGCCCTGGAATTCTTCCAGCAAGTTGACACAACGCAGCAACGTGGTCTTGCCCGAGCCGCTGGAGCCGATCAACGTCACCACGTTGCCGCGCTGCATGGACAGGTCGACGCCCTTGAGCACTTCGACCTCGCCGTATTGTTTACGCAGGCCGCAGATATTCAGCAGCGGTTGGTTGGTTTGAGGTTGGTTCATGGCAAGGCCACCCGCTTTTCAATGTAGCGCCCGAATAACTCGATGGCGTAGTTGATGACAAAGAACAGAAACCCGGCGAACAGGTAAAACTCCAGGGTCATGAAGGTACGTGCGATCACCTGCTGGGTACTCAGCAGCAATTCAGCGACGCCGATCACCGAGAGCAAGGTCGAGGCCTTGACGATTTCCGTCGAGGAATTGACCCAGGTCGGCAGGATCTGCCGCAGCGCCTGGGGCAACAGCACGTAGGCCAGGGACTGCCGGAACGTCAGGCCTATCGCCTTGCCGGCTTCCAGTTGACCACGGGGAATGGCTTGCAGCGCACCGCGCACGATTTCCGCGACGTGGGAGCCGCAGAACAGCGTAAGCCCGACGGCGCCGGCCTGGAACGCGCTGATTTTCCAGCCGAGCGCCGGCAGCATGTAGAAACACGCCAGCACCAGCACAAACACCGGGGTGCCACGGATCAGGTCGACATACAGGCGAAACGGCGCACGCATCCAGAATCTGCCGTAGGTCAACACCAGCCCGACGAATATGCCAATCAGGGTGCCAAAGATAATTGCCAGCGCCGAGCAGTAAATGCTGGTCTGAAACCCCGCCCAGAGCGTATCCCGGGCGATCCACAACTCATGCAGCCAGCTGGGGGACTCGTACATGGAAACCCTCCTTAACGACGGATCGCCAGACGCTGTTCCAGGTAACGGAGCAGCATGGCGATGAGATAACAGGCCGCCACGTAGAGCGCGGTCGTGACCAGCCAGGTTTCAATCACCCGGTAGCTTTCGACGTTGATCTTGCGGGCGTAATAGGTCAGCTCGGGCACCGCGATGGCGGCGGCCAGGGAGGTGTCCTTGAACAGCGAGATAAAGTTGTTCGACAGCGCAGGCAGTACGTTGCGCAGCATCACCGGCACGGTGATATACGCGCGGATCCGCCATTCGCCGAGGCCGATGGCCAAGCCGGCCTCGCGCAAGCCCTTGGGAATATTCAACAGCCCGGCGCGGAACACTTCGGTCAGGTAGGCGCCGGCGTACAAGGACAAGGTGATGATGAACGACGGAATCTTGTCCAGGCGGATGCCGAGGCTGGGCAAGGCGAAGTAGATCAACAGGATCAGCACCAGGATCGGCGTATTGCGGATCACCGTCACATACACCGAGGCCAGGATGCGCAACGCGCGGTGTTTGGACAGCATGGCAAACGCCATCAACAGGCCGATCACGCAACCGATGGCGATCGACAGCAATGCCAGTTGCAGGCCCAGGCCGAGCCCCGCCAGCAAGGTGTCGAAATCACGCCATACGGCGGCAAAGTTCAACTGATAGTTCATGGTCAGCAGTACCTGATGGGGGCGCCGTTGGCGGCGCCCCGGTTTTCACGAATCACTTGAACTCGACGGGGAAACCAATCGCAGGTTCCGGCAGGTCCACACCGAACCACTGCTTGAACGACGCCTTGTAGGTGGGGAACTCCACACCGGTCATGGCTTCATGCAGTGCGGTGTTGACGAAGTTCAGCCAGTCCTGGTCGCCACGCTTGACCGCACACGCGTAGGTCTGCGGGCTCCAGGCATAGGCCGGGCTGCGGTAGCGGCCGGGGTTCTGCACCATCAGGTACTTGACCGAGGACTGGTCGGTGGCGGCGGCATCGGCGCGACCGGAGTTCACGGCCTGGTACATCAGGTCGACGCTGTCGTACTGGTCGACCTTGGCCTTGGGCAGCGCCTGGTGCACCAGTTCTTCGGCATACACGTTCTGCAGCACGGCCACGGTGACGCCATCGCCCGCCGCCTGCAGGTCTTCGATTTCCTTGTACTTACTGTTGTTCGGCAGCAACAGGCCCACGCCTTCGCGGTAGTACGGCAGCGTGAACGCCACTTGCTGCGCGCGGCTGGCGGTGACGGTGATGAACTGGCAGCTCATGTCGACCTTGTCGGTCAGCAGGTTGGGAATGCGTGCGTCGGAGGACTGCACCACAAACTCGACCTTGCTCGGGTCGTTGAACAAGCCCTTGGCCACGATGCGGCCGATGTCGATATCAAACCCCTGCAACTTGCCATCCGCTCCCTGGAAGTGCCACGGCGCATTGGTACTACCTGTACCCACGATCAGGTGCCCACGCTTGAGCACATCATCGAGCTTGCTGTCCGCCGCCTGCACGATGCCTGCGAGGGAAGCCGATGCGGCGAAGAGAAAAACACACGCTTTAAACACGGAAGGTCGGTGATGCATGACAAGCACTCCAGGAGTTGTGTATTCCGCTATACCGGAACTTAGTATGTAACAACGGAACAGACAGCAGAAAGTGTGCCACACGCACCGAGTGAAACCTATGACTACGATAAAACGCTTAGTAATCAGACAGATAAATCGCGACGTGAGATGCGGCGTTGCGCCAGCACTTGCAGGCAGATTGCTACCCAAGGCCTCACATGAGGGTGACAGCACGATTCAAGTGCGTCACCGCCCCGTTACTACGCACATCGGCGGTGCACCCTCCCATGGAAAATCCGCGGTGCTGGACTAGCCTTTGGCACACGCCTCATGACAAGGACCGCACTCCGATGAAGTTCAGTCTCACCCTGGTTTTGCTGTGTTTTCTGGCGGCCGGCAGCGCGCAGGCCAGCAACGACCGCCGCGAATGCAAAGAAGAACTGCGCAAGCTCAAAGCAGCGTTCGACACCAACTACACCAGCCAGAATCACCATGGCTATCGCCGCGCCAAGGCGTCCCGTGACAATGAGGAATATCGCAAGTGCGCGAGCCAGGCGCGCAAGGCCCGGGAACGTGCGGAGCGTGATGCGGACCTGTGAAGGTTGACAGTAGACGGTAGTGGTCCCCCAGCTTAGCGTTGGCGAAAGCCTGTTCGGCTCAAAGGGAGATGATCATGGGGATTGCCACAGCAACCATTGCCAATGCAGAAGACTACCGGCGCGCGCTGAGCACTTCGCGCCCGGTGTTCATGCTGTTTGTCTCAGATCACTGCCCGGCCTGCGGAGTAGCCGGGCCGCTGTTTGAACTGATCGCAGCCCGGTATCGATCAGTGGTGAGCATGGTACTCGATTGCGCGAAAACACCGAGGCACCCAGAGGTTACAGGCACCCCGACGCTGCTGATCTTCCAGAACGGCACCTTGAAGGAAACATTCAAAGGTTTCGGACCGGAAGAGCAGCAAGCGCAGTTTGTGGAAGATACCTTCAGGCGCTATGCACGCCGCAAGGGTGCAATAACACCTGCGTCACCCGCCGCTCCTCCACCGCTGCCACCGTCAGGCGCCAGCCCTCATGCTCCAGGCTATCGCCCACCATCGGCAGGCGGTCGAGCAGGCTCATGACCAAGCCAGCCAGGGTCTGGTAATCCTCGGTCGCGACAGCCTTGAAGCCGGTGCGCTGACGAATCTGGGTGAGGTTCAAGCCGCCATTGGCACGGAAGCCAGCGCCTTCCTCGACAATATCCGGCCCTTCGATCTCACTGGCATCCGGCAATTCACCGGCGATGGATTCAAGAATGTCGGTCATGCTCAATACGCCCATGAAGTCACCGAACTCGTTGATCACGAAGGCGATATGGGTCGATTCCTGGCGCATCTGCTCCAGGGCATTGAGGATCGAGAAGCTTTCCAGCAGGTTGATCGCCCGACGCGCGAGGTGCTCCAGGTTCGGCTCGTTGCCGGCCAGGTATTCCTTGAGCAGTTCTTTCTTGTGCACAAAGCCCAGCGGCTCATCCACCGCGCCATTGCGGATCAACGGCAGGCGCGAATAAGACGAATGCATCAGTTTCAGACGAATCGTGTCGGGATCGTCAGCCAGGTCGATAAAGTCGACGTTGGCCCGCGGCGTCATCAAGGTGCGAATCGGCCGCTCGGCCAGTTGCAGCACACCGCTGATCATCACCCGTTCACGTCGGTCGAATAGCGGCCCTTGCGCAGCATCCGTCTCGCCCAACAGGTCCGCCACGTCTTCGCCCACCTCTTCCACCGCCAGGCTGCGGCCGCCGAGCAAGCGCATCACCGCATGGGCCGTCCGCTCACGCACCGGCAACACACCCTGCGCAGATTTCTTGCGACGCGCGCGGGCAATCTGGTTGAACACTTCGATCAGGATCGAGAAACCAATCGCCGCGTACAGGTAGCCCTTCGGAATATGGAAACCCAGGCCCTCGGCGGTCAGGGCAAAACCGATCATCATCAGGAAGCCCAGGCACAGCATGATCACCGTCGGGTGGGCGTTGACGAAGCGCGTAAGCGGCTTGCTCGCCACGATCATCAGGCCGATGGAAATGATCACCGCGATCATCATCACCGCCAACTCATCGACCATGCCCACGGCAGTAATCACCGCATCCAGGGAGAACACCGCGTCGAGCACCACGATCTGCGCCACGATCGGCCAGAACATGGCGTACGCCACATTGCCGGTGCGCTGGGCCACATGACCTTCCAGGCGTTCGTGCAGTTCCATGGTGGCCTTGAACAACAGGAACACACCGCCGAACAGCATGATCAGGTCACGCCCGGAGAAGCTCTTGTCGAACACCTCGAACAGCGGCTGGGTGAGGGTCACCAACCAGGAAATACTCGCCAGGAGGCCCAGGCGCATCAGCAGCGCCAGGGACAAACCGATCAACCGCGCACGGTCACGCTGCTCCGGTGGCAGCTTGTCCGCCAGGATCGCAATAAACACCAGGTTGTCGATGCCCAGCACCAGTTCCAGCACAATCAAGGTCAACAGGCCGAGCCAGGCCGTTGGATCCGCTAACCATTCCATTTATATAAGTCTCTTTACAGGTTTCAGAATGCCGGACACGGCAACGCACGATCGGTGGACCGGGACAAGGCTAGCAGTCGGAATACGGGATGTTTCAGCGGGAACAGCGGCAGCAAATGTCTTGGGGAAAGACGACCGGGAGGCTCCAAGAGGATGTTCATGCACGTCCTGAAATAACAAAAGGACTTGAATCGTACAGTCGAAACACAAATGTCCCACAACGCAAAAGTATTACAAAACCTGTCTTCGAACCCCACACAAAATCATGTGGGAGGAGGCTTGCCCCTCCCACACTTGAGCACTGGCGTGTCAGGTCTTACGGGTTGCATCGTCCAGCGCGAGGATGGTGTGGGCATTAGTGACGGTGGTTGCGAGGGTATTGATCACCCCCGACCGCAACGCCCCCAACGTCGCCGCCGCCTTGGTGTTCTCACTGGCAATCGCCACCACGTCCGGGATGCGAAACAACTCCTGCACCGTCAACCCGATCACCCGCCCCTGAATCGCGTTGACCGCTGGCTGGCCGTGAATATCGATGAAGTCATAGCCCATCATGTCGCCCACGGTGCCGGATAGGCGCGCCTGGGCAATCTCCTGGGGAGAGAACCAGCCCATGCGCACCATGTTGCTGTTTTCGCTCATGTCACCGATGCCGATCAGCGCCATGTCTGCCCGCCGCGCGCGGTCGAGAGTGGAGCGCACCGTATCGTTATTGATCAACACCCCGCGCAGCTCCGGGTTGGCCACCAGGGCCGGGGCGTACAGGCTTTCACTCTCGCCGCCAAAACGCAGGGCCAGGCGCCGGCAGATGTGATCGGGGTTCATGTATTCGCCGGCCTTGAGCGAACCGCCAATGGCGCAGACAAATGTGCAGTTGCGCGTCACCGGCAGGAACACGTTATCGGCCACGGCACCGACATTGCGGCCCATGCCGACGGCGACGATCATGCCGTCGCTCAAGGTCTTGTTCAGGTAGTTGGCCACCAGGCTGGCGACGGCCGAGCGCTGGGTATCGGGATCACTGTGATCGACTGCGATCAACGCGCGATCCAGCTTGAAGCGCGCCACCAGCGCCTGTTCCAGCTCGTTATTCATCGCCGGATGCTGCAAAACGCGCACCTCGACAATGCCTTCATCCCGCGCGCGCTTGAGCAATCGGCTGACTTTTGCCCGCGACAGGTCGAAGCGCTTGGCGATGGCTTCCTGAGTGACGTTCTCGAGGTAATAGAGCATCGCCACTTCAGTCATCTGATCAATATCGCTGGCCATGCGCTGGGTACTGTCACTCATGGGGACGGGCTTCCGTTTCGGCGTCAAAGGCGCATTCTCCCGACTCTTGCCCTGCTACGTCCACTATTGATGCCCATCGCGCTCGATCGCATTGATGCGCTCGACCTTGGCCCCGGAACGGGCCGCCTCGAACTCCGACTCAAGGAACGACTTGACGATGCTTTTCGCCAGTTCGGCGCCGATCACCCGCGCGCCGATCGACAGGATCTGCGCATCGTTACTCTTGCGCGCCCGCTCTGCCGAGTAAGTGTCATGGGCCTGGGCCGCACGGATCCCCAGCACCTTGTTGGCCGAAATCGCCATGCCAATCCCCGTGCCGCACACCAGCACGCCCAGGCGCTGCTGCCCCGCGTTGATGGCGGTGGCCACGGCCAGGGCGATGTCCGGGTACAACACCGGCGCGGTGGAATGGGTGCCGAAGTCGGTCACCGGATAGCCCAGCGCCTCGATATGGCGCTTTAACAGCTCCTTGAGCTCAAAACCCGCTTCATCGCATCCGATAGCCACCGGGAAAGGTGTGTTCATGGCGTCTGGCTCCGCTGCCGAGGTCGTGCTTACGACTGATCAATTGATCAATCAATGAAATTTCTCTCATTCATTTCGCGGGCTTTACCCCCTTCCTGTCAAGCATGATTTAACTGACCTGCCAGTCAAAGCCGTCTAAAAAAGGATAATTGGCGTAAAAGATCAGAATCACACCATTTACATGAAAGAGATTGACTGATCAGAATTTCATTTGATACACATATGATCACAGCGAAACATGACTGTGCGACCTAATAAGAATTCACAGCACGAGGACACGCCGATGGCCACGCCATTACTGCTCCAGGCTGAACACGTCGCCAAGGCTTACGCCGGGATCCCTGCCCTGCGTGACGGGCGCCTCTCTCTGCGGGCCGGCAGCGTCCACGCCCTGTGCGGCGGCAATGGCGCAGGCAAGTCGACTTTCCTGAGCATCCTGATGGGCATTACCCCGCGTGATGCCGGCAGCATTCTGCTCAACGGCACCCCCGTACAGTTCAACCGCCCCAGCGAAGCCCTCGCGGCGGGGATCGCGATGATCACCCAGGAACTGGAACCGATCCCCTACATGACCGTCGCCGAAAACATCTGGCTGGGCCGCGAACCGCGCCGCGCCGGCTGCATCGTCGACAACAAGGCCTTGAACCGCCGCACCCGCGAGCTGCTGGAAAGCCTGGAATTCGAGGTCGACGCCACCAGCCCCATGCACCGCCTTAGCGTGGCGCAGATCCAATTGGTGGAAATCGCCAAGGCGTTCAGCCATGACTGCCAGGTGATGATCATGGACGAGCCCACCTCGGCCATTGGCGAGCGCGAAGCCGAAACCCTGTTCAAGGCGATCCGCCGTCTCACCGCGCGCGGCGCCGGCATTGTGTATGTGTCGCACCGCTTGAGCGAACTGGCGCAGATCGCCGACGACTACAGCATCTTCCGCGACGGTGCCTTTGTGGAAAGCGGACGCATGGCCGATATCGACCGCGACCATCTGGTGCGCGGCATCGTCGGCCAGGAACTGACCCGCATCGACCACAAGGTCGGCCGTGAATGCGCCGCCGACACCTGCCTGCAAGTCGACAGCCTCAGCCGCGCCGGCGAGTTCCACGACATCAGCCTGCAACTGCGCCAGGGTGAAATCCTCGGTATTTACGGCCTGATGGGCTCGGGTCGCAGTGAATTCCTCAACTGCATCTATGGCCTGACCGAGGCGGACTCCGGCAGCGTCACCCTGCAAGGCAAGCCCATGCCCATCGGCCTGCCCAAGGAGAGCATCAATGCCGGCATGTCGCTGGTCACCGAAGACCGCAAGGACAGCGGCCTGGTGCTTACCGGCAGCATTCTTTCCAACATTGCGCTGTCGGCCTACAAGCGCCTGTCGAGCTGGTCGCTGATCAATGCGCGCAAGGAAACCCAGCTGGCCCAGGACATGGTCAAGCGCCTGCAGATCAAAACCACCTCACTGGAACTGCCGGTGGCGTCCATGAGCGGCGGCAACCAACAGAAAGTGGTGCTCGCCAAATGCCTGTCGACCGAACCGGTATGCCTGCTCTGCGATGAGCCGACCCGGGGGATCGATGAGGGCGCCAAGCAGGAGATCTACCACCTGCTGGATCAATTCGTGCGCGCCGGTGGCGCGGCCATCGTGGTGTCATCCGAAGCCCCGGAACTGTTGCACCTGAGTGATCGCATCGCCGTATTCAAGGGCGGCCGCCTGGTGACCATCAGCACCGACACCGCCCTTTCCCAGGAAGCCTTGTTGAGTCTTGCCTCATGAATGCCAAAACCATTGCCGCCCCTATCACAACAGCGCCACGCAACCGCCTGCGCCTGTCCCTCGACCGTTTCGGCCTGCCGCTGGTGTTTATCCTGCTGTGCGTGGTGATGGCGTTTTCCAGCGAGTACTTCATGACCTGGCGCAACTGGATGGACATCCTGCGCCAGACCTCCATCAACGGCATCCTCGCGGTGGGCATGACCTACGTGATCCTGACCAAGGGCATCGACCTCTCCGTCGGCTCGATCCTGGCCTTTGCCGGGTTGTGCAGCGCCATGGTCGCGACCCAGGGCTACGGGCTGCTGGCGGCGGTGAGTGCGGGGATGTTTGCCGGGGCGATGCTCGGCGTGGTCAACGGCTTTATGGTCGCCAACCTGTCGATCCCACCGTTCGTGGCCACCCTCGGCATGCTCAGCATTGCGCGCGGCATGACCTTCATCCTCAACGACGGCAGCCCGATCACCGACCTGCCCGACGCCTACCTGGCCCTGGGCATCGGCAAGATCGGCCCGATTGGCGTGCCGATCATCATCTTCGCCGTGGTCGCGCTGATCTTCTGGATGGTGCTGCGCTACACCACCTACGGTCGCTACGTGTACGCGGTGGGCGGCAATGAAAAAAGCGCGCGCACCTCCGGGATCGGCGTGCGCAAGGTGATGTTTTCGGTGTACGTGGTGTCCGGCCTGCTCGCCGGGCTGGCGGGCGTGGTGTTGTCGGCACGCACCACCTCCGCCCTGCCCCAGGCCGGGGCGTCCTATGAGCTGGACGCGATTGCCGCCGTGGTCATCGGCGGCACCAGCCTGTCGGGCGGCACCGGCAGCATTGTCGGCACGCTGTTCGGCGCGCTGTTGATCGGCGTGATCAACAACGGCCTGAACCTGCTCGGCGTGTCCTCCTATTACCAGCAGGTCGCCAAGGGCCTGATCATCGTGTTTGCAGTACTGATCGACGTGTGGCGCAAGAAAAAACGCTAGAGAACGACCACTACAACAATAACCGGAGTTCCCCCCATGAAACTTGGTACCACCCTGGCCGCCGCGGCGGCTCTCTCCCTGCTCGCCGGCAGTATCGCAATGGCTGCCGATGGCAAGACCTACAAAGTCGGCGCGGCCGTCTACGGCCTCAAGGGCCAGTTCATGCAGAACTGGGTTCGCGAGCTTAAGGAACACCCGGCGGTCAAGGACGGCACCGTGCAGTTGACGGTGTTCGATGGCAACTACGACGCCCTGACCCAGAACAACCAGATCGAAAACATGGTGACTCAGCGCTACGACGCGATCCTGTTCGTGCCGATCGACACCAAGGCTGGCGTCGGCACGGTCAAGCAAGCCATGAGCAACGACGTGGTAGTGATCGCCTCCAACACCAAAGTCGCCGACGCCTCGGTGCCCTACGTCGGTAACGATGACGTCGAAGGCGGCCGCCTGCAGGCCCAGGCCATGGTCGACAAGCTCAACGGCAAGGGCAATGTGGTGATCATCCAGGGCCCGATTGGCCAGTCGGCGCAGATCGACCGCGAAAAAGGCGAGCTGGAAGTGCTGGGCAAGCACCCAGACATCAAGATTATCGAGAAGAAGACCGCCAACTGGGACCGCGCCCAGGCCCTGGCGCTGACCGAAGACTGGCTGAACGCCCACCCCAAAGGCATCAACGGCGTGATCGCACAGAACGACGACATGGCCCTCGGCGCCGTGCAGGCCCTCAAATCCCACGGCCTGACGTCCAAAGATGTGCCTGTCACTTCCATTGACGGCATGCCGGACGCGATCCAGGCGGCGAAAAAAGACGAAGTCACCACCTTCCTCCAGGACGCCCAGGCTCAGTCCCAAGGTGCGCTGGACGTGGCCCTGCGCGCACTGGCCGGCAAGGACTACACGCCGCAGTCGGTGATCTGGGAGCGCTATGCCAAGGACGTGAAATGGGGTGATGGCACGGCCAAGACCTACATCCTGCCGTGGGTGCCAGTGAGTAACGCCAACGCCGATGCGCTGTACAAACAGGTCAGTGGCGGTAAGTAATCATTGGCTTGAAATACAGTCAAGTGTGGGAGAGGGCAAGCCCCCTCCCACCCGAGATCTTCACTGTTTTCGAAAATGGAGTCATGTAAATGCCTGGATTCTGGAACCAAGCCTTCGACCTCAGCGGCCATTGCGCGGTGATCACCGGTGGTGCCGCCGGTATCGGCCTGGCCTGCGCCAGCCTGCTGGTGCAGCGCGGCGCCCGCGTGGCCTTGCTCGACCGCGACCCGGCGGTGGTTGAAGTGGCAGCAAGCCTGGGTGCCGGGCATCTGGGCATTACCGTCGACCTCAGCCAGATCAACCAGGTGCAACACACCATCGATCAGGTCTTCGAACACTTCCAACGCCTGGACTACCTGATCAACAGCGCCGGCGTGGCCCTGCTGGACAAGGCCGTAGATGTCAGCGAAAGCGCCTGGGACACCACCCTGGACATCAACCTCAAGGCCAGCTTTTTCGTGGCCCAGGCCTGCGCGCGGCACATGCTGGCCCAGGGCAGCGGGCGCATCGTCAACCTCGCCTCCCAGGCCGCGGTGATCGGCCTCGACCGCCACGTCGCCTACTGCGCGAGCAAGGCGGCCATTGTCGGCATGACCAAGGTGCTGGCCATGGAATGGGCGCCGCACATCAACGTCAATGCCATCTCCCCCACCATCGTCGAGACCGCGCTGGGCAAGAAGGCCTGGGCCGGTGAAGTCGGCGAGCGGGCCAAATTGCAGATCCCGGCGGGCCGCTTTGCGCAGCCGGAGGAAATCGCCGGGCTGGCGCTGTACCTGCTCAGCGATGCCGCGCAGATGATCACCGGCGCCAACATGGTGATCGACGGCGGCTACAGCATTCAGTAATTCATTTATCTGTCGTGAGGTTTTGTCATGTCCACCGTCACCGAACGCACACCCGAACAACTCTTCCCGGTCATCCCGAAAACCATGCAGGCCGTGGTCTGCCACGGCCCGGAAGACTATCGCCTGGAAACCGTCGACGTGCCCACGCCCGGCCCCGATGAAATCCTCACCAAGGTCGAGTTGTGCGGCATTTGCATGGGCGACATCAAGACCTATCGCGGCGCACCGTCGTTCTGGGGCGATGCCGAGCAACCGCGCTACGTCAAGCCGCCGATGATCCCCGGCCATGAGTTCGTCTGTCGTGTGGTTGCCCTGGGGCCAGGCGCGGAAAAGCGCGGCGTGAAGGTCGGTGACCGGGTGATCTCGGAGCAGATCGTGCCGTGCTGGGGCTGCCGCTTCTGCAACCACGGCCAGTACTGGATGTGCCAGAAACACGACCTGTATGGCTTCCAGAACAATGTGCAGGGCGCCATGGCCCAGTACATGATCTTCACCAAGGAAGGCATCATTCACACAGTGCCGGAATCCATCGCCCCCGACGAAGCGATCCTGATCGAACCCCTGGCCTGCTCACTGCATGCAGCGGAGCGAGCCAACGTCGACCATGACGACGTCGTGGTGGTCGCCGGCGCCGGCACCCTGGGCCTGGGCATCATCGGTGCCGTGCGTTTGCGCAACCCGAAAAAACTCATCGTGCTCGACATGAAACCCGAACGCGCCGCCCTCGCCCTGCGCATGGGCGCCGACGAAGTGTGGAACCCGGCCGAAGTGGACGTCATGGCCAACATCCGCGCGATCACCGACGGCTACGGCTGCGACATCTATATCGAAGCGACGGGGCACCACAAGGCGGTGAACCAGGGCCTGGCGATGCTGCGCAAGCTGGGGCGCTTCGTGGAGTTCAGCGTATTCAACGACGAGGCGACGGTGGACTGGTCGATCATCGGCGACCGCAAGGAACTGGACATCCTCGGCTCGCACCTGGGGCCCTACATGTACCCGAGGGCCATCGACTTTATCGGCAACCGCAAGATTGATATGCGTGATGTGGTGACTCACAAGTTCGCCCTGGCGGACTTCAAGGAAGCGTTTGCGGTGATGGAGCGTGGCGACAAGTCGCTCAAGGTTGTACTCGAACCCTAGGAACACACAACCGCTTTTACTGTAGGAGCCGAGCTTGCTCGCGAAGGTCGACAACGATAACGCGGGGCTTCTGAGTAAACGCGGTGTCTTCACGTTTTTCGCGAGCAAGCTCGCGCCTACAAAAAGAACACAGGAACCCGCGTTATGAATCGAGTCATCAACGATCCGGACCAAGTGGTCGAGGACATGCTGCGCGGCATCCTGGTCGCGCACCCCGAACTGCGCCAATACGAAAGCAACCCACGGGTGATCGTCAAGACCAGGCCTTCCGGGCCAGGCCGAGTCGGCATTGTCACGGGCGGAGGTTCCGGCCATGAGCCGGCGTTTCTCGGCTATGTCGGCCCCGGTCTGGTCGATGCCGTGGCCGTCGGCGAAGTGTTTTCCTCGCCCACCGCCAAGAGCTTTTTCGACGCCTTCCGCGCCGCCGACCAGGGCGCCGGCGTGGCCTGCCTGTACGGCAACTATGCCGGCGATAATATGAATGTGAAGCTGGCGATGAAAATGGCCGCCAGCAAAGACATGCGCATCCGCACCGTGGTCGCCAACGACGATGTGGCTTCCGCTCCCAAGGCCGAGATCGCCAAGCGCCGTGGCGTGGCCGGGGAAATCTTCATGTGGAAGATCGGCGGTGCCGCGGCCGCCCAGCACTACGACCTGGAGGGCGTGATTCGCGTCGCGCAGAAAACCGTCGACCACTGCCGCTCGATTGGCATCGGCCTCACGCCCTGCACTATTGCCGCCGTAGGCAAGCCGAACTTCCAGATCGCCGACGGCCAGATGGAATTGGGCATCGGCCATCACGGCGAACCGGGCATTGAGGTTGTCCCGATCGAATCCGCCGCCGCCATGGCCGAGCGCATGCTCGCGCCGATCCTCGCCGACCGCGACTTCAGCCAGGACGACAGCGTGGTGGTGCTGGTCTCCGGTCTCGGCGCCACGCCGGTGATGGAGCTGTATATTTTCTACGCCGAGGTGGAACGCCAACTCAACGCCAAGGGCTTGAAGATTCACCGTTGCTACGTCGGCAACTACTTCACCTCTCTGGAAATGATGGGCGTGACCCTGACCCTGCTCGGCCTCGACGCGGAGCTCAAATCCCTGATCGACCAACCCTGCCGCTCCATCGGCATGACCCAGGCGGACTGAACCATGAGCCAACATTTTTCCAGCCACGACGGCAGCGCCATCGTCACCGACCTGGTCAGCGTGATCGTGGCCAACCGTGAATACCTCAGCGAAGTCGACGGCGCGATTGGCGACGGCGACCATGGCATCAACATGGCCAAGGGCTTTGCCCATTGCGGGCGCACTATCGAAGGCCGCCAACTGACCCTCGCCGAGGCCCTGGATGAACTGACCCTGAGCCTGATGGAAGGCATCGGCGGCTCCATGGGGCCGCTGTATGGCAGTCTGTTTATCGGCATGGCCGACGAAGTGCGCGGCCGTGACGACATCGACGCGGCCACCTTCGCCCACCTGCTGCGCGGCGGCCTGACCTCGTTGCAGGACATTACCGAAGCGGGTGTGGGCGACAAGTGCCTGATGGATACGTTGATCCCGGCGGTGGAAGCGTTTGAACGCGCACACGCCTCGGGGGCGTCGTTCACCGATGCACTGGACGCGATGAAAACCGCCGCCTCCCAGGGACGCGACTCCACCAAGGACCTGGTGGCGAAGATCGGCCGCGCCAGTCGCCTGGGCGAGCGCTCACTGGGCGTGCTGGATGCGGGGGCGGTGTCGTGCTGCCTGATCCTTACGCGCCTGGCAGATTCGGTGCAGCCACGCCTGAGTGCTTGACCTGCTGGATATACCGCGCCACCGCCGGCGCTTTCTCGAAGCGCCGGTGAATCAGCGACAACCACGACGATGCATCGCTGCCCTGAATGCTGCGGTACACCACGCCCGGCAACTGCACATGCCCGACCATTGACGCGGGCACTACCGCCACGCCCTGCCCCATCGACACCAGCGCCACCACCGCGACCAGCCCGCCCGGCTGTGGCCCCAGGCGCGGGGCATAACCGCCTTGCGCGGCGACATGCAAGGTGCCGCTGATTTGCTCCGGCAAAATAAATGTCTCGTTTTGCAGGTGTTCGCAGCCAATGGCCGCGAGCCCCAACAACCAGGAATCCTGGGGCAGCGCCAAGACAAAACCTTCGCTGTCCAGGCGCACCGCCTCCAGGCCCTCGGGCAAGGTCATCGGCGAGCGGATGTAGCCGATGTCGTAGCGCCCATCCGCCACCGCGCTAGGCAACGTGGCCATGGCGCATTCGCGCACAGTCACGCTCACGTCAGGAAACGCCTGGCTGAACCCCTGCATCTGCCGTTGCAACAGCCCGGAGTACACCGCCGAGGCCACATAACCCAATTCGATATGGCCGATCTCGCCACGCCCGGCGCGCTGGGCATGACGTTGGGCGAATTCGAACTGGCGCACGGTAGCTTCGGCCTCGATCAGCAAGGCCGCGC
The DNA here is from genome assembly GCF_024809815.1 of Pseudomonas sp. BIGb0381. NCBI lineage: Bacteria > Pseudomonadati > Pseudomonadota > Gammaproteobacteria > Pseudomonadales > Pseudomonadaceae > Pseudomonas > Pseudomonas sp. BIGb0381. Next base: position 734,367 of record NZ_JANUEN010000002.1, read on the forward strand.
CGGCTTCGGTGAGGCTGACTTCGCGTTGCCGGCGGATAAACAGGCGAGTGCCCAGGCTGGTTTCCATGTCCTGGATCTGCCGGCTCAGGGTCGGCGGCGCGATCCCCAACTGCTCGGCGGCGCGGGTGAAGTTGCGCTGCCTGGCCACGGCCAGGAAGTAGCGAAAATGGCGGATGTCCATAACAGGATTAGCTCAAAGGTAATGAAGTGCTCCACACGGGCTAACAATGTCAGCAGCAGCCGGGGATAAGCTCGAAGCACTTCAACACTAGAGAGCCTTTGCGATGTGCGTCAACCGTATTCCTCCTATTGCCTGCAAGGTAATTCAATCATGAGCCGGGTCAGCCCACGCCTGACGTTGCTGACCGCGTCCGGCGTTTGCTCGCTGATCGTGCTCGACACCAATATCGTCGCCGTGACGCTGCCGAGCATCGCTCGCGACCTGGGGGCTAACTTTGCCGATATCGAATGGGTGGTCAGCGCCTATATGCTGGCGTTTGCCGCCTTGTTGCTGCCGGCCGGGAGCGTTGCCGACCGGTTCGGGCGCAAGAAATCCCTGGTCTGGGGCCTGAGTATTTTTATCCTCGCCTCCCTCGGCTGCGGGGCGGCGCCGAGTGCGTTGTGGCTGGATATCGCCCGCGCGATAAAGGGCGTCGGCGCAGCGTTATTGCTCACGTCAGCCCTGGCCTCCATTGGCCACACCTTCCACGATGAAGTGGAGCGGGCCAAAGCCTGGGCATTCTGGGGTGCCTGCATGGGCGTGGCGATGACGGCCGCGCCGACCCTGGGCGGGTTGATCACCGAGTACCTGGGTTGGCGCTGGATTTTCTACCTCAACCTGCCCGTGGGCCTGGCGCTGATGGCCTTGGTACTGCGCGCGATTCCGGAATCCCGCGATACCCAATCCGCCCGCCTCGACCCGTGGGGCAGCCTGGCCTTCAGCGCGAGCCTGTTGTGCTTGATCTGGGGCCTGATCGAGGCCAACCGCATCGGCTGGGATAACCCGCTGACCTATGTGCGCCTGATCGGCGGCGCGGTGTTGCTGGGTGTATTTATAGGGGTCGAACGTGTGCAGCAGCGGCCCATGGTGGACCTGCAACTGTTTCGCCACCCGCGCTTTATCGGCGCCTTGCTCGGGATGTTTGCCTATGCCGGCTGCGCCCAAGTGATGATGACGTTACTGCCGTTCTATCTGCAGAACGGCCTGGGCTTCTCCGCGATTATCTCGGGCCTGGGCATGCTGCCGTTCGCCTTGACCATGCTGGTATGCCCACGAATCGGCGCACGCCTGTCGGCTCGCTTCGCGCCGGCAACGATGATGGCAACCGGCTTGGCCCTCGTAGGCGGCGGCAACCTTTTGAGCGCCTGGGCCGTGAATATCGGTGGTTACCTGCCCTTTGCATTGGCTATTGCGGTCACGGGGGCCGGTGCGGGTTTACTCAACGGCGATACGCAGAAAAACATCATGGCCTGCGTGCCACGGGACCGTGCAGGGATGGCCTCGGGCATGAGCACCACCATGCGGTTCAGCGCGATCATGCTGGCGATTGGTGTGTATGGGGCACTGCTGAGCAGCCACAGCGAGCAATTGTTGCGCGCAAGTATCGACCCGCAATGGCAGGCGCAGGTGGCGGGCATTGCTTCACGGGTAGTGGCTGGGGATATGCCGGCGGCAATGGGCTTATTGCCGGAACCCGCACGGGCTGTGGTGCAACCGCTGGCGCAGCAGGCGTTTGTGGACGGGTTCAGCAGGGTGTTGTGGGTGGCAGGGTTATTGGGATTGCTCGGAGCGCTGGTGGTGGGGAGGCTGATGCGCAAGCCCCTTCCCACACCGAACTAATGTGGGAAGGGGCTTGCCCCCGATGAGGGTGTGTCAGTAAATACAACTGTAACTGACCCACCGCCATCGGGGGCAAGCCCCCTCCCACAGGTATTACCTATACCCCAAAGAGGCTTACCAGAACCGTTGCTGGGTCAGGCGGCTCCACCAGGTCAGCAGCACGCGGTCTACAGAGCCGCTGGCCGCCAGGCCCACCCGTTCCTGCAGGCTTTTACGCTCGGCATAGTGCAGGTGGAACACCTCGGCGGTCTTGGCCTTGGTGGCCAGGTATTCGTCGCTGGTTTGCAGTTCGTCGACCAGTTGCTTATCCAGCGCGGCAACACCCAGCCACACTTCTCCGGTCGCTACGTCGTCAATCGCCAGCTGTGGGCGATAACGCGAGACGAAGTTCTTGAACAGCTGATGGGTGATATCCAGGTCTTCCTGGAACTTCTCGCGGCCCTTCTCGGTGTTTTCGCCAAAGACCGTGAGGGTGCGTTTGTACTCGCCGGCGGTCAGCACTTCAAAGTCGATGTCGTGCTTTTTCAGCAGGCGGTTGACGTTGGGCAACTGCGCCACCACGCCTATGGAGCCGAGGATGGCAAACGGTGCGCTGATGATCTTCTCGCCGATGCACGCCATCATGTAGCCGCCGCTGGCCGCGACCTTGTCGATGCACACGGTCAACGGTACGCCAGCCTGGCGGATACGCGCCAGTTGCGACGATGCCAGGCCGTAGCTGTGCACCATGCCACCGCCGCTTTCCAGGCGCAGCACCACTTCATCCTTGGGCGTGGCCAGGCTCAGCAGTGCGGTGATTTCATGGCGCAGGCTCTCGGTGGCCGAGGCCTTGATGTCGCCGTCGAAATCCAGCACGAACACCCGTGGTTTGACCTCGGGTTTCTTCTTGCTGTTCTTCTTTTCGGCTTTGCTTTCGGACTTGCGCAGGGCCTTGAGTTGCTCTTTGTCGAGCAAGCTCGACTCAAGGCGCTCGCGCAGGCCTTTATAGAAGTCATTGAGCTTGCTGACCTGCAGTTGGCCGGCGGCTTTGCGGCGACCTTTACTGCGCAGTGCCGCGAAGCTGATCAAGACCACCAGAATAGCGACCACCAGGGTGACGGTCTTCGCCAGAAAGCTCGCGTATTCAGCCAAAAAATCCATGTGTCTCCTTAAAAATGCACGGCGCCAGGCGCGGATTGGCCAAGCATACCGACGGGATCGCCGGGCGGCCAGTGCTCAAACCGCCAGCAGATGCGCGCTCTAACGAGGTTTTAAAACAAGCGTATGTTTTTTCATTGACAGCTCCCTGGCATCCTCATAACCTCGCCAGACTTTCAACGTACCGGGAAAACGGACGTGGGCAGCATCTATTTGATTCGACATGGCCAGGCCTCCTTCGGTGCAGACGACTATGACGTGCTGTCGCCCGTTGGCGTGGAACAAGCGCAAGTGCTCGGCCGCCACCTGGCGGATATGGGCTTGGTGTTCGACCGCTGCATAGCCGGCGACCTGCGCCGCCAGCAACACACGGCCACTGCCGCCTTCGATCAATACAACACCCTCGGCGTGCCTGTTCCTGCATTGGAAACCGACAGCGCCTTCAACGAATTCGACGCCGACGCGATCATCCGCGCCCTGCTCCCTGACCTGCTCACCACCGAACCCGAAGCCCTGGACATCCTGCGCAACGCCGCGCAAAACCGCAGCGAGTTCCAACGCATCTTCGCCCTGATCATCGAGCGCTGGCTGGCCGGCACCTATGACACGCCAGGGCTGGAAAGCTGGCTGGGCTTCGTGGAGCGCGTCCAGGGTGGCCTGCAACGCATTCTTGAAGCGGCAGACAACACGCAGAAGATCGCCGTGTTCACCTCCGGCGGCACCATCACCGCCCTGCTCCACCTGATTACCCGGATGCCTGCCGCCCAGGCCTTCGAACTGAACTGGCAAATTGTTAACACCTCGCTCAACCAGCTGAAATTCCGCGGTCGCGAGGTGGCACTGGCTTCCTTCAACAGTCACACCCACTTGCAACTGTTGAAGGCGCCGCAACTCATCACCTTCCGATGAAGTGCGGCCAACCGTGACCCCAAGGTCACTGGACTCACCATAAAAGGATCGAAACCATGACTGACGTAGCCAAAGCTGTAGAAGCAATGAAAGCCAAATTCAACCCAAGCGCTGCTGAAGGCTTGGACCTGGTGTTCGGTTTCCGTATCGACGACACCAAGAACTTTTCCCTGGTGGTCAAAGACAAGACCTGCGAACTGCAAGAAGGCGAAAACCCGGACGCCCAGGTGACTCTGGTCATGGACAGCGAGACCCTGGAAGGCATCGTCGACGGCTCCACTGACGGCATGCAGGCCTTCATGGGCGGCAAGCTGCGCACCGAAGGCGACATGATGCTGGCCATGAAGCTGAGCGAACTGTTCCCTTCCTGATTCACGGGCAACCCTGAATCCCTGTGGGAGGGGTCTTGCCCCCGATGGCGGTTTGTCAGTCGCTTCATCAGTTGACTGATTCACCGCTATCGGGGGCACGCCCCCTCCCACATTTGGGCTGTAGCAGCAACGCCACCAACGCACTCCATCCGGTCTGGTGCGAAGCCCCCAACCCCCGCCCCGTCTCGCCATGGAAATATTCATGGAACAACACCAGGTCACGACTGGCCGGGTCCGCCTCCAACTGCGCATACCCCGCCATCGACGGTCGTGAACCGTTTTCATCCCGGAGAAACAAGCGGGTCAACCGCTGACTGAGGCTGTCGGCCACTTCCTCCAGCGATGCCAGATACCCACTGCCCGTCGGGTATTCCACCGAGAAGTTGTCCGCGTAATAGCGGTGAAATTCGCGCAGCGATTCAATCAGCATGTAGTTCACCGGCATCCACAATGGCCCGCGCCAGTTGGAGTTGCCGCCGTACAAGCGCGAGTCGGATTCCCCCGGCTGGTAACGGGCGCACAGGGTGTCGCCATTCATCTTCAGCGCCAATGGCTGCTCGGCGAACGCCTTGGACAGGGAACGCACGCCAAAGGCCGAGAGAAACTCGTCATCATCGAGCATGCGCCGCAGCAGATCCTTGGTGCGTTCGCCACGCAACAGCGCGAGTAACAGGCGATTGCCCTGCCCCGGTTCGTTCCAGCGCGACACCAGCTTGGCCAGGTCCGGCCGGTGATGCATGAAACCCAACAGCCGTTCACGCAACCCCGCCAGCCCTTCGTGTTCGCGCTGTTCCAGCACCAGCACGGCAAACAACGGCATCAGGCCGACGATGGAGCGCAGGCGCACCGGCTCGTTCTGGCCGTCGGGACGGTGCAGTACGTCATAGAAGAACAGGTCCTGCTCGTCCCACAGGCCTTCGGCGCTGTCGTCGACACGGTTGATGGCGCCGGCGATGTACAGGAAGTGCTCGAAAAACTTCACCGCAATATCGACGTACACGACATTGCGCTTGGCCAGCTCCAGGCCGATGCGCATCAAGTCCAGCGCATACGCCGCCACCCAGGCGGTGCCGTCGGCCTGATCGAGCTGATAACCCGGCGGCAAGTCGGCCGAACGGTCGAACAAGGCGATATTGTCCAGCCCCAGGAAACCGCCCTGGAACAGGTTGCGGCCTTCGGCGTCCTTGCGGTTGACCCACCAGGAAAAATTCAGCAGCAGCTTGTGAAAGATCCGCTCAAGGAAATCCAGATCGCCCACACCGGTCAGCGCCTTGTCCTGCTGATACACGCGCCAGCTGGCCCAGGCATGCACCGGTGGGTTGGCGTCGTCGAAACGCCACTCGTAGGCCGGCAGTTGGCCGTTGGGGTGCATGAAGCGGTCCTTCACCAGCAATAACAACTGTTGCTTGGCATACCCAGGATCCATCAGTGCAAACGCCACCGCCTGGAAACCCTGGTCCCAGGAGGCGTACCACGGGTATTCCCAGGTGTCGGGCATGGAGAGGATGTCGAAGTTGGACAGGTGCCGCCAATGGGTATTGCGGATATGCAGGCGCTCGGGCGGTGGCGCGGGCTGGGCCGGGTCGCCGTCGAGCCACTGGTTCACATCGAAATAATACAGCTGCTTGGACCACAGCAAGCCGGCCAGGGCCTGGCGCTGCACATTGCGCGCGTCGTCATCGGCGATGCCTTGCTGCAAGGCGGCGTAGAAGTCATCGGTTTCCTGGCGACGCTGTTCAAACAGTTTGCGCGCGCTGACCTCGGGCGCATCAACGGGCGCAAAGCGCAGGTAAAGACTTTTGCTTTGCAGCCCCGCCAGCTCAAGGATAAAGCGCGCGGCAACCTTGGTACCGGTGTCGCGACGAATCGCAGCGTCCAGCCCTTCGACCACGTAATCGTTGATCCCGTCCTTGAACGGCCCCGGCGCCGGTTGCCCGTCGAGCAACGGGAAGTTGCTTTCGTTCTCACAGAACAGCCATTCCAGGCCGTCCTGGCCCCAGGCGCTGAGCTGCCGATCGGGCAGTTCATGATGACGGGCCAGCACGTGTTCGCCCTCCAGCCTCAACTGCGGCTTGGGCGCATCGAAGGTCCAGCTCCAGTCATTGCGCGCCCACACCTGCGGCAACACCTGCAGGCGCGTCGGCTGCTGCGAACGGTTGTGCACGGTGACGCGCATGAAAATATCGTCAGGCTGGTGCTTGGCGTATTCGACGCTGATATCGCAGTAGCGGTTGTCTTCGAACACGCCGGTATCGAGGATCTCGTACTCGGCATCGCCCAGCCCGCGACGGGCGTTCTCGGCGATCAGGTCGGCGTAGGGAAAGGCGGCATGGGGGTATTTGTAGAGCATGCGCATGTAGGCATGGCTGGGCACACCGTCGACGAAAAAGTACAGCTCCTTGACGTCTTCACCGTGGTTGCCCTCGGCGTTATTCAGGCCGAACAGGCGCTCCTTGAGGATCGCGTCGCGCTCGTTCCACAGGGCCAGGCCCAGGCACCAGCGTTGCGCTTTGTCGCTGAAACCGGCCAGGCCATCCTCGCCCCATCGATAGGCGCGGCTGCGCGCATGCTCATGAGGGAAGTAAGCCCAGGCGTCGCCGTCGGCGCTGTAGTCTTCGCGCACCGTGCCCCATTGGCGTTCGCTCAGGTAGGGGCCCCACTCGCGCCAACGCTCGGCATCCTGCGTCGCCAGGCGTTGGCCTTCAATCGTGTCCAGTATTCGGGTGTCGGGTGTGGCCGTCATCGGGTCCTCCATCGCCTACCAGGTGAGGAGCAGTGTAGAGCCCAATGACGCCCGGGTGCACATGAAGACTTAGAAGATGGCGTAGGTGTAGTTGAAGATCAGGCGGGTCTGGTCCTGGTCGGCGGTGCCGGTGTTTTTGCCGTGATAGGTACCGGTACGCAAGGTGGTACCGAAGCCTTTCAGAGGACCGGCCTGCACCACGTAGTCCAGACGCAAGTCCGTTTCGTTTTCTTTCTGGTCAGGGCCACCGGCGACCTTCGACTTGATATCCGTACCGTCCAGGTAGGCCACGGACGCTTTCAGGCCCGGCACGTAGGCCTTGAAGTCATACGAGTACTGCCCGAAGTTGACCTGCTCGCCCGCCCGGGAGAACTGGCCCACCACCGCATCGGTGAACAGGTAGAAGTCGCTGCCGCCGGCTCCTTGGGCGTGCGGATCGGCGAGGCTGCCCTGGTTGACCCACACAAAGCCGCCATCGTCACCCACGCCAATGTGGCCGAGCATCAAGCTGCTGCCGCCCAGTTGGTAGGTGAACGCGGCACTGTAGGTTTTGTTGTCCACTTCGTTCGCGTGCTTGGCGTAGCCGCCGTTGTTGTTGAACTGGTAGCCACTCTGGCCATTCCTGCCATCGCTGCTGCTGTCGAAGTAACGCAGGTCGGTCTTGAACGACTGGTCATTGCCCAGCGGCAGCACGTGGGCCAGGCCGAAGTAGTTCTGTTTGTAGAAGTCCTGCAACTGGGCGTAGTAGTACTGCAACGTCAGGTTTTTCGCGATGGCGTTGTCGGACGAACCAAACGGCTTGTAGTCCACCCCACCGAATTTGAAGCTGTCGCTGTCGCGCGTACCGCCGGCCACGCTCAAGCCCGTGGAGTTGCTGGAGGCACGGCCTTCGACGCGGTTCAGCTCGCCGCCGGTGAAGGTGACGTTGGGAATATCGCTGGAGGTAAGGATGCCGCCGTCAAAGGTTTGCGGCGCCACGCGGCTGTCGTTGGAGACCAGGATCGGCAGCACCGGCGCCAAACCACCCCCGACATGCAACTCGGTCTGGGAAATGCGGAACTTCACGTTGCCGGCCGCGCGACCGAAGGCATCCGCCGGCTCGGTGCCGTTGTTCCTGGTCGGGAAGAAGCTGTTGCCATTACCCGCCAGGCCAGGGCCTGCGGCGTGACCATCGCCACCGTCCAGGCGCAGGGCGCCGAAGGCCATCACGTCAAAACCCAGGCCAACGGTGCCTTGGGTGAAACCGGATTTGTAGTCGAAACGCAGCGCGGTTGCCGCTTCGCGCAAGTCGTTGTTGGTCCCCGAGCGGTTATCCGCGCTGTAGTACATGGTCCGCGAACTGACGGACGCATGGCTGTCTTCGAGAAAGCCGCTGTGGCCATTGCCCGTGCCCAGCGAGCCGAGCCCGAAGTCATCAGCGTAAGCCTGTTGCGCAAGAACGGCGGCCGTGATCGACAACGCCAGTGTAGAAATTTTCATTAACTGCGGCCCCTGAATGTTTTTTTATCGTGCTTGGCGTGCAAACCCATCGTGGGCTCTGCAAACGTGACGATTCTTTCATGCTGGCCCGGGCGGACCTCGTGAAGCTTTCTTTAGAAAAGCGCCTGGAAAATGAAATTTTCCTGCCGCCGTTTTTTGTCATATTCACGTCATTTCATTCATTTGCAGAATGAAGTCCAGAGGATTCTTCGTTTGCACGCCCGCCCACAGCCCAACAAAATCCAGGCACAGGCCGCGCCCATCTCCACCCATCTCCATCGCCATCAGGAATTTTTCTATGCACACCACCGCACATGTCAGCCCCGACGAGATCCGCAAGGGCTTTTCCAAGGCCATGTCCGACATGTACCGAGATGAAGTTCCCCTGTATGGCGCGCTGATGGAGCTGGTCGCCGAGACCAACACCCACGTACTCGACACCGAACCGGGCTTGGCGCACCAGCTGCAACGCACCGGCGAGATCCAACGCCTGGACATGGAACGCCATGGCGCCATCCGCCTGGGCACTGCGGCGGAACTGGCGACCATCAGCCGCCTGTTCGCGGTGATGGGCATGCAGCCGGTGGGCTACTACGACCTGACCCCCGCCGGCGTACCGGTGCACTCCACCGCCTTCCGCGCCGTGCATGAACGCGCGCTGCAAACCAGCCCGTTTCGCGTGTTCACCTCGCTGCTGCGCCTGGAGCTGATCGAAAATCCCGAGCTGCGTGCGTTTGCCGAAACCGCCCTGGCCAAGCGCTCGATCTTCACCCCCCGCGCCCTGGCGCTGATCGAGCAATCGGAGAAAGACGGCGGCCTCACTGCTGAGGATGCCGATGAGTTTGTGCGCCAGGCCCTGGAAACCTTCCGCTGGCACCACACCGCGACCGTGACCGCCGCGCAGTACCAGCAACTCAGCGACCAGCACCGCCTGATCGCCGATGTGGTGGCCTTCAAGGGCCCGCACATCAACCATCTGACCCCGCGCACCCTGGACATCGATCAGGTCCAGGCCGCCATGCCCGGCAAGGGCATCACCCCCAAGGCCGTGATCGAAGGTCCACCCCGCCGCCAGTGCCCGATCCTGTTGCGCCAGACCAGCTTCAAGGCCCTCGACGAACCCATCGCTTTCATCGATGCCCAGGGCAGCCATAGCGCGCGCTTCGGTGAAATCGAACAGCGTGGCGTGGCGCTGACGCCCAAAGGCCGCGCACTGTACGACCAACTGCTGAATGCCGCGCGGGACGAACTGGGCGCGTTCCCCAACGAGGGCAATGCCGCGCGCTACATGCAATTGATGGAGCAGCACTTCCAGGCCTTCCCGGATACCCACGCGCAAATGCGTGAACAGGGCCTCGCCTACTTCCGCTACTTCGCCACGGAAAAAGGCCTGGCAGCACGCGGCCAGGCCGATCAACCGCGCACGCTGGAGGCACTGGTCGCCGCCGGCCATGTGGATGTCGAACCGTTGGTGTATGAGGATTTCCTGCCGGTGAGTGCGGCGGGGATTTTCCAGTCGAACCTGGGGGACGCGGCGCAGAGTCACTACGCGGTCAATTCGAACCAGGCCGAGTTCGAGAAGGCCCTGGGGCGCAAGACGATTGATGAATTGAAGTTGTATGGCGAGACGCAGCAGCGTTCGATGGATGAATGCACCCGGACACTGCTGGCGTAAAAACAGCAAGTGCCACCCGGCTCACCGGCGCAATCCTTGCGCCGCAACAGTCCCCTGAGCCGGGTGGGCGAGCGGCATCATAGACAGTGGCGTGAATGATGCCCCTAAGGCAATTCTGAATAAATACGCTGTGCTTTTTGTAGGAGCGAGCTTGCTCGCGAAAAACTTGAGAACGCCGCGTTAAATCAGAAGAGCTGCGTAATCGTTGACGTTCTTCGCGAGCAATCTCGCTCCTACCGGTGGGTCAGATTTTCATTTAACCCAATCGCCCCACGATCTCGTCTTTGACCAACAGCCGTTTCTTTTTCAGCTTCTCCACATCCTCATCGCTGGCTTTGGCCGATTCCGCCTTCAACACCTCCCCGTCGGCAGCGTCGTATTGAGTGAGCAGCGAGTCCAGGCGTTTGTCGCTCGCCCTGCGTTCGTGAACGGCTTCCTTGCTCAACCCCAAATCCTGATACAGGTCGTGTTTCACTGGCATGGCGTACCTCCGCAAGTTGATCAATGGCCTACACCCTTGAAGCTAGCCCATTCCAACCGGTCTTGTCATGTTTAGGCTCAATCCATCCCCGTTCGTCGCGGCGCAGGCAATGGGATCAAACCTTTGCCACACCCTGCCCTCAACTGTAGATCGCCACCCGAGGGAGAACGGTTTCATGACTCACGCTGCCACTGCTGTCGACACCCAATGCATCAACACCCTGCGCACCCTGGCCATGGACGCCGTGCAGAAGGCCAACTCCGGCCACCCCGGCACGCCTATGGGCCTGGCGCCGGTGGGCTATACGCTGTGGAGTCGCTTCCTGCGTTACCACCCCGAGCATCCCGACTGGCCCAACCGTGATCGCTTTGTGTTGTCGGTGGGACATGCGTCAATGCTGTTGTATTCGCTGCTGCACCTGGCCGGCGTGGTCGAGATCGATGCCCATGGCAAACGCTCGGGGCAACCGGCGATCAGCCTGGACGACATCAAGCAGTTCCGGCAGATGAGTTCCAAGACCCCCGGGCACCCCGAGTACCGCATGACCACCGGCGTGGAAACCACCACCGGGCCGCTGGGCCAGGGCTGCGCCAACAGCGTCGGCATGGCCATGGCCGAGCGTTGGCTGGGCAAGCGCTTCAACCGCGACGGCCGCGTGCTGTTCGACTACAACGTCTACACCCTGTGCGGTGACGGCGACATGATGGAGGGCGTCAGCAGCGAAGCGGCGTCGATGGCCGGGCACTTGAAGCTGGATAACCTGTGCTGGATCTACGACAACAACACCATCAGCATCGAAGGCCACACCGAGTTGGCCTTCAGCGAGGACGTGATCAAGCGCTTCCAGGCCTATGGCTGGCACACCTTGCACGTCACCGATGCCAATGATCTGCAGGCCTTGAGCGAGGCGCTGAACACCTTCAAGCGCAACACCGGCGCGCCGACCCTGATCGTGGTCGACAGCGTGATCGGCTATGGCTCGCCGCACAAACACAACACCGCCGCCGCCCATGGCGAGCCGTTGGGCGACGATGAAATTCGCCTGACCAAGGCCGCGTATGGCTGGCCCGAAGACTCCAGTTTCCTGGTACCGGACGAAGCCCGCAGTGTGTTGCGTGATGCGCTGCTGGAGCGCAGCCGGCCGCTCTATGAAGCATGGAACCAGCACCTGGCGCAGCTTGAGCAAGCCGAGCCGGCATTGGCCGACGAGTTGCGCCGCATGCGTGCCGGCGAAATGCCGGAGCACTGGCAGGATGACCTGCCTCGCTTCGACACCGACGCCAAGGGCGTCGCCAGCCGCGCCGCCGGTGGCGAAGTGCTGAATGCGTTTGCCCAGCACGTCCCCTGGTTGCTCGGCGGCTCGGCGGATTTGTCGCCGTCGACCAAGACCAACCTCACCTTCGACGGTGCCGGGCGCTTCAGTGCCGACGACTACAGCGGGCGCAACCTGCACTTCGGCATCCGCGAACACGCCATGGGCGCGATTGCCAATGGCATGGCGCTGTCCTACCTGCGGCCGTACACCTCGACGTTCCTGGTGTTCAGCGACTACATGAAGCCGCCGATCCGCCTGGCCGCGATCATGGAGTTGCCGGTGGTGTTCGTCTTCACCCATGACTCGATTGGCGTGGGCGAAGATGGGCCAACCCACCAGCCCATCGAACACTTGACCCAACTGCGGGCCACGCCGGGGTTGCTGACCCTGCGCCCCGGCGACGCGAATGAAACCCTGGAACTGTGGAAGGTCGCACTGGCGCAAACCCACCGGCCAAGTTGCGTGGTGCTGTCCCGCCAGCCGCTGCCGACGCTGGATCGTACGCAGTATGCGGCGGCGTCGGGTGCGGCCAAGGGCGCGTATGTGTTGGCGGGGGCTGATGATCCTAAAGTGATTCTGTTGGCGACGGGCAGTGAAGTCAGCCTGGCGGTTGCAGCCTATGAGCAGTTGAAAAGCGAAGGGATTGCCGCGCAGGTGGTTTCAATGCCCAGCTGGGAACTGTTCGAAGACCAGGACCAGGCCTACCGCGACAGTGTCTTGCCACCGGCAGTGAAGGCCCGGGTGGTGGTGGAACAGGCCGGGCCACTGGGCTGGGACCGCTATGTCGGCCAAACCGGCGCCAAGGTGGTGATGAACAGCTTCGGCGCGTCGGCGCCGCTGGCGAAGTTGCAGGAGAAGTTCGGGTTTACGGTTGAGAACGTGGTGAAGCAGGCCAAGGCACAGATCCAACTGACCCAACGCTGAGCAAAATGCGGGAGGGGCGGTGCGACGATTCGACTTGCCCCCTCCCACATTTGAACCACACCGCCGGTTAGATAAGCTCTCGAGCCAGGAACGGTGCGGTGCGGCTGGTTTTGTTTTTGGCCACCTTCTGCGGTGTCCCACTGGCAACCACCTTGCCGCCCAAATCCCCTGCCCCCGGCCCGATGTCGATCACCCAGTCGCTCTGGGCCACCACGCGCATTTCATGCTCCACCACGACCACCGTATGCCCCGCCTCCACCAGATGATTGAGCTGGCTGAGCAAGCGGTCGACATCCCGTGGGTGCAGCCCGGTGGTGGGTTCGTCCAATACGTACAACGTCGCGCCGCGGGCGTTGCGTTGCAGCTCGGTGGCCAGTTTGATCCGCTGCGCTTCGCCGCCGGACAGTTCCGTCGCCGGCTGCCCCAGGCGCAGGTAACCCAGGCCGATATCCCGCAGCACTTGCAGCGAGCGCAGTACCCCCGGCTGCTCGGCAAACACCTCCACCGCTTGTTCCACGGTCAGCCCCAGCACCTGGGCGATGTTCAAGCCTTGCCATTTGACGGCCAGGGTTTCGGGGTTGTAGCGCGCGCCGTGGCAGGTCGGGCACGGGGCGTACACGCTGGGCATGAACAGCAATTCAACGCTGACAAAACCCTCGCCCTCGCAGTTCGGGCAACGGCCCTTGGCGACGTTAAAGGAGAACTGCCCGGCGTCGTAATCGCGCTTCTTCGCCGCAGGCGTCGCGGCGAACAACTTGCGCACGTTGTCGAACAAACCGGTGTAGGTCGCCAGGTTGGAACGCGGGGTGCGGCCGATGGGTTTCTGGTCCACCTGCACCAGGCGACGGATATGCTCCAAGCCGGCACCGATGCGTCCGCCGCTGGTTTGCGGGGCGTCGTCTTCCAGGCTCGGTTCTTCGTCGCTGTCCACCCGGCTGCCGAGGCCGCTGCCGACCAACTCCAGCAGCGCCTGGCTGACCAGGCTGGACTTGCCCGAGCCGGAAATACCGGTGACCGACGTAAAGCAGCCCAGCGGGAAATCCACGCTCAGGTCCTTGAGATTATTGCGCGTGACGCCTTCCAGGCTCAGCCAGCCGGTGGGTTCACGGCGCGCCTGACTCGCAGGGCGCTTGTCGGCAAACAGATATTCCCGGGTCTGCGAGGCTTCGACGTCCGCCAGGCCGGCAGGCGGCCCGCTATAGAGCACTTGCCCGCCATGTTCACCCGCGGCCGGGCCCACATCGATCAGCCAGTCGGCGCGGCGCATGGTTTCCAGATCATGTTCGACCACAAACAACGAATTGCCCGCCGCTTTCAAGCGTTCAAGCGCGGTGAACAACGCTTCGCCATCCGCCGGGTGCAGGCCTGCCGAAGGCTCATCCAGCACATAGATCACCCCGAACAACTGCGAGCCCAATTGCGTGGCCAACCGCAAGCGCTGCAACTCCCCGGACGACAGGGTCGGCGTGCTGCGCTCCAGGGACAGATAGCCCAACCCCAACTCGATCAAGGTACTGACCCGCTCCAGCAGATCCTCGGCGATGCGCTGGGCCGCGAGGCGTTTTTCCACCGACAGCTTCATCTTGTCCTGCCCCGCCGCCACCGGCCGCAACAACGCGGCCAATTGCGTCAATGACAGTTGCGACAACTCACCAATGTCCACCCCGGCAAACTTCACCGACAGCGCCGCCTTGGTCAACCGCTTGCCATCGCACAACGGGCAGGCGCTGCCTTGCATGAACTGCGAGACACGCTTCTTCATCAGCGCGCTTTGCGTGTGGCTGAAGGTGTGCAGGATGTAGCGCCGCGCGCCGCTGAAGGTGCCCTGGTAGCTCGGCTCCAGTTTGCGTTTCAGCGCTTCGCGGGTCTGCTCGGGGGTGAAGCCGGCATACACCGGCACGGTCGGGGTTTCTTCGGTGAACAGGATCCAGTCGCGCTGCTTTTTCGGCAGGTCGCGCCACGGAACATCCACGTCATAGCCCAGGGTCACGAGGATGTCGCGCAGGTTCTGGCCCTGCCAGGCCAAGGGCCAGGACGCCACTGCGCGCTGGCGGATGGTCAGGGACGGATCGGGCACCATCAGCGCCTCGGTCACTTCATACACGCGCCCCAGGCCATGGCACTGCGGGCACGCGCCCTGGGGCAGGTTCGGCGAAAAGTCCTCGGCGTACAGCATCGCTTGTCCCGCCGGGTAGCTGCCGGCACGCGAATACAACATGCGGATCAGGCTCGACAAGGTGGTGACACTGCCCACCGAGGAACGCGCACTCGGCGTACCGCGCTGCTGTTGCAAAGCCACGGCGGGGGGCAGTCCTTCGATACTGTCCACATCGGGCACGCCGACCTGATCGATCAGCCGTCGCGCATAGGGCGCCACCGATTCGAAATAGCGGCGCTGGGCTTCGGCATACACCGTGGAAAACGCCAGGGACGACTTGCCCGAGCCCGAGACGCCGGTAAACACCACCAGGGCATCCCTGGGAATATCCACGTCGACGTTCTTCAGGTTGTGTTCGCGGGCGCCGCGCACCCGTACAAATCCAAGGTGCTGGGCAGTGATCGGGGGGAGGGTGCGCTGTGAAGTCATGAACAACCTTGTCTGGCGGTGAGCACGCTGCGCAGCCGTTGCGTCAGGGCCTCGGGGCTGTAGGGTTTGCTCAGCAGGTGAATGTCAGCGCTGAGCAGGTGATTGCTGGAGAGAATGTCCCGCGTGTGCCCGGAGGTGAACAGCACCGCCACCGGTGGCGACTGGGCGCGGGCCCAGTCGGCCAGGTCGGTGCTTTTGACGCGGCCGGGCATCACCACGTCGGTGAAGATCAGGTCGGGCCGCGCCCCGTCCTGCAAGGCTTGCATCGCGCGGTCGCCATCCTCGGCGGTCAGCACGGTGTAGCCCGCCTGTTCGAGCAGATCCACCACGATCACCCGTACGTCCTCGTTGTCCTCGACCACCAGGATGGTCTCCTGGCCCACGTCGTGCGGCACGGGTTCAGGGTGAGTCTCCTGGACTTCTTCGCCCAGGCTGCGCGGAAAGTACATTTGCACCACGGTGCCCTTGCCCTCCTCGCTCCACACGTCCACATGCCCACCGCTTTGCCGGACAAAGCCAAACACCATGCTCAAGCCAAGACCGGTGCCGTGGCCGTTGCGCTTGGTGGTGAAAAACGGCTCGAACACCCGCGCCAGGATCGTCGCCGGCATGCCCACGCCAATGTCCGTGACGGCCAGGCGCACATACTCGCCCGGCTTGATGCTTTTGCCGATGCAATCCCTGGGGTTGAGGATGATGTTTTCGCCGGTGATGCGAATCACGCCCTCGCCTTTCATGGCATCGCGGGCATTGATCGCCAGGTTGAGCAACGCATTTTCCAGCTGGTTGCGGTCGACGTTGATGCACCAGGAGTCCTGCGGCAACTGCACATCGATATGAATGGTTTCGCCGAGTGCGCGTTGCAGCAACTCGCCCAGCCCGGCATAGATGCGCTGCGGGTTATACACGGCCGGTGACAACGGTTGGCGACGGGCAAAGGCCAACAGTTGCGACGACAGTTTGGCGCCACGCTCCACCGCCGCGATGGCCGCCGTGACGCGCCGCTGTACCTGGGCATTCTCCGGTTCATGGCGGGCCAGTAAATGCAGGTTGCCGGCGATCACTTGCAGCAGATTATTGAAGTCATGGGCCACGCCACCGGTCAGGCCGCCGATGGCCTCGAGCTTTTGCGCCTGGCGCAGTTGGTCTTCGGCGGCGGAACGCGCCTGGACTTCAGCGGCCACGCGCTGCTCCAGGTTATGGGTCAGCTCCTGGCGCAAGCGTTCGGAATGCACATGGGCGGTGGTCTCCACCACAATCGCCAGCACGCCGGCCGGTTGCTGGTCGTCGCCAGGGACGGGGCTGTAGTAGAGATCCAGCCACACCGTTTCCGGCTGGCCGTTGCGCAGCAGCACCAGGTCCTTGTTGTTGAACGACAAGGTGCCGCCGGCCAGGCAGGTGTCCACCACATGGCGGTTGAAGTCGGCCACTTCCGGCCAACCCAGCTCCACCGGCGAGCCGAGCAAATACGGATGGCGGCCACCGGCGAACACCGAATAGCTGTCGTTGTAGATCATGTACCCGGCCCGGCCCCACAGCATCACCATGGGCACGGGGGACGCCAGCATCATCTGCACGGTACAGGCGAGGCTGGTGGACCAGCGGTCAAGCGGTCCCAGGTCGGTGCTTGACCAGTCAAATGCGCGAATTCGCTGGGCCATTTCGCCGGCCCAACCTTCACAGCCGTGGGGATTGGATAAGAATTGCATCGTTCGGCTCTGCGCAGAGAAAGGACAGTCGCAATTTTTTGAGCGCATCAAGGGTCGATGGTTTCATTTTGTATAAATTAGGGGTTAATCACCGCAAGCGCTACCGGCCTCAGTGAAAATCCCGGCTGCGCACCGTGATGCCTTCCAGCAGCGGCGTCAGGTCGGTCAGGCGCCCGGCGATCAGGTGCCGCACCTCGCCCACCGCCTCCCAGCGTCCGTCCACCTTGAGCAGGCGCGAACCCACCAAGACCTGGCGCTGACGTTCGGCCAGGTCGCGCCAGACCACCACGTTGAGGTTGCCGAATTCATCTTCGAGGGTGACAAAGGTCACGCCACTGGCAGTGCCGGGACGCTGGCGACCGGTCACCAGCCCGGCAACGCTGACAGTGCGGCCATGTTCCACCGCCATCAGTTCGTTCGAGCTGCGGCAGCGCCGTTTACGCAGCTCGGCGCGCAACAGCGCCAACGGATGCGGGCCAAGGGTGGTGCCGAGCAGGGCGTAATCGGCATGCAGGTCCTCGCCCACCGTCGGTGTTGGCAGTTCCACCCGTGCTTCATCGGGGCTGGGAAGGCCTGCAAATAACCCTAGCTGCTTATGCACCCCAGCCACGGCCCAGCGCGCCGTATGCCGATTGCCGGCCAGCGCGCGCAAAGCCCCGGCATCCGCCAGCAAGGCCTGGGCACGCGCCTCCAGGTCGGCGCGCTGGTCCAGGTCGGCAATGTCGCTGAACGCCCGGCGCTGGCGGGCGGCTTCGATACGCCGCCCATCCTCTTCGCGAAACCCCGAGATCATGCGCAAGCCCATGCGAATCGCCGGTTGCTGGCCGTCTATGGGTTCCAGGCTGCAATCCCAGTCGCTGGCCTGCACATCCACCGGACGGATCTGCAAACCATGGCGCCGCGCATCCTGCAGGATCTGGTCCGGGCTATAGAAACCCATGGGCCAGCTGTTGATCAGCGCACAGGCGAAGGCCGCCGGCTCATGGCATTTGAGCCAGCAACTGGCGTAGGTCAGCAAGGCGAAACTGGCGGCGTGGGACTCGGGGAAACCATAGCTGCCAAAGCCCTTGATCTGCTCGAATATCTGCGCGGCAAAAGCCTCGGTGTAGCCATTCTTCAGCATGCCGGTGCGCAGGCGTGCTTGATGCGGTTCCAGGCCACCGTGACGTTTCCAGGCGGCCATGGAACGGCGCAACTGGTCGGCCTCGCCGGGGCTGTAGTCGGCGGCGACCATGGCGATCTGCATCACTTGCTCCTGGAACAACGGGATGCCCAGGGTACGCTTGAGCACCGCCTCAAGCTCCGGCGACGGATAGGTGGTGGGCTCCTCTTCGTTACGTCGGCGCAGGTACGGATGCACCATGCCGCCCTGGATCGGCCCGGGGCGCACGATGGCCACCTCGATCACCAGGTCGTAGAATTTTTGCGGCCGTAACCTGGGCAACATCGACATCTGCGCCCGCGACTCGATCTGGAACACGCCAATGGTGTCGGCCTTGCTGATCATCGCGTAGGTGGCCGGGTCTTCCTTGGGGATCGTCGCCAGGGAAAAGTCCAGATGGCGATGGCGACGCAGCAGATCGAAACAGCGACGGATCGCGCTGAGCATGCCCAGGGCGAGAATATCCACCTTGAGCAGGCCCACGGCGTCGAGGTCATCCTTGTCCCACTGGATGATGGTGCGCTCGGCCATGGCGGCGTTTTCCACCGGTACCAGGGTGTCCAGCGGGTACTCGGAAATCACGAAGCCACCGGGGTGCTGGGACAGGTGCCGGGGAAAACCGATCAGTTGCTGGGTGAGCGTCAGTACGCGGCGCAGGATCGGGCTGTCCGGGTCGAAGCCGCCTTCGCGCAAGCGTTCCAGGGGCGGCGCATCGTCACTCCAGCGTCCGCAGCATTCGGCCAGCGCGTTGATCTGGTCCGGCGGCAAGCCCAGGGCCTTGGCCACATCGCGCACCGCACCGGCTGCGTGGTAACTGCTGACCACCGCCGTCAGCGCCGCGCGCGTGCGGCCATAGCGCTGGAACACGTACTGCAGCACTTCTTCGCGGCGTTCGTGTTCGAAGTCGACGTCGATGTCCGGCGGCTCGTTGCGCTCGCGCGACAGGAAACGCTCGAACAGCATGTTCATCAGGCTCGGGTTGATCTCGGTGATCCCCAAGGCAAAACACACCGCCGAGTTGGCCGCAGAGCCGCGCCCCTGGCACAGGATCGAACGGCTGCGCGCGAAGCGCACGATGTCGTGCACGGTGAGAAAGTAGCTTTCGTAGCCCAGCTCGCTGATCAGTTCCAGTTCGTTGTTGATCTGCTGCAAGGTCTTGGCGTCGACTCCTTGCGGCCAGCGCTGGGCGATGCCTTCTTCGGTGACGGCGCGCAGCCAGGATTTGGCGTCATGGCCCTCGGGCACCAGCTCGCGCGGGTAGTGATAGCGCAACTGGCCAAGGTCGAAGGTGCAACGGCGCGCGATGTTAAGGGTCTCGTCGAGCAAGGCTTGCGGGTACAGCGCGTCCAGCGCCTCGATGCTGCGCAGGTGGCGCTCGCCATTGGGATGCAGGCGCGTGCCGGCTTCGGCCACCGGCACGTGATGGCGGATCGCGGTCATGGTGTCTTGCAGGGCGCGGCGGCCGCGCGCATGCATATGCACATCGCCGCAGGCCACAGCCGGGATATGCAGGCTGGCGGCCAGTTGCAGGCGTTGCTCCAGATGCCGCGCATCGTCCTGGCCGCAGTGCAGGTGCACCGCCAGCCACAGGCGTTCGGCGAAGGTACGGCACAACCACTGAATGGAGGCCTGTGTGTCGCTGTCTTCGGCAATCCATAGCGCCAGGAGGCCGTTGAGGGGGCGTTCGAAGTCTTCTTGCAGCAGGCGATAACTGCCCTTTTCAGCGCGGCGGCGGGCCAGGGTAATCAGGCGGCACAGGGACTGGTAGCCGCTGAGGTCCTGCACCAGCAGCACCAGTTTCGGGCCGTTCTCGATGCGCACTTCGCTGCCGATAATCAGCGGCAAGCCCACCGCCTTCGATGCCTGCCAGGCCCGCACAATGCCCGACAAAGTGCATTCATCGGTGATCGCCAGGGCGCTGTAACCCTGGCGTTTGGCCCGTTCGAACAACTCCAGCGCGCTGGAGGCACCGCGCTGGAAGCTGAAGTTCGTCAGGCAATGCAGCTCGGCGTAACTCATGGCCACCGCCTCCTACAGAAGGCCGGTTGCAGCCTATGGGGACTCATGCGAACCAGCCTTGCAGCCACAGCCCATCGCTTTGCCCCACGCTGCGATAGGCCCAGCCTTGCTGGCCGGCGCGGGTACGGATCAGGTAGTAGTCGCGGCGAATATCGGCGCCGTCCCACCAGCCGGATTCGATGCGCTCCGGCCCCATGAGGATCTGCACGCCCTGCTCGGCCAGCAAGGTCGGTTCGTTAAGCAACCAGCCGGGACGCTGGACCTTGTTCAAGGTGACGCACGGGCTTTTATCCGCCGCCATTTGCCAGGCGCATTCGGGGCGATGGTCGGCATGGAAGCGCAGGCCTTGCACCGCCTCATCCCCCAGGCGGGCCCGCAGGCGTTCGCGCAGTTGCTCCCACGGCAAGGTCTGTTGCGGGCGATCGTCGAACAGGTCCTGGCGTTGCGGCACGAACACCGGCAGGTCCTGGGCCACCAGGCGAAAGCCGCGCACCGGTGAAGTGACCTGTACCTGCTCCAGGCGCCCACGGGCCAGTTCGAACAGCA
Source organism: Pseudomonas sp. BIGb0381 (assembly GCF_024809815.1). Taxonomy (NCBI): domain Bacteria; kingdom Pseudomonadati; phylum Pseudomonadota; class Gammaproteobacteria; order Pseudomonadales; family Pseudomonadaceae; genus Pseudomonas; species Pseudomonas sp. BIGb0381. Next base: position 755,264 of record NZ_JANUEN010000002.1, read on the forward strand.
TCGCCGGTTCGCGCTCGGCGCTGAGCAGGCCGACCTTGATCACGCTGTCCGGCGCCTGGGCATGTTCCAGGTGCAGGTCGAAGCGTTGCACGCCACTGTCGCGACCGCAGAGGAAGGCCGAGAGGTCGCCGGTCAAACGCCGCAGGGGGAATAACAAGGCCTGGTGGGATTGCACATCGAAATTCAACTCGATGCGCACATCGAACTGGTCCGGCGGCTGATAGAACGCCAAGGCCAATGGTCGTTGCCCGGTCAACGCATCCAAGTGCTTGAGCAGGCCGGCGTCAAAGCGCCGCGCCAGGGTGTGCCGGGGCAACGCCTGTACCTGGGCCAGGGTACGCAGGCCCATGCGCGACAACGCGGTGGCCGCTTGCGGGTCGAAGCCGGCGCGGTCGATGGGCAATGGCGCCAGGGCCTGGAGCAACGCATCCTCATCGGCCACGGCCAAGCCATCGTAGAGATTGGCCAGCACCCGCGCCGCCGCCGGGTTGGGCGCGGCGACGATACGGTGACGAAAGCCCAGCTCGGTCAGTTCCTGGCGCAAGCGTGCCTCGAACTGTGGCCAAGGCCCGAACAGGCCCAGGCTCGATTCGATCTCGAACAACAAGGCGCGCGGGTAATACACGCTGACCTGGGAGCTGAAGCGGTAGGCCCAGGCCGCCAGGAATTGCTGCCAGCGTTCGATTTGCACGGGGTCGTATTCGGCGCTGGCAAAGGTCTTGGCCAGGGCATGGGCGGCCGTCAGCGATTGACCGGGACGCAGGCCCACTGCGCGGGCGGCGTCATTGACGGTTTGCAGCACGCGCCGCTGCGGCGTGCCGGCCAGCAGCGCCAGGGGTTGGTCGGGCTCGGGGTGCAGGCGCTGCACCCCGTCCAGCGCCAATTGCGGGAAGACAATACACACCCAGCGCATGGCAACCTCAGTGCCCCGCCAGTGCAATCGGCGCCGGGTGAGCCAAACCGCCCCGGCACTTGAGCACCCGCACCTGGGCAGGTTTGGCCTCGACGGCCAGGCGCAGGGCGGCGGGTGAAGCGTTGATCGCTTCACTCAAGGCGCGCCAGGCAAACGCCAGGGTCTGCCCGGTTTCCGCGGCCACCTGCAAGCGACGCAAGGCGCGGTCATCCGCCTTGCGCGGCCAGCACAGCACCGCGCCGCAACTGCCGGAGCGCAGGCACTGCTCCACCGCCCACAACACATCGCGCGCCTCGGCCTGGACCACCGACAGCTGGCGCAAATCCACCCCGGCGTTCTGCCAGGCGTGGGGGTACGGGGTGTAGGGCGGCGCCACCAGCACAATGCGCTCCCCCGCCGCCGATAATCGCGCGAGGGTCGGCAGCACCAGTTGCAGTTCGCCCACGCCTTCCATGGCCATGAGGATTTCGCTCAAGGCCGACTCCGGCCAGCCGCCCGTGGGCAGCACCGCATCCAGCGCCGCCAGCCCCGTGGGGTGTACGCTGGCCGGGGGCGCGGCAGGCCGGCCTTTCCAGACGCGACCGCCATTGAACAGCGTGTCCAGTGCAATCACGGCGCCCATCAGCCTTGCCTCACCAGGCCGCAGAATACCCCTTCGATGGCCAGGTCCTGGTCGGGGCCTACCACGATAGGTTCGTATGCGGGGTTACGCGGCAGCAGACGCACACGCTCGCCACTGCGTTCGAAACGCTTGATGGTGACTTCGCCGTCCAGGCGCGCCACCACAATCTGCCCGTTCACGGCTTCGGCACTGCGGCGGACGCCCACCAGGTCGCCGTCGAGGATGCCGTCTTCGATCATCGAATCACCTTGCACCCGCAACAGGTAATCCGGGGTTTTCGCGAAAGTAGCGGGGTCGAGTTGCAGGCGGCTGTGCACTTCGGCATCCGCGCCGATGGGCAGGCCTGCTGCCACTCGGCCGAGCACCGGGACATCCAGCCACTCCGGGCGCATGGGCTGGTTGAGCAAACGGATACCACGCGCCTGGTTGGGGTTGACCTCGATGAAGCCGGCCTCGGTCAGGGCCACTACGTGTTTACGCGCGACGCTGCGAGAGGCAAAGCCGAACGCCTCGGCGATCTCGGCGAGGCTGGGGGGTTGGCCTTGCTGCGCGATACGGTCGCGGATGAAGGTCAGGATGGCGGTGCGGCGGGGGGTCAGGGTTGTCATGGAGTACATTTGTACTCTTTTGGGAAATTTCTTACAAGGACCGGTAGTCGGGGTTGGGGGGTTATGCACATTTAACCGAGTACACCAGGCTCACAACTCCGGTCGGCCCAGAAGCCGCCAAGCTCACCCCCCTCCCGCCATATGCTGCGCAATCCTGCCCCTCAACCACCGCTCCGCCGGGTCATTGTCATGCACCCCACTCCACACCATCGACAACTCCGCCGCATCAATCGCAAACGGCGGATCCTCTGCCCGCAGCGCCGTGCCCTCGGTCAACGCACACGCCGCATAGTCCGGCACCGTCGCAATAATCTGTGTACCGGCCAGCAACGCCCGCAAGCCACTGAATTGCGGCACCGCCAGCACCACCCGGCGGGCACGGCCGATACGCGCCAGGTCCAGGTCGATATTGCCGCTCAAGTCTCCCGAGAACGACACCATCGCATGGGGCCGCGCGCAATAGTCGTCGAGGGTCAGCGGTTCAACGCCGTCATCACCGCGCAGTACCTTGCAGGGAATGTCCCGCAGTTTCTTGCGCTTGGCATTCGCCGGCAGTTCAGTGGTGTAGCTCACGCCTACCGAGATCTCGCCACTGGCCAGTAATGCGGACATCAGCAGGTAATTGGCGCGGCGTACCACCACGATGATGCCCGGGGCTTCTTCACGCAGTTGGCTGAGCAACGGCGGGAACAGGCCGAACTCGGCGTCGTCGGACAGGCCGATGCGGAACACCGCACAGCTGGTGGAGGGGTCGAAGTCCTTGGCGCGGCTGACTGCGCCTGAAATGGTGTCCATGGCCGGTTGCAGCTCCTTGAGTATCGCCACGGCGCGCGGCGTGGGCTCCATGCCCCGGCCGTTGCGCAGCAGCAACGGGTCGTCGAACAAATCTCGCAGCCGACCCAAGGCCGCGCTCACCGCCGGTTGGCCCATGAAGAGCTTTTCGGCGACCCGGGTCAGGTTCTTCTCGAACATCAGCGCTTCGAAAATCACCAACAGGTTCATATCGACGCGGCGCAGGTCGTTGCGGTTCATGGCGGTATCCAAACGGTTAGCAGGCTGCCAGCTAAGCAGGCAAAACACTGCCTGGATTGCATGCCTGTGCTGTCTTTTTCGTGACCGAACCTGGCGAAATTAACAACGATTAACTCGCCAGCCAGACGGTGCGGCGCCAAAAATGAGCCGGTCTACACTGCATCCATTCACCGGGAACGCTCCCATCGACTGCGGATATTCGTCATGGCCCGACCTGCGTACTGTGCTCCTCGCTTATCCGCTACCGGCGGCCTGTGCCCCCGGCGCGAGCGGATCGCCAAGCAATTGATCCTCGCCAACCTCGGCGAAAGCCTGGCGATTGCCGACCTGGCCCAAGCCTGCGCCCTGTCGCGCAGCCATTTTTCCCGCGCATTCAAGTGCACCACCGGGCTGTCGCCCCAGGAATGGATACGCCAGCAGCGCATCCAGCGGGCCAAGGAACTGATCACCGGTTCCTCCTTGAGCCTCACGCAAATCAGCCTGGAGTGCGGGTTTTGCGACCAGGCGCATTTCTGCCATATGTTCACGCGCAGCGAGGGCGTCAACCCGATGACCTGGCGAAATCACCAACTGCGTCACAAGCCTCAAGAGATCGCTGCCTAGTGGTCTGCATGCACCTGGAATATGCTGGCCGCTTACTTTTCCCAGAGCATGGCCACCCATGAGTGCCCCACGCGACCAGGCCGTGCATTTCGGTCCTTACCGTATCCACCCGCGCCAGCGCCTGGTGCTGGAGGCCGGTCGCCCGTTGCGCTTGGGCCGGCGGGCAATGGACATCCTGCTGATCCTGTTGGAGCAGGCCGGCACTGTGGTGAGCAAGCAGGAACTGATCGCCCGGGTCTGGCCCAAAAGCGTGGTGGAAGACGGCAACCTGCGGGTGCATATGGCAGCGCTGCGCAAGGCCCTGGGCGATGGCCAGGCCGGGCAGCGCTATATCGTCACGGTGGCCCAGCGGGGCTACAGTTTTGTAGCACCACTGAGCATCGAGCCGATGAGCCTACCGACCGAAGGCGCGCCCCCACGCCCGGGCCACAACCTGCCGTTGCGACGCACGCGCATGCTCGGCCGCCAGGCCCTGATCGACAGCCTGGTGCAGCAGCTGCCCGAGCAACGCTTTATCACCCTGACCGGCGCCGGCGGCATCGGCAAGACCACCGTCGCCTTGCGCGTGGCGGAATTGTTGATCGGACATTACCGCGACGGTATTCGCCTGTTGGACCTGGCGCCTCTCAGTGCACCGTCGATGATCCTGCCCAATCTCGCCGCGCTGCTCGACCTCACCCACACTGAGCACGAACCGCTGGCTGTGTTTGCCCGCCGTCTGCAGGAGCACCAATTGCTGCTGGTGATCGACAACTGCGAACACCTGCTGGACGACATCGCGCTGATCAGCGAGACCCTGCTGCGCCACGCGCCCAAATTGCACATCCTCACCACCAGCCGCGAGGCATTGCGCGCCGAGGGCGAGTCGGTGCAACGCCTGGAGCCCCTGGCCTGCCCGCCCGCCACCGGCAACCGCGCCCAGGCCCTGGGCTATCCGGCCCTGCAACTGCTGATCGAGCGGGCCATGTCCCATCAGGACAGCTTCGAACTGAGCGAAGCCGAACTGCCCCTGGCTATCGACATCTGCCAACGCCTGGACGGCATCCCCCTGGCAATCGAGTTGGTGGCCGCGCAGATCGAGCGCTTCGGCCTGCCCGGCCTGCTGGTGCAAATGGAAGACAACTTCCGCCTGCTCACCCGTGGCCGGCGCAGCGCCCTGCCCCGCCATCAAACCTTGCGCGCCACCCTGGACTGGAGCTTTGAACTGCTCACCGGCTGCGAGCAAATCTGCCTGCGTCGCCTCGCGGTGTTCCGGGGTGGCTTCAGCCTGGCCAGTGCCGCAGCGGTGATCGCCGGGCAACAGGTTGCGCCGGTCGCGGTACTGGGTTCGATCACCCAACTGGTGGCGAAATCCTTGCTCAATGTGGAGGCTGGGGATGACGAGGTGATCTATCGCCTGCTGGACATCACCCGCACCTACGCCCTGGAAAAACTCAGCGTCGCCAATGAACTCGACGCCACGCGTGAACGCCACGCCAACCGTTGCCTGGTCCTGATGAACCAGGCGCAGGCCGATTGGGAACAGACGGCCACCCAAACCTGGATCGACCGCTATGCCCCGCTGCGCGAAGACATTCGTGCCGCCCTCGACTGGGGCCTGGGCGACCAGGGCGTCCACCTGCTGGGCATTCGTCTCACCGTCAGCGCCATGCCGTTGTGGCAGGAGCTATCGCTGCTGCGCGAACACGGCCTGTACGTGAGCAAGGCCCTGGCGCGGCTGGGGCAATCGAGCACGCCGAGCCCGCACTTGAACATGGCCCTGCAGTTGGCCTTCGGCAGTTTTTCCTATCACACCCTGGGCGGTACGCCGCAGACCATCGAAGCCTTTGCCCATGCACGGCGCCTGGCCGAAGCCGACAGCAACCTGGTCGGTCAACTGCGCGCGGTGTCGGGGCAAATGACGGTCAGCCTGTGCGGTGGCAACTACCGCGAGGCCCTGGAGCAAAGCCTGCATTTCGACCGGTTGGGGCCTCAGGCCGAGCCGTTGCTGGCCCTCAGCGCCCAACGCCTGAGGGTGCTGGCGCAGCACTTCGCCGGCCACCAGGCGCTGGCGCAGCAGAATGCCGAACAGGTGATCCAGCGCATGGCCCAGAGCGGCCATCTCAACCGGTTTACCCACGGCTTTGGCGTGCAATACGACCAGAGCGTGGCCTCGTTGACCATCCTCGCACGCATCCTGTGGCTGCGCGGTTTCCCCGACCGCGCGTGGCGCACCGCAAGCCAGGCACTGGCGCTGGCATTGCAGATCAATCACGGCACGTCGATTTGCTACACCCTGGCCCTGGCCGGGGTGGTCATCGCCCACTACAACGGCGACTCCGTCGCAGCCCGCGACCAGTTGGACCTGCTGCTGCAGCAGGCGCAAAAGCATTCGGTGCAGTTGTTCCACACCTGGGCGCAGTGCTACGAAGGCACGGCGCAGATCGACGATAGGCAGGGGTTGGGGCTGGTCGAAGACATCCTGGTGACCTTCAACGCCCGTGCAGTGGGTGACGCCTTGTTCGAACGCGCCCGGTGCGGTGCGGCCGGCTGGTGCAGCGCGGAAATCCTGCGCGTGCGCGCCGAGTCCATGCCCGACATCCACGGGGCTGAGGCACTGCTGCTCGAAGCCCTGGGCCTGGCACACCAGCAAGGCGCGCTGGCCTGGGAGCTGCGCTGTGCGGACTCCTTGGCGCGGCTGTGGCAAAAGCAGGGTCGTGTGCAGGCCGCCCGCGACCTGCTGGGTTCGGTCTACGCGCGATTTACCGAAGGCTTCGCCACCCAGGACCTAGTCCGCGTACGCTGCCTGCTCGACGAGTTGCAGGACAAACGGCCGGCCTGAAAACGTCCCCAGGTAATGCCCATAACCCTGCTGCAAACGGGCAACCTGCTGCGGGTTGCGCAGGAGTGCCAGGCCATAGCTGCGCACGCTGTTGAGCAGGCGATAGCGCGGATAACCCGGACCGGGTTCGAGGCTCAACAGCGAGGTACCGACCAGGCGCGTGAGCAAATACGACAAGTCGGCGTGTTCCAGCTCTGTGCCGGCGACCAGCTGATTCAGGGTGGGCGCGGTCACGGCCATCTTGAACAGGCTCAATTGCAGGAACAGCCAGCGCTCCGGCAGGCTCAGGCGCTCGTAGGTCCAGTCCAGGGCGGCGGCCAGGGATTGGTGGCGCTCCACCGCCGTGCGGCGGCCCCGGGCCAGTACCTGCAATCCACTGTGCAACTGCGCCTGTAAACCACGTACGCCCAGCGCGTCCACCTGGGCGGCCGCCAGTTCAAGGGCCAGGGGAATACCGTCGAGGCGCCGGCAGATGTCTCGCAACGGCGTCAGATCCTGTTGGCGCAACACAAAGCCCTGTTGACCGGCGCACGCCCGTGCGACGAACAGTTGCACGGCGGGGAACGCCATCGCCTGTTCAATACTGCCCACCGCCGACGGCGCCGGCACGGCCAATGGGGGCACGCGCAGCACCCATTCGCCTGGGGCCTGCAACGCTTCGCGACTGCTGACCAGCACGCTGACCTGGGGCGCGTTCTCGCGCAGCGCCCGCAAAAGATGTCGACAGGCACCGAGCAACAGGTCGGCGCCGTCGAGTACCAGCAGCAATTGCCGGGACACCAGCTGGCGGCACAACTCAGTGACACTGCCGCTGGGTTCCAGATGCAGGATCGTGGCCAGATGGCGCAGCATCATCAGCGGCGCCTCCACCGTGGCCAGGTCGACCCACCACACACCGTCGCGGTAACGTGGCAACACGCGCTCGGCCAGGGCCTGGGCCAAGGTGCTCTTGCCCACGCCGGCGCAACCGGTCAGGGTCATCAGGCGCTGCCCGGACACACGCCGAACCAGCACACCCAGCAGTTCATCGCGACCGATCACCGGGCTGAGCCGGGTGCCGAGGTTATGCCGGGGCAACACCGTGGCGGCCGCAACCTCCACGGGTGCAACAAAACAGTAACCGCGCTGGGGGTCATTGAGGATAAGGCGTTGCCCGTCGAGGGCACGGCGCAGTGCGGCGATGTGCACCCGCAGGTTGTTCTCCTCCACCACGCTGCACGGCCAGACCCGCTCGATCAAGGTAGCCTTGCTGATGAATTGCCCTGGCGACTCCAGCAGTACCGCGAGGATATCCAACGCCCGCCCACCCAACGGCACCGGCCAACCCGCCTTGCTCACCAGCCGCTGCTGCCGGTGAAACGCATAGGCGCCGAAGCGCACCGTGCCATCCGCGTCAATCGCCTGAGGCTCATTCATGTCTGCAATCGCGCTGAAACGCCCGGTCTTGGGCATCCGCGCATCCTTTTCCATGGGCTCGACGTTATCTTGCCAGCTACCTGTAACAGGGCAATGCTGGCACAGGGAGCGATACGGACAATCGGGTGCGCGAGACGGACATCCCGTCGTTAACTGAACTGTTGGCGGTATTGGGTAGGGTTCAAGCCGAGTTTTTCACTGAATAGAAAGCGCATGTGCCGCACGCTGCCGAAGCCTGCATGGAACGCCACGGTCTTGAGCGGCAGGTCGGTGGTTTCCAGCAGTTGCCGGGCGCGGTCGATGCGCGCGCCCTGCAGGAAGGCCATGGGCGTCATCTGCACGTCCTTGGCGAACAACCGGGCAAAGTGGCGTGGGCTCATGCCAGCCAGTTCGGCCATGGACTCGATGGTGAAGGGCTGGTCCAGATGGGCGAGCACATGGTTCTGCACGCGGGTGATCGCGGTTTCCTGGGGCGCCACGGACGCCGTCATCGGACTGAACTGGGCCTGGCCGCCCTGGCGTTTCATCACCACCAGCAGCACCTTGGCCACATCCACCGCCACTTGCTTGCCATGGTCCTGGGCGACGATCGACAGCGCCAGATCGATACCGGCGGTGACCCCGCCCGAGGTAATCAACCGCCCATCCTGCAGGTAGATGCGATCCGTCTCGACGATGGCCTTGGGGAAGGCCTTGATCAGGCGTTCGGTGTAGTGCCAGTGGGTGGTCACGCGGCGTTCGTCGAGCAGCCCGGCGTGGCCCAGCACAAAGGCTCCGGTGCAGATCGAGCCGAAGCGCCGCGCCCGTGGCGCCGCCGCCTTGAGCCAGGGCAGCAGCGACGGGTGGCATTCGTTATAGGCACCCGGGCCGCCGGGCACCAGCAGCAGGTCATAAGCCGCCTGGGCCTGGTCCAGCAGCAGGTCAGTCTGGACCATCACCCCATTGGAGGCGCGCAACGGACCGGGCTCGGTACCCAGGGTGAGAATCTGGTAATGCTCCGCCGCCGGCAGGTAGCGGTTGGCAATGGAAAACACTTCGAGCGGCCCGGCCATGTCCAGCAGGAGGAAGTCCGGGAACAGCGCCATGGCCACGGTTTTCATACGGGAAGAATCCATCGAGGGAAGAAAGCGGCGGATATTATGACACGCCTTTTTATTGTCAACATATAGGGGACAGTTATTCAGATTCCAGCTTCTTAATGAATATCTCAGTTACCAGTAATCTTCTTCTCAACGCAAGCGCCCTGCATCTCGCAGCCCGCGCTCACTTGAGGACAAGACCATGCTGACCCTTCGCAAAGCTTCCGAACGCGGCGCCGCCAATCACGGTTGGTTGAAGTCGTTCCATACCTTCTCGTTCGCCAACTATTGGAACCCCAATGAACAGGGTTTTTCCGACCTGCTGGTGATCAACGACGACCGCGTCGCGGCCGGCAAAGGCTTCGGCCAGCACCCGCACCGCGACATGGAGATTTTCTCCTATGTGCTTGAAGGCGCCCTGGAACACAAGGACACCCTGGGCACCGGCTCGGTGATCCGCCCCGGCGATGTGCAACTGATGAGCGCCGGCAGCGGCGTGGCCCACAGCGAGTTCAACCACAGCCAGACCCGCGGCGTGCACTTCCTGCAAATCTGGATCGTACCCGCCGTGGCCGGTGCCGAGCCGCGCTATCAACAGGAGCACTTCAGCGCGGCGCAGAAACAAGGGCGCCTGCAACTGATCATCTCGCCGGACGGCACCGACGGCTCCCTGACCGTGCGCCAGGACGCCAGGGTGTACGCCGGGCTGTTCAACGGCGACGAAGCCGCGACCCTCGACCTGCCGCCGGATCGCCACGTGTACATCCATGTAGCTCGGGGCAGCGTGGACATCAACGGCCAGCGCTTGCAGGAAGGCGACGGTGCCCGAGTGCGCGATGAGCGGCAAATCCGCCTGAGCCAGGGCCAGGATGCCGAGGTGCTGGTGTTCGACCTGCGTCCCCAGGAATTGCCGCAGATGCCGTGACGAGCACGGCGATGGCCCTTTGAAACGGGCCATCGCTGGCATCGATAGTCACCATCAGCCCAATGAAGTTCTCTTAAAAAATGCAACGCGTAACATCAAACCCATACCAGGCAACACCCAACTAAAACACTCGGAGCACACCATCATGAAACGCCAAATCTTGCTTAGCCTCGCTTTCTCGGTACTCGCTGCAAACGCATTTGCCCACCCTGTTGTTGCTGAAGGCGGCGCGGATCGCCTGATCGAAAATCGTGTTGCTGAAGGTGGCTCGGATCGCCTGCTGGAACGTCGTATTGCCGAAGGTGGCTCGGATCGCCTGCTGGAGCGTCGTGTTGCCGAAGGTGGTGCTGATCGCTTGCAGCAACGCGGTATTGTTGAAGATGGCGCCGACCGCCTGCAAGGCAACCGCGTTGCTGAAGATGGCGCCGACCGCCTGCAAGGCAACCGCGTTGCCGAAGGTGGCGCTGATCGCCTGCAGGAACGTGGCCTGGCCGAAGGCGGTGCCGACCGCCTGCTGGACAACCACGCTTAATCCCGCACTGTTCGCGGGGCACCCCAAACCGGCCTGATCAGCCGGTTTTTTTTCGTCTTCGATTAATGCAGCTCGCGATCCACCCACACCACAGCCTTGCCGATCTGTTGCCGCGCTTCGATGCGCTCATGCACCTGCTGCAGCGTTTCCAAGGTGTAATGCCCTTCGATAGCCACCGTCAACGTACCTTCGAGCATCGCCGCAAACACCGCGTTGGCACGCTGTTGTACGGTCACGCCGTCGGCCATATGGTCGGCCAACCGGGGGCGCGTCAAAAACAGATGCACCCACTGCGCGGCGGCCGTGAGATCGCGTTTGCCGCAAGCGACCTGGCCACCCACTGCGGTCGAGGGTCCTGTGCGTGATATTTGGCTCACGGTGTGCCCCCACATGCGCCGTTCGCCGTCGGTAAAGGTGGTCATGGAGTTTCTGGTGCCGTGCAAAGCCGAGGCGCATCCGCCACCCTTCGGGTCGCCCTGCCGGGCGTTTTTCCGGCCTGAGCAGGCAACGCTTAAACCTGCGCCCGTCAAAAAAATCGTTGGAACCAAAATACTTATCGAGCATTAAGAGTTTGCACTAGCATATGTGTAAGTCCGTACGAGCTCTGTGGAACATCCCCCTACTCCCCCCCTTGCGAACGTAAAAAACAAGTGGCAAATGTTAAAATTTGTCACGTTTTAGCGTAATCAATTCGATTAGTATCTAAACGCTAGCAGTGATTGAACTGACGGCCTTGCATGCCGGAAAAGGGAGTAGGTTATGCATTTTTCCAACGTCCTCGCCATTGCACGGACTCAATCGAAATCGGAGGACTTTCGGGAGCTTTTAGTTCGCACTGTAGCGAATAATTTAAAAGTCGATACACGTTGCTACGGACAACTAATTGACCCCCAGGAAAGCCACGTACATTACCGTGCCATCATTATAGAAATTGATACACCCTCCGCCAGCAATCTAAGCCTGGACATAATAAGAAAGGCGCGAACTGAAAACCCTGACTGCACGATATTCGTCGTCGTCACCTTTGCGTCGACCCTCAGCAAAACAAAATACTACCTGGCCGGCGCCGACTACTGCATCAAGGTGGTCGAAACTTCCCCTGAAAAAAAATTGAATTTGTTTGATGCCTTTCTCAGTGAAAGCGCTCGACTCAATCAGTGCGACCTGGTGCTCGACCAAGATCGCATGTGCCTGTATGGCGATGGGAAAAAGTTGGAAATATCCTTCGTCGAAATGAAAGTACTGGAAGCACTTATTCAGAACCGACTGCTCAGCCATAATGAGATCGCCGGTGTCATGGGGCTTAATACCAAGTACTACGACTCCCGCGCACTGGAAAAGTCCATCAGCCGTTTGCGCAGTAAGATCAAGGCGCACTATGGTGAAAACATCATCCAAAACATTCGCGGTTATGGTTACAAACTCAGTCGGGGCCTTATTTGCGCCAGCCATTTCCACCCCACTCAGGAGGGGTTGAGCCGTGAAGAGTGAAAAAGAGCCCTCCCTACATACCCCCCCTGTCAAGATCATCAGGCAAGCTGTCGTTGACCGCAGTCATGCCTGGTGGGGCAGTGAAATCAGCGTAACGGGTGGCGTAGACCTCGAACAACTTGAAAGTGCCTGCACTAAGGCCTTGCGCTATATCCACCCACCGCGCACAACGCTTAAGGCGGTCAGTCCGGCGACGGGTCATACGCTTTTGCGCATGGGGCAATCGGCCCTGATGAACGACGACATCCTCAAGGCGATCATTCAGGTCACGCGGGCATTGGAATACCACAAACAACCTTTCACCCTCAGTCTCGACAACCCCCTGGACGCCCTGCCCGGTCCGGTGGAACGCCGGGCGATGGTGCGCCAGTTGTATAAGTTGAAAGACCAGAGCGGTATCACGCTGGCCTATAACAATTACAGACTCGATACAAAGCCGGCGGACCTGCTGATCGGCCTTGAGCTCTACGACTATATAAAGATGCCGTTTCCGGATTCCGCCCTGCGGCTCAGCCTCAATACCCGCTCGGACCTGTTCGACCGGCTCTACGACCGCATGCTGGAGCTGATGAGTGCAAGCAGAGTGCGCTTTATCGCCGACCAGGTGGAATTTTCCGACAGCGCCATGCTGGCTAAAAACTTGCCGTTCGAATACTTTCAGGGCGGCTATTACTCCCCTGCTGACTGCCTTTAACAACTAACAACTGCATCTTCCTGATATGGGTGGCCCCTATGAGTTCTTTCAAGAAACACACTTTCGCTCCAACACTTGCGTCTATCGCACTGCAGGACTTCACGCCCAACGCAGAGTTCTTCCATTACGACGTAAACGCCCCGGAGGCGACGGACCCCGCCGATACAAACCTGGCGTTTTCTCAAACACGGATCACCTCGCGCTTTAATACCTACATTATTACCCACACCCTCAGCTTGCCCTCGCAATCGTTTAACGCCAAGCGGCAAGAATCCAGAATGCCAACCACCAAGGCCCCTGACAGCGCGCCGAATAACCCTACGCGTACTCAGGAGAGCAGCGCCGGACGAACGCCACTGTATCCACAGGATTTCTGGCTGCTCACTCAACATGACCGAGCACTGGTCAAAGGTGGTCTGCGCATTTCATTGACCACTATTGAATCGGCGTTGATTAAAAAGATGCTGCACCATGAAGAACGCGTGGTCAGCAAAGAAGAGTTGATCCGCAATATAGGTCGTGAACCTGACTTATACCGCGGATTGGAAATGTGCCTGAGTCGCCTGCAGGAAAAGTTCAAGCGGGTTAATGACGGTGAACGCCTGTTTCGTGCGGTAAGAAACCGTGGTTATTGCCTGACGCAAAAAATCAAAAAGCCGCTTGAGCTTAGTCAGCCACGCCGTTAAACAATAAAAACAATCCAGCATTTAGCACGCACCCTGCCTATTACCACACGCTTCTACCTGCCCTTTTATAACATACAATTCGCCTGCCCCCTTCTGACCTTGTTATAAGTCGTCAGCCACTGCCCCATGCCGTTCATTACTATCAACAGGCACGCGCTTGCGCGTGCCTGTTGTTTATAACAGTTAATCCTAAACACCTGCCACCACGTGCGCGCTCATCACCGGGAGCAGAACTATGCTTAATAACACTAGAATGCATCGCAACCTCACCCCCAGGGGGTTGACGTTCTGGGGGCAATGGACACTCGCATCGAGCTTAGTTGTTGCGCTGTTATTCACGCTGGTCATCTTAAAGACTGGCCAACTGGAGTATTACTACCGCGTCCTGGCCGCCTTTACGATATTAGCCTCTCTCCCGGCGTATACCTTGTGCGGTGTCTACAGCAAGAAAGATGATTATGCGGTAGGCCTTGGACGCTTGTTCATGGGCTGGCTGTTAACCATGGGCATATTGTTTGCCGTGGGTGTAGCGTGTAATGCCAACGCCCTGTTCCCTGTAGAAATTTTATTACTCTGGGCAGCGGTCAGTTACCCGTTATTGGCACTGTGTTACATACCGCTGCACAGCCTGTCCCGGTATTACCACCGCCAACTTCACGAGCGCCAAAAATCATTGATCGTGGGCACTGGCAAGCTTGCGGTGGACCTGGCCAAAACCCTCTCGCGGCAAAAACGCTCGCCCCTGGTGGGGCTTGTCGGCAGCCGTGCCGAGGCGGCCGAAGATGCACAAGCGCAGATACTCGGCGAGCTGCCGCAACTGCCCCAATTGATCCGGCAGCACGGTATCCGCCGGCTCTACATCACCCATTCATTGCAGGACGCCACGCACATTGAGGCGTTGTACCTCAACCTGCTGGAGATCAGCGTGGATGTGATCTGGGTGCCCGACCTCAATAACATGCTGCTGCTCAACCATTGTGTGGCCGAGGTGGATGGGCTGCCGGCGATCTACCTCAACGAAAGCCCGCTGACCAGCCGCCCCACCGCAGCGCTGAGCAAGTCGCTGCTGGACAAGAGCCTGGCGCTGCTGGCGATCATCGTGCTGAGCCCCCTGCTGTTGCTGGTCGCCCTGTTGATCAAGCTCACCTCCCCTGGCCCGGTGATCTTCAAGCAAGACCGCCACGGCTGGAACGGTGAGGTGATCAAGGTGTGGAAATTCCGCTCCATGCGTGTGCATGACGACCATGAGGTACGCCAGGCCAGTCGCAACGATTCGCGCATTACGCCGGTGGGCCGGTTTATCCGACGTACCTCCATCGATGAATTGCCGCAGCTGTTCAACGTGCTGCAAGGGCACATGGCACTGGTCGGCCCGCGCCCCCATGCGATTGCACACAACGATTACTACTCGGGAAAAATCCGCGCCTACATGGCCCGCCATCGAATCAAACCCGGCATCACCGGCCTGGCTCAGGTCAATGGCTGCCGGGGCGAGACCGAGACCCTGGAGAAGATGCAACAGCGCGTCGACATCGACCTGCGCTACATCAACACCTGGTCGCTGTGGCTGGACATCAAGATCCTGTTGAAGACGCCATTTACGCTGCTGTCCAAGGACATCTACTGATCCCCTACGGGTAGCAACTGCCGAGCGCAAGCGAGGCTGCGTCAGCGGTGTGCCTGGCAGGCCGCAAACGCAGCCTCGCCGGGGGCTCGAAAGCTGCTACGGATTTGCGCGGTGTTGGATAAGACAGTATCTACAGGGGTGCATCTATTCGGTGATCTTGTCGATGTTCTTGTAGAACAGCTCACTGTCGCGCCCATCGGTCATCGAATGCAGTGAGTAGGCGCGGTTCAAGCGTGCGCCGCCGTCGCGGGTCAGCGGCGCCCATACCAGGTTGGCGCGGCGCATGGTCGACAAGCTCATCAACTCATCGAAGGGAATGGACAGGTAGAGGCCCTTGTCGAAGCTGCCTTCGCCATATTGCTCTGTCGACGCGGTGGTCCGGGTGACCCATGCCCCTATGCGCACGCCATTGGTGAATTGGCGCGACAGGTCCAGGGTCGCGCCCCAGTCCCTGGCCAGGTAGCGGCCGACACTCAAGGCGCCCTGAATGTTGAACGGCAGATCGGTATAGCCGGTGATATGTCCGGTGACGGTGCGGTAATCGCGCAAGCTGAAATCCTGCTCGAAACCGCGCTGGCGCACGTAGTTCAGGTCGGCACCCAATGCCCAGCGTTGGCCCATCGGGCGGTACAGCACTTCACTGCCGACACCGGCATACATCGATTCAAGCAAGCCACCGTAGACCATGCCGTAGAGGTCCTGGTCCAACTGCATCGCATGGTTGAGCTGGAAAGTCGGCAGCGTCACATCGGCGCTGGTCATGTACTGGCGCAAGTCGGTGCGTACCCGGGGCAGGCCACTGGGCGCATCGTAGGTAAAACCGTCGTAGTTATTCAGCAGGTTGACGCTCAGCAGGCCACTCCACCAGGTGTTGCGGGTGAAGCGGTATTCGGCGTCGAGGTCGGCGGAAATCTGGTAGAGCAAGCCATCCGGCCCGCCAACGTTCTGTTTGTAGCCAAGGCCCACACCGTAGCTGAAGGGTTTGGGGGGCTGAGTGTAGAGTACCGTCTGGGTGTTGATGTTGGCGCGATTGACTTCAGCCTGTCGGTGCAGGTTTTGCAGGGATTCGCGGTTGTTGACCACCTCGCGGAAGGTCTTGCGCGGCACACTGGTTTCCTCGATCGGCATGGCGTAGCGCTCGCTCACCAGCGTAAACCAATCGATCTGGTCATTGACGCTGTTATCCAGGATACGACTGGCGCGACCCACCGCCTTGGCGCTGTAGAAATAGCGTTGCTGCTCGCCATACACCAACAGCTCCGGCCCGCGCTGGGCGATGCGCTGCACGTTGTAGCCGGCATTGTCGTGCAGGCGCTGGGATACGGCGGCCCAGTCCACCTGATCCATCGGCGTGGTGGGTGCCTTGGTGGGCAGTTTCGGCGCCGGTGGGTCGTAGGTCTTCGCCGGCGCCTTGCGACTGACGAAATTGGTGTGCAGGGTGATACCGAACATGGCGGTGTTGCCACGTTCCCAGGCGGCACTCACGTCGATGGCGTCGGCCACCTTGTAGACCAGGCCCAGGTTGATCGGCGAGTCCTGGCGAAAGCTGTTGTCCCGAGGCTCGTTCTTGTAGTCGTTACCTTCCACCTCGAGCTTGAGGCTCAGTGGCGCCCAGGGTGTCTGGTAGGCGACACCGCCGAACAAGGAAGGCCGGCCGCGAAAATAACCGTTGGAAAAATTGCCGGAGCCCTCGGCGCTGGGTCGCTCCTTGAAGCGATCATCCAGCGCGCCCAGCGGGTTGTCCAAATCACCGCGACTGCCCAGGTAGCCCCAGGCGATGCCGGCACTGAAATCCAGATCGCCATAGCGTTTGTTAGCCACCAGGTACTCGCTGGAAAACAGCCCGGTGCCGCCCAGGTCCATGAACCCCAGCGCCACCTCCGGCAGCCAATGGCTTTCCTGATACAGGCGCACCTTGGCATCGACCGCCTTGTCCTTGTAACTCTGGCCGCCGCTGAACGACTCGGCGCCATACGGGCGGTTGGTAATCGCGGTGTAGCGAAAGGTGCCTTCGAGCCAGTCCAGGGGCTGCGCGGAAAAACTATATCGACTGTAAGGTTCGGTGCGATTGGCATTCACGCTGAGTTCGCCAGTGGGCGCCATGCGCGCGGTAGGGGTTTGCAGCAGCCCGACGCCGCCAAAATCGCTTTGGGTGTAACGGGGATCGCCGTGCGCGACGCCACAGGGCACCAGCAGCACAGCTGCAATACATAATTTCAAGGCGTGACCTCGGCCAGGGGTTGAGTGGCAAGAAACTCGGCCAATTGCGGGTTCAGGTCGGGGGTGGGCGGGTCCAGGTCATCACTGCGGATAGGCACCAGCAATGTGCTGCCCGGCGCCGGCGGATCACCCTCCTCGCGGTTCCAGGGGGCAATGCCCAGGCGCGTGATGCGGCCGTCGGGCTGGATCAGCCACAGGTAATCGGCATCCGCCTGCGCCGATGACGGGCAGCTGCGCAGGTAATCGCGGGCCGGCTGCAGTGGCTGGAACGCCAGAGTGCAGACGCCGGCGACGGCGCCGAACACACGCACGCTGTCAGGCCGTGGCGGATAAACCAGGCGGTCGCCGTCGCTGACCAGCGGGTTCGGCGCAAACCCCACCTCCACCGCCACCGGGTCCAGCACCGCCACCTGGCGGCCGGTCACCGGCAACGCCTGCACCTGCTCATACAAGCGCACCGCCACCTGGGCCCGGCTTTCGCGCCCGGCCGCCAATGCCGCACGGCGCAACGTGTCCAGGTCAAACAGCACACCGGCCTTGAGCCGTGCCTGGCGCTCCAGCAACGGCTGGTGCAGCCACGCCGCGCCCAGCCAATAGCCCTGGGCATCCGGTTGCGCCGCACCGATCACATCCAGCAAGCGGGTCTCGGGGTGCAGCGTGATCGCGCCGGGATTGCGCACCTGGCCGCTGACCGTCATTGCGGCGTGGCACGCACTGGCGCATCCCCACAACAACAGCAGCGCGCCTAATCGTCGGCCAGTCATCGGGCATCCTTGCGGGTGGGTTGCAGTTGGGTAATGGTCAGGGTCAGGGCGGGCGTGAGGTGCTGCTCGCTCTGCACGACAAAGCCGTTTTCGGGATCGACCCAGTAACGGTTGCGTGCCTGAAAGCCCAGCGCCTCGGACTCGATGTCTTCGTCTACGCGCAGCAAGGCATAGGGTTTATCGAGAATCTCGACGGTCTCGATGCCTTTGCGCCTCATGTGACTGGTGACCACCACGCCCAAGCGATAGCCACCGACCAAGTCGATCTGGCGCGTGCTGCGATAGCCATCCGGCACGTGGTGCAGCCCTTGCTGGAACGGCGACTGGCCCTGCCAGCGCGTGCCATCCAGGTCGGCACCCAGACCGACCGTGCGCACCACCAGGCCATCGCGCACCAGCAACACCTGCTTGCCGGAGGCCACCCAGAATTGCAAGTCGCCGCGCTGGCGAATCAGCGCCATCACCCCTTCACTGGACACCGTGGTGACCTTGATCTGGGGAAACGGCACCGCATCCACCTGGGCTTGGCTCAACTGCAACGGTGCAGGCCCGCCCACGGCTGCCTTGAAGGTATCGAGTGAGGCCGTCATCAGCGGATTACAGCCAGCCAACAGCCACGCCAACCCCGCGTACGTACCGATTTTCAGACTGTTCACGCAGGTACCACCCTATCGGCTGCTGGCTTCGCTCAGGTTGTTCTGGGTGGATGCGCCAATGCCGATGATCGACGCGGACGGCACCAGTTGGCTGATAAAGCGGTTCCAGCGCGTGATATTCGCGGGACCGACAAACACCACATCCTGGGGTTGCACATCAAAGCGCGTGGCCAGGGCCATGGCCGACGGGGATCCGGCTTCCAGCTGGAACACCTTGGCCGGCTCCACATCGATGTTCTGCGCACCACGAATCACGTAGATGGCATCGGCGTTGGAGGTGTTCTGGTTAACCCCGCCCACCGAACCCAGCACGTCGGAGAGGTTCATGCTGCGGGTCTTGAAACTCAGTGCGCGCGGCTGCATCACCTCGCCCATCACGTAGATGCGCTTGCGGTCGTTGTAGGCCAGGTACAGCTGGTCGCCGTCTTTGAGGTAGATGTCGTTCAACCGCGATGGCTCGAGGTTGAGCGTATCGAGGTCGAGGGTGTAGCGCTTGCCGCCACGGGTGAGCGTGAGGTTCGACAGGTCGGCATTAATGGGATCGATTCCGGCGGCACCGAGCGCCTCGGTCAGGTTCATTGCGATGGTGGTGATCGGCACAGGTCCGGCCTTGATCACTGCACCGGTGATCACCACTTTCTGGCTGGCGAAACGCAACACGCTGATATCCACCTGGGGGCTGTCGATGTACTGACGCAGCTTGTCGGTGATTTCACTGCGCAACGCTTCAATGGATCGGCCCTTGGCAACCACTTCGCCCACATAGGGGTAGAACAGATTGCCTTCGGGGCTGACCAATCGACCGTTGGCATCGATCTGCTGCTGCGGCCCCGAGGGTGCGGTCAGTTCAGGGTGGTCCCATACGGTGATATACAGCGCATCATTAGCGCCAATCAGGTACGGGCCGGGTTTATAACTCAAGAGTTCCGCCGGTATGGAATAAGGCACGCGTGTCGCTGCGTCCATGGCCAATAACTTCGGGGTGATGGGAATTAAATCCACCCGACTATTTTGCGCATCGCCCTCCTGGGTCATGGCCGCCGTGTCCATATATTGACCCGGGGAAAACATGCAGCCTTGCAACAATGCAGCGGCCACAGCCGCCATAGAAAAAATACGCATCATAGTGCTAGGACACTCGCGATAAACGACAAGAAAAAAAGACCACTTGGGCGGGGATTCCAAGCGGTCTTAAAAGCGGAAGATTGACTACTAGTTGCCGGTACCGGTTGTACCGGTGGTACCCGTGGTACCCGTGGTGGTGCCGCCATTGGAGCTGCCGCCACTGCTGGAAACAGCGGCAACACCGGCGATAAGGGCGCTGCCGACCAGCAGGGTTTGCCCTACCGTCACAGTCCCCGCCACCGTTGTATCCAGCCCCAAGGGCAACTCGACGGCCGATGCAGCAGTACTCAATACACTGAGTACCATAACAGCCAGTGCTTTTCTCATATCAGACTCCTTATCTTCAGTGAGCAGGCAAACCGATAGTGCCACTCAACTAAACAGCACACCAGACGGACAACTTCCAAGCGTACCAATTGAAAATAACGTTTTTCCGATGAAGTGCCCGGCGTTCAATGCATCAGGGCTATCAACGTTATTTTAAATGTTATTAATTGTCGGAAAACCTCAGACCCTGCCGTACTTATCTTCAAAGCGCACAATATCGTCCTCGCCCAAATAAGAGCCCGACTGCACCTCGATCAACTCCAGCGGAATCACCCCCGGGTTTTCCAGGGCGTGCACCTGGCCGATGGGGATATAGGTCGACTGGTTTTCCGACACCAGGTAAGTCTGTTCGCCATTGGTGACCCGCGCCGTACCGCTGACCACAATCCAGTGCTCGGCGCGGTGGTGGTGCATCTGCACCGACAACTTGGCCCCCGGCTTCACCGTGATGCGCTTGACCTGATAGCGCTGGCCGTTGTCCACCGAGTCGTACATGCCCCATGGCCGATACACTTCGCGGTGGTTGAGATGCTCATGGCGCCCGGCCTGCTTGAGCAGGTCGACGATGCCCTTGACCTGCTGCACCTGGTCCTTATGGGCCACCAGCACCGCATCCTTCGTCTCGACAATGATCAGGTCCTGCACCCCCACCGTGGCCACCAGCCGACTGTCGGCGTGAACGTACGTGTCACGGGTGTCCAGGCTCAGCCCATCGCCGCGTATCACATTGCCGCTGGCATCTTTTTCGCTGGCCTCCCACAACGCCGACCACGAGCCGATATCACTCCAGCCGGCCTGCAACGGCACCATCACCGCGTCATGAGTGTTTTCCATCACCGCGTAATCGATGGAATCGTCCGGGCAAGCGGCAAAGGTCGCGGCATGCACGCGGGTGAAGGGTTGATCCTGGCTGCCCCCTTCCAGGGCCACGCGACAGGCCTCGAGGATGGCCGGCTGGAAGCGTTCCAGTTCCTCCAGGTAACGGCTGGCGCGGAACATGAACATGCCGCTGTTCCAGTAATACGCACCGCAGGCCACATACGCCGCAGCGGTGGCGGCGTCAGGTTTCTCGACAAAGCGCTTGACCCGATAACCGCCCTCGCCCGCCGCCGCGCCTTGTTCGATATAGCCGTAGCCGGTATGGGCGCTGGTGGGCGTGATACCGAAAGTCACCAGCTTGCCGTCACGGGCCAGCGGCAACGCCACTTCCAGGCTGGCATGAAACGCAGGGATGTCTTCAATCAAATGGTCCGCCGCCAGCACCAGCAGGATCGGGTCCTGTTGCTCGGCAAGCGCCTTGCACGCCGCCAGCGCGATGGCCGGCGCCGTGTTGCGCCCCACCGGCTCCAACAGGATGCTGGCCTGCTCCATGCCCAACTGGCGCAACTGCTCGGCCACCAGGAAGCGGTGCTGTTCATTGCAGATCAACTGCGGCAGCGCGACGTTGGCGCCTTCCAGCCGCGTGATGGTCTGCTGCAGCATCGACAGGTGCGCGTCGGTCAAGCGCAGGAACTGCTTAGGGTTCAGTTGCCGCGAAAGCGGCCACAGGCGCGACCCCGAACCGCCTGCCATGATCACGGGTAATAACATGAGAGCGTCCTCGGGAGAGAGACAGAAGTAGGCGCGAGTGTGTTCATGCACCCGCAGGCTGATGCGCAGTTCATCCTCGGACCACCAGCGGTAATGCTGGTGTTGCTCCGTGGGCGGCTGCAGGGTCTGGCCTTGCGCCAGGTCCAGGCAATAGCTGAGCACCACATAATGGGTGTCCGGCCCGGCCCCGGCGTTGGCAAACACGCTGTCGTCGTAGAAGTGCTCGAACACCCCCCGCAGCCGCGCCTCGGCGCGCTCGAAGGTGTGCCCCAGTTCGTCGTGGGTGATGCGCCGGAATGCGCTGTCGAGGTTTTCGTTTTTCTGGATACGCCCGCCGGGCACGAACCAGAAGCCGTAGGCCGGCCGATTGACGCGCAAGCCCAGCAGGACCTCGCCACGGGTATTTCTCACCACCAGGTCGATCGCCACCAGCGGCGTCGACGCCACGACCGTATTGAAGGTCGGTAAATCAAGCCACATACCCATCAGACCTGTGCCAGAAAACGTTGCAGAATGCGTTCCTTGTCGAGGAACTCCTTGGCGTAGTTCAGCGCCACCTCGTTGCGCGCGGGCAATGCCAGTGCCCGCTCGATCCCTGTGTTCAACGCCGCGACGGATTCCGGTTCAGTCAACACCGCAATGCCGGGGTGTTCCTCGCACAGGCGCCCGAGGGTGGTGTCGGGGTCGGCGGTGATGATGGCGTGGCCGCCCACCGCCAGGATATTGGTCAACTTGGAAGGCAGCACTGCGTCCGCCACCCCGCGCTTCTGGATCACCAGGTGCACATCGGCCGAGGCCAGCAGCGCCGGCAAATCCTCGTAGGGCTGCAACGGCGCAAACAGCACATTGTGCAGGCCATCGCGCTGTACACGCTCGAGCAAGCGTGCCTTGCCGGTGCCCTGGCCGACGATCAGGAACACCAGCTCCGGGCGATCGGCATAGGCCTGGGCGGCGTCGAGGATCAGTTCCAGGCCCTGCTTCTCACCGATATTGCCGGAGTACAACAGCACCTTTTGGCCCGGCGCCACACCCAGGCGTTGCAGCAGCCCGCAGCTGCGAGGCACCTGGCGAAAGCGGGCGGTTTCCGACCAATTGGGAAAGAACAGCAGGCGCTTGCTGCTCACGCCTTTGCCCCGAGCCTTGTCGAGCATGCCGCTGGAAATCGTCGAGACCCGGTCAAAGCGCCGCAACAGCCAGCGTTCAAGCTCAAACGCCAGGCGACGCATAACGGAGCCGCCACCAATGCCGAGGCCGAACATCGCGTCCACCTCGTAGTCCTGGATGTGCAGCACCGAGCGCGCGCCACTGAGCTTGGCCAACAACAGTGCCTGGGGCGCACAAAACAGGGTCGGCACTACCAGGATCACCAGGTCCGGTTTCCAGCGCAACTGCCCCATGACCGCCAGAAACGAACTGGCGGAAAAGCTCATCAGGTGCAGCAAGCGCGTCAACGCCGTGGGCTGGCGTGGCACATACAGCGGGCAACGAATCACCGTCACACCCTCATCCTGCTCGGTGCGAAAGCGCCATGGCGAATACCCATCGCCCACCTGCCACTGCGGGTAATACGGCGGCGCCGTCACCACCCGCACGTCATGCCCCTGGCCCGCCAGCCAGCGTGCCTGTTCACCGCTGTACTTGCCGATGCCGGTGAGCTCCGGGCTGTAGTTGATGCCGTACAGGAGGATCTTCATCAGTGGCCCCGAGGCTGTTCAAGGGCCGCGAGGTAGGCGTTGTAGGCGTCGCGCAGGCCCTCCTCCAGCGGCACATAGGCTTCCCAGCCGAGGGCGTTGATCCGGCTCACATCCAGCAGCTTGCGCGGCGCGCCGTCGGGCTTGCTGGCGTCAAAGCGCAACTGCCCCTTGAAGCCGGTGACCCGCACCAGCGCCTGGGCCAGTTCGGCGATGGTGCAATCCACCCCCGTGCCGACGTTCAAATGCGAACGCATCGGCAGGGTCTGCTCGCGGTAGCGTTCCTGGCTAAGCTCCATCACATGCACACTGGCTGCCGCCATATCATCCACATGCAGGAACTCGCGCCGCGGCTTGCCACTGCCCCAGATCACTACTTCCTCATCGCCGCGCTGGGTCGCCTCATGGAAGCGCCGCAGCAAGGCGGCGATCACATGGCTGTTCTGCGGATGGTAGTTGTCGCCCGGCCCGTACAGGTTGGTGGGCATCACGCTGCGGTAATCGCGGCCATGCTGGCGGTTGTAGCTTTCGCACAGCTTGATCCCGGCGATCTTGGCCACCGCGTAGGGTTCGTTGGTGGGTTCCAGCGCGCCGTCCAGCAACACCGCTTCGATCATCGGTTGCGGTGCATGCACCGGGTAGATGCATGACGAGCCCAGGAACAGCAGTTTCTCCACGCCATGGCTGTGGGCAGCGTGGATCACGTTGGCCTGGATCATCAGGTTCTGGTAGATGAAATCGGCCGGGTACGTCGCGTTGGCGTGAATCCCGCCGACCTTGGCGGCCGCCAGGTACACCTGGTCCACACGGTGCCTGGCGAAGTACGCCTGCACTGCCGCCGGGTCGAGCAGGTCCAGCTCATCACGGCCGGCGGTGAGCAACTGCGTGTAGCCCAAGGCCCACAGGCGCCGCACGATGGCCGAGCCGACCATGCCGCGATGGCCGGCCACAAAAATCCGCGCATCAAAGTCACGAGCCATGTTCAGTTCTCCACGGCAATCGGTGCATCGTGACCATGGGAGCGCAACAAGGCGTGGCGCTGGGCGATCTTGAGGTCTTCGCGGACCATCTCGGCGCACATTTCCTGGGCGCTGATCTCCGGCACCCAGCCGAGCAGGCGCTTGGCCTTGGCCGGGTCGCCCAACAGCGTCTCGACTTCCGCCGGGCGGAAGTAACGCGGGTCGACGCGCACAATCACATCGCCCACCAGGATGCCCGGCGCCAGGTCGCCGTCGATCTGCTCGACCACCGCCACCTCTTCCACGCCCTCGCCGACAAAGCGCAAATGCAGCCCCAGTTCCGCCGCCGACCAGCGAATAAAGTCGCGCACCGAATACTGCACACCAGTGGCGATCACAAAATCCTCGGGGTGTTCCTGTTGCAGCATCATCCACTGCATGCGCACGTAGTCCTTGGCGTGGCCCCAGTCGCGCAGTGCATCCATGTTGCCCATGTACAGGCACTGTTCCAGGCCCAGGGCGATGTTGCTCAGGGCACGGGTGATCTTGCGCGTCACGAAGGTTTCACCGCGACGCGGCGACTCGTGGTTGAACAGGATGCCGTTGCACGCATACAGCCCATAGGCTTCGCGGAAGTTCACGGTGATCCAGTAGGCGTATAGCTTGGCCACCGCATAGGGCGAACGCGGGTAGAACGGCGTGGTTTCCTTCTGCGGGGTTTCCTGCACCAGTCCGTACAGCTCGGAGGTCGAGGCCTGGTAGAAACGGGTCTTCTTTTCCAGGCCCAGCAGGCGGATCGCCTCAAGGATGCGCAAGGCACCCAGGGCATCCACATCGGCAGTGTATTCCGGCGAATCGAAGCTCACCGCCACGTGGGATTGGGCGCCGAGGTTGTAGATTTCGTCGGGCTGGATCTGCTGGATGATGCGTGTCAGGTTCGACGAGTCCGCCAGGTCGCCATAGTGCAGGATCAGGTTTTTATGCAGGGCCTGCGGGTCCTGGTAAATATGATCGATGCGCTGGGTATTGAACGACGAAGAACGTCGCTTGAGGCCGTGCACGGTATAGCCTTTTTCCAGCAGCAGCTCTGCCAGGTACGAGCCATCCTGACCGGTGATCCCGGTAATAAGCGCGACTTTATTCATGTCTGTCTCCCAATTGATAGGCGAGCGAAGGCCGACACCCAAACTTGGGTGTTTGTTAAAAACGCTCAGTTACTTCGGTGTGGGCAGGTTCAAGTTATGTCCGGTCAACTTTGAGAGTTCCCGGACAATGGCTTCCTTATCGTTTAAGTGCGCAATCGCGGTTTCCAGTTCGAGCACTTTGGCGCCCACCAGAAAGCGGTACCAATAGCCCTGGAGCAGGTGATAGACCAGGCCACTGCGGCCATCGAGAAACCCCAGCTGGATGATGTAGCGCCACAGGAAATACGCGGTGGAACTGAGGGTGAACGGCACGCGGTTGTACACGCGGTTCTTGACCAGGCGCTTGGCCTTGGCCTGGAACGAACTCTGCCCGGCATGCAGTTCATCGCGTATCGCAAACAGCCCCAGCCGCGCGTTAAGCACTTCAATCGCTTCGCGGGTGGCGTACTGGTTGTGCTTGTGGGTGAAGAAGGTCAGGTCATGCAGGTTATGGTCGGCAAACCCGCCTTCGAGGGTGATGGTGCGTCCCTCGGCGACCGAGATGTGCTCGTCCATCCAACGGTCCTCAACGCGCCCCTGCCCGGTGCGCCACAGCCGCAGCATTTTCAACGGATAGCGGCCGCCATGGCGCACCCAACGCCCCATGAAGATATGCTTGCGCTTGAAGTTGATGCCGGTGATGTCGCGAGCCAGGGTCGGCAGTCGGGTATTGATCGCGGCGGCAAGGTCGGCCTCGATGATTTCGTCGGCATCCAGGCGCATCGTCCAGTTGCCGGTAATCGGCAGGTGATCCAGCGCCCACTGGAACTGCTTGGCCTGGTTGACGAATACATGCTGCACCACCAGCGCGCCATGGCGCCGGGCGATGTCGCAGGTGTCGTCGGTGGAAAACGAATCGACCACCAGCACTTCGTCGCTGAAGGCCCGTACCGACTCGATGGCCCGGGCGATATGCAGGCTTTCGTTGTAGGTAAGGATGATCACACTGACGGTTTCGCGCTTCATATCAGCCACCGTGCATCTGCAGGACTTCGGTGGTGAGCCGGCGCGGTGAACGCGCGGCCCGGAAGTGGCTTTCCAGGGGCAGTCCCACGGCGATCATCATGATCAACCGCTCGCTGGCCGGGATGGCGCCGATGCCACGGATCTTCTTTTCCACCGAATTGAGGATCGCCAGGTTCAGCGGGCACGCGCCCAGGCCATTGGCGTGACAGGCCAGCAGCAGGCCCATGGAAAACAACGCACCGTCGACGTATAGCTGGTTGCGCTGCCCCGCGCCGCCCCAGGCGGTGACTTCGGACGTGACCACAAACAGGTTGTCCACCGACTGCGCAAACCCGCGCGAGCCGCCTTGCAGTTCAAGCAACTGCGCGATCACCGCGCGGTCCTGATACACATGCACCCGCGATGACTGGCGGTTGCATTGCGAGGGTGACGACTGCGCCAATTCCACCAGGGACGTCAGCAGGCCACTGTCGATCTTGCCGGCCTGGAACATGCGGCAGCTGGAGCGCGATTGCAGGAACGCCTTGGCATCCAGCCCGCCGTTGCCCAGCCACGTCGCCGCGTGCTTGATGCCGCCGCTGCCGGCGGTACCGTCGCGCTTGAGGTGCTCTACATAGGCATCCAGGTAAAACACAAAATCGTCGCTGATACCGAGGGTGCGGTGCAGGTCGAGGTAGCCCTGGAAGGCGCCAAGGGCCATCTCCACCGGCAACGCCGAATACGTGCGGTCGTAGTCGTTGAGCATATGGATGATGCCGTTAATCTTGTCCTTGCCGAACAGCGGCTTGGGTTCCTTGAGGGACAGGCCTTTTTCCACGGTGTGGGTTTCGATGAGGATTTTGTAGAACAGCTTCTTGTTGCGGCTTTCCAGCGGCGAGTAACCGTTGTGGCGAATAAACGTGAGCATGTCGCGAAAAAACTCGCTGACGAAATACATCAACTTCCATGCCTTATCCATCATGCGTTTCACCTGCTTCATAGTGCGATGTCTCTCGTTTTGAGGGGCCGGCACGGCGCACCGACGCAAATCATCCAGGCGGGCAGGCTTGCCGTGACCACCGAGCGCGCGCCGACCACGCAGCCCTCCTCCAGCACACAACCGGGGTGGATAAAGGCCTCGGCGGCGACCCACACGTGGTCCTTGATCACGATCTCGCGGGTCACCAGGGGCCGCAGCAGACTGCGGGTGTCGTGGCTGCCGGTGCACAGGAAGCTGCGCTGGCTGATGGTGACTTTGGAGCCCAACGTGATTTTGGCCATGGCGTACACATCGACCCCATCGCCGATGGCGGTGTAGTCGCCGATCTCCAGGTTCCACGGCGCCCAGATGCTGCACGTGGGCGCGATGCGGCAGCCCACGCCGACCTTGGCGCCAAAGCAGCGCAACAGCCAACGCCGCCAGTTGTGCAGCATCCAGCGCGGCGTGGGGCGAAACAGCAGCTGGTAGACGATGCCCCACAACAGGCGCCGCGCCTTGTTGCTGCGCGGCAACGTATCGACGTACTTGAGTTGCGCGAAGTCGCTCATGGCCGGATCGCCGCCAGTTGTTCCAACAGGTAGCGCTCGCCCACCTGTTGCAGGGCCTGGCGCCGGGCCCGCACCGCCACCCAGTCGATGGGCGCCGCGATCAAGGCCTGCACCTGGTCGGCATTGTCTGCCGGCAGGAAGCGTTGCGACAGTTCCAGCTTCTCCAGCAGGTTGCGCACGCGGGCATTCAGCGAGGCCTTGTTGCCCGGCAACCCCACGGCGATAAACGGCTTCTCGAAAATGATCGCGAACACCGTGGCGTGGAAGGAGTTGGTCACCACGTAGGCACTCTCCTTGAGCAACTTGAGCCAATCCTGCGGGCCCATCTGCACGGTCTCGCCGATCTGCCGCCAGCGCCGGTGAGCGTTGTACGGCGAGACAATCGGCCCGGCCACCTGCCGCGACAGCGCCTGGGCCACTTCGCGCACGCCCACGCCGGTGCGCAGCGCATAACAGAACACGTGGCCGGTGCGGGTCTGGGTGGACGTGGCGAGCAGCGCCGAATAGTCACGGTGCAACAGCGTCGGGTCCGGCACACACTGGGCAGCCAGCCCCGAGACCTGTTGCACGATGCTGACTCCGCTCTCCTCGCGCACGCTGATCGCCGACAGTTGCTTGAGCAGGCCCTCGGCTTCGGCGTGGTACTGCGGCTCCAGGTACTCCTTGCCGAAACTCGCGGCATAGGAAATGCGCCGGATCGCCTTGTCGCAATCAAAGGCCAGGAAGTACGCCGGATCGAGGCCGGTCTGGCCCGAAGGGTTCCAGATCTGGTCACTGCCGGCCACCAGCAACTGCTGGCCGGCCACCGCCTGGTTGAGCTGGTCGGCATGGACATAGCGCGACGCCTGGATATTCAGGAAGCGCGTCTTGAACGCCTGGAACTGGCGCGACTGGGCATTGGGCCCCAGCAGCCGGGTTTTCAACGCCAGGGCCTTAAGGTACAGGGCCTTGAGGTTGGCCTTGAGCTGGCGTGGGTTGAACAGCTGGCGGACCTCGCTGCCATCCTCCACGTAGGCCGGGTGGTAGTTGATCAGGCTCACCTGCAAGCCCTGTTGCTGCAGCCAGCGCTGCAAGGCATAGGCTTGCAGCACCGCGCCGAAGTTTTCGCTGAAGTGGTACGTCAGTATCCCGGCCCTGATAGGGCTTGCAGGTGCGTTCATGATCCAGCCTGTTTCAGTAAGTAATTTGGGTAAACAGCCTGGCGTGCAGGCGCAGCCTTGTTGAGCAGGCCGATAAACATCGACCACACCAGCAAGTAGCTGCCATCGAAGGTGGTGAAGAACTGGTAGCTGGTCTTGAACGAGAAAATCAGCAGGATCGCCACCACGGCCAGCGATACCGGGTTGCGCGGCAGTCTGCTGAACAGCAGGCAAAACAGCGCCACGCCGACCACACCCAGTTTGGCGGTCACGCCCCAGTAGCCGTTCTCGATATCGAACTTGGAGTTCTCGAACCAGCGCTCGTCATTGGTGGGCACGCCGGGAGTCAATTGCTTGGCCAGGCCATTGCCCAGGAACACCGTGGCGGGGTTGTCGAGAAACGATTCCTTGGCATGGGCGATCTCGAACGCTCGGGTCACGTCCTCGCCCTTCTCCTCAAACAGGTAAGTGGCAAAGCGGGACACCGCCAAGGGACTGGCATAGAACGTCAGCGTGCCCAGCGCAGCGATGGCCACCACCAGCACCGCCAATGATTTGAGCTTGCGCTGGGTAATCGCCGACAACAGGATCATCACCGCCATCGCCGCAAGGATGGTCTTGGAGCCGGCGGCCAGCAGCGTGACCGCGAGGATCAGCATCAAGCCGATCCTGCGATGGCAACAGGCATAGAAAAACAGCAGCACCGCCGAGCTGGTGGGGAACAACATGATCCGCCCGACTTCGTCGCTGGACTTGGACGCGGCGTTAGTCAGGTCGATACCCACGCCGTACAGGCTGACCTGCAGTAACTGGCCAAGGGCGAAGATATAGATGATGCGTTCGAGGATGCGCCGGTAGTTGACGCTATGGGCCAGCGCGATTTTTTCCAGATTGGCCAACACATAGCTGTACCCGGCCAACAGCAGCACAAAATAGAAAAACGGAATACCGGAACGCAGGAACTGGTACAGCGAGATCTTCGCCCCACTGCTCACCAATACCTGCAACACGCTGGACGCGACCACCAGCGCCAGCAATGGCAGCGCGCGGGTAAAGCCACGCGCCGCGTACACCACGAACGGCAGCAACAGCAGCAGCGCCAAGGGTTGCGAGAGGTTGTTGCTCAGCGCCAGGGGCAAGGCGAAGAACGTCAGTGGCAAGTAGAGGGTCAGGCGCGCCTGGGACAGCATCATGGGCCCACCTCCCCCACGCGAATCACCCGCAGGTACACCAACACCACCAGTTCCGGCAGCGACAACAACAGCGACGCGCCCAGCAGCGGATCGATACGTTCCTTGCACGCCAGCCACAGCAGCAAGGCCGCGACGCTGCTCAAGGCGTAGATCACCGAAGTGCGGGTGTGGCGGTTGGTGGAGATCAGCATCGCCGCGAGGATGAACCAGGCCACATTCAAAATCGTATGGGAGCCGATCAGCGCCAATGACAGGCGATCGACCTGCACCAGACCATGGCTCCACAGCAGGATGATCTGCGGCCCGGCCCAGATCCCGGCGGCATACACCAGCAGGCACAGGCCCAGTACCAGGGAGCTGGCGCGCTGGGTAAAGCGTCGCGCCTGTTCGAACTCGCCGCGCCCGGCCAGCCGTGAGATCTCCGGGGTCAGGGCGTTGCTGCAGGTGATGCCTAACTGGATGATCAGGCGCATCAAGGTGCGCGCCATGGTGTAACCCACCACCACCGCCGGGCCAGCGATCTGGTTGAGCACTTGCAGGCCGCCTTGCAGGGTGATCGCCTGTGCCAGCGGGATCGCCGCGCTGCCCAGCGCCGGTTTCCAGATACCGCGAAACTCGGCCCAGGACGCCGACGCCAGCCCCAGCAAAGGCCAGGGTGAAATCCGCCGCACAAACAGGGTCACCAGCACCAGGAACAGCACCTGGCTTAGGAACATGCCCTGGGCCAATTGCAGTTCGGAGCCGCCGAGCAGCAGCACGACGATGGACAGCACAATGTCCAGGGTTCTGCGGTTGGCCATGATGAAGACGCCGCCGACCGTTCTGTCGATGGTGCGAAACCAGGCGTCGATCGGCCCACCCAGCAAGCGCGTGCACAGGTAGCCGGACATGAACAGCACCACAAGGCTGGCCTGCTCGGGTGTCAGTGTCTTGAGCCCGAGCAGTGACACCCAGTCGAGCCACTGGCCCAGGGTCAGGGCGAATACCAGCACCAGCGCAACCACCGCCAGGGTAAAGGCCAGCGCGGTCTGCACACTGCGCCGCGCCCCCGGCACATCGCCCTGGCTGGCGCGCAACGTGGCGCTGGTGGCCGACGCCTGGGCCACCCCCAGGTCCAGCAGGCTGAGCATCGACGGAATACCGGTGAGCACCAGCCAATCGGCATAGCGCCCGGTGCCCCAGGCGTGCAGGAAGAACGGCACCAGCACCAGTTGCGCCGCCAGCGTCACCAGTTGGGTGTAGCCGTAGCTCAGCACGTTGAGGCGAAACCGTCGCGACAACGAACGCGGCATTTCAAGCACTTTGCTCATGGTCATCAGGCCTTGTCGGACTGATAGGCGTAGCTGTAGTAGCCGTAGTCGCCATAGCCGTAGCTGGCGGACCGGCGTTTTTCCACACCATTGAAGATCGCGCCTTTGAGCTCGATGCCGTTCTGATGGAAGCGGCGCAGGGTCAACTCGATTTCCTTCGCCGAGTTCACCCCAAAACGCGTAACCATCAGGCTGGTGCCGGCCTGGCGCCCGACAATCGCGGCGTCGGTCACCGCCAGCAACGGCGGCGTGTCGATGATCACCAGGTCATAGCGCTCGCTGACTTCGGCCAGCAACGCAGCAAAGTTGGGGTGCATCAACAGTTCCGACGGGTTGGGCGGGATCTGCCCACGGCCAATGAAGTCGAAACGCTCCACTGCCGTGGGGTGAATCGCTTCCTGCAAATCACAGCGCTTGGCAAGCAGGTCGGACAACCCCGCCTCCACCGCCTTGCCAAGCATCTTGTGCAAGTAGCCCTTGCGCATGTCGGCATCGATCAGCAGCACGCGCTGGCCCGACTGCGCGACAATCGCCGCCAGGTTGGCCGAGACAAACGTCTTGCCCACTTCGGGGCTCGGGCCGGTGATCATCAGGCGGTTGTTCTTGGCTTCGAGCATGGCGAAGTGCAGGCTGGTGCGCAGGCTGCGCATGGCTTCCATCACCAGGTCATGGGGATGGTTGAGCGCCAGCAGCGACGGCGCGGCGGAGCGGCCCTTGGCGGCGTTGGTTTCCTCGGCCTTTTGCAAGAGGCTGAAGGGGATCGAGGCGTACACCGGCAGGCCGAGTTTCTCGATGTCATCCGGGCTTTCCAGGCCACGGTTGAGCAGGCTGCGCACCAGCACGATGCCCACCGAAAGCATGCCGCCGAGCAGCATCGCCAGCAGCACCACGATGACCTTGCGCGGCTCCACTGGCTTGGCCAGGTTGACATCGGCACTGTCGATCAGGCGCACGTTGCCCACGGTGCCGGCGCGCATCACGTCCAGCTCCTGGGAGCGGTTGAGCAACTGGGTGTAGATCTCGGTGCCCACTTGCACGTCGCGGGTCAGGCTGAGCAATTCCTGCTGGGTCGTGGGCAAGCCTTCGACGCGCTTGGTCATCTGCGCCTGCTTGGCGTTGAGCTCTGCCAGTTTGGCGATCAAGGCACGATAAGCCGGGTGCTGGGGGGTGAACTTGCGGTCCATCTCGGCCTGTTGCAGCTTGAGCTCGGAGATGCCGGTGTCCAGGGCCACCACCTGGTCGAGCATGGCCTTGGCTTCGAGGCTGATGTCGATGGATTTGCTGCGGGTCTGGAAGCGGTTCAAGGCGTTCTCGGCCTTCTCCAGGTCGCGACGCACCTGGGGCAACTGGTCATTGAGAAACGACAGGCTCTGCGCCGCCTCGGCCGAGGTGCGGTCGACGTTCTGCTTCACATACAGGTTGGAGATTTCATTCAGCGTCCGCACCGCCAGGGCCGGGCGCGTGCTCTCCAGGGACAGGCTGATGATCCCCGACTCCTTGCCGCGCTCGATCACGGTGAGCAGGTCCTGGTAGTCGGCCACCGCGTCCAGGCGCGGCTTGCGCACGATCTTGAAATGCGCGCCCGGATTGGCCCGCAGCTCCTTGACCAGCACCTCGACACCCTCGGCGGCAAACGGCACGCCGACGCGACCCGAGGCGATCTCGACGCCGTCCTCATCAAATAACGTGTAGGCCTGGGCTTCGCCGGCCACCAGTACCAGCTTGGTTCCGAGCAACGCCGTCGGCAGGTTCAAGCTGCTCAGCACCAGGGACTCGCCACCCGCCGAGTAGCGGCTGAAACCGAACAGCGGTGGCGCAATATCGCCCTTGTGTTCAGGCGCATAACGCCGCGCGAGGAAGCCACCGATCAACGGAAAATGCTGAGGCGTGATGGTGATATCCAGCGCCAGGGTATCGACGGTCTTGCCAATGATGGTGCGCGATTTGATCAGCTCGATCTCGGTCACCGCTGGCGACTCCTTGCCCAGCAGGCTGCTGACGTCGGAGAAACCGAGCATGTCGTTCTTCTTCGGTTCCACCTGGATCAACGCATTCGCCTGGTACACCGGCGCCGCCAGAATCGCGTAGGCGGCGCCGATCACCATGCAGGTGCCGGTGATCCCTGCGATCAGCCATTTGTGATCGATCAGGGTGCCAAGCATGCCGAGCACATCGATCTCGTCACGGTGAGGGCTTTCAGGGGAAGCGTTCTGGGGTGAATGCATAAATCGCGTCTTCGTCCTTGCAATCGTTTAAAGAGGGAGCGTCAGCGCGCCAGGCGCTGGGCCCAGGCCTGTGCGGCCTGTTCGATCAAGGCATAGGCCTGCACAAAGGCGGGCTTGCCCTGGCGATAGGGGTCGGTGATCTCGCGATCGTGCTGCCACTTGCCCAACAGGAACACCTTGCCCCGCGCCTCGGGGGCGAGGTTGAGCACGCCGTCGATGTGCCGTTGTTCCATCACCAGGATCAGGTCGGCCTCACTCACCGCTTCAACGCTGAGTTGCCGCGCCTTGTGCGCCCGGGGGACGTGCCCATGCTCCTGCAACACTTGCCCGGCCATCGGCTCCAGCGGATGGTCACGCAACGCCGCCAAGCCGGCGGAACTCACCGTGATCTCGGAGGACGTAAGCGCGGCACCCAGCAAGTGTTCCGCCGTAGGGCTGCGGCAGATGTTGCCGATGCACACAATCAATATCTTTTTGAACAAGGCAACCTCCCACGCACCGCACACTTATTCTTCGGCAAAAGGGACGACCTTATTTAATAACCGGCAACTAACTACCGAGTAATTATGACCACAGCCTACAAACAGAGACCATCTATCGCGCAAGACAAAAAATAACAACCACCGCATTACCCGACTAAAAATAACATTCCGGTATTTTTTCATCGCCCCATAATAAAGTGCCATTTGAATGCACCAGATAGGAGACGGCCATGAACACGTCAAAGTTATTGGTAGAACGTATTGGCCTATTTCCTTCTTCGGGAAATATTCACGTGGAAGTGCATGACTCAACCCATGTCATCGAGCGCATCCAGGTGCTGTATGCCGATAACTCACTGGACAGCGATGCCTCCGGCGCCGGATTTTCCATGGTCTTCGCCGACTGGCGTTTCAAGTTGCAGGTCAGTGATCCGCTGTCCGTGTGCCTGTGCGTGGAAAGTCGCGGCGACAGCCAGTTCATGCAGGTCAAGACCGCTGAACTGCTGGCCAATATCTGCGGCACCGAGGAGCGGCCATGAACCTGTGGGCAGGCTTGAGACGCGGCTATGCGCTGCGCCGGCTGACGGGGATATTCGAGGGGTTTGCCGAGCCGGTGCTGGGCGCGCAGTACCAGCGCAACACCCGGGCCATCGGCCGCTGGCTGGACCAGCTGCGAGGCAGTTCCCCCCAGCAGATTACCCATGCGCTGTTCCAGCAGATGAAACGCGCGCGGCGCCGTGGCAATGCGCAACGCTTCAACGCGCAGACGACCTTGCTCGCGCTGATGGTGGAAAGCAACCTGGCGCTGGACCTGGCGACTTACTCGGCCTTCCTGTGCGCCGTTTCCAGCCGCCAGGCAGGCTCTTGATGGGCCTGGTCGGCACCTGACAGGATCACCGCGACGCGGTTGAGCAGCAACTCCGCGTTGTACTTGGGCACCAGCGCACAGACCAGCAAAAACACCAGCCCGCCGCCGATGAACGCTGGGGATACCTTGATGGGTGCGGCATCAACACGCCACAGAAACACAATGGCGGCTGTCGCCCCCAATGCAGCACCGGCCAGGGCTTCATTCAGCGGATGTATATAAGGCGCGACACAATAAGCACTGAACCCGATACTTATCACTGATCCCGCCAACGCCGCCGGCCAACGCCAGGCCAAGTTGAACTGGCGGGCCAGCACACTCGTTGCCACCGTGACCATCAAACAGGTGTTCATGGCATGGCCACTTATTACAGCAATATCCAAGTGCTGGAAGGATAAGCCCCAACCTTTAAACAGCAACTTGCTGGCCGCCACGATCGAATAAGTAATACCCAGCGTTATTATCCAGGCCCGCAATGCCCACGGCGTGGAATACCTTAACCAGACAGCAATCACCAGTGCGGCCGGAATCATGACCGTAATGCCGCCATATTGCGCAAGTTCTGCCCGCATCACTGCCTAACCTTCGAGGTGCCGTTTTCGGCGCTCATCAGACCTCAGGCCCGAAAAAAACACAACGTTATCTAACGTCAGCAACGCCTTCAAAATGCAATTTACTGATCACTGCATACAAACATGATTCTATATTTTAATAGTTAGGTTAGAACCAAACGGCATTTTACACCGGCTGTCGCGGCCCCTACCGTGGACGAGCATGGGCGCTGGTCGACTATTACGACCTCGGCATCACCACCTTCCTGATTCGTGGGTTTGATCCGCTCAATGATGCAATCGACTATGGCAGGCGGTTGATCCCCCTCACCCGACAGCTGATTGCTGAACGCGAGCAGAAAGTCGCCTGACCAAACACCACAAAATCCATGCGGGAGGGGGCATGCCCTAATGCCAGTCAGTTAAGCGTACATCGCCTCCTGTAGGAGCGAGCTTGCTCGCTCCTACAAAATGCCTTAACTGACTGGCATTGGGTCGACGGGGAAATATCATTTGATGCGATAGTGGAAGGTGTTGCGCACTGCCGGTACGGCCACGGCCTTGCCATCAACGATCCTCGGCTGGTAGCGGAAAGTGTTCGCCGCCGCCAGTGACGGCCGGATAAACAATGGGTGGCAGCCGTCCAGCACCTTGGGGTTTTCCACGCGGCCTTGGGTGTTGACGCTGTACTCCAAGGTGCAGTCGCCTTCGATGTTCTTGTCCAGGGCGCGCTCGGGATAGTCCGGTGCCTCCTTGCTCAGGGGTTGGTATTGGCGGCTGTCGAAGGCGGGTGCCGGGGCTGGCGCGGGTGTGGCAACCCGGGCTTTTTCAGCGGCCAGGCGTTGCTGATTGAGGCGTTGTTGTTCCAGCTCGCGGTTGCGTTGTTCGCTGGCCAGGCGTTCCTGCTGCTGCTCGATTTTCTTGTCTTCGACGCGTTTACGCGCCAGGGCGGCTTTCTCGAGTTTTTGCGCCTGGACCTGCGGGTCGACCGTGGGCTTTGTCGGCACCGGCACCGGCATCACCACCGGCTCCGGCGGTGCGGGTGCAGCCACCACCGGTTCAGGCTCGGGCGCTGGCGCCGGTGGCAGCATGACCAACTGCGTGTGCATCACCCGAGGGGCATCCACCACAGGCTTCTCCGTCGACCAGCCCAGCATCAACGCGGCCAGCACGCCGACGTGCAGCGCCACCGCCAGGCTGGCGGCGAGGCTGTTTCTCCAAATCCCGGAAGCATCCCGGGGCGCCATCGTCAGGGAGGGACTGTGCATGATCATCGCCGTCATTGCGGGGCCTCGGTCACCAGCCCCAGGTTGCTGACTCCACCCTTCTGTAACACCGCCATGGCCGCGACCACACGGCCGTAACCGGCGTTGTCGTCGGCGCGGATATAGACCTGGGTGTCGCTGCGCGCCGCCACCACCTGCATGACCTTGGCGCCCATTTCATCCAGGCTCACGGCGCTGTCGGTCTGGTGTTGGGTATCGAGTTCGCCGCCGAGGTTCCAGTAGTAGCCACCGTCGGCCTTTACCGACAGCGTGAGGATCTGCTGGCGGGTGTCGGTAGCCAACGCCTCGGCGGCTACCTTGGGCAGGTCGATCTTCACGCCCTGGGTCAGCATCGGCGCGGTGACCATGAAGATCACCAGCAGCACCAGCATCACGTCGATATACGGCACCACGTTCATCTCGGCCTTGGGCCCGTGCTTGCGTTGCGGCCTGACTAGCATGGGAGTTGCTCCTTTCAGGCGGCGACGGCCAGGTTGATCGACGTACCGCGCAGGGTGCGGTGCAGGCGCACTTGCAGCTCGTTGCCGAAGGCGTAGTAACGGGTGAGCAGAGTCTGGCCGCGCGCCGCGAAGCGGTTATAGGCGATCACCGCCGGGATCGCCGCAAACAGGCCGATGGCCGTGGCGATCAAGGCTTCGGCGATGCCCGGCGCTACGGTGGACAACGTCGCCTGTTGCACCTGGGAAAGACCGATAAAGGAATTCATGATGCCCCACACCGTGCCGAACAGGCCGATATAAGGGCTCACCGAACCCACGGTCGCCAGAAATTGCAGGCCCTTTTCCAGCTCGATTTCCTGCTCGGTAATCGCCACCTGCAAGGCCCGCTCCACGCCTTCAAGCACCGCCGGGTCATGGCTGTGCAGGTGCTGGTATTCCTGGACCCCTGCGATAAAGATCGGCGCAATGCCGCCCTCGCCCGCCTGCTGGATCTCACGGGACAGTGCCTGCAAATCCGGCGCGGCGCGAAAGCGCTGCACAAACGTATTCAACTGCCGTTCCAGGCGGCGCAACACACTGCCGCGCTGGATAATCAAGTACCAACTGAGCAAGGACGCCAACAGCAAGGTGACCATGACAGCCTTGACCAACAGGCTGGCGTCGCTGATCAAACCCCAGATCGTCATATGTTCCATCGTCGCGTGCATAGTGAATCTCCCATTCGATTAAAAAGTGATGACCGGTTGATGACGGTTCACGGCAATTTCAATGCGCGGGTGACCTCGGCCCAGGGCACGAACTTGAAGTTCTGGGTTTGCTCGGGCATGCGCTTGCGCCCGTCCTGCACCACCAGCATGCCTTGGCTCCATGGCCCGCCGAGGTTGATGGCGGTGACTTCCAGGCCATCGGTTTCCGACGCGCCGTCGATACCGGCGGCGGCGTTCAAGCCGACACGGAAGCCGCCGTGCACGGCAAACGGCGGTTCGGCATCCACCACCAGGTAGCTGTCATTGCCTTGGCTTGAGATCACCAGGTAGTCATGTTTATCGCTCTGGTACAGCGCCAGGCCCTCGACATCCGCATGCAATTGCGGGCCGACCTTGATCACGCTGGTGAGCGTCGCCGGTTGATCGGCGCGCGCATCCACCGCCCATACGCCGACGTCCTCCTCACCGATAAACAGGCGCTGGCGCTGGTCGTCGGCCACACAGCCTTCGGGTTGGCTATCGACCTTGAACTGGCGCACCAGCTCGCCGTGCACACGGCCGTCCGGCGCACTGAGGCGGTATTGCAGGAAGGTGCCGTCCTTGCCGTTGGCAATCGCGTAGATCTCGCCGCTGGCGGGCTGGAACAGGCAGATACCGTAGATTTCCTTGAGCGGCGTGGGCACTTCACCGGCCTCACGCAGCTCGCCGCTACGGCGGTCGATGCTGAACAGACTCAGGCTGTTGTGGTCGCGATTGCTCGCCACCGCCAGGTCGACCGTTTGCGCGCCGAGCTTGAAGTTGGGGCGTACGTCCACATTGTTCAGGCGGCCCACCGCCAGCTCCTGCAACAGCTTGCCGTCGAGGTCGTAGGCCAGCAGGCCCTGTTTCTTGTTGGTGCCGAGCACACGGCTGTTGGCCGGTGTTTCCGGGTGAATCCAGATCGCCGGGTCATCCGCCGCATCGCCTTGGCGGCCGACCGGGTCGCTCTGGCGCAAGGCCGCGACTTCCGGCAGCACCGCAGCCGCCGCGACGGGCGTGGCCTGCCAGTCGAGCCTGGCCTGGTAGAGCGTGCCGCTGTCGTCATCGCGTACCAGCAGCTGGCGGCCATTGATCGCCAATTGTTCCGGTTCTTTCAGGCCCGGCAGGCCCAGGCTCGATTGCTCCACCCAGCGCTCGCCGGTGTGCTGGAACAGGTGTAACCGGGCGGTCTTCGGGTCCAGCGCAACCACGCCACCGGGTACCAACGCCATGGCCCCGGCTTCGCGCTTGGGAGTGTCGAACAGCGCCACCGGCGTGCGTTTCACCTCGGCTTCCGGGTGCGCCGGGTAGGCCCACCAGCCGACATTCTCTTCATTCACCAGCAACTGCTGGGTGGCATCGTCCACCTGGCAGAACTGCGCCGACGGCGGCAGCGGCAAACCGCGTACGCGCTGGGGATCGGTGAGCAGCGTCGAGCCGTTGCCCACCAGCCATTGCTCGCCCTTGCCCTCTTCGCCCACTAGGAACACAAACAGGTTGGCCGCTGCGTCGCGGTACAGGCACAGGCCGTTCACCGGGTAGTCGCGGGTCGGCAGGTACAGCGGCTTGCCCCAGTTTTTGCCGGCGCTGTCCAGGCTGATCAGCAGCGCCTGTTGGCGGTCGTTGTCGAGGCTGGCGACCAGCACCTGGGCACCTGCGGCGCGGGTGTCGAGGCTGCTGAAATTACCTTTGAAACGCGCCAGCTCGGCGCCCTTGCTGTCGAGCAGTTGCAGGCCGTCACGGGTGCTGGCAGCCACGCGCTCGGTGGCGTTGGGCAGGAAGGCCACGGCTTCGGCCTTCAGGCTGGGTGCCCACGGGGTCAGCGCCAGGTCGGCGGCGAACGCATTGCCGCTGGTGACCAGGGCAATCAGCAGGTACAGCTTGGAAATTCTCATGAACAAGCAAATCCTTCGGAAGCAATAGAGATCCAATGTGGAAGGGGCGGCGCGACGACTCGACTTGCTCCCGATAGCGGTGTACCAGTCAATAAATTTGTATCTGGCCTACCGCCATCGGGAGCAAGCCCCCTCCCACATTTGGCATGTGTTGAATTCAAAAATGAGTGAAGGTCAGGCCCACTTTGTAGGTGGGGCCGTACTCTTCGTATTGGCCGTTGTAGCTGCGGTGGCCGGTGTAGACGAAGTACGACTCATCGGTAAGGTTCTGGGCCTCGAAGCTGACCTTCAGGTTCTTGGTCAGTGAGTAGCGCGCGCTGAAGTCGACGAAGGTCTGCGCGTCGACGTGCAGGTCGTGGGCCTTGTCGTTGATCGAGGCCAGTTCATACAGGTAGGCCGACTTGTAGTTGGCCGACAGGCGCAGGCTGAGCTTGTCGTCCTCCCAGCCGAGCATCAGGTTGCCGACGGTGTCCGACTGGTTGGGCAGGCTGATGTTGCGCTTGCGATTCGTGCCGCTGGCGGCGTCGAAGCCTTCGATATCGGCGCTGGAGCGGCTGAAGGTGCTGTTGGCGCCGACCAGCAAACCGTTCCACGGCGCCGGCAGCCAGTCGAACTTCTGTGAGTAGGCCAGTTCCAGGCCGTAGAGCTTGGCGCTGTCGCCGTTGGCGTAGGTGTGAGCCTCGGAGAAATTGGTCCAGGCGCCGGTGCCGGCGAGGTCGGTGTTGTAGACGAAGTTCTTGATGTCCTTGTAGAACACGAACGCCGACACGGTGCCGGCACGGCCCATGAAGTGCTCGATACCCAAGTCAAGGTTGCTCGATTCCAGGGGCTTGAGGTCCGGGTTGCCGAAGGTGGCTTCGTCATCGTCGATCACAAAACCCGGCGCCAACTGGCCGAACGTCGGGCGCACCACCGACTTGGTCCAGGCCGCGCGCACCTGGGTGTTCTTGTCGATCTTGTAGCGCGCATGCAGGCCCGGCAGCCAATGGTGATAGCGGCGCTTGGTCTCGGTGGGGGTGAACACGCCATCGGTGGCGCCGGTGCCCTTGGCTTCGAACTCGGTACCTTCGTAGCGCAGCCCGGCGATAAAGCGCCAGTCGTCGATGTCGAGGGTGTTCATCAGATAGCCGGCGTTGATGTCCTCGCGGATGGTGAAGTCGTTGACCCGCGATTCGGTCTGGTCATAGAAGTCCGCCGGGTTGAGGCTGCCGATCAGCTGCTTGATGGCGCTGGGGCTGATGCCGGGGCCGTAGTTGCCCAGGCGATAGTCGACGCTGCCCTTCTGGAACCGGGTGAGGTTGAGCTGGTCGGAGGTGAAGCCAAGGGTGTCGAGGTCTTCGTAGACCCAGGCTTCCAGGTCGTTGTCCTTGTTGCGACGGCTGACCTTGCCACCGAACTTGACCTGGGACGCATAGCCGCTCAGGTCATAGTCGCGGGCCAGGTCCAGGCGCAGGTTTTTCTCGGTGTCCTGGGTGTTCTGTTTTTCCCAATCAACCTTGTCGAGGCTGAAGTTGCTGGCGTCGTAGAAGCCGCTGCCGATGATCGGGCGGGGTTTGTCCTTGTCGTAGAAACCGCTGTTGGCAAAGTCACCGCCGTCGAAGGTGGCGCCGGCGATATGCGCCGGGCTGTCTTCGCTGGACTGGCTGTAGCCGGCCTGGCCGCTTAAGGTCCACAGGCCGAGCATGCGTTCGCCGCCGAACACATAGGATTGAATTTCCTGGGTTTCCTCACGGTTTTTCAGTTTGCGCTTGCCCTCGGCATCGCCCAGTTGGCCCGGGGCCTGGGGGTCGGCAAATTCAATGCTGGTGGAGTTGCGGGTTTCGGTGTCGGTGTAGCGGCTGTAGAGGGTGCGCAGGTAGTAGCTGCTGAGGTCATCGGGCTTGTAGTCGAAGTTCAGGCCACCGCCGGCGCGTTCGCGGCTGATGTCGTAATCGCGTTGTTCGAACTCGTTGAGCCGCGCGCCGTCGGTGAAGTCCCAGGCGCCACCGGTTTCGACGTTGTCCGAGCCGAAGTCGCGCTTTTGCCAGCTCAGCGCTGCAGCCACGCCGAAGTTGTCGATGCCGTCGCCGAGGCTGAAACGGTTACTGGCGGCGCCGGAGAATTTCGGGCTGGTCTGGCGGGTGTTCTTGTCGTAGCTGGCTTCGCTGCTGCCGGTATAGAACAGGCCTTTATGGTCAAAGGCCGAGAGGCTTTGCACATCGACGGTGCCGCCGAGGGAGTTGGCGTCCATATCCGGGGTGAGGGTCTTGATCACCGACAGCGACTGCACCAGCTCCGAGGGCAGCACATCGAGGGCCACGGCGCGGCGCGCGCTTTCCGGGGCGGGCACCAGGGTGCCGTTGATGGTCACGCTGTTGAGGTCCGGGCCCAGGCCGCGCACGCTGACAAAACGCCCTTCGCCCTGGTCGCGCTCGACACTGATGCCCGGCAGGCGCTGCGCCGCTTCGGCGACGTTCTGATCCGGCAACTGGGCCACGCCGTCGGCATGCACCACGCTCTTGATGCTGTCGGCGCTGCGTTGCTCCTTGAGTGCCTGGTCGATGGCGGCAGCCTGGCCGATCACTTCGACATGCTCGGTGGCGCTCGCTTCGGCGGCGCTCAACCGTTCACTGGCCATCGCCAGGGCCAAGGCGGTAAGCGTAAAGCTGACGAGCCCGGTGCGCTTGTACATGCAATCCTCCCCAAGAATCCGTTGGCGCCAGGCAACGGGCCCGGCAACTGGGAGGGCAAGCTAGGGGTGGGGGATGACGGTTCTGTGACAGAAGGTCTGTGGCAGGCCCATAAACCGAGGGGTTTAGCCGATTTCCGGTTTGAAATGAGCTGAAATGACCTCAGCAGATCGAATGTGGGAGGGGGCTTGCTCCCGATAGGGGTGGGTCAGTCACCTGTTTCTCTACTGATCCACCGCTATCGGGAGCAAGCCCCCTCCCACATTTTTGATCTCCCGTGTGTTTGAGCTGAGCTGATTCGACCCTCCTCCACCGTCATCCAACGGTCACATCCATCTGCTGTGCTGGCGCCCATCGCTCATTTGCCCAAGGACCCGCGGCCATGTTTTCCGTGCTCAAGCCCCACCGCTGGAAACTCTCGTTGCTGCTGATCGCCGCCAACCTCGGGCTGATCCTGAACCTGGCCTGTGGCGAGTTGAAAAGCGTCAGCGAATGGGTGTGGCTGGATATCTTCGGCGAAGGCGGTTCCGCCCTGCTCGCCCTGGTGTGGCTGGGCCTGGTGCTCAAAAGCCGCCCCGCCGGGCGCGTCACCAATTACCTGGCGCTGGGCCTGTCGTGCATCTTTTTTTCCTGGTGGATCGACAGCCTCGACGAATTTATCCGCCTGCCCGACAGCATCACCTGGGACCATTGGCTCGAGTCCGGGCCGATGCCGGTGGGCATGATCCTGCTGACCATCGGCATCTACCACTGGCACCGCGAACAACTGGCGATCAGCGCGCAGATGGAAAAACGCGAGCGGCTGTTCCGTGAGCATCGGCTGTTCGACAAACTCACGCCGCTGGCCGGCGCCGACTACCTCAAGCGCCAATTGGCCGACAGCCTGCAAGACAGCCGCGACC
The DNA here is from genome assembly GCF_024809815.1 of Pseudomonas sp. BIGb0381. Lineage (NCBI taxonomy): Bacteria > Pseudomonadati > Pseudomonadota > Gammaproteobacteria > Pseudomonadales > Pseudomonadaceae > Pseudomonas > Pseudomonas sp. BIGb0381. The sequence continues at coordinate 799,007 of NZ_JANUEN010000002.1, forward strand.
AGCAACAACCGCTATCGCTGCTGGCCCTGGACCTGGACAACTTCGCCGCCATCAACCAGGCCTACGGGCATGCCGAGGGCGACGCGGTGTTGCAGGCGCTCAGCCATTTGCTGCTGCTCAACCTGCGCCGCCAGGACCTGCTGTGCCGCCTGGCCGGCGACCGCTTTGTGGTGCTGCTGCCCAATACCGGCGAACGCCAGGCCAAGGAGCTGGCGCTAGAGTTGCAGCAAGCGGTGCTCGGCCTGGCCCACAAGACCCGGCAACAAGGCGAACGCCTGCAACTGGCCGCGACCACCGCCGTGGTCATGGCCCTTGAAGAACCGCCTCAGGACTTGCTCAAGCGCCTGAACCTGGCATTGGCCAGGGCCAAGCAACCGCTTGCGAAAAGTGCCTGAGATGGCCGTGAAAACCAGCTGGTATGAAGCCGACAGCCGCTTTATCCCAGGGCATTACCAACCCGCCACGCTGATCGACCTGGCCTTGTCCCGCGACATCGACAGCCATCGCCTGCTGCGCGGCACCGGGCTGTTTCACGAGGACATCCTGGCCGGCACCGCGCACCTGAGCCCGCAGCAGTTTTTCGGCTTGATCGGCAACAGCCGCAAGTTACTGGACGCCGACGACAGCAGCTTCCTGTTTGGCCAGCGACTGCTACCGGGCTATTACGGTGCCGCCAGCCACGCCCTTGGCCATGCGCAGAACCTGCACCAGGCCCTGGAGATCCTGATCCAGCAACAAGTGCTGCTCAGCCCGTTGGCCACCCTGCAACTGGAGCTGGATGAGCACCACGCCTACCTTTACTGGCTGGACAGTTGCGGCGCCGGCGAGCACTGGCGTTTCCTGCTGGAAGCCAGCATGACCTCGCTGGTTGCCATGAGCCAATGGCTCAGCGGCGAGCGCCTGCCGTGGACGTGCAGTTTCAGCCATGCCGAACCGCGTTATATCGAGCAGTACTGGGTGCACCTGGGCGAGAGCACGCGCTTCGAGCGCCCGCTGGACATGATGACTATCCCGCGTGAATACCTCACCCGCACCTGGCCTGGTGCCTCGGCCACGGCCGGCCAGGTTGCACGCCGCCAAGCCCGCGAGCAGATCGAGCAGTTGGGCTTTGCCGGCAGTTTTCTCGACTGCCTCTACGAGTACCTGCGCGAGCAGGTGCGCCAGCCGCCCAGCCTGGAACAGGCGGCACAGGCCTTCGCCATGAGCCCGGCGACCCTCAAGCGCAAGTTGCACAAGCACGACACCGGTTTTCAACAGCAGGTGGACCGGGTGCGCAAGCAGGTGGCGTTGCACTTGTACCAGGTCAAGGGCTACAGCAATGATGAGGTGGCGGCGTACCTGAACTTCAACGATGCGGCGAACTTCCGGCGCTCATTCAAGCGCTGGACCGGCAGCACCCCGAACCTGATTCGCCAGCTGTTCAACAGCCGCTAGCCAGGCGTTCGCGCAAAAACTCCACCAGCGCCTGCACCGGCCGTGAGCTTTGCCGATGCTGGGGATACACCGCCGACAGGGTCAGGGCTTCGGGGGCAAAGTCATCGAGGACGGTGACCAGGCGCCCGTCCTTCAAGGCGTCGCCGACGATAAAGGTCGGCAAGTAGGTCACGCCCAGCCCCGCGATGGCGGTGTCGCGCAACAGGTCGCCGTTGTTTACACGCATGCGGCCGCTGACCGGCAGCGCCTGCAACTTGCCCTTGAAGCGCCATTGCACCTGGCGGCCATGGCCGTAGGGCAGGCAGTCGTGCTCGGCAAGGTCCTCGGGTTTTTGCGGGGTGCCGCGCAGGGCCAGGTAGTCGGGACTGGCGCAATACACGCGCGGGATGCTGGCGATACGGCGGGCGATCAGGGTGGAGTCTTCCAGGGTGCCGATCCGCAGCACCAGGTCGTAGCCTTCGCCGATCAGGTCCACGGAACGGTCGCTGAGGTCGACCTCCACCGAGACCAGCGGATGGCGCTGCAAAAACAGCGGCAACAGGCAACCCAGATGGGCCATGGCAAACGACAACGGCGCGCTGAGGCGCAGGGTGCCGCGCGGTTCGCTGTTCTGGCCGGCGATGCCCTGCTCCACTTGCTCGACTTCACCGAGCAGGCGCAAGGCGGATTCGTAGTAACTCTGGCCCAGGGGCGTGATATCCAGGCGGCGCGTGGAGCGGTTGAGCAGGCGCACGCCGAGGCGGTCTTCCAACTGGATCAGGCGGCGACTGACAAATTGCTTGGACAGGCCCAGCTGTTCGGCGGCGGCGGTGAAGCTGCCGGATTCCATGACCTGGCAGAACAGGCGCATGTCTTCGAAGGGGTTCATTGTCGCTTCTCGGTGGACAGTTTGGAGATTTATAACTGGATGGTCGCAACATCACAAATCAAATGTGGGAGGGGACTTGCCCCCGATTGCGGTGTGTCAGTCTCAATAGCTTTGACTGATACACCGCAATCGGGGGCAAGCCCCCTCCCACATTGATCACCTAAAGGCTTGAAAACCGGTTACTTGGCAGTGAACGCCGAGTAGCTGTTCATCAGGTTGCGGTAGTTGGGAATGCGCGGCGACAGCAGGTTGGCCAGGCCTTCCATGTCGTTGCGCCAGTCCACTTGCAGCTCGCAGGCCACGGCGAACCAGTTCACCAGTTGCGCACCTGCGGCGGTCATACGGGCCCAGGCGGCCTGCTGTACGGTTTCGTTGAAGGTGCCGGAGGCGTCGGTGACCACGAACACCTCGAAGCCTTCGTCGAGGGCGCACAGGGTCGGGAACGCTACGCACACATCCGTCACCACGCCAGCAATGATGATCTGCTTACGACCGGTAGCCTTGACCGCCTTGACGAAATCTTCGTTGTCCCAGGCGTTGATCTGGCCAGGACGGGCGATGTACGGCGCGTCCGGGAACAGCTCCTTGAGTTCCGGCACCAGTGGGCCGTTAGGACCGCCTTCAAAACTGGTGGTCAGGATGGTCGGCAGGTTGAAGAACTTCGCCACGTCGGCCAGGGCCAGTACGTTGTTCTTGAATTCGTTAGGGGAGAAATCCTGCACCAGTGAGATCAGGCCGGTCTGGTGATCGACCAACAGGACAACGGCGTCATCTTTGTTCAAGCGCGAGTAAGTCATGGGGTAACTCCTTTGGGTAGTGAAATCAGAAGGCAAAGCACGAGCAGCCAAACGCGCCCCAGAACCCCTGGAAGTCGCTGACCGGCACGCTGGAAAGGCGCGCTTTTTCGTGGCTGTGGGAATGCACGCCGCACGGGCCGCTGCATTGGTGTACTTGAGCTTGCAAAGACGAACTCGGGCGCCAGTGCCCCGGCACCTTGACCACCGGCGACCAGTCCGGCAGCACCGGCACGCGTGGCGGTGCGAAGTCTTCAAAGTCGCCGGCGCCGTAGACCACCTTGCCGCCCACGACAGTGAGCACTGATTCGATCCACTTGATGGCTTCTTCATCGACGCTGAAAAAGTCCGCCGACAGCGCCGCCACGTCCGCCAATTGGCCGACCTTGATCTGGCCTTTCTTGCCCTGCTCGGAGGAGAACCAGGCGCTGCCATGGGTGAACAGCTCCAGCGCGGTGAGGCGCGGCAGGCCTTCGGCGTGCAACTCCAGGCCGCCGACGGTGCGGCCGCTGACCATCCAGTACAGCGAGGTCCACGGGTTGTAGCTCGAGACCCGCGTGGCATCGGTGCCCGCCCCTACCGGCACGCCTTCGGCCAGCATGCGCTTGATCGGTGGCGTGGCTTCGGCAGCCTTGGCGCCGTAGCGCTCGACAAAATATTCGCCCTGGAACGCCATGCGGTCCTGGATCGCAATGCCGCCACCGAGGGCGCGGACCCGCTCGATATTCTTCGGGGTGATGGTTTCTGCATGGTCGAAGAACCACGGCAAGCCATTGAACGGGATGTCGCGGTTGACCTTCTCGAACACATCGAGCATGCGCGAGATGGACTCGTCATACGTGGCATGCAGGCGGAACGGCCAGCGCTGTTCCACCAGATGGCGCACCACCGGTTCCAGCTCCTGCTCCATGGTCAGCGGCAGGTCGGGACGGGGTTCGAGGAAGTCTTCGAAGTCGGCGGCGGAGAACACCAGCATCTCGCCGGCGCCGTTGTGACGCAGGTAGTCATCGCCCTGGTGCAGGGTGACGCTGCCGGTCCAGTTCTTGAAGTCGCTGAGTTCTTCCTTGGGCTTCTGGGTGAACAGGTTGTAGGCGATGCGCACCGTCAGCTGTTGATCCTTGGCCAGTTGCTCGATCACCGCGTAGTCATCGGGGTAGTTCTGGAAACCACCGCCGGCATCGATGGCGCTGGTCAGGCCGAGGCGATTGAGTTCACGCATGAACTGGCGGGTGGAGTTGACCTGGTATTCCAGCGGCAGTTTCGGGCCTTTGGCCAAGGTCGAGTAGAGGATCATCGCGTTGGGTCGCGCCACCAGCATGCCGGTGGGGTTGCCGTTGCTGTCGCGCACGATCTCGCCACCCGGCGGGTTTGGCGTGTCCTTGGTGTAACCGGCCACGCGCAGGGCGGCGCGGTTGAGCAAGGCGCGGTCATACAGGTGCAGCACGAACACCGGGGTGTCCGGTGCGGCCTGGTTGAGTTCTTCCAAGGTGGGCATGCGTTTTTCGGCGAACTGGAATTCATTCCAACCACCCACCACCCGCACCCATTGCGGCGTAGGGGTACGGTCGGCCTGCTCCTTGAGCATGCGCAGGGCATCGGCCAGGGACGGCACGCCTTCCCAGCGCAGCTCGAGGTTGTAGTTGAGCCCGCCACGGATCAGGTGCAGGTGCGAGTCATTGAGGCCGGGGATCACGGTGCGGCCCTTGAGGTCGATGACCTGGGTACCGCTGCCACGCAGGGCCATGGCCTCGCCATCGGTGCCGACGGCAACAAAGCGTCCCTCGCGGATGGCGACGGCGGTTGCCCGCGGGTTTTCACGGTCCACGGTGTGGAACTGGCCATTGAACAGAATCAGATCGGCGTTCATAGGGTTTCCTTTACAGAGGCTTCAAGCCAGGGAGCGAACAGGCGAGTGGCGGCCGGCATCAGCAGGTAGACCACCAGCAGGACGATGGTCACGGTGACCAGGAAGGTCGCGACCACATAGTTGGACAGGAACGGGTGCAGGCCGAGGATCGGACCCCACACGATCGGCACCAACAAGGTCAGCGGCAGGATCACGCACAGGGTGACCACCGCCTGCTTCCAGCGCGGCGGCTTGGCGGCGCTGTCAGCCAGGGGCGTGAACCAGAATTCGTTGACCGCACCGATTTCGGTCTTGTCGCCGTCGGCCAGCATCGGCGTGGCTTCGGCGATCAGGGTGTTGCGCTCGGGGGAATTGAGCCAGGTTTCCAGGTCAGCGGTGGAGCGGTAGCGCAATACGCAGGTGAACAGCGTCAGGCCGCTCTGTTTGCTGCGCACTACGTCGACACCGAGGTGGCCGGGACGCTCGCCAGCGATGCGCACGGTACGGCGTAGCCAGGCTTCGTAGTCGGCTTCGCGGCCTGCCTTGATCAGGTGTTTCACGACCAGGGTGACGATTTCGTCGGGCCCTGTCTGTGGTGCTGGGTCCATGGGATGCCCCTCTGCCTTGAAATGTCAGCGATGAGGGGAGTTTGCCGGGGCCAGCGTTGGGAAAATTGGATATACGTGCTGTTTAAGCGGGGCGCTGGAAGGGTGTCACCAGCCTTCTTTCAGCATGCGCAACTCCAGGTGCTGCAACAGCATGATGGTCTTGCCGTCGGCGATCTCGCCGCTCTGCACCATGGCCAGGGCCTGCTCGAAACCCAGCTCCAGCACCTCGATGTCCTCGCCCTCCTCTTCCAGGCCGCCGCCACTGCCAACCCGGTCTCCTGGCTGGTATTCGCCGAGAAAAAAATGAATCCGCTCAGTGACCGACCCCGGGCTCATGAACGCCGCATAGATCTTCTCCACATGCCCGACGCGATAACCGGTTTCCTCCTCCGCCTCCAGGCGAATGCGCTCTTCGGGGCTGGCGTTGTCCAGCAACCCCGCAGCCGCTTCAATCAGGTAACCGGGGTAGTCATTGACGAAGGTGGGCATGCGGAACTGGCGAATCAGCAACACCGTGCGTTGCTCACGGTTGTACAGCAGGATGGTCGCGCCATTGCCGCGGTCATACACCTCGCGGGTCTGGGCTTGCCAACTGCCGTCGCGGCGACGCAGGTCGAAGCTGTATTTTTTCAGCAGGTACCAGTTGTCCGAGAGGGTCTCTTCGGCGGTGATGCGAACGGGGCTGTTGTCCATGGCTGGCTCTTTTCCAAAGGGGTGATCGGGGTTCACGCTTGTTTGATGCGAGGCCACGCGGCCGCAACTTCTTCAGCACTGCCGGCGTGGATCCGCGCCAGGTTGCGCGGGTAATCCACACCAGGATTCTCAGTGAAGCGCGTTGCGGTGAATTGACCGTTGCTGGCCCGCAGGATGTAGCCGGTGTCCTCGCACTGCGTGGAGGCGAGGAACAACACGCCCGGGGTTACCCAATCAGGCTTGAGCTCGTCGGGCTCCTCGGTCACGCCCCACATCCGCGTCTTGGCCACCGGCGAAATCGCATTGACCCGGATGCCGGCCTCGGCGCCCTCATGGCTCAGCGCGTTCATGATCCCCAGTTGCGCCATCTTGCCGGCGCTGTAGGCCACCAGGCCGGTCTGCTCGTATTGTGCGTACATGGCGCGGTCGGAGGTGGTGAGGATAATGCGTGGTGCGGTTGAACGCAGCAGATGCGGCCAGGCGTGTTTGCACAACCAAAGTGGCGCGTAGAGGTTGATGTCCATGGCCCGCTGCAGGAACGCGGCATCCAGGTCCTGGATGTTCTGGTAACCCACCCAACCGGCGTTGTGAATCAGGATATCGAGTTGACCGAAGGCCTCGACGGCATATGCAACCAGTTGCCGGCAGCCCTCGTGGGTGGACAAGTCACCGCCATGCCCGATCACCGCCAGCCCTTCGGCCTGCAAGGCTTCTGCCGCCGCCTTGACCACCGAGGCATCGTTGCCGGCGCCCACCTTGTCAGCGCCGATATCGCTGATCACCACCCGGGCACCGCCCAGGGCCAGTGCCCGTGCATAACTGAGTCCCAACCCGCGCGCACCGCCGGTGACGATGGCGGTTTTACCTGTGAAATCCATGTGCTTGCTCTCCTGTTCGGCCGCCTACCCTAACAACCGGTGTACGGGTTGTTCAATGCTGTAACACTTTGCAAGCAATCGCCGTGGGCGGCCGTCGAATTTATACCTGCCTGTGTAGGCCATCTGGTAAAACCCCCACTTTACCTTTGCTCTGGAATCTTCATGCCCTCACGTTTTCTATCGCGCCTGAGCCTGCGCTGGTTTCCCCTGCTGTGCATGGCACTGTTGATCGTCGGCCTGCCAGTGGGCTGCGCGGTGCTGCAACACAAGGAGCGCGAGCTGGTGTTTCGCATCGAGCCCGGCACCGCCAGTTGGTACAGCGGTTTGCCCAAGGCGGTGCAGGAATTCGAACTCAAGCCCGCCAGTTTCAAATCAGGGCAGAACATTCATGGCTGGTGGTACCCGGCAGCCAACAAGGACGCGCCGGCGATCCTCTACTTGCACGGCGTACGCTGGAACCTCACCGGGCAGCTGTTTCGCATCGAGCAATTGCACGCCCTGGGTTACTCGGTGCTGGCCATCGACTATCGCGGTTTCGGCCAGAGCCATGGCGAACTGCCGTCGGAAACCACGGTGTATGAAGATGCACGCATCGCCTGGGAACGTTTCCAGGTGCTGCAACCGGACCCCGGCAAACGCCTGATCTACGGGCACTCACTCGGCGGCGCGGTGGCCATCGACCTGGCGGCGGAGCTGGGCCGGCAAACGCCGCTGCCGGTGCGTGGGCTGGTGATCGAGTCCACCTTCACCTCCCTGGCCGATGTGGCCGCAGCGGTAGCCAATACATCGCTGCCGGTGCGCTGGCTGCTGTCGCAGAAGTTCGACTCCATCGACAAGATTGCCGACATTCACATGCCGCTGCTGGTGGTCCATGGCCTGGACGACCGCTACGTGCCGCCGCGTTTCAGCGAGCAACTATTTGAAGCGGCCCGGCAACCCAAACGCCTCTTATTGGTGCCGGGTGCCAGCCATAACAACAGCATGAGCCTGGCCGGTGGCAGCTATCGCCAGGCACTCAATAACCTGATGCAAGCGAAGATGCCAGCACAGGTGGTCACCCACACTCCAGGTCATAACAACGAGTCATAAATCTGCTTTTCGGCACTGGGTTCGCGCTTGGCTGTCAAGCGCAAACCCTGCCCATACTGGACATGGCCGGCAGTTGATCAAATATTAACCTTTGGTTAAATCGCCAACCCTGCCGGGCGTTCGCAAAGTTATCCACAGAGATACCCACGGTTTTCGTGGACAACTCTTTTTATTTTTTTACGATTTTTTTGCTCACTAAACGGTTTCGGGGAATGTACCCGGCAGCAAAATCTCGCGATTCACATCGCGTATATCGTTATAGCCACACAGTGCCATCGTTACGTCCAGCTCACGGGCGATGATGTCAAGCGCCTTGGTCACCCCCGCTTCGCCCATCGCGCCCAAGCCATACAAATGCGGGCGACCGATCATGGTGCCTTTGGCGCCGAGTGCCATCGCCTTGAGCACGTCCTGACCGGAGCGAATGCCGCCGTCCAGCCACACTTCAATCCGCTCACCCACCGCGTCGACAATCGCCGGCAACTGGCTGATGCTCGACGGCGCACCATCCAACTGGCGGCCACCGTGGTTGCTCACCACCAGTGCGTCGGCACCGGAATTGGCGGCCAGGCGCGCGTCCTCAACATCGAGGATGCCCTTGATGATCAGCTTGCCGCCCCAGCACTGCTTGATCCATTCCACATCGTCCCAGCTCAGGCGCGGGTCGAATTGCTGGGCGGTCCACGATGACAGCGAGCTCATGTCCGCCACACCCTTCACATGCCCGACGATATTGCCGAAGCCACGCCGTTGGGTGCCGAGCATGCCCATCACCCAGCGCGGCTTGGTGGCCATGTTGAGGATGTTCGGCAAGGTCAGCTTGGGCGGTGCAGACAGGCCGTTGATCAAGTCCTTGTGGCGTTGCCCGAGGATCTGCAGGTCCAGGGTCAGCACCAGTGCATCCACACCGGCCGCCTTGGCACGTTCGATCAATTGCTCGACAAATGCGCGGTCGCGCATCACATACAGCTGGAACCAGAACGGCTTGCCGACCTGTTCGGCGATGTCTTCGAGGGAGCAGATACTCATGGTCGACAAGGTGTAGCGCAGGCCAAACGCAGCGGCGGCGCGGGCGGTAAGAATCTCGCCATCGGCATGCTGCATGCCGGCCAGGCCCGTAGGTGCGAGGGCCACCGGCATGGCCATGTCCTGGCCGATCATGCTGGTGCGAATCGAACGCTCATCGATATTGCGCGCCACGCGCTGGCGGAATTTGATCCGGGCAAAATCGCTTTCATTGGCGCGGTAGGTGCTCTCAGTCCAGGACCCGGAATCGGCGTAATCGTAGAACATCCGTGGCACACGCTTTTGCGCCAGCTTGCGTAAATCTTCGATGGTTGTAATCAACGACATCTAGGTCACCTCTCCCTGAACTGAGCACAAAGAGTAACCGCCCCTCGGGTGGGCAACCAGCCATTGCGTTTATATCGACTGCGGACTAATCTCGCAAAAACCCGCAAAAAAGCGCGCAAACATGCATAACACCCATCAAGCCATCGACCTGCCTTCCCTGCGCAAACAAAAGATCCTGTTATTGCTGGAACGCGACGGCAAAGTCACCGCCTCGGAACTGGTGGAACACTTCGCCGTGTCCCAGGACACCATCCGCCGCGACCTCGGCGAACTCGCCGCCGCCGGCCTGTTGCAGCGCGTGCACGGTGGCGCCCTGCCCCGGCCCAAGGATACCGGCAAGGACTTCTTCACCCGGGTCGGCGAGACCAATGAAGCCAAGCGTCAACTTGCACAACTCGCCGCTGACCAGGTGCAGGACGGCCAGATTGTGCTGTTCGATTCCGGCTCCACCACGTTGCAGATCGCCCAGTCATTGCCGCGCTCGATCCGCCTGACCGTCGTCACGCCGTCACCGATGATCGCCATCGCCCTGGCCGACCATCGCGATGTAAAAGTGATTCTCGCCGGCGGCCAACTCAACCCGGCCACCTTGTCTACCAGCGGCCAGGAAAGCGTGCGCCTGATCCAGAGTATCAAGGCCGACCTGCTGTTTACCGGGGTGTGCGCACTGCATCCGCAAGTGGGCATCAGCTCGCTGCATTTTGACGAGGTCGCGGTCAAACAGGCCCTGCTCGACAGCGCGTCCCATGTGGTGGCCGTGACCATGGCGGACAAACTCGGTGCGGTGGAACCGTTTGTGGTGGCGCCGTGCAACCGTATTCACACGTTGATCACGGAGTGGCATGTGCCGAGTGTGGAGGCGTATGAGCAGTTAGGGTTGGAGGTGTTGCGGGTGGAGGTCGAGTAGCAGCAGCGCATCAAATAGCTGTGTGGCGGATTGGCTTTTGTGACTGGCAGACTTGTTGTGGCCAGCAAGTTTATTGTGGCGAGCGGGCTTGCCCCGCGTTGGGGCGCGTAGCGGCCCCACATAAGGTCACCGCCACTATCCTGCCTAAACGCGGTGGCAGGTTTTAGGGCCGCTTCGCAGCCCAACGCGGGGCAAGCCCGCTCGCCACAAAAAAAGCTCGCTCACCACGACAAGCTCGATAGCCACAACAAGCCTGCTCACCACGACAGTACCTTGGCCGCATCGCGCATAAAAATCTCGATGGTCTTGGGCCCCACGCCGTCAAATTCCCCCAGGCGTTTTTCGAACGCCTGGCGGTTTTCGCTGGCACTGCGAATGTGGCTGATCTTGCCGGCGTACTCGGCGTTGAGCTTGGCACTCAGGTCCAGCAGGCGCTGCGCGGTGCTTTCGTCGTACCGCACGTAGTGAGCACGCCCGAGCATGGAGACCAGCTCTCGGGAGGTGCAATGTTGCAGCTTGCGCGCAGTATCACGCCCCTCTTCCTCAACGATCACCTTGTACGCCTGTGCCGCGATGGGGGCCTGGATGCGCTTGCCCATCAGGAAGCTGGCGACAAACCACTTGAACAGGCTGCTGTCATCCTCCGGCTTGAGCTCAATACCCAGTTCCGACGCAGTAATGGCACGAGCCATGTTCAGTGGCCCAGCTTGCGCTCGGCCTTGGCGGCCTGCTCGTTGATGGCATCGGTCTGGCGTTCAGTGTCTTTGATCGAGGTGGGCGTCAACACTTTATCGACGGTTTCGGTCTTTGGATTCGGGCGTTCCAGGGTCTGGCCTTTGGCAGCTTTATCAGTACCTTTTTGCGCCTGTTCAGAACTGATGGGGTCTGGGGTTTTGTCGGCAGTCTTGGCGTCAGTCACGGTGAAATCTCCTGGCAATTGAAGGCCCGCGAAAGCGGCGGACACTTATGCAGCAGAGGCCTGTGAATTTCGATAGTTCAAGGAAATTGCCGCAGAAAAACAGGAACAAAAAAATTTAAACCTTTTGCCCAGGCCTCGGCTCAACAGTCAGGTAACGGCATCCCGCCACCTTCAAGGAGCTCCATCATGACCACTCTGCTGATGAAACAAATGGGCCTGACTTTCGTACTGGTTGCCGGCGCAATGTCCACCGCCATGGCCGCCACCTCCAACAGCTTCGTCGATGACGCAGCCCAAGGCGGTATCACCGAGGTGGAAGCCGGCAAACTGGCACTCGAAAAAAGCAGCTCGGCCGACGTGAAGACCTTTGCCCAGCACATGGTCACCGACCATACCAAGGCCAATCAGGAACTGGTGGCGCTGGCAAAAAAACTCGACATCGAAGTGCCGGATGACGCCGCCCTGACCGACAAGGCCAAGAAAGCCATCCTGGAACTGCGTGACGAATCGTTTGACAAGGCCTACGCCAACAACCAGGTCGACGCTCATGAAAAAACCGTCGAACTGTTCAAGAAGGAAGCGGCGTCCTCGGACAATGCCGAGCTCAAAGCCTTCGCTGCCAAGACGCTGCCAACCCTCGAGGCCCATTTGAAAATGGCCAAGGAGCTGCAAGCCAAGCACGACCATTAATTCATTACTGACGCAAGGAGACATTCGATCATGAGCTCGCAACTCAACGGCAAGAAGATTCTGGTCATCACCTCCAACACCGGTATCGAGCGCGACGAGCTGCTCAAACCCCTGGACGCCTTGCGCGGCTACGGCGCCACGGTGACCCACGCTTCGAGCAAAGGCGGCACCACCCAGACCTTCGTCGGCGACACCGAGAAAGACAAAACAGTGGAGTCCGAGGTGCAGCTGTCGGACGTCGTCAGCGGCGACTTTGACGCCCTGGTCATCCCTGGCGGTACCGTCAATGCCGATACCCTGCGCCAGGATGCGGCGGCGCTGCGCCTGATCAAGGACTTCGCCGACGCCGGTAAAACCATCGCCGCGATCTGCCACGGCCCATGGACGCTGATCGATGCCGGCGTGATCAAGGGCAAGACCCTGACCTCCTATAAGAGCGTGCGCATCGACCTGGAAAACGCCGGCGCGGCTGGATGGGTGGATGCCGAGGTCAAGCAATGCCAGGCCAATGGCTGGACGTTGATCACGTCGCGTACGCCGGATGATTTGCCGGCGTTCAACGAAGCGATTGCCAAGGCTGTCGCCGGTTGAACGGTCACTGTTGAACGTAAACAGGCGCCTCTCGGCGCCTGTTTTTCTTTCCCCAAGCCCTTCAGCTTTTACGCTGCTCCGGCATCTCACGCTTGGGCCCGAACATCGCCCACGCAATCAAGCCAAACAACGGCACAAAGATCAGGATCACCAACCACAAGCCCTTGCTCTCCCAACCACCGGTGCTGCGCAGGACGATATTGATCGCCCACAACTCCAACAGCAGCAGAATCACCGCCAAGCCGATCCAGATATATTGAATTTCCATGCTTCACCTCCTAGGTCGTATGCATTAGGTCAAGCATCGGCCGCGAGGGTTCATTTAAATTTTCCGACGTTGTGGAATGCAACGCGCCGCAGCGCCGACCATGCAACCTGCACGACAAGCGCCCCCCTGATCACATATAACTTCTTGAATTAACGAATAATTTAGAAACTGCTCAAGTTGGTACACCTGATGCACCTGTCGACTGGACGAGGCGTGCATGTCGACACGCCCTGAAATTCCCGTGAGGTGTCACCGATGAATGCCATTGACCTGCTCAAAGCCGACCACGAACGCGTGAAGGCCCTGTTGACTCAACTGAGTGAGTCCACTGAACGCGGGGTTAAAAAACGCACTGAATTGCTGGCCAAGCTGGAAGCGGAAATCAGCCTGCACACCAAGCTGGAAGAAGAAATCCTCTACCCGGCATTCAGGAAGGCTGGCGGCAAGGAACAGGACATCATGTACCACGAGGCCAAGGAAGAGCATCGCACCGTCGACGCCCTGGTACTGCCCGACCTGAAGCAAACCGAACCTTCGACCACCGAGTTTTCCGGCCGCGTCAAAGTGGTCAAGGAATTGCTGGAGCACCATATCGAAGAAGAGGAAACCGAGATGTTCCCGCAGGCTAAAAAGCTGCTGGGCAAGGCGCTGCTTGAAGAGTTGGGCGCTGAAATGGAAGCCATGAAAGCGGCGCATAAAAAGTTGCAGTCGAGCAAGCCTATGGCGGCTTGATCGAGGCATGACAAGAGCCTGGAATTCATCCAGGCTCTTGATACATCCACACGATAGGGGATAGCGTCATGAAGACCAGATCGTCCCAACGGATTGTGCTTATCGTCGGCCTGTCAGCCCTGCTCACCGGCCCTGCCCTCGCCGCCTTTGGCGATAACCCTGAACCTGCCTCCAACGCCTTGAGTGGCGACGGCGCCGCCGGCTCCGCCCTGCCACCGGGGACCTACCCCAGCAGCCCTTCCGACAGCGACAAAAAAACCAAGGACACCGCCAAACCGCCGAGCAAACCCGCCAGGCCGGCTGACACCCATAAAGACGGCAAGGAAAAACCCCGCTCAGGCAGCTGACGGTTCATCCGCAACCGGCGGCTCGGGTGCAAGCCCCCAGTCGCCATGCTCGTACCAGTCGTCCCCGATCATCTCGGCCGGGTGCATGGTGCGGTCGGCGCCATTGCCGCACGCCAGGTCGGTGGCGGCACAGTAGCGATCACAGCCCCAACAGATACGTTCAGGATGCTTGGGATGCAGCGGAAAAGGCTTGGCCATGCGTGGACTCCCTGGCGACGAACACTCCCAGCAACCTACCCCGATAAAACCTGTACAACCTTGACCGGCATCAAGCCTGGCCAAGATGAAATATCCTCGAAACTTGACAGGAATCATTATTATTTACGGCTGACCTTCCTAGACTCGGGTTCTCTCTCCTCACCCGTCAGGAAGCCTCGATGCGTAGCCCTTCTTTGTTGTCCCTTGCCCTGCTGCTGAGCACCTCCGTGGTGTTTGCCAAGGAGTACCCCATCGGCGAACCGCAACACTGCCCCGGCCTGGAAATCGGCGCGGTGTACCTGCAACCGATCGAGATGGCACCCGCCGGCATGATGCGCGCCACGGCCGATTCCGATGTGCACCTGGAGGCCGACATACGCGCCACGGCGGACAATGCCCAAGGGTTTCAGGAAGGCAGTTTCGTGCCCTACCTCAACCTGTCTTTCACCCTGAAGAGACAAGGCAGCGACACCCCCATCAGCGGTGATTTCCACGCCATGGTCGCCAATGACGGGCCGCACTATGGCGATAACGTCAAGCTGCAAGGCCCCGGCAAATACACCCTCACCTTCAGCGTATTGCCGCCCACCGGCCATCACTCCCTGGGTCGTCATACCGACAAGGAAACCGGGGTCGCCCCGTGGTTCGAACGCTGCGAGGTGCATTACGAATTCGTCTACGCCGGCATCGGCAAAAAAGGCGGCTATTGATGCGCCGCGCCCTGTTGCTGGGCGGCCTGCTACTAAGCGGCGCGGCGATGGCAGCGCCGTTGCCCACCTATGAGTTGAGCCTGCAGGACGGCCATTTCGACCCGCCACAACTGGTGGTCAAGGCCGATGAGCGTTTCAAGATCGTGCTCAAGAACATCGGCCAAGGCCCGGCCGAATTCGAAAGCACGCCCCTGCGGGTGGAGAAGGTGTTGTCTGCGGGGGTGACCACCTTTGTGGTGATCCACCCGCTCAAGCCGGGGTTGTACCCGTTCTTCGACGAGTTCAACCCACAGTTGCCCGAAGGCAGCATCCTCGCCGAATAGGAGCCGTTGATGAACCAATCGATGTTTATTGTCTGGCGTGAAAGCGTCGAGGCCCTGCTGGTGATCGGCATTCTGCAGGCCTGGATCAGCCGCCAGGCCGGCCATGCGCAACTGGCCCGCTTCCTCTGGGCCGGGGTGCTGCTGGGGTTGTTGTGTTCGGCCGGTCTGGCCGGTTTGATGCTGTGGGCCGGTGACACCATGACCGGTCCACAGGGCGAGTGGCTGCAAGCGACGCTGACCCTGTTGGCCAGCGGCTTGATGGTGCAGATGGTGTTCTGGATGCACCGCAACGCGGCCACGCTCAAACACACCCTGGTACGCGAAGCCGATGAGCGCCTGGCGCGCCAGGGCGGCTGGGGCGTGCTGTTACTGGCGCTGCTGGCGGTGAGCCGCGAAGGCAGTGAAACCGTGGTGTTTTTGTATGGTGCCGGGGCGCGCCTGCACGAGGAGGCGCAAGGCCTGTTCGCCGTCGGCGGCGTGCTCGGCCTGGCATTGGCAGGGCTCACCGTGCTGCTGTTGCGCGGCAGTCGGCGCTTTATCTCCTGGTCACTGTTTTTCGCCCTCAGCGAGGCGCTGCTGTTGCTGCTCGGCGGTGCATTGCTGGTGGCGGCCGTGGACCGCATCAGCGGGCAACTGCTGGGCATGGACATGCCCGAGTGGGCCTACGCCGCCTTCGGTGACAGCCGCTGGGACAGCAGCGCACTGCTCAGTGACAGCCACGGCCTGGGCGCACTGCTGGCCGACTTTGCCGGCTACCGCGCGGCCCCCAGCCTTATCACCGTGTTGGTACTGCTCGGCTACTGGCTCTGGGTGGGCAACGGCCTGCGTCGCGCCCGGCACGCGGCATGAGTTGGCTGCAGCAACTGGGCGATGGCATGCGCCGCCATGCCCGGCTGATCCGTGCCATGCAATGGGCGGTGGTGCTGGTCTACGCCGTATTGCTGGTGCTGCCCACCGTGCTGCCGTTGCCGGATAGCCAGGCGCGTGTGGTGAACAACCTGACGCTGCTCGCGCAATTTATCTTCTGGGGGATCTGGTGGCCGTTCGTGTTGCTGTCGATGGTGCTGTTCGGGCGCCTGTGGTGCGGTGTGCTGTGCCCGGAAGGTTCACTGAGCGAATGGGCTAGCCAGCACGGGCGCGGCCTGGGCATACCGCGCTGGCTGCGTTGGGGCGGCTGGCCGACCCTGGGCTTTTGCCTCACCACGCTCTACGGCCAGTTGATCAGTGTGTACGACTACGCCCAGGCGGCGTTGCTGATCCTGGGCGGCTCGACGTTGGCGGCGGTGGTGGTCGGCCTGTTATTCGTGCGCGGCAAGCGCGTGTGGTGCCGTTACCTGTGCCCGGTGAGCGGCGTGTTCGCCCTGCTCGCCCGCCTGGCGCCGCTCCATTTCGCCGTGGATGAACAACGCTGGAAAGCCAACAGCGCCCCGCGCCTGCCTCTGCCCAACTGCGCGCCACTCCTGGACATCCGCCGCCTGCAAGGCGCCAGCGACTGCCACGCCTGTGGCCGTTGCAGCGGGCAACGCGGCGCGGTGCAACTGATCGCCCGCTCGTGCAATCAAGAGATTCTGCAGGCACCGCGCCAACCCGGCTCGCCATGGGATGCGCGCCTGCTGCTGTTTGGCGTGATCGGCCTGGCCATGGGCGCGTTCCAGTGGACCGTAAGCCCGTGGTTTATCGCGCTGAAACAGACACTCGCCGAATGGCTGGTGAGCCGCGACTGGGTATGGCTGCTGCAAGACAACGCGCCGTGGTGGCTGCTCACGCACTACCCGCAACTCAACGACAGCTTCAGCTGGCTCGATGGCCTGTGCATCGTGCTGTACCTGGGTGGCAGCGCACTGCTGATCGGCGGTGACTGCTGGCTGCTGCTGCGCCTGGCCGCGTATGTGGCCGGAGATCGCGCACTGTTTCGGCCCTTGGCACTGACGCTCACGCCCCTGGGTGGTGCAGGGCTGTTCCTGGGGCTGTCGGCGACGACGGTGAAGTTGTTGCGTTATGAAGGGTTGGCATTGGCGTGGGTGCAACCGGCGCGCGCACTGATGCTGAGCGCCGCGATTGGCTGGTGCTTGTGGTTGGGGTGGCGACAGCTCCAGGGGCTGGAAACCCGGCGCCGTTGCCTCGGGTGGTTGTGCGTACTGCTGAGTAATGGGCTGGTGGGGTGTGGCTGGTGGTTGCAGTTCTGGGGGTGGGCTGGCTGATGCACACCGATCCAAATGTGGGAGGGGGCTTGCCCCCGATGAGCATGGGTATCTGTGGCGCGGGCGCTTGCTCCCGTGGCGGCCTTCGGGCCGACCATGTCGTTGGGGTTGGAATGAGTACATATCCATTGTTGCGGTCACGGCTGCTTAGGGTTCCGCCCTTACGGCGGTCACTTTGGAAAAGCCCCAAAGTAACCAAAGGGCTCTTGCCCCACCACTCGGTACCTCGCCTAGGCTCGGTATGCCCTCACTCCGGCTTGAATCCGTGGGCCGCCGTCATGGGCCATCCTTGGCCCAGGACGGCTAACCCGGCGTCCTGCCGGGTTACCCACGGATTCAAGCCTGCGTTCGGCCAGCGTGTTTGACGGGGCGCCTAGGATCAAGATCAAAAGCCAGAGCAAAAGCAGAACAAAAGCAGGCTGAGGTCTACCTGCTGGATGGAGATCCAAATGTGGGAGGGGGCTTGCCCCCGATAGCGGTGAGTCAGTCTACCCAAGTATCACTGACCCACCCTCATCGGGGGCAAGCCCCCTCCCACAGTTTTGACCGCACCAGCCGAAGTTACACCTTGAACCGCGCCACCGTCTGATGCAGCGTCCCCGCCATCCCGGCCAGGTCATGCCCTGCCGTCTCGGTGTGTATGGCGCCCTGCAACACCTGCTGCGACAGGTTGCGAATGCCCACCAGGTTGCGATCCACTTCCCGCGCCACCAGTGCCTGTTCTTCGGTGGCGCTGGCAATCATCATATTGCGTTCGTTGATCTGCGAGATCGACCGGGTGATTTCGTCCAGCGCCTCTCCCGAGCGTTGCGCCACGTTCAAGGTCGCCTGTACCCGTTCACTGCTGCTGTGCATGGCGGCCACGGCGTGTTCGGTGTCCTGGCGGATATTGCCGATCATCTGCTCGATCTCCTGGGTCGAGGTCTGGGTGCGATGGGCCAGTGCGCGCACTTCATCGGCGACTACCGCAAAACCTCGCCCGGCATCCCCGGCGCGGGCCGCTTCGATGGCCGCGTTCAACGCCAGCAGGTTGGTCTGGTCGGCAATGCTGCGGATCACTTCGAGCACGCTGCTGATGTCTTGCACGCGGCCGGCCAGTTGCTGGATACGCTCCGAGGTTTCCACCACACCGGTGGCCAAGGTGTTGATCGACGCCACGGTTTCCTGCACCTGCGCCTGTCCACGCTGGGCGGTCTGCTCCGACAGGCGCGAGGCTTCGCTGGTGCTCACGGCATTGCGTGCCACTTCGTCGACGGCGGCAGTCATTTCATTCACCGCGGTGGCGGCCTGTTCGATTTCCTGGCCCTGCAACTGCAGGCTGCTGCTGGTCTGGCTGCTGACCGCGCTCAACTCTTCCGACGAACTGGCCACGCCGTCCACCGACGCCGCGATATGCCGGACCATCTGGTTAAGGTTCTGCTGCATCTGATGCAGATTGCGCATCACACTGCCGTCGATACTGTTGCCCAACGGCACCTCGATGGTCAGGTCACCCTCGGCGATGTGGCTCAACACCCGCGCCACTTCATCCGGCTCGCCGCCCAGCGGCCGGGTGACGCTGCGCGTGACGATCACCGCCGCCGCCACCACCAGGGCCAGGCACAGCAGGAACAGCCCGAGCATATTGCGTCGGGCCTCGTCATAGAGGATTTGCGCGGCCTGCTCGCGTTCGGCGAACAGCCTTCCTTGCATGGCCATCAACGCATCCAGGCTCTTGAACACTTCCAACTCGGCGGGCATCACCTGTTGCTTGAGCTGGGCCAGGCCCTGCTCGCGCGCGCCCTGTCGGATCAGCGCCTGCACCTGGGTGAAGGCCGCCACGTAGGCCTCACGGTGGGTTTTCAAGGTGGCATAGGCCGCCTTGCCTTCAGCGGTGTCGAGCAGCGGCTCAAGGGTAGCGAACGCCTGAGTGATGCGTTCGCGCGTGGTGCCGATGGAGGCCTGGGCCTGTTGGTTGTCCTGGTCGATCAGCAGGTCGCGGGTGTTGCGCCCGTTATCGCGCACCCCGGTGGCGATCACCATGATCGGCGCGATCCTGGGCCAGTCCTGCTGCACGATCTGCTCGGATTGCTGCTTGAGGGTTGCCAGGTCGTGAAGGGCGTAAAACACCAAGCCGGCCAGCGCCAACGGCGCAATCGCGAAACCGATGACAATGCGTTGTGCCGTGGTTAATTGCTTCATTGTGCTATTCCCTGATGAAAACCTGCCCGTCATGGGCAGCATCTATAAAAATCCGCTGAGGGCACGCATCACCCTCGCAATACAAAAGCAGGAAACAATTCGCGCAATCGGCCCCATAACTCCGGCAATGCGGCCTGTGCCGGTGAGTTCGACAATTGCGCATCGAGCATGCTGGCCGTGCGCACCATTTGCACCGCAAAGCGTTGCACACCGTTGGCTTGCAAACGCTGGGCCAGCAACAACAACCGAGGGGGGTCGATCAAATGCCAATGCACCGTGGTGCGGCACTCGTATTCCACACCGCTGGCCAACAGGGTGTCGAGGCTGCGCCAGTTGGCGGCACCGCTGTTCCTGACCTGGGTAATCAACTGGCAATCCTCGGCCAGCGCCTTGACGTCAAAACCGACCCAGTCGGCATGGCGCAACGCATTGGCAAATCCTGCCGGCTTGATCCCGGCACTGTGCAGGCCGACGCGAAAGCCCATCGCCCGCACTTCATCCATGGCCGCCGGCAAGCCTTCCTGCAAGGTCGGCTCGCCACCACTGAACACCACGGCGTCGAGCAGGTCCTTGCGCCGCTGCAAAAACAGCAACACCCGGCGCCAATCCACCTCCGTGCTGCCGCGCGGTGGGATCAGGTCCGGGTTGTGGCAGTAACGACAGCGCCAGGCACAGCCCTGGCAAAACAGCACACAGGCGAGCATGCCGGGGTAGTCGAGGGTGGTCAGGGGCACCAGGCCCCCGATCCGTAGCGCTCGACTCATTGGCGCCCGGCCACGGCGGCCGTTTCAGTGAAATGCACCCGTTCCTTGTGCTCGGATTGTTTGCCGGGATTGAACGCCGACACGGGCCGGTGATAGCCCATCACCCGGGTCCAGACTTCGCAGCGCTGACGTTGTGGCTGGGATGTTTGCATGGTGAATCTCCTTGCGGGTTGGAAGATCGGTTCAATGCGCAGCGGCAAGTGCCAGCACTTCATCGCACTTGGGACAGAACTCATGCTCACCGGCTAGGTAGCCGTGCACCGGGCAGATCGAGAACGTCGGGGTGATCGTCAGGTACGGCAGGCGGAAACGCCCCAACGCCTTGCGCACCAGTTGCTTGCAGGCCTGGGCCGAGGAAATCTGCTCGGCCATGTACAGGTGCAACACGGTGCCGCCGGTGTATTTGCATTGCAGTTCGTCTTGCAGCTCCAGGGCTTCGAAGGGGTCTTGGGTAAAGCCCACCGGCAATTGCGAGGAGTTGGTGTAGTACGGCGCGACGTCGCTGCCGGCCTGCAGGATGTCCGGATAGCGCTTGCGGTCTTCCTTGGCGAAGCGGTAGGTGGTGCCTTCCGCCGGCGTGGCTTCGAGGTTGTAGAGGTGGCCGGTGTCTTCCTGGAAGCGCAGCAAGGTGGCGCGTACATGGTCGAGCAGCTTGAGGGCAAACGCGCGGCCCTCTTCGGTGTGCATGCCCTGCTCGTCGCCGGTGAAATTGCGCAGCATCTCGTGCATGCCGTTGAGGCCGATGGTGGAGAAGTGATTGCGCAAGGTGCCGAGGTAACGCTTGGTGTACGGGTACAAGCCGGCGTCCATATGGTGCTGGATCACCTTGCGCTTGACCTCCAGGCTTTCCATGGCCATGTCCATCAGGCTGTCCAGGCGTTGCAACAGGCCTGAGGTGTCGCCCTTGAACAGGTAACCCAGGCGCGCGCAGTTGATCGTCACCACGCCGAGGCTGCCGGTCTGCTCCGCCGAACCGAACAACCCCCCGCCGCGCTTGAGCAGCTCGCGCACGTCCAGTTGCAGGCGGCAGCACATCGAGCGCACCTGGTTGGGTTGCATATCGGAATTGAGGAAGTTCTGGAAATACGGCAGGCCGTAGCGCGCGGTCATCTCGAACAGGCGGTCGGCGTTCTCGCTGTCCCAAGGAAAATCGTGGGTAATGTTGTAGGTGGGAATAGGGAACGTGAACACCCGGCCCTTGGCATCGCCGGCCTGCATCACTTCGATATAGGCGCGGTTGATCAGCTCCATTTCCGCTTGCAGGTCGCCATAGGCAAACGGCATTTCCTCACCACCGATCACCGGCACCTGCTCGCGCAGATCTTCCGGGCACACCCAGTCGAAGGTCAGGTTGGTAAACGGCGTCTGGGTGCCCCAGCGCGACGGTACGTTGAGGTTGTAGATGAACTCCTGCACCGCCTGGCGCACCTCGGCGTAGCTCAGTTGATCCTTGCGCACATAGGGCGCCAGGTAGGTATCGAACGAACTGAACGCCTGGGCGCCGGCCCATTCGTTTTGCAGGGTGCCGAGGAAGTTGACCATCTGCCCCAGGGCGCTGCTCAAGTGCTTGGGCGGCCCCGCTTCGACACGGCCCGGCACACCATTAAGGCCTTCGTGCAGCAGTGAACGCAGCGACCAGCCGGCGCAATAACCGGCGAGCATGTCCAGGTCATGGATATGCAAATCCGCCTCGCGGTGCGCGCGACCGATCTGCTGGCTGTAGACCTCGTCGAGCCAATAGTTGGCAGTGACCTTGCCCGACACGTTCAACACCAGCCCACCCAGGGAGTAGCCCTGGTTGGCATTGGCTTGCACGCGCCAGTCTTCGCGGTCGAGGTATTCGTTCATCGAGGTGGCGACTTCCACCAGGGTCTTGCGGTCGCGACGCAGGCGGCCGTGTTGTTCGCGGTAGACGATATAGGCGCGCATGGAGAGGAAGTAGCCGGCGTCCATCAGTACGCGTTCGACGCTGTCCTGGATTTGTTCGACGTCCAAGTGTTCGATGCCCCTCAGGCGGGCCAGGACGGCGCCCAGTAACAGGTCGACGTCGGCCTCCTGGTACTCGCCGGTTGCGGTGCCGGCGGCGGTCAGGGCGTGGTGGATTTTTTCGGCGTTGAAGGGGACCAGGCTGCCGTCGCGTTTGTGTAGGCGGGTGCTGACCAACGGGGTGAGCGTGTTTTGCATTTTCCGGGCTCCAGGCACTACATATAGATATTTTTAAGCTTTAAGGCACAAGATGCAGTGAGGTTACGGAGAATGGGGTGGGGATCCCTTGATCGGGGTCAAGGTTTTTTGATTGGGTACATATCCGTTATTTAGGTAACGGCGGCTTAGGGTTCCGCCCTTACGGCGGGTCACTTTTGGAAAAGAGCCCCAAAAGTAACCAAAAGGGCTCTTGCCCCAACACTCGGCACCTCGCTTAGGCTCGGTGTGCCCTCACTCCGGCTTGAATCCGTGGGCCGCCGTCATGGGCCATCCTTGGCCCAGGACGGCTAACCCGGCGTCCTGCCGGGTTACCCACGGATT
>NZ_JANUEN010000003.1:0-732998 GCF_024809815.1 Pseudomonas sp. BIGb0381
CCCGAACTCAGTAGTGAAACGATGCATCGCCGATGGTAGTGTGGGGTTTCCCCATGTGAGAGTAGGTCATCGTCAAGATTAAATTCCGAAACCCCATTTGCGAAAGCAGGTGGGGTTTTGTTTTGCGCGGTCGAAAAGTGCCCTAAAATTTCTGGGTGATTTCATGAATGTTCTCAGCGATAAATTTGCTGCAGCCGCCTCATTTTTCCTACTCGTAAGACGTCGGTTTCTCCAGGGCCTGCATCGCATCAATAAATGCGCTGACACGCTTCTGAATCCTGAAGAGTTCTGGCGCGGGCGCATTCGTCCATCACGTGAAGCAGTATCCCGCTCGAAGCTCGAGCGGTGCCTTGGGTGGGCTCTTTGATAATCAGAAGGGGTGGTTGTAGCGGCCTTGCAAGGCCTCTGAGTGGGCTCGCTGGACTTTATAGTGGGTGGGGAGGCGGATGGTGCTAACTCGCTCTCTGGGCGCCGTTGCGGCCTCAGGGCGCTTTTCTACAGGCGAAAAAAAAGACCTTGAAATTCAAGGTCTTTCTTTAAGATGGTGCCCGAGGGAGACTCGAGCGTTTCATATAATTCGGGCCTTGTAGCGGAATTATACCGTTAGGGATACAGGTAGGGATACATGCTGCTAGCTCCTGACTCACTCAGGCTTGGGGCACAACACGTTGGCGTTCACGTTCACGTTGCCGTTCCCGCACGAGGTACTCCATGCGATTGTTACCCAGTAAAGTATCCAGTTCTGCTTCTGGGATGATTCCCGTCCGACTTACCTGGTCGATGAATTGTTCGAATCTGTTGGAGCCAATTAGATCCGCGGTCGTTTCAGTCGGCATGCGGATTACTCTCTCGATGTCATCCCTCGTCAGATGGGAAAACAAAGGTGAAACCAACCGATCAAAGACATCGTTCGTCTCGTGCCAGTTGCTGGATTCTGAAATTATGACAAACACGCGTTCCTTTGCTAGTTCAGCGAGTTCGTGTTCCTGAATAGCGGTCACAAGCAAACCTGTCCCAAAACGAAGAATTCTGGCTCGGACAATTTCTGTTATTAACGGATGACGCCCCAATCCTGCCATTGCTGGGAGAACGTCTAGGTCTGGACCTACCCGCACAAACTCACTCAGCCGGAGGCGCGCTGCCTCGTCGATGAGAGCAACTGCTTCGGGTATTGCCGCAATAAGACGGGCTACGGCAGGAAGCCCGTTGTCGTCAATACGGCGAACGAGTGTGCTCAACTTTTGGGCAATTCTGGTTTCTGCAATGTTCCGGTGGGTGTCCAGCAGTGAAGATAAAGCAGCCCCGACCTGAATTTTTCCATACAAAGGGCTATCTGCCTCAGCGTATTTAAATACCAATTCGTCAACGAGTCCCCTAACCAATGCTTCAGAGGGATTGGCCAAAGGTGTCTGTCTCAGTGCGGTCGCAGCCTGATATCGATCTTTAGGAAAATACTCTGATGCTATGGTAGTGATGATCTCTGCGATAGCAGGACGACCCTGGATCGGAGGCTGGGAGAGCACGTGTTCGACTGCGTTTCTGAGATGTAGTCTGGCTAGCTCGGCTGAGGGGCGATGCGGTACGCCGGCTCTTTGGAACGAAGGGTGTGCGCACTGGTGACGGTCTTCACGCAGGCGCTCAAGATCAGTAATTTGTTGGTGGTTGAAAAAATCCAACTGGCTTCTGCATATCGACAGAATCGTACGTTCGAACTCAAGCGCATTTTTGACCCCCTGATCATTACCTTGGTTGATCTGAGTAATGTAGGTTTCGTACTTTGTATTGATACGAACCGCAATGGGGTCGTTGGCTAGAGCAAGCTCTCTGATCTTGTCCACCAGATCGAATACTACGGCGATCCAGGTGTGGACAATGGAGGAGCGATAAGCCCCAGCTCGATAACACTGAATAGATTCTGCAATGTAGTCCCGAGAGCGTTCCGCTCTGCACTTCAACGCTAAAGCATCGATGTCAGCTAGCGAGTCAGTCATGGTGCACCTTCTTCCAAGTAGGTTTATGGACGGTAATATCCATTTACGAGCTGGGTACGATTTTTATCACACCACATCGATTCGTATGCGGGAAAGACGCCGGGGACCCTGAGGATTTGTGTGGTTCACGGGGTCAGAAACCCGCGGGATCGTGGTAGCGGCAACCACACCAGCTTACTGAAATTTCAATGTTGAAATTGAAAGGATCTTGAAGAAAAAAGGGCATCGTTACCGTATTGGTAACGGTACTCGCAGATGGCTGAAAGGGTAGGGCATATACACAGGTGAACTGGAGTTCACCAGGTTCACCTGTTCACTAAGCTGGGTGCCCTTCCGCTAACACGATCCGGCGGGTTTCCTACCCCGTGCCGAACCAACATGCGTAGGGACCCCCGGCGTCTAAGCAAACCCAGGAGCATTGTTGATCACGCTGCGCTGGGGGGCCATTTTAGAAGGGGCTCGGGGGGATACCTTAAAAAACGGTGTTACGGGTGTTACTCGTGTTACATATATTGATAAGTATATGATTTTAATAGATTTATATGGTGTTACACGACTGTGCATAAATCACCGATAGGCGTGTTACATAGCAAATAGGTGTTACATCAATAACTGCTCTGGGAAGGGCGGTTTATGCCTATTTAAGGCGATTGTCATTGGATGAGAGCCCTTAGCTTCGAAAGGCCGCTATCGGCCAAGGCTGTATAAAAACGTTTGAGCGCGTCAGGAGCTCAAAACCGGACTGGAAATCGCGTTTGTACGCGAAATCCACATCTGCAGTCGTGCCGATAAATTTCAGATTTAACGTAGACGCGCATACTTCGATTTAGGCGAGGCGTTTTTACATACTCTGGGCTAATAGCGGACCATCGCCCGGATCTATTTTGGTCGTGAATGGGGCCTTTCGAATCCAGTGCTGCTATCTAGCTAGCAGTGGGCGAGAGCTATATGCGCGGCCGGGCGGGCCATACTCAGCGAATTCGACTCGTCAGTTAGGGCGCAAACGAGCGCGTTGACGCGCAGGTGGCGCGCTGACAAGCTCGACATACCAGCATCGTAGGGAAACAAGGATGGCCTCAGTCCCAAACAGTGAATACCGCCTCTCTCAACGAACAGACGGAGGCCCTTTCGCCATATTGCAGCAGTTGGACGAGTTCGATTTGCCCACAAGCATTCAGGACAACGTCGTTAAGGTCGAGGTTTACTACTCAGATATCCTGGTTCCTAGTGGAGTTGTCGTCGGCACAAAGCCGTGGATACGCATCATCTCCATAGTTAGGGACATAATAACCATCTGGCCTGTGCAACAACGACGCGACCACCGTGACTACGGGAAGCCATTGTTTGGCAGTATCGATCGGCTCTGTCTTCTTGCTCGGGTCGATGGCCCGTATACGCTACCGACTACCATTGAGGATCTTGATGAACTGTTGGGGTCGTTGCCCGCTGGCTTCTACAAAAACTGGCGTTACGGGCTTGGCCTGCGCTGGGAGTTCCGGAGCATCGTTACCACGATTGCTGAGATGCCAGATATCACGATGGTTTGTTTTCATGGCGCAGCCGGTACCCCTGGCACCGACCGCGTTGAAGCGCCCATCTACGGTTTGGGTATGAACACCTTTCATAGATTGCGAAAAGAGATAACAGCAGCAACATCCAGGCACCAACGTGCAGCGCGCAAGGAAAAGGCTGCCATCTGTCACAACCGCCTGCTACATAAGTTTGCGCCCCAGCAATTTAGTCTGATGCGCCTTTCGCTCCCTCAAGACGCGCTGGCAGATCTGGCTGCTAGCACACGCGGTCAAGTCACGCTGACTAAGCGGGATCAACGTGCTGCGGTTGCATTGGTGCAGGGGCATGCACGGACCTTGGTGAAGACAGAACCCGAAGCTTTGCTTCGCTTAAAACAGGATATCGAACTGCTCACCCTACGAGAGCTGATCGAGCGGTGCACTGAGCTTCTAGCTGTATCAACGACGGAACCTAAATGGCAGGGGTTTCTATCCGCCAATCCCTTCATCCTCACTATGGCGTTCCATTACCCTGTCATCAGGATCGGTGACCAACCCTATGTTGGCGGGAAACTTCATACTGGTCGAGGAGGCTCCTATAGCGACTTCTTGATGGCTGCTGCCTCCACGAACAATCTCGCCCTTATAGAGATCAAGCGGCCAGGTATAGCGTTGCTCGGTAGCGAGTACCGCGGGATCTATCCCCCCTCCGGAGAGTTAAGCGCCGCGGTTGCACAGGTGGTAGCTCAACGAGCAGAGCTCCAAGCTAGCTTCAAGCATGTGGGCACCGAGCTCGATCGCCAAGGATATCGGCCGCATTCCATTGCTTGCGTGGTCATCATCGGTCTGAAACCAACTGATGAAGAACGAGCTCAAGGGTTTGAACAGTACCGTCATTCGCTGCATGGCGTTCATGTGGTCACGTTCGACGAATTGGTAGAAAGACTTCAGTCGCTCTACGACTTACTCGCAGGCGGTGGTTCACCTTTACCTGCCTCAAAAGGGGACGAGGTTCCGTTCTAGGTATACCTTCAGTGTCTCGTTCGATCCTGGGTAGATGGCAGCATACGATTGCTACATCCTATTGCCGGTTTTTGGATAAAAGCTGACGGTAGCCACGGACAGAGATCGGTCAAAGTCGCATGGATTGAAACTACTGATCTAAGCATCGCTAGACGGTCTCCTACATCAGTCTTCTACCTGCGGTACCATTACCTCTAGAGTCCCCTTGATTTGCGCCTGAGCTCAAACTGACTGACGGACGCTCCAACGAGGCGGATCCCCCACTTCTGTGTGGATTTCGATCAGTATCAGCTGTTCAGATAGTTGAATAATACTTATTGCCTTCCGATCGTTAGCGTCGTTACTATCGGCTGGAGAAGTTCCGGAATGGCGAAACGAAAGGAGATTCGTAGAATGCACCAAAAACCAAATATTTTTCTAATTGATACTGACAAAGGTATTCATGACGCTTTAAAGAAAAAATGGACAAACATTGGAGTCGGAACTCTTGGAACTCCCTATGAAGTACCAATTAACAGCACTTGGCGACCTGTAGTTCAACATAAGAAACTTATACAGTTTCAAGAGTCAGACTTAATTGTTGTTGATTTAACATCAAGAGTTTTGGCACCTGAGTCCAAGGGTGGAAAGCACACGCCGCAAGAAGAAATAGATTTATGGGCTAAGTGTGATAAGGGATGGATTGACGCAAGGGCACGGACAGCACTTTTTGCAAAAGCGGATTTTAATAGAATAGTAGCTAGCGGGGGCGCGCTCATAGTTTTTGCGGGGCCTGAGAGTCCTATGGAGTTTCAATGGGCGTCGGCCAATCATCATAGCCTTGAAACAAGTAAAGAAATTAATGGAGGTGTATGGAACTTAATTGATTCAATGGAGAAAATTAGATTTATTTCTGAGTCGGGCTCTGTAATCAACGTGACCAGCGATGAGCCGCTAGAAAAGCTCTTAAAGAAATACTTGCAGGGTGCTGAGTTTAAGTGTGTTTTTAAGCCTAGATGGTCAAAGTATGAATTTTGGAGGCCTCTAGCAACTAATAAGTATGGGGCTGATATTGCTTTGTCCGGACATTATGGCGACGGTATAGTTTTAATCTTTCCTCAGATTTTAGACAAGGCCAGCTTCATTTCTGAACTTTTAGAAAGCTATTTACCTGAGCGCCTACCAAATTTATTCCCGGACATCGAAAAAGGAAAGTGGACCCATTTTCCAGAATATGAACTTGAGAGAGTCATTGAATTAGAAGAAAGAAAAGCCCTAGTGATAACAGAGATGGAGAAAGAACTTCATGCTATAGATGAGGAGATCTCCATGAATCGCTCTGAAGACGGATGGATACATGATTTAATTACCGCAACAGGAGACGGCTTGGTTAATGCTATTAAACTTGCGCTTTCTGAACTAGGATTTGAGAGCATTGTGGATGTCGATGAAATAAGAGATGCAGAAGGTAAAAGCCGACGTGAAGACCTGAGAATAGAAGATCGAAATCCAACTCTTGTTATTGACATCAAAGGGGTAGGAGGCAAAGCGAGTGACGATGATCTTATGCAAGCAAACAAGCATGCCCTGATTAACATGAAAGAGCTTAAGATAACTACCATCCAAGGGTTATCTATAATTAACCAGCAAAGGCATTTGCCTCCGCTTTTACGAGACAACAGCGAACCATTTCGCCAAGAGATTCTTGACTTTGCTGATGAGACGGGGTTGGGCCTATTGACCACCTTTGACTTGTACCGAATCGTGCTTAATAAGCGTAGACATGGCTGGATATCTGACTGGGTAAAGCCAATTCTTTATAAGCATCAACGAATTACGCCAATACCCGAGCATTACCAATATATTGGGGCCGTATCTAAAGTTTTTAGCGAAGTTTTCGGCATGCACATCTTGGAAAATAGAGTTGAAGTAGGTGATTTTTTAGCGGTGGAGGGGGATATTTATTTTGAGGAAGTCAAAGTCGATTCAATTCAAGTCAACAGTGTTGACGTGGAAAGCGCAACTGTAGGTGATCCTGCAGGCTTCAAATGGCCATCTAATGCAATGAAACTTCGAGAGGGTATGCGTGTGTATGCATTGCCGAAAGCCATTCTGCGCCTGAAAGCTCAGCCTTGAACCCACACGGCCTGATCTACATTAAAAATCAACCTTCAGTTCTATAGTTTCGTCTAGTGGCCACGTTTGACCGAACTAGGCTGTGGATACGGTTTGGATTGGCTAATTATGGTTAATACAAGAATGACCGCAACTGGGCGAAAGCCGGCGCCCACCTAGATCTTCTTTCAGCCAATATCGGGTGATCGGGGCTCGCCTGCTGCAACCGGGTCTCGATGCTGTTGCGCTTTTCGTCGAGTTCCATCTCGTCGGCTTTCCAAGTCGCCATCGCGCTGATGTAGCCCGCAGCCAAGCTCTCACGGTTCTCCAGTGCCTCAAGGCGATCAATCTTTTGGTTCAGGGTGCGGATCTCAAGATCTCGCGAGTCGATGCGTCTTTTGTGGTCGTTGATTTCATCCTGCACAGCCCGTTGGCGGCCCTGCTGGATAACCTCGGGATTTTCCAGCGCCTCTTCGAAGGGCATTAAGTCGCGCTGAATGCTCTCCATTTCTAGAGTCAGTTTGTCGCGGCGGTCTTTCAGTTCTTGGATAGTGTTCATCTGTATTATCTCTGGGCATTACGTTTGATAGGGATGGTTGTTGAATGGCTGGCGAGGCCGGGAAAGAGCCGGCGCTACCTCGATCAGCAGGCATGCCGTCAGGCGGCCCTGGCCTCGCTTTCATCCGTTCCTGAAACGGTCTTCACCACATAGCAGCGCTGGGGCCCCAGCCCGGGCAGGCGAATCAAGCTGTACGCCTTGCCGTCGCTTCCCGGTTCAAGAACGCCCCGTTGCAGAAGCTCCTTGTTCACCGCGCTGATGTTCATGCCCCTGAAGATTTCAGCCCTCCAGGCTTCGGGCAGAACGTAGTAGGTGTTGGTGGTGTGCAGGGCGTCGCCCATGCCGTGTTCCATCGTCTTGCGAAAGCCCAACCGATCGATCGTGCGTGGGCCGTGTTCATCGATCTTGGCTGCGGCAGATTCCCAGCGGGTAAAGCGGCTTTCTCCGAAGCGTTCGATGACCTGGCGTAAACGCGCCAAAATTGCATCGCCCTCGAAGTTACCGGCGCCGCCACGCTCGGCTAGCCACGCATGCAGACACACCCTTGCGGCGGTCGTGGCTGTGCCGTCCGGCCAGCCGGTGACGCCGAAGGCGGTAGCCAACTCTCCGGCCGCTGCCGCAAGTCCGAAACGGAGGGCGGCACGTTGCGCCTGACCACTGGCCGACGCGGGTAGGTTTTGGGTGATGAACTGCTCCACCGTGCGGCGAACGATCACCGACCACCTGAGCATTTCTCCAGGCGCACACAGTGCGTGCAGGAAGGCTGTGAGGGGCGTGCCGTAGTATTTGGCTACGCGGGCCTTGAGCGCATCGGAGAGGGCGGCAGCGTCCTCAAAGCCGTTCAACACATCGAACATGCCGAGTCCTTTGCCCGCATCCGCTGGCACGGCGAGCATGCGCACCTCCATACCGGCTTTCAGCTCCTTGTTGGCATCCGCCATGTGCTGCGCCAACGTCTTTTCTCCCGTCGAGAGAAACAGCAAGCGCCACTCCTGCACCTGTCGGCCCGCTTGTCCTCGATCGTTCGCTCGGGCCTTACCAGTACCATTGCCGAGCATGTACACCGTCTCGCCGATAATGCGCGGATCGCACATGCCGATTTCATCCAGCACCAGAAGGCCGTCCGAATGTGCGGCGGCGATGGACTCCAGGGCGTTATCTGTCGAGCGCCATGAACGCACCAGGCGCGGCCCGCCATAAACCGAGGCAGCAACTTGCAAGTGAGTGGTCTTGCCGCCGGAGCTGTCGCCGTAGAGGTGGAAGCCGCCCGACTCATGTCCGAGTAGGCTCAGCAACGGGCCTGCAACGGCCACAGAGACGACAAACGCCAATCGATGGTTACCAACGCACAGTGCGCCGATTTGCTGCTGCCATTGCTCCAGGGAGCCCGCCTCGCTAATTGGTGGAAGCTGCGCACCGGCTTCATAAAAATGTAGGTGTTCGGCGTGTGAGCCGATCTGTTGTTCGGGCAAAAGGAAGGCGTTGTCGTGCCAGCCCAGACGCGTTACCAAACGTGCGCGCTGGGCGCTGTCGAAGCCGCCTAGGTAACTCTGCAGGTCGTTGCGTGCGTTGCGCCCTGATCGACTTCCCGCGAGGCGCAGGCCCATGTCGACCAGTGGACCGAGTACGTCCTTGCCGAAGTCGCCGGTCATGGTTCGGGCCGGAATGTTCCAGCGCTTTTTGGCGCCATCCGGGTCGTCGAACTCGACCAACAAACCCCAGTTGTGGCCCTTGTCGTCGCGAGTGCGGGCGATGATTTCCAGAGGCGAACAGACGGGGCGCGCCTCGCCGTCATCGCCGGAGTAAAACACCCCTTCAGGCGTCAGCCGAAAGCCGCCCGGCAACAGATCATTTTTCGATTTTGCAGGGCGTTTGGCGGGCGCCTTGGCCTTCTGTTCTTGAGGCTCAGTGGGCTCAGCGACAGTGCCGAAAAACTCGCCGTTACGCACCAGCTCGGCGACATGGCCAGCGGTCCAGCCTTTGGCTAACGCATCCGCTGCATCGTCGCCGTCTGCCCACGTTCCACCTTTGACGAGTGTAGGTTTGCCGCCTTTGCTGCTGGGTTTGAGCTTGAACACGTCGAGCGAGATTCGTTGTACTGACGCCGCGCCCAGCTCAATCAGCTTGAGCTCGATGGCGTCCATGCAGGTCATGCCGCTGGCATCGTTATCCGGCCACAGCAACACAGTGCGCCCTTTGAGCGGTGTCAGGTCTGCCTTGTGCCAAGAGTTGGAGCCGTTCGGCCAGCAGGTCGCTACATAGTCCGGCATCAGTTCAGCGGCGGCGTCAGCTGCTTTCTCGCCCTCACACAGCACCACCGGTGCGTCGGCGCGCTGTGCCAGCTCATCCAGGCGCAGCAGTGGCCGAGGCTCTGGCAACCCTTGCCAGCGCCATTGTGTGGTTTGTCCATCGGAGCGCTTGCACCAGGTCAAAGGCGCAAAGACTTTTCGCGGTTTGCCGTCTTCATCGTGGCCCAGGTCGAAGCGATACAGCGCCATGATCGGGTGACCCTGAGCCTCGCGATAAATCCACACTTTGGACGGGGCGCCATGTTGCCGGTGTTTGGTAGGGCATTTGTTCATGGCCTCGGCCGGGATCGGCTGAATCGCGACCCATTCCGGCGTTGCACTCTTGGTCGGTACGCTTTTGGTGGTCGCAGAACCTGCCGAAACACTGAGCAGATCCGCTAGCTTTTTACAGGCCTCAACGTCCGTACCTCCGTCGATGTAACGCACCAAGTCGATCAGATCGCCGCCCTTATCGCCGGTGGCAAAATCCGCCCAGGTGCCTTTGCTCAAATTGACCTTGAGCGAGCCAGCGCGCTTGTCTGTACGCGTCGGATTAGGTGCGGTGTATTCCTTGCCGCCATCAACGCGTTTGCCGTTCGGCAGCCAGTGAGCAAGTACACGGTCGATGTTCTTCAGTGCGGCACTTTTTACGTCGGCAAAGCTCGGACGTTTTGAGGTGTTGCCGGTGCGCTGAGTCATGGTGCGGTCCTCGACTCAAGCAGCGCCTCGTTCACGTCGTCGATCAGCGCCTTGGCCATCTCGCCGAGGTAGAACGCAGGCCAACTAAAACGCTCGCCCGCATCGCTGATGGCGGCATCGAGGATCAGTTGATTGGCGTGGTGCAGAATCTGGGAGACGGCCTCAAGTGCGTCTTCCAGCGGGATACCGGCATTCACCCGAAACAGGTTTTGGCCGTTACCGTTGGCTGGGGAAAACTCGGAGCGCCCAAGCGTATTGGAGTGGTTCACAGCGCACCGCCTTTCTGGCCCATCGGCACAGAGGAGGCATCACCGTACATAGTGAGTGTTTTGATTAAGCCCAAGGTGCCGCGCACGTCCCAAATAACGGACGACAGCACGCGGTTGGAGAGCAGGGGTTTATCCCCGTCTAAGTGGTCTTCCAGCAGCATAAGAACGGAGTCGGCACGGTCGAGCGCACAGGTGATGGCGTCGATAGGAAGACCGGCTTCGGCGTCTTGGCTGACGCAGAGTAGATCCTCGGGTAGTGCAAAGCCTGGGAGCATGCTCATTGGGCACCCCCTGCGGCTTCCAGGGCGCGAGCCTTGGACATATGGGCGTTGTAACGGGAGAGGCGTGTAGCGAGGCTGGAGTTGGCATGTAAAGCGGCGAGAGCCATTGCTCGATGAGCGGCGGCGCGAATTTTGGACGGATTGAGGGCGTGTTTCATCTGTGTAGCTCCTTGATTTGAGGAGCTGCCACGTTCGTTACCAAGCGAATGGGTGGCAGCTGTGCGCAGGTTGGTAAACCGGGAATCAAGGAACCCGGCAGGCACGAATGCCTCCCACGCACAGCCGCCATAACACGTAACTGCGGGCACAAAAAAAGCGCCTGCAATCGTAATGGGGGCGCTGTTGCGCCTTGATTTCGTCGGGTTACCAAGCCCGTTCGCTGAATTTGCAGCGACTACCAGAGAGTAACGTCCGTTTTTTGAAAGCGCAACCGTGCGGATCACTTGCGGATTTTTTCGGTGGGGAATAAATTGCTCAGGCATGCAGATTTACCTCAACGCCTCCGGTTGCCGCCGGAGGCGTTTTCGTTTCAGGCATTGGCTTCCCAGCGCAGGGAGAGCAGTGGGAGGAAGTCGCCGTCGAGGCAAGATCGTGCATCTTCGTAAGCGTCGATTTGTTGCCCTTCATCTACGATCACTGCACGCGGGGCTTCGTTGGGTACTGACAGTGCGCACCAGGTGCCGTCAGCCCATCGCATGACTAGAACTACTCGATTCAGGCGTTTTTGTTGCGTTCTGTGACGCTCAAAACGTTGCATCCACCGCGACGAGAAACCGACTTTTCTGAGTACAGAGAAGGGCTGCAAAATGGCCTTGTTAGCGACACGATTTTTCATGCTGCCACCTGATCGCGCGCAGCGATGCGTGCGCGTGTCCACGCCTGAACTTCCCCCAATACCCACGCAACCGGAGCGCTTCGGGCATTGCTGTTACTCAGCTTTACCGGCAACGGAAATCCGCTTTCAGGTTGACGCATCAACTTATAGATAGTCGGGCGTGCGAGCCCTACGATTGAAATGACCTCGGGCATGCGGATGAGGGTCATGGAGGGATCATGCGAGGGAATTGCTTTTAATACGGTAGTCATAGCGAGCTAACCCTTTGTTAATTGAGACAACGGGTCATACGCTACGCAGGGGAGGGAGAGTGGACTGTGTCCGCTCCCTTTTTTTATTTCAGAGGTCTAAGGCCCAGAGCGGTTAAATGCTCTCGAATGGTTTTTTTCGTGCCGTTGCCCGCCTGGTCGAAAAGCAGATTGGTCAGTTCAGCATCGGTGAGACTGCGCTTTTCACTTTTCCGGCCGCTAATGATTTGCTCTGCGGCTGCCTTAATTTTTGCTCGCCTATCCATAGCGGAGGTCTGTATCGCTGAGTTGGGATTGCGGTTCCCATTACCTGCTTCCTGGCCCCTTCTCGTCGCCTTTGTAGACAAGGCGTCGTCGAGAACTCGATGCATCAGGCTTGATGTGTTGAAGCCTTTTTTAAACACATCCATCTGCTCCACCTGGCGATAAAGACTCGCCA
The DNA here is from genome assembly GCF_024809815.1 of Pseudomonas sp. BIGb0381. Lineage (NCBI taxonomy): Bacteria > Pseudomonadati > Pseudomonadota > Gammaproteobacteria > Pseudomonadales > Pseudomonadaceae > Pseudomonas > Pseudomonas sp. BIGb0381. The sequence goes on from NZ_JANUEN010000003.1 coordinate 12,238, forward strand.
TCAGCAGCGCCTGATTCGCCTCGCCTAGTAACGTCGCGAATTCTTCTCGTGCCCTGATCTCGTTTCCGCTGCTGCGGTCCCGCTCTTTTTCAATCAGGGCAAGGTACTGGCGGGGTGAGTCATGTTTCAGCTGCTCTATCAGGTCTGCATCAATACCGTAGGTGGTGAGCTCAAGGTCGAACAGCCAATTTGCGAGTGTCTCAAGCGCCTGTGTTGCAAGTACCAGGGCATAGGTCGCCACAAGCTGTGAATCTGCTGCGGAATGACTGGCCCGAAGTAACCCTCGAATCACCCTTGGCAATGAGCCTGCCTCTGCATAACTGGCATGCTCGCTAATGGGATCGCGAAGTCGATAAAGGGTTTTTGTTACCGACTCTGCACACGGAGCGTATGAGCCCTCCTCAAGCCAGAACGAGGTGGCCGTGTTGATCAGATCGAAGGCGTCTTTGAAGTGTTCGTTGAACTGCGGAAACAGCACAAGACTGCGAACGGCTGCCTCGACGTCGTCCTGATCCCACATCAGGCACGTTACATCGAAGCCTGCGATTTCGAGTTCAAGCTCTTCTGCATTGATGCCCCGTTCAAAGTCCATTTAGTCTCCCCGCTGCCCCGAAGCCGATAGGCTGTTACAGCGATTTGCAGCTGGAAGCGTCAATGCCAGCAGGGTTGAGGGCGTGACCTTTCTGTAACACGACTGCTCGATGTAACACGTGGTGCTCAGAAGCTTTGCAACGCGTGTAACGCTCAATATATTCAATAAAAACAATGAGTTGAAGATAGGCGTAACACGCGTAACACCCGTAACACCATTTTTTAAAGGGAAGGGGGTTAACGACTTCACACAGCCTTCCCAAATTGACCTTGCACTACATTTCCGGCCTCTAGGGAATCAAGGTGATCGGCGTACCATTGCATCATTTTTACGCGTTGCTCAAAGTATTGGGCCTTGTTGTATACCCCCGAGATGCCTTCCTCTTTGTGAGCCAACTGCGCTTCAACATGTTCCTTCGGCCAGCCATGTTCTCGAAGTAACGTGCTCGCGGTGTGTCGAGTACCGTGTCCTACTAGACGCCCTTTGTAGCCGATGGTAGCGAAGACTTTGTTGATTGTGTTTTCGCTGATGGTTGGGTTCTTTGCTCCTACGCCGGGGAAAAGCCAGCGACTCCGTCCCGTTAAACAGTGCAGATCCCTCAGTGCTGTAACGGCTTGGTGGGGAAGGGGGCATACAAAATCCCGGCGCATCTTCATCTTGGCAGCAGGTGTCGTCCAAATGGCCTTCTCAAGGTCGAACTCTTTCCATTCAGCTAAGCGGACCATGCCTGGGCGGGACGCCGTCCAGATACAAAGCCATGCGGCGGTGCGTGCCGTCAGTCTGCTCGGAGTGTTATTGAGTGCTTGGAGGAATTCAGCCAGTTCAGGCTCCAGCAAGTGTGGATGCTGCTGAGTCTTGGGTGCCTGGGCAGCAATGTCGCGAAGGCGGCTGCCCGGATCGTTTTCGGTGAGCCCTAAACCAATTGCTCGACCGAAGATTTGGTTGATCCAGGTGCGGCACTTTTCCGCCACGTTGTGAGCGTCTCTAGCTTCTAGGGATGCCTGGAGATCTGCACAGTCGGTGCGGGTGATTTCGTCGAGGGGCTTATCTCCCAATGCCGGGAGTATGTCCTTGTCGAGGTAGGTGCGGATTTTGTGAAGGGTAGAGGGTGCGAGGCCCTTTTCTTCTTTTGCCTTGAGCCAAGCTTCAGCGGCAGCTCGAAACGTTCGGGCCTTGGCCGCATCGATTGCAGCTTTAGCGGATCGTTTCTGCTCAAGAGGATCGGCGCCGCTACTCACTACTTTGCGTAGATTGGCAGCTTTGTCTCTTGCCAGCGCACCACTGACCTCTGGGTAACCCCCGAGCCCCATCCAAGCCCAATTACCCGCCGGACGTTTGTAGCGTAGCTGCCAGGATTTACCACCATCAGGTTTGACCCTGAAGTAGAGGCCGTTTCCGTCTAGCTCCCGGTATTCCTTTGACTCCGGCTCCAGCCCTGCAAGCGTTGTGTCTGCGAGAGGGCGGCGCTTGATATCTGCGCGCTTCATCCTTGTATCCCAAAGTTCGGTATTTTTCTCAGGATACAAGCAGGGATACAGGGATACAACGGATAAGGGGATACAGAGGTAGATAGGCAGACACAAAAAAACCGGCTCAAGTGGCCGGTTTCTTTGGTGCTGAGAGTCTGGTAGAGACTTTCAGATACTGCTATATGGTGCCCCGAGGGAGACTCGAACTCCCACTCCTTTCGAAAACGGATTTTGAATCCGCCGCGTCTACCAATTCCGCCATCAGGGCTCAATGGCGGCGAAGTATAGAGATGAGATTACCGTTGGTCAATCACGTTTCATGGTCTATTTTCACTATTTCCGCTAGACTTCCCGGCCCTGCTAGACGAACCCCATCATGCGCGTTGCTGACTTTACTTTTGAACTCCCTGATTCGCTGATTGCTCGCCACCCTTTGGCCGAGCGTCGCGCCAGTCGACTGCTGACCCTGGACGGGGCCAGCGGTACCCTCGCACACCGTCAATTCACTGATTTGCTTGAGCATTTGCGTCCGGGCGATCTGATGGTGTTCAACAATACCCGGGTAATCCCGGCGCGCCTGTTTGGCCAGAAAGTATCCGGTGGCAAGTTGGAAATTCTGGTGGAGCGAGTGTTGGACAGCCATCGTGTGCTGGCCCACGTACGCTCCAGCAAGTCGCCGAAACCGGGTTCGAGCATCCTTATCGAGGGTGGCGGTGAAGCCGAGATGGTGGCGCGTCATGATGCGCTGTTCGAACTCCGGTTCGCCGAAGAGGTTTTGCCGTTGCTGGAGCGCGTCGGCCATATGCCGTTGCCTCCTTATATCGACCGCCCGGACGAAGACTCGGACCGTGAACGCTATCAAACGGTCTACTCCCAGCGCCTCGGTGCGGTTGCCGCGCCGACTGCCGGGCTGCATTTTGACCAGTTGCTGCTGGATGCGATCACTGCCAAAGGCGTCGAGACAGCCTATGTGACCCTGCACGTGGGGGCCGGCACGTTTCAGCCGGTGCGTGTGGATAACATCGAAGACCACCATATGCACAGCGAATGGCTGGAAGTCAGCCAGGACGTCGTGGACGCGGTTAACGCCTGCAAGGCGCGCGGCGGGCGGGTGGTTGCGGTGGGCACCACCAGCGTGCGCTCCCTTGAGAGCGCGGCGCGTGATGGCGTGCTCAAACCATTCAGTGGCGACACCGATATCTTTATTTATCCAGGCCGGCCGTTCCATGTGGTCGATTGCCTGGTCACCAACTTCCATTTGCCCGAATCCACGCTCTTGATGCTGGTGTCGGCCTTCGCGGGTTATCCCGAAACAATGGCGGCGTATAAAGCAGCCATCGACAATGGATACCGTTTTTTCAGCTACGGTGATGCGATGTTTATCACCCGTAATCCGGCGCCGCGCGGCCCAGAGGAACAACTATGAGTCGTATGTCGTTTGAATTGCTCGCCACCGACGGCAAAGCCCGTCGCGGCCGCCTGACGTTTCCGCGCGGTACGGTAGAGACCCCGGCATTCATGCCGGTGGGCACCTACGGCACCGTCAAAGGCATGCTGCCGCGTGACATCGTCGCCACCGGCGCCGAGATCATCCTCGGCAACACCTTTCACCTGTGGCTGCGCCCGGGCACAGAGGTGATCAAGAAGCATGGCGACCTGCATGACTTCATGAAGTGGCAAGGCCCGATCCTTACGGACTCGGGTGGTTTCCAGGTGTTCAGCCTGGGTGCCATGCGCAAGATCAAGGAGGAGGGCGTGACCTTCGCCTCACCCGTGGACGGTTCCAAAGTGTTCATGGGCCCGGAAGAGTCGATGCAGGTGCAACGCGACCTGGGTTCTGACATCGTGATGATTTTCGACGAGTGCACACCGTACCCTGCTGATGAGGACGTTGCGCGGATTTCCATGGAGCTGTCGCTGCGTTGGGCCCAGCGCTCGAAGAACGCACACGGTGATAACACCGCTGCGCTGTTCGGTATCGTGCAGGGCGGCATGCATGAAAACCTGCGCAAACGCTCGCTGGAAGGCCTCGACAAAATCGGCTTTGACGGCCTGGCCATCGGGGGTTTGTCGGTGGGCGAACCCAAGCACGAGATGATCAAGGTACTGGACTACCTGCCAGGCCTGATGCCCGCTGACAAACCTCGTTACCTTATGGGCGTTGGCAAACCCGAAGATCTCGTAGAGGGTGTGCGCCGCGGTGTGGACATGTTCGATTGCGTGATGCCAACCCGTAATGCCCGCAATGGGCATCTGTTCATCGATACAGGCGTGCTCAAGATCCGTAACGCGTTCCATCGCCATGATGATTCGCCGCTGGATCCCACCTGTGATTGCTACACCTGCCAGAACTTCTCTCGTGCTTATCTGCACCATCTGGACAAATGCGGGGAAATGCTGGGTAGCATGTTGAATACCATCCACAATTTGCGTCACTACCAAGTCCTGATGGCTGGTTTGCGCGAGGCTATTCAACAGGGTACATTGGCCGCCTTCGTCGATGCCTTCTATGCCAAGCGCGGGCTCCCTGTGCCGCCCTTGGACTAAGTTTTCCGACCCTAAGATTCACTATTTGCAACTGGAGTGCTAAATGAGCTTTTTTATCTCTAACGCCATGGCTGACGCCGCTGCGCCTGCTGCTGCCGGCCCTATGGGCGGTGGTTTCGAGTGGATTTTCCTGGTCGGCTTCCTGGTCATCTTCTACCTGATGATCTGGCGTCCACAGGCCAAGCGTGCCAAAGAGCAGAAGAACCTGCTGGGCAGCCTGCAGAAAGGCGACGAAGTTGTGACCACCGGCGGTATCGCGGGCAAGATCACCAAGGTTTCCGATGCTTTCGTGGTTCTGGAAGTCTCCGACACCGTGGAAATGAAGTTCCAGAAGGGCGCCATCGCCGCCACGCTGCCAAAAGGCACGCTCAAAGCGATCTAAGTTCCAACCTTTACCAATCGACGGGGCGCGCAAGGCGCCCCGCGTTATAAGCGGGCGGCGTGATGCTGAACAAATACCCTCTGTGGAAATACCTACTGATCCTGGCGGTGCTGGCGATCGGTTTTATTTATTCCGCTCCCAATCTTTACCCTGATGACCCGGCGATCCAGATCACTGGCGCCAGCACTTCCCTGCAGGTCAACCAGGCTGATCTGGAACGCGCGAGCAAGGCACTGACCGACGCGGGTATCCAGGTTAAAGCGGCAACATTGGCAGCTGGTGCGAAGGGCGGGTTGTTGCGCCTGACCAAGCAAGAAGACCAATTGCCGGCAAAAGATGTCGTACGCAAGGCCATGGGTGACGACTATGTCGTTGCGCTGAACCTGGCGCAGACCACCCCACAGTGGTTGCGCAACATTGGCGCGCATCCGATGAAGCTGGGTCTGGACTTGTCCGGTGGTGTGCACTTCCTGCTGGAAGTCGACATGGACAAAGCTCTCGATGCTCGCCTGAAAGTCTACGAAGGCGACGTGAAGAGCTTGCTGCGTAAAGAGAAGCTGCGCTATCGCAGTCTGCCGCAGCTCAACGGTGCCATCCAGCTTGGCTTCTCTGACGAAGCCACCCGCGAACAGGCCCGTGCGCTGATCCGCAAGAACTTCAACGATTTCGACATCGTACCGGCCGACCTGAATGGTCAGGCTGTACTGCGTCTGGCGATGAGCCCGGCCAAAATCGCAGAAATTCGCGAATATTCCATCAAGCAGAACTTGACCACGGTACGTAACCGCGTCAACGAGTTGGGTGTGGCCGAGCCGATCGTTCAGCGTCAGGGCGCCAACCGCATCGTGGTTGAGCTGCCGGGCGTGCAGGACACCGCTGAAGCCAAGCGTATCCTGGGTAAAACCGCCAACCTGGAATTCCGTCTCGCGGCTGAGCCGGGTGCTTCCCGTGCGACTTCCGAAGAGTTCGAGTTCCGTGAAGGCAACCGTCCTCCAGCGCTGATCGAGCGTGGCTTGATCATCACCGGTGACCAGGTAACTGACGCCAAGGCTGGTTTCGACTCGCAGCACGGTAGCCCTGAAGTGAACATCCGTCTGGATGGCCATGGTGGCGAACTGATGAGCCGCGCCACGCGCAGCAACGTTGGTCGCAGCATGGCGGTGATCTTCATCGAGCAGCGCCCGGTGACCACCTACACCAAGCAAATGGTCAACGGCGTCGAGAAAGACGTACCGGTGCAGACCTTCAAGGAAGAGAAGAAGATCATCAGCCTGGCGACCATCCAGTCGCCGCTGGGTGCTCAATTCCGCATCACCGGCCTGAACGGCCAGGGCGAATCCTCGGAGCTGGCTCTGTTGCTGCGTGCCGGTGGCCTGGCCGCGCCGATGTACTTCGCTGAAGAGCGTACCATCGGCCCGAGCCTGGGTGCCGACAACATCACCAAGGGTATCGACGCGGCGTTGTGGGGCATGCTGTTCGTGTCGCTGTTCATCATCGCCATCTACCGCTTCTTCGGCGTCATTGCCACCGTGGCCCTGGCGGGCAACATGGTGATGCTGCTGGCCCTGATGTCGCTGCTGGGCGCTACGCTGACCCTGCCAGGTATCGCCGGTATCGTACTCACCATGGGTATGGCGGTAGACGCCAACGTGCTGATCTTCTCGCGGATTCGTGAAGAGATCGCCGCCGGCATGACCGTGCAGCGTGCAATCAACGAAGGCTTCGGCCGGGCATTTACCGCGATTCTCGACTCCAACCTGACCACATTGCTGGTCGGCGGGATTCTCTTTGCCATGGGCACCGGCCCTGTCAAAGGTTTTGCGGTAACCATGTCCCTCGGTATCTTTACCTCGATGTTCACGGCCATCATGGTGACCCGCGCAATGGTCAACCTGATCTTTGGCGGGCGTGACTTCAAGAAGTTGTGGATTTAAGGGGCTGCCATGTTACGTACAATCAACTTCATGGGCGTTCGCAACATTGCGTTCGGCGTCACCGTGCTCCTTACCGTTCTGGCGTTGTTCAGCTGGTTCCATAAGGGCCTGAACTACGGTCTGGACTTCACCGGCGGTACGCTCATTGAGCTGACCTACGAGAAGCCGGCCGACGTCACCCTGGTGCGCACAGAGCTGGTCAAGGCTGGCTATCACGAAGCCATCGTGCAGAGCTTCGGTGCGACCACCGACCTGCTGGTGCGCATGCCTGGCGAAGACCCGCAACTGGGTCACCAGGTAGCTGAAGCCTTGCAGAAGGTGGGTGGCGACAATCCGGCGTCAGTCAAGCGCGTCGAGTTCGTGGGCCCGCAAGTGGGTGAAGAACTGCGCGACCAGGGCGGCCTCGGCATGCTGATGGCGCTGGTCGGCATCATGATCTACCTGGCTTTCCGCTTTCAGTGGAAGTTCGGTGTCGGCGCCATTGTGTCGCTGATCCACGACGTGATCGTGACCGTGGGTATCCTGGCGTACTTCCAGATCACCTTCGACCTGACCGTGCTGGCGGCTGTGCTGGCGATCATTGGTTACTCCCTCAACGACACCATCGTGGTATTCGACCGGGTTCGTGAGAACTTCCGCGTGCTGCGCAAGGCATCGCTGATCGAGAACATCAACATCTCCACCACCCAGACCCTGCTGCGGACCATGGCGACGTCGATCTCCACCTTGCTGGCGATCGCGGCACTGATGATCTTCGGCGGCGACAACCTGTGGGGCTTCTCCCTGGCGCTGTTCATCGGCGTCCTGGCGGGCACCTACTCGTCGATCTATATAGCCAACGTAGTGCTGATCTGGCTGAACCTCAACAGCGAAGACTTGATCCCTCCTGCTGCTACGGGCAAGGAGGTCGACGACCGTCCTTGATGGGCGCTTGTTGATCTGCTGTTACAAAGAAGGCACGAGTATTGAACTCGTGCCTTTTTTTTTGCTCCAAGGCTGGGTATAGCGCGGATCTTTCGGTCCGTTTGTGATGGTCAGGAGGTTCAACGTGAACAAGTCGTTACTGGTTGGTGCGGTATTGGGTGCTGTCGGTGTGACTGCCGGGGGTGCTGTTGCCACCTACAGCCTGGTAAAAAGCGGCCCTGAGTATGCGCAAGTGCTGGCGGTGCAGCCGGTGAAAACCCAGATTAAAACGCCTCGCGAGGTCTGCAAGGACGTCGCTGTGACCCGGCAGAAGCCGGTGCAGGATCAGCATCAGATCGTTGGTACCGTGGTTGGTGCACTTGCTGGTGGCCTGTTGGGTAACCAGGTCGGTGGCGGTAACGGCAAGAAGTTGGCCACCGTAGCGGGTGCGGTCGGTGGTGGTTACGCCGGTAACAAGGTTCAGGAAGGTATGCAGAACCGTGATACCTACACCACCACCCAGACTCGCTGTAACACCGTCAACGACATCAGCGACAAGGTAGTCGGCTACGACGTGCGTTACACCTTGGATGGCAAGGAAGGTTCGGTGCGCATGGATCGTGATCCGGGCGGCCAGATTCCAGTCGACAAGGAAGGGCGTCTCGTCCTGGGCCAGAACCAGCCGTAATCCCAAGGCCTGGTTCAATTCAAAGTGTGGGAGGGGGCTTACTGGTATTTAAGCCCGCATCAAATCCCAGGCATAAAAAAGCACCCCTAAGGGTGCTTTTTTTTGCTCGCTCGCTTAACGCTTCAGCGAAGCCGGCAGGTGCGGCTGGATCGCCGTCAGTACTGCCTTGAAGCATTTGGTGTTGCCGGCAACTACGTGGCCTTTTTCCAGGAAGTCATGACCGCCGGTGAAGTCGCTCACCAGGCCGCCTGCTTCCTGGATCAACAGGGCGCCCGCAGCCATGTCCCACTCGGACAGGCCCGACTCCCAGAACGCATCAAAACGACCGGCAGCTACGTAAGCCAGGTCCAGGCTTGCTGCGCCAGCGCGACGAATGCCGGCGGTCTGGCCAACCAGGGCGCGGAACATGCCCAGGTAGTTTTCCAGGTTGTCCATCTGGTCGTCACGGAACGGGAAGCCGGTACCCAGCAGGGCGCCGTCCAGGCTGGTGCGACCGCTGACGCGCAGGCGACGACCGTTCAGTTGGGCGCCACGGCCACGGCTGGCGGTGAATTCTTCCTGGCGAACCGGGTCCAGTACAACGGCGTGTTCCAGGCGGCCACGGTATTTGCAGGCAATGCTGACAGCAAAGTGTGGGATGCCACGCAGGAAGTTGGTGGTGCCGTCCAGTGGGTCGATGATCCACAGGTAGTCTTCGCCTTCGCCGCTGCCTTTGTGCAGGCCGGTTTCTTCTCCGAGGATGCCGTGGGTAGGGTAGGCCTTGCGCAGCGCGTCGATGATTTTCTGTTCGGCGGCGCGATCCACCTCGGATACATAATCCTTGGCGTCTTTTTCGTCGACCTTGATGGTATCCAGGCGCTCGATGGAGCGGAAGATCAATTCACTGGCGCTGCGGGCGGCGCGCAGCGCGATATTCAGCATGGGCTGCATGGATGTGTCACCTAAGGTTGTTAAAGAAAGCCGAGCATTCTAGCAGAAACTTTCTTCAGGTGAAGGACGACGTTAGCTTTCATGGCATAACCTTAGGCTGTTCTGTAAGATTTGCTCCCTTTTCCCATGTCCGAGAGCGCCTCCCTTGCTGCAAAACATTCGTGTCGTCTTGGTCAATACCAGTCATCCCGGCAATATCGGCGGGGTGGCGCGAGCCATGAAAAACATGGGGCTGACGCGCCTGGTGCTGGTCGAGCCGCGCGTGTTCCCGCACCACGAGGCCGATGCCCGGGCGTCCGGTGCCAATGACATCCTCGAAAAAGCCCAGGTCGTCGCCACTCTGGAGGACGCCTTGGTCGGCTGCAACCTGGTGCTCGGCACCAGCGCCCGTGACCGCCGCATCCCCTGGCCGCTGCTGGATCCGCGAGAGTGCGGTACCAAAGTAGTGGAGGAGGCGGCAGGAGGCGCTGAAATCGCCTTGGTGTTTGGCCGTGAAGATTCCGGCCTGACGAACGAAGAGCTGCAGCGATGTCATTACCACGTGCACATTCCATCAGACCCTGAGTTCAGCTCGCTGAACCTCGGGGCAGCGGTGCAGGTGTTGAGTTACGAAGTGCGCATGGCCTGGCTGGCCGCTGAAGGTCAGCCGAGCAAGGTAGAGAAGGATGAGGTTGCATCGACTAAAAGTGGCGAACTGGCCACCATGGACGAGCTGGAGCGGTTCTATGAGCACCTGGAGCAAACCCTGGTGGCCATCGAATTCCTCGATCCGGAAAAACCGCGGCACTTGATGGCGCGCCTGCGCCGCCTGTACGGGCGCAGCTCGGTCAGCCGGGCGGAAATGAATATATTGCGTGGCATCCTCACGGAAACCCAGAAAGCGGCCCGTGGCGAGCTTCTTAAGCGGAAGGATTAAAAATGTTCGAGCGTTTGCGAGAAGATATCCAGAGTGTTTTCCATCGTGACCCGGCGGCGCGCAACGCCTTTGAAGTGCTGACCTGCTACCCGGGCATGCATGCGATCTGGATCCATCGCCTGTCTGGTGCCTTGTGGAATATGGGCTGGAAATGGCTGGCGCGGCTGGTGTCGAACTTCGGTCGCTGGTTGACCGGGATCGAGATTCATCCGGGTGCCAAGGTGGGGCGTCGCTTCTTTATCGATCACGGCATGGGCATCGTCATTGGCGAGACTGCCGAAATTGGTGATGACGTGACCCTGTACCAGGGTGTGACCCTGGGTGGTACCAGCTGGAACAAGGGGAAGCGCCACCCGACGCTGGAGAATGGCGTGGTGGTGGGCGCGGGTGCCAAGGTGCTTGGTCCGTTCACGGTAGGCGCTGGCGCCAAAGTCGGCTCCAACGCCGTGGTGACCAAGGCCGTGCCGGCCGGCGCCACCGTGGTGGGTATTCCGGGGCGGATCATCGTCAAGCCGGAAGTGGGCGATGAGCAGGAAGCCAAGCGCAAGGCCATGGCCGAGAAAATCGGCTTCGATGCCTACGGTGTCAGCGAAGACATGCCCGACCCTGTGGCGCGCGCCATCGGCCAGTTGCTTGACCACCTGCAGGCGGTGGATGGCAAGTTGGACGGTATGTGCGGCGCGCTGAAGGAGCTGGGCAGCAGCTACTGTGCGAAAGATTTGCCTGAGCTGCGCGAAGAGGACTTTGCCGAGATCAAGAGTGAGCCCGCCACCAAAGCTGGCTGAGATCTTACATTCGCTGCAAAGCCCATGTGGAAGGGGGGTTGCCCCCCCCGATGGCCATCTGTCAGTCACCCAATATATTGACTGATCCACCGTTATCGGGGGCAAGCCCCCTCCCGCATTTTGTTCTCCACTGGTCTCGGAATTCCTGCTCGGCCTTGTTCCCGCTGTTCGTCCCCACCCCATCCTGCTATGATTCGCGCGCCCTTTTTGCGGGTAATCCTGACTAAAGTACTAGGTCTTATAGTTGACTTAAATACTCGGGAATCGCATACTTGCTCCCATTCTGAAACACCTTGGTACTTGTCCATGAGACTGACTACAAAAGGCCGATACGCGGTGACCGCCATGCTTGACCTGGCCTTGCACGCGCAAACTGGGCCGGTGTCCCTGGCCGATATCTCCGAGCGCCAAGGCATTTCCCTGTCCTACCTTGAGCAGTTGTTCGCCAAATTGCGCCGCAGCAATCTGGTCTCCAGCGTACGTGGGCCGGGCGGCGGCTATCAGCTGTCCCGCGACATGCAGGGCATCCAGGTAGCCCAGGTGATCGACGCGGTCAACGAGTCCGTCGATGCGACCAAATGCCAGGGCCTGGGTGATTGCCACGCTGGCGACACCTGCCTGACGCACCACTTGTGGTGTGACTTGAGCCTGCAGATCCATGAGTTTTTGAGTGGTATCAGCTTGGCTGATCTTGTGACTCGCCGTGAGGTGCAAGAAGTAGCCCAGCGTCAGGACCAGCGCCGTTGCAATACCAAGGCGCCGCGTCTGGACAAGATCGAAGCGTCCGCCGTCGAGTGACAGCCGAAGAGCTAACGGCACGCCAGCCAGCCTGATTTAGGAGAAAGTCCATGAAATTGCCGATTTACCTTGATTACTCAGCGACCACCCCGGTTGATCCGCGTGTCGCGCAAAAGATGAGCGAATGCCTGTTGGTCGACGGAAACTTCGGCAACCCGGCCTCCCGTTCCCATGTGTTCGGCTGGAAAGCCGAGGAAGCGGTCGAGAACGCTCGTCGCCAGGTCGCTGACCTGGTTGGCGCTGACCCGCGTGAAATCGTCTGGACTTCCGGTGCTACCGAATCCGACAACCTGGCTATCAAGGGCGCGGCGCATTTCTACGCGACCAAAGGCAAGCACCTGATCACCACCAAGATTGAGCACAAGGCTGTCCTCGACACCATGCGCCAACTGGAGCGTGAAGGTTTCGAGGTCACTTACCTCGAGCCAACCACCGACGGTATCGTCACCCCGGCCATGATCGAAGCCGCGCTGCGTGAAGACACCATCCTGGTTTCCGTGATCCACGTGAACAACGAAATCGGCACCATCAACGACATCGCGGCCATCGGCGAGCTGACTCGCTCCAAGGGTATCCTGCTGCACGTCGACGCTGCTCAGTCCACCGGCAAGGTCGATATCGACCTGTCGAAACTGAAAGTCGACCTGATGTCGTTCTCGGCCCACAAGACCTACGGCCCTAAAGGCATCGGCGCCTTGTACGTGAGCCGCAAGCCACGTGTGCGCATCGAAGCGACCATGCACGGCGGCGGTCACGAGCGCGGCATGCGTTCGGGCACCCTGGCGACTCACCAGATCGTTGGCATGGGCGAAGCTTTCCGCGTAGCCAAGGAAGACATGGCTGCCGAAAACGTACGTATCAAGGCCCTGAGCGATCGCTTCTACAAGCAGGTCGAGAACCTTGAAGAGCTGTACATCAACGGCAGCATGACCGCCCGTGTACCGCACAACCTGAATTTGAGCTTCAACTACGTCGAAGGCGAGTCGCTGATCATGGCGCTCAAGGACCTGGCGGTTTCGTCCGGTTCGGCCTGCACCTCGGCATCCCTTGAGCCTTCGTATGTACTGCGCGCCCTGGGCCGCAACGACGAACTGGCGCACAGCTCGATCCGCTTTACGTTCGGCCGCTTCACCACCGAAGAGCAAGTCGACTACGCCGCGCAGAAAGTCTGCGAAGCCGTCAACAAACTGCGCGTCCTGTCGCCGCTGTGGGACATGTACAAAGACGGTGTCGATATTTCCAAGATCGAGTGGGCGGCACACTAACTATAGAAGCCGCCACCCAAGCTCTGTAGGAACGTGGCGGAAAACGCAGGCGTTTCTACAGGGTTCCAGAGCGGCCCTGATGAGTGAGGATTCAGTACCATGGCTTACAGCGAAAAGGTCATCGACCACTACGAAAACCCGCGCAACGTCGGCAAGATGGACGCGGAAGACCCTGATGTCGGCACCGGCATGGTTGGCGCTCCGGCGTGCGGCGATGTGATGCGCCTGCAGATCAAGGTCAACGACGCTGGCGTTATCGAAGACGCCAAGTTCAAGACTTACGGCTGCGGTTCGGCCATCGCCTCCAGCTCCCTGGCGACCGAATGGATGAAAGGCAAGACCCTGGATGAGGCTGTGACTATCAGCAACACCCAACTGGCCGAAGAGCTGGCCCTGCCGCCAGTGAAAATCCACTGCTCCGTGCTCGCTGAAGACGCCATCAAGGCGGCCGTTCGCGACTACAAGCAGAAGAAAGGCTTGATCTAAGCATTTGGCGACGAGTAAGGAGTCAACGATGGCTATCAGCATGACAGAAGCGGCTGCGCGGCACGTGCGACGCTCCCTGGATGGGCGCGGTAAAGGTGAGGGGATTCGTCTGGGTGTTCGCACCACGGGCTGTTCCGGCCTTGCCTATGTGCTGGAGTTCGTCGACGAGGTGGTTGAGGAAGACCAGGTGTTCGAAAGTCACGGCGAGAAAGTGATCATCGACCCTAAAAGCCTGACCTACCTGGACGGCACCGAGCTTGATTTCGTCAAGGAAGGGTTGAACGAAGGCTTCAAGTTCAACAACCCCAACGTACGCGGTGAATGTGGCTGCGGCGAAAGCTTCAACATCTGAGGCTATTTGTGGGCACTCCTTGTCATTTCGCTTTATTCGAGCTGCAGCCGAGCTTTCGGCTGGACCTCGAGCAGCTTGCCACGCGCTATCGAGAATTGGCGCGTGGGGTGCATCCGGACCGCTTCGCTGACGCTTCCGAGCGTGAGCAACGCCTGGCGCTGGAGCAATCGGCCAGCCTCAACGAAGCCTATCAGACGCTCAAGAGTCCTCCTAAACGCGCGCGTTACTTGCTCGCGATGAATGGTGGCGAGTTGCCGCTGGAAGTGACCGTGCACGACCCGGACTTCCTGATGCAGCAGATGCAGTGGCGTGAAGAGCTAGAAGACTTGCAGGACGAAGCCGATGTGGCGGGTGTCGCGGTCTTCAAGCGTCGTCTGAAAGTTGCCCAGGATGAGCTCAACGAAAGCTTCGCAGCCTGTTGGGATGATGCAGCGCAACGTGAACAGGCCGAACGCCTGATGCGGCGCATGCAGTTCCTCGACAAGCTCACCTACGAAGTGCGCCAGCTAGAAGAGCGCCTCGACGATTAACCCAGTGCTGTCCGTGATGCACACCTGATAGACAGATAAGACCTGATTACCATGGCCCTACTGCAAATCGCCGAACCCGGTCTAAGCCCTCAACCGCACCAGCGCCGCCTGGCGGTGGGGATTGACTTGGGCACCACCAATTCCCTGGTTGCTGCCTTGCGCAGCGGCCTGTCCGAGCCGCTGCCCGACGCTGATGGCCAGGTGATCCTGCCATCCGCCGTGCGCTATCACGCTGATCGCACCGAAGTGGGCGAGTCGGCCAAGCTGGCGGCGTCTACCGACCCTTTGAACACCGTGCTGTCAGTCAAGCGCTTGATGGGGCGTGGCCTGTCAGACGTCAAGCAATTGGGCGACCAACTGCCGTACCGCTTTGTCGGTGGCGAATCCCATATGCCGTTCATCGACACCGTCCAGGGTCCGAAAAGCCCGGTGGAAGTGTCGGCGGATATCCTCAAGGTGCTGCGCCAGCGCGCGGAAACCACCTTGGGCGGCGAACTGGTCGGTGCGGTGATCACTGTGCCGGCTTATTTCGATGATGCGCAGCGCCAAGCCACCAAGGACGCGGCGAAGCTCGCCGGCCTGAACGTGTTGCGCCTGCTCAACGAGCCGACTGCTGCGGCCGTGGCCTATGGCCTGGACCAGCACGCAGAAGGCCTGGTCGCTATTTACGACTTGGGCGGCGGCACATTTGATATTTCGATCCTGCGCCTGACCGGCGGTGTGTTCGAAGTACTGGCTACCGGTGGCGATACAGCGCTGGGCGGCGATGACTTCGACCATGCCATCGCGGGTTGGATCATCAGCAGCGCTGGCTTGTCCGCTGACCTGGATCCGGGCGAGCAGCGTAATTTACTGCAAGCGGCCTGTGCCGCCAAAGAGGCCCTGACTGACGCAGCTTCTGTTGAAGTTTCCTATGGCAGTTGGTGCGCCCAGCTGACTCGTGAAGCCTTCGATTCGTTGATCGAGCCGATGGTCGCCCGCAGTCTGAAAGCCTGCCGTCGCGCCGTGCGTGATTCCGGTGTCGAGCTGGAAGATGTCGTTGCTGTGGTCATGGTCGGCGGTTCCACCCGTGTGCCAAGGGTTCGCGAAGCCGTTGCCGAGGCCTTTGGCCGCCAGCCGCTGACAGAGATCGACCCGGACCAGGTGGTTGCCATTGGTGCCGCCATCCAGGCCGATACCCTGGCCGGCAATAAGCGCGATGGCGGCGAACTGCTGCTGCTTGACGTGATCCCGCTGTCCCTGGGGCTGGAAACCATGGGTGGGCTGATGGAGAAGGTGATTCCACGTAACACCACCATCCCCGTCGCCCGCGCCCAGGACTTCACCACCTACAAAGATGGCCAGACGGCCATGATGATTCATGTGCTGCAAGGCGAGCGCGAGCTGATCAGCGACTGTCGCTCCCTGGCACGCTTTGAATTGCGCGGTATCCCGGCCATGGTTGCGGGTGCGGCGAAGATTCGCGTGACCTTCCAGGTCGACGCCGACGGCTTGCTCAGCGTAGCCGCGCGTGAGTTGGGTTCGGGCGTTGAAGCGAGCATCCAGGTCAAGCCGTCCTACGGCCTGACTGACGGCGAAATCGCCAAGATGCTCAAGGACTCGTTCCAATACGCCGGTGACGACAAGGTCGCGCGCGTACTGCGTGAGCAACAAGTGGATGCCCAACGCCTGCTCGAAGCAGTGCAGGGCGCCCTTGACGCCGACGGTGAGCGCCTGCTGGATGCCGAAGAGCGCATGGTCATCGACCTGCAGATGCAGGAACTGGCCGAACTGATGAAAGGCAACGATGGTTACGCCATCGAGCAACAGACCAAGCGCTTGTCGCAGGTCACTGACGCCTTTGCCGCCCGCCGCATGGATCAGACGGTGAAAGCCGCACTGGCCGGGCGCAACCTGAATGAAATCGAGGAATAATTAATGCCGCAGGTCATTTTTCTGCCACACGCCGAGCATTGCCCGGACGGTATGGTTGTTGAGGCTGAGACCGGCAAGTCCATCCTCGAAGTAGCCCATGACAACCACATCGAGATCGAAAGTGCCTGTGGTGGTGTGTGCGCCTGCACCACCTGCCACTGCATCATTCGCGAAGGCTTCAATAGCCTGGAAGAGGCCGATGAGCTGGAAGAGGACTTTCTTGATCGCGCCTGGGGCCTGGAAGCCACTTCTCGCCTAAGCTGTCAGGCTAAGGTCGGGACTGAAGACATCACCGTCGAAATTCCGAAATATTCGCTCAATCATGCTGCCGAAGCGCCGCACTGATTCAAGGAAGTGTCATGAGTCTTAAATGGGTTGATGTGCAAGAGATCGCTATCCTGTTGGCCGACGGCAACCCGGATATGGATCCCTATTCCCTGAATTTTGTTGCTTTGCGTGACATGGTCATGGCCTTGCCAGGCTTTGATGATGAGCGCGATCGCGGTGGCGAAAAGGTTCTGGAAGCTATCCAGACGGCCTGGAAAGAAGAACAGGACTGACGCCTCCCTTACGCAGTTAGGCAATACCTAAGAACCCGCGTATAATTCGCGGGTTTAATTTTTCGTAAATTACCGTTTCTGGAGTTACACCATGGCTGTTCAACGTACTTTCTCCATCATCAAGCCTGACGCTGTTGCAAAAAACGTCATCGGCGAGATCACCACTCGTTTCGAAAAAGCCGGCCTGAAGGTTGTAGCTTCGAAACTCAAGCAACTGTCCAAGGCTGAAGCTGAAGGCTTCTACGCTGAGCACAGCGCTCGTGGCTTCTTCGGCGACCTGGTTGCTTTCATGATCTCCGGTCCTGTTGTTGTTCAGGTTCTGGAAGGCGAAAACGCCATCGCTCTGAACCGTGAACTGATGGGCGCTACCAACCCTAAAGAAGCAGCTGCCGGCACCATCCGTGCTGATTTCGCTGACTCCATCGACGCCAACGCTGTACACGGTTCGGACTCCGAAGCCGCTGCTGCTCGCGAAATCTCGTACTTCTTCGCAGCTACTGAAGTAACCACTCGCTAAGCATCGGCTTAAAGAGTGAGGGTGAATCCATGACGACATCGACTGTAAAAACCAACCTGCTGGGTCTGACTCAACAGGAAATGGAAAAGTTCTTCGACTCAATCGGGGAGAAGCGTTTCCGTGCCGGTCAGGTAATGAAATGGATTCACCACTTTGGCGTCGACGATTTCGACGCCATGACGAACGTCAGCAAGGCCTTGCGCGACAAGCTCAAGACCATTGCTGAAGTGCGTGGCCCCGAAGTGGTCAGCGAGGACATCTCCAGCGACGGCACCCGTAAATGGGTGGTGCGCGTGGCGTCCGGCAGCTGCGTCGAGACCGTGTATATTCCCCAGGGCAAGCGCGGCACCTTGTGCGTTTCGTCCCAGGCAGGTTGTGCCCTGGACTGCAGTTTCTGCTCCACCGGCAAGCAAGGCTTCAATAGCAACCTCACCGCCGCCGAAGTGATCGGCCAGGTGTGGATTGCCAACAAATCCTTTGGCAGCGTCCCGGCGACCGTCGACCGTGCCATCACCAACGTGGTGATGATGGGCATGGGTGAGCCGCTGCTGAACTTCGACAACGTCATTTCGGCCATGCACCTGATGATGGACGACCTGGGCTACGGCATCTCCAAGCGCCGCGTGACCCTGTCGACCTCCGGCGTGGTACCGATGATCGATGAGCTGGCCAAGCACATCGACGTCTCCCTGGCGTTGTCGCTGCACGCACCCAATGACGCATTGCGTAACCAATTGGTGCCGATCAACAAGAAGTATCCGCTTAAGATGCTGCTCGAATCTTGCCAGCGTTATATGGCGACCTTGGGCGAGAAGCGCGTTCTGACCATTGAGTACACCATGCTCAAGGACATCAACGACAAGGTCGAGCACGCGGTCGAGATGATCGAACTGCTCAAGAACACCCCGTGCAAGATCAACCTGATTCCGTTCAACCCGTTTCCACATTCTGGTTACGAGCGGCCGAGCAACAACGCCATCCGCCGTTTCCAGGATCAACTGCACCAGGCTGGCTACAACGTGACCGTTCGCACCACCCGTGGTGAAGACATCGACGCCGCCTGTGGCCAATTGGTAGGACAGGTGCTGGACCGCACCCGTCGCAGCGAACGTTATATTGCGGTGCGCGAACTGAGCGCTGCCGACGATATGCCGCAAAGCGCTGTGAATCGAACCTGAGAGAGGATCTCTATGCCCTTGCGCCTTGCGCTGCTTCTGCTTGTTACCGGTCTCGTGGCCGGTTGTGTTTCATCGGGCCATGACAGCCCGTTGCAAACCGGCAAGGGCCGTGACGAGGCGCGAGTTGCCTATGTGCAACTGGGGTTGGGTTACCTGCGACAAGGCATGAGCGAACAGGCCAAGGTGCCGTTGAAAAAGGCCCTTGAGCTGGACAGCGACGATGCCGATGCCAATGCCGCACTGGCCCTGGTGTTCCAGGCCCAGGCCGAGCCTCAACTGGCTGACCGGTATTTCAACAAAGCCCTGGCCGCAAGGCCTGCCGACCCGCGGCTGCTGAACAATTACGGCAGCTTCCTGTTCGAGCAAAAGCGGTATGACCAGGCAGCCCTTTATTTCCAGCAAGCCAGTACTGATACCCTCTATCCTGAGCGCTCGCGGGTGTTCGAGAACCTTGGGGTGACCTCAATGCGCCTCGGCCAGCGCGACAGCGCACGCCAGCAGTTGAAAAAAGCCCTGCACTTGAACGGCCATCAGCCACGAGCGCTGCTCGAAATGGCTGAGTTGTCTTACGAAGACAGGCATTATGTGCCGGCACGTGACTATTACGAGCGTTTTAGCCTGCTCAGCGGGCAAAATGCACGTAGTCTATTGCTCGGTGTGCGCCTGGCGACGGTTCATGAAGAACGCGACACGGCCGCACGTTTTGGCCAGCAACTCGAACGACTCTATCCCGGTACGCCGGAATATCAGCAATACCTGTCGGAGCAATGATGAAAGCGGCGCACCCGGAAGTTGTAGCAGCTAATCGCGTAAACCCAGGCGACACTTTGCGTCAGGCCCGCGAAAGCAATGGTTGGTCGCTGGCGGAAGTGGCCCTCAAGCTCAATTTGACCACCACCTCCCTGGGGAACCTTGAGGCCGGCGCATTCGACAAGCTGCCTGGGCATACCTTCGCCCGCGGCTATATCCGCGCCTATGCCAAGCTGTTGGGCATTGACCAGGCCGTATTGGTCCAGCAATTCGATCAATTCACCGGTACCGACTCCCAGGGCAGCAATGTGCATGGCTTGGGTCGCATCGAAGAGCCGGTGCGGGTTTCCCACACGATTTTGCGAATTGTCAGCCTGTTGTTGCTGATCGCCGTGATCGGCGGCGGTTTTGTCTGGTGGCAAGACCAGGCGTCCCAACGCAGCAAAGACATGACCAGCAACGCCATGGAGCACGTCGAAGTCGAGAGCGCCGACGGCACCACCCAGATTCATCCGCTGGATGAGCCGGAAGACCAGGCCGTTGCCCAAGGCCAGGCTGCCCCTGAAACCCCGGCCACCGTCGAGCAGTCCGAACCGGAAACTGCCCAGGCCCCGACAGTTGCCGTACCGAACCCAGTCACACCGGCCGAGCCAGCTCACACGCCAGCAGCCCCGGTTGCCCAGGCCCATACACCGGCCGCTCCAGCCCAGGCGCCAGCGACTACGGCGCCAGCCGCTCCGGCAGCCCCGGCGATTTCACCACCCACCACCCCAGCGTTGATCGCCGGTGACGGGCGTGTACAAATTACCTTCGTTGCTGACTGCTGGACGCAAGTCACCGACGGCAATGGCAAAGTGCTGGCCAGTGGTCTCAAGCGTAAGGGAGATACGCTCGACCTTGGCGGCAAGCCTCCTTTGACGCTGCGTCTGGGCTTTGCCCGTGGCGCGCAAGTGGCCTACAACGGCCAGCCTGTAGACGTAGCGCCGTTCACCACTGGCGAGACCGCTCGCCTGAAGTTGGGACAATAGTCATGCACGGCGAATCTCCAATCAAACGTCGCGTATCGCGCAAGATCTGGGTTGGCTCGGTGCCAGTGGGTGGCGATGCCCCCATCGCGGTACAGAGCATGACCAACAGCGACACCAATGATGTTGCCGCCACCGTTGCCCAGATCAACCGTCTGGAAGCGGCCGGGGTAGACATCGTGCGGGTATCCGTCCCGGACATGGATGCTGCCGAGGCGTTCGGTCGCATCAAGCAGCTGGTCAAGGTGCCGCTGGTTGCCGACATTCACTTTGACTACAAGATCGCCCTGCGCGTGGCTGAGTTGGGCGTCGATTGCCTGCGCATCAACCCGGGCAACATCGGTCGTGAAGACCGTGTGCGCGCCGTGGTGGACGCTGCCCGTGATCGCGGGATCCCGATCCGTATCGGCGTCAACGCCGGTTCCCTGGAAAAAGACCTGCAAAAGAAGTACGGCGAACCCACCCCTGCAGCGCTGGTCGAGTCTGCACTGCGCCACGTTGAACACCTGGAACGCCTGAACTTCCAGGACTTCAAGGTCAGCGTAAAGGCCTCCGACGTGTTCATGGCGGTCGAAGCCTACCGCCTGCTGGCCAAGGAAATCGTGCAACCGTTGCACCTGGGCATCACCGAAGCCGGCGGTTTGCGCTCAGGCACAGTGAAATCTGCGGTGGGTCTCGGTATGCTGCTCGCCGAAGGGATTGGCGATACTATCCGCATCTCGTTGGCGGCAGACCCGGTAGAGGAAGTGAAAGTCGGCTACGACATTCTCAAATCCCTGCGTTTGCGTTCCCGCGGCATCAACTTCATTGCCTGCCCAAGCTGCTCGCGGCAGAACTTCGACGTGGTGAAAACCATGAACGACCTGGAGTTGCGCCTCGAAGACCTGCTGGTCCCGCTGGATGTTGCAGTGATCGGTTGTGTGGTCAACGGCCCGGGTGAAGCCAAGGAAGCCCATGTGGGCTTGACTGGCGGCACACCGAACCTGATTTACATCGACGGCAAGCCGTCGCAGAAGTTAACGAATGACAATCTGGTGGATCAGCTGGAAAAGTTGATCCGCGAGAAAGCGGCCGAAAAGGTCGCCGCTGACGCAGCGCTGATCGCACGCGGCTAAGAACGAATTTAAGGATTTGATGTGAGCAAGTCTCTGCAAGCCATTCGTGGCATGAACGACATCCTGCCGGAGCAAACGCCGCTGTGGCGCTACTTCGAGAGCACTGTCGCGCGCCTGCTGGATAACTACGGTTACAAGCAGATCCGCATGCCGATCGTTGAGTTCACCGAGCTGTTCAAGCGCTCCATCGGTGAAGTGACCGACATCGTCGAAAAAGAGATGTACACCTTTGAAGACCGTAACGGCGACTCCCTGACTTTGCGTCCGGAAGGTACCGCCGCGTGCGTGCGCGCCGTGCTCGAACACGGCCTCACCGGTGGCGGCCAGCCGCAGAAACTGTGGTACATCGGCCCGATGTTCCGCCACGAGCGCCCACAGAAAGGCCGTTATCGCCAGTTCCACCAGATCGGCCTGGAAGTCTTCAATCTCGACGGCCCGGACATCGATGCCGAGCTGATCGTGCTGACCTGGCGCCTGTGGGGCATGCTGGGTATCCGCGATGCGGTCAAGCTTGAGCTCAACAGCCTGGGCACCAGCGAATCCCGGGGCCGCTACCGCGAAGCCCTGGTGGAATTCCTGTCCGCCCACCTGGACAAGTTGGACGAAGACAGCCAGCGCCGTCTGAAAACCAACCCGTTGCGTGTGTTGGACACCAAGAACGCCGACACGCAAGCCGTACTGGTCGACGCGCCGAAAATGGCCGACTACCTGGACGACGAGTCCCGCACGCACTTCGAGGGCCTCAAGGCTCGTCTGGATGCGGCCGGTATTCCCTACGTGATCAACCCGAAGCTGGTGCGTGGCCTCGATTACTACAGCAAGACCGTGTTCGAGTGGGTCACCGACAAGCTCGGCGCCCAGGGCACCGTGTGTGCGGGCGGCCGTTATGACGGCCTGGTCGAGCAGATGGGCGGCAAGCCGACCACCGGCGTAGGTTTTGCCATGGGCATCGAGCGGCTGATCCTGCTGCTGGAAACCCTGGAACAGGTTCCGGAAGAAATATCCCGACAGGTGGACGTGTACCTGTGCGCCTTTGGCGAGGCCGCCGAACTGGCCGCCCTGGCCTTGAGCGAAAAAGTACGTGACCAGTTGCCGAACCTGCGCCTGCAGATCAATGCCGGCGCCGGCAGCTTCAAGAGCCAGTTCAAGAAGGCCGACAAGAGCGGTGCACTGTACGCACTGATCCTTGGCGATGACGAGTTGGCCCAGCAAGTGATAGGTTTCAAACCCCTGCGTGGCCAGGGCGAGCAACAGAACATTGCCTTTGATGCGCTCGCCGCGCACTTGGCCACCTGCGTCGTGCAGGGTTGAAGCTGTCGAACAGCCGAATTTAGCGATTAAGGAGTATTGGGGTGTCGAGTACTGATGATGAGCAGTTGGCCGAGTTCAAGGACTGGTGGCAGCGTAACGGCAAGCCCCTGGTTACTGGCGGTCTGCTGGCTTTAGTGGTGGTGTTCGGCTGGCAAGCCTGGACAAAGTATCAGGCCAACCAATCCCAGGGCGCCTCGATCCTCTATCAGCAATTGCTGGAAACCACCCTGACGCCGGACGGCAAGCCCGACCCAGCGCAAGTGGCGGACCTGGCCGGCAAGCTGAAGAGCGAATTCGGCGGTAGCACCTACGCCCAATACGGTAGCCTGTTCGTCGCGAAAGTCGCGGTCGACACCGGCAGGCTGGATGACGCCGCCGCAGAACTCAAGGCCATCGCCGACAAGCCGACCAACCCGACCCTGGGTGAAATCGCACGTCAGCGCCTGGCCCAGGTATTGGCGGCACAGAACAAGGCTGACGAAGCACTCAAACTGCTCGACGGCGATGCGGACAAGGCATTTGTAGCCACTCGCGAAGAGCTCAAGGGCGACCTGTTGGTCCAATTGGGTCGTACCGACGAAGCCAATGCTGCGTACAAGAAAGCCAAGGCGGCGCTGTCTGATGAAGCGGCGGTCGGTGGCTTACAAATCAAGCTGGACGACTTGGCCAAAGGGGATGCGTGACGTGATCCGTTGGAAACATGCAGCATTGCTGGCTCTGGCCGTTCTGGCCGCGGGTTGCAGCAGCAACAGTAAAAAAGAACTGCCTCCGGCCGAGCTGACCAGCTTCAAGGAAGAAGTCGTCCTGCAAAAGCAATGGAGCCGCTCCATCGGTGACGGCCAGGGCGAGACCTACAACATGCTGGTGCCGGCAATCGACGGTGACAACATTGTGGCCGCTGACGTGACCGGCGTGGTGATCTCCATGGATCGCATGAACGGCGACGTGAAGTGGAAGAAAGACCTCGAATTGCCCGTGTCCGGCGCCGTAGGCGTGGGTTACGGCATGGTCATGCTCGGCACGCTCAAGGGCGAAGTCGTGGCGCTGGACTCCAGCACCGGTGAAGAGAAATGGCGCGCTCGCGTGACCAGTGAAGTCCTCGCACCGCCTGCCACCAACGGCGATATCGTCGTGGTGCAAACCCAGGACGACCGTGTGATCGGCCTGGACGCCAGCACCGGCGAGCAGCGTTGGCTGTACGACAGCACCCCGGCGGTGTTGACCCTGCGCGGTACCAGTGGTCCGGTTGTGACCAACAATCTGGCCGTTGCAGGCCTGTCGACCGGTAAAGTAGTCGCCCTGGACACCAGGAACGGCGTGCCGGCCTGGGAAACCCGCGTGGCCATCCCCCAAGGTCGTTCCGAGCTGGATCGCGTAGTGGACATCGACGGTGGCTTGCTGCTGTCGGGTGAAACCCTCTACGTTGCCACTTACCAGGGCCGCGTTGCCGCGCTGGACCTGCAGAGCGGCCGTGTTAACTGGCAGCGTGATGCTTCCAGCTACGCCGGTGTCGCCCAGGGGTTTGGCAGCGTCTACGTAAGCCTGTCGTCCGGCACCGTTGAAAGTGTCGACGAGCGTTCCACCACTGCACTGTGGAGCAATGACTCCCTGGCCCGTCGTCAACTGTCGGCCCCGGAAGTGTTCTCCAGCTACGTAGCGGTCGGCGACTTCGAAGGCTACCTGCACCTGCTGAGCCAGGTGGATGGTCGTTTTGTAGGTCGTGAGCGTATCGACAGCGATGGCCTGCGTGCCCGTCCGCTGGTCGTGGGCAACATGCTTTATGTGTTTGGTAACAGCGGCAAGCTGGAAGCCCTGACCATCAAGTAAAGGTTTGACTATGCTTGGGGTAAAACCCAGGCGGCCCCGCTTCGGCGGGGCATGCGGCATTTGAATATGCTGCCCCGAGCACCAGCCGCTGCCTTGCAGCGGCTTTTGTATTTTCTGAAATAACGAAGTGGAGAGCCGCATGGTTCCCGTAATCGCCCTGGTGGGCCGACCTAACGTCGGCAAGTCCACCTTGTTCAACCGCCTGACCAGGACTCGTGACGCCATCGTCGGCGACTTGTCCGGTCTGACCCGTGATCGCCAATACGGTGAGGCAAAGTGGCAAGGGCGCTCCTACATTATTGTCGACACCGGTGGTATCTCCGGTGATGAGCATGGCATGGACGAAAAGATGGCCGAGCAGTCGCTGCTGGCCATTGAAGAAGCCGATGTCGTGTTGTTCCTGGTGGACGCCCGCGCGGGCTACACCGCTGCCGACCAGATGATTGGCGAGCACCTGCGCAAGCGCAATAAGCGTTCCTATCTGGTCGCCAACAAGATCGATAACATCGATCCTGAGGCGGCCCGTGCCGAATTCAGTCCGATGGGCCTTGGCGACGCGATCCCGGTCGCCGGTGCCCACGGTCGTGGTATCACCCAGATGCTGGAAATCGCCCTGCGCGACTTCCCCAAGGATGACGCCGAGGAGGAAGAAGGCGAAGAAGAGATCGTTGCCGAAGGCGAGGAAGCCAAGCGCATTCCTGGCCCAAGCGAAAAAGACGGTATCAAGATTGCGATCATCGGTCGCCCGAACGTGGGCAAGTCGACCCTGGTCAACCGCATGCTCGGTGAAGACCGGGTAATCGTCTACGACCAGCCCGGCACCACCCGCGACAGTATCTACATCCCGTTCGAGCGTAACGACGAGAAGTACACGCTGATCGACACCGCCGGTGTGCGTAAGCGCGGCAAGATCCACGAGGAAGTTGAAAAGTTCTCCGTGGTGAAAACCCTGCAGGCAATCAAAGACGCCAACGTGGTGATCTTCGTAATGGACGCCCGCGAAGGCGTGGTGGACCACGACCTTAACCTGCTGGGCTTTGCCCTTGAAGCCGGTCGGGCCTTGGTCATCGCGATCAACAAGTGGGACGGCATGACGCCGAGCGAGCGCGATTTCGTCAAGATCGAGCTGCAGCGCCGCCTGTTCTTCGTCGAGTTCGCCGATATTCACTTCATCTCGGCCCTGCACGGCACGGGTGTGGGTAACCTCTACGCTTCCGTACAGAACTCTTTCAAGTCCGCGGTCACCCGCTGGCCGACCAACCGTCTGACCCAGATCCTCGAAGATGCAGTCGGCGAGCACGCACCGCCGATGGTCAATAACCGCCGGATCAAACTGCGTTACGCCCACTTGGGTGGTGCCAACCCGCCGATTATCGTGATCCACGGTAACCAGATCGAGAAGGTGCCCAAGTCCTACGTGCGTTACCTGGAAAACACCTACCGCCGTGTCTTGAAACTGGTTGGTACGCCGATCCGTATCGAGTTCAAGGGTGGCGAGAACCCATACGAAGGCAACAAGAACACACTGACTGACCGTCAGGTGAACAAGAAGCGTCGTTTGATGACTCACCACAAGAAGGCCGACAAGAAGCGCCGCGACAAGAAATAGCCGCCGCTTCACGTTGTAAGCTACAGGCTGCAAGAGAGGGCTCCTTTGGAGCCCTTTTTTGTGCCTGGCGGTTTGTCGCTTGACCTGCTTGCAGCTTGCAGCTTAAAACTTGCAGCTCACCCGAAGGGGGCTCCCATGATCACCAGCAAGCTGCCAAATGTCGGCACGACCATTTTCACCACCATGTCGCAACTCGCTGCCGAAACCGGCGCGATTAACCTGTCCCAGGGGTTTCCCGACTTCAATGGGCCTCAGGGCTTGCTCGATGGGGTGGGCAAACATATCGCCCTCGGTCATAACCAATATGCGCCGATGACCGGCCTGCCCGTGCTGCGTCAGCAAGTGGCGGCTAAGATCGCTCGCAGTTATGGCGCCACGGTGAATGCCGACAGCGAAGTGACCATCACTCCTGGTGCCACAGAGGCGATCTTCTGCGCGATCCAGGCAGTGATTCGCAATGGTGATGAAGTCATTGTGTTTGACCCCTGCTACGACAGCTATGAGCCCTCGGTCGAGTTGGCCGGTGGCCGCTGCGTGCATGTGCAATTGAGCCTGCAAGGCTTTGCATTGGACTTCGAGAAGATCAAGGCCGCGCTGTCGCCACGCACGCGCATGATCATCCTTAACACCCCGCACAACCCCACCGGCGCGCTGATCAGCCGTGCCGAGCTGGACCAGTTGGCCGAACTGATCCGCGACCGCGATATCTACCTGGTCAGCGACGAGGTCTACGAACACCTGGTATTCGACGGCGTGCCCCACGTCAGCGTGCTGGCCCATGAAGAGCTCTACCCGCGTGCGTTCGTGGTCAGCTCCTTTGGCAAGACCTACCACGTCACCGGCTGGAAAACCGGCTACGTGGTCGCGCCACCGGCCCTGACGGCTGAATTGCGCAAGGTGCATCAATACGTCAACTTCTGTGGCGTAACCCCGTTGCAGTTCGCCTTGGCCGATTTCATGGCCGAACACCCGGAGCACGTCGACGAACTGCCGGCGTTCTACCAGGCCAAGCGCGATCTGTTCTGCGACCTGCTTGCGCCGTCGCGCTTCAGCTCTACCCGGGTGGCCGGAACCTACTTCCAGTTGGTGGATTACTCACAAATACGCCCGGACCTGGATGACGTCGCCATGTCCCTGTGGATGACCCGCGAACACGGGGTGGCGACCATCCCTGTCTCGGTGTTCTACCAGAGCCCACCGCAAGGCCAGCGCCTGGTGCGCCTGTGTTTTGCCAAGCGCGAGGAGACGCTGCGACAAGCGGCTGAAAAACTATGCGTGATCTGACTGCATTGCCTGACTTGAATATCGCCCTGGTCCAGACCACCCTGGCCTGGCACGACCGCCAGGCCAACCTCGAGCATTTCGAGGGGCTGCTGGAGCAGGCCCGCGGCGCCGACCTGATCGTGCTCCCGGAGATGTTCACCACCGGTTTCTCCATGGACTCGCAAACCCTCGCCGAGCCGGAAAACGGCCCGACCCATCATTGGCTCCAGGCCCAGGCTGCGAAGTACAACGCGGTGATCACCGGCAGCGTGATCATCCAGGCCGCCGACGGCAGCCACCGCAACCGCCTGTTGTGGGCGCGGCCGGATGGCGAGGTGTTGCACTACGACAAGCGTCATCTTTTTCGTATGGCCGGTGAACACAATCACTACACCCCCGGCGAGCGCCAGGTGCAGTTCGAGTTGAAAGGCTGGCGTGTTCGGCCGCTGATTTGCTACGACCTGCGCTTTCCGGTGTGGAGTCGGGATGCCCAGGACACTGACTTGCTGCTGTACACCGCCAATTGGCCGGGGGCGCGGCGCCAGCATTGGAACCGGTTATTGCCGGCGCGGGCTATCGAGAACCTGTGCTACGTGGCTGCAGTGAATCGAGTAGGCACCGACGGCAAGGGCTTTGCCTACACCGGCGATAGCCAGGTGCTGGATTTCCAGGGCGAGAGCCTGCTGAGTGCGGGGGAGGCGGACGGGGTCTTCCAAGTGTGCCTGGACGCGGCTGAACTGGCGGCGTATCGCACGCGGTTTCCGGCGAACCTGGATGCCGATAGCTTTCAGTTTGTCTGAAGGACCGCTATCGGGGGGCTTGCCCCGAAGAGTCCCTGACAGGCAACCCAAATCTGAAACTCAATAAAAAGGCCCCTGGGTTCTCACCCAGGGGCCTTCTGTATTGCGGCAATAAAGATTACGCCGCTTTCGCTTCCTGCTGGCTCAGCGACCGGTTCAGCGCACTGAACAGCGCCTTGAAGCTCGCCGTGGTGATGTTTTCATCAATGCCCACGCCATGCACCGGACGTTCACCGTTCACACGCAGTTCGATATAGGCCGCTGCCTTGGCGTTGGTGCCCGCGCCGATCGCATGTTCGTTGTAGTCCATGATCTCCACGCCAATCGGCAAACCAGCCACCAGGGCTTCCAGTGCGCCGTTGCCCTTGCCCTTCCAGTGCAGGTTGGTTTCGCCCTGGCCCTTGCCCGAGACTTCCACTTCGACAAAGCTGTTGCCGTTCTCTTCCTGCAGGCGATGGCTGACCAGCGCGTACGGGGTGTTGGCTTGCAGGTATTCACGCTGCAGCAAGGCGTAGATCTGCGGTGCGGTCATCTCCAGGCCCACGCGGTCGGTTTCGGCCTGGACCACCTGGCTGAATTCGATCTGCATGCGGCGTGGCAAGCTGATGTCGTATTCCTGTTCCAGCAGGTAGGCGATACCGCCTTTGCCCGACTGGCTGTTCACGCGGATCACCGCCTCATAGCTGCGACCGATATCGGCCGGGTCGATCGGCAAGTACGGCACTTCCCACAGCGCATCATCTTTCTGCTGGGTAAAGCCCTTACGGATCGCGTCCTGGTGAGAACCGGAGAAGGCGGTGTGCACCAGATCGCCGACGTACGGATGACGTGGGTGTACCTGGATCTGGTTGCACTCCTCGACGACTTTACGCACGCCGTCGATGTCGGAGAAGTCCAGCTGCGGATCGAGGCCCTGGGTGTACATGTTCAACGCCACGGTGACGAGGTCGACGTTACCGGTACGCTCGCCGTTACCGAACAGGCAGCCTTCGACACGGTCCGCGCCGGCCATCAGGCCCAGCTCGGTGGCGGCTACGCCGGTGCCGCGGTCGTTGTGGGTGTGCAGGCTGATGATCACGCTGTCGCGACGGTTGATATGGCGACCGAACCACTCGATCTGGTCGGCATAGATGTTCGGCGTGGCGCATTCGACGGTGGCCGGCAGGTTGAGGATCATCTTGTGCTCAGGCGTCGGGTTCCAGACCTCGATCACCGCGTCACAGACTTCCTTGGCGAACTCCAGTTCAGTGGCACTGAAGGTCTCCGGCGAGTATTCAAAGGTCCACTGGGTTTCCGGCTGCTGGGCGGCGTATTTGACGAACAGCTTGGCCGCGTTGACCGCGATGGCCTTGATACCGTCCTTGTCCTGGTTGAACACGATGCGGCGGAACGACGGCGACGTGGCGTTGTACAGGTGAACGATGGCCTTTTTGGCGCCGCGCAGGGATTCGAAGGTGCGTGCGATCAAGTCTTCACGGCCCTGGGTCAGCACCTGGATGGTGGTGTCCTCGGGGATGTGGTTGTCTTCGATCAGGGTACGTACGAAGTCGAAGTCGGTTTGCGACGCGGCAGGGAACGAAGCCTCGATTTCCTTCACGCCGACGGCGACCAGAGTCTTCCAGAAGCGCAGCTTTTTCACCGCGTCCATCGGCTCGATCAGGGACTGGTTGCCATCACGCAGGTCGGAGCTGCACCAGATCGGCGCGGTGGTGATGGTTTTGGAAGGCCAGGTGCGATCCGGAATATCGATGGTCGGAAACGCGCGGTACTTCGAAGACGGGTCTTTGAGCATGCTCATCGGGAAATCCTTTGTTGTAGGGGCCGAGAAAAGGCGGCCTGCCGTAGAACTGTTATTTGGGATACAGCTTTAAAGACGAGGCAGATCGATTCAGCCTGGCAGTCGTGCGCTGACGAGGCACAGGCTGCGGTGCTGGCGGAGCTGAATGAGGGTGTGAGAGGTTTTCATAAGCTCAACCCTAACCGTCGGGGTGAAAGATGGCAAGCAGTCGCTAAAAATTGAGAGAAGTTCTTTTATCTGCGTATGAAACAGGATTTTATGGTTGGGAATGACGCTGGGGCTAGATTAAATTGCGCGACCGTTATCGGGCGCGCAATCGCTTCATCACGGTTGGAACGCTCCGATGAAAATAGCCGGGTCGACTCGCGCATCGTTCAGGCTGACATTCCAATGCATATGGGGCCCGGTCGCGCGGCCGGTCGAACCGACTTTGCCCACTACTGCGCCGCGCACCAGTTGCTGACCGACCTTCACGTCGATCTTCGACATGTGGCAGAACATGCTGATAAAACCCTGGCCGTGGTCGACGAACACGGTGTTGCCGTTGAAGAAATAGTTGCCGACCAGAATTACCTTACCGTTTGCCGGCGTCTTGATCGGCGTACCGGCCGGCACCGCGAAGTCCAGGCCCGAATGGGGATTGCGCTCTTCACCGTTGAAGAAGCGGCGCACGCCAAACTTGCTCGACAGCGGCCCGTTTACCGGTTTGTCCAGCACCAGGTTGCTCGGCAGGTTCGGGCTGAAACTGCGATAGGCCTTTAGCTGTACGGCCAACTCGCCCTCGATGCGCTTGAGTTGCGCCGGGTCGGGGTTGACCTGGCTTTTGTTCTTCAAGGTGATGCGTTGTTCGGGGTACTTCTTATAACCAACGATAAACGGCAGGTTGCGCCCGCCGCTGCTGATGCGCTCGTTGCCCGGCTTGACCGTCAGCGGGATGCCGACAATCGCCAGCCAGTTGTCCTGCTCCTTCACCACCAACACCGGTTTGCCTTGGTACGTGGCTTTCGGCGCGGCAGCCGAAGGGCCCAGCTCAACCACCGCAACGCCGCCCGGCACCGGCTTGTTCAGGGTACGGCTGATATAGCTGTCGGCATGGGCGTTAACGGTGAGGCATAGCAGCAACAACACACTAAGGAGACGAGGCATCAATCAATCCAATAACGAAAGGGTGACGGGTGTCAGGTGGTTATCTTCCACCCGCACTTGCAATTGACCTTCACCGAGGCGCGCGGTGAGACGTTGGCCGGTTTGGGTTTGCGCGGCGTTGCGGATGGCCTGGCCGCGCTCGTCGAGCAAGATGCTGTAGCCACGACCCAGCGTCGCCAGCGGGCTGACCACGTGCAGCGTCTGCACCTGGCTTTGCAGTTGCAGGCGACGCGCCTTGAGGCCTTCGCGCATGGCACGCGGCAGGCGTTCGGCGAGGCTGTCCAGGCGCTGGCGCAGCAGGGCCAACTGGCGGCCCGGATGCTGGCCGGCGAGGCGGGTTTCCAGGCGGATCAGGCGTTCGCGACGGGTATTGAGGCTGCGCTCGAAGGCGCGGCGCAGGCGCATATCCAGATCATCCAGGCGCTGGGCCTGCTGGCGCAGGCGTTCGCCGGGGTGCCGCAGGCGCCGGGCCATGCCTTCCAGGCGCAGGCGGTCGTGGGTCAGGCGATTGCGCATCAGCATCACCAGGCGGCGATGCAGGTTTTCCACCTGGCGCACCAGATGGCTGGCGTCCGGTGCCAGCAGTTCAGCGGCAGCGGACGGTGTGGGCGCGCGCACGTCGGCAACAAAGTCGCTGATGGACACATCGGTCTCATGGCCGACGGCGCTGACGATAGGCGTGATACAAGCGTCAACCGCGCGAGCCACGGCCTCTTCGTTGAAGCACCACAGGTCTTCCAGCGAACCGCCGCCACGGGCCAGGATCAGCGCGTCAAAGCCTCGGGCGTCCGCCAGCTTCAACGCCCGCACAATCTGCGGGATCGCTTCGCGGCCTTGCACGGCCGTCGGGATCAAGGTCAGTTCGACGTTCGGCGCGCGACGGCGGAACACACTGATGATGTCGCGTATCACCGCACCGGTAGGCGAGCTGATAATGCCAATGCGCCTAGGGTGTGCCGGCAGCGGCACCTTGCGTTCGGCACTGAACAGGCCTTCGGCGCTGAGTTTTTCCTTCAGGGCATCGAAGGCCAGGCGCAGCGCACCATCGCCGGCGGGCTCGACGGTATCGAGGATCAACTGGTAGTCGCCACGGCCCTCGAACAGCGAGACCTTGCCGCGTACCTTGACCGCCAGGCCATCCTTCAACGCCTGGCGGACCCGCGCGGCGTGATTGCGAAACAGCGCGCAACGCACCTGGGCGCCGCTGTCCTTGAGGGTGAAGTACACATGGCCGGAGGCCGGGCGGGCGAGGTTGGAGATCTCGCCTTCGACCCAGATATTGGTGAACACGTCTTCCAGCAACACCCGCGCGCGGCCGTTGAGCTGGCTGACAGTCAGGACTTCGCGGTCCAGGCCCAAGCGGGCAAAAGGATCTTTAATCATGGGCGGCAGTTTATAGGCATTCGTGCAACGTTTGACAGAATTGCTCCACCAGCGCGCTCGGTGACTGCTGGCTGGTCAGGGCCACGGTGCTCAGGCAGTCCGGGTCGGCCAGGGGCAAGAAGTGCACGTTGGCCGGTGCGATGTCTTTCATGGATTTTGGTAACAGGGCAATACCGAAACCGGCTTGGATCAGTTGCAACTGGGTGGTCTTGCGTGACATCACCCGCGCAGCCTTGGGGAAAAATCCCGCACGCATGCACAACTCGGCTGACAGATAACTCAAGCCGCCACGCTGGGGATGGGGGATAGAGATAAACGCTTCATCCTTCAATTGCTCCAGTTCGATGGGGGCCTGGCTGCGCGACAGCTTATGGTTCGCAGGCACGGCCAGCAGCAATTGCTCGCTGTATAAAGGCATGACCCGCACACCTTCGCGCTGGCGCAACACGGGCAAACGCAGCACCCCGACGTCCAAGCGACCGTCGGCGATGTCTTCCAGTTGCGCTTCGGACGACAGTTTGACGATATCCATCGACACGCCGGGGCAGCGGTCCAGCCAGGTGCTGATGCCTTGCAGCAACACGCCGCTCATCGGCACAGTGCTCGAATGGCTCAGGCGCAGGGTGCCGAGTTGGCCATTGCCGACCTGCGTCGCCATTTCACTGGCCTTGTGCAGCTCACCCAGCAGGTTGCGCGCCCGTGGATAAAAGGCTTCGCCGGCAGCGGTCAGCCGGGGCTGGCGCGCGGTGCGTTCAAACAGCGGGGTTTGCAGTTGGGTTTCCAGTTCCTTGATCTGCCGGCTCAGGGCCGATTGCGCGACAAACAAACGTTCGGCGGCAGCACTGAAGCTGCCGCTGTCGGCGATTTCGACGAAGTAACGCAGTTGGCGGGTGGAAATCACGCGTCATGCCTTTTCGAGATGGGTGGAGGACTTTGAAGATATTAGTCGCAACCCTCGCCGCTGGCTAAAGTGATGGCTATCTCCTACAAGGAATACCCCATGAGCCCGGTTGAGCTGATGAATCAGTGGTCGTTTAGTGGTTTCGATTGGCTGGTGATCGGCCTGGGCATCGTCGTGGCCTATATCGTGTTTGGCATCGCGGGATTCGGCACGGCGCTGGTGGCGGGGCCGGTCCTGCTTGTGTTTATGCCACTGTCGAAGATCATCCCGTTGCTGGTGCTGCTGGATTTTGTCGCGGCCTTCGGCGGCCTGCTGCAAACGCGACGGGACGTGAACAAGCCGGAGCTGCTGCGATTGCTGCCGTGCATGGCGATTGGCTGCACCCTGGGTGTGGTGTTTCTGCTCAATTTGCATTCGGATCTGTTGCTGCTGTTGATGGGGCTGTTTATCAGCGCCTATGCGATTTACAGCCTGGCGGTGAAAACCCGGCCCACGCAATTGGCGGCGGGGTGGTCGATCCCGATGGGCACCGTGGGCGGGCTGTTTGGGGCGTTGTTCGGCAGTGGTGGCTTTTTATATGCAATCTATCTGAACAGCCGTTTGCCCAAGGACGCGGCACGCGCCACCCAAAGCGCGTTGATCAGTTGCAGCACGGTGGTGCGCCTGAGCCTCTTCCTGATCGCCGGGGTGTATGCTGATTGGCCGCTGCTGATGTTGGCACTGTGCCTGCTGCCCGCGATGGCCCTGGGGCTGTGGTGTGGGCGCAGGCTGACGATGCGCATGTCCCGTGAGGCCTTCGTCCGGTTGGTGACCTGGCTGGTATTGGCCAGTGGCGTTGCATTGATTGGGCGGTACTTGAGCACTTGACCTGATTTCTTCAGGGATTAAGCTGCCGTCCTCCCGGGCGTCATCGCGGGCGAGCCCGGCTCCCACAGTTGAGTGCATTCCAATGTGGGAGCCGGGCTTGCCCGCGATGACGCCAGAAGCCACACCGCAGGACTCCCATGAATTCCCAAAGCATCCTTGTCCCGAAAATCTCCACCTTGCCCGTCCACGAGCCCCGCGCCCGGGCCATCGTGCGCTGGCTGGTGCGCAAGAACATCATCAAGGAAGAACTGACCACCTGTGGCCGTACCGGCAACCGCATGGCCTACGCCCTGGCCGACGGCGCCCGCGCCGTGGTGCTGCACCCCGAAGCGCTGCCGTTCAACGAGCCGGTCAACGGCTTGGAGATCATCTACAAGCGCTGCATCTACACCCCGGCCAAGGGTTTTCTCGAAGAAGCCGGGTGCCCGGAATGCCTCAAGGAAGTCGGCGAGGCGCTGTTCGAAAGCCTGGAAGACTGGATGCCCGGCCACACCGACAACTTCACCTGCCCGCTGTGTGGGCATGAAGATGACATCAACGGTTTCCTGTTTCTGCAGGCGTGCGGGTTTTCCAACCTGGGGTTCATCTTCAACAACTGGGCGGAGGCGGGGTTCAAGCAGAGCTTTATCGACGAATTCGCCGATTGGCTGGACCAGAAGATCAGTTGGGTCAAAGTCGAGCTGTAGTCCTTCTATCACTATTCCCAAATATGTCAGAGTTTTACATTGAGACCTGGGGGGTGTCTGAGTATAATGGCGCGCTTCCATTTTCCCGCTCGGGAGCCCCCGCGATGCTGCGTATCAGCCAAGAAGCTCTGACATTCGACGACATTCTCCTAGTGCCCGGTTATTCCGAGGTGCTTCCTAACGAAGTCAGTCTCAAGACCCGCCTAACCCGTGGCATCGAGCTGAATATTCCCCTGGTTTCCGCTGCCATGGACACCGTCACTGAAGCCCGTTTGGCAATCGCCATGGCTCAGGAAGGCGGCATCGGCATCATCCACAAGAACATGACCATCGAGCAGCAAGCTGCCGAAGTGCGCAAGGTCAAGCGTTACGAAGCCGGTGTGGTGAAAGATCCGATCACCATCGAAGCCGACGCTACCGTGCGTGATCTGTTCGACCTGACCCGCCTGCACAACATCTCCGGCGTTCCGGTACTGCACGATGGCGACCTGGTCGGCATTGTCACTTCCCGTGACGTGCGTTTCGAGAACCGTCTTGAAGTCACTGTCCGCGAAGTGATGACGCCTAAAGAGCGCCTCGTGACTGTCATGGAAGGCGCCGACAAGAACGATGTGCGCGAACTGCTGCACAAGCACCGCATCGAGCGCGTGCTGATCGTCGACGACAAATTCGCCCTCAAGGGCATGATGACCGTCAACGACATCGAAAAAGCCAAAGCTTACCCGCTGGCCAGCAAGGACGATCAAGGTCGTCTGCGCGTCGGCGCTGCGGTCGGTACCGGTAAAGACACCGGTGACCGTGTAGCGGCCCTGGTTGCGGCCGGTGTTGACGTGGTGGTGGTCGACACCGCCCACGGTCACTCCAAAGGCGTGATCGACCGCGTTCGCTGGGTCAAGCAGAACTTCCCTGACGTGCAGGTGATCGGCGGCAACATTGCTACCGGCGCTGCCGCCAAGGCCCTGGCCGAAGCCGGCGCTGATGCGGTCAAGGTCGGTATCGGCCCCGGCTCGATCTGCACCACGCGTATCGTCGCTGGTGTGGGCGTGCCGCAAATCAGCGCCATCGCCAACGTCGCCGCCGCCCTTGAAGGCACCGGCGTGCCGTTGATCGCCGACGGCGGCATCCGTTTCTCCGGTGACCTGTCCAAGGCCATCGTTGCCGGTGCTTCCTGCGTGATGATGGGCTCGATGTTCGCCGGTACTGAAGAAGCGCCGGGCGAGATCGAACTGTTCCAGGGCCGTTCCTACAAGGCTTACCGCGGCATGGGTTCGCTGGGCGCCATGTCCCAGGCACAAGGCTCTTCCGACCGTTACTTCCAGGACTCCTCGGCAGGCGCCGAGAAGCTCGTACCGGAAGGCATCGAAGGCCGTGTGCCGTACAAGGGCACCCTGAGCGCCATCATCCATCAACTGATGGGCGGCCTGCGTTCCTCGATGGGCTACACCGGCAGCGCCGACATCGAAGAAATGCGCACCAAGCCAGAGTTCGTACGGATCACCGGCGCCGGCATGGCTGAATCCCATGTCCACGACGTGCAGATCACCAAGGAAGCGCCAAACTACCGCGTAGGTTGAGGCTTCCAGCAAAACGTTAAGTAACCGGGGCTGTTCTTTCAGCCCCGAGTTGTTTCTGATTCATTAGACGAGACTGACTTCATGGCCCTCGACATTCACGCCCACCGCATCCTGATCCTCGACTTCGGTTCCCAGTACACCCAGCTGATCGCCCGCCGCGTGCGTGAAATCGGCGTGTACTGCGAACTGCACCCGTTCGACATGGATGACGAAGCGATCCGCGAATTCGCACCGAAAGGCGTCATCCTCGCCGGTGGCCCCGAGTCCGTGCACGAAGCCAACAGCCCGCGTTGCCCGCAAGCCGTGTTTGACCTGGGCGTGCCGGTCTTCGGTATCTGCTACGGCATGCAGACCATGGCCGAGCAACTGGGCGGCAAGGTTGAAGGTTCCGAGCTGCGTGAATTCGGTTATGCCCGTGTCGACGTGGTCGGCAAAAGCCGCCTGCTGGACGGCATCGAAGACCACATCGACGCCGACGGCCTGTTCGGTCTCGATGTATGGATGAGCCACGGTGACAAGGTCACCAGGATGCCGGAAGACTTCCACATCCTGGCCAGCACCCCAAGCTGCCCGATCGCCGGCATGTTCAACGATGAGCGCGGCTACTACGGCGTGCAGTTCCACCCGGAAGTGACCCACACCAAGCAAGGCGGGCGCATCCTGTCGCGCTTCATCCTCGACATCTGCGAGTGTGAAGCCCTGTGGACCCCATCGAAAATCGCTGAAGACGCCATCGCCAACGTGCGCGCCCAGGTCGGCACCGACAACGTGCTGCTCGGCCTGTCCGGCGGCGTTGACTCCTCCGTGGTCGCGGCACTGCTGCACAAGGCCATCGGCGACCAACTGACCTGCGTTTTCGTCGACAACGGCCTGCTGCGCCTGCACGAAGGCGAGCAAGTGATGGCCATGTTCGCCGAGAACATGGGCGTCAAGGTGATCCGCGCCAACGCCGAAGAGCAGTTCCTGAACAACCTGGCCGGCGAGTCCGACCCGGAGAAGAAGCGCAAGATCATCGGTCGCACTTTCATCGACGTATTCGATGCCCAGTCCAACAAACTGGACAACATCAAGTACCTCGCCCAAGGCACCATCTACCCCGACGTGATCGAGTCGGCCGGCGCCAAGAGCGGCAAGGCCCACGTGATCAAGTCCCACCACAACGTGGGTGGTCTGCCTGAGGAAATGAACCTCAAGCTGGTAGAACCACTGCGCGAACTGTTCAAGGACGAAGTCCGCCGCCTGGGCCTGGAACTCGGCCTGCCGTACGACATGGTCTACCGCCACCCATTCCCAGGCCCGGGCCTGGGCGTGCGCATCCTCGGTGAAGTGAAGAAGGAATACGCCGACCTGCTGCGTCGTGCCGACCACATCTTCATCGAAGAACTGCGCAAGGCCGACTGGTACCACAAGGTCAGCCAGGCCTTCGTGGTGTTCCAGCCGGTGAAATCGGTTGGCGTGGTCGGCGATGGCCGTCGTTACGCCTGGGTCGTGGCCCTGCGTGCCGTGGAAACCATCGACTTCATGACCGCCCGTTGGGCGCACCTGCCGTACGAACTGCTGGAAACCGTCAGCGGCCGTATCATCAATGAAATCGAAGGTATTTCGCGCGTTACTTATGACGTGTCGAGCAAGCCGCCGGCGACGATTGAGTGGGAATAAGCAAAGCGAGCCTGAATGGCCTGCGTTGAGTGAGAAAAAAACCTGGCCTCGGCCAGGTTTTTATTGCCTATCAAGCTGGAAGCCGGCTTTGCAGACTCATGCCCATATTGGTAAGGGCGCTGGACAGCTTTTCCAGCGTGGGGAACCCTATGTCATGCACGCCTGCCCAGGCCGGTCGATCGATGTAAAAGCTGCCGTCGGCCAGCCGATGGATGGGGGTCGCAACGATGCCCCTGTCTCTGCTGTGATGCCGCAAGGTGTAGTTGCCCTGGTTCTCGTCGATCAAGTACATGCCTTTGCGAAACAGCAGTCGCTGCTGTTGCTCCAGCGTCCTGAGCACCGGCGGCGCTTCCACTTGTACTCGCAGGTCGGCATGCAAGGTGTCGAAGCTATCCCCGACGCTTTCAGGGGAGGGGGCATTGTCGCGATCAATGTCGATGCCGGGGTCAAGGCGCACGTCGTTACCTTGCCCGGGAAGCACCTCTTCGATACGCAGCCCGATGCCACCTTCCAGTTCACTGACACCCGCGAAGCCATTGAAGGTGTTGATGTTTCTCGCGTTGGTCAGGACCAGCCATTTACCGCCGCTGTTCAAGGTTCTATCGGCTTGGATAAGGGTGTGCGCGAGGTAATTGCTCGTCACTTGCTCGGTAAGATCGGCGATGGGGTTGGGGTATTTGTAATGGGCTGCGCAGTCGATAGCCTGCACGCGTATGCCGTTGGCCCTGGCGGTCTTGACCAGTTCCAGTTCGTTGAGTTGCCCGGATGGATCGGTGCCCAGCTTGCCAAGGTAGCTTTCCAGGTCGTCGGACATTTCGCCGGTCTGGAAATAGTGGTTCAGATCATCCTGTGCGAAGTCGTTGAGCAGGCGACGCATATACAGGGTTTTCACGCCCTTGCGCGCAAAGAGCGGCATGTTGTGGATCACCAGGCGGGTGCTGGTGATGCGGTCCAGGGTTTCGCCGATGACGTAGCCCGGTAGGTCTTCGGGCAGGCGTTCGAGGACGTCTTCGAAGGCCGTTGTCGGTTCAAACGCGGGAATGTCCGGACGAGGAGGCAGGCGGGTCCAGGACAGTTCCTTGTAGAAGTCTTGCGCCGATTGCAGCAGTTTGCGGTGCGTTTCGCCGAAGTAGTAGGTGAAGCGGTCAATGCGGCCGAAGCGGCTGTGAACATGGGTTTCAGTGAGGCCCATTGCCCAGCGTTTCACTTCCGGGCGGGTTGATGGCGGGGTATCGAAGGGGGTGGTCACCCTGCGCAGTGCGTGAGATGGCGTGGCCATCGCTTGCGGCGGTGGTGGGACTTGCGAGGGTGCCGGCCTGCGGGCGCTTTTGCTGGAGTTTCCCCCGCCGCCTTTCAAGCCGTTGCTGTCGGTCACACGCTCCCATTCGTTGAACTCGTTCAGGCGCACCGGCAGCGCGCCGGAAAAGCCATGGGGGTTGTTCGGGTCGACAATCGTCCAATAACCACGGCCGTTGGGGTTGGCTTCGTAGCGCACGTAATAGGCTTGATCATTCATCAGGATGGCTTGCTGTGGCATGCCGTCGGAAGTCCGCAGGCTATAGACCTGCTGGAACTTTCCGGGGGCGGTATCCAGGTGTTCTCCTTCCAGTATCAGGTTGGTCTGGTAGGCGGCGGGTACCGCCGGCGCAGGCATCGGCGCTGCGCTGGTGGGCTCTGTGGCCGGCATTGACCCAATGGGCTCCACCGCGACGGTGTCGGCCGCTTCGGCGATATCGTGCACGACCCCGTCGGCTTTCAACAGTGCGAGGTTAAACAGTGTGTCGATGGCACTCAGAATCGCATCCAGCTCCCCGGCACGGCGTTCGGCCAGGGTTTTGCCGTTGATCGCCTGGTCGATATTCAGGCCCAGATTGGCCACGCTGGCGCCTACCACCACCAAGGCCACCGGCCAGCCCGCCACCGCCATCGGGCCGAAGGTTTTGCCAAAGGCGTTCAGGTAGCCGATCCAGAGTTTCTTGCGCAGGTCGCCATTGCTGCGCAGGGAGAAGTCTGCATCGTTGTGCATGCGTGTCTGGCTCGATTGTGCCAGCCACGTAAAGGCGTCGTGTTCGATGGTTTGGTCGGTTTGATTGATCAGGTGGTGATCCCAGGTGCCCCAGTCGATAAACAGCTGGTCGAGTTGGTGGCCCAGGCCCTTGTCCACCCAGTCCGGCGGCAGGGTACCCGCCAGGGCCTGGGCGGTGCGATAGATCAGCACGGGGGTGAGCAGCATCTGCTTCCAGGTTACGGCGTCGGTATCGTCCTGCTGGATCTGCGCCGACAGCGGGAAGTGAGCCATGAAGCGGGCGCGGTTATCCGGGTGGCTGGTCTGGTTCAGCAGCCAGAAATGCAGGTCGGCCGGGGTCTCGAAGCAGTGGAAGGCCTGAGACTCGCCCGGTACATAAAGGATTTGCCGTCCATCGCCGTCGACGATGCGCAGGGTATCCGTGGCGATATGTCCGCCGATATCCAGCGCCGCCACGCGCAGCCCGCTGGCTGAAGTGACCTCGGCTTGCAGGTTGGACAGGGTTGGGGGCCAGGACAGATTGCTGGCTAGGGCCTGAAGCACTGTGTGCAACTGCGACTCGGTGAGATGCCCGGCCTGTCGCGCTTGCAGGGCCTGGGCCAGGCAGTTGACCTTGGCCAGGGTGCGGAAGTCGTCGAAGTGAACGCTCCAGAATGTCTCCATGTGTGTGGTGTAGCGGTCGCTGAAATTGATCGCCCAGAAGTCTTTGAGCACCGCGCTGGCGGACAACTGCACTTGGTTATGCTGATCGAACAACCGCGCCTCGGCACCCTCGCGATAAAAACCACCATCACCGTCGAGCAGGTCGGCATTGTCCTGGTCGTGCACCTCGAAGCGGTGAATGACCAACTGCGTCAGCGTCATCGACTCCTGGGGTTTTTCATTGTGGCTCCAGCCCGTAAAGGTTGCCGGGTCACCGACACCACCGTTGAAGCGGTGCCAGTACACCTGATCGGGATCCAGGCCCTCCAGGCCGTGCCTGGCGAGAATTTCACGGGCGGCCTCAATGGCCATCGTCTGCATATTCGGGCAGGCATCCAGCACCACCGGGGCCAGGGCGCGAAGTTTTTGCTGGGCTGCGGGGGACGTGTCGGTCAGCGGCATGCTGCTCTCCTTAAGGGGGAAGAGCCGAGCATGCCAAGCCGTTTAGAGGGGCGGTGGGTAGATAGTTAGCGCCTGGCGATATCGGAGAAGTAAAACTTATCCAACGTATGCCGCGACTCGGTGTACTCGAACTGCCGCCCATCCTGCAGAAACGTCTGGTTGCTCACCACGATCACATGGCTTTGGCCATCGAGGTCCAGATGGGTCTGGTCGTCCTTGCTTCGCGGCAGTGCCTCGATGGTGCGCTGGGCGTAGCTGATCTGCAGTTGCAGCGTCTGTTCGATGAAGGCGTAGATCGACTGTTCGGCAATCGCCTGGTCCAGGCCGGGGATCAGGTCGGCGACGAAGTGGTTGATGTCGAGGATCACCCGTTTGCCGCCGATGCGCCGTACCCGTTTGATGCGTGTGATGAGGCTGCCGGGTTCGGCCTCGATGTGTTGCAACAGCGGGCCTTCCAGTGGGAGTTGAGTGAATTCGACCACTTCGGTGCGTACGTCATCGCCCAGGTCGGCGTGGGTTTCGTGGAAGCTGACGATGCCGCCGAGTTGGAACTCAATCGGGTTGGGCGAGAGCACGAAGGTGCCCTTGCCGTGGATCTTTTGCGCAAACCCACGTTCCTGCAACTGCTCGATGGCCCGACGCACGGTGCCTCGGCTGGCCTGGTAGCTGTCCATCAATTCGGTTTCGGAGGGCAGGCGCGTGCCGCGTTGCAGGCGTTCGGTGGTGATGCTGGCAAGCAGATCGGTATAGATCTGGTTGTATTTGCTCATGGATAGGGC
This sequence comes from Pseudomonas sp. BIGb0381, assembly GCF_024809815.1. NCBI lineage: Bacteria > Pseudomonadati > Pseudomonadota > Gammaproteobacteria > Pseudomonadales > Pseudomonadaceae > Pseudomonas > Pseudomonas sp. BIGb0381. The sequence goes on from NZ_JANUEN010000003.1 coordinate 54,607, forward strand.
TCTGTGCCGCGTTGGCGTTCAAGGCAGGAACCTTAGAGGCAGAGAGGGGCTTTGTCCATTAGACCCTTGGATTTGTGCGGCTTGCAGCGACGGGATGTCCTGTACGGAATAAACAAATCCAAACTCGTACAGACGAGTTGTTGCTTTAACTCGTCTGTACGAGTACTTTTGGCTTCGGCGTGCTGCCAATGACTGCCCCCAATAAAAAAAATCAAAGTGGAAACCAAGCATGAGCCACGACTATTCGAACATTGCCCGCGAGATCCTCGAGCACCTCGGGGGCAGCGACAACCTTGAGCAAGCTGCCCACTGCGTGACCCGCCTGCGCCTGGCGCTCAAGGATCCGAGCCTGGTCAACAACAGCGCGTTGAACCAGGTCGATCTGGTCAAGGGCTCATTCTTCACCGGCGGTTTGTTCCAGGTGGTGATCGGCCCCGGCGAAGTGGAAAAGGTCTACGCCGCCCTGCGCGAACAGACCGGCCTCGCCGCCGCCACCATCGCCGATGTGAAGAAGAAGGGCGCCGACAAGACCAATGCCATGCAGCGCCTGGTGCGGGTGTTCTCCGATGTGTTCATGCCTATCCTGCCCGCGCTGATCATTGCTGGCCTGCTGATGGGCATCAACAACCTGATGGGCGCCAAGGGCATGTTCATCGAGGGCCAGACGCTGCTGGAGGCGTATCCGAACCTGGATGGTCTGTGGAGCCTGATCAACCTGATGGCCAACACCTCGTTTGTGTTCCTGCCGGCGTTGGTGGGCTGGTCGGCGGCCAAGCGTTTTGGCGGCAGTGAAATTCTCGGCATTGTGCTCGGCCTGATGCTGGTGCATCCCGATCTGCTCAACGCCTGGAACTACGGCAAGGCGGTCGCCGGGCTCGACGGCCAGAGCCTGCCGTACTTCGATATTTTCGGCTGGTTCAAGATCGAGAAAGTCGGCTACCAGGGGCAGATCCTGCCGATCCTGATGGCGGCGTATGTGATGAGCGTCATCGAGAAATGGCTGCGCGCTCGCGTGCCCAACGCCATTCAATTGCTGGTCGTGCCGATCACTACCATCGTCGTCACCGGCGTGCTGGCGTTGGCGATCATCGGCCCGGTGACCCGTCACCTCGGCATCCTGATCACCGAAGGCGTGGTCACCCTGTTTGACCTGGCGCCGATGGTTGGCGGCGCGATTTTCGGCCTGCTGTACGCACCGCTGGTGATCACCGGCATGCACCACATGTTCCTCGCCGTCGACCTGCAACTGATCTCCACCCAGGGCGGCACGTTTATCTGGCCGATGATCGTCATGTCCAACCTGGCCCAGGGCAGCGCCGCGCTCGCGGTGTTCTACACCACCCGCAATGCGCGGGATAAAAGCATGGCCTCGACCTCAGCGATTTCCGCTTACTTCGGCATCACTGAACCGGCGATGTTCGGGGTGAACCTGCGCTTCAAGTTTCCGTTTTATGCGGCCCTGGTGGGCTCGGCGCTGGGCAGCATTTTCCTGTCGCTGAACAAGGTGCAGGCCTCGGCCATTGGGGTGGGGGGCTTGCCTGGGTTTATTTCGATCGTGCCGCAATCCATCTCGATGTTTGTGATCGGGATGGTCATCGCGATTGTCGTGCCGTTCGTACTGACCTGTGCGTTGAGCATGAAGATTGTTCGGCCCGGTTATCGCGTTGCCTGATCTACCGCTATCGGGGGCAAGTTGAACCGTTGCACCATTAATTGAAGGAACCCACCATGCAAGACTGGCAACACTCGGTGATCTACCAGATCTACCCCAAAAGCTTCCACAGCCACGCGGGTAACGCCACCGGTGACCTGCTGGGTATCGTGGACAAACTCGACTACCTCAAGTGGCTGGGCGTGGATTGCCTGTGGATCACACCGTTCCTGCGCTCGCCGCAACGGGACAACGGCTACGACATCAGCGACTACTACGCCATCGACCCCAGCTACGGAACCATGGCCGACTGCGACCTGTTGATCAGCGAAGCGGCCAAGCGCGGCATCAAGCTGATGCTCGACATTGTGGTCAACCACACGTCCATTGAGCATGAGTGGTTCCAGCAGGCGCGCAGCAGCCTCGACAACCCCTACCGCGACTTCTACATCTGGCGCGACCAGCCCAACAACTGGGAATCCAAGTTCGGCGGTTCGGCCTGGGAATACGAGGCGCAAACCGGCCAGTACTTCCTGCACTTGTTCGACCACACCCAGGCTGACCTCAATTGGGACAACCCCCAGGTGCGTGCCGAAGTATTCAAGTTGATGCGCTTCTGGCGTGACAAGGGCGTGGGCGGTTTCCGTCTGGATGTGATCAACCTGATCTCCAAGCCCGCCGATTTCCCCGAAGACAACAGTGACGGCCGCCGCTTCTACACCGACGGCCCGAACGTGCATGAATACCTGCAGGAGATGCACCGCGAAGTCTTTGAAGGCCATGACCTGATCAACGTCGGCGAGATGTCGTCCACCAGCCTGGAGCATTGCATTCGCTACTCGCGGCCGGAGTCGAAAGAGCTGTCGATGACCTTCAACTTTCATCACCTGAAAGTTGATTACCCGAACCTGCAAAAGTGGGTGAAGGCCGACTTCGACTTCCTGCAACTCAAGCAGATTTTTTCCGACTGGCAACTGGGTATGCAAGCCGGTGGCGGCTGGAATGCGCTGTTCTGGTGTAACCACGATCAGCCCCGGGTGGTCTCGCGGTTTGGTGACGACGGTGAGTACCGCGTGGTCTCGGCCAAGATGCTCGCCACCGCATTGCACTTCCTCCAGGGCACGCCGTTTGTGTATCAGGGCGAAGAGCTGGGCATGACCAATCCGGGCTTCGCCAGCATCGATCAGTACCGCGATGTGGAGACCCTGAACATCTTCCGCCTCAAGCGCGATGCCGGTGAATCCGAAGCGGCGAGCATGGCGGCGATCATGCAGAAGTCGCGCGACAACGGCCGCACGCCGATGCAGTGGAGCGCGCAACCCAATGCGGGCTTCAGCACCGGTGAGCCGTGGATCGGCATCCCGGCGAATGCCGCGCAGATCAACGTTGAACACCAACTCGATGATCCCGACTCCGTGCTGCATCACTACCGTGCGCTGATCGCCTTGCGTCGTCATGAACCGCTGATTCAAGCGGGTGTTTACCGCCAACTGCTGCAAGACCATCTGCAGGTCTGGGCGTACCTGCGTGAAGGCCACGGCGAGCGCTTGCTGGTGCTGAATAATTTCTACCGCCAGCCCTGTGAGATCCAACTGCCTGACGACGTGATCGGCGCGGCGACCGAGCAACGCCTGCTGATCAGCAATTACCCCGACTGCCCGCAACGCACGGCCACGGTCGTCTTGCGTCCCTACGAATCGTTCGTGCTGTATCTGAAGGACTAAACCCCGGGCGCAGGGTGCTTCAAAAAAAACATAATAAAAATATCGGAGTGCTTCATGAAAACAACAATAAAGCTGGGCCTCGTTGCCTCCTGCCTGAGCCTGCCATTCGGTGCGCAGGCCCTGGAATTTGCAGGTTACTTACGCAGCGGTGCGGGGACTTCAACGGGCAGTGGCAAGCAGCAATGTTTCCAACTGCCGGGGGCGCAAACCAAATACCGATTGGGCAACGAATGCGAGCAGTACGCCGAACTGGAACTGCGTCAGGACCTGCTGACCCTCGACGATGGCTCAGTGCTCAGCGTCGACGCCATGGCATCCCTCTACAACAAATACGACCGCGCCCTTAAATTCCAGGGCGAAGACAACGGTTCGGCGCGCATGCCGCAGATGTATGCGCAGTGGTCGAACCTGCCGGCCCTCAATGGCGGTTCGCTGTGGGCCGGTCGGCGCTACTACAAACGCAATGACATCCATATTTCCGACTTCTACTACTGGAACCAGAGCGCCACCGGTGGCGGTATTGAGGACGTGCTGATCGGCGACCTGAAATACAGCTACGCGCTCTCGCGCAAGGACAACCTGTACCAGAAGGAATACGCCACCCGTCACGACTTCAACGTGGCGGGCTTCAAGACCAACCCCGGCGGCGAGCTGGAGCTGGGCTTGAGCTATATCGAAAAGGCCGGCGGGCGCGACACCAACAGCGGTTGGGCGCTCACCGCGCAGCATGTGCAAAAACCCTTTCTGGGCGGCAAGAACAAATTCGCCCTGCAGTACGGCGAAGGTCCCGGCACCGGCCTGGGCTACACCGGCAATACCTTCCTGGATAACAGCAGCAAAAGTTATCGCGCCGTGGAGTTCTTCGACTGGCAAGTGACCCCGCGCTTTGGTGGGCAGATCGAAGCGGTGTACCAGAAGGATATTCGCCCCGGCAGCCAGGACCAGACCTGGATGTCCATCGGTGTTCGCCCTGCGTATGCGATCAGCGAACAATTCAAACTGGTCACCGAACTCGGGCACGATCAGGTCGATGCCACAGGCGGCACGCGCAAACTGAGCAAATTTACCTTCGCCCCGACCTGGTCGCCCAAGGGGCCGGATTTCTGGGCGCGGCCGGAAGTGCGGTTGTACTACACCTATGCGACCTGGAACGAAGCGGCCAAGCGTGCAGCGAATGAACTGGCGGCGGGCTCGGCGTTGTCCGACACCGGCGCCTATGGCACCGCGCGGCATGGGTCGAACGTTGGCGTGCAGGTTGAATACTGGTGGAAATAAGTCATCCGTGGGATAGGCATCCACCCAAGGATTTTTACAGAACAAAACAGCAGGTGACGTCATGACCGCAACTCAACCCCTGGAATTGCTCGCGCCTTTATCCGGCGTGCTGCTGGCACTGGACCAGGTGCCTGACCCGGTGTTCGCCAGCCGCATGATTGGCGACGGCCTGTGCATCGATCCCACTTCGCAGACCCTGTGTGCGCCGCTGGCCGGAGTGATCAGTAATATCCAGGACAGTGGGCATGCGGTCAGCGTCACCGACGACAACGGCGTGCAGGTGCTGATGCATATCGGCCTGGACACCGTGAGCCTGGCGGGCAAGGGCTTCACCCGCCTGGTCGAGGAAGGCCAGCGGGTGGAAGCCGGGCAAGCACTGATCGAATTCGATGCCGACTACGTGGCGCTTAACGCGCGCAGTTTGCTGACCTTGATGCTGGTGGTCAGCGGCGAGCCGTTCACGCCGTTGGCAAGCGGCCTGGTGGAACGGGGCCAACCGGTGTTGCAGGTATCGCCCGGCAACCGGGTAGAGGAGGCCGATGAGGAGGAGGGCGATGCACGCTTCTCCAAGCCGTTGACCTTGCCCAACGCCAATGGCTTGCACGCGCGCCCGGCAGCGGTATTTGCCCAGGCGGCGAAAGGTTTTAACGCGAGCATTTACCTACACAAGCAAACCCAGAGTGCCAACGCCAAGTCGCTGGTGGCGATCATGGCGCTGCAAACCGTACAGGGCGATACCTTGCAAGTCAGCGCAGCCGGGGAGGATGCCGAGGCAGCAATCAATGCGCTGGTTGCGCTGTTGGCTGAAGGCTGCGGCGAGGCCATTGCGGCGCCGGCTGCACAGCTCGAAGCGCGCGTGCCGGTATCGTCGACGACGCTGCTGCGAGGCGTTTGCGCATCGCCGGGGTCGGCGTTTGGCCAAGTGGTTCAGGTCGCTGAGCCCGAGCTGAAGGTGACTGAACAGGGGGCGGGAGAAACCTTCGAACGCGCTGCGTTGGCGCGTGGCCTGTTGGCTGCAAATGAAGCGCTGCAAGCCTTGCAAACCCAGGCGTCAGGCAGTGCCCAGGCGGAGATTTTCCGTGCCCATCAGGAATTGCTCGAAGACCCGACGCTGCTGGAACAAGCCCACGGCTTGCTGGCCGAAGGCAAGAGCGCCGCGTTTGCCTGGAACAGCGCCACGGTCGCCACCGCCCAACTGTTCCAGGGCCTGGGCAATGCCCTGTTGGCCGAACGTGCGGCGGACCTGGCGGATGTCGGTCAGCGCGTGCTGAAACTGATCCTCGGTATTCAAGACCGCGCCTGGGACCTGCCCGACCGCGCGATCCTGGTCGCCGAGCAACTGACGCCTTCGCAAACCGCCAGCCTCGACACCCAAAAGGTGCTGGGGTTTGTCACCGTCGGCGGTGGGGCAACCAGCCATGTCGCGATCCTGGCGCGTGCCCTGGGCCTGCCTGCCATGTGTGGGGTCGGGCCTGAAGTGCTGGCGCTGGCCAACGGCAAACAGGTCCTGCTCGACGCCGACAAGGGTGAGTTGCACCTGGACCCCAACCTGGCCGAGATCGAACAATTGGAGGCTGCGCGCCAACAGCAAATACTGCGACGCCAGCGTGACGTGGCGCAGGCCTCCGTGCCTGCGATTACCCGTGACGGCCATCACGTCGAGGTGACCGCCAACGTCGCGTCGTTGCAGGAGGTGGAGCAATCCCTGGCCCTGGGAGGCGAAGGCGTCGGCCTGCTGCGGTCGGAGTTCCTGTACCTGGATCGCAATCGCGCCCCAAGCGTGGATGAGCAGGCCGCAACCTACAGCGCCATCGCCCGTGCCCTGGGTACCGAGCGCAATCTGGTGGTGCGCACCCTGGATGTCGGCGGCGATAAACCGCTGGCGTATGTGCCGATGGACAGTGAAACCAACCCGTTCCTGGGCCTGCGCGGCATACGCCTGTGCCTGGAGCGCCCGGAGCTGTTGCGTGAACAGTTGCGCGCGATCCTTGCGAGTGCCGGGCTGGCGCGCCTGCATATCATGTTGCCGATGGTCAGCCTGCTGTCGGAGCTGCATCTGGCGCGCAAGGTTCTGGAAGAAGAAGCCCAGGCCCTCGGGATCAGCGAGTTGCCCAAACTGGGCATCATGATCGAGGTGCCGTCGGCAGCCTTGATGGCGGATGTGTTTGCGCCCCATGTGGATTTCTTCTCCATCGGCACCAACGACCTGACCCAGTACACCCTGGCCATGGACCGCGATCACCCGCGCCTGGCCAGCCAGGCCGACAGCTTTCACCCGGCGGTGCTGCGCCTGATCGCCACCACCGTCACGGCCGCCCACGCCCATGGCAAGTGGGTGGGCGTATGCGGTGCACTGGCCTCCGAAGCGCTGGCGGTGCCGGTGTTGATCGGGCTGGGCGTGGATGAGCTGTCTGTCAGTGTGCCGCTGATTCCCACCATCAAGGCCACCGTGCGCGAGCTGGACCTGGTCGACTGCCAGACCATCGCCCGTCAGGTACTGGGCCTGGAAGAAGCCGCCCAGGTGCGCGAGGCCTTGCGCCTGTATCACGCGGCCACCGTTGAAACCTCACCTGTCGTGGAGCACTGAGCATGTTCGAGAAATTGCAGCGGGCGTTCTGGAAAGCCCTGACCCCGGATTTGATTGCCGAGACGGTGGTGACTCCGACGCAGGGGCTGTTGTCGGCCGAGGTGCTGAGTGCGTTGGGAGGTGCGGATAACCTCAAGTCGCAACAGCGTGTGGCGCTGACGCGGGTGAGGGTGCAATTGCAGGATGCGGGCCGGCTGGATGAGGCGGCGTTGAAAGCGGCGGGTGTGCCGGGTGTGATGGTGTTGGCGGGAGGAGTGGTCCACCTGATCACCGGCCTCTAACCCAAGTAGAGATCAAAATGTGGGAGTGGGAGGATCAGTTTTACAGCTGCGGGGTGTCTTCCGGCGGCTTGGTCTTGTCCACACCCGGCACATGCAGGTTGCCCTCCACCACCTGGTTGCCTTCCAGCTGCGGCTGGGTCACCCAGGTCAGGATGTCGTAATAACGCCGGATGTTCGCCACAAAGTGCACCGGCTCGCCGCCTCGGGCGTAGCCGTAGCGGGTCTTGCTGTACCACTGCTTCTGCGACAGGCGCGGCAGCATCTTCTTCACGTCCAGCCACTTGTTCGGGTTCAGGCCTTCCTTCTTCGCCAGAATGCGCGCGTCGTCCAGATGGCCGGTGCCGACGTTATAAGCGGCGAGGGCGAACCAGGTGCGGTCGGGCTCGGCGATCTTGTCGTCCAGCTCGTCCTTGATCTTGGCCAGGTACTTGGCGCCGCCCATGATGCTTTGCCTGGCATCCAGGCGATTGGACACGCCCATGGCCTGGGCGGTGTTCTGGGTCAGCATCATCAGGCCGCGCACGCCGGTCTTTGACGTGACCGTCGGTTGCCACAGCGATTCCTGATAGCCGATCGCCGCGAGCAGGCGCCAGTCGACTTTTTCTTCCTTGGCGTAGGCGCGAAAGTGCTTCTCGTATTTGGGCAGTCGCTGCTGCAAATGCTGGGCGAAGGTGTAGGCGCCGACATAGCCGAGGACATCGACATGCCCGTAATAGCGGTCTTTAAGGCGTTGCAGGGTGCCGTTCTTTTCCACCTTGTCCAGGTAGCTGTTGATCTCGTTGAGCAGGCTGTTGTCGTCGCCGGCCGCCACGGCCCAGCTCTGGTTGCTGGCATTGCCGAGGTCGAACGCCACCCGCACGTTGGGGAAGTACACCTGGTTCATCGCCACTTCGTTGGAGTCCACCAGGGTCAGGTCGATTTGCCCCTCGTCCACCATGCGCAGCAGGTCGACCACCTCAACGGCGTCGGATTCTTCGTATTCGATGGCCGGGTTCTGCTTTTTAAGCGCCGCCAGTTGTTCGGCGTGGGTACTGCCCTTGAGCACCATGATCTTCTTGCCCACCAGGTCCGCCGCGTTCGTCGGCCGGGACTGGCCGTTGCGGTAGATGATCTGCGGGGTGACTTCAAGATAAGGGTGGGAGAATCGCACCTGTTGCTGGCGCTGCTCGCTGCTGACCAGGCCGGCGGCGGCGAGCACCGGGCCGTTGGGTTTGCCCAACTGGCCGAACAGGTCGTCGAGGTTGTCGGCGGTCTCGATCTCCAGCTTCACGCCCAGGTCATCGGCAAAACGCTTGACCAGTTCGTATTCGAAACCGGTTTCACCGTTGCGGTCCTGGAAATAAGTCGCCGGGCTGTTTCGGGTAATCACCCGCAATACGCCATCCTCCTTGATTCGCTCGAGCGTGCTGGGTTTATCAACACAGGCGCTGAGCATCAGGAAGAGTCCGGTGACGATGAGCCATCTGGCGCATCGCGGGCGCAAAGCAGTTGGGGAGAACATCTGCGCAGTATACGCAAACGGCCCACGGCGCCATATCTCGACAGCGGCGGACTTGTCTGCTAGCGCCGGAAAAACTGTGCTGCAGCCCGCAGAAACGTGGCCTGGGGGCCGATTGTGACGGTTAAAATAACTGCGCGGAATGCCTTGGATAGCGCCCCGATACCGTGCAAACCGTGCCAACTGACGTTCGGCAGCAGCCAGCGGTGCCGTTTCGGGTGCCGTTGGCGCAGGTTTACGCTAGAATGCACGGCCTCAAAGCACACCCCTTCCCGAGGCTGTCCCGAAGATGTTGATCCTGCGCGGCGCTCCTGCCCTTTCTGCCTTTCGCCACAGCAAACTCCTTGAGCAACTGAGCCAGAAGGTTCCAGCGGTTACAGGCCTGTATGCTGAATTTGCTCACTTCGCCGACGTTACCGGCGTCTTGACCGCCGACGAACAGCAAGTGCTCGCACGCCTTCTGAAGTACGGCCCCAGCGTTCCCGTTCAAGAGCCGACTGGCCGCTTGTTCCTGGTTCTGCCACGGTTCGGCACCATCTCGCCCTGGTCGAGCAAGGCCAGCGATATCGCCCGCAACTGCGGTCTGGAGAAAATCCAGCGCCTGGAGCGTGGTATCGCTTTCTATGTCGAAGGTGGGTTCAGCGATGCCGAGGCCGAGCTGATCGCCAGCAGCCTGCACGACCGCATGACCCAGATCATCGTCAGCCAGCTGGAACAGGCTGCCGGCCTGTTCAGCCACGCCGAGCCCAAGCCGCTGACCGCGATTGACGTGCTCGGCGGTGGCCGCGCCGCCCTCGAGAAGGCCAACACCGAACTGGGCCTGGCGCTGGCCGAAGACGAAATCGACTACCTGGTCAACGCCTTCACCGGTCTCAAGCGCAACCCCCACGACATCGAACTGATGATGTTCGCCCAGGCCAACTCCGAGCACTGCCGTCACAAGATCTTCAACGCCAGTTGGGACATCGACGGCGAGAGCCAGGAAAAAAGCCTGTTCGGCATGATCAAGAACACCTACGTGATGCATAGCGAAGGCGTTCTGTCGGCTTATAAGGACAACGCCTCGGTGATCGTCGGCTCGGTTGCCGGCCGTTTCTTCCCGGACCCTGAAACCCGCCAGTACGGCGCGGTGCAGGAACCGGTGCACATCCTGATGAAGGTCGAGACCCACAACCACCCGACCGCGATTGCTCCGTTCCCGGGCGCAGCCACCGGTTCCGGCGGCGAGATCCGCGACGAAGGTGCCACCGGCCGTGGCGCCAAGCCAAAGGCTGGCCTGACCGGTTTCACCGTGTCCAACCTGCAGATCCCGGGCTTCGAACAGCCATGGGAAGTGCCGTACGGCAAGCCTGAGCGCATCGTGACTGCGCTGGACATCATGATCGAAGGCCCGCTGGGCGGCGCCGCGTTCAACAACGAGTTCGGCCGTCCGGCGCTGACTGGTTATTTCCGTACTTTCGAACAGTCCATCACCACCCCGCGTGGCGATGAAGTGCGCGGCTACCACAAGCCAATCATGTTGGCTGGCGGCATGGGCAACATCCGTGAAGAACACGTCAAGAAAGGCGAGATTCTGGTCGGCTCCAAGCTGATCGTCCTCGGCGGCCCGGCGATGTTGATCGGCCTGGGCGGCGGCGCGGCTTCCTCCATGGCCACCGGCACCAGCTCGGCAGACCTCGACTTCGCTTCCGTACAGCGCGAAAACCCTGAGATGGAACGCCGCTGCCAGGAAGTCATCGACCGTTGCTGGCAGTTGGGTGACAAGAACCCGATCAGCTTCATCCACGACGTCGGCGCCGGCGGTTTGTCCAACGCCTTCCCGGAGCTGGTCAACGATGGCGACCGCGGTGGCCGCTTCGAACTGCGCAACATTCCAAACGACGAGCCGGGCATGGCCCCGCACGAAATCTGGAGCAACGAATCCCAGGAACGTTACGTACTGGCGGTCGGCCCTGAAGACTTCGCGCGCTTCCAGGCCATCTGCGAACGCGAGCGTTGCCCGTTTGCCGTGGTCGGCGAAGCCACTGCCGAGCCGCAACTGACGGTCACCGACAGCCACTTCGGCAACAGCCCGGTGGACATGCCCCTCGAAGTGCTGCTGGGCAAGGCCCCGCGCATGCACCGTTCGGCGGTACGTGAAGCCGAATTGGGCGATGATTTCGACCCAAGCGCCCTGGACCTGGCCGACAGCATCGAACGTGTGCTGCACCACCCGGCCGTGGCGAGCAAAAGCTTCCTGATCACCATCGGCGACCGCACCATCACCGGCCTGGTGGCCCGTGACCAAATGGTCGGCCCATGGCAGGTTCCGGTGGCTGACGTTGCCGTCACCGCCACCAGCTTCGACGTCTACACCGGTGAAGCCATGGCCATGGGCGAGCGTACGCCGTTGGCCCTGCTGGACGCCCCGGCGTCGGGCCGCATGGCCATTGGTGAAACCCTCACCAACATCGCCGCGTCGCGTATCGGTAAATTGTCCGACATCAAGCTGTCGGCCAACTGGATGTCCGCCGCCGGTCACCCAGGTGAAGATGCGCGTCTGTACGACACGGTAAAAGCGGTCGGCATGGAGCTGTGCCCGGAGCTGGGCATCACCATTCCGGTGGGCAAGGACTCCATGTCCATGGCCACCCGCTGGAACGATGAAGGCGTGGACAAGAGCGTCACCTCGCCGCTGTCGCTGATCGTCACCGGCTTTGCGCCGGTCACCGACATCCGCCAGACCCTGACCCCGCAACTGCGCATGGACAAGGGCACCACCGACCTGATCCTGATCGACCTGGGCCGTGGCCAGAACCGCATGGGCGCCTCGATCCTCGCGCAAACCCACGGCAAGCTCGGCAAGCACGCGCCGGACGTGGATGACGCCGAAGACCTGAAAGCCTTCTTCGCCGTGATCCAGGGCCTCAACGCCGACGGCCACCTGCTGGCTTACCACGACCGTTCCGACGGTGGTCTGCTGACCAGCGTGGTCGAGATGGCGTTTGCCGGTCACTGCGGCCTGAACATCGTGCTCGACAGCGTTGCCGAGGACGCCTCGGAAATCAACGGCATCCTCTTCAACGAAGAGTTGGGCGCCGTGATCCAGGTTCGCCAGGACGCTACCCCTGACGTACTCGCACAGTTCAGCGCCGCTGGCCTGGACGACTGCGTCGCGGTGATCGGCCAGCCGATCAACAACGGTGAAATCAACATCTCCTTCAACGGCGACACCGTGTTTGCCGGCCAGCGCCGCTTGCTGCAACGCCAGTGGTCCGAGACCAGCTACCAGATCCAACGCCTGCGTGACAACGCCGACTGCGCCGAGCAGGAATTCGACGTGATCCTTGAAGAAGACAACCCGGGCCTGAGCACCAAGCTCAGCTTCGACGTCAACCAGGACATCGCCGCGCCGTACATCAAGAAAGGAATCCGCCCGCAAGTTGCCGTACTGCGTGAGCAGGGCGTCAACGGCCAGGTGGAAATGGCGGCCGCGTTCGACCGCGCCGGCTTCAATGCGATCGACGTGCACATGAGCGACATCCTCGCCGGTCGCGTTGACCTCGACGCGTTCAAAGGCCTGGTGGCCTGCGGTGGTTTCTCCTACGGCGACGTGCTCGGTGCCGGCGAAGGCTGGGCCAAATCGGCCCTGTTCAACAGCCGTGCCCGCGATGCGTTCCAGGGCTTCTTCGAACGCAACGACAGTTTCACCCTGGGTGTATGCAACGGTTGCCAGATGATGTCCAACCTCCACGAACTGATCCCGGGCAGTGAGTTCTGGCCGCACTTCGTGCGTAACCGCTCCGAGCAGTTCGAAGCCCGTGTCGCCATGGTGCAGGTGCAGGAATCCAACTCGATCTTCCTGCAAGGCATGGCCGGTTCGCGCATGCCAATCGCCATCGCCCACGGTGAAGGTCATGCCGAGTTCGAAAGCGAAGAAGCCTTGCTCGAAGCCGACCTGTCCGGTTGCGTGGCCATGCGTTTCGTCGACAACCACGGCAAGGTCACCGAAAGCTACCCGGCCAACCCGAACGGCTCGCCGCGCGGGATCACCGGCCTCACCAGCCGCGACGGTCGCGTCACCATCATGATGCCGCACCCGGAGCGTGTGTTCCGCGCCGTGCAGAACTCGTGGCGCCCGGAAGAGTGGAACGAAGACGGTGCGTGGATGCGCATGTTCCGCAACGCCCGCGTATGGGTGAACTAAGGCCGTGTACAAGCTTGCCTTCTTTGTGCCCGACAGCCATGTGGAGGCGGTGAAAACCGCCGTCTTCGCGGTTGGCGCCGGGCGCATCGGCGACTACGACAGCTGCGCCTGGCAAGTGCTGGGCCAGGGCCAGTTTCGCGCTTTGGACGGAAGCCAGCCGTTTATCGGGCAGGTTGGCCAGGTTGAAGTGGTGGAAGAATGGAAGGTTGAGCTGGTAGTGGCCGATGAGTTGATCAACGCGGTGGTCGCCGCGTTGAAGCTCAGCCACCCCTATGAAACACCGGCTTATGACGTGTGGCAGTTGGCGGACTTCTGATCCACCGACGGTAAAGACAAGAAACCCGCTGGGCCAGTTTGGCCAGCGGGTTTTTTGTTGACGGTCATGAACCCCGCGTCAAAGCCTCAGTGGCTCAGGGGGCCGGAACCAACCCCACTTCCGCCTTCAACGCATCGATCAAGATGTTTTCGTAGCTGAAACGCTTGCCCTGCATCGGCTCCCAGCGTTCGACATAAAACAGGCCGTTGTTGTCGACCTTGATCGGCGTCGACACGATCTCCCCGCTGCGCGAGCGATGCAGCAAGTTGCTCTGCGACGGCGACGAGCGTTCGATCAGGAACAGGCCGGGCCGGTTCAGTCGTGCCCTGTCCACCGCAACGAACGGGGCGGGGGCGTTGATACCGGCAACACCGGCGTCCAGGATGAAGTCGCTGCGCAAGGCTTTCCTGTACGGACTCATCCCTTCGGCAAACGACTCCCAGGCACCCGGACGAATATTCTGGGCCAGCGCGGGGGCGGTGTCCCGGACATGCAGGCTGACCGCACCTTGCAGTTCCGCCAGGCCTCGCACGCCCAGGTGCGTATTGGTGTGGGTGCTGCCAATGAAGGCAACCCACTTGTGAGACCCCTGTGCCGCCTGGTCGGCCGTGATTACCTGGTTGGCGAAGTAACTGAACAGCTGGTTGCGCGAGACGTCCTCATCCCCCAGGCCCTTGACGTGATAACTGGCGGTGCAGTCCAGGGCCCGGATGCGCAGGCCCTGTTTGGCCGCCGCCTGGATCACCTCAGTGTAGGTATCGTTGCCTTTGTAGCCTGGCATATGGCCGCGATCCAACTGGGTGAGGTAGCGCTTGAGGTTGTCCGGCAGCCGCTGTGTGCGCAGAAAAATATCCAGCTCTTCCTGGTGGATATCGGTCAGCAGGTGCTCCATGTACAGGGTCTTGAATTCCAGGTCCTTGAGTTTTTTCATGTAGTCGCGCAACCAGCGTTTGCTGGACTGCGCGCTGTGTCCTTCACCGATTACCAGCCCCGAGAACTCGCTTTGACGGACGTTCTCCAGCAGCGCCTCCGGGCTTTTCGGTGAGGCGAGGACGGAGGGATCGGGCCTGGCGGGTGGTACGTGGCTGGCCAGGTAGGTATCTGCATCGGTGACCAGACGTGCCCTGGCGTTTTGAAACGCCAGGAAGGCCTCGGTATGGTCAGGGTTCTGTGGGAAGTAGCGAGTGTCCAGCCCGTGCCGGGTATCGGTCTGACGGACGATGCTTTCCCTGAGAGGGCGGGCAATGTCGTATTCGTCGTAATGTGCCACCGCCGCCGTGACTGTGCTGGACGATGCTATCGGCTCGGGCGCTTTGTACGAGGTTCGCAGGGCCAACTGGTAATCGCCCCTGGCCAGCGCGTCACCTGCCAGGGCGCCGGGGGCGTCGACCCACACGCCCACCGGTTGGTCCGCGCCCACATCCACCACGCGCAGCGCAACCGCATCCTGCAGGTCCGCCAGGCCAGGCGTTTTCTCGAAGGTACGCAGGCGGGAGTGATCCACCAGGGCAATCCAACGTTCATCCTGTTCGCTGAGGGCATCGGCCTCAATGACTTTATGGGAGTAGAAGTTCCTGACGCTGTTACCCCGTGGCGTGGTCGGTGGGGTATCGCCCATTTGCAGCACATCGTCCAGCAGGTAGGACGTGGAGGCGTCCAGGGCTTTGACCTGCATGCCCTTTTCCTGGGCTTTGCGCACCAATGCTACGTAGGAGTACTCGGCATCCTCGGCGAAACCGAGGGCTTTATCGACGGCCCTGAGGTGCCGTTCGATATGCTGCCAGGATTTGCCGCTGTTGAGTTTTTCCAGTTTTAGGCGGAATACATCGGTGGGCAGGTACTCGATGTACACATGCTTGAAGCCGCGCTCAATCAAGGCGTCCATCTGGGTGATCAATAGTTGTTTGCTGGCGATGGAGCCCGGTAGTGCGCCAATGACCAGGTTCTTGTTGCCGCTGAAGGCATCGCTGGCAATCAGCTGTGCAAACGATGTGTTGGCCTCCAGGGCCGGGGGCGCGGTACGGGGCGGCAACGGGTCGAGGTGCTTGAAAAAGTCCTCGGCGTCAGTCGCCAAGCGTTTGGCCTGTTGCAGGTAAACCGTGCGCAGGGATCGCAGGTCGCTGATGCCACTTCCCCGACCGACGTTTGTGGTGCCGAACTCCCATTCGGAACGTGACAGGATTTCGGCTCGCACCTGCGGGTTAAGGGCCAACTCCAGCTTGCCGGCGTATTTCCCCGGTACCTCGTAAGGCTTGAGCGGCTCCGGTGTGTCCGGCAATTTTTCATACTTGGGCGCGCCGCCCGTGACCCCGGTGCGGCGCCACACACCTTGTGCATCAGGCGCAGCCACGCGAGTCGTGGAGATCAATTTGCCGGTAGGCGGATCGAGTCGGTACAGCAAATAACGTCCGATCGGGTCGGGGGTGTTCTTCGCCCAAAGCAACTCGCCATCGAACAGCACCGCCTGCATGTCTGCCGGTGCAAGAGCCTGGGCTTGCAGGGGTTGCACCAGCTTCACGGCCTCGCTGGCAGCGGCGGCGCTCTTGGCTGCCTCGCGCGGCGCCGGTCTTGCCAGTTGCCTAAGGGAAACCAATGCCGGGCGCAGATCGGTAAAAGCCGCGCCGGCGCTGTTGAGCACGTAACCGATCAAGTGTTCCACGGCAGCTCCGGTGTCGCCTTGCTCATACGCGTTCAGGGCGAGCATGCCGTCCTTGAACGCCAGCAGCATGCCCAGGCTCAGGCTGACGGTGGGAAACGGCGCGGTAGCAATGGCAGTGACCCATTCCACGCAGGTCCAGAGGATGCCCGTGATCATCTGGGTGCGATTGGCCGTGGTGCCTTCAACGTCATCGATCTTGCGCTGCAGCTTCATGTCGTACAGTGCTCGACGCAGATCCGTCAGCGGTGGTTGTGCACGGATTGTGTCGTAGCGTGCCGGGCTGGTGTCGGTTTTGTTCAGGTCCTCGGGCAGCTGTGCCTTGGCATTTTCGAGAAAGGTACGCACTTTGGCCTGGGAGTGGGCGCCAACCCGCAGGGTGAAATAGCCGACCATGCCGGGCACCTTTTTCAGCAGGTAGTTGAACTGCCTGGCCTCGCGAAAGCTGATGCCGTCCGGGGCATTGGGGGTGTAGAGCAGCGTCGGGAAAGTGGCGTGGCTGAAGAGGAAATTGCCCATCACCCATTCGCCATCGATGAGCAGGCGATGAATGGCGTAGGTGTTGCGTGTGTCGGTGGCGGTGTCACCCATGCTGGCTATGGCGAGCTCCAACCAGGTCCAGTCGACACCAGCGATGTAGCCTTCAAGCCGGCACTCCAGGGCGGCGCTCTGCATCTGGCGCTGGGTGATGCTCAGCGTCGCATTGCGCCGCAGGTCATAGTCCGCGTTGCCAACGTTGAGCAGGCGGCGCCTGACCTCGTTGATGTAACGCTGGCCGACCCAGGTGCCGGTGATCGAGCGGGCGACTTTTTCTGCCGTCAGCGCACTCAGGTCCACCCCTTTGGGGCCTTTGAATCGGGCGGCGCGCGAGAACTTCTCGTCGATAAACCCCACACCGTCGGCGTAGCCGTCGCGGTAGAGCTGGGTGTAGGTCATGGGCGCGGGGGTCAATGAGCCGAGCAGCGCCGGTGGTGAAAAGGCCCAGACGGTGTCGGGGTCGACATCGTTCTGAGGGCGTGCCAGCAGCAGGTTAAGGCGTTTTTTGGCCTGTTCATGCAGGTAGTCAGCGAAGCTGGGAAACTGCGCGTCAGACAGCGGAAAGTCCTGGTAGGTGAGCAGCGCACCTTCGCTGTCCTCGGCCAGTTTCAACAACTTGCGGCGGGTGTCGGGGTGGGCCGCGCGGTACCAGGTCGGGGTGCTGAACGCGTAGTCGTCGAGGCGGGTCGCCAGCACATGGGCGGACATGGCCTTGAGGCAGTCGGCGTGGCTGCCGACATTGCCAAAGCTGATCGCTGTGTACTCGCGGTCCTGAACCTTGAAGCTCAAGCCGCTCAGGACGCGCTTCATGGCCCTGCGAAAACGCAGGGCGACCCGTTTGATCAGGTAATCGGTGAGGGTGCCCGGCGGTTTTTTTTCGCCGTTGTCCAGGCTCCAGCCGAGGATGTGATTCTGGCACGCGACCTCACTGTCGAAAGCCTGGAACTGCTGCTCCCGTGGCGCTTCGGGCGTGCACAGCAACAGGCGGATGATCGCGCCGCTGGCGTCGCGTTGGCGCAGTACCCATATGTCCTGCAACTGGGCTTCGTGCAATGACAGGGTGGCGGCGCTCAGGCGAGTGTCGGTGCCCAGGCGTACGTCCTGGACCAACTGAAAGTCCTCTTCACTGAGATGACCCTGGAGCATCGCGGTGTAGGCCAGCGCGTTGATCCGCTGGTCGAGCATTGTTTCGATCGCACGGCTGACCACAGGTTTGGCATGTATCTGTTGCTGCAACTCACCGAACTCGATACGCGGTTGCAAGGTGGTCAGTACCTGCGCCAGCCAGGCGGGAGTCAGGTCCTGGTAGGCCTCGGGCAGCGGTGCCTCCTGGTAGGTCAGCGTGGTTTTGGTCAGGAAGTCCGACCCCGGCGCATCATCACCGGCGTGCAGCCCGCGCAGGGCCAGCTCAACCAGGTTGCGGTCGTGTTCGTATTCGCCGATGGGGTCCACGTAGCGGCGCGTGTTGATCGCCAGGTGTTCCGGCGCCAGGTCGTGGATGTCCAGCTCATCGCTGAGGTGTTGCAACAGTCGATAACGGGCCAGGGCTTCAGGGCTGGTGACCGGGCCGAGCACGTCGAGAAGCTGTTGGCGGGCCTCGTTATAGCTCGCCAGGTGAGCGGCGAGTGCGGCGCGGCGAGCTTCGGTGGCGCTGCGATACCAGTCCGGAGCGCTGTGGCGCAGGTGCCGCTCCAATAGACGTCGGCTGCGCCATTGCAGGCGTGCGCTGAAATCCGGCAACGCCGCCGCTATGGCACGGTCCAGGGCGTCGATCAACTGAGCCGCCGCGTGGGCGGGGTTGTCCACCAGGCTCAAGGCGCGCTCGATGTCCTGGGTGCGCTTGTCGACCAAGGCGTTGTAGGTGTGCTCAAACAGCGGCTTATCCTGGATGGGCGTCAGTTCCAGCGGCCACATGGCGGCAGGCGTCACAGCGCGATAACGCACGGGCAACAACGCCATGAAGTCGCGTCGCCGCTCGGCATCCTCCATGCCTTGCAGCACGTGCGTATTGAGTTGCGCCAGCGAGCCGAAGGACTCGATCCCGTGTGAGGGCGTGAACAGCATCACTTCACCTACCGTCGGCGCAGCGCTTAGATCAGCGACCACAGGGCTGGAATTTTCGGTCAGGACAAAGGCACCGGCCAGTTCAACCGTCTGCTCCTGATAACGAAAGGTCAGTGCATACAGGCCTGGACGCAACGTAGCGCCCAGCGGTACGCGCTCAAGCATGGCCTGTTGTTGCGGATGCAGCAGGCGGTCCTGGGCACTGACCGCCGTTTCGTTGGCCAGGGCCGTGTAGCCGGCTTCAAAGGTCATGAAGGATTTGCGGGGCTTGCCATCGATTTGCTCGTTGCGATCAAGTGCCAGCAGATGCGTATTCAAGGTGGTCTTGAGTGCTTCGACTCGGGCGAGCAAATCGCTCTGGGTGATGTCCTGATAGAGGGCGCGGCTCTTGGCCAGGAACTGCTGGCGGTAACGCGTCAGGATGCCGTTGGTTTTTTCCAGGTAGGCCAGTTCGGCAGACGGTGTGTGTTCGGGCACTAGCGGCTTTTCGATCTGGAGCAGGTGGTGCCCGATCTGATTGAGGTGACCTTTGATACCTTCAAAGGTCTGGGGGGGTGTGCTCACAGGTACGCTCTCCATGCGGGGGTAAGAACCTTGAGCATGCGCAGGCGGGCCATTGGCAGAGAGGTAGATAAGTAAGTTTTTTGATTTGTGGGAATGAATCTACCCGACGACAATCTGCATGTTTCCTACAACCCTTTCAGGTTGTCCCTAGGAACCCGCCTCAATAACCTTCGCCGGTCGCTGACAATTCAGTGATCGGGGTTTGAACTCAAGACCCGTTCAGTAACGTTGCACCGGCTTGAGATTCAATAATGGAGTTACCAGACGTCGTCGTTCCTAGACTCAATACGAGTACTGCACTGGGGCAAGCATTGGTTTCGATGTTCAAGTCCATCGAGGTGGAGTTAATGCTTGAGGGCGCCGCGTCAGGCGCGGTCAAGGTCATTGTATTCGGTGGTTGCGCTGTTCATTTATATACGCACCACCGTGTTTCCACTGACGTGGATGCAGAGATTTATTGCGCGAATATTCAGGACAAGCTGCGTCTGCGGACATTGCTGGCCGAGTTTCCAGAGCAGTTTTTCGACCAGCAGTCTGGCCGTGTAATGGAACTGAATTACGATCTTCAGTACAACACGGGTTTTGGCCCGCTTCACGAAGATTACTGGGAACGCAGTCTTCCCCTCGAAGAGTTTCCTGATGAGTCTGCATTGCATCTGCGTATAGCTGCGCCTATCGATATTGCAATTTCCAAACTGGGTAGAGCGACTGATCAGGACATTGGCGATATCATGGCGTTGCTTAGGGCCGGCTTCATTGTGACCACTGAGTTCCGCCGGCTGGCGTTGCAGGCGATTGATATGTATGTTGGTAACAAAGAGCCACCTAGATCCATTCTGACCAATATTTTGCACGATTATCTGGACACTGAAGTTGACGAAGCCTTTTGATGGTCCAGTCCTCTCTTGCGCCTTGGGGACTCTGGTCAAAGAACCTTTGAATCAGGCTGATGACACTGCTCTTGTCAGTGCAGCGAAAGCGGTTTGGTACTCGGAAGCGAACCTTGTGGGCGAGGTGAGAGCTTTTCTGGAGGAACACTCCAGTGAGGTGGAACTTCGTCGCGCAGGCTACTTGCTTGAGCGATTCACGCGTTTTTCGTGTGCGACAGACAGTCGGGTAATGGAGGCGTTGAAGGCGCTTGAGTTGTTTTCTGCTTCCAGGCAAGACGTAAAACCACAAGGTACTGTTGCGCTTCGCCGTCGTCGTGATGAGTTGGCAGTGTCTTGGGGGTTGAGTGAAGGGCTGGGTTTGAAGGCTCAGGCATTGATACCTTTTCAGACCCGCCACTACGAGGCGCAACAACGTGCGGCAGCATCTACCTAAGCGTTGGTCGCGATCAGAGGACCCGGTTCAGGCCGGTTTTTTATTGTCTGCGATATCTTCAGCTCTCGGAGATTTCCCACAATCTGTTCAGGTTGTCCCTCGGAACTCACCTCACTAACCTTCGCCAGTCGCTGCTCATTCAGCGATCGGGACTGCAAGCCCGCCGAAACCTCACCAGTTAGTCACAAGCGCCTTTATAATTGCGGCGCTTTTTCATGGTCGTCATTTATGGCGGCTGTGTGCGGGAGACCTTCGGGTCTACCGAGATTTACTGGTGATTCTCGGTCTTGCAGGCCTGCACACAGCTGCCACCCATCAACTGCAAGTGACGCTGGTAGCTCTTACTTCACACCAGAGGTTTACCATGATCAAAGACAGTCCAAATCCCCCATCCGCCTCTCAACCCACCGACCAACTCTTCACCGTACTGCCCCATCTGAACAGCGAAACCTTGCTTGCCAACGCATCCCAGGATCTGGCATCCGTGCAGGCGCTGGCGGCCCATCTGGCGTTTGACATCGACGGCTCGCAGCGTGATGCGGTGCTGGGCATTCACCGGATGGTGGAGGGGATCCAGTTGATGGTGGATCGAGTACTGGATTTATCCGAGGTGCCTGCGCAGTAGTAATTCGGCGCCGATGAGGCCCATTCGCGAGCAAGCCCGCTCCCACATTTGACCGTATTGCCAAGTCGGGCACCGATCAAAATGTGGGAGTGGGCTTGCCCGCGATTGGTCAGTACGGTCACCGCAGCTCTATACCCTGGCGCCTACGTTACGGCCACTGACCAAGCGCTCCAGTGCGTCCCCCAACCCCGACGCCTTGTCACCCATCACCAGGTGCCAGACCCCGCTGTCCAGTTGGCGCACACCCTGGCAACCCAACGCCGTCAGTTGAGCTTCGGACACCACCGAATCATCGCCCAACTCCACCCGCAGCCGGGTCATCGCCACCGCTTCCAGCTGGCGCACATTGCCTCGACCGCCCAGTGCGGCCAGCCATTGTTCGGCCTCCTGCGCATTCACCGCAGCCGACTTATCCACAGGCACAGCCGCTACGGGTGCAGAGGCTACAAACGATGGCATCGCCAACCGAATTTCATCGGCAATGCTGTCCGCCAGCGGCCCGACCACCACCTGCAAACTCCCCCCATTGCCAGGCCGCACCACGGCCATCGCACCCAGGGCTTTCAATTCGGCATCCACGGCTTTGTTGCGGTCGACCATGTCCAACCGCAGGCGCGTGGTGCAGGCGCCCACACTGAGCAAGTTGGCCGCACCGCCCAAGGCCCGGATGTAAGCCGTGGCGCGCTGGTTATCACTCATCGCTGCAGCCTGCGCCACCTGGATATCCTCACGGCCCGGGGTTTTCAGGTTGAAACGGCGGATGCAGTAACTGAAGACGCTGTAGTAGATCGCGGCATACGCCAGGCCCACCGGGATCACCAGCCAGCCGTTGGTGGACTTGCCCCAGCCCAGCACCATGTCGATAAACCCACCGGAGAAGGTAAAGCCCAGGTGGATATTCAGCATATTGGTCACCGCCATCGACAGGCCGGTGAGCAGCGCGTGGATCAGGTACAGGAACGGTGCGAGGAACATGAACGCGAATTCAATCGGCTCGGTCACCCCGGTCAGGAACGACGTCAGCGCCATCGACAGGAAGATCCCGCCCATCACCTTGCGCCGCTCCGGCAGGGCGTTACGGTACATCGCCAGGCACGCGGCGGGCAGGCCGAACAGCATCACCGGGAACATGCCGGTCATGAACTGGCCGCCTTTCGGGTCGCCGGCAAAGTAGCGGGTCAGGTCGCCGGTGACGACGGCGCCGGTGACCGGGTCGGTGAAGGTACCGAACACGAACCACGCCATATTGTTGAGGATATGGTGCAAACCGGTGACGATCAGCAGGCGGTTGAACACGCCAAACACGAACGCGCCGAAGCTGCCACTTTCCATCAGCAACACGCCGAAGCTATTGATGCCGTGCTGGATCGGCGGCCAGATCAGGCCAAAGATCACCCCCAGCGCAACGGCCGAGAACCCGGTGACAATCGGCACAAACCGCCGCCCGCCGAAGAACGCCAGGTATTCCGGCAGCTTGATGTCCTTGAAGCGGTTATACAGCGCACCGGCCATCAGGCCGCTGGCGATACCGGCGAGCATGCCCATGTTGATGCTGCTGTCCATCACCTTGAGGGTGGAGACCATTACCAGGTAACCAATCGCACCGGCCAGCCCGGCCGTACCGTTGTTGTCGCGGGCAAAGCCCACGGCGATGCCGATGGCGAAGATCAGTGCCAGGTTGGCGAAGATCGCCTGGCCGGCATCGTGCATCACCGCGATGTTCAACAGGTCGGTGTCACCCAATCGCAGCAGCAGGCCGGCAATCGGCAAGATGGCGATGGGCAGCATCAGCGCGCGGCCCAGGCGTTGCAGCCCTTCGATGAATAATTGGTGCATGGCGGGTCTCCTTTTTCTTGTTGTTGTCAGCTCAGCGGCCAGTGGTGTTGACAGGCTTGGCGAACTGCCTTGGCGCTGCTCAGGTCAAGCAGGCCCTGGCTGAGTTGCCGGCATTGCGCCGCGTCCAGGTGACGGACGCGGTCCTTGATTTCTGCGATCTGCGGCGGGCTCACCGACAGTTCGCTGACCCCCAGGCCGACCAGCACCGGCGTGGCCAGCGGATCGGACGCCAGGGCGCCGCACACGCCGACCCAACGCCCGTGTTTCGCCGCGCCGGTACAGGTCTGGGCGATCAGCCGCAACAGCGCCGGGTGCAGCGCATCGACACGTGCGGCGAGGCCGGCGTGGTCGCGGTCCATGGCCAGGGTGTACTGGGACAGATCGTTGGTGCCGATGGACAGGAAGTCCGCGTGCTCGGCCAACTGCTCGGCCATCAGCGCCGCGGCGGGCACTTCGATCATCACCCCCAGCTCGGGGCGTTGGGTCAGTTCCAGCTCTGCACACAACTCATCCAGGCGCTGGCGAATCTGCAGCAGTTCGTCGACTTCGCTGACCATCGGCAGCAGGATGCGACAGCGCGCCAACGGCGAAACTCGCAGCAGCGCGCGCAGTTGCTGGTCGAGCAGTTCGGGACGCACCTGGGCCATGCGGATGCCGCGCAGGCCCAGCACCGGGTTGGCTTCGGCGGGCAGCGGCAGGTAGTCGAGCTGCTTGTCGCCACCGACGTCGATGGTGCGGATGATCACCGACTTGTCGCCCATGGCGTCCAGCACGGCTTGATAAGCGTCGCATTGTTCCTGCTCATCCGGCGCGGTGCGGCGGTCGACGAAGAGGAATTCGGTGCGCAGCAGGCCGACGCCATCGGCGCCGTTCTCAAACGCTATGTGCGCCTCGGCACTCGACGCGACATTGGCGGCCACTTCGATGCCCACGCCATCGCGGGTCAGGGCCGGCGATTGGGCCTGGGCCTGTTGATGCTGGCGGCGCAGTTTTTGTGCGTCACGCATCTGGTGTACTTCGGCATGGCGCGCCTCGCTGGGGGCCAGCTCCAAGCGGCCGTTGACGGCGTCGAGCACCACGCGCTGGCCTTGCGGTACAGCGAGCACTTCAGCACCCAGGGCGACCACGCAAGGCAAGCCCTTGCCCCGGGCCAGGATCGCCACATGGGAGGTGGCGCCGCCTTCGGCCATGCAGATCCCGGCAGTCTGTTGCGCGCTCAGTTGCAGCAAATCCGAAGGGGTCAGTTCATGGGCACTGACAATCGCCCCCGCAGGCAACTCGAAATGCCAGGCTTCGCCCAACAGTGCGCGCAGCACCCGTTGTTGCAGATCGCGCAGGTCGTTGGCGCGTTCGGCGAACAGCGGCTTGCCCAGGGCCAGCAATACCGCGCACTGCGCCTGGATCGCATCGCGCCAGGCGTGGGTGGCGGCGCTGCCGTGTTCGATGGCGTCGGTGGCGGCCTCCAGCAGGGCCGGGTCTTCGAGCAGGGCGAGGTGGGCGGCGAAGATCTCTTCTTCTTCGACGGCCTTGCGTTGGCGAGCCTGGTCCAGGGTGCTGCGGACCTCACCGCGCACCTGCTCCAGGGCTGCGTCCAGGCGTTGCAGTTGTTCGTCGGTGACGTGATTGCCGGGGTCTGACGGCAACTCGATACCCGCCAGCCGGAACAACGGCCCGCAGACCAGTCCCGGTGCCGCACACACGCCCTGCAACACATCTGCCTCAGTAGTTGCCCGGCGTGGCATGGCGACGACCGGTGCGTGGTGTTCTTGCTTAACCGCGACGGACAAGGCCGCGACCAGCGCCTGCAGCGCGGCCTCGGCGTCCTTGCCGCGACAGGTCACGCGCACCTCGTCGCCTTCGCCAATGCCCAGCCCCATCAGGCCGATCAGGCTGTCGCAAGCGGCCGACTTGGCGCCGAAGTGCACCTTTGCCTGGCTGCTGAAACCCTGGGCGGTCTTGCGGATCAGCGCCGCCGGTCGTGCGTGCAGGCCGCCACGGTGAGTCACGCGCACGCTGGCGCTGGCTTCGGCGACGACGTTATCCACAGCCGTTTGCAGCGGCGCGGTTGCGCGTGGCACGACCTGCAACAGCGGTTCGCCCAGCTTGACGGTTTTCGCGGCAAGCGGGCGCAGTTCAAAGTGTTCGCCATTGGTGAGGATGATCAGGCTGATCAGGCTTTTGCACTGGCGGGCGATACGGTCCAGGTCAAAGCGCACCAGCGCCTGCCCATTGCGGACCCGGGCGCCTTCCTTGACCAGCAGGGCAAACCCTTCGCCATTCAATTCGACCGTGTCGATGCCGATGTGCAGCAACACTTCGGCGCCATTGTCGGCACGAATCGTCAAGGCGTGGCCGGTGCGGGCGACATGGATGATTACGCCATCACACGGCGCATGCAGGCAATCGTTGAGCGGGTCGATAGCGATGCCGTCGCCCATGGCGCCGCTGGCGAACACGTCATCAGGCACGGTGCCCAGGGCCAGTAACGGCCCGCTTAGGGGCGCGTTGAGGGTTAATTCATTATTGTTGTTGGACATGGGCACGGTACTCATCAGGAAAGCGCGACTCAGTGAGTGCGGGTAACTTTGCTCAGGTGGCGCGGCTGGTCCGGGTCCATGCCCCGAGCGACCGCCAGGCCGGCCGCCATGACGTAGAAACTCTGGATCGCCAGGATCGGATCCAGGCTCGGGTGTTCGGCGCGGCTCAGGGTCAAGTCGCGTTCGGCGATATCGTCCGGCGCGGCGAGCAGCACGCGGGCGCCGCGCTGGCGCATATCGGCGGCCAGGCTCAACAAGCCGGCTTGCTCGGCACCCCGTGGTGCGAAGACCAGCAGCGGGTAGTCCGCGCCGATCAAGGCCATCGGCCCGTGGCGCACCTCGGCGCTGCTGAAGGCTTCGGCCTGGATCGCCGAGGTTTCCTTGAGCTTGAGCGCCGCTTCCTGGGCGATGGCAAAACCGGCGCCACGGCCGATCACCATCAGTTGCTGGCAGCCACGCAGCGCCTCGATGGCGTGCGTCCAGTCCTGCCCGGCGGCCTCACGCAGGCCAGCGGGCAGGGCATGGCAGGCTTGCAGCAAGTCGGGCTCCTGGTTCCAGTGGCCGATCAGCAGCGCGCTGGCGCTGAGGGTGGCGATAAAGCTCTTGGTCGCGGCCACGCTGAGTTCCGGCCCGGCGCACAGGGGCACATGGAATTCACAGGCGGCTTCCAGCGGTGAGTCTTCGACGTTGACCAGCGAGATGCTCAAGGCGCCACGCTTGCGCAGCAGGCGCAGGCTGTTGACCAGGTCCGGGCTTTGCCCCGACTGGGAGAAACCGAACGCTACCTGGCCGCTGACTTTCATTGGTGCTTGCAACAAGGTCACCACCGACATCGGTAACGACGCCACCGGGATGCCGACATGCTGCATGGCCAGGTAGGCGAAGTAGCTGGCGGCGTGGTCCGAGCTGCCCCGCGCAATGGTCATCGCCACTTGTGGCGGCTGGCGGCGCAGGCGGCCGGCGACTTCTTCCAGCAACGGTTCCAGGCGTTGCAGTTGCGCCGCGACGGCGTCACAGGAGGCCAAGGCCTCTTCAAGCATCTTTGAAGACAATGGTTTCTCCTTCGACCATGACGTCGGTGAGGTGCAGGGAGCGGTCCAGGCGCACGCAGTCGGCGAAGCTGCCGGGTTGCAGGCGACCGCGTTGTTCCAGGCCTAGGTAGTCCGCCGGAAATTGCGACAGGCGTTGTGAGGCTTCGCTGATGGGCAGGCCGATTTTCACCAGGTTGCGCAGCGCCTGATCCATGGTCAGGGTGCTGCCGGCCAGGGTGCCGTCGGCCAGGCGCACGCCGCCCAGGCATTTGGTCACGGTGTGGCTGCCCAGCTTGTACTCGCCGTCGGGCATGCCGGCGGCGGCGGTGGAGTCGGTGACGCAGTACAGGCACGGGATCGCGCGCAGGGCCACGCGCATGGCGCCGGGGTGCACGTGGAGCAAATCCGGGATCAACTCGGCGTACTGGGCGTGGGCCAGCGCGGCGCCGACGATGCCCGGTTCGCGGTGATGCAACGGGCTCATGGCGTTGTACAAATGGGTGAAGCTGGTGGCGCCGGCAGCGAGGGCGGCGACGCCTTCTTCATAGCTGCCCAGGGTGTGGCCGATCTGCATACGCACGCCGCGCTCGCTGAGGGCGCGGATCAGGGCGTCGTGGCCGGCGATTTCCGGGGCGATGGTAATTACCCGGATCGGCGCCAGGCGCAGGTAGGCTTCAACTTCGGCCATCAATGCGGTATGAGCGAAGTTGGGTTGCGCGCCGAGTTTTCCCGGATTGATGTAGGGGCCTTCCAGGTGCACGCCGAGTACCCGGGCGCTGCCTGCAGGACGCTGTTCGCAGAAGCGGCCGAGTTGGCCCAGCACGCTGGAGATTTCCTCCACCGGGGCAGTCATGGTGGTGGCCAGCAGCGACGTGGTGCCGAAGCGCACGTGGGTGCGAGTGATGGTCTCGAAGGCGTCGGCGCCTTCCATGATGTCTTTACCGCCGCCGCCGTGGACGTGCAGGTCGATAAAACCCGGCAGCAGGTACGGCAAGTCGTTTTCAGCCGGATCGCAAGGCTCGCCTTCAATGGCGATGACCTTGCCGTGCTGGTGCACCAGGCGGCCGCGCATCCAGCCGTGGGGCGTGAGGATATTGTCTTCGGACATGGGCAGTTCTCTAAGGCCGCAACTCGGCGGCAAAGTCATAACGGCGAAGCTCTGCGACAAAGTCGTAGTAGTCGTTGCGGCAGTAGGTGTCGGTGATTTCGATCGGCGTGTTGTCGGCGGTGTAGCCGACCCGGGTCATCAGCAGCATGGCGGTGCCGGGGGCGATGCCCACCAGCTTGGCGAATTCATCCGAGGCGTTGATCGCCTGGATGTGTTGCAGGGCGCGAACGATGGGTTTGCCGATGCCTTCCAGGTATTCGTACAGCGAATTGCCGATGGCTTGCGGCTGCGGCAGTACCGAGGCGGGCATGGCGGTCATCTCGATCGCCATCACGGTGTCATCGGCCTTACGCAGGCGTTTGAGGCGCGCGACCTTGTCGTTCGGCGACAGGCACAGTCGGATCAGTTCTTCATGGGTCGGCGGGGTGATGTCACGTTCCAGCCATTGGGAACTGGGCACAAAGCCCTTGAGGCGCAACATCTCGCTGAACCCCGACAGGCGCGACAGCGGTTGCTCCAGGCGTGGCGTGATAAAGGTGCCGGAGCCCTGGCTGCGGCGGATCAGGCCTTGGGCAAACAACACTTCCAACGCTTTACGGGCGGTGACCCGCGAAATGCTCAGCTGCTCGCTGAGGGCACGCTCCGAGGGCAGGGCCTGTTCGGATTTCCACTGGCCGGCATGGATCGCCGCTTCCAGGTTGCGGGCCAATTGCAGGTACAGCGGTGTGGATTGCTTGTCGTCGGGACGCAGCGTCAGGATGGGGTTCATCTATGGGGTTTCCGATGCGGTTATTGGAGTGTTGTCGCCCGGTATTGGCCGGAAGCTAATACCACTTAAATACCATGTCAATGCTTCCAAAACGGTGCATGTAGCGGTTTAAGGGCACCTTAACGGTGCCTGGTATCAAGTGGTATTAGAGAGGTCTTTATAGCGCGCAGAGGTGCGCAGCCCGCGCAGTGAATTGGTATTCACTGGCAGGGGCTGCCGAGGGCAGGAATCTTTTTTGATTTATTTTACGAGCGGTCCAACGTCAGGGCCGAATCTCGATCAGCGTGCCGTCCTTGACCAGGTTCCAGACTTCGCGCATGTCGACGTTGCGCATGCCGATGCAGCCGTCCGTCCAGTCCAGGGTGTGAAACCACTGCTCCGGGTACTCTTCGGTGTCGGGCGTGCCGTGGATCATGATCATGCTGCCGGGCTTCACCCCTTCGCGTCGGGCGCGGGCGGCATCGCTGATATTGGGGTAGGAGATGTGCATGGACAGATAGTAGCGGTCGCTGGTCTTGCGCCAGTCGATCCAGTACAGGCCTTCCGGTGTGCGGCGGTCACCTTCGATCAGCTTGTGGCCCTTGGGGTTTTTGCCCAGAGAAATACGGTAGGTCTTGAAGGGCTTGCCGTCGTTGATCAACTGCAATTGGTGGGCGGACTTGAGCACCAGGACTTTTTCGACCGTCTTGCCACCCAGGGTTTCCACGGTAGAGGCTGACGACAGCGTGGCGAACGACAGGCAGATCAGAGCAAGCAACCAACGCATTAAAACGGTATCCCTGTGGCGACGAGCGGCCGAATGGTTATTGGGCGGGCTTGGAAAGAGGTGGCACGGCTTCGCTGCGCACCGGGAACGACTGCTGGCGGCGGTCGGCGAAAAAGTATTCTAGGGTACGCCCGACCGTGCGGAAAGCCAGCTCGGACCAAGGGATGTCAGCCTCGTCGAACAGCTGCACTTCGAGGCTTTCGGGGCCTGCGGCGAAGTCCAGGTCGACCAGTTCGGCACGGTAGAAAATATGCACCTGGCTGATGTGCGGCACATCAATCAGGGTATAGATGCTCAGGTTGCGTACGTGGGCGCAGGCTTCTTCCAGGGTCTCGCGCATGGCGGCCTGTTCCACGGTCTCGCCGTTTTCCATAAAACCTGCGGGCAGGGTCCAGTAACCCAGGCGCGGCTCGATGGCGCGGCGGCACAGCAGCACCTTATCGCCCCACACCGGCACGGTACCGGCGACGATATTGGGGTTTTGATAGTGAATGGTCGAGCAGTGATCACACACAAAACGCAGACGGGCGTCGCCGTCGGGAATGCGTTGGGTAACCGGTTTACCGCACTGGCTGCAGAAATTCATGCTGGGGTTCCTGGAAAGTGCGTCTATCTTGGCTTGGCCGGCAGGGCCCTGCAAGTTGTCGTTTAGCGACATGCCCCAGGTTTTGGGGTTGGGCACCCGGCGGCTTTGGTGCATGATGCAAGGTAGCCAACAGACCGAGATGACTCATGCTGGACGAGCTACTTCGCCGGGTAAGCAACCACACCCCCCACACGCTGGAAACCGACGGGCGTTTCCCCGAGGCCGCGGTACTGGTGCCGATTACCCGCAGTGACGAACCCGAGCTGATCCTGACCCTGCGCGCCAGCGGCCTGTCGACCCATGGTGGCGAAGTGGCCTTTCCCGGCGGGCGCCGCGACCCCGAAGACCCGGACCTGATCTTCACCGCCCTGCGTGAAGCTGAAGAAGAAATCGGCCTGCCCCCCGGCCTGGTGGAAGTCATCGGCCCGCTCAGCCCGCTGATCTCCCTGCACGGCATCCGGGTCACGCCCTATGTGGGGGTGATCCCCGATTACGTCGAATACCTGGCCAACGATGCCGAGATTGCCGCCGTCTTCAGCGTGCCCTTGGATTTTTTCCGACAGGACCCGCGCGAACATACCCACCGAATCGATTACCAGGGCCGCAGTTGGTACGTGCCCAGTTATCGCTTCGGCGAATACAAGATCTGGGGCCTGACGGCAATCATGATCGTCGAGTTGATCAACCTGCTTTATGACGACGCCAAGATCAGCCTGCACCAGCCGCCCAAGAGCTTCATCAATACCTAAGCCGTCGTTTGAACGGCCAGCCGTGAGGGAACACCATGAAATACCGCCTGGGCGATGCCCGCGTCGAGACCCATCCACACAGCTGGGTGGCGCCGAATGCCACGCTGGTGGGCAAGGTCAAGCTGGAGGAGGGCGCCAACGTCTGGTTCAACGCGGTGCTGCGCGGCGACAACGAACTGATCCTGATCGGCAAGAACAGCAACGTGCAGGACGGCAGCGTGATGCACACCGACATGGGCTACCCGCTGACCCTGGGTACCGGCGTGACCATCGGCCATAACGCCATGCTGCACGGCTGCACGGTCGACGATTACAGCCTGATCGGTATCAACGCGGTGATCCTCAATGGCGCCAAGATCGGCAAGCACTGCATCATCGGCGCCAACTCGTTGATCGGCGAAGGCAAGGAAATCCCTGACGGTTCCCTGGTGATGGGCTCGCCGGGCAAAGTGGTACGTGAATTGACTGATGCGCAAAAACGCATGCTCGAAGCCAGCGCCGCACACTATGTGCATAACGCC
Organism: Pseudomonas sp. BIGb0381; assembly: GCF_024809815.1. Lineage (NCBI taxonomy): Bacteria > Pseudomonadati > Pseudomonadota > Gammaproteobacteria > Pseudomonadales > Pseudomonadaceae > Pseudomonas > Pseudomonas sp. BIGb0381. Next base: position 85,797 of record NZ_JANUEN010000003.1, read on the forward strand.
CAGCGGTATGCGCGTGACCTGGTCGAGCAGGAAGAATGAGTGCAGTTGAACGCCCCGTCGCCTCGCCGTGCGTGAGCATTTGCGCGCTGGATGACGACGATATTTGCACCGGCTGCCAGCGCAGCGTGGATGAAATCACGCGCTGGAGCCGCATGGACAACGCCGAACGGCGGGTGGTGTTGGGGTTGTGCCATGAGCGGGCGGTGGCGGGAGGGTTGGTGTTTATGGTTTCTGGTAAATCCGGCGCCTGATAGATCGCCATCGCGAGCAAGCCCCTCCCACACTTAACCGCGTTTGATCTGTAAGAATGCGGTCAAAATGTGGGAGGGGGCTTGCCCCCGATGAGGCCCACCCAGACGACATATTTCCAAATGTGAAGTACCCTGTGCCCCTTGTTCACAGGTCCCTCGCCCCATGCTCTTCCTGATCGCCTACATCAGCAGTGTCGTGCTGATCAACTTCGCCTTCTCCACCGCCCCGCACCTGGATGTCATCTGGTCGGCCTGGGGTGGCCTGGTGTTTATCCTGCGTGACATGGTGCAAACCCGCTTCGGCCACGGTGCGATCATCGCCATGCTGGCGGCGCTGGCGTTGTCGTATATCACCTCCGACCCGTCCATCGCCCTGGCCAGCGCAACGGCATTCGCGGTGTCGGAATGCATCGACTGGCTGGTGTTCAGCATCACCAAGCGCCCGCTCCACGACCGCCTGTGGATAAGTTCGGCACTGAGCATTCCCCTCGACACCTTTATCTTTTTCGGCCTGATCGGCGCACTCACTCCTGCCGTGGTGGGCACGGCCCTGGCGTCGAAGTTCGCCGGGGTCACGGTGGTGTGGCTGATCATGGCCTGGCGTATCCGCAAGCGGGCCGTCGCCAACTGAGGCCAATTTTTACAGTTCATGTAAAATGCCGGCCTTTCTCCCCATGATCCGCTCCCCTGAGGACCTGAGATGACCCGAATCGGAACTCCATTGTCGCCAACCGCGACCCGCGTTTTGCTGTGTGGCTGCGGTGAGCTGGGCAAGGAAGTGGTGATCGAACTGCAACGCCTGGGCGTTGAAGTGATTGCCGTGGATCGCTATGCCAATGCACCGGCCATGCAGGTTGCCCATCGCAGCCATGTGATCAATATGCTCGACGGCGCCGCCCTGCGTGCGGTGATCGAAGCGGAAAAGCCGCATTTCATCGTGCCGGAAATCGAAGCCATCGCCACCGCGACCCTGGTGGAGCTGGAGGCCGAAGGCTTCACCGTGATCCCGACCGCCCGCGCCGCGTCGCTGACCATGAATCGCGAAGGTATTCGTCGCCTGGCCGCCGAAGAGCTGGACCTGCCGACCTCGCCGTACCACTTCGCCGACACCTTCGAGGACTACAGCAAGGCTGTCCAGGACCTGGGCTTCCCTTGCGTGGTCAAGCCGGTGATGAGTTCGTCGGGCAAGGGCCAGAGCCTGCTGCGCAGCGCCGACGATGTGCAGAAAGCCTGGGACTACGCCCAGGAAGGCGGGCGTGCCGGTAAAGGCCGGGTGATCATCGAAGGCTTTATCGATTTCGACTATGAAATCACCCTGCTGACCGTGCGTCACATCGGCGGCACCACCTTCTGCGCGCCGGTGGGTCATCGTCAGGAGAAGGGCGACTATCAGGAATCCTGGCAGCCGCAAGCCATGAGCCCGATTGCCCTGGCCGAGTCCGAGCGTGTGGCCAAGGCAGTGACCGAGGCGTTGGGCGGTCGTGGCCTGTTTGGCGTGGAGCTGTTCATCAAAGGCGATCAGGTGTGGTTCAGCGAAGTGTCGCCGCGCCCCCATGACACCGGCCTGGTGACCCTGATTTCCCAGGACCTTTCGCAGTTTGCCCTGCATGCGCGCGCCATCCTGGGCCTGCCAATCCCGTTGATCCGTCAGTTCGGGCCTTCGGCTTCGGCGGTGATTCTGGTGGAAGGGCAGTCGACCCAGACCGCATTCGCCAACCTCGGCGCCGCCTTGAGCGAGCCGGACACGGCGTTGCGTCTGTTTGGTAAGCCAGAAGTGAATGGCCAGCGCCGCATGGGCGTGGCGTTGGCGCGGGATGAGTCGATTGAAGCGGCTCGAGCCAAGGCGACCCGTGCTTCCCAAGCGGTTGTTGTAGAGCTCTAAAAGCATCGGGGACAAGCCCCCTCCCACACTGACCGCGTTTAATCTGTAGGAATGCGGTCAAAATGTGAGAGGGGCTTGCCCCCAATAGCTGTTTATCAGGCAACCCTGTTCAAATCGTTATCCCGCGTCTCTTTCAGGCACAGCACCGCAATCAAGCTGAGCAACGCTGCCGCCGACACATACCCGCCGACATAACTCAGCCCACCCATCGCCACCAGCTTGGTCGCGAAGAACGGTGCGGCCGAAGCGCCGACAATCCCACCCAAGTTATACGCCGCCGAAGCCCCGGTATAACGCACGCGAGTCGGGAACAATTCCGGCAACAGCGCACCCATCGGCGCGAAGGTCACGCCCATCAGGAACAGCTCCAGGGCCAAAAACAGTGCTACGGCCCAGGTCGAACCGTGGGTCAACAGCGGTTCCATGGTAAAGCCCGACAGAATCGCCAGGACTGCGCCGACGATCAGCACCGGCTTGCGCCCATAGCGATCACTGGCCAGCGCCGCCAGCGGTGTGGCCAGACCCATGAACAGCACTGCAAAGCACAGCAACCCAAGGAACGTCTCGCGGCTGTAGCCCAGCGTCGAAACGCCGTAGCTCAGGGAAAAGGCCGTGGTGATGTAGAACAGCGCATAGCACACCACCATCGACGCGGCGCCCAGCAGGACCGGCAACCAATGCTGGCTGAACAGCTCCACCAACGGCACTTTCACCGGGGCTTCCTTCGCCACGGCATTGGTGAACACCGGGGTTTCATGCAGCTTCAGGCGCGCATACAGGCCGACCATCACCAAGGCTGCGCTGAGGATGAACGGGATACGCCAGCCCCAACTGCGGAACTGCTCGTCATTCAGGCTCATCGCCAGGATCAGGAACAAACCGTTGGCTGCCAGGAACCCGATCGAGGGGCCCAGTTGCGGGAACATGCCGAACCAGGCGCGCTTACCTTTCGGCGCGTTCTCGGTGGCCAGCAGTGCCGCGCCACCCCACTCGCCGCCAAGGCCCAGGCCCTGGCCGAAACGCAGCACGCACAACAGGATCGGCGCCCAGGCACCGATGCTGTCATAGCCGGGCAGCAAGCCGATCAGCGTGGTGCACACGCCCATCAGCAGCAGCGAGGCCACCAGGGTCGACTTGCGGCCGATGCGATCGCCAAAGTGGCCGAACAGCGCTGAGCCCAGTGGGCGGGCGATAAAGGCGATGCCGAAGGTCAGGAACGACGCCAGCATCTGCGCGGTACCGGAGGTCTGCGGAAAGAACACCGGCCCGATCACCAGCGCGGCAGCCGTGGCGTAGATATAGAAGTCGTAGAACTCGATGGCGGTGCCGACGATGCTCGCGGTGGCGACACGTGCGGTCGAGTTGGTCGGGGCGGCGGTCGCGGCCTCGTTATAGGTGGTGCTCATGGAGGTATCCCTGACGGTCGTTGCGCGTTTGGACGCGGATTATTATTGGGTCGAACACCCTTGGATCAGGGTAGTGCTCGGGGCGGCTCGGGATGGGAGCGGACACCGGTCGGACATGGTAAAGCGGTGCCTGGACGCGCTGAGTGCGGGTAGCACGCGGTCGGGCGGGGGCTTGGGTAAGCCGCAGGGATTATAGGAAGGGGTTTGGAATTACAACAAGTGACTGGAGCGCCGCAAATCAAAATGTGGGAGGAGGCTTGCCCCCTCCTACACTGGATTGTGGCTTATCAGGAAGTTATGAGGCTACTGGCACGTGGCTGGTATGCCAGATCAGCACCTTGCTGACGCGGTTGTCCTCGGTCTCAAGGATTTCCAGGCGGTAGCGGCCGATCTTCAGGCACACCGCACAATCCGGAATGGTCTCCAGTGCTTCGGTTACCAGGCCGTTGAGGGTCTTGGGGCCGTCGCTGGGCAGGTGCCAGCCCAGGCTCTTGTTCAATTCGCGGATCGAAGCGGCGCCGTCGATGATATAGCGGCCATCCGGCTGCGCTTCGATATGCGGGTTGTCCGCACTTTGCTCGTTTTCGAATTCGCCGACGATTTCTTCGAGAATATCTTCCAGGGTGACGATACCCAGTACTTCGCCGTATTCATCCACCACCATGCCCAGGCGTCGCTGCTGTTTGTGGAAGTTCAGCAGTTGCAGTTGCAGGGGCGTGCTTTCGGGGACGAAGTAGGGTTCGTAGGAAGCGTCCAGCAGGGCTTCCTTGGTCAGGCTGGCGTCCGGCAGCAGGTGCTGGATCAGCCGGGTGTTCAGTACGGCTTCAACCTGGTTGATGTCACTGTGGAACACCGGCAGGCGAGTGCGTGAGGAGGTGCGCAATTGCTCGATGATTTCTTCGATCGAGTCATCCAGGTTGATACCGTCCACTTCGCTGCGGGGCACCAGGATGTCATTGACGGTGATGTTGTCCAGGGCGTGGATACCCGGCATGCCAGGGGTGCGGCCGTCATCGGCCTCGGGCTGCGGTTCATCGTCGTGGCCGGGCTGTGGCTCATCGCTGTTTTTCACCACGCCGGGCTTTCGGGCAAACGGGCGCAGCAGCAACAGGCTGATGCCATTGAGCAGCCAGGCGGCGGGATAGAGGATTTTCAATGGCACGCCCAGCAGCGTGTTGCCGAAGCCCAGCACCGCTTGTGGATGACGGGTTGCCAGGGCGCGTGGCAGGTAGTCGGCCAGGATCAGCAGAACGGCGCAGGAGATCAGCCAGCCGAGCCACGGGCCGTTCTGTGCCCAGGCATAAATCGCCAGCAGGGTGCAGAGGATTACCACGGCCGCACGGCACAGGCTGTTGCAGAGGATCAGGCTGTGGCGCGGGAAACTCAGGCGGGCGGCAGCCTTGTCGCCCTGGCGTGTACCGGGGCGCAGGGCCAGCAGGTGTTGTTGTGCGGCTTCGATGGCGGTAAACAGCGCCGCCCATAACACCAGCAAGGCGATTACCGCGAGCATCGGCCCCAGGGGCAAGTTGTCCATTTTTGCTGCCCGTCAGATATGCAGGATGTATTCGCGAACCAGCTTGCTGCCGAAATAGGCCAACATCAGAAGGCAGAAACCGGCCAGGGTCCAGCGAATCGCTTTGTGTCCGCGCCAGCCAAGGCGGTTGCGGCCCCACAGCAATACGCTGAACACCACCCAGGCCAGGCACGCCAGCAGGGTCTTGTGCACCAGGTGCTGGGCAAACAGGTTTTCGACGAACAGCCAACCGGAAATCAGCGACAGCGACAGCAGCGTCCAGCCGGCCCACAGGAAACCGAACAACAGGCTTTCCATGGTTTGCAGGGGCGGGAAGTTCTTGATCAGCCCGGAAGGGTGCTTGTGCTTGAGCTGGTGGTCCTGCAGCAGCAGGAGCAAGGCCTGGAACACCGCGATGGTGAACATGCCGTAGGCCAGGATCGACAGCAGGATATGGGCGAGGATGCCTGGCTCCTCATCGATCACCTGCACCGTGCCGGTGGGGGCGAACTGCGCGAGCAGCACCGTCAGCACGCCCAATGGGAAGAGCAGGACCAGCAGGTTCTCGACAGGAATCCGATAACAGGCCATCAGCGTCAGCGCAATGACCGCCGCCGCGATCAGGCTGGCGGCGCTGAAGAAGTCCAGGCCAAGGCCAACCGGCGTCATCAGGTGGGTGAACAGGCTCGCAGCATGGGCCAGCAGGGCGAGGACGCCCAGGCCGACCAGCAGGCGTTTGTCCGCCTTGGCGCCTTTGGCCAGACGAGTGCCCTGATAAAGGGTCGCAGCGGCATACACGATGGCGGCGGCGAGGCTGGGTAGCAAACTGGGTGACAAGGGGAGCATAAATCCTGAGAGGCAAGCCCGAAAGGCGCTGAGTTTGGCATACACCTGCGTTCCACGAAAGACTCCAGGGCCAGACAGCGGGTGTGCATGGGCGCAGTCTTCGCTATAATCCGCGACCTGCCCACGCCGCAGGCTCGCCGAGCGCTGTTTTTAATAGCGATTTACCACAGCCTGGGCCGCCATTACCTCGGTCTACTAATGCATTTCGATGAATAGGGCCTGAAAGGATCGCGCATGTTTGAAAACCTGACTGACCGTCTCTCGCAGACGCTGCGCCACGTAACCGGCAAGGCCAAGCTGACCGAGGACAATATTAAAGACACCCTGCGTGAAGTGCGCATGGCGTTGCTGGAAGCCGATGTCGCCTTGCCTGTGGTCAAGGACTTCGTCAACTCGGTCAAGGAACGTGCGGTCGGCACTGAAGTGTCCCGCAGCCTGACTCCGGGCCAGGCCTTTGTGAAGATCGTCCAGGCCGAACTCGAAAGCCTGATGGGCGCGGCCAACGAAGACCTGAACCTCAGCGCCGTGCCACCGGCCGTCGTATTGATGGCCGGCCTGCAAGGTGCGGGTAAGACCACCACCGCCGGCAAGCTGGCGCGCTTCCTTAAAGAGCGCAAGAAGAAGTCCGTGATGGTGGTGTCGGCTGACGTGTACCGTCCGGCGGCCATCAAGCAGTTGGAAATGCTCGCGGGCGAAGTGGGTGTGACCTTCTTCCCGTCCGACCTGAGCCAGAAGCCGGTCGACATCGCCAACGCCGCTATTAAAGAAGCAAAACTGAAATTCATCGACGTGGTCATCGTCGATACCGCCGGTCGCCTGCACATCGATGAAGAGATGATGGGCGAGATCAAGGCGCTGCATGCCGCGATCAATCCGGTCGAGACGTTGTTCGTGGTCGACGCCATGACCGGCCAGGATGCGGCCAACACCGCCAAGGCCTTCGGCGACGCGCTGCCGCTGACCGGCGTGATCCTCACCAAGGTCGACGGCGACGCCCGTGGCGGTGCCGCGCTGTCGGTGCGTGCCATCACCGGCAAGCCGATCAAGTTCATCGGTATGGGCGAGAAGAGCGACGCGCTCGAACCGTTCCACCCTGAGCGTATCGCCTCGCGTATCCTCGGCATGGGTGACGTGCTCAGCCTGATCGAACAGGCCGAAGCCACCCTCGACAAGGACAAGGCCGATAAACTGGCCAAGAAGCTGAAGAAGGGCAAGGGCTTCGACCTCGAAGACTTCCGCGACCAGCTGCAACAAATGAAGAACATGGGCGGCCTCGGCGGCCTGATGGACAAGCTGCCGAACATCGGCGGTGTGAACCTGGCGCAAATGGGCAATGCCCAAGGCGCGGCGGAGAAGCAGTTCAAACAGATGGAAGCCATCATCAACTCCATGACCCCGGCCGAGCGCCGCGACCCTGAGCTGATCAGTGGTTCGCGCAAGCGTCGGATCGCCATGGGTTCCGGCACCCAGGTGCAGGATATCGGTCGCTTGATCAAGCAGCACAAGCAGATGCAGAAAATGATGAAGAAATTCTCCGCCAAGGGCGGAATGGCCAAGATGATGCGCGGCATGGGCGGTATGTTGCCCGGCGGCGGCATGCCGAAAATGTAAAGAATTCGAGCGGGAGTTCACTCCTGCTCCGACCCACAGCGATGTGGGATCTCCAGCAAACCCGCCGTTGGCGGGGGCTGACCTGCCGTTTTAACCGACGGCTCTCTAGCAGATCTGAATGGCACGCTGATAGGCGCCAGAAAAAGACATTTGCAAAAGTCCGGATATTCCTTAGAATATGCGGCCTTTCGGGCACCTATGCCCGCTGTGCATTTAGATTTGCAGCACCGACTACAGGAACGATGTTCACATGCTAACAATCCGTCTTGCCCTTGGCGGCTCCAAAAAGCGCCCGTTTTACCACTTGACCGTAACTGACAGCCGCAACCCACGTGACGGCTCTCACAAGGAACAAGTAGGTTTCTTCAACCCGATCGCTCGTGGTCAAGAAGTCCGCCTGTCCGTGAACCAAGAGCGCGTAGCCTACTGGCTGAGCGTTGGTGCACAACCGTCTGAGCGTGTTGCCAAGTTGTTGAAGGACTCGGCTAAGGCCGCAGCCTGAGCAATATGAACGCGACGCCAACTGTTGCTGATGATTTGATCGTTATTGGCAAGATTTATTCTGTTCATGGCGTTCGCGGCGAAGTGAAGGTGTATTCCTTTACTGATCCGACTGAAAACCTGTTGCAGTACAAAACCTGGACGCTTAAGCGCGAAGGTAGTGTGAAACAGGTCGAGCTGGTCAGTGGACGCGGGAGCGATAAGTTCCTGGTCGCAAAGCTCAAGGGTCTTGATGATCGTGAAGAAGCTCGTCTTCTGGCCGGTTATGAGATCTGCGTGCCGCGCAACCTGTTCCCTGAATTGACCGATGGCGAGTACTACTGGTACCAGCTGGAAGGTCTGAAGGTTATTGATCAACTCGGGCAATTGTTCGGGAAAATCGATCATCTTCTGGAAACCGGCGCCAATGATGTAATGGTGGTCAAGCCTTGCGCTGGCAGCCTGGATGATCGCGAACGCCTGTTGCCCTATACCGAGCAATGCGTGTTGGCTGTCGACCTGGCAGCGGGCGAGATGAAGGTGGAATGGGACGCGGACTTCTAAGCGTGGCTAATTTGCGCATTGAAGTGATCAGTTTGTTTCCCGAGATGTTTTCCGCCATCAGCGAGTACGGCATCACCAGTCGGGCGGTGAAACAGGGGCTGTTGCAGCTTACCTGTTGGAACCCGCGAGACTACACGACGGATCGACATCACACTGTGGACGATCGCCCATTTGGCGGTGGCCCGGGCATGGTGATGAAGATCAAGCCCCTGGAAGACGCGTTGGCTCAGGCCAAGGTCGCTGCCGGGGAGAAGGCGAAGGTTATTTACCTGTCCCCTCAAGGCCGCCAGCTGAAACAGGCTGGGGTCCGCGAACTGGCGAATGAGGAAGCACTGATCCTGATTGCCGGTCGCTATGAAGGCATTGACGAGCGTTTTATTGATGCTCATGTCGATGAAGAGTGGTCGATTGGGGACTATGTCCTGTCTGGCGGCGAGCTGCCGGCGATGGTCCTGATAGATGCGGTTACACGACTGCTGCCTGGAGCTTTAGGGCATGCGGACTCCGCGGAGGAAGATTCCTTCACGGACGGTTTGCTGGATTGCCCGCACTACACCCGACCGGAGGTGTATGCGGATCAGCGTGTTCCCGACGTATTGCTAAGTGGCAATCACGCACACATCCGGCGTTGGCGTTTACAGCAGTCCCTTGGTCGGACCTATGAACGACGCGCCGATCTTCTGGAAAGCCGCTCGCTTTCTGGAGAAGAGAAGAAGCTGCTCGAGGAATACATCCTCGCGCGGGACGATAGTTAACAACGTATCGATGGTAGGTCCATTGACTTACCTTAGGAGCACAGCATGACTAACAAAATCATCCTTGCACTCGAAGCAGAGCAGATGACCAAAGAGATCCCTACCTTTGCCCCAGGCGACACCATTGTCGTCCAGGTGAAAGTGAAGGAAGGCGACCGTTCGCGTCTGCAAGCGTTCGAAGGCGTGGTAATCGCCAAGCGTAACCGTGGTGTGAACAGTGCTTTCACTGTTCGTAAAATCTCCAACGGTGTTGGCGTAGAGCGTACTTTCCAGACCTACAGCCCGCAAATCGACAGCATGGCCGTTAAGCGTCGCGGTGACGTACGTAAAGCCAAGCTGTACTACCTGCGTGACCTGTCCGGTAAAGCAGCTCGCATCAAGGAAAAACTGGCTTAAGTCCAGCTTCCCGATGCAGAAAAAAGCAGCCTACGGGCTGCTTTTTTGTGCCCGCGATTTGAGCTGCCCTTGGCGGAAATGCGGCCTGCTGCGACGGTTCATACCTTCAAGCGTGTGTACATGGCTGGGCTGCGATAGGATCTACCCGATACCCGCACTTTCCTTAGCTGAGCCCTCATGCCTGCCATTGACCACCCCATGATCGACCGCTTCCTCGACGCCCTCTGGCTGGAAAAAGGCCTGTCAGACAACACCCGCCAGGCCTACCGCAGCGACCTGGCGCTGTTCAACGGCTGGTTGCATGAGAAACACTTGGAACTGATCAATGCCGGCCGCGAGCTGATCCTCGATCACCTGGCCTGGCGTTTGGAGCAGAACTACAAACCCCGTTCCACTGCACGGTTTCTCTCCGGTGTGCGTGGTTTTTATCGCTATTTGCTGAGGGAGAAACTGATCGCCCTCGATCCAACCCTGCAAATCGATATGCCGCAACTGGGTAGGCCTTTACCCAAATCCCTGTCGGAAGCCGACGTCGATGCCTTGCTTGCTGCGCCCGACCTCAGCGAAGCCATCGGCCAGCGTGACCGCGCGATGCTGGAAGTGTTGTATGCCTGCGGCCTGCGGGTCACGGAGCTGATCAGCCTGACTCTGGAGCAAGTCAATCTGCGTCAAGGGGTGCTGCGGGTAATGGGCAAGGGCAGCAAGGAACGGCTGGTGCCGATGGGGGAGGAAGCAATTGTGTGGGTCGAGCGCTATATGCGCGATGCCCGTAGCGAGCTGCTTGGCGGGCGGCCAAGCGATGTGCTGTTTCCCAGCCAGCGTGGCGAGCAGATGACCCGCCAGACGTTCTGGCATCGCATCAAGCACCAGGCCAAGGTGGCGGGGATCGGCAAGAGCCTGTCGCCCCACACCTTGCGCCATGCATTCGCCACCCATTTGCTCAACCACGGCGCGGATTTGCGCGTGGTGCAAATGCTGCTCGGGCACAGCGACTTATCCACCACCCAGATCTATACCCACGTGGCGCGTGCGCGCTTGCAGGAAATGCATGCCAAGCACCACCCACGAGGCTGAAAACCGCCAATTTATCCCGCCACGGGCTGCCCTGCGGCCCAACTGTGGTAGGCTTTGCCGGTTAGCAAAGGGACGGCCCGCACCCGTGTTTGCGTATCGGCGTGCCTGCGCCCGTCCCTGCATCTGCCTTCAGGAGTTTCCATGCGCTTGACCCAGATTATTGCCGCCGCAGCCATTGCGTTGGTTTCCACCTTTGCCGTCGCCGATGACGCTGCCGAGCAGACCATCCGCAAGAGCCTGGCCAACCTGCAGCTCGACACCCCGATCGAAAGCATCAGCGCCAGCCCGATGGCCGGCCTGTATGAAGTCAAGCTCAAGGGCAGCCGTGTGCTGTACGCCAGTGCAGACGGTCAGTACATCGTTCAGGGCTACCTGTTCCAGCTCAAGGACGGCAAGCCGGTCAACCTGACCGAGAAAGCCGAGCGCCTGGGTGTATCCAAGCTGATCAACGGCATCCCGGTGGCGGAAACCGTGGTTTACCCAGCTATCGGCGAAACGAAGACCCATATCACCGTGTTCACCGACACCACCTGCCCGTACTGCCATAAGCTGCATGCCGAAGTGCCTGCGCTGAACAAGCTGGGTGTTGAAGTACGCTACGTAGCGTTCCCGCGCCAGGGTCTGGGTTCGCCGGGCGACGAGCAGCTGCAGGCCGTATGGTGCTCGGCCGACAAGAAAGCTGCCATGGACAAGATGGTCGATGGCAAGGAAATCAAGGCCGCCAAGTGCGCCAACCCGGTGTCGAAGCAGTTTGCCCTGGGCCAGTCCATCGGCGTCAACGGTACACCGGCCATCGTTTTGGCTGACGGCCAGGTGATTCCGGGCTACCAGCCGGCACCACAAGTTGCCAAACTGGCGCTGAGTGCCAAATAAACCAGCATCGTCGAACCTTTGACGATCATGGCCCGCGGATAAGTCGACGGGCTATTAATTGAAAGCCGCAGTTGTGCGGCTGTTTTCCACGGCCGACCTAGCGTCGGCCGTTTCATGGGGAGTTCTTCAGTGAAACCGGTCAAAGTAGGCATTTGTGGGTTAGGGACCGTCGGTGGCGGCACCTTCAACGTACTTCAGCGTAATGCTGAAGAAATTTCCCGCCGTGCAGGGCGTGGGATTGAAGTGGCGCAAATTGCCACGCGTTCGCCAAAGCCTCAGTTCCAAACGACCGGTATTGCGATTACCAACGATGTCTTCGCCGTGGCCACCAACCCTGAAATCGATATCGTCATCGAGCTGGTGGGCGGTTACACCGTGGCCCGCGAGCTGGTGCTCAAGGCTATCGAAAACGGCAAGCACGTGGTCACCGCCAACAAGGCGCTGATTGCCGTGCACGGCAACGAGATCTTCGCCAAGGCCCGCGAGAAGGGCGTGATCGTCGCGTTCGAAGCCGCGGTTGCCGGTGGTATCCCGGTGATCAAGGCGATCCGTGAAGGCCTGTCCGCCAACCGCATCAATTGGGTAGCCGGTATCATCAACGGCACCGGTAACTTCATCCTCACCGAAATGCGCGAGAAGGGCCGTACCTTCGAAGACGTGCTGGCCGAAGCCCAGGCGCTGGGTTACGCCGAAGCCGACCCGACATTCGACGTGGAAGGCATCGACGCGGCGCACAAGCTGACCATCCTGGCGTCCATCGCCTTTGGTATCCCGTTGCAGTTCGACAAGGCCTACACCGAAGGCATCACCAAGCTGACCACTGCCGACGTGAACTACGCCGAAGCCCTGGGCTACCGCATCAAGCACCTCGGTGTCGCGCGTAGCACTCCGGCGGGTATCGAGTTGCGTGTGCATCCGACGCTGATCCCGGCCGACCGCCTGATCGCCAACGTCAATGGCGTGATGAACGCCGTGATGGTCAACGGTGATGCCGCCGGTTCCACCCTGTTCTACGGCGCCGGTGCCGGCATGGAGCCGACCGCTTCGTCGGTGATCGCCGATCTGGTGGACGTGGTTCGCGCCATGACCAGCGACCCGGAAAACCGCGTGCCGCACCTGGCCTTCCAGCCGGATTCGCTGTCGGCCCACCCGATCCTGCCGATTGAGGCCTGCGAAAGCGCCTACTACCTGCGCATCCAGGCCAAGGATCACCCAGGCGTATTGGCCCAGGTGGCCAGCATCCTGTCGGAGCGCGGTATCAACATCGAGTCGATCATGCAGAAGGAAGTCGAGGAGCAGAACGGCCAGGTGCCGATGATCCTGCTGACCCACCGCGTGCTCGAGCAGCACATCAACGATGCCATCACTGCTCTGGAGGCCTTGCAAGGCGTCGTGGGCCCGGTGGTGCGGATTCGCGTCGAACACCTGAACTAACCGATCTGTTCCAGAGGCCCCGCGTGTGCGGCGGCCTCTGTTCGAGAATGTTTTAGAGGAGCCAGTCATGCGTTACATCAGCACCCGCGGCCAGGCACCGGCCCTGAATTTCGAAGACGTCTTGCTGGCAGGCCTTGCCACCGACGGCGGCCTGTACGTGCCGGAAAACCTGCCACGCTTTACCCAGGAAGAAATCGCTTCGTGGGCCGGCCTGCCGTACCACGAGCTGGCGTTCCGGGTGATGCGCCCGTTCGTCACCGGCAGCATCCCCGATGCGGACTTCAAAAAGATTCTGGAAGAGACGTACGGCGTGTTTTCCCACAGCGCCATCGCCCCTTTGCGCCAACTCAACGGCAACGAATGGGTGCTCGAGCTGTTCCATGGCCCGACCCTGGCGTTCAAGGACTTCGCCCTGCAGCTGCTGGGTCGTCTGCTGGACTACGTGCTGGAGAAGCGCGGCGAGCGCGTGGTGATCATCGGCGCGACCTCGGGTGATACCGGTTCGGCCGCCATCGAAGGCTGCAAGCACTGCGAAAACGTCGACATCTTCATCCTGCACCCGCACAAGCGTGTGTCGGAAGTGCAGCGTCGCCAGATGACCACCATCTTCGGTGAGAACATCCACAACATCGCCATCGAAGGCAACTTCGATGACTGCCAGGAAATGGTCAAGAACAGCTTCGCTGACCAGGGCTTCCTCAAAGGCACGCGACTGGTGGCGGTGAACTCGATCAACTGGGCGCGGATCATGGCCCAGATCGTCTACTACTTCCACGCCTCGCTGCAGTTGGGCGGCCCGGCGCGCTCGGTGTCGTTCTCGGTGCCGACCGGCAATTTCGGCGACATCTTCGCCGGCTACCTGGCCCGTAACATGGGCCTGCCGATCAACCAGTTGATCGTTGCCACCAACCGCAACGACATCCTGCACCGCTTCATGAGCGGCAACCAGTACGTCAAGGAAACCCTGCACGCCACCCTGTCGCCGTCCATGGACATCATGGTGTCGTCGAACTTCGAGCGTCTGCTGTTCGACATGCACGGTCGCAACGGCGCAGCCATTGCCGGCTTGATGGACACCTTCAAGAGCGGCGGCGGTTTCAGCGTTGATGAAGAGCGCTGGACCGAAACCCGCAAGCTGTTCGACTCCCTGGCCGTGGACGACGCGCAGACCTGCGAAACCATCGCCGAAGTCTACGCCCAGACCGGCGAGCTGCTCGACCCGCACACCGCCATTGGGGTGAAGGCCGCCCGCGAATGCCGTCGAAGCCTGGATATCCCGATGGTGATCCTCGGCACCGCCCATCCAGTGAAATTCCCGGAAGCGGTGGAGAAGGCGGGTGTCGGCAAGGCGCTGGAACTGCCGGTTCACCTGACAGACCTGTTCGAGCGTGAAGAGCGTTGCACGGTGCTGCCGAATGACTTGAAGGCGATGCAGGCGTTTGTCAGCCAGCATGGCAACCGTGGTAAGCCTTTGTAAGGCAAATCACGAAGACAAAAACGCCGCTTTCCCTTCCTTGGGTCAGCGGCGTTTTTTGTTTCTGGCAGGCCCGGTCTCGCGTTACGAGAATAGTTTCTGCGCGACCACTATGACCGTGCCCACGGCGGCATAGAAGCCTGTCGCGATACCCACCGGGTACCAGAAAGTCTCACAGGTTATCTTCAGGGATTCTTTGTTGAGTTTGTTTTGCTCTGCGTTCATACGTGCTATTTCAGCAAAAATACGTGATACCTCGGCGTGCATTCTGTCTGTCGACGTTTGTTGCTCATTTTGTTCTGCCATCGCTATTTATCCTTCGCAATAAGGGCCTGATGACATGCGTTTTCATCTGCATCGCAGCGTAACCAGCGCTCACCGAGTATAGGATTCACTCCCGGCCTCAGCGCCTGGCAAACCCCAAAAACAGCAGCCCATTGCGTAAGCATTTATGTGCTGCCGTTTTTTGCCTGTCATGTTGCAAGCGCATGCTGGAAACGTCATCCCCCGACAACCCCGCATAAACGAAAAAGCGAACTTTCCTACGTCACAACCAGTCACTTAGGATAGATGCAGCTCCCGTTTACAAGAATGTTTGCGAACTATTGAGTGGTGATCGAGATGGAAAGTATCAGCCTATTGCTCGAAGAAGCACTGAGCCCTTATCAGGTGACGTTGACCACCGCAGGTGTGCAGGAAGAGTGCCTGGTAACCGTAAAGAACCCCGCCGGCGCGATCATGGTCGAGCGTGAAGTCGACCGGGCGCAATTGCTCGATAAGCGCCTATTGGTGGATGTGGTGGATTGCTTGCTGCGTGACCTCAAGATCGCTGAAGGACGCCTGGAGCCCTCGGTCATCGCGGCCTTGCGCAGCGCTGCCCAGACCCGTGGCGCTGCCGTTGCATGAAGAATTGTTTACCCATGGAAACTTCCCACGTCATGGCCGGTCAGATTTCGTAACAGCAAGAGCAAACATTGTGCTCCGGTGTTTGTGCCTTGTTGTACTGGTCTTTGTAGGCCACGTTTAACCCCGAAGTGTCTCCCCACTCTTCGGGGTTTCTTTTTGCCTGGGATTTGTCAGGGTTCTGGTGAATCCCGGAAAAAACTCGGGTTGTCTCGCAGGTAATGTTCGCGCATGGCAGGGTCTAGCCAGGCGGCATAGGACTGTTGTACTTGTGCCAGCGGGAGGCTGAGCAGAACCTGGTTGATCCGTTCCATGGCCTCGCGCCCCTGAGGCGTATCCGAGCAGCCGATATACGTGCGCTGGTAAGGTGCTGTGCCCTTGATGGGGTAGAAGCTGAGGTCTTCGGTTGCGATCCCCTGTTGCATCGCGTGGTAGCGGATTTCCGGCCAATAGCCCAGCACCGCCTCCAGCCGGCCCAGGCGCTGCATCTGCAGCAAGCTGCCAAGTGCATCGTTGCCGTAGTGCAGTGCCAGTTTGTGTGTGTCGGCCTGTTTCAGCCGCTCATCGATAACGGGGCCGTAGCTGCGTTCCGCAATCGCGCCGACCCTTGCCTTAGGGGCGGCGAAGAAGGCCTGCAGGTCAAACTGGCCGTCTACGATAAACGCCGCCAAGGCGTCCTGCTGGCTCTGTCGAATCGTGATGCCATTACTGACGACCACAAACGCCTGCCTGGAAAATACGATGTACCTGGCCCGCTCGGCCGTCCACAGCAATGATGGATCGCAGGTGAGCGTGGGCTCGCGCAGCATCTGCATGCCGCGCGCGCGATTGACGTGCATTACCTGGTGGCGATACTCCGGCAAGTGTCCGATCAGTATCGGCAGCAACTGGTCGAGTGCACCCAGGCCTTTGCTTGGCCCTTCGAAGATGGTCAGCGGCGGCAAGTCGCGCAACAACCAGCTCAACGTACCCTCGGCACTCGCCGGTACGGGCCAACTGCCGGCCAGCATGACGGCCAGGTACAGCGCAATGAGCCAGTGTTTGCAGCCGTGGGGCATCAGATTGCGCCTTTCTCACGCAGGCGGACAATGGCGGCGGCGTCGTATCCCAGCTCGCCCAACACCACGCCGTTGTGTTCACCCAGTTGCGGCCCCACCCATTCGCAACTGCCCGGTGTATCCGACAGCTTGGGCACGATGCCCGGCATCTTGAAGTCCTTGCCGCCGGGAAGCCGGGCCTTGAGGAACATCTCGCGCGCGAGGAATTGCGGGTCGCCCAGCATGTCTTCGGCGCTGTAGATACGGCTGGCGGGCACTTCGGCCTTGTTGAGTTGCTCCACCACCTGCTCCAGCGGCAGCGAGTTCACCCAGCGATCAATCACGCCATAGAGTTCATCACGACGGCTATCGCGCCCGTCATTACTGGCCAGTTGTGGATCGTTCGCCAGGTCTTCCCGGCCGATGGCACTCATGAAACGTTTGAAGATGGCATCACCATTGGCGCCGATCTGAACGTGCTTACCGTCCGCGCTGGTGTGGATCGATGACGGCGTGATGCCGGGCATGATGTTGCCGGTGCGTTCGCGAATAAACCCGAATACGTCGAATTCGGGGATCATGCTTTCCATCATGGCGAAGATGGCTTCATACAGTGCCACATCCACCACCTGGCCCACACCTCCGTTGACCTCGCGATGACGCAGCGCCATCAAGGCGCCGATGACCGCCCACAGCGCGGCGATGGAGTCGCCAATGGAGATCCCGGTGCGTACCGGCGGGCGATCTTCGAAACCGGTGATATAGCGCAGCCCGCCCATGGACTCGCCCACTGCGCCAAACCCGGGTTGGTCTTTCATCGGCCCGGTCTGGCCGAAACCCGAGAGGCGCACCATGACCAGTTTCGGGTTCAGTGCGTGCAGGGTTTCCCAGCTCAGGCCAAGCTTTTCCAGCACGCCTGGACGGAAGTTTTCGATAAGGATGTCGGCGTCGGCCAGCAGTTGCTTGAGAATCGCCAGGCCGTCCGGATGCTTGAGGTTAAGCGTCAGCGACTTCTTGTTGCGCGCCTGCACAAACCACCACAGCGAGGTGCCTTCATACAGCTTGCGCCATTTGCGCAGCGGGTCGCCGCCGTCCGGGGATTCGACCTTGACCACCTCCGCGCCGAATTCGGCGCAGATACGTGAAGCGAACGGCCCGGCGATCAGGGTGCCGAGTTCGATAACTTTCAGGCCTGCAAGTGGTTTGGCATTAAACGACATGGGGATCCTTGTCTGCGCAGAACGATGATGTGAAGCCTTTTAACATAGGCGAGTAGCCCAGGGATAAGGATGATGCAGCGCAGGATTCGGTGAATGACCTCGCCATCGGTTAGACTGGCCGCCTTTCCCTGTCTCTAGAAGCCCGTTCATGGCCCAGCCGTCCACGACCTATAAATTCGAACTCAACCTCACCGACCTTGATCGCTCGGTGTACGAGAGCGTCAAGCAGACCATCGCCCGTCACCCGTCGGAAACCGAAGAGCGCATGACCGTGCGTCTGCTGGCCTACGCCCTTTTTTACAACGAACAGTTGGCGTTCGGTCGTGGCCTGTCAGATGTAGACGAGCCAGCCCTGTGGGAAAAAAGCCTGGACGATCGGGTCCTGCACTGGATCGAAGTCGGCCAGCCGGATGCCGACCGCCTGACCTGGTGCTCGCGCCGCACCGAGCGCACCAGTCTGCTGGCCTACGGCAGCCTGCGCGTGTGGGAGGGCAAGGTCGTGCCGGTGGCCAATAACCTGAAGAATGTGCACATCGCGGCGGTGCCCCAGGAGATTCTGGAGGTTCTGGCCAAGGACATGCCCCGCGTGATCAAGTGGGACGTGATGATCAGCGAAGGCACGATCTTCGTCACTGACGACCGTGGCCAGCACGAAGTACAACTGCAATGGCTGGTCGGCGAACGCGGTTGAAAATGTGGGAGGGGGCAAGCCCCCTCCCACATTTGATCTGTGTTGCCTTCAGAGTTGTCGTTTAACCTTTGTATTCAAGAGAAGCTCCCGTCACCCATGCGTATCGATCCCCGCCCACTGCCCGCCGTCCTGCCCTTCCTTGGTGAATTGCCGCCGCTGTTGACCCGTCTTTACGCCGCTCGTGGTGTGCAGTCCGAGGCTGAGCTGGACAAGAGCCTGGCGCGGTTGATTCCCTATCAGCAGCTCAAGGGCATCGACGCGGCAGTGGACTTGCTGGTGACGGCACTGGAACAGCGCCAGCGCATCCTCATCGTCGGTGACTTCGATGCCGATGGCGCTACCGCCAGCACCGTGGGCACCCTGGGCCTGCGTCTGCTCGGTGCGGCGCATGTCGATTACCTGGTGCCCAATCGCTTCGAGTACGGTTACGGCCTGACCCCGGAGATCGTCGCCGTGGCGCTGCAGCGCGAGCCGCAGTTGCTGATCACCGTGGACAACGGCATCTCCAGTGTCGAAGGCGTGGCGGCGGCGAAAGCGGCGGGGTTGCAGGTGTTGGTGACCGATCACCACTTGCCTGGCGACGAGTTGCCGGCGGCGGATGCCATCGTCAACCCGAACCAGCCGGGCTGTGAGTTCCCGAGCAAGGCCCTGGCCGGCGTTGGCGTGATCTTCTACGTGCTGATGGCCCTGCGCGCGCGTTTGCGCAGTCTGGGCTGGTACGAGAACACGCCTCAACCGAATATCGGCGAACTGCTCGACCTGGTGGCCCTCGGCAGCGTCGCCGACGTGGTGCCTCTGGACGCCAATAACCGCATCCTCGTGCATCAGGGCCTGGAGCGTATTCGCGCCGGTCGCGCACGGCCGGGAATCAAGGCGATTCTCGAAGTGGCCAAGCGCGATGCGGCGCGCATCACGTCCACCGACCTCGGCTTTATCCTCGGGCCACGCTTGAACGCCGCTGGGCGCCTGGACGATATGAGCCTGGGCATCGAATGCCTGCTCACCACGGATTTCGCCGCGGCACGGGAAATGGCCGCGCAACTGGACGGCATGAACCAGGACCGCAAATCCATCGAACAAGGCATGCAGCGCGAGGCCCTGGCCCAGCTCAAGGACTTGCCGGTGGAATCGATGCCCTACGGCTTGTGCCTGTTTGATCCGGACTGGCACCAAGGTGTGATCGGCATTCTTGCGTCGCGCATGAAGGAGCGGTACTTCCGCCCGACCATCGCCTTCGCCGATGCCGGCGATGGGCTGCTGAAGGGCTCTGGACGCTCTGTGCAGGGCTTTCACATCCGCGATGCGCTGGCGGTGGTCGCGAGCCAGCATCCCAACCTGATCACCAAATACGGCGGCCACGCCATGGCGGCGGGGCTGACCTTGCCCGAGGAAAATTTCCCACTGTTTGCCGAAGCCTTTGACGCCGAAGTGCGTCGGCAACTGCGCGAAGAAGACCTCACCGGGCGTCTGCTGTCCGATGGCACCCTCGCGGTGGAAGAGTTTCACCTGGAACTGGCGCGCGCATTGCGGCATGCCGGGCCGTGGGGGCAACACTTTCCAGAGCCGCTGTTCCATGGTGTGTTCCAGCTGGTAGAGCAGCGAGTGGTGGGGGAGCGGCACCTGAAAGTGGTGCTCAAGAGCGAGTGCGGGTCGGTGAAGCTCGATGGCATTGCCTTTGGCGTCGACCGGGAAGTCTGGCCGAACCCGTCCGTACGTTGGGTGGAGTTGGCTTACAAGCTGGACGTGAACGAGTTTCGTGGGAATGAAACCGTGCAACTGATGATTGCCCACATCGAACCGCGCTAGATCTTACCGACGCCGCAAAAAACTGTGGGAGGGTGCTTGCCCCCGATAGCATTGGGTCAGTCACAGCATTGTTGACTGACACTCAGCTATCGGGAGCAAGCACCCTCCCACAGTTTGATTTGTATAAGGCTCGGGTTTATTCGGTTTTGGCCTGGTGCTTCACGATGATATCCACCAACCGCTTGGCCAGCGCCGGGTAGTTCTCATCGAAGTGATGCCCGCCCGGCAGCTTCACAGTCTCGCCCACGGCAGTCTTGTCGGTGCAGCCACTCTCGTCGACTTCTTCGGCACCGTAGATGCACACCACCTTGTCAGCCGGCAGCTTGGCCATTTCCGGGCCGGTCGCGGCTTCTTTGCCGGCGTTGCCCAGCCAACCTTCCACTTCGATTTCAAAGCTGCCGGTGCGGGCGAATGCCAGCAGGATGATGACGTCCACACGCTGCTGTTCGTTTTCCGGCAGCCGGTTGTAGATCGCCGGCAGGACGTCGGCACCGAACGAGTAGCCGGTCAGTACAAAGCGCTTGGTGCCCCACTTCTGCCGGTAGTGCTGCATCAGCTCGGTAAGGTCCTTGGCGCTTTGTTCCGGGGTCTTGTGCTGCCAGTAGTAGCGCAGGGTGTCGATGCCGACCACCGGGTAACCGATCTTGGCCATCTCGCCGGCCACATCGCGGTCGAGGTCACGCCAGCCGCCATCACCGGAGAGGAACAGGGTCACGGTGTCCTTGGCCTGGCCAGCCGGCACTTCCACGACGGGAATCGCCAGGCCGCCGTTGTCCGAACCCACCAGTTGCTTGCGCAGTTCGTTGTTCAGCACTTGCGGATAGTGAATGTCGTAGTCGCTGATACTGGTGGTGGCACGCGGGGTGTCACGTACGAAACTGGCGCTTTCATCGTCAGGGTTATCGTTCCAGGCCACCAGCCAATTACCGTGTGCGGCGGTTTTCGGCAGTGGGTCCTTGCAACCTTCCTGTACCAACGCGAAGCCGACGGAGATGGCGTTGGCCTTGTCGTCGTTCTGTGTGGCCAGCCAGCGCCAGGCGAGGGCGGCGCCAGGGCCGATGCCGCTGACCAGGGTCGCGGGCCCTTTGAGCTGGCCCAGGGCGCTTTGCAGCGCTTGTTCCTGCAGCTTGCAGTCATCCTTTGGCAGGATCACCTGGACGATCTGCGCCTTGCCGCCTTGGCTCAGGGTAATCAGTTGGCTATCCGTCAGGGTTTCGCCAGCCATCACCGCCACCGCGACGCGGGCTTTCGGGGTGCCGGCCGGGGTCACGCGGGTCATCACCGAGCCGTCGGCCTGGGGCAGTTGCTCCAGGGTCGGCTGCGGGGCAGGGCGGTTCCAGAACCAAAAGCCGCCACCCAGGATCAGGGCCAGCAGCACTACAAAGGCCAATACATACCGCCAGGAGCGTCGAATCATCAGCGTTTCACCAATCCAGTCAAGCCGCCCGCGATCAGGGCGGCGGTATCGGCCAGTGCCACCAGCGGGTCAAGTCCCGCGGGCACAGCCATGTAACGGGGTTCCCAGTCAGGCTGGAACTTGTCTTTGAAGCGGCGCAAGCCTTGGAAGTTATACAGTTGCTCGCCGCGACGGAACACCATCGAGCCCAGGCGCTGGGTCAGTGGCGCGCCGCGTCGCGGTTGCAGGCCCGACAACGGCACCATGCCGAGGCTGAAGCGAGCATAGCCGTGACTCTTATAGTGTTGAATCAGGCCGACCATCATGAATTCCATGGTCAACTTGGGCGCATCCGGGTGGGCGCGCATCAGGTCGAGACTGGCCAGGTCGTGGTTGTAGGTCTCGAGCAGGTTGGCGAAGGCCACCGGGCGACCTTCGAAGCGAATGATCGCGATGCGAAAGTGCTTGAGGTAGTCGTCGCTGAAGCGTCCGAGGGAAAAGCCCTTTTCCCGCACATTCTTACCGGTAAGCCAGGCATCCGAGATGACTTTTAATTCATCCATCGGCGCCGTGCCGGGTTCAAAAATCTCCAGGGACAGGCCGTCCCGGGTGCCACGGTTCCAGGTGTAGCGCAGGTCCTTCATCTCTTTGCCCTTGGCTTCCAGGTCAAAGCGTTTCAGGTCGACGCGGGCCTCTTCCCCCAGCTTGATCGCGGTGAGACCGATGTCCATGTAATAGGGCAAGTTCTCGGCGCGTACCTGATAGAACACCGGGCGCGCATGATGGATGTCGCACAGGTCACGGAACTGCCAGATCATTTCGGCACGGGGTTGAGTCGGGCCGATCGGGTCATACAAGGCCACCAGGCTGCGCCCGCGACGGGCGTACATCAGGAAGGCTTCATCGTTGGGGTGGAACAGCAGCGCCTTGTCGCCGGTCAGCGCCAGGCCGCCGTCGGGTTGCGACGATGCCATCAGGATCTTGGTGGCGCGTTCCAGCTCATCGGGTGTCGGCAGGTGGATCACCGGGCGTGCGGTGCGCAGCAGCCAGGTCAGCGAAACGATGACCAGCAGCACGGCGGCGCCCAGTAGCGAGCGCAGGCCGCGCGGGGCGTTGGCATCGAGGGTGAACTGCCACCACAGTTGATGGCTGTACGGTACATCTTGATACGCGAACAGCAGCAGCCAGATAGAAGCACCCAGCACACAGACGCTGGCCACCAGGTACAGCGGTGAAAAAGGCAGCTCGGTCAGGCGGCTGGCGCGATAGAACGAGCGGCGGAAGATCGCCAGCAGTATCGCCGTCATGGTCATCAGGCTGGCTTCTTCCCAGTCGAAGCCCTTGAGCAGCGAGAGCAGGGCGCCCACCAGCAGCAGCACCATGGTCAGCATCCACGCAGCCGACAAGCGTCGACGCAGACCCTGGGCCAGCAACAGGCACAGCACGCCGATCAGGCTGGCACCGAAGTGCGAGGCGTCAATCAGGCGGTGGGGAATCAGGAAGCCGATGTTTTCCAGGCGTGAGTCGATCTCCGGCGTGGCGCCGGAAAACAGCAGGACCACGCCGGACAAAAAAACCAGTACGGCCAGCACCGGGGCCGCCAGGCCGGAAGCCACCCGCAGACTCTGTTGGGTCTGGAACAGGCGCTGCGCTTCGTTGACCAGCAGGAACACGCAGGCGATCAGCAGCGGTAATACAACGTAGATCATGCGATACAGCAGCAGGGCGGCCGCCAGTGGCGCTGCACCGAGCTTGTCGGCGAAGGCCGCGAGCAGGATTGCCTCGAATACCCCGACACCGCCTGGTACATGGCTGAGCACACCCGCGGCCAGCGCCAGCAGATACACCAGCAGGAACGGGCCGAAAGGCGGTGCTTCCGGCAGCAGCATATAAAGGACGGTAGCGGCAGCGGCAACGTCCAGTGCGGTGATGATCAGTTGCAGGAACGTCAGGCGCCGGCCAGGCAGGCGCAAGGTCCGACGCCCGGCTTTTACCAGCAGGTTGTCAGGGTAGGGCTGTTCCGGCAGGCGGCGGCGATAGATACCTATGCACAATACGACCGACAGCAACAGCACCGCGCCGGCAACGCCGCCGAGCACAGTTTGTGGCAAATGCAGGTAGGTCGACGCTGCCGGCAAGTTGCTCAACGTGGCCAACGCAGCCAGCGGGGGCAGGGCGCAGCCCAGTGCCAGGCTGGCGAACACGGTCATGTGGGCGACTTCCGAAGCCCCGATGCCATGGCGTGCATATAAACGGTAGCGCACCGAGCCGCCCGAGAGCATCGAAAGGCCAATGGCATTGCCGATCGCAAAGGCAGTAAAGCCGCCGAGGGCCAAGGTCTTGGCAGGCAGGTTCACCCCGGCATAGCGTGCGCCGGAAAACTCATAGCCCAACAGAATGACGAACCCCGCGATGGCGGCGGCGAACGCACCGAGCAAAGCGGGTTTGGGCACTTCCAGGATCGAGTCGTGGAGGGCGTAGAGGTCCAGCTCCAATAGCAGGTGTCGGCAGGCGATCAGCGCGATTGCGAACAGCAACAAGGTCACGGCCAGCCCTATGGGTTGCCGGTATTTGCTCAACAGATCCAGCCAGCGCAAGCGGGTCGGAGCGATAGGTTGTTCTGCTGTGACGGTGTCTTGTGGTTCAGACGAGTTGGCGCGCATCAATCACCTCGTGGATTGTGCGCGACAGGATGGAGGTATCCAGCCAAGTTACCAATCCCTATGGACAAAATAATTACAAATATTAACGCGGATCACCGGGTGCGGCGACTGCGGCCATTGGTCGTAGAGGCGTAAGCATAGCGTGCGATGAGATGGACTCTACAAACCGTGTACGGTTTCATGAAAGATGCCATGCCATTGTTTCAGATGAACTTTTTCATCGGATACAAAAAAGGCCACTCTTTCGAGTAGCCTTTTTTGATGTTTGGTTGCGGGAGCCGGATTTGAACCGACGACCTTCGGGTTATGAGCCCGACGAGCTACCAGACTGCTCCATCCCGCGTCTGTGGGCGGCATTCTACAGCCCAACGGCGAGGTGTCAACCGTTAATGAGCCGATGGGTCAAATAAGTGTGAAATGAGCGGTGAAGGGCGGCTGTGGAAGGTAAGTGCGCGATGGGTAAAGATTTTTTTGTCTTACAATTTTCGTACAGACACAAAACAGACGCGCACAAAAAAGGCCACTCTTTCGAGTAGCCTTTTTTGATGTTTGGTTGCGGGAGCCGGATTTGAACCGACGACCTTCGGGTTATGAGCCCGACGAGCTACCAGACTGCTCCATCCCGCGTCTGTGTGTCGGCATTCTACAGAGGATCGCGTGTGTGTCAACCTGTGAATCGAAGAAAAGGGCTTGTGGTTCAATCGGTTAGCTCTCCAGACAGAGCCATTTTAATCGTGCGGGCCAGTAGGGCTAAGGGTTTCAGCTCTATTGGGGGGCTAATTTCGATTGAGAAAATAAATTCATCTGGGAAATTTCCTACCGCTTAGGCGGAAGATTCAAACTACTGGTGCTATATACAGGGGTGAATGCGATACTGCCCACCCGTTGGATTACACCCCCTTCTATCTATGACGCAGCGCAAAATCATCCACGTCGACTGTGATTGCTTCTACGCCGCCATTGAGATGCGCGATGACCCGAGCCTGGCGCAAAAGCCCCTGGCGGTAGGTGGATCGGCAGATCGAAGGGGCGTGATTGCTACATGCAACTACGAAGCGCGGGCGTATGGGGTGCGTTCAGCCATGTCGTCGCGCCATGCCCTGAAGCTCTGCCCGGACCTGACCATCGTCAAGCCGCGCATGGATGCATATAAGGAAGCGTCGAAGGAAATCCAGACGATCTTCCGCGACTACACCGACCTGATCGAGCCCCTCTCGCTGGACGAGGCCTACCTGGATGTCTCCGACAGCCCGCACTTTGGCGGCAGTGCCACGCGCATCGCCCAGGATATTCGGCGCCGGGTCTCCAACCAGTTGCACATCACCGTGTCCGCCGGCGTGGCACCGAACAAGTTTTTGGCCAAGATCGCCAGCGATTGGAAAAAGCCCAATGGCCTGTTTGTCATTACCCCGGATCAGGTCGAGGACTTTGTCTCCCAACTGCGGGTAAGCAAGTTGCACGGCGTGGGCAAGGTGACGGCGGACAAACTGGCGCGCCTGGGCATCGAAGACTGCCTGCAATTGCGCGAGTGGAACAAGCTGGCGCTGGTGCGTGAGTTCGGCAGTTTTGGCGAGCGGCTGTGGAGCCTGGCCCGTGGGATAGATGACCGTGTGGTACAGAATGACAGCCGGCGGCAGTCCATCAGTGTGGAAAATACCTACGATGTGGACCTGCCGGATCTCTCAAGCTGCCTGGCGAAACTTCCAGAGTTGATGGAAACCCTGGCCGGGCGCATGGCGCGTATCGACAGCAGTTATAAGGCGGGAAAGCCGTTCGTTAAGGTGAAGTTTCATGACTTTACCCAGACGACGTTGGAGCAGGCGGGAGCGGCGCGGGATCTGGAGAGTTATCAACAGTTGATGACCCAGGCGTTCAATCGTGGCGGTAAACCGGTGCGGTTGCTGGGGATTGGCGTGCGGTTGCTGGACCTGAGTGGCGGGAACGAACAGTTAGAGTTTTCTTGGTAGAAACCGGGAAAAAATGTGGGAGAGGCAAGTCGCAGCGCCCCTCTCACATTTGGATCTATAGGGTTTTCGAAGTCTCAGCGTGCTCCGGGATCTGCGACTAACCGCCCCGCATCCTTGGTCAACGCTTGCAGGAATTCCTGCTGCAACTCGGGATCATTGCGGGTCAATTCGATCAGGCTTTGTTCCAGCTCACTGGCTTCTTCTTCCAGGCCCAGCTCCGACAGACGCTTGACCCGGTGCACCCACTGGCTGACTTCATCGTCTTCGAGATCGTCGTAGATCAGTCCGTGGGCTTCCAGCAATTTGCCGCGCAGGGTGCTGCTGATTGCCAGGGTCGAGTCCGAGTGCACGTCGTCCTGGCCATCTTCCACGCTGATCTTCAAGGTCGTGACGCGGTTCAGGTCCTGCTCGGCAAACGGGCTGTCCAACAGGTTCAGGCGCAGGACGCCGTTGCGGTCGGTGGTCAGCTCATGGGTCTGTTTGCCGGCGGTGACCTGGACCGGGCGTTCGCTCCAGGGCAGGCTCGAATACTCCACGCGCTTGTCACGCTGGACCTCATCGATACCGGCCAGGTTCTGTTGCGCACGGCCATGGGACTGCACGTTCATGAACGGGTTGAGGCCGTCCACGCCGTAGGTCAGCCAGTCGTGGGTCATGCTGGTCGGCAGGTTGCCGAGGGCGAAGATGTTCGCCACGTTGGCGCCCGCGCCCGCGACCAAAGCCACTGCACCCAAGGGCATCTCATAGAGTTTGCGCCAGGGCTGGTAGGGCGTGTAGCGGTCGTAACGACGGGTGACTTCGAATTCGGTGACCTCAAAGGTCTTTTGCTCGTGAATACGAACCCGGCGTTGCGGCAGTTCCAACACTTTGGGTTCGCCTACATCGATCTGCAGGCTGTGGTCGAGCAACTTACGCTCGACCCGCTCCTCGTGCTCACTGCGTTGCGACATCTGATTGGCGCAGCCGCTGACCAGCAGGGCGCCGCACAAGGCGGCGCCCCCCAGGGCTCTGGTGTTTCGCTTGAACATGACTTCTCTTGATCTGGTTTTCAGCGACGAATACGCGCCTGGAGGAAAGACAGCACGTCAGCCACCGGCAACGGTTGGGCTTCGGCTTCGGTCCGGCTCTTGTATTCCAGATTGCCATCGGCCAGGCCGCGGTCACTGACCACGATCCGGTGCGGAATGCCAATCAGCTCCATGTCGGCGAACTTGATGCCCGGGCTGGTTTTCTTGTCCCGGTCATCCAGCAGCACTTCAAAACCAGCGGCCGTCAGTTCGGCATACAGCTTGTCGGTGGCTTCGCGTACTTGCTCGGTTTCGTAACGCAGCGGTACCAGGGCAACCTGGAAAGGCGCCAGGGCGTCACTCCAGATAATGCCTTTCTCGTCGTTGTTCTGCTCGATGGCAGCGGCAACCACGCGGGAAACGCCAATGCCGTAGCAGCCCATGTCGAGGGTGATCGGCTTGCCGTTCTCGCCCAGCACTTCGCACTTCATCGCCTTGCTGTACTTGTTGCCCAGCTGGAAGATGTGCCCGACTTCGATGCCACGCTTGATTTCCAGGGTGCCCTTGCCGTCCGGGCTTGGGTCGCCGGCCACCACGTTGCGCAGGTCGGCCACGGTCGGAACCGGCAGGTCACGCTCCCAGTTCACGCCGAAGTAGTGCTTGTCGTCGATGTTCGCGCCGATACCGAAGTCGCTCATCAGCTCGACTGAGCGGTCGATGATGATCGGCAGCGGCAGGTTCAGCGGGCCGAGGGAGCCGGCACCGGCGCCAATGGCGTCGCGCAGTTCGGCATCGCTGGCCATGACCAGCGGGCTGGCCACGCCAGGTTGCTGGGCGGCCTTGATTTCGTTGAGTTCGTGGTCGCCACGGATCACCAGGGCGATCAGCTTGCCTTCTTCTTCGGCGTGGACGATCAGGGTCTTGATGGTCTTTTCAATCGGCAGATTGAATTTCTCCACCAGGGCCGCGATGGTCTTGGTCTCTGGCGTATCCACCAGGCGCAGTTCTTCAGCCGGGGCTGGACGGGACGTTTCCCGTGGCACGGCTTCGGCTTTCTCGATGTTCGCCGCGTAGTCGGAACCGTTGCTGAACGCGATATCGTCTTCGCCGGACTCGGCCAGCACGTGGAATTCGTGGGAGCCGGCACCGCCGATGGAGCCATTGTCCGCTTCAACCGCCCGGAACTTCAGGCCCAGGCGTGTGAACACGTTGCAGTAGGCCTGGTGCATGCGGTCGTAGGTGGCCTGCAGCGATGCCTGGTCGGCGTGGAACGAATAGGCATCCTTCATGATGAATTCGCGGCCGCGCATCAAACCGAAGCGTGGGCGGATTTCATCGCGGAATTTGGTCTGGATCTGGTACAGGTTGAGGGGCAGCTGTTTATAGCTGCTCAACTCGTTGCGCATCAGGTCGGTGATCACTTCTTCGTGGGTCGGGCCGGCGCAGAAGTCGCGGCCATGACGGTCCTTGAAGCGCAGCAACTCAGGGCCGTACTCTTCCCAGCGCCCGGATT
This sequence comes from Pseudomonas sp. BIGb0381, assembly GCF_024809815.1. Classification (NCBI taxonomy): domain Bacteria; kingdom Pseudomonadati; phylum Pseudomonadota; class Gammaproteobacteria; order Pseudomonadales; family Pseudomonadaceae; genus Pseudomonas; species Pseudomonas sp. BIGb0381. The sequence goes on from NZ_JANUEN010000003.1 coordinate 114,559, forward strand.
CCTGCCACAGCTCGGCCGGTTGGGTGCTCGGCATCAACACTTCCAGAGAGCCGGCGGCGTTCATTTCTTCACGAACGATGGCTTCGACCTTGCGCATCACCTTCAAGCCCATGGGCAGCCAGGTGTACAGGCCGGAGGCCAGTTTGCGGATCATGCCGGCGCGCAGCATCAGCTGATGGCTGATCACGACCGCGTCGGAAGGCGTTTCTTTCTGTGTGGCGAGCAAATATTGACTGGTACGCATGGTAGGCCGTTGTCGGTTGCTTGGACTTGAAATGACTTGGGATTGTACGGGCGCAAACTGCTGGAGTACAGGCATCAGAATGCAGAGGGGGATGTGGGAGGGGGCTTGCCCCCGATAGCAGGGTGTCAGGCGCTTATGTGTCACTGACCCACCGCTATCGGGGGCAAGCCCCCTCCCGCATTGTCAGTCTTCGGCGGGTGGATTCAACCGAATCCGCCGATTCTCCTGATACCAGTGCAGCGCAATCAGCAACAGTGTCGGCACACCCAGCATGCAGGTGATCAGGAAGAAATTGTGATACCCGAATTTCTCCACCATCACCCCCGAATACCCGCCGATCAGGCGAGGCAGCAACAGCATGATCGAGCTGAGCAGCGCATATTGGGTGGCGGAAAACTTGAGGTTGGTCAGGCTCGACAGGTACGCCACGAATGCCGACGTGGCCAGGCCCGAGCTGAAGTTATCCAGGGAGATGGTAAAGATCAGCATCTGCAGGTCGGGGCCCATGTCGGCAAGCATCACGAACAGCAGGTTGGTCCCCGCCGAGGTCACGCCGCCGATAAACAGGATCGGCAGGATGCCGAAGCGCACGATCAGCAGGCCGCCCATGCCGGCGCCGAGCAGGGTCATGATCAGGCCGAAGATCTTGCTGACCCCCGCGATCTGGTCCTTGGTAAAGCCCTGGTCGATGTAGAACACGTTGGCCATCACGCCCATCACTGTGTCGGACATGCGATAGGTGGCGATCAGCCCCAGCAGCAGCAATGCCTGCCAGCGGTAGCGCAGGATAAAGTCGTTGACCGGCGTGAGTACCGGCGCCAGGCCCCGCCGACCCATGGCCGAAAGGCATAACGCGGTGAGGATGATATAGAGAATGGCACGCAGGAAAGCGCGGTCGTCCATCAGCAAGTCCCACAAGCTGACACCCTGAAACAGCACGCTGGCGAAGTCGGTGTTGAACAGCTGGGTGAACATCGCCGGTACGGACACCAGCAGGACGATCAGTACGAACACCGACACCAGCTGATGCACGAAGCTGTAGCGTCCGGCCTGCAACTGGGTGCGCAGCGGCACATTCGGTTCGCGCATGAACAGGGTGGTCAGCAGCGCCGGGATCATCAGCACGCCGAACAGCACATAGGTGCCGGTCCAAGCCGAGTGCTTATAGTTGAAGCCAGTGGAGCCGAAGCCTTCGGCAAAGAACAGCGCACCGGCCGTGGCCAGCAGGGCGGCGATGCGGTAGCCAGACATATAGCTGGCGGCCAGGGCAGCCTGGCGGCTGTCGTCGGCGATTTCCAGGCGATAGGCGTCGACTGCGATGTCCTGGGTGGCGGAAGCGAAAGCAACCACGACGGCAATGGCGATCAGCCAGGACAGGTGTTTCTGCGGGTCGCAGAAGCCCATGCCGATCAATCCGAGGATCACCAGCGACTGTGCAAGCACAAGCCAGGAGCGACGACGTCCGAGTTTACCGAGCAGTGGCAGGCGCCATTGGTCGAGCAGCGGCGACCAGACCCATTTGAAGGCATACGCCAAACCGATCAGGCTCGCATAGCCGATGGTCTCGCGGGCCACACCGGCCTCACGCAGCCACACCGAAAGCGTCGAGAACACCAACATGTAAGGCAAACCGGCGGCAAAGCCGAGCAACAACAGCACTAACGTCGAGGGGCTGGCATAGGCGGCGAGCGCGGCGCGCCAGGTTTTACGGGGCATGGGCTGGAGTCTGCCTCAGATTCACGGAAACAAAGCGCGCACTCTAACCGCTGTGCTCTACCGGGCGCCAGCCATGGCGCTGAATATCCACGCGATTGTTGCGCACCGTGACGCCCTCATCGCGCAAGCGCGCCCGCTGCTCGTCCCCTGAGACGCTGCCCACCGGCAGGCTTATCCGACCACCGGCACCCAGCACGCGGTGCCAGGGCAATGTGGTGCCCTCGGGAAGTTGGCTCAAGGTGCGCCCGACCCAGCGTGCCGCGCGTCCCAGCCCGGCCAGTTGCGCCAGCTCGCCGTAGCTCACGACGCACCCTGGCGGGACTTGCGCCAGTGTCAGGTACAGCGCAGTGCGGCGCATCTCGGCGGGGTTTTGTGGAGCATCGGCAGGCTGATTCACTGTGGGCATATCCGTTAGGATCGTCGGTCTTTTGTAAGAAACGTCTGTAAGTATGCTGTTGAGAATTGAACTCAACACAAATCCTTGAGTCAGTCCTAGCTATCTAACACGATAATCGCCCCTTTTCGCCAACCTTGAGCTCCCCATCCGCTTATGTTGTCCAGAACCCTGCTGTGCCTTGCTGTCTTCAGTGCCTCCACGCCCCTGCTGGCCGATACCGTCTGGTTAAAAAACGGTGACCGCCTGACCGGCAAGATCAAGGTCTTCGACGGTGGCAAGCTACTGATCCAGACCGACTACGCCGGCGCCATTCCGGTGGACTGGAAGCAGGTGAAAACCCTGGAGAGCGACCAGGAGCTGCTGGTCAAGCAGGACGCCTACACCGGCGAGAAAGCCAAGTCCCTGCAGGCGGCGGACGATGGCAAGGTGGTGCTGGCCAATGGTGAGGCGCCCAAGACCGTCGAGCTGGCAAGTATCCAGCAGATCATCAAGCCCAAGCCGGTGATCGAAGACCTGGTGTGGAAGGGCAATGTCGACATGGCGCTGGACTACAAGCGCGCCGAAAAAGACACCAACGACTACGACATCGACTTCAAGACCACCGCGCGTCATGGCCAATGGCGCCATACCGGGCAGGGTGAATACAACCGCGAGTTCCAGGACGACGTCACCACCACCGACAACTGGGCCCTGGAGTATGACCTGGACCGCTTCATCACCGAGCACTGGTTCTGGCAGGGTCGTCTGACCTACAAGCGCGACAAGGTTGAAGACCTGGCGCGCCAACGTACCGTCGGTACCGGCCCGGGCTACCAGTTCTGGGACGACGAACTGGGTGCATTCTCCCTCGGTTCGTTGGTCAACCGCACCGATTACGAATACGCCGAAGGTGGCAAGGACAACTTCTATTCCCTCGCCATGAAGTGGAACTACAACCGCTACCTGGTGGGCAAGACCGTTGAGTTCTTCACCAATGGCGAGGTGGGCAAGCCTATCGACGGCCCGGCGGAGTACTCCCTGGATGCGGAAATGGGCCTGCGCTACAAAGTCACCGAGTGGGCGTCGCTCAACCTTAAGGCCGAGCGCGACGTGATCAGCGGCGATTCGGAAAGCAGCCTGAGCAAGACCCGCTATACCGCAGGCTTCGGCGTCGCCTGGTAAATCGAGCCCCTGGCAACCGGCGCGTAGATTGATTACCTTGTGTTGAGATCCATTCCCATACGCTATGGGCGGCTGAATACCCGAGGAGTCATACGTTGAGCACGCAGGTTGCCAAGAACGCCCGAGAGCTGTTGCTCAAGGAGTACCGTGGGGCTCTCTCCACATTGTCCAAAGCCATGCCCGGCTTTCCGTTTGGATCGGTTGTCCCTTATTGCCTGGACGATCAGGGCCGCCCGTTGATCCTGATCAGCCGCATCGCCCAGCACACCCATAACCTGCAAAAAGATCCCAAGTGTTCGCTGCTGGTCGGCGAGCGCGAAGCGGATGATGTGCAGGCCGTGGGGCGCCTGACCTATCTGGCCGAAGCCGAGAAACTCGAGGAGGGGGCCGCCATCGAGGCGGCCGCCGAGCGCTATTACCGCTACTTCCCCGATTCGGCCAACTACCACAAAGCCCACGATTTCGATTTCTGGATGCTCAAGCCGGTACGCCACCGTTATATCGGCGGGTTTGGCGCGATTCACTGGATCGACCAGTTGACCCTGGCCAACCCCTTCGCGGGCAAGGCCGAGCGCAGCATGATCGAGCACATGAACAGCGACCACACCAAGGCCATTGCCCACTACGTCGAGTTGGCCGGCTTGCCGACGTTCGAGCCTGCGCAATTGGCCGGCATCGACAGCGAAGGCATGCACCTGCGTATCGGCCAAGCCCTGCATTGGCTGCCATTTGCCGAGTCTTGCAACACGCCGACACAAGTACGCGAAGCCTTGGTTTCATTGGCCCACGCCGAGGTCTGGCCGAAAAAAGCCGCTGCTGAAGCTTGAATTCACGAAACGGCGACGTCATCTAAGGTGGACTGGCAAGGCATTCTTGCGTTGAGGAACCATTTGATGCGCCCTTTTTTATTGCTCTTTCTGCTGTTCCCGGTGTTGGAGCTGTTCGTATTCGTTCAAGTCAGCGGTGCGATCGGGTTCTTCCCGGCCCTGTTGCTGATCATTCTCGGCTCGATGCTCGGCGTCCTGGTGCTGCGCGTCGCCGGCCTCGCCACGGCGCTGCGTGCCCGTGAGAGCCTGAACCGCGGCGAACTGCCGGCCCAGACCATGCTCGAAGGCCTGATGATGGCGTTGGCGGGCGGCCTGTTGATCCTGCCGGGCTTTATCAGCGATGTAGTGGGCCTGGTCATGCTGCTGCCGTTCACCCGTAAATTGCTGGCGGGCAAGATGCGCCAGCGCGCCGAAGAGGCCGCGATTCGCCAACGTGCGTTCGCCGACGACCTGCAACCCCGTGGCGGCCCGGCTCCGCGCCAACCGTTGGGGCGAGAAGGCGATGTGATCGAAGGCGAGTTCGAGCATCGCGACAGCAAATAACCGCTTCACTGGCACGGCACCTTCGGGTGCCGTGTTGCTTTTATAGGCTGGCAGACGCAAAAAAATCATCGCCGGCCCCTTGTAATAAGCTTATGCGCCCTTATGTAACGGTCACCGCAAGGTTTCTGGTGGCGACACCGGACAGACTTCCGTGTTTCGCCCAGCGAACCGCGACCGGCACTGCCGGAATACAACCCGCCGGTATCGATACCGGCCGATGAAAAACACAATTAGGAGAGATCGACAATGAGCAAGCTTCGTCCTCTGCACGACCGCGTCGTAATCCGTCGCAGCGAAGAAGAAAAGAAAACCGCTGGCGGTATCGTTCTGCCAGGTTCGGCTGCTGAAAAAGCCAACCACGGTGTGATCGTCGCTGCAGGCCCAGGCAAGACTCTGGAAAACGGTGACGTACGTGCGCTGGCCGTTAAAGTCGGTGACAAGGTTGTATTTGGCCCTTACTCCGGCAGCAACACTGTGAAAGTCGACGGCGAAGACCTGCTGGTTATGGCTGAGAACGAGATTCTCGCTGTTCTGGAAGACTGATTTCCCCGCTCATTTTCCCGTTACTACAAAGTATTTAAGGAATATCGATCATGGCTGCTAAAGAAGTTAAATTCGGCGATTCCGCCCGTAAGAAAATGCTCACCGGTGTCAACATCCTGGCTGACGCAGTAAAAGCGACCCTGGGCCCGAAAGGCCGTAACGTGATCATCGAGAAGAGCTTCGGCGCTCCGACCATCACCAAGGACGGCGTTTCCGTCGCCAAAGAAATCGAACTGGAAGACCGTTTCGAAAACATGGGCGCGCAGCTGGTCAAAGACGTTGCCTCCCGTGCCAACGATGACGCAGGCGACGGCACCACCACGGCTACCGTTCTGGCTCAGGCCATCGTCAACGAAGGCTACAAGGCCGTTGCTGCCGGCATGAACCCGATGGACCTCAAGCGCGGCATCGACAAGGCGACCATCGCCATCGTCGCTGAGCTGAAAAACCTGTCCAAGCCTTGCGCCGACACCAAGGCTATCGCCCAGGTAGGCACCATCTCCGCCAACTCCGACAGCTCCATCGGCGACATCATTGCCGAAGCCATGGAAAAAGTCGGTAAAGAAGGCGTGATCACCGTTGAAGAAGGCACTGGCCTGGAAAACGAACTGTCGGTTGTTGAAGGCATGCAGTTCGACCGTGGCTACCTGTCCCCGTACTTCGTCAACAAGCCGGAAACCATGGTTGCCGAGCTGGACAGCCCGCTGATCCTGCTGGTCGACAAGAAAATCTCCAACATCCGCGAAATGCTGCCAGTGCTGGAAGCCGTTGCCAAAGCCGGCCGCCCACTGCTGATCGTTTCCGAAGACGTTGAAGGCGAAGCCCTGGCGACCCTGGTTGTGAACAACATGCGTGGCATCGTTAAAGTCGCAGCCGTCAAGGCTCCAGGCTTCGGCGACCGTCGCAAGGCCATGCTGCAGGACATCGCCGTCCTGACCGGCGGTACCGTTATCTCCGAAGAGATCGGCCTGAGCCTGGAAAGCGCCACCCTGGAAAACCTGGGTAGCGCCAAGCGCGTGACCATCTCCAAGGAAAACACCATCATCGTTGACGGTGCTGGCGTTGACGGCGACATCCAATCGCGCATCACTCAGATCCGTGCGCAGGTTGCCGAGACTTCCTCGGACTACGACCGTGAAAAACTGCAAGAGCGCCTGGCCAAGCTGTCCGGTGGCGTTGCAGTGATCAAGGTTGGCGCTGGTTCCGAAGTTGAAATGAAAGAGAAGAAAGCCCGCGTTGAAGACGCCCTGCACGCAACCCGCGCAGCCGTCGAAGAAGGCGTGGTACCTGGCGGTGGCGTTGCGCTGATCCGTGCTCTGGAAGCGCTGACTAACCTGACCGGCGACAACGCTGACCAGAACGTCGGTATCGCTGTGCTGCGTCGTGCTGTTGAAGCACCGCTGCGCCAGATCGCTGCCAACTCCGGCGACGAGCCAAGTGTTGTGGTCAACGAAGTCAAGAACGGCAAAGGTAACTACGGTTACAACGCTGCGACTGGCGTCTACGGCGACATGATCGAAATGGGCATCCTGGACCCTACCAAGGTGACTCGTTCCGCGCTGCAAGCAGCATCCTCCATCGGCGGCCTGATCCTGACCACCGAAGCTGCGATCGCTGATGCACCGAAGAAAGAAGGCTCGGCTGGCGGCGGTATGCCAGACATGGGCGGCATGGGTGGCATGGGCGGCATGATGTAAGCCAGCCTTACCCTGCGACTGAAAAAACCCGCCTGCAGTGATGCAGGCGGGTTTTTTTACGCCAAGTTTTTGATCGGCGTGAAGGCCATGAGCTTGGCACGCCCGATGTACCGACGGGGTGAAGCGATAGTGAAAAACTTGTGAACTGCGCCTGTTGGTTAAAAAAGCTTATAGACTCGCTCAGGTACCCTAGTCGTGAGTCAGCGTTGGCCTTAAGCTGCGCGAGCCAACACGGCCGTTACCGCGTACGGAGACACTGCCCATGCGAATTCTATTGGTTGAAGACAACCGCGATATTCTGGCCAACCTGGCCGACTACCTGGGGCTAAAAGGCTACACCGTGGACTGTGCGCAGGACGGTTTGTCGGGCCTGCATTTGGCCGCGACCGAGCATTACGACTTGATCGTGCTCGACATCATGCTGCCTGGCATCGATGGCTACACCTTGTGCAAACGCCTGCGCGAAGACGCCCGCCGCGACACGCCGGTGATCATGCTCACCGCCCGCGACCAGTTGGATGACCGGCTGCAGGGCTTCAAGTCCGGCGCCGATGATTATTTGCTCAAACCGTTTGCCCTGTCGGAATTGGCCGCGCGCATCGAAGCCGTGCTGCGCCGTGCCCAAGGTGGCGGTCGTCGCGCCCTGCAAGTGGCCGATCTGAATTACGACCTTGATACCCTGGAAGTGACCCGCGAAGGGCGCCTGCTCAAACTCAACCCGGTCGGCCTCAAGCTGCTCGCCGTATTGATGCAGAAAAGTCCCCACGTACTGCGTCGGGAAGTGCTTGAAGAGGCCCTGTGGGGCGATGACTGCCCGGACAGCGACAGTCTGCGCAGCCACGTCCACCAGTTGCGTCAAGTGATCGATAAGCCGTTCGCCAAACCGTTGCTGCAAACGGTGCATGGGGTGGGTTACCGCTTGGCCGAGGGCCGTGATGGAGTTTAAGCAAAGCCTTGCCCAGCGGATCATCATTGCCTTTGCCTTGATGAGTGCGTTGGTGGCGGGGGCCTTCGCCATGGGCATCGTCGCCACCGTGCACCTGGTGGAAGAGAAGTTGATCTCGGCAGGCTTGGGCGGTGACTTGCAGCGCCTGCTGCTGATGGACACCGTCGAGGACTGGCGGCACCGGCCCGAGCCCGACCAGCTGTTTTACTTCAGCGGTGGCCCCGGCGATTTTGAATTGCCCAAGGACCTGCGGCATCTGGAACCAGGGTTTCATGAGGTGTTTCGCGAGGCGCTGTCGTACCACGCGATGGTAGAAGTGGTCGACGGTCGGCGCTATGTGCTGCTGCAGGATCAAAGCGATTTCGAAGAGCGCGAGCGCGTGCTGTTTGCCGTGGTGCTGGTGGGCTTCGTGCTCAGCTTGGCGCTGGCGGTGTTCCTCGGCTGGGTGCTGGCCCGTAAGGTGATGGCGCCGGTGGTGCGCCTGGCCCGCCAGGTGCGGCACCGCGACCAGTTGCTGGGCCTGGCGCCGCCCCTGGCACCGGACTACGCCGCCGACGAAGTGGGGGAGTTGGCCGTGGCCTTCGACGCCACGCTGGGGCGCCTGCGCCAGGCGTTGTCCCGCGAGCAGCTGTTTACCAGCGATGTCAGCCACGAACTGCGCACACCGTTGATGGTGCTGGCCAGTTCCTGCGAACTGCTGTTGGAAAACCCGGCCATCGATCAGCGTGGGCGTAACCAGGTCGAGCGAATCGCCCGTGCCTGCGAAGAAATGCGCGAACTGGTGCAAACCTTCCTGATGCTGGCCCGGGCTCAGCATGATGACGGGAGCATGTCGCCCAAGGTCAATCTGTCCCAGGTGGCTGATGATCTGCTCGGCATCTGGCGCGAGCCTATCGAGCACAAGGGCCTGGAGTTGATCTACCAGCCGGGCAACCCTCTGGATACGCGCTACAACGCGACGTTCCTGCATGCCGTGATGGGCAACCTGTTGCGCAATGCCCTGCATTACACCGAACGCGGCTTTATCCGGCTTACCCTGGAACCGACCGGTTTTGTGGTGGAAGACAGCGGCGTCGGCATTCCCGAAGACAAGCGCGAAGCGATGTTCGAGCCGTTCGTACGCGGCAGTGAGAAGCGCGGTGAGGGCCTGGGGTTGGGGTTGTCGCTGGTCCAGCGCATCTGCGAGAACCAGGGCTGGAGCGTTACCCTCAGCACCATGGAGCCCCATGGCTGTCGCTTTCATGTCCAGTTGAGTCAGGTCAACGCCTGACCGTTCCCCCTGCCGCTATCCTGCCAGAGATCCCCGTAAATCGGCGAAGATGGCCCCATGATATTGCCTGTATCTGTAAAGTCTTGAAATATATGAGATTGGACAGGACAAGTTTTTCACAATGGGTTGACCTGTTGATCACAGGTCGCTGCTTAAGGTTGTAGGCATCAGCAACTGGAGATCCGTTGATGCCTACCCCGATCAAACTCGAATTTTCCGAAAAGTACGACGACCAGCACGCCCACGAATATTTGCTCAAGCATCAGGACAATCTGGCGCGCCGGTTGTCCCACAAACGCGACGAGCAATTGGCCCGTGGCGCGTTGGCGATGGCCGGCGAGCCTGGCCTGGTGCTGGACCTGCCGTGCGGCGCCGGGCGTTTCTGGCCGTTGCTGGCGGAAAAGCCCAACCGCGTGATCATCGGCGCCGATAATTCGGCCTCCATGTTGAAGGTCGCGACGGTCGCCCAACCCGCGGATGTGGTGAAACGGGTACGGCCCTTGCAGACATCTGCCTTCGATATCGATTTGCCGGATAACTCGGTCGACAGCATTTTCTGTATGCGCCTGCTGCACCACATTGGTGATCCGGCGCACCGGCAGGCGATTCTGCGGGAGTTTCAGCGGGTTACCCGTGACAGCGTGATCATTTCGCTGTGGGTGGATGGCAATTTCAAAGCCTGGAAACGCAAGCGTCTTGAAGGGCAGCGTCGCAGGAAAGGTGAGCAGGAAGGTTACCAAAACAGATTTGTGTTACCGGCTGCTACTGTTGAGGCAGAGTTCGAGCAAGCCGGTTTCCGTGTTCAGGAATCCCTGGACTTCATTCCGCTCTACGCCATGTGGCGTGTATATGTATTGCGCAAGAGGTAACAGGATGGCAGTTGAGTGCGTAGCAGGCAGTCACGTAGCTCCCGAAGAACGCTTCGATTATTTCTGGCGTCAGCAAGGCGAATGGGTCGAAGAACCCAATCTCCGGCGTGGCGGTGAAAGTGGTGTACAGCGCGTACTCAGTGCCAATGGCCGGTTGCTCTACAGCAAGCGCCAGACGGGCCATATCTACCGCAGTTGGCTGCACCCGTTTGGGCGCCCCACCGTGCTGCGCGAGCGTGATGCCCTCAGGGGCCTGCGGGGGTTGGATGTGCGTGTCCCCGAAATGGTCTTTTGCGAGGCGCGTCGTGACCCCGAGCACCGCTGGAAGGCACTGCTTGTAACCGCCGCCCTCGACGGCTTTGAAGAAATTGAACACTGGTACGCCGCCGGTGGCCGCGAACAGTACGGCGAGTGCGTGCACGAGCGCTTGCTCAAGGAGTTGGCCGGCACCCTGGCCCGCATGCATAAAGGGCGCTGGCAGCACGGTTGCCTGTACATCAAGCATATTTTCGTGCGGGTGACGGGTGAGGGTGACTTGGCCCAAGTGGAAGTGGCGCTGCTGGACTTCGAAAAATGCCGCCAGCGCTTGACCGCTTATCGGGCAGCCTCCCATGACATGTTGCAGCTGCGTCGCCATTCGTCGTGGAACAGCACCGACTGGGAAAAACTCAGCTACTTTTACGAGACGGCGTTTGGCAGCGCTATCAAGGGTTTAACCAAATGAAGCTAGAAATAGCACGAGGTTTGTTCCTGGTCGGGGCCATGGGCGTTGCAGCGCTGGCCCTGGCGGCGTGGGAGCAGCCTCGCACACAAGTGCTCAGCGCGGTGCAAGACGGCACGCAATGCCTGTTGCCGCGCGTCGCCAAGGCGAGTGTGGCGGCCAAGCCTGATCATGAGCTGTTGCTGTTCATGTTTGGTATGTCTCAAGCGATGAGGCCGCAGAGTTGAAACGATTCAAACCCCCGAAAAGGGCCTTGCGATGCGAGGCCCTTTTTTTTGCCTTTCAAACCTTACCCGCAGCGCGGCTGCTACGGATTTGTGCGGCGGTGGATTAGACGGTGTCTACGCAGGTCAGATCAGATGCAGGTGGTTATCCCAGAGCCCCGCCGGTAATTCCAACGGTTTGGCGACCAGCTGTTTCTGGCGGCAATCGTAGTAGCGGCAACGGCCCTGGCCCGAGGTGACGACAAAACCATCGGCCACTGCGCCAACGCCCGCGCAATCGGGCAACGGTCCATCCAGGCGCAGCTCGGCGGTGTCCATGTCCCAGATAAAGAAGCGGTTGCCACGCGGTGCGGTCAACGCCACCAGGCGCAATTCGCTGTGTACGGCGACGCTGGCGGTGTAATGCCCCATGGCCTGCAACTGCTCATCGGCCACCGGGAAGGCCACGAACGGCTGCCCCGGACGCTTGATTGCCAGCAACTCGGAGCGCTCCTGGGAAGGCCCCATGAACTGCTGGCCGGTGAGGACGGTGCCATCGCTGGCGATGCCCATATGGCGCACGCTGTTCATCTGCTGGCCAAGGGTTTCCTTGCTGATCAAGGTGCCGTCGCGCTGCATCAGCACCAGGCTCGGTTCCATGGCGTTGAGGTTCATCTCCACGCGGCTTTCGGCTTCGGTGCGAATGCCGCCGTTGGCCACCACCAGTGTTTCGCCGTCGGGCATCCACGACACCTGGTGCGGGCCGATGCCATGGGTTGAGATCTCGCCGCTGTGTACCAGGCGCTCGCCTTCGAACTTATACACACCGAGCAGGCCACGGCCGGGGTCGGACGTGTCGTTCTCGGTGGCGTACAGCCAATCGCCGCTCTTGTGGATGACCGCATGGCCATAGAAGTGGCGGTTGGCGTTCGAGGTGATGGTTTGCAGCAGGGTGCCATCGCGCAGGTCGATCAAATAGCTCTCGGTGCCCGGGCGGCGGGCGACAAACAGTGCAATCGGCAACGTCGGGTGGTTGATGATGTCGTGGCAGCGCTGGCCGACCTGAGTGGCAAATACCTGCTTGCCGTCCAAGTGAAAGCCCACGGCGTAGTGCTTGCCGTCTGCATCATCGCGCGCCGACAGCAGCAGCGGGCGCTTGTCCTTCCCTTTGAACAGCGTCCAGCCACCCAACGTAAGTGCGCTGAGCAGCACGCTGCCGATCGCCAAAGCCTGTCGCCTGAGCATCATCAGTCACCGTCGTTGGCATTGAAGCCCAGTTGGATCCCCAGCGCTTTGGCCAGCTCGCCTTCGTGCAGGCGGTGGACCACGTTGAGGCTGTCGTAAATGTCGTTGAGCTGCTGGCGCCCGGCGTCATCGTTCAACAGTTCGTTGAGGGTGCGCTGGTTGCTGGCGAACAGTTTCAGCGAGGCGGCATAGGCCGCGTCGATCTTGTCGGCCAATGGCTTTTGATCCGCCGGCAGCAAACCACGCAGGCCCTTGTTGTCGACGCCGACCCACACGGTCTGGGCGGCGGCGAGGCTGGCTTCCAGGCTTTGCAGGGATGACTGGCTGCGCCATGCATCGGCCTGGAACGGCTGCGGGATGCCCTTGGTCTGGCGGCCCATGGGCGTGCCGAGTTTTTTCTTCAGGGTGTCCAGTGCGGTCACTTGTACGCGCAGCAGATCGGCGATGGCTTCGTGGGAATCAGCGTAGCGCTGGTTCGGAAACTTGCTCATCTGCGCGAGCATGCCGTCGGTGCTGTTCCAGCTGGCCAGGATCTCTTCGGCCAGGGCTTTCTGACGCTCACCAATGGCCACCAGCAGCGGGCAGTAGCGGGCTTTCTGCGCGTCGTCGGCGATGTCGGTCTTGGCGTCGTAGAGGATGTATTCGTAGGCCGACAGGCCCTGTACCACCACGCTGGATTTGGCCAGTGCGGCGCCGTCGATCTGCGGCTGGGCGGCGACCAGTTGCTCGACCTGGCGGCCCACGAGGTTCTTCTTGTCCGGCCAGAACTGCACCTGCCACGAGCGGTTGCCCTCAGCCAGCGGGCCGATCAGCAGCGGTTGCAACTCGGCCCAGGCTTTTTGCGCGTGGAGGAAGTCGGCGCGGGCGGTGTCCAGGCTTTGCTTGCCCTGGCAGTAGGCGAGGGCGCTGACGGCCAACTGGCGGTCGGCTTCGACCCAGCGGCTGTAGGTCGGCAGGATCACCTGCTTGGCGATCGCCGCCGAGGTCACTGCTTGCGGGTCTTGTGGCGAGCAGGCACCCAGGGCGAGGGCGGCCAGGCTGGTGAACAACAACTTGGGACGGAACATGTCGAGCTCCCTTCTGTAATTGGGGCGAAGCTTATAAAGAATTCAGGAACGCCAGCAACGCAGCACGCTGCTCGGCATTGAAGGACAACACATGCTGCTGCGCCGCTTGTGCTTCGCCGCCGTGCCACAGCACGGCTTCGAGCAGGTTGCGGGCGCGGCCGTCATGCAGGAACTGGGTATGGCCACTGACGGTCTGCGTCAGCCCGATGCCCCACAACGGCGGCGTGCGCCAGTCGCGGCCACCGGCCTTGAATTCTGTGCGGTTGTCGGCCAGGCCTGGGCCCATGTCGTGCAACAGCAAATCGCTGTAGGGACGAATCACTTGGTTGGCCAACTCGGGTTCGGCGGCATTCGCAGCGGTGGTGAACGTCGGCTTATGGCAACCCTGGCAACCGGCCTGGTAGAACAGGTTTTTCCCGGCCAGCACCTGCGGTGTGTTGACGTCGCGGCGCACGGGCACGGCCAGGTTGCGGGTGTAGAACAGCACCAGGCGCAGGATGTTATCGCTGACTTCCGGCTCGCCATCGGGGCCATTGCCGTTGGGCGCCTGTTTGCAGGCGACTTGGGCCTCGGTGCAGTCATCGAAGGGTCTCAGGGAGGTAGTGAGGCCCATATCACCAGAAAACGCGTGAACATTTTGTTGGTTGAGGTTGGGTTGCCCGGCTTTCCAGCCAAAACGCCCGAGTACGGTTTTTTGCTCGGCGTCATCCCAGACCCAATTCGCCCGGCCGACGAGGGCTTCTTTGTCGGCGGTCTTCGGCTCGGTATTGCGCAGGATGTCCGCGTCGCTGATGGCTTCGAGCAGGCCCAGGCCGATCATCGGCGGGGCGATGCGCGCGGAGAAGCGCGTGTCCGGGTGCATCGGGCCATAGCCGAGCTGGGTAATCTGCAGGTCGGGCTTGCGCAACTCGACGACGCTGCCGTCCTTGAACGTGACGTTGACCGGCGTGTAGTCGACCCGCACCTTGCCTTCCGGCAGTACGCCTGGCACTGCCATGTCCTGCAGTTGCCCACCGTAGACGGGCTCGGGTACCACCCCGGCTTGCTCGATGAGCTTGGCGTAGGGCGGCTGTTCCTGGATAGACACGGGGATCGACAGGCGCACCAGCATCGACACCGCATTGGCCGCGTCGGGCAGTGGCGGGTGGCCACGGCCGTCCTTGATATGGCAGTTCTGGCAGGCGTTGGTGTTGAACAGCGGGCCCAGACCATCACGGGCGGTGGTGGTGGACGGCGCGATCACCCAAGGGCTGCGAAAAAAACTGTTGCCCACGCTGAAATCCAGGCGGCGCGTGGGCGACAGGTTGGCCGAGGGCAGGGAAAACGCATTCTGGTCGCGCTTGTTCACCGTCGTCGCGCCGCCGGCTCGCGATTCACCCGGCTCGGCCTTGGTGAAACGAGGGGCGTCATCGCAGGCGGTCAGGCTCAAGGCCATCAATGCTGCGCACAGGCGAAAAAGCGAACGAAACATCGAGTTTCCCGGACGAAGGCTGAAAATAAGGTCGCAAAGTCTAACAGGGCCGGGCGGATTGAATAAGAGCAATTATCGTTTGGTGGCATCCCGATTCATTCCCGCTAGAATGACCGCACATTTTTTTCTGGAGGTGGCCAATGCAGGCTCTCGACGCTTTGCTCAACCGTGTTTCCGTGCCGCGTTTGCTGGAACCGGCACCGACCCAGGAGCAGCGCGATGTGCTGTTCGCCGCGGCCATGCGTGCGCCTGATCACGGCCAACTGCGCCCTTGGCGTTTCCTCACCGTGGAAGGTGCCGCCCGTGAGCAGATGGGCACGCTGCTGGCCGAAGCCGCCCGCCTGCAAGACCCCGATGCCCCGCAAGCTGCCATCGACAAGGCCCAGAACGGCCCGTTGCGTGCGCCGCTGGTGGTGGTGGTTATTGCCCGTCTGCAGGAGCACTTCAAGGTGCCCAAATCCGAACAACGGCTGGCAGCCGCCTGCGCGGCCCACGGCATTCTGCTGGCGGCCTATGCCCAGGGGATTGGTGCGGTGTGGCGCACGGGTGAGTTGTCCTACTCGGCCCACGTCGCCAAAGGCCTGGGGCTGACCGCGGATGAGGAAGTGATTGGCTTCCTTTATTTGGGTACACCGCAGAACCCGCCGCGTACGGCGCCGAAGGAAGATGTGGCGGCGTTTGTGAAGGCCTGGCCCGGTCTTTGACAATGTGGGAGGGGGCTTGCCCCCGATTGCAGTGTGTCAGTCACCTCATCTGTAGCTGACACATCGCTATCGGGGGCAAGCCCCCTCCCACATGGGTCCTGTGGTGTTTGTTAAACCTTGAACTGATCCATGAGTTTCATCTGCTGGCTGGCCAAGGCATTGAGCTGGCTGCTGATGGCCGCCGACTCGGTGGCCTGGCCGGTGAGGGTTTCGGTCACGGTGCGGATCGCCGAGACGTTGCGGTTGACCTCTTCGGCCACGGCACTTTGCTGCTCGGCGGCGCTGGCGATTTGCAGGTTCATGTCGCTGATCACCGTCACTGCGTCACTGATCTTGCCCAAGGCCTGTACGGCTTGATGGATCTGCCCGGCATTGCTCTGGGCCTGGCTTTGGCTGGAGTGCATGGTCGCCACCACCCCTCGGGTACCGCTCTGGATGCGTTCGATCACCAGGCGGATTTCCTCCACCGAGTCCTGGGTGCGCTTGGCCAGGTTGCGCACTTCGTCGGCCACCACCGCAAATCCCCGGCCGCTTTCCCCGGCGCGTGCGGCTTCAATTGCTGCGTTGAGCGCCAGCAGGTTGGTCTGCTCGGCAATGCTGCGGATCACTTCCAGGACTGAACCGATTTGTTCGCTGTTGACCGCCAGGGCTTCGACTTCGCCCACGGCCTTGCTGACTTCTTCGGCGAGGGTGGTGATGTCGCGGGTGCTCTGTTCGATGATCGACATGCCTTCACGCGCCGACTGGTCGGCGCCGCGTGCCGCGCTGGCGGCATTGGAGGCACTGTTGGCGACCTCGTGGGCGGTGGCGCTCATTTCGTTGGACGCCGTGGCCACCTGGTCGATTTCGCGGAACTGCACCTGCATGCCTTCGCTGGTCTGGCGCGCGATGGCCGAGGACTGGTCAGCCGTGCCACGCGCTTCGGTGATGCTTTGCTTGATCTGGGCGATGGTCGGTTGCAGCTTGTCGAGGAAACGGTTGAACCAGTTCACCAATTCGCCCAGCTCATCCTTCTTGGCGTAGGCCAGGCGCTGGGTGAGGTCGCCGTCGCCGCTGGCGATGTCCTTGAGCATGGCGGCGACGCTGTTGATCGGACGAGTCACACCGGTGGCGGTGAGCCAGATCAGCAGCAAACCGAGCAGGCCGGCAGCGGCACCGACCAGCAGGGCCTTGAGGGTGCCGCTGGCTTGGGCTGCGTCGAGCACGCCTTGAAGTTTCATGCTGTCGGCAAGCATCACGTGTTTGGGCAGTTTGATCACTACACCCCAGGCTTTGGCATCGGCGATGGGCTTGACCGGGTAAACCGCGTAGATGGTGTCGCCTTGTTCGCGGTTGACATAGCTGCCACTGGCGAGCAGTTGCACGATCTCCTTGCCTTCTGCACCGAGGGTGTCGACCAGGTTTTTCCCAACCTTGGCGGGCTCGCCACTGTAGGCAGCAATCAGGCCGTTGCTGGAAATGATCTCCAGGTGTGCAGCGCCGTTGAACAACTCTTTTTGCGCGGCGTCCGTGCTGGCTTGCAGGGTGTTGAGGGCGATATCGACACCGACCACGCCGATGACTTTACCGTCCACGATCATCGGCAAGGAGATGGTGGTCATCAGTACCGGTGTGCCGGTCACTGTGTCTTCATATGGGTCCAGCAGGCAGGTGCTTCGGGTGTCCCGGGGGCAGGTGTACCAAATGTTGTAGGGCGTTCCGCTGAGGTTGAGCGTGGTCTTGGTCAGGTCTTCCTCGACCATGATGGTGTTCAACGCTTCACCTCCGACGCGGTTCCAGTAGCTGGAGAAACGGCCTTTTTCGTTGGACGCGCGGGACTTGTCATTGGCGAACTCGCTGTCCTTGCCGTCCAGGCCATTGGGCTCGAACGCCAGCCAGATGCCCAGCACTTTGCTGTTGCGTTCGAAGGTGGTTTTCAGGCTCTGGTTGAGTTCTTCACGCAAGGCGCCGGGGTCCAGCGAGCGCTTGGTGGCCAGGTTGCGCAGGTCTTTGACCTGATCGGCGATGGCCGTGATCACGGTAAGATTTTCGCCAAAGGTTTTCTGCAGCAGCACGGCTTGCTCCGCTGCCTTGGCTTGCAGCAGGTTCTGCACGCTGCTGGTGAGCATTCGCGAGCTTGAATCGCTGATCAGATGGTCGTTCTGGTCGGTTTCGTAAAGGTTGATGCTGATGATCAACGCTATTACGCCCAGCAGACATAGCCCGGACAGCAGTACGATTTTCAAACGTATGGAGAGGGTATCGAACATAGGTTCACTCGCGAATGGGCGTGTGGAAATGCATGCAATCCAGGGCCAAGTCCATTCAGCGCTATGTCTGAAACATCGGCGTAACAAATCAATTCATGAGAGAGAGGCGATGGGCGGTAGGAAAACACCTACAGCCAGCGTCACACGGGCTGTGCGAGTCGTTCGGGGCGTGACCAGATCCACAGGTTGCCCAGGCTCATCCCGGCAATCGCCAGGTAGATCGGCCAGCCGTGGTCGAGCATTAGCAGCATCAGGATGGCGCACAGCAGCATGCTCACGGTGGCGCTGACCTTGGCCCGACGCGCGATGATCCTGCCGTTGCGCCAGTTGAACAGGATCGGTCCGAACAGGCGGTGGTTTTCCAACCAGGCACTGAGGCGCGGCGAACTTTTGGTCGCGGCCCAGGCGGCCAGGAGGATGAATTCGGTGGTGGGCAAACCCGGCACCACAATCGCCACCAGCCCGATGCCCAGGCTGACGTAGGCCAGCAGGCCGAAGAGGATCTGTGCGATTTTCGAGGTGGATTGGGGTTTGCCGGTCATGGTGAAGCTTTTCTTGGAGGAAAGTTTACAAAAAGTCCGAACTTAAATGCGATCAAAATGTGGGAGGGGGCTTGCCCCCGATGGCAGTGCATCAGTCAACAAATAGGTCACTGACCCACCGCCATCGGGGGCAAGCCCCCTCCCACAGTTGATTGCATTTCAATGTGGGCGATCAGGCCAGTTCAGGGGCGCTAGCGTACGCCTGTTCCAGCAGCACGGTGAAGCGCACAAACGCATCCACCGCGCCTTTTTCCGCTGCGGCTTCTTCTTCGGCGCTCAACTCCAGGGCGTCGAGGGTGCGGGTGAAGCTTTTCCAGCCTTCGGCGCGACCACCGGCGGGCTCACCCAGGTGGCGGGCACCGAAGGTTTCGCTCAGGCCCAGGCCTACCGCGCGCTTGATCAGGAACGCAGCGCCCAGTTTGGAACCTTCGGATACGAACAACCAGCCCAGGGCTTCGGCCTTGCTCGGGTTCTTCAGTGCGCCCGCGACCGGGGCAGGCACTTCGGTATCCAGGTCTGCCAGGTCCAGCCTGGCGGCTTCGGCGCGGCACCGTTCGGCCAGGTCAGGCACGATCTTGATCAGTTCGGCATCGTTGTACAGGGGCACCAGTTCCGACTGGAACAGGTACTGCGCCACCACGAAACGCGCGAAGTTGGCCTGGGTTTCGAACGGGGCGTGGGCCTTGACCAGTGCATCCAGCTTGGTGTGCGGCTCGTGGGTGATTTGGTTCAGGCGCTGGGAGCGCAGGCTTGGGCGTTCTGCGGTAGGAGAAGCGGTCATGAAAAAGTCCTTGAGAAGGGGAGCGCCTTGTTGCCCTTAAAGAGAGCTGTTATCAACTAGACGAACAAGAAGACGCGGCACAGTAAAAAATCCTCACCTCGCCGCTGAAATTTCGCGAGGTGAGGGAAGCTTTGTCAGATGTCCCAGATCACGTTGATCGCAAAGTTGCGGCCCGGCTGGGTCAGGCGGTCGAGGTTGGCCGGTCCGGTCACAGCGGCTTCGCCGACACTGTCGTAGCTGCGCACGTCATCCCAGTTCCAGTACTTCTTGTCGGTGAGGTTGTAGAGGCCGCCGTTGATGGTCACGTCGTTGGTGACTTTGTAGAAGGCGGTCAGGTCGATAACACCGAACCCTGGGGTCTTGAAGGGCCCGCTGGTGTCGCCGTCCGGCGCGTGGAAGGTAGTGCTGTCGACGCGATCCTGCTTTTTCACCAGGGTCCAGCTCAACAGGCCACCGTAGTTGTCCTGGTCGTAGCCCAGGCCGAAGACGCCCTTGAGCGGGTTGACGCTGTTCAGCGGCTCGCCGTTATCGTCGTTGCGGCCGTAGGCATAGGACACCGAACCCTGGGTGTAGAGGCCTTGCGGGGCGCCGAATGGATCCAGGTTCAGGCGGCCTTTGGCTTCGGCCCCCTTGATGGTGGCGCGCTTGATATTGACGGCCTGGAACTGTTCAACGGTGCCGCCGACGACGGCGTTGTCTTCGTCGATAAAGTCGCGGTACTTGTTGTAAAACACGGCGATCTCGAAGGAGCCTTCGTCGAACTTGCCGCGAATCCCGGTTTCGATGCCTTTGCTGGTTTCTGGCTTGAGGTCGGGGTTCGGCTCGACGGTGTAGCCCAGGTTCAGGTTTTCGAAGCGGCCGTACAGCGCCTTGGCCGATGGCGTACGGAAACCTTCGGCATATTGGCCGAACCAGGTGTATTGATCCGTCAGGGCGTAAGTCAGGCCGAACTTGGGGGTCACACGGTGCCAGGTTTTTTCCCTGTCGCTCACCGGGTCCGCACCTGTCGGGTTGACGGTGTTGAGGAACTCCTGGGTCAGCTTGGGTTTGAGCTGGGTGTAGTCGTAGCGCACGGCGGGCAGGAAGGTCCATTTGTCCCAGGTGATCTGGTCCTGTGCGAACAGCGAATACGTGTTGATGGTCGGGTCGGGGAAGTCGCTGGACTTCTTCACGCTGTCAGTGGCAATCGGGCTGGGCGCGCCGATGGCGGTGCAGCCACTGCCGACGGCCACACAGGTCGCGCCGCCCTCGCGCGAGCCTGTGACTTTCTGCTGCTTGAGGGTGGTGCCATAGGTCACTTGGTGATCGGTTTCACCGAGGCTGAACGCTTTGTCCAACTGGGCATCGAAAATCCACTGTTTTTCCTGGTACAGCGTGTCGCGGGTGCGCAGGACACGACGACCTGACTGATAGATCTCGGCAGTGGTCTGGTCGGTCTTGGCGATCTGGTAATTGAGGCTGGTCTTGATCCGGTCGGCAATCGGCGACTCAAGGGCGAAGCTGTTTTCCAGGCCGAAACGTTCACGGGTAATGGTGTCGTTACCACGACGATCTCGGTAGAGGTTGAAGCCTCGGCCGCCGATGAACGGGCCGCCCACCGCGTTCTTCAGGTTGACGTCGCGATCATCCTTGTACTTTTCATAGGTCAGGCCCAAGCGGTTGTCATTGCCATAGTTCCAGCCGAGCTTGGCCAGCACGTTGGTGGTGCGCGCATCCTCGGGGTTGGCGCCGGTACGGGCCAGGCCGGTGGCGTTGTTGCCGTCGTAGGACTCGGTCTCATGGCCATTGCGCTGGCTCAGGTGCAGTAAACCGTCGAAGTCCTGCACGCGGCCGGCGACGGTGCCGGAGGTGAGCCAGCTGTCATCGGCGGAGCTGTAGCCGGTCTTCAGGCGTGCGCCGACGTCCTGGCCGGGCTTGATGATGTCGTCCGGGTCGAGGGTGAAGTAACTCACGGCGCCGCCGATGGCGCTGCTGCCGTACAGCGCCGAGGCTGGGCCGCGCAGGATCTCGACGCGCTTGACGATCTCCGGGTCGACGTAGTTGCGGCGGGTCTTGGCGTAGGGGCCGTTGAAGAAGTTGTCGGGCACTTCCACACCGTCCACCTGGGTGAGGATACGGTCGCCGTCGATACCGCGGATGTTGAACCCGGCATTGCCGGCACGGGTGCCAGCGCCGCCCACCGAGACGCCGGGCTCGTAGCGCACCAGTTCGCGGATGTTGTTGACGTTCTGGCGGTCCAGCTCTTGGCGATCCTGCACGCTGACGGTGCTCGGTACGCTGTTCACATCCTGTTCGTTACGGGTGGCGCTGATGGTCACCTGTTGCAGGTTGAGGGTGCTGCCCGCTGTGCGCTTTTCCAGGACGATGTTGTTATTGCCCAGCTTGCGGTAGCTCAGGTTGGTCCCCACCAACAGCCGGTCCAGGGCTTTCTCCGGCGACAGTGCGCCGCGCACGCCAGGGGACGACACGCCCTGGCCCAGCTCGGCGGGCAGGCCGACTTGCCAGCCGGTTACGCTGGTAAAGGCGTTCAGCGCCGAGACCAGCGGCTGTTGCTCGATGCTGAAACTGTAGTTGCCGTGGCTGCGGGCGGCAGGTTCGGCGGCCGTCGCGGTCATCACTGGTGAACCGGCCAGCAGGATGGCGGCGGTCAGCAACGACAGCACGGGCGAGGAGGACCGGCGGTTGAAACGAGAGGACATCGAGAGCGCTCCGGAAGGTACGAATCTTATAGTTGCGAACCGAACCAAATAGGAATCAGTTGCATTGGCTAAGACGAGACGTACCGTCGAGGGCTATCGAGTAAAAATAATTCTCATTTAGTTGAGGATGACCAGCGCGGGGTATTCCGACAACTTCGCTGAGGTGATGTGGGCCAGGGAGCGCACCACATCCAGGGGTTGGTCGAGGCGGTAATTGCCGGTGACGGCAACGCTGGCGAGCTTGTCGTTGGTGTTGACGATCCAGCCGGGGTAGTAACGACGCAGCTCGGCGAGCACTTCGCTCATCGGGCAGTTTTCGAAAATCAGCCGGCCTTGGACCCAGGCCAGATCCTTGTTGGCATCCAGCCTGGCCGGTTGGCCAAAGCCCTTGGGCCCGATGCGGATGCTTTCGCCCGCGCTCAGGCGTACGCGGGCATCGTCGACGGTGTTGCTCAGGTCGACATCGCCGCGCTGCACCTGCACCTGGGCTTCGCCGTTGAGGTAGCGCACGGCGAAGGCGGTATCCCGCACGCTGGCGCGCACGGGGCCGGCGTCGATTTCCAGGGGCAGGCCATGGCCGGGCATGATTTCGAAAAAGGCTTCGCCCTGGTACAGGCGGGCGATGCGCTGGTGGTCCTTGATGCTGCTGGAAAACGCCGAATTGGTGTTCAGCAACACTTTCGATCCATCGTCCAATTGCAGGCGCTGGCGTTCGCCCACCACCGTGAGATGGTCGGCTTGCAGGCGCACCGGCAGGTTGCTGAAGCTGAACAGGCCGATCAACAGCACGGCGGCGGTGGCCAGCGGCTTCCAGTGCGGCTTGATCCGGCGCCAGCCGCTGGGCTTGCGCGGCGCGGCCAGGGCGACGGCGGCGCTGTGCACCGGCGCGCCACCCCAAGCGGCCTGGGCCTTGCCGAAGGCGTGGACGTGAGCGGGGTCTTGGGCCAGCCAGGCTTCAAACTCGGCCTGCTGCCCAGGCGCTGGGCACTGCAAGGCGATCAGCCAGTCGAGGGCTTGGTCCATAGCCGTGTCTTGCAACACCTCATGAGCCAGCTCATGGGGGCGCAGTTTATTCGGGTCCGTCACGGTGTTCCTCGGGTCTTCGCCACGTTCTATTCATCTTTCCTACAGCTTGGGTCCACTCTTCTGTCGGCTGAAGCTTAAGGCTGATCCAGTCTTTCGGCCACACCTACGCAAATAGCCATGATCAGTTTCAGTTCCTTTTGCACGGTGCTCAAGGACACGTCCAACTGATCGGCGATCTCCTGGTAACTGCAACCGTGCAGGCGGCTGAGGATGAAAATCTGCTGCTGGCGCGCGCTCAACTGGCCGAGGCTGATGCTCAGGTGCTCAAGCAATTGCTCGGCCTGGGTTGCGTCTTCGGGGGTGCTGGTGGGGGCGGCGACGCTTTGCAGGATGTCCAGCGGTACATCTTCCTGCAGCGTGCGCGCCTGAATCCTGCGCGAACGCAAGTGATCCAGCGCCAGGTTACGCGCGGTTTGGTAGACGAAGGGTTCGAGGTGATCGATCGGCCGCTCGCTGAGGGCTCGGGTGACGCGCAAGTAGGTTTCCTGCAACAGGTCCTCGGCGGTGCTGTGGTTATTCACCATCCGCTGCAAGGTGCGTAGCAGAATCACCCGTTGGGTGAGAAAGACTTGGTTGAAGCGAGATTGGCTCACAGTGATACCAGACCGATTTGCAGTTAATGATAATGCTTATCATCAACTCAAATGGCAAGTGGCTATTTCTCTGGGTCTACATAGAACAAATGTGGGGGGAGGGCAGTGCGACGATTCGACTGGCCCCTCCCACAGGACCGCATTATTCGGCGTTGCACAGCGCCAGGCAGTTATCCAACATGCGGTTCGAGAAGCCCCACTCGTTGTCATACCAGGCCAGTACTTTCAGCAACTTGCCGCTGACCTTGGTGTGGTTGGCGTCGAAGATCGACGACAGCGGGTTGTGGTTGAAGTCACTGGAAACCAGCGGCAGGGTGTTATAGCCGAGGATCTTCGAGTGTTGGCTGGCTTCTTTGAGCAGCGCGTTGACTTCATCGGCAGTGGCTTCTTTCTTCAGCTGCACGGTGAGGTCCACCAGCGACACGTTGATCACCGGCACACGCACGGCCATGCCGGTCAGCTTGCCTGCCAGTTCCGGCAGTACAAGGCCGACCGCTTCGGCAGCGCCGGTCTTGCTCGGGATCATGTTCTGGGTGGCCGAGCGCGCGCGGTACGGGTCGGTGTGGTAGACGTCGGTCAGGTTCTGGTCGTTGGTGTAGGCATGAATCGTGGTCATCAAGCCGCTTTCGATGCCCAGCTCACGGTGCAGCACCTGGGCAACCGGCGCCAGGCAGTTGGTGGTGCACGACGCGTTGGAGATGATCTGGTGGGATTGACGCAGGATGTCGTGGTTCACGCCGTAGACCACGGTCGCGTCCGCGCCTTTGGCGGGGGCGGAGATGATCACCTTGCGTGCACCGGCGCTAATATGGGCGGCAGCCTTGTCACGGTCGGTGAACAGGCCGGTGCATTCGAACACCACGTCGACCTTGTGCGCCGCCCACGGCAGGTCGGCCGGGTTGCGAATGGCACTGACGGCAATCCGGTCACCATTGACGGTCAGGCTTTCCTGATCGTGGGCGACCTCTGCATCGAAAGTGCCATGCACGGTGTCGTATTTAAGCAGGTGGGCGTTGATCGAGCTGTCGCCCAAATCATTGATGGCGACGATCTGCAAATCCTGGCGATAGCCTTGGGTATACAGTGCGCGCAGGACATTACGGCCGATACGGCCAAAACCATTGATTGCGATACGAAGAGTCATTGGAAAGTGCCTGTCGTCGATTTGTTGTAAGAATTACAAGATTATTCGCATAAAAATAGAAAACAAGCCTTTTTAGTGGCAATATTTTGTTCAATCTACAACGAGTGACCTGAATCAACTGGTCCGATGATCCAAACGACTCTCTGCCATCCCATGAGCTGCGGGCGTTTGATCAGCATAGACACTCAGGTCGCCACATCCGTTAGCCTGGAGTTCTACACATGCATCCCCGCGTCCTTGAGGTCACCGAACGGCTTATCGCCCGCAGCCGCGCCACTCGTGAAGCTTACCTTGCGCTCATTCGCGGCGCAGCCAGCGACGGTCCGATGCGCGGCAAGCTGCAATGCGCCAACTTCGCCCATGGCGTGGCCGGTTGCGGCACCGAAGATAAAAATAGCCTGCGCATGATGAACGCCGCCAACGTGGCAATTGTTTCGTCATATAACGACATGCTCTCGGCGCATCAGCCGTACGAACATTTTCCTGAACAGATCAAGAAAGCCCTGCGCGAAGTCGGCTCGGTCGGTCAGTTCGCCGGCGGCACCCCCGCCATGTGCGACGGCGTGACCCAAGGCGAGCCCGGCATGGAGCTGAGCCTGCTCAGCCGTGAAGTCATCGCCATGTCCACGGCGGTAGCGCTGTCCCACAACATGTTCGACGCCGCGCTGATGCTGGGCATCTGCGACAAGATCGTGCCAGGCCTGATGATGGGCGCGCTGCGCTACGGCCACCTGCCGATGATCTTCGTACCCGGCGGGCCGATGCCGTCGGGCATCTCCAACAAGCAGAAGGCCGACGTGCGCCAGCGCTACGCCGAAGGCAAGGCCACTCGCGAAGAGCTGCTGGAATCGGAGATGAAGTCCTACCACAGCCCCGGCACCTGCACGTTCTACGGCACCGCCAACACCAACCAACTGCTCATGGAAGTGATGGGCCTGCACTTGCCGGGCGCTTCGTTCGTCAACCCGTACACGCCGCTGCGTGACGCCCTGACCCGCGAAGCCGCGCACCAGGTCACGCGCCTGACCAAGGCCAACGGCAACTTCACGCCGATCGGCGAGATCGTCGATGAGAAATCCATCGTCAACGCCATCGTTGCGCTCAACGCTACGGGCGGCTCCACCAACCACACCCTGCACATGCCGGCCATCGCCATGTCGGCGGGCATCATCCTCACTTGGGACGACATGGCCGACCTCTCCGAGGTGGTGCCGACCCTGTCCCACGTGTATCCAAACGGCAAGGCCGACATCAACCACTTCCAGGCGGCGGGCGGCATGTCGTTCCTGATTCGCGAGCTGCTCGAAGCCGGCCTGCTTCACGACGACGTCAATACCGTGGCCGGCAAGGGCCTGAGCCGCTACGTCCAGGAACCGTTCCTGGTCGATGGCGAGCTGGTCTGGCGCGACGGCCCGATCGAAAGCCTCGACGAAACCATCCTGCGCCCCGTGGCGCGCGCGTTCTCGCCGGAAGGTGGCCTGCGTGTGATGGAAGGCAACCTCGGCCGGGGCGTGATGAAAGTTTCCGCCGTTGCCCCGGAGCACCAGATTGTCGAAGCACCGGCGGTGGTGTTCCAGGACCAGCAGGACCTGGCCGATGCGTTCAAGGCCGGCCAGCTGGAAAAAGACTTCGTCGCGGTCATGCGCTTCCAGGGCCCGCGCTCCAACGGCATGCCGGAACTGCACAAGATGACGCCGTTCCTCGGTGTGTTACAGGACCGTGGCTTCAAAGTCGCACTGGTGACAGACGGGCGTATGTCCGGCGCGTCGGGTAAGATCCCCGCCGCGATTCACGTCAACCCCGAAGCCCAGAGCGGCGGGCCACTGGCACGGGTCAAAGATGGCGATATCATTCGCGTCGATGGCGTCAAAGGCACCTTGGAGCTTAAGGTGGACGCCGAAGAATTTGCAGCGCGCACGCCTGCCACGGGCCTGTTGGGCAATAACGTGGGGGCCGGTCGCGAGCTGTTTGCATTTATGCGCTTGGCCGCAAGCTCCGCAGAGCAGGGCGCCAGCGCCTTTACCTCTGCCTTGGAGACGCTTAAGTGAAGCTAGCGCTGGTCGGTGACATCGGGGGTACCAACGCCCGTTTTGCGTTGTGGCGAGATCAGGCACTGCATTCGATTCGGGTGCATGCCACGGCTGATCACCAAAGCCCTGAGGACGCGATCAAGGTCTATCTCAAGGAAGAAGGCCTGCAAATCGGCGACATCGGTGCGGTGTGCCTGTCCGTCGCCGGGCCGGTGAGCGGGGATGAATTTAAATTCACCAACAATCACTGGCGCCTGAGCAAGACTGCGTTTTGCCAGGCCTTGCAAGTGGATGAGCTGCTGCTGGTGAATGACTTCTCGGCCATGGCCCTGGGCATGACTCGCCTTAAACCCGACGAATTCCGCGTGGTCTGCGAAGGCACGCCGGAACCGTTGCGTCCGGCGGTGGTAATCGGTCCGGGCACCGGCCTGGGTGTCGGTACCCTGCTGGACCTCGGCGCAGGTCGTTACGCGGCGTTGCCAGGAGAGGGCGGCCACGTCGACCTGCCCCTGAGCAGCCCACGGGAAACCCAGCTGTGGCAGCAAATATACAACGAGATCGGCCACGTCAGCGCCGAAACCGCCTTGAGCGGTGGCGGTCTGCCGCGGCTGTACCGGGCGATTTGTGCGGTCGATGGCCACACACCGGTGCTCGACACGCCCGAAGCCATCACGGCGGCGGGCCTGGCCGGCGACCCAGTGGCCATGGAAGTGTTGGATCAATTCAGCATCTGGCTGGGCCGGGTAGCGGGCAACAATGTGCTGACCACCGGTGGGCGCGGGGGTGTGTATATCGTGGGTGGGGTGATTCCGCGGTTTGCCGACTTTTTCATCAACAGCGGATTTGCCAAGAGCTTCAGTGACAAAGGCTGCATGAGCGACTACTTCAAAGGCATTCCGGTGTGGTTGGTGACCGCGCCGTATTCCGGGTTGACCGGGGCTGGCGTCGCATTGGAACAGGCGTTTGCCTGATCCGCATCACCTATAACAACAAGGAGGACCCCGTGAGCGTAATCAGTAAATCGATTCTCCTCGTCGATGACGACCAGGAAATCCGCGAATTGCTGCAAACCTACCTCAGTCGCGCCGGTTTCCAGGTGCGTGGCGTGCCGGACGGCGCGGGGTTCCGCCAGGCGATGAACGAGGCACCGTGCGACCTGGTCATCCTCGATGTGATGCTGCCGGACGAAGACGGTTTCAGTCTCTGCCGCTGGATTCGCCAGCACCCGCGCCAGGCGCAGGTACCGATCATCATGCTCACCGCCAGTTCCGACGAAGCCGACCGCGTGATCGGCCTGGAACTGGGGGCCGACGACTATATCGGCAAGCCGTTCAGCCCCCGCGAGTTGCAGGCACGGATCAAAGCCCTGTTGCGTCGCTGCCAGTTCGGCCAGGAGCGCAGCGGAAATGGCGATGTGCTGGTGTTCGATGAATGGCGTCTGGACATGATCAGTCACCGGCTGTTCCACGTGGATGGCGAAGAGGTGATCCTCTCCGGTGCCGACTTTGCCCTGCTCAAGCTGTTTCTCGATCACCCGCAACAGATTCTCGACCGTGACACCATCGGCAATGCCACCCGTGGCCGTGACCTGATGCCGCTGGACCGGATCGTCGACATGGCTGTCAGCCGCCTGCGTCAACGCCTGCGCGATACCGAAAAACCCCCGAGGCTGATCCGCACCGTGCGCGGCAGCGGTTATCAACTGGCAGCCAGCGTGGTTGCCGGCAATGCCCACTGAACTGCTAACCGAGCGTCGCCGGCGCCTCCCGGTCCCGCGCTCATTGCTGGGGCGCATGTTGCTGCTGACCTTGCTCGCGGTGCTGTTCGCCCAGGCGCTGTCCAGCGTGATCTGGGTTTCGCAGTTGCGTGCCACCCAGCTCGAAGGCCTGGTCACCAGCGCACGTAGCCTGGCGCACTCGATGACCGCCAGTGTGAGTTATTTCCGTTCGTTGCCGGTGGCCTATCGGCCGTTGGTCCTTGACCAGTTGCGCAGCATGGGCGGCACCCGTTTTGTCGTGACCCTCAATGACCGGCCACTGGACATGCAAGTGCTGCCGCAAACCCCTCGTAAACAGGCGGTGCTGGTGGCCGTGGATGAAGTCCTGCGCCAGACCCTGGGCGCCAACGTGCCAATCTCGGTGGAGTTCGTCAGCGCTGAAGACCTGCGCATCTTCAACGCCGGCTTGAAACTGGATGAGTTGCCGCGCTCCTGGGCGCATTACGCGCTGACCCTGGAACCCGTCAACCCGCCGGTACTGGTCACCCAGATCGAACTCGCCCCCGGCGAATGGCTGTACATCGCTTCGCTGTTGCCCGAGCCCTACACCAGCCTGGAAGAACAGGGCCTGCCGTCCCAGCAGGTGTGGTTTATCGTGCTGACCAGCGGCTTTTTGCTGCTGTTCATCGGCCTGCTGGTGCACTGGCAAAGCCGGCCGCTCAAGCGCCTGGCGCGGGCGGCGCGGGACATGTCCCTGGGTGCCGATGTGGAACCGGTGGCCGAAGGCGGCGGCAGTGAGGTGGTGGAAGTGGGCCGCGCGTTCAATGCCATGCGCGAACGCATCAGCCGTTACCTCACGGAGCGCAGCCAGTTGTTCAGCGCAATTTCCCACGACCTGCGCACACCGATTACCCGTCTGCGCCTGCGCGTGGAACTGCTTGAAGATGAGAACCTGCAAACCAAGTTCGGCCGCGACCTGGATGAGCTGGAATTGCTGGTCAAAGGCGCGCTGCAATGTGTGAAAGACACCGATATCCACGAGAACATCCAGCCGGTCGACCTCAACCATGTGCTCGAATGCCTGGTGGAGCCTTATGTGGCGCCCAACGGTAACGGCCGGGTCACCTTGGACGGCGCAGCGGTGGCGGCTTATCCGGGCAAGCCGCTGGCGCTCAAGCGCTGCATCGGCAACCTGATCGACAATGCCTTGAAGTATGGGCAGAACGCCCATTTGCGTATCGAGGACGATGGCGCAGAGTTCATCCTCCACGTCGACGATGAAGGCCCTGGTGTGCCGGAACAGCGCCTGGAACAGGTCTTCGAACCGCACTTTCGCCTGGCCGGCCAGCAGCAGGGTTACGGTTTGGGCTTGGGTATTGCCCGTAACATCGCGCACAGCCATGGCGGTGAAGTGAGCTTGCAGAATTTGCGTGAGGGGGGCTTGCGGGTGACGTTGCAATTGCCCCGGACCCTGGACTGAAATACACGGTTGGGCAAATGTGGGTCAGACGCTTTGGCGCAGTCTGGCCAAATCCCTCAGCGGCGGTGCCCCAAACAACCGGCTGTACTCCCGGCTGAACTGCGACGGGCTTTCATACCCCACCCGATACCCTGCCGCCGACGCTTCCAGCCCTTCGGCAATCATCAGCCGACGTGCCTCCTGCAAACGCAGCTGTTTCTGGTACTGCAGCGGGCTCATGGCCGTAATCGCCTTGAAACGGTGATGCAGGGTCGAGACGCTGAGGTTCACTTCCTTGGCCAGGTCATCGATGCGCAACGGTTGTTCGTAGTTGCCATTGAGCCACTTGATCGCCTGGCTGACGCGATGGCTTTGGCTATTGGCCACGGCAATTTCATACAGGCGATAACCCTGCGGCCCGCGCAGCAGGCGGTAGAGAATTTCACGATTGATCAGCGGCGCCAGCATGGCGATGTCTTTGGGCGTATCCAGCAGGCGCGCCAGGCGCAGCACGGCGTCGAGCAACTGGGGGTCGATGCGGTCCACATACATCCCGCGCGATGTCGGGCGCGTGGGCACGCCCATGGGGCCGGCCTCGGCGATCAAGGCGGTGAGCTGCGCCGGGTCGATATTGATGCGCACTGACAGGTTCGGATCTTCCGGCGTGGCATCGATGATCCGCCCGGCCACCGGCATCGCCACCGAGAACACCAAGTAATTGAGCGGGTCGTAGGCAAAGATTTCGTCGGCCAGGCGCACTTCCTTGCTGCCGTTGGCGAGGATGCACAACGCAGGCTCCACCAGCACCGGCATGAAGTCACGCGGCGTGTTGTGGCGGTTCAGGAACAGTGACGTAATCGCGGTGCCATAGGAGCCGTCTTCCCAGGTATGGCGATGCACGATGCTCGCCAGCTCGGCGCGCTGTTTTTCCGTCTCGGCGTCGAGGGGCATGGACTGATGTTCGGGCGACGGCATAAGGCGTCCTCTGCATGCTTTTTTGATGGGCTCAGCTTAGCGGCGGCTTTTCAAACAGTGTTAGGTCGATTCTGCACAATCCTTGCCTGATCCTGCGACACCGCGTGAATCAGGCAAGCGCCGGGGCTGTCAACTCCCTGAAATAAGGCGTTGGTCTGTGGAATAAACCGGCGGGCCGAACGTCCTGTCTACGCTTCTCGCAGGATTGTGCAATAAGCCTGCAGGAATTGACTAACCGCGCCCGCACCCGCGCCGTTATCTTTGATCCTGTGGCAACACGCCCTCACAGTGCTTGCCGAGCATCACTTCTCAACGGGAGAGTCGAACATGTCCACCCCCATTCCCGCAAGCCATATGGCCTTTATCCGCGCCCGCACCGGGTGCAGCACCGAACTGGGTGCACGCTTGAGCAGTTTGATCGAACCGGGCCGTCAGGCTCAGGGTTGCCTGCAGTTCTCGTTGCAGCATTCCCAGGTCGATCCCGATGTCTGGTTGATCTCGGGTTTCTGGAGCAGCGAGCAGGCGATGAGCGCCTACTTCAACTCGCCGGCCCTGATGATCTTTACCGAGCTGTTGAACGACATGGTCGTGCGCAGCATGGACTTCCAGACCTTCACCGATGCCTCTGCCGCCAATGCCTACGGCGAGTACCTGCAACTGGCCGGTTAATGGTTAGAATGGCCCACTTTTCCATTGGCCAGGACCTGCAACATGGCACGTAAACAATTTGCCCACCACGAAGCCGTTTCCGCCGTAGTACCGGGTGAAGGGGGCTACAGCGCCGCCGTCGCCGTCAAGGCACTGGATGGCATGGGCGCACCGCAGTTTCACAAGATCCTGGATGGACAGACGTTCAAGACTGCCTCCGATGCCGATGATGCAGCCACCGTGCAGCTTGAACGGTTGATCGGTGTGGATGAAGAGGGTCAACTGACCTGGGCGAGCGCCGCCAGCTGAACAACGCTGACAATCTAATGTGGGAGGGGGCTTGCTCCCGATAGCAGTGTGTCAGTCAACAAAGAGGTTGAATGTGCCATTGCCATCGGGGCAAGCCCCCTCCCACTTTTTGACTGTATTTCAGTCAGGGTTTGCTGGCGCCTGGGCGGTACATCTTGAACAACGCCTCCGGCCCCAGCTGGAAGTAATCCGCCGGGCCGCCACCGCGCAAAATCGGCTCGGCGGCGGCGGTGTCGTACACCCCATCCTTGAGCAACCACTTGGCAATGTGCACCGCGACCACCTCGCCCAGCACCAGCCAGCTTGGTACCAGCTGTTTGTCAGCGCGCTGCAGCTGGATGATCTGCGTCACCTTGCACTCGAACGAAACCGGGCTCTCGCCCACCCGCGGTACGCCAATGATTTTCGACGCCACCGGCGTCAGGCCGGACAACTCGAACTCATTCACATCCGGCGAGACGGCCGCGCAGCTCTGGTTCATCTGCTCGGCCAACGGGCGGGTGGCCAGGTTCCACACAAACTCGCCGGTCTGTTCGATGTTGTTCAGGCTGTCTTTACGCCCGACGCTGGAAAACCCAATGATCGGCGGAATGTAGTTGAACGCATTGAAGAAACTGTAGGGCGCCAGGTTCAGGCGCCCGTTGCTGTCGTGGGATGAAATCCAGCCAATCGGCCGTGGCCCGACAATGGCATTGAACGGGTCGTGTGGCAGGCCGTGGCCGTTGGCCGGTTCGTAGAAGTGGATAGCGTCAGACATGGCCGGGGTTCCTGCTGCGGGGTTCTGGGAGGCAGCCATAGTGCAATCCACGGCGACGAATTTCCATCGATCCTATGGAATTTGGCGACCCTGGGCGACTTCCTGACCAGGTCCCATGAAAGGGGCGGTGGAATTTCGGCACCATTGGATCATCGGCGGTATTGGCGGCGGTGCTGGTGGTGGTGATTGCCGGGGCGTCGTATGCACAGCGTCGGTATGGCCGGAGCCCGGTAGCAGAGGTGTCCTGATTCAAAATGTGGGAGGGGGCTTGCCCCCGATGGCAGTGTTTCAGCTAATACAACCCTGGCTGGTCCACCGCCATCGCAGGCAAGCCCGCTCCCACATTTGTTACTGCATTCAACCGTTAGTCCGTGGTAATCCGCGAATGCTTGCGCGTGTCCTTCATGGTCACATAGACCACCAGCGACACCGCGATACACGCGGTCACGTACCAGTAGTAACCGGTTTCCATGCCGATGCTCTTGAACCACAGCGCGATGTATTCAGCGGTACCGCCGAAGATCGACACGGTCAGCGCATACGGCAGGCCCACGCCCAGGGCGCGGATTTCGGTCGGGAACAGTTCAGCTTTGACCACTGCGTTGATCGAGGTGTAGCCGCTGACGATGATCAGCGCCGCCATGATCAGGAAGAACGCGCCCCACCAGGTCTGGATCGTGTGCAGGGTGGTGAGGATCGGCACGGTGAACAGGGTGCCGAGGATGCCGAAGGCGATCAGGATCGGCCGACGGCCGACTTTGTCCGACAGCCCACCGACAATCGGTTGCAGGCACATGAACAGGAACAGCGTTGCCGCCGAGATGGTGGTGGAGTCGGAAATGCTCATGCCGACGGTGTTCACCAGGTACTTCTGCATGTAGGTGGTGTAGGTGTAGAAGGCCAGGGTACCGCCCATGGTCAGGCCGACCACGGTCATCAGTTCCTTGGGGTGGCGCATCAAGGTGCGCATGGCGCTTTCCTTGGCTTTTTCCTTCTTGGTGAACGACTCGGTTTCTTCCATGCCGCGACGCAGGTACAGCGCGACCACTGCGCACAGGGCGCCGATGGCGAACGGGATACGCCAGCCCCAGTCGTACAGTTGCTCGGTGGTGAGCACTTGTTGCAGCACGATCAGTACCGCCAGGGCGATGAGCTGGCCGGAGATCAGGGTCACGTACTGGAAGCTGGAGAAGAAGCCGCGACGTTCCTTGGTCGCCATTTCACTCAGGTAGGTGGCCGAGGTGCCGTATTCGCCACCGACCGACAAGCCTTGCAGCAGACGCGCGAATACCAGCAGGATCGGCGCGCCGACGCCGATGGTTTCGTAACCGGGACTCAGGGCGATGATCAATGAGCCGAAGCACATCAACAGGACCGAAGCCATCAGAGCCGCTTTACGACCCGCACGGTCGGCGTACAGGCCCATCAGCCAGCCACCGATCGGGCGCATCAGGAAGCCCACGGCGAAGATCGCGGCGGTGTTGAGCAATTGGGCGGTGGTGTCGCCTTTCGGGAAGAAGGCTTTGGCGAAGTACAGCGAGAAAGCGGCGTAGACGTACCAGTCGTACCACTCGACCATGTTGCCGACCGACCCGCTGAAGATCGATTTGATCCGGCTGGAGGTGGAGCGTTCTTTAGCCGGCGCGGCCGCCGACCCCAGAGGCAAGGTGTTGGAGTTATCCATTGAAGGATCCTTCATCTAGTTGTTTTTATGGAGCGGCGCGAGCGCAGCCTGGCTGGGGCTATAGCAGGAGCTGTGCCAGATAGATGAAGGTCCGGTCTAGAAGGGTCTGGGGTTTATTTTGAGCGGAAAGTCGCTGATGTTTTTTAGGGGGGTGAGCGGAAATCCGCTCATTCATCTTTCAGGAACATGTCCCTGGCCAACCCATGGCGCTGCATCTTTTCGTTGAAGGTGCGCCGTGGCAGTTGCAACTCCGCCAGCACCGCCTTGATGTCGCCTTTATGCCGGGTCAATGCAGCCTTCAGGCAATGGGCCTCGAACGCCTCCTGCTGCGCGGCCAACGATTGCCCGGCTTCGATCCCTTCTGGCTCCGGCTCGCCAAGGCCCAACACCTGACGTTCGGCGACGTTGGCCAACTCGCGCACATTGCCCGGCCAGTCATGGCTGAGCAGGCGCCCCAGTTGCACGCCGCTCAGCGGTTCGACGCTGCGGCCCAGGCGCTCGGCGGCGCTTTGGGCAAAGTGGTCGAACAGCAGCGGAATGTCTTCGCGGCGCTCGCGCAGAGGCGGCAGGCGCAGTTGTGCAACGTTGAGCCGATAGGCCAGGTCTTCACGAAAGCGCCCGGCGCGGGCTTCTTCCAGCAGGTCCGGCTTGGTGGCGGCGATAATGCGCAAGTCCACGTGGATGCTCTGGTTGGAGCCTAACCGCTCTAACTTTTGCTCCTGCAGTACGCGCAACAGCTTCACTTGCTGGGCGAGGGGCATGCTTTCGATTTCATCGAGGAACAGCGTGCCGCCATGGGCGTACTCCAGTTTGCCGATGCGCTTGCCCTGGGCGCCGGTAAAGGCGCCGCTTTCGTGACCGAACAGTTCGGCCTCGAACAACTGCTCGGGGATCGCCGCGCAATTGAGCGCCACGAACGGTTTTTTCGCGCGTGGGCCGAAGTCATGCAGGCAGCGGGCGACCAGCTCCTTGCCGCTGCCGGTCTCGCCACGGATCAGGACGTTGACCGGCAAGCTCGCCAGGTCGAGTACCTGGCGGCGCAGGTTCTGCAAGCCACGGGACACACCGAGCAGGCTCGATTCCAGCTGCGCTCGATGATCAGCTTGTTGGTGCAGGCGGCGGTTTTCGAGGATCAGCCTGCGCTTGTCCAGCGCGCGGCGCAGGCTGTTGAGCAAGGCATCGGGGCTGAAGGGTTTTTCCAGGAAGTCGTAGGCGCCGTCGCGCATGGCTTCGACGGCCATCGGTACATCGCCATGCCCGGTCAGCAGGATGACCGGCAGGTCGGCGTCACGGCGTTGCACTTCGGCCAGCAGCTCCAGGCCGCTGAGTCCGGGCATGCGCACGTCGCTCAGGATGACCCCGGGAAAGTCCCTGGGCAGTTGCGCCAGGCAGGCCTCGGCGCGGCTGAACAACTGCACCTCGAACCCCGACAAGCTCAGCCATTGCTCGACGGCCGTACGAATGCTGGCTTCGTCATCGACCACAATCACCGCGTTCAACATAAGTCGGGTGTCTCCAGCGCGATAGGCAAGGTCAGGGTAAATACCGCGCCGTCGCCACGGTTACTGGCGACCAGGCGACCGCCCAATTCGTGCACGATAGCGTAGGAAACTGCCAGACCCAAGCCGAGCCCGTCGCCCACCGGCTTGGTGGTGAAGAACGGGTCGAACACGCTGTTGAGGTGCTCTTCGGCAATCCCGCCGCCGCTGTCGCTGACCGTGAGTTGCCACAGTTGCTGATCGGCGTGCAGGCGGATTTCCAGGCGCTTGCGTGGTTTGTCGGCCATGGCGTCGAGGGCGTTGCGCAGCAGATTGATTAGCACCTGTTCGAGGCGGATCGCATCGCCACGTACCCAGGCGGGGCGGGCCAGGTCCAGCACGGTGCCGATTGCTTCATCACGCAAGCGTGCGTCGAGCAGGTGCAGGGACTGGTCGACCACGGTGGCCAGGTCCAGGCGTTCGCGCAGGCCGCTGGGGCTTTTGCGCGCAAAGGTCTTGAGGTGGCCGGTCAGCGCAGCCATGCGTGTGAGCATATCGTCCAGCGGGGTCAGGGCCTTGTAGGCGTCGTCCACCCGACCGTGGTCCAGCAGTAACCGCAGGGTCGCCAACTGCATGCGCTGGGCGGTCAGTGGCTGGTTGATCTCATGGGCGAGGGCGGCGGACATCTGCCCCAGCGCCGCCAGCTTGGCCGATTGCACCAAGCCATCCTGGGCGGTGCGCAGTGCCTGGGTGCGCTCCTCCACAAGCTGTTCGAGTTCTTCGCGGCTGCGCTGGCGTAAACGGGCCAGGCGCCAGCGTTGGCTGAGGAACAGCGCCAGGAACACCAGTGCCAGCCAGGAACCGGCGGCGGCGAGGCCGGCGTTGCGTTGGTCTTCAAAGGCGAACTGGGGTTTGCGCAACAGGTGCAGGGTCCAGCCCTCGGCCTTCAGCGGCAGGGACTCCCAGATGTAATTGGCGTTGCCATCCGGGCCGTTGACGCGCATCAGGTGGCTGTTTTCGTCGAAACGTTGCAACGTTTGGGTGTCCAGCGGCTGCAGTTGTTTCTTGTCGTATTGGCGGGTGGCCTTGAGTTCGGCGAGGTCGCTGGCCGACAACGGGTGCAGGTTGCGATAACGCCAGCCCGGTTGGTTGGCGATAAACACGATGCCGCGTGCATCGCTGACCAGCAACAGGTCATTGCCCTGGGCCCATTCGCGCTCCAGCTCAGGGAACTCCAGCTTCACCACCATGGCACCAAGGAACTGCTCGTGTTCATCGAGCACCGCGCTGGAGAGGAAATAGCCCGGAATCCCTGTGGTCACGCCTACCGCGTAAAAGCGACCGGTGCCTTGGCTCTTGGTCTGGCTGAAATACGGCCGAAACCCGTAGTTATGCCCGACGTAACTGCTCGGCAAGTTCCAGTTACTGGCGGCCACGGCCAGGCCTGTACGGTCCATCAGTTCCAGGGTGGAGGACTGGGCTGCACCGTTGATGCGTTCGAGCTTGCGGTTGAGCAGATCCTGGGTGCTGGCGTCCAACGGGCCTTTGAGCGCGTTGATCATCTCCGAGTCCAGCGCCAGCACGGCGGGCAGGGCGCGGTAGCGTTCGATCAGGGTGTGCAGGGAGTTGGCGTACAGCGCCAGTTGCTGGTTGGCGCGTGCCGCATCGTCCACCAATGCCTGGCGTTCGGCATGGCGCGTGGCCAAGGCAGCGGCCAGCAACGCACCGGCGATGATCAGCAGGGAATAGAAGGTCAGGCGCAGGGGACGAGGGATCACGATCATACGGTGATAGGCAGGCACGGTAAGGGGAGTGCACCATAGCATGAGCCATAAAAAAGGCGACTGGGCCATGAGGCCGCAGTCGCCTTTATCCTTGCGGGAAAGTGCTTACTGCACTTCTACCGCCAGGCTTTCACTGATCTTTTTCTGCCAGATGGCAGGACCGGTGATGTGGACGGATTCGCCCTTGCTGTCCACCGCAACGGTGACCGGCATGTCTTTTACGTCGAACTCGTAGATCGCTTCCATGCCCAGTTCGGCGAAGGCAACCACGCGCGACTTCTTGATGGCTTGCGCCACCAGGTAAGCGGCGCCGCCCACGGCCATCAGGTACACGGCCTTGTGGTCCTTGATTGCTTCGATCGCGGTAGGGCCGCGCTCGGATTTACCGATCATGCCCAGCAGGCCGGTTTGCTCGAGGATCTGACGGGTGAACTTGTCCATCCGCGTCGCGGTGGTCGGGCCAGCCGGGCCAACCACTTCTTCGCGCACCGGATCAACCGGGCCGACGTAGTAGATAAAGCGACCCTTGAGGTCCACCGGCAGGCTTTCGCCCTTGTTCAGCATCTCGACCATGCGTTTGTGCGCCGCGTCGCGACCGGTGAGCATCTTGCCGTTGAGCAGCACGGTTTCGCCCGGCTTCCAGCTCTGTACTTCTTCCGGGGTCAGGGTGTCGAGGTTGACGCGACGGGCCGATGGGCCGGCTTCCCAGACGATTTCCGGGTAGGCGTCCAGCGAAGGTGCTTCCAGCGACGCCGGGCCCGAACCGTCGAGCACGAAGTGCGCGTGACGGGTGGCGGCGCAGTTGGGGATCATGCACACCGGCAGCGAAGCGGCGTGTGTCGGGTAGTCCATGATCTTCACGTCGAGCACGGTGGTCAGGCCACCCAGGCCCTGGGCGCCGATGCCCAGTTGGTTGACCTTCTCGAACAGCTCCAGGCGCATCTCTTCGATACGGTTCTGCGGGCCGCGCTTTTTCAGCTCGTGGATGTCGATGGATTCCATCAACACTTCCTTGGCCATCACCGCGGCTTTCTCGGCGGTGCCGCCGATGCCGATGCCGAGCATGCCCGGTGGGCACCAGCCGGCGCCCATGGTCGGAACGGTCTTGAGCACCCAGTCGACAATGGAGTCGGACGGGTTGAGCATGGCCATTTTCGACTTGTTCTCGGAACCGCCGCCCTTGGCCGCCACGTCCACTTCCACGGTGTTACCCGGGACGATGGAGTAGTGGATCACGGCCGGGGTGTTGTCCTTGGTGTTCTTGCGTGCGCCGGCCGGGTCGGCCAGGATCGATGCACGCAGGACGTTTTCCGGCAGGTTGTAGGCGCGACGCACGCCTTCGTTGATCATGTCGTCCAGGCCCATGGTGGCGCCATCCCAACGTACGTCCATGCCCACGCGCACGAACACGGTGACGATACCGGTGTCCTGGCAGATCGGGCGATGGCCGGTGGCGCACATGCGCGAGTTGATCAGGATCTGCGCGATGGAGTCACGGGCTGCCGGCGATTCTTCGCGCAGGTAGGCCTCGTGCATCGCCTGGATGAAGTCAACGGGGTGGTAGTAGGAAATGAATTGCAGGGCGTCGGCAACGCTCTGAATCAGGTCGTCTTGCTTGATCACGGTCATGAGTCGCGCTCCTCTATAAGGGAACATTCAATAAAGGTGGGCTCAGTGGGGGTGCATCGGTCGGCTGAGTCCACCTTTCCAAGGCACGCCAAGTGGTGCAGGCGCGACGCTAAAAAGGCGCGGCAGTATAACCCGGCACGGTGGCCGATACACCCGACTATGGTCAAACTGTCGCAGGCATGATTCCCTGTGCGCACCCCTTGTGATTGAGTCCTTCCATGCCTGAACTGTACGTCGGCGAACGCCATTGGTCGGTAGCCACCGGCAGCAACCTGCTGGATGTCTTGAACCAGGCGGGTGTGGCCGTGCCTTACAGCTGCCGAGCCGGCAGTTGCCATGCGTGCCTGGTGCGGTGCCAGGGTGAGGTCGAGGACCAGCAGCCCGATGCCCTGAGCCCGGCACAACGCCAGGAGGGCTGGCGCCTGGCGTGCCAGTGCCAGGTGATCGGCGATCTGCAGGTCGAAGCGTTCGACCCGCTGCGTGACGGTTTGCCGGCCCAGGTGGTGGGTGCCGATTGGTTGAGTGCCTCGGTGCTGCGCTTGCGGCTGCAACCGGAGCGCGGGTTGCGGTATCGCGCCGGGCAGCACCTGGTGGTGTGGGCCGGGCAGGTGGCACGGCCTTACTCCCTGGCCAGCCTGCCTCAGGAGGATGCTTTCCTGGAGTTTCATATCGATTGCCGGCAGCCCGGCGCATTCAGCGATGCCGCGCGAGCATTGTCGGCGGGTGATCGCCTGCGCCTGGGAGAATTGCGTGGCGGCGCACTGCAATACGATCCCGACTGGCAATCCCGGCCGCTGTGGCTGCTGGCTTCCGGTACCGGCCTGGGCCCTTTGTGGGGTGTGCTGCGCGAGGCGTTGCGCCAGGATCACCAGGGCGCCATCCGCCTGATTCACCTGGCCCATGATGCCGACGGTCATTACCTGGCCGGGCCCCTGGCCGAGCTGGCTGCGCGTCATCCGAACCTGACGGTGGAGCTGTGGACTGCGGCCGAGTCGGCCCAGGCATTGGCGCAACTGCGGCTTGTTTCCCGGCAAACGCTGGCCTTACTCTGCGGGCATCCTGTCAGCGTCGAGGCCTTCTCCAAGCGCCTGTTCCTGGCGGGACTGCCGCGCAATCAACTGCTGGCCGATGTGTTCCTGTCCCGTGGTTGAGTGCTGAATTCCACTGCCGTGAGATTCGCCATGACCGACGCCATCCTGCTGCAACGCGAGCGCGGGCTGCTGACCCTGCTGCTCAATCGCCCGGACAAGAAAAACGCCCTGACGCGAGCCATGTACAGCCAATTGGCCCAGGCGTTGGAGCAGGCCGACGCGGACCCGGACATCAACGCCGTGCTGATCCAGGGCAGCAGCGGGTGTTTTACCGCCGGCAACGACATCGGCGATTTTCTCGAACAACCGCCCAGCGACCTCGACAGCCCGGCGTTTCACTTCATGAAAAGCCTGCTCAACTGCCGCAAGCCGGTGATCGCAGCCGTAGCGGGTGCGGCGGTGGGTATCGGCACGACCCTGTTGCTGCATTGCGACCTGGTGTACATCAGCCGCGATGCACGGTTGCGCATGCCATTCGTCAATTTGGGGCTGTGTCCGGAGTTTGGGGCGAGCCTGATCCTGCCGCGTTTGCTGGGGCACGCGAAGGCGGCTGAACTGCTGTTGTTGGGCGAGGGTTTTACTGGCGAACAAGCGGCAGCGTGGGGGATTGCTACCGAAGCGTTGGGCAGTGGCGAGGCAGCGTTGGCCAAGGCACGGGAGATGGCCGAGCGCTTTGAAGTCCTGGCGCCGGGGGCGGTACAGGTGAGCAAGCAGTTGATGAAGAGCGTGGACCGTGAGCAGTTACGGCAAGTGATCGAGGAGGAGGGGGCGCTGTTTGTGCAGCGCTTGAAGTCACCGGAAGCGATTGCGGCACTGTCGGGGTTTATGGATAGGCGTTAACCAGATGTGGGAGGGGCGGTGCGACGATTCGACTTGCTCCCTGCCACACGGAAAGCAAAAAGCCCCGCCATTCACATGGCAGGGCTTTTGTTTCTCAGCCTGTCACTCAGACCATTGGGTCGCCAACGTGCAGGATTTTCATGCCGTTGGTGCCGCCGATGGTGTGGTAGCTGTCGCCCTTGGTCAGGATAACCCAGTCGCCTTTCTCCACCACGCCGCGCTTGATCAGCTCGTCGATGGCTGCCTGGCTGACTTCATGGGGCGGCAACGACGCCGGGTCAAACGGTACGGTGTACACGCCACGGAACATGGCCGCACGGGCCTGGGTTTCGCGGTGCGGGGAGAACGCGTAGATCGGCACCGAAGAACGGATACGCGACATGATCAACGGCGTGTAGCCACTTTCGGTCAAGGCGATGATCGCCTTCACGCCCGGGAAGTGGTTGGCGGTGTACATGGCTGCCAGGGCGATGCTCTGGTCGCAGCTTTCAAACACTTTGCCGATGCGGTGGCTGGAGGTCTTGCTGGTCGGGTGCTTTTCGGCACCGACGCAGATACGCGCCATGGCCTGCACGGCTTCCAGTGGGTACGGGCCGGCGGCACTTTCGGCCGAGAGCATCACGGCGTCGGTGTAGTCGAGCACGGCGTTGGCCACGTCGGACACTTCGGCGCGGGTCGGCATCGGGTTCTGGATCATCGACTCCATCATCTGGGTCGCGACGATCACTGCTTTGTTATGGCGGCGTGCGTGCAGGATGATCTTCTTCTGGATACCGATCAGTTCGGCGTCACCGATTTCCACACCCAGGTCGCCACGGGCAACCATCACGGCGTCGGACGCCTTGATCAGGCCGTCGAGGGTTTCGTCATCGGCCACGGCTTCGGCGCGTTCGATCTTCGCCACCAGCCAGGCGGTACCGCCGGCTTCGTCGCGCAGTTTACGGGCGTATTCCATATCGG
Organism: Pseudomonas sp. BIGb0381; assembly: GCF_024809815.1. NCBI lineage: Bacteria > Pseudomonadati > Pseudomonadota > Gammaproteobacteria > Pseudomonadales > Pseudomonadaceae > Pseudomonas > Pseudomonas sp. BIGb0381. The sequence goes on from NZ_JANUEN010000003.1 coordinate 156,638, forward strand.
CGGCGTCGCGCGGGAAGGACACGGCGAGGTAGTCCACTTCCATTTCAGCGGCGAGCTTGATGTCGGCCTTGTCTTTTTCAGTCAGGGCTGGCGCGGTCAGGCCACCGCCGCGACGGTTGATGCCTTTGTGGTCGGACAGCGGGCCGCCGATGATCACCGTGCAATTCAATTCAGTGGGGGTAGCGGTGTCGACGCGCATCACCACGCGACCGTCGTCCAGCAGCAGCTCGTCACCGACGCCGCAATCCTTGACCAGGTCCGGGTAGTCGATACCCACGACGTCCTGGGTGCCTTCGGTCAGCGGGTGGCTGGTGGAGAAGGTGAACTTGTCACCGATCTTCAGCTCGATACGCTTGTTGGCGAATTTGGCGATACGGATTTTCGGGCCTTGCAGGTCACCCAGCAGTGCGACGAAGCGGCCATGCTTGGCGGCCAGGTCACGCACCAGCTTGGCGCGAGCCTTGTGCTCGTCCGGGGTGCCGTGGGAGAAGTTCAGACGGGCAACGTCCAAACCAGCCAGAATCAGCTGTTCGAGGACTTCCGGCGAGTTGCTGGCCGGGCCAAGGGTGGCGACGATTTTGGTACGACGGACGGACATGCACAGACTCCTGAGTTCAAGCGCTGAGGAAGGCTACTATGCTCTTTGGTTGTAGTCATTGTTCGTTTGCACTACTTATCGACGATTCGCTTGTTTTCGCGCCGGTTGAATAGATGAACATCCTTGAAGATTTTTGACGAGGGGTCGATACACTGCACAAGACAGGAGAACCTTCATGCGAATTTTGCTCATTGCTGCCCTGGCCGTCAGTGTTGTCGGCTGCACCCGTTGGTCGATGGACCACCATTTGAACAATGCCTACCGGGCGTACAAGGTCGGTGATTGCGAGCGCGTCACTTTGGAACTATCCCAGGTCGACCGCGAGAGCCGTACACGGCGTTATGTACAACCGGAAGTTTCGATGTTGCGCGGGCAATGCCTGGAACGCCAGAAACTGTTCGTCGACGCCGTGCAAACCTATCAATTCATCATTAACCAATACCCGTCGAGCGAGTACGCCTACCGTGCCCGCGCGAGGCTGGACACCTTGCAACAACTGGGTCATTACCCCGGTGCGAGCGTGGCACAGCCGCGGCCCGCCTCTTTGTGATGGCATTCGTCATTCAACCACTAGCCCGTTGCCAGTCTTGGGCTATTCTTTCAATGTTCGTTTGTACAAGTTTCTATTCGAACGGATGCAGGGCCCGGATTCGGCAGCTGTCGAGTGACAAAATGTTGTCCGTTGTCACACCGAGATCCAGGGAGAGCGAGCAATTGCGCTCGTTCCGAATCACTGGCACGGCCAGAGTCATGGCCACTGGATGGCGATCTCACCATGTTTACCGACCGACGGATCGAGCGGCATCAACTACCGTATTTCCTGCAAGTATTTAACCGCGTCACCGACAAACCCATAGGTTTTTTGGGTAACGTCTCTGAAGACGGGCTGATGTTGATCAGCCAGTTACCGATGATGGTCAATGTGGATTTCGAGTTGTGTTTGAAGATACCCGGAGCTGGCGACACGTTCCATGCCATCGACATCACGGCGACCTGCCTGTGGAGCCATGAAGATATCAACCCGCAGCACTACGATTCCGGGTTCAGCGTGCTTGAGGCTCCCCAGGAGTATGGGCAACTGATCAACGTGCTGTTGCAGTACTTCAGTTTTGATCCCTTGCAGGCTTCGGCCTAGAAGCAGCGCGTCGTCGATGCGGCCGGGGGCTACTGTCCCTGCCGCAGTCGTGCGCTTTTTTTAGAATACACCGGCTTTCTTCCAACCCAGGTAGCGTGTCACCAAGGCCGCGCCCATTTCTGATGGCAACGTATCCAACAGCGACAGGCCGTGGGCGTTCATGCGGTCATGCAATTCATCCCGAGTATTGAGGTAGTCGACAGTACCGCTGTAGGCCAGGGCTTCGGGCAAGGTTTGTACGGGGGATTGGCGCAGTCGATCGAGTACTTCCTCACGCATACTCGCCACCAGCACCCGATGTTGGCGACTGATGCGCTTGACGGCGGAGAGCAGCGCCTCATCGTCTTCATCGCGCAGGTTGCTGACAATAATGACCAATGCCCGACGTTTCTGCCGGGCCAGCATTTGGCTGGCCGCTGCCTGGTAGTCGGCGGTTCGGCGGGTGGTGTCCAGGTCATAGACCGTATTGAGTAACAGGTTCAACTGGCTGCAGCCCTTGACCGGCGCCAGGTAGCGGGGCGGGTCAGCGGCAAAGGTGCACAACCCCACCGCATCGCCCTGACGCAGGGCCACATAACTGAGGAGCAGGCAGGCATTGAGGGCGTGGTCGAAATGGGACAGCTCGTCATCCTGGCTGCGCATGCGGCGGCCGCAATCGAGCATGAACACGATCTGCTGGTCTCGCTCGTCCTGATATTCCCGGGCGATGGGGGTACGTTGCCGCGCGGTAGCTTTCCAATCGATTTGCCGCAGGCTGTCGCCTTCACGAAACTCGCGCAACTGATGAAACTCCAGTCCCAATCCTCGTCGTTGCCGTTGGCGTACCCCCAGTTGACTCAGCCAGTTATCCACACCCAGCAGTTGTGCCCCGTACAGGCGGGCGAAATCCGGATAGACGCGGGTGGCATCCTCGGCGTCGATAAAGCGCCTTGCAGACCAGAGCCCCAATGGACTGGGCAGGTGGATTTCGCAGCGACTGAACGTGAAATGCCCACGCCGCAAGGGGCGCAGGCGATAACCCAGCTCACTGCGTTCACCAGGGCGCAATTCGATGGACTGGGGCAGGTTTTCCACGCTTAGCCCATCGGGGACGTGATCGAACACCTGCACCGTCAGCGCCTGTGGGTAGTCATATTCCAAGGACAGGCGTACTTCGCCCCAGCGGCCCAGCGCCAGGCTGCCGGGCATCTGCCGGTGCACGCGTGGCGAGGGTCGGCGGCGCAGACGCAGTGCGTCCAGCATGGCCAGCAGCAACAGCGCCAGGAGCAAGCCCCACGCTATTGAGTGCAAGGTGTCGGGTACCTTGAACTGCAAGGCTGCCGCAGCGCCCAGCAGGATGCTCAAACCCAGCAGTACGCTAAGCCAGGCTAATAACAGACGGGTCGGTTTCATGGACGGGTCATTGCCGGGGGGCCGGAATCTGGTCCAGCAACTGCTTGAGCACCTGGTCGACCTCCAGCCCGTCTATATCCAGTTCTGGCGCAAGACGTACCCGGTGACGCAGTACCGCTAGGGCACAGCCCTTGATGTCGTCCGGTGTGACGAACTCGCCTGCACGTAACAAGGCCCGTGCGCGGGCGCCGCGTACCAGGGCAATGGAGGCTCGCGGGCCGGCGCCTATGGCCAGTCCCGGCCAGCTGCGGGTTGCTCGCGCCAGGCGCACGGCATAGTCGAGCACGTGTTCATCCAGGGCCAGTTCACTGGCGATCCGTTGCAGTTGCAGCACGTCCTCGGCCTTCAGCACGGTGCGCAACGGTTGCACATCCAGCATGTCGGCCCGTGATGAGCGCGTCACTTCGCGCACCATATCCAGTTCCTGCTGAGCATCGGGGTAGTCCATGCGTACCTTGAGCATGAAACGGTCCAGTTCCGCTTCCGGCAGGGGATAGGTGCCTTCCTGTTCGATGGGGTTTTGCGTGGCAAGTACCATGAACGGCTGGCCGATGGGCAGCGCCTCGCCTTCGAGGGTGACTTGCCGTTCCTGCATGGCTTCGAGCAGGGCAGCCTGGGTCTTGGCCGGGGCGCGGTTGATTTCGTCGGCCAGCAACAAGTGGGTAAATACTGGTCCCTTGCGCAGCTTGAACTGCTCGGTGTGCAGGTCGTACACCGCGTGGCCGGTGACATCGCTGGGCATCAGGTCCGGGGTGAACTGGATCCGCGCGAATTCGCCGTCAAAGCAACGGGCCAGGGCACGTACCAGCAAGGTCTTGCCCAGCCCGGGGACACCCTCGAGCAATACGTGGCCGCCGGCGATCAGCGCGGTGAGTACATCATCGATCACCTGATCCTGCCCGATCACCGCCTTGCGCAGTTCAATGCGCAGGGCCTGGGCCTGCTGGCTAGCACGTTGCAGAGAGTCGCCGGGCAGGGTGTTAGCGCTGGGAAATTCGCTCATAGGGCATTCCTGAGGGTTTGCAGGCACGCCACCTGCCGGCTGAAATCGGCACTGGAAAGCCGTTTTGCCGGGAGTGGGCCGAGGGCCTGGCTGATGACGTGAGAGGGTTGGCGCGTCAGGTGGGCAAGTACTCGCCCCTGTTCCGTGTTGTCGAGATGTTCAAAGCCGGGATGACGCCGCCGTGCGGCGCGCAGGATGTCGCGCTGCAAGGCCTGCAATAGTGTGCCTTGGCCGCTGCGACGCAGCAGGAAGTCGGCACTGGCTTTCAGGTGCTCCTGCAATTGCCGGCGTGCCTTGGGGGCGGGCGCCTGGATTGGGCCCTGGCGCATACCTGCCTGCCAGAGTGCCAGGGCAATCAGGGCAATGAGCGCCACCAACGCCTGGGGGAAATAACGCAGCAGCAGGGTGAACAGGTCATCCACGTTGCTGTTGAACAACAAGGTCACGGCAGTGCCCTGGGCCAGGTACCACAGCAGCCAGGCATTGTCGTGTTTGCCAATAGCCGGTGTTTTCCACAGGTCGCTGTCGGTGATCACCGTGACGCGGCCTTGCCCGACATCGAGTTGCATCAAGTGGCTCGACCTGGCGCTATTGGCTGAAAATTGTGCCCGGTGCTTGGGGTCGATGAGATTGAAGTCGGTGTCGAAACTGAAATAGGCCGGTGCGGTGTCGTTGTCGACATAGAGTTTGGTCAGGTCCGGTGCTTTGTTTTTGCGGGCCTGTGCGGGGTCATCAGGTTCATCGCTGAGGGCCTGGTGGATATGCAGGCGATCGAGCAGCATGTCGCCGCTCTTGCCGGCTTCTTCGTCCCACAGGGCCTCGGCGACTACCAGTAGATGGCCGCCGGACTTGGCCCAGTCCAGGAGTTGCCCTACCTGGCGTGGCGACATGTTGCCGCGCTCGCCCAGTAACAACAGGCTGTTGCCCTTGGCGGGCAGGGTAGTCAGGCGTTCCAGGCCATTGGCGTGTTCCACGGCCAGGCCTTGCTGGCGCAGAAAGTGTTCGGCCGCCAGGTAAGGGTTGGCCATGGCTTCCGGGGAGGGGCCGCGGTCCACCACTTCTTCATAGGGGATCGCTTTGCTCCAAGCGTAAAAGCCGCCCGCTCCAAGCAGGCACGCCATCACTAGCCCCACCCACAGTAATGGCCGGTTCATTGGGCGCCTCCCGAACTGAACAGGGCACGCCAATCGTTGCACAATTTCTGCTGGGCTGAGACCGGGGGGAGGTGGTGGCCATAGGCAAGGTTTTGCCAGTGCCGAGTCAATTCATCACTGAAGGCCAGTAACTGCGGCTGCTGCAACTGGTGAATGCGTTGCAGGACCTGACCTTCGGTGTCGGCGCTTTTAAGGGGCAGGTTGAAATCATGCAACAACCTGCTCAGCAGGCCACGATACAAAAGACCGAGGGCTTCCCGTGGCTGGGTAGACCAGAGTTGCTCGGCAGTGCTGGCGATATCCTCGGGCAGTGTCTCGGTGCCCAGCTCCAAGCCGAACAATTGTGCGGGTGATGGTTTCGCCGCTTTGGGTGTACGTGCCCCGCGCAGGCTGACAAAGGTGCGCAACCAGTCCCGATAACGCCATGCCAGCAGGGCCACGCCACCGATCAGCAGGCTCCATAACAGTACTTCCAGGCCTTGGGCGACAGGCTTGAAAGTATTGCTGTTGAGGTTGTCCAGCAGTGCCTGCAGCCATGCCGGAAGTTTGCCGTCACTGTGTGCCTTGTTTTTAACGACGGGTTTTTCTTCGCCAAAGCGATAGCGGGTGACGGTTTCCGGATTTTTGAAGGGAGGCTTGTCCAGCAGCGATTTGATGGATTGGCTTGCGCTTTGGGGGGGCAGTGGTTTGGCTTCATCCGCCATGGCGGGCGGGTTGAATGACAGCAAGGTCAGTCCGATTAACAGCATTAACAGCGGCGCTGCACTGCTCAGGCGCTGGCGCAGGCGGCGGAATACCAGTTCCAAGTCCCACGCCTCCAGTAGGGTGCGACGATTGAGATAAAGGCTGAAACCACAGGCGACATAGATGGGCTCCCAAAACAACAGGATCAAGGCGTAGAAGGCATTGCTCAAGTGTTCCAGCCAGACCCCCTCGGAGCCCGTCGCCAGCGCCAACCGTTGCCAATCCCAATCCAGTTCAAGTTGTTGCGGAATGAATAGATAGAACAGTGCCATGCAGCCGAACCACAACCCGATTTCCAGGTGCACCCCAACGGTGGTCAACCACCGCGCGGCACCGGCATTGCGCTGCTGCAGCACGCCCAGGCGTTTCTGACGCGCCTGGCCGTCCAAACCTTCGAGCTGGCTGACCGGCATTACAAAACTACGGCTGAGGCTAAGTCGGCGCCAGGTCAGGCTGGCCAGCAGTTGGTGGTTAAGCAGTCTTGGCCATTCGCGCACAGCCTGTTTAAGGCTGGGCGTTTCGCCGAACAGGGCTTTGGAGAGGATATATAGAGGCAAGCGGTCGAAGGCCGGTTTGAACCACCAGAACAGGAACATGGCTGCGGATGGGTACTTCCATAGCAACGCGGTAAGCAGGGCAAAAACCGGCAGGGTCACCAGCGCCCAACTGCTCATCAACAGCAGGCGATGTTCCCGGGCCATTAATACCCCAAGGTCCATGGCCTCCCATGCGGTACGCGGTCGAATCGCCACGCTGGCATTACTCAGGCGCATGGCGAGTCCGTCCGGCAAAGGTCAGGTAAGCCGCCACCAGCAGCCAAAGTGCAGCGCCCACCAGGTATTTGACCCAAGGGGCGATCTGGGTGGTGGAAGACCAGTAGGCCTCGATAAATGCCGCGATCAGCAGGAACACCATGACACCGCACAGCAGTTGCACACTCTTGCGAGCTGCGAGCCGTAGGGATTCGCCACGGGTCAGTTGCCCCGGGGCGATCAACGCCCAGCCCAGTTGCAAGCCCGCGGCACCGGCGAGTGCAATGGCCGTCAACTCAAAGGCCCCATGGCCGATGACGAATGACCAGAAGGTCTGCCCATAGCCGATTTCGGTCAGGTGCCCGGAAATCGCGCCGATGATCAGCCCATTGAATATCAGGAAAAACACACTGCCCAGGCCGAACAGCAAACCGGCGGCAAATGTCTGAAAGGCGATACCGATGTTGTGCATTACGTAGTAGCCAAACATCATCCAGTCTTCGCTCGAAGCACGTTCGGCAGCACGCCCCAGCCGGCTGGCTTCGGGGTCATACATGCTCTGCATCTCGGCCACCTGCTGGGGGCTGACAATGCTGTAGATCAGGTCGGGAAACAGATAGACCAGCAGGGCAATGCCCAGCAGGCTGCCAAAGAACAGCAGGCTGGCAATCAACACGAAACGCCACTGGTCTCGTACCAGTCGCGGAAAGTCGGCCAGGATGAAACTCAGCAGATTCGCCGCCAATTGGCTGCGGTGGCGATACAGTTGTTGATGGCCGCGCAATGCCAGTTGTTGCAGGGGGTCCACCAGGTAACTGCTGTAGCCGCGTTCCTGGGCGAGGGCCAGGTGCTGGCATAGACGCCGGTATTGATGAGGGAAATCGGCCATGTCACTGGCCTTGGCCTTGCCGTGCTCCAACAACTTCAGCTGTTCGGCAAAGGATTGCCATTGGTGCTGGTAACGGCTTTCGAAGAGACTCTGCTTCATGTCGGCCCCAACAGGCCACGGGCCACACCATTGAGTTGCTCCACGGCGCGGGCCGGGGATACTTGCAGCGGCGTTGCAAGGATCGAGGCGAGCTCGTGTACCCGTTCGGCGGACAGTTCACCCTGGCGTTCCGCGAAGCCAAGAATCGCTCGCTGCTCACTCAGGTCCAGGGCAAACGGCAAGCGCAGTGCCGCAGCTTGAGGTACCTGGGGACGTGCCAGAGGCTGTTCGCGGTAGACCACCAAGGTGCCAGCGGCCAGGTCGCCAAGGCGTTTGAAGTGAGGATGTTGCAAGCAACTGATTGCGCCGAGAAAGTAGCCGAAAGGCAGCATGTCGACAAACCGCAGGAGGTTGCGGATCAGCGACGCCGACCAGCCTATGGGGGTGCCGTCGTCCTGCACGACCCGTAAGCCCATGACCTGTTTGCCCGGTGAGCAGCCCTGGTTGAGTACCTCGAACAGCACCATGTACCACCAACTGACCAGGAACAACAAAAGCGACCCCAGGCCGATACCAATATTGCCGAGCAGCGCCAACGGCACCAGCAGCACGCCCATGATCACTGCGCGTGCGCCGAGGTCGAAGGCAAATGCCAGCGCCCGTGACACCAGTCCGGCTGGGCGCAGCGGCAGGTCGATGCCCTCCGGGGTCTCGATCTGGTAGAGGGTATCCAATGGGGCTGATGGCATCGCGATCCTTGGCAGTGCAGAGCGGCTGGAGACACGGATGCTAACAGTGTCGGCGATGGAAGCAACTACCCAAGGTTTTGCTGGATGTTTGTACAGTGTAATTGGTGCTGGCCGCGAATACGACTGAACGCCTAGACTTTGTCGATCTTCAGCACAGGAATAGCCCGTGACCTCCATTTTCTGGTACGACTATGAAACCACCGGCATCAACCCGCGCAGCGATCGCCCACTCCAGGTTGCCGGCATTCGTACGGATCTCGATCTCAACGAGGTCGGCCCGCCGGTCAATCTTTACTGTCAGCCGAGCGACGACATCCTGCCCCATCCCGCCGCTTGTGCCATCACCGGCATCACCCCTGTAATACTGGCGGAAAAAGGTCTGGCCGAGGCCGATTTCATGACCCGTGTACATGCCGAACTGGCGGCCCCGGGGACGTGCGGCGCAGGTTACAACACGTTGCGGTTTGATGATGAAATGACGCGCTACAGCCTGTATCGCAATTTTTTCGACCCTTACGCGCGGGAGTGGCAGGGCGGTAACAGCCGCTGGGACCTGATCGACGTGGTTCGCACTGCCTACGCCCTGCGTCCGGAAGGCATCGAGTGGCCGCAGCAGGACGGGCGCGTGACCCTCAAGCTTGAGCGCCTGACCGCCGCCAACGGCATTGACCACGGCCAGGCCCACGATGCGTTATCCGACGTGCGTGCCACGATCGCCCTGGCGCGCCTGGTGCGCGAGAAGCAGCCCAAGCTTTACGACTGGCTGTTTCAACTGCGCAGCAAGCAACGGGTGATGGACCAGGTGCGCTTGCTGCAACCCATGGTGCATATTTCCGGACGTTTTTCTGCCGAGCGTCATTACCTGGGTGTCGTGCTGCCCCTGGCCTGGCACCCGCGCAACCGTAATGCGCTGATTGTCTGCGACCTTGGGCTCGAACCCCAGGGGCTGCTGGACATGGATGCCGCTGCCTTGCGCCAACGCCTGTACACCCGTCGTGAGGACCTTGCCGAAGGAGAGCTGCCGGTGCCGCTCAAGTTGGTGCATATCAACCGTTGCCCCGTGGTCGCGCCCTTGAATGTACTGCGGGCCGAGGACCGTGAACGCCTGCAATTGGATATGGATATTTGCCAGGCGCGGGCCCTGCGGCTAACTGACGCACAGGAACTTTGGCGCGATAAGTTGGCGGTCATTTACGCCGAGGAAGATTTTGCCCCGAGCTCAGACCCGGAACAGCAGCTTTACGAGGGTTTTATCGGGGATCGTGATCGGCGGTTATGCGAGCAAGTCCGGGCGGCTGATCCTGCGCAGTTAGCCAGCCGGCAGTGGCCTTTTGATGATCACCGTTTGCCTGAATTATTGTTTCGTTACCGGGCGCGCAACTTCCCCGATACGCTGAACAGCGAGGAGCTACAACGCTGGAAACTTTTCTGTCAGCAGCGTTTGGCAAATCCTGAATTCGGCGCGCCGAATACCCTTGAGGCATTTAATCTAGCTCGGCAGGAGTTGGCCGTTAGTGCGACGCCGTTTCAGCAGCAGGTGCTGGAGCAGTGGCAGGGATATGCTGAGTCTTTAGCTGCTCGTGTGAATCGGTAATAGCGGTTTGTAGAAAAGACGGACAATAAAAAACGCCAGCAAGCTGGCGTTTTTAATGGGTCGCGTATCAAGCGCGGACCAGGCGAAGCTTAGCCCAGCAGGGTAGCCCAGCCTTCAACCACGTCACCGCCCCACTTGGCTTTCCACTCTTTCAGGGTTTTGTGGTTGCCGCCTTTGGTTTCAATCACTTCGCCGTTGTGCGGGTTTTTGTATTGCTTGACCTTGCGAGCACGCTTGGTACCGGTAGTTTTTACGGCGCCACGTGGTGCTTTAACTTTCGACTCTGGATCCAGCAGCGCGATGATGTCACGCAGGGATTTGGAGTATTCACCCATGAGGGTGCGCAGTTTGCCTTCGAATTCCAGCTCGGTTTTCAGTTTGTCATCTTGGGACAGGTTCTTCAAACGAGCTTGCAGCTCTTTGATAGCTTCTTCGGTGGCACGGTATTCGTTGATCAGAGACATGTGGACTACCTTATGTAGAACGCTGATTGACAGGGAGAGTGGCCCAATAATAGTCAGGCGGTTTCCTCAAGTAAACATTTAAGAGCGCATTTAGGTGAATTACTTTGAATGTTTGTAAAGGCGCTATGCAATCGAGTTAATTAGTAGGGGCTACCCCGCAAATAACCTGCTTAATTTTTCCATAATTGCCGCAGCTTGCGCTGTTCATTCATATAGCGCTGGTAAAACCATGCGCTATTAAGGGATGTGACCAGGTCGGGGGATCAGAATAAGGCTCATCGAATACTGCAGTTTTTCTGCACAATCGCTAGAATGGCGGCCTTTGCGAAGTTCTGGAGTTCCCCCCTAATGCGCACTTTTCGGCTGGTGATTGCTTGCCCGGACCGGGTCGGCATCGTTGCCAAAGTCAGTAACTTTCTGGCCTCCCACAACGGCTGGATCACCGAGGCGAGCCATCACTCGGACAATCTCAGCGGTTGGTTCTTCATGCGTCACGAAATCCGTGCCGACACGCTGCCCTTTGGTCTTGAGGCTTTCCGCGAGGCATTTGCGCCAATCGCAGAAGAGTTTTCGATGACCTGGCACATCACCGACACCGAGCAGAAAAAGCGCGTAGTGTTGATGGCCAGCCGCGAATCCCACTGCCTGGCCGACTTGCTGCACCGCTGGCACAGCGACGAGCTGGATTGTGAGATCGCGTGCGTGATCTCCAACCATGACGACCTGCGCAGTATGGTCGAGTGGCATGGCATCCCCTACTACCACGTGCCGGTCAACCCGCAGGACAAGGAGCCGGCGTTCGCCGAGGTCTCTCGCCTGGTCAAGCGGCATGAGGCCGACGTGGTCGTGCTGGCGCGCTACATGCAAATCCTGCCGCCGCAGCTGTGCCGCGAATACGCGGGCAAGGTGATTAACATCCACCACAGCTTCCTGCCGTCGTTCGTGGGGGCCAAGCCTTACCACCAGGCTTCCTTGCGTGGCGTGAAGTTGATTGGCGCAACCTGCCATTACGTCACCGAAGAGCTGGATGCCGGTCCGATCATCGAGCAGGACGTGGTGCGTGTCAGCCACAGCGACAGCATTGAGGACATGGTGCGGTTTGGCCGGGATGTCGAGAAGATGGTGCTGGCCCGTGGCCTGCGCTATCACCTGGAAGATCGCGTGTTGGTGCACGGCAACAAGACTGTCGTGTTCTGATCAACGCGTTTAGATTGAAGAATGGAGGGCCTGGGCGTTAAATCGCTGCAGGCCCTTTTTCTTTGTCGGCCATTGAGGAGTCGGCGATGCGCGATCCACTTGATAAAGCCACGTCCAAAGCGCCGGCTACGTTGGGCGAAGGCTGTCTGAGTCGTTACGACCCTGACGCGCTGGATGCCGAGGATGGCACCGACTTTCCCGGAGCTGCCCAGCTGTGGGAGCAGTTGCAATTGCCGGACGAGCCGCAAGAGTCTTCTGAAAAAGACGCTTGAGCAGCGCCGGCGAATACCCGTCCGACAGCCGTCAAACCACCCGACTCAGGGTTGCGCTGCCAGCCACGCCACTTTGGTCTGCGGCGTGCGGCCAGCGGCCAGCAGGCGTTGCAGGGTTTCAATCCAGTAACGACGGGAAAAATCGTGGCGCATATCCACGGGATGCAGCCCCAGTCGAATCACCGGGGCGTTCTGCCAGCGCTGTTCACGGTGGTCGCTGACGAGTTTGGATAAGCCCCGACGCCAGCTGCTACGGGCACTCCACACCAGGCCCGGGGCGTCGATACGGCTGAAGTCGGGGAGCCGGTACAGGTGTTGTGGATCGCTGGTGTAGTTCAGCGGCAATTGGCGCAAGGCATCACGGGTGCCTTGGCTCATCAACCAGGCGGGTGCAACGAACCCATGAAGTGGCCAGTCGTTGCGGCGAAATACCTCGATGCCGGCGCGAATACGTTCCAGGGCCTGGGCCTGTGGCAATTGGTAGAACTCACCTTCGTGAGTATAGATGCGACGCATGAACCATTCTTTGGGCGTGCGCGGTGGCGGTTGATCATCGCTATGGAAGTAGCCATGCAGGGCCAGTTCATCGCCCCGCTCCAGGCGGCGGTCCAGCAGTCGTCGAAAGTCTCCTTGGGTGGACAGTGCATCACGATGATGAAAGTCCGGCACTACCAGCCAGGTGACAGGCACCGCTCCCAGCGCGTCAACGGCTTCGACAAACGGTCGGTAGTCGGCCCAGTTGTGCGGTGCCACGTCATGCAAGACCAGCAACACCGAGCGCTCAGCCATGGGAAAGCATCGGCTTGTGGCTGCCGAGTACCGCACGATAATGGCCCAGCAGGCTGTCGACCACCGCATCCCACGCATAATGCTGCGTCACATATCGGCGTGCCTGTGCGCCCAGGTGACGGCTGTCGGCGCTGAACAACTCGCGCACCTTATCGGCCATAGCCTTGGGGTTGTTCGGGGGGCACAACAGGCCGCAGTGCTCATGGACAATTTCAGTGAAGGCGCCAGCGGCCACTGCAACTACCGGGATCCCGCAAGCCATGGCCTCCAGGATTACCAGGCCAAAGGTTTCCTGGTCCCCGCCATGCAGCAGCGCATCGGCACTGGCCATCAACCGCGCGACATGCGGGGCAGGCCTGAACCCATCGACGACCGTGACATTGTCCGGCACGCTGGCAGGCATGCTGGAGCCTACCAAGAGCAGGTGATAGCCACTCCCCAGGCGTTTCATGCAGTTGAGCAGCACTGGCAGGTTCTTTTCCTTGGAGCCGCGCCCGGCGAAGATCAGCAGGCGCGTGTCTTCACTGACCCCCAACTCCGCACGCAACCCCGGGTCGCGCCTGTCCGGGGTGAAGGTCTGCAGGTCCACCCCCAGCGGCTGAACGAAAACATTCTTCACCCCAAGCCCCGTGAGCTTGTCGGCCATTATCCGGCTGGGTGCCAGGACGCGATCGAAATTCCCATAGAGCTTGCTGACGTAGGCTTCGACATTCGGGGTAAGCCAGGGCCCCATGCGGTTGCGCACCAACAACGGCAGGTCGGAGTGATAAAAGCCGATCACCGGCACATCCAGCTGGCGCCGGGCATCCAGCGCGGCCCAGGCGGTCAGGTAGGGGTCACCCACCTCGATCAGATCAGGCTGTAAATCGTGTAGGACGTTTCGCCATGGCGCCAGGCGCAGCGGGAACCGGTAGCCTTTGCCGAAGGGCAGGGCGGGGGCCGGCACCTTGAATATTCCATCCTGTTCGCTCAGGTGTGCACCGGGGATCAGCAGGCTGTGGCGGATGCCCGGCTTGAGCGCCAGGCGCCGGTGCTTGGCGTCGAGATAAGTGCGTACGCCACCGCTGGCTGGGGCGTAGAACATGGTTATGTCAGCGATATGCACGATGAACATCCCTCCGATCCATTGCTCTCCCCTACGTGGACCTGAGGTAAGGATAGATGTTCGATCGGGATAGGTGTCGCTGCAGTCATCAGCTGGAAACGGGCCAGATGTGGGAGCAGGGCTGCTCCCACAAGGTTTTTTGCAGTGAGTGTCAGATCCGGAAGCTGCCCACCAGCTGTTTCAACCGCGCCGCCTGCTGTTCCAGGTCACCTTCGCCGTCGGCGATGTCCTGCATCGCGCGAGTCATCACGTGCAGCGGCTGCAGCAGCACGCGTATCAGCATGCCGAGCAGGGCGATGATGATCACCACGGCAATCACGGTGGCGATTACGGCGGAGGTGCGAAATTTGCTGAGCATTGCGTAGGCATCGTCCTTATCCACCAGGGTCTGCAGGCTCAGGTCGCCGCCGGCCACACCGATGCTCTGGCTATCTTGGCGCTGGGGGGGCGATGGAGATTCGGGGTTTCTGCTCCAGCAGGCTGGCAACCGCACCGGGTTCAGGGTTAATGGCGATGTTCTGTGCGGCGTTTTCTACCAGCGCGATACGTCAGGTCAGCCAGGTCTGGATACTGTTCGCGGTGACGTCGCCCATCTCGTGCAGGTAGCTATTGGGGTCGTCGCGTATCGCATTACGTTGCAAATAGTCGTTATAAAGAGTGAACAGCGTAAATGCGGCGATGACGATAAGGGCGGCTGCAAGCAGGATTTTATGGCTGAAACGCAGATTTTTATTCATAGCTTGAAGGGGCCGCTAAGGTCTTAATATCCGAGGCGCGTCCTTGTGGAACACGCGGAAGGGTAGCGTCAAAAAAAGTTTGATATTTCCGTTGGTCCCTGTAGGAACTATCTGAGCGTTTTTTAGACTTTGTGGGTCTCACATCTGTCTTATAGACCTGGCGACACTAAAGATTAACCATGGGTGACGAAATGCCTGACTCCACGCAACTCCTTATCGGTGCCGGTCTTGACGGCCAGCCCATTGCCCAGGCCATGCGCCTGGCCAACCGTCACGGGTTGATCGCCGGCGCCACGGGCACGGGCAAAACGGTCACATTGCAACGCCTGGCCGAAGCCTTCAGTGATGCGGGCGTGGCGGTATTTGCGGCTGATATCAAAGGTGACCTCTGTGGCCTGGGTGCCGCCGCCAGCCCCCAGGGCAAGGTGGCCGAGCGTATCGCCGGCATGCCTTTCCTTAATTACACGGCCAAGGCGTACCCCGTGACGCTGTGGGACATCCACGGGCAGTCCGGTCATCCGCTGCGCACCACCATCAGCGAAATGGGGCCGTTGTTGCTCGGCAGTTTGCTGGAGCTCACCGATAGCCAGCAGTCGGCCCTTTACGCGGCGTTCAAGGTGGCGGATCGCGAGGGCCTGTTGCTGCTGGACCTCAAGGACCTCAAGGCCCTGCTCAACCACCTGCGCTATCACCCGGAGTTGCTCGGCGAAGACGCGGCGCTGATGACTACTGGCTCCAGCCAGGCGCTGTTGCGGCGTCTGGCAGTATTGGAGCAACAGGGCGCCGAGGCCTTGTTTGGCGAGCCGGCCCTGCAGCTTGAAGACATCTTGCAGCCCACCAGCGACGGGCGCGGACGTATCCATCTGCTGGACGCCAGCCGCCTGGTGCATGAAGCGCCGAAGGTGTACGCGACCTTCCTGTTGTGGCTGTTGGCGGAATTGTTCGAGCAACTGCCGGAGCGCGGCGATGCCGACAAACCGTTGCTGGCGCTGTTTTTCGACGAGGCGCATTTATTGTTCGCGGATACGCCCAAGGCTTTGCAAGAACGATTGGAGCAAGTGGTGCGACTGATTCGTTCCAAGGGTGTGGGGGTGTATTTCGTTACCCAATCGCCGGGCGACCTGCCAGACACCGTGCTGGCGCAACTGGGTTTGCGGGTCCAGCATGGCCTGCGGGCGTTCACTACGAAAGAACAGAAATCCTTGCGGGCGGTAGCAGACGGGTTCCGGCCGAACCCGGCGTTTGATGCTTTATCGGTGTTGACCGAGTTGGGCACCGGAGAGGCACTGGTGGGCACCTTGCAGGAAAAAGGTACGCCGGAAGTCGTCCAACGCGTACTGGTCGCGCCGCCGCAATCGCGAATCGGGCCGCTGAGCGCCGCTGAGCGCGCCACATTGGTGGCCAGTTCGCCGTTGCAGGGGCGCTATGACAAGCCGATTGATCGCGAGTCGGCCTATGAAGTATTGATGGCGCGCAAGGCGCTTGGACCGACCGAAGAGGCCAGGCAGTCCGACGAGGAGCCTAGCTTCACTGACAAGGCCGGGGCGTTTCTGGGAACCACCGCAGGCAAGGCGCTGAAATCCGCGATGCAGCAGGCGGCCAATCAGATGGGGCGCCAACTGGTGCGTGGCTTGCTGGGGTCTTTGCTGGGAGGTAGTAAGCGCAAGTAGCGGTTCAGGGTTTGGGCTTGCCATGGGCGGCCAGCCGCTCAAGTGCCGCGCGCAAGCCCGGATCGCTGATCCCGTCGGCCGTGGCCTGAATCGTCTCGGCCGCCGTCTCCGACAAGTCCATCGTGTGGCCCGCCGCGCCTTGCTGCACGGTCGGCGGCTGCACCTTGAACTGGATGCGCGTCAAGCTGGCGAACTCATCGAATGCCATCAATTGACGCTGCAGGCGTTTTTGCTGATAGCGCAAGCGGGTCGCCCAGTGGCCATCTGTGACAATCAGCAGCAGGTTGCCTTCACGCCAGGACGCCACATGGCAGTGTTCGCGGGCGGCCGGTTGCAGTTGGCTTTCGAGCAGGCGTTGCAAGTGGCCCAAGCGTTGCGCATGGCCAAAGATGGCTTTCAACGGCTTGGCTTCGCGAAGCAACACGCTGGGCGCGCGGGCTGTAAGAGGGCGAAATGCCATGATTGGACACCTTAAGTAACAGAGCGGCCATCTTAGCAGAAAGCGTCTACGCGGCCCCGGGCAATGCATTGCCGGGGCTTTATCCACAAAATCAATGAGCTCCACGGGTTGAAGTTCGCGCAAAAGCCCTTATTTTAAACAAGCCCTCTCACAGCCCCTTGCCCGCCTCGGGGAACAACGCCACTTTCCTCACCCACGATTCCGGGTAGAATGCGCGTTCGCATGCGGCCGTGAGGGCTGCTCGGGCCACTCACGGTGCGCCCTCCATCCCTATGTGTGGAAGAACCTGCCGATATGTTTGCGCCTTTGTTAAAGAAACTTTTTGGAAGCAAGAATGAGCGCGAAGTCAAACGCATGCTCAAGACGGTGCAGCTGGTCAATGCCTTCGAAGAGCAGATGGTTGCCCTTTCGGATGAGCAATTGCGCGCCAAGACCGAAGAGTTCAAGGCCCGCATAGCCAAAGGTGAAACCCTCGACAAGCTGCTTCCCGAAGCCTTTGCGGTTGCTCGTGAAGCCGGTAAGCGTGTCATGGGCATGCGCCACTTTGACGTCCAGTTGATCGGCGGCATGACCTTGCATGAAGGCATGATTGCCGAAATGCGTACCGGTGAAGGCAAGACCCTGGTAGCAACCCTGGGTGTTTACCTCAACGCACTGTCCGGCAAGGGCGTGCACGTTGTGACGGTGAACGACTACCTGGCTCGCCGGGACGCCAACTGGATGCGCCCGCTGTATGAATTCCTCGGCCTGACCGTCGGCGTGGTAACGCCGTTCCAGCCGCCGGAAGAAAAGCGCGCCGCCTACGCCGCCGACATCACCTACGGTACCAACAACGAATTCGGTTTCGACTACCTGCGCGACAACATGGCGTTCAGCATGGAAGAAAAATTCCAGCGCGAACTCAACTTTGCCGTGATCGACGAAGTCGACTCCATCCTCATCGACGAAGCCCGTACCCCGCTGATTATCTCTGGCCAGGCCGAAGACAGCTCGCGCCTGTACACCGAGATCAACAAGTTGATCCCGCGTCTTGAGCAGCACATCGAGGAAGTGGAAGGCGTGGTGACCAAAGAAGGTCACTTCACCATCGACGAGAAGACCCGCCAGGTCGAACTCAACGAAGCCGGTCACCAGTTCGTCGAAGACATGCTGACCCAGATCGGCCTGCTGGCTGAAGGCGAAAGCCTCTACTCGGCCCACAACCTGGGCCTGTTGACCCACGTGTATGCCGGCCTGCGCGCCCACAAGCTGTTCCATCGCAACGTCGAATACATCGTGCAGGATGGCCAGGTCGTACTGGTCGACGAACACACCGGGCGTACCATGCCGGGCCGTCGTCTGTCCGAGGGCCTGCACCAGGCCATCGAAGCCAAGGAAGTGCTCAACATCCAGGCCGAGAGCCAGACGTTGGCGTCCACCACCTTCCAGAACTACTTCCGCCTGTACAACAAGCTGTCCGGCATGACCGGTACCGCCGACACCGAAGCGTTCGAATTCCACCAGATCTACGGTCTGTCGGTGGTGGTTATCCCGCCGAACAAGCCGCTGGCCCGTAAAGACTTCAACGACCTGGTGTTCCTGACCGCCGAAGAGAAATACGCGGCGATCATCAACGACATCAAGGACGGCATGGCCCAAGGTCGCCCTATCCTGGTGGGTACCGCTACCATCGAGACTTCCGAGCACGTGTCCAACCTGCTCAACAAGGAAGGTATCGAGCACAAGGTCCTCAACGCCAAGTTCCACGAAAAAGAAGCCGAGATCATCGCCCAGGCCGGTCGCCCAGGCGCGCTGACCATCGCCACCAACATGGCCGGTCGTGGTACCGACATCCTGTTGGGCGGTAACTGGGAAGTGGAAGTGGCCTCGCTGGACAACCCGACCCCCGAGCAGATCGCCCAGATCAAGGCAGACTGGCAGAAACGCCACCAGGCCGTGCTGGAATCCGGTGGCTTGCAGGTGATCGCGTCCGAGCGTCACGAATCCCGTCGTATCGACAACCAACTGCGTGGTCGTGCTGGCCGCCAGGGTGACGCCGGTTCCAGCCGCTTCTACCTGTCCCTGGAAGACAGCCTGATGCGTATCTTCGCCTCGGATCGGGTGAAAAACTTCATGAAGGCCCTGGGCATGCAGTCCGGTGAAGCGATCGAGCACCGCATGGTGACCAACGCCATCGAGAAGGCCCAGCGCAAGGTCGAAGGCCGTAACTTTGACATTCGTAAGCAACTGCTCGAGTTCGATGACGTCAACAACGAACAGCGTAAAGTGATCTATCACATGCGTAACACGTTGCTGGCCGCCGACAACATTGGCGAGACCATCGCCGATTTCCGTCAGGACGTGCTCAACGCCACCGTCAGCGCACATATCCCGCCACAATCGCTGCCTGAACAGTGGGACGTCGCCGGTCTGGAAGCGGCGTTGAAGAGCGACTTCGGTGTCGACTTGCCGGTCCAGCAGTGGCTCGACGAAGACGACCACTTGTACGAAGAGACCCTGCGCGAGAAGCTCATGACCGAGCTGCTGGCCGCGTACAACGAGAAAGAAGAGCAGGCGAGTGCCGAAGCACTGCGCACCTTCGAGAAGCAAATCGTACTGCGTGTGCTGGACGACCTGTGGAAAGACCACCTGTCGACCATGGACCACCTGCGTCACGGTATCCACCTGCGTGGCTATGCCCAGAAGAACCCGAAGCAGGAGTACAAGCGCGAGTCGTTCACGCTGTTCTCCGAGTTGCTGGATTCGATCAAGCGCGATTCGATTCGCGTGCTGTCCCACGTTCAGGTGCGTCGCGAAGACCCGATCGAGGAAGAAGCTCGCCTGCGCCAGGAAGCCGAGGCACTGGCTGCGCGCTTGCAGTTCCAGCACGACGAGGCACCTGGCCTGGAAGCGCCTGAAGTATTGGGTGAAGAGGTCGATGTGGTCCTGGCCCAGACCCCGGTTCGCAACGAGCAGAAGCTGGGCCGCAACGAACTGTGCTATTGCGGTTCGGGCAAGAAATTCAAACACTGCCACGGCCAGATCGAATAAGATTTTCGCCTGACGCTGCTACACCCCGCGCCGCGACCGGCCCCCGCCGTCGCGGCGTTTTGCCATTAATTTCACCGTCGATCACGACGGCACAGACATCACCTATATTTAAGGAGCGCATTCATGGCTGTTGGTCTTGGTCCTTTGCCCACATTGCACCCGGTTGCCGGGTTTGAGCTCGGTATCGCTTCGGCCGGCATCAAGCGCCCAGGGCGCAAGGATGTGGTGGTGATGCGCTGTGCCGAAGGCTCGACCGTTGCGGGCGTGTTCACCCTCAACGCCTTCTGTGCCGCGCCGGTGATCCTGGCCAAGCAGCGTGTTGCCGGCTCGATCCGTTACCTGCTGACCAACACCGGCAATGCCAACGCCGGTACCGGCGAGCCAGGGCTGGTCGCCGCTGCGCGTACCTGCGCCAAGCTGGCCCAACTGGCCGGTGTGGACGCCAGCCAGGTGCTGCCTTACTCCACGGGCGTCATCGGTGAGCCGCTGCCGGTCGAGAAAATCGAAGGCGCCCTGCAAGCCGCGCTGGATGACTTGTCTGTGGATAACTGGGCAGCTGCCGCCACCGGCATCATGACCACCGATACCCTGCCAAAAGGCGCGAGCCGCCAGTTCGTTCACGACGGTGTGACGGTTACCGTGACCGGTATCAGCAAGGGCGCGGGCATGATTCGCCCGAACATGGCCACCATGCTTGGCTACATCGCCACTGACGCCAAGGTTTCCCGCGATGTGCTGCACAGTCTGATCCTGGACGGTGCCAACAAGTCGTTCAACCGCATCACCATTGATGGCGATACGTCCACCAATGACTGCTGCATGCTGATCGCCACCGGCCAGGCCAACCTGCCGGAAATCACCGAGGCCAGCGGCCCGCTGTTCGCGGCGCTGAAGCAGGCGGTGTTCGAGGTGTGCATGGACGTGGCCCAGGCCATCGTGCGTGACGGTGAAGGCGCGACCAAGTTCGTGACCGTTGAAGTCAACGGCGGCGGCAACCACCAGGAATGCCTGGATGTCGGCTACACCGTGGCCCACTCGCCGCTGATCAAGACCGCGCTGTTCGCCTCCGATCCGAACTGGGGTCGCATTCTGGCTGCCGTCGGCCGTGCCGGCGTGCCGGACCTGGACGTGAGCAAGATCGACGTGTTCTTGGGCGACGTGTGCATTGCCAGCCGTGGCGCCCGCGCCGAAACCTACACCGAAGCCCAGGGCTCGGCGGTGATGCAGCAGGAAGAGATCACCATCCGTATCGAGCTCGGTCGCGGTGAGTGCAGCGAAACCATCTGGACCACCGACCTGTCCCACGAGTACGTGAAGATCAATGCGGAATACCGCACCTGATAGAAGAGGATAAGCGCGGTGAAACGAGTGCATGTAGCAGCAGCGGTGATCCGCGGTGTCGACGGCAGGATCCTGCTGGCGCGCCGTGCCGATACCCAGCATCAGGGCGGCCTGTGGGAGTTTCCCGGTGGCAAGGTGGAGGCCGATGAGTCGGTCGCCACGGCCCTGTCCCGTGAGTTGCAGGAAGAACTGGGCATCCAGGTCACCACGGCGAGACCGCTGATCAAGGTGCAGCATGACTACCCGGACAAACAGGTGTTGCTGGATGTCTGGGAAGTCTCGGCCTTTACCGGCGAGCCCCACGGTGCCGAGGGACAACCGCTGGAGTGGGTGGCCCCGCGCGATCTGCCCAACTATGAGTTCCCAGCGGCCAATGCGCCGATTGTGGCTGCTGCACGCTTGCCCGCCGACTACCTGATCACGCCGGGCGAGCTGGAAACGCCGACGCTCTTGCGCGGGATTCAGAAGGCTGTCGCTGGCGGTATCAAGCTGATCCAGCTGCGGGCGCCCAACGGTTACGACCCCAAATACCGCGACCTCGCGGTAGATGCGGTGGGCCTGTGCGCCGGTAAGGCGCAGTTGATGCTCAAGGGGCCGTTTGAATGGCTCGGGGACTTCCCGGCGGCCGGCTGGCATATGACCTCGGCCCAACTGCGCAAATATGCGAGCAAGGGCCGGCCGTTGCCGAAGGATCGCTGGTTGGGGGCTTCATGCCATAACGCGGAAGAATTGGCGTTGGCGGAATTGATGGACGTGGACTTTGTCACGCTGTCGCCGGTGCAGCCGACCCAGACCCATCCAGATGCCCAGCCGTTGGGCTGGGAGCAGGCGGCGGAGTTGATCCGTGGGTTCAGCAAGCCGGTGTTTCTGTTGGGTGGGGTAGGGCCTGCGCAGCGGGAGCAGGCGTGGGAAGCCGGGGCTCAAGGTGTCGCAGGGATTCGGGCGTTCTGGCCTGAGGTTTGATGACGCTCTGAAGGACCCTATCGGGGGCAAGCCTCCTCCCACATTCGACCGAGTTCCAACTTTGGAATGTGATCAAAATGTGGGAGGGGGCTTGCCCCCGATGAGGCCCTGTCAGTCACCGAATCATCATCAGTGTGGCTTTGCCGCCGCCTGCCACAAAACCTCGGCAACTCCCTGGCGTCTGGCAATCACCCTTGCCGCCACAAACAACAAATCCGACAGCCGATTGATATACGCCAACCCCACCCCTTCCAACGGCTCGACAGCATTCAAATGCTGACAGCGCCGTTCGGCACTGCGCGCCAGGCTGCGGCATACATGGGCCTGGGCAATCAGCGCTGAACCACCAGGCAAGATAAAGTTTTCAAGCGGTCCGACTTCCTCGTTCCAGCGATCAATCGCCGCTTCCAGCCGATCAACTTCCGCCGCGTTCAGTGCCTTGTACTCTGGCATCGCCAACTCGCCGCCCAGATCGAACAATCGATGCTGGCAAGGCGTAAGCACCTCGATCACGTCCTGTAAGCCTGGATGCTGCCCGCCGAGCGCTTCGAGATACGCCAGCAGTAACCCCAACTGGCTATTCAGCGTATCGACCTCGCCGATGGCTTCCACCCGGGGATGGTCCTTGGGCACGCGGCGACCGTCACCAAGGCCAGTTTCGCCTTTATCGCCGGTGCGGGTATAAATCTTCGACAGGCGAAAGCCCATGGTCAGTGCTCCAGTTGGGTGAGTTCGTAAGGTGGCAGTTGGCCCGCCAAGGGCAGGCGCAAGGTGAAGCAGGTGCCTTGGCCGAGGGTGGAATGCACTTCCATCTGGCCTTTGTGGTTGTTGGTGATGATGAAATACGACACCGACAGCCCAAGCCCGGTGCCCTGGCCGATTTCCTTGGTGGTAAAGAACGGTTCGAAGGTGCGTTTGCGCACGCTCTCGCTCATGCCGATGCCGTTGTCTTCCACTTGGATTTCCGCCCACGGCGGGTTAAGGCGCGTGCGCAGGATGATGCGCCCCGGTTCGCTGTCGTCTTCGCGCAGATGAATGGCCTGGGCGGCGTTTTTCAGCAGGTTGAGCAGCACCTGTTCCAGTTCGTTGGCCGTGCCGGGCACGGGGCCCAGCTGCGGGTCGAACTGACGTATGATCGCCTGGCCCTTGAAGTCGAAGCCAATAGCCAGGTCAAAGTCGTTACCGGCGATTTCTACCGCCTGGTCGATCAGCGCCGGCAAGTCGCAAGGCGCCATCTGCCGGTTGCTGCGGCGGCTGAAGCTGAGCATGTGGGTGACGATTTTCGCCGCCCGCGCCCCTGCCTGTTGGATACCGTCGAGCAGTTGCGGCACTTCGCGGCTTTGCAGGTAGCGGTTGACCGTGCCCAGCTCAATGCCCACCTGTTCGGCATGCTCCAGGTTCTTGGGCAGGTCCGGGGACAGGCGACGGCGAATGTTCTGCACGTTATGCAGGATCGCCCCCAGCGGGTTGTTGATCTCGTGGGCCATGCCGGCAGCAAGCCCGCCGACGGACAGCATTTTTTCCGACTGCACCATCATTTCTTCCAGTGACAGGCGCTGGGTGATGTCGTCGATACGGATCACCACGCCGCGCCCGGCACCGCCCATCAGCGGATAGAAGGTCAGGGCGTAATGCTTGGGTTCGTCGTCTTTGATCCAGGTAACGCGTTCGATGCGTTCCACCGTGTGTTGCTCCACCGTGGCCTTGATCTGCGGTAGGTATGGCTTGAGCGGCTGGAAGGCGAGGTAGATCGGTTGATTCAGCGCTTCATCCAGGCGCGTGCCGGACAAGGCCGTGGCCTCCTGATTCCATTGGGTGACGTAGAGCTGTTCGTCCAGGGCGATCAGTGCCGAAGGCATCGAGTCGATGATGCTGTTCAGGTAGTTCTGGAAACCGGTGAGCTTTTTCTCGATCTTGCTGCGCACCTGGACTTCCAGCTCCAGCTTGCGGTTGGTGTGACGTGTCTCTTCGGCCAGACCTTGTGCCTGGTCGTAGGCCGCCTGGGAGTCGTCCCGCGCGCGCTTGAGCTGCTGCTCCCGGGCTTCGATGCGCGACAGCATGGTGTTGAAGGCTTCGGCCAGGCTGCCGATTTCGTCGCGGTTGCCCCGGCCGGCACGCAAGGCGTAGTTCTCTTCGCGGGTGACCTGGCGTGACAGCTCTTCGAGTTCATGGATCGGCCGGGTGATCAGGCGTTTGATCTGCCGGGCGATGATCAACCATAGCAGCACACTGAAAATCAGGATGCCCAGGCTCGCCGTCAATGTGCCGGTATAGAAAGCCACCGGCAGCTCACTGCTGGCCACCAGCAGCAGGTGACCGGACGGTTGGCCGGGGCGGGGCAGGGTGATGACCTGGTTACTGCGAAATTCGGTCACTCGCCAGGCTTCGATATGCCGGTAGTTGTCCGGCAGGTGCAGGCGATCGCCGTGTTGCATCTGCGCCAGGCGATTGCCTTCGCCGTCGTACAGGGCGGCGGCGCGCAGGGGCGAATAGCTGGTCAGTTCATTGAGCAGCGCATCAGCCTTGGCCGGGGATTCAAGGGCTTCGGCGGCGAGGGCCGGGTTGGACACCAGCCGGCCGATGGCCTGCAAGGCCTGGGGTGCCATGCTTTCCTGGGAGATCCAGTAGGCGGCACTGATAAAGGTCAGGTTGGCCACCAGCAGGACAGTGGTGAGCAGCACCAGCAGGGCGGCCAGCAATTTCTGCCCGACCGGTAGGTTTTCTAGACGCTGGCGCAGCGGCATCAGGGTTTTTCCAGGTGATAGACAGGCGGGCAGGGTAGCGCGTGGCTCAGTCGCTGGGCAATCCGCGTGCAAGTAACTGCTCGACCAGGCGCACTTGCAGTTGTTGCAAATGCGGCAGGCTCAATTGGTGACGGGCGGCCGCCTGGCAAGCATAGCCCAACAAGTAGCTGATTTCGGTGCGGCGGGCATTGGCCACGTCCTGGTACATGGACGAGTAATTGGCAGCCGTGGCCTGGATCACCCGTTCCACTTCGTGCTGCAGATCCAGCGCGGCAGCGGGCTGGCCGCAGCATTCCAGCAGTTCGCCAAGTTCGGCGCACAGGGTAGCGATTTCACATTGATGGTTCTGCAGTTCGCCGTTGCGGCACTGGTAAAGCACAGTCAGCGGGTTGATCGCGCAATTGAGCGCCAGTTTGCGCCACAGGCGCGTCAGGATGTCGGTACTCCATTCGTGGGGGATGCCCGCAGCGTGCAGGTCGTCCAGCCACAGCGGTGGGGTAGGGTGGCTCGCGTCCCCCAGCCAAGTGTAGCCGTGGCCGGCGAACACCACGCGCCAGTCACCGTCGCGAAACGCGCCTTCGGTGCTGGAGGCAAAAATGCAGCGAGCCTGGGGCAGTTGCGCGGCCACCGCGTCCTGGCTGCCGAGGCCGTTTTGCAGCAGGATCAGCTCGGCGTCCGGTGCCAGGCGATGTTGCAGTTGTGCGACAGCGCCCTCGGCGTCGTAGGCCTTGCAGGCTACCAGCAGGCGATGAATCGGCTCGGGGCTGTCGGGTTTTTCGGCGAACACCGGGTAGGTATGGGCTACGCCGTGTTCCACCAGGGTCAAGCCTGATGAAGCCCGGTAGCTGGCCAGTCGCGCGGCATCGCGCAGGATCAACCTGACGGGCAAGCCGGCGCGAGCCAGGCGGGTGGCCCACAACGTGCCCAGGCTGCCGGCGCCGAGAATATGCCAGGTGGTCGACATCAGTTTTTGCTCCGTAGGGTCGCTCACAGTGAACGGGACGAAAGAACCGCTATAATGCCCCGGCATTTTAGCTCGGGCGCGCTCCATCTCTACTGAGCCCGCCCCTTATATTGGAGAAATCACATGCCTTCGTTCGACGTGGTATCTGAACTGGACAAACACGAAGTCACCAACGCCGTCGAGAATGCCGTCAAGGAGCTGGACCGCCGCTATGACTTGAAAGGCAAGGGCAGCTTCGAATTCAAGGAAAAGGAGCTGACCGTCAACTTGACCGCTGAAGCCGATTTCCAGCTGGAAGCGATGATCGAGATCCTCAAGCTGTCGCTGGTCAAGCGCAAGATCGACGCACAGTGCCTTGAAATCAAGGACGCCTACGCCTCCGGCAAGCTGATGAAGCAGGAAGCCGTACTCAAGGAAGGCATCGACAAGGAGCTGGCGAAGAAGATCGTCGCCCATATCAAGGATGCCAAGCTGAAAGTCCAGGCTGCCATCCAGGGTGAGCAGGTTCGCGTCACCGGCAAGAAGCGTGATGACCTGCAGGACGCCATTGCGGCCCTGCGCGCCAAGACCTTCGACATGCCGCTGCAGTTCAATAACTTCCGCGACTGATGGCACATTGGGGAACCTGCGGGCGTTTTCGACGTCCCACGCCCCAGAACCCGCGCCTGCAAATGAGCCCCACGGGGCTCATTTGCGTTTCCAGGCAGTCAATAAAGCCGCACATCCGCCACACAGGAGAAGCTACATGGATTTAAACGCTGAAATGGATCACTTGATCAAGACTTCGCAGTCGTGGATCCCGATGATCATGGAATACGGCAGCCGGGTATTGCTGGCGGTGATCACCCTGGCCATTGGCTGGTGGCTGAT
This sequence comes from Pseudomonas sp. BIGb0381, assembly GCF_024809815.1. Classification (NCBI taxonomy): domain Bacteria; kingdom Pseudomonadati; phylum Pseudomonadota; class Gammaproteobacteria; order Pseudomonadales; family Pseudomonadaceae; genus Pseudomonas; species Pseudomonas sp. BIGb0381. The sequence goes on from NZ_JANUEN010000003.1 coordinate 183,293, forward strand.
CAACGTATTGACCCACCGTGTGGGCCGCCTGCTGGCCATGCGTAACGCGGACCTTGCACTGCAGCACTTCATCACCAGCCTGGCGAACATCGCGCTGAAAGTCATGCTGATTGTCAGTGTGGCCTCGATGATCGGCGTGGCGACCACCTCGTTCGTGGCTGCCATCGGTGCCGCTACCCTGGCCATCGGCCTGGCGTTGCAAGGCAGCCTGGCCAACTTCGCCGGTGGCGTGCTGATTCTGTTGTTCCGCCCGTTCCGCATCGGTGACTGGATCGAAGCCCAGGGCACCTCGGGGACTGTCGACAGCATCCAAATCTTCCACACCGTGCTGCGTACCGGCGACAACAAGACCGTGATCGTGCCCAACGGCATCCTGTCCAACGGCATCATCACCAACACCAACCGTCAGCCGACCCGCAAGGTGGTGTTTGATGTGGGTGTGGACTACGAGGCCGATCTGCAAAAAGCGCGTGAAGTGCTGCTGGAACTGGCAAAAGACCCGCGCGTACTGACTGATCCTGCTGCAGTGGCCGTGGTGTCGACCTTGGGCGATAGCTCAATCACCGTTTCCCTGCGCTGCTGGACCAACACCCCGGATTATTGGGATGTAGTGTTCATGCTGAATGAACTGTCGCGCGACCGTTTAAAGGCGGCGGGGATTGATATTCCATTTCCGCAGCGAGTTATTCGCGTGATGCAGGAAGCAACCCCGAAGTAAACGAAAGAAGCGTGTTTAACTTGGCCGACAGGTCAGGTTAAACGTGTCACCTGAATCTCGTTAGTTAGCTTGCTAGTTATTATTTGTCGAAATAAAACTGCAATGAAAAAGCCGCTCCCTTGTAAGCAGGGGAGCGGCTTTTTGTTTAAGGCCGAGGCCTTAAGTCATCGTTGTAATTGAACCAGCAATTACAAGATGTTCAGCGGGTATTGCGCGATCAGACGCAGTTCGTCGATGGACGAAGAACCGTAGTACACGCCGTCAGACGAGCGATAGGTCGCTTGGCGCACACGCAGGCTCAGGTCTTTGGCTGGACCGCTCTGGATCACGTACTTGGCTTCGAAGTCGCGTTCCCACTCTTTGCCGTTCGACGTCGTGGCGGTGTTGGCGCCGCTACCGGTCACGTAACGAGTCATGAAGCTCAGGCCAGGAATGCCGAAGGTTGCCATGTTGATGTCGTAACGAGCCTGGTAGGACTTCTCGCCTTCGGCGTTGAAGTCGGAACGGGCAACGGAGTTGGCCAGGAACACTGTGCCGCCGCCGTCTACACCGTAACCGTAGTCGCCGTCGCCGGTAACCTTCTGAGCTGCCAAGGTAAAGGTGTGAGCGCCGATGGTGTAGGCACCTTGCAAGCTGAATGCGCGGTTGTCGAGCTTGGTACGCTGATCAAATGGCAGCGCGCTGTCTTTGGAAGCGCGTTGCAGGCCTTCGCCTTCGCTCTTGGTGTCGTAGATGTTGAAGTCCAAGGCGAACGACTGGTCGTCGCTAAGCGCATGGGTCCAGTTCAGGTTGCTGTAGTACTTGCGGAAGTAATCTTCGGTTTTCGCGTAGTACAGGCTGCCGGTGAACTCTGGGGTAAACGAGTAGACGCCACCGACAAAGTCGGTCTTCGTCAGGCCCAGGCTGTCATGGTAGGTCTGGTTCTGCGCAACGCTGGAAGTGAAGTGACCGCCTTCCAGTTTCAGGCCCTTGATCTCGTTGCTGGTGATCGAGATGCCTTGTGGCAGCTCTGGCAGCAGACGGCTGTCATCGGACGCGAACACTGGAGCTGTGGTGTACTGGTCACCGATTTTCAGGACGGTATCGGAGATACGGAACTTAACGGCGCCACCGCCTTTGGAGTAATCGTCTTGTGAACGACCATCGGAGCCGGTTGGGAACAGACCGGTACCCGCACGACCCTTGCCGCTATCGAGCTTCACGCCCAACAGGCCGATTACGTCAACACCGACACCGATGGTGCCTTGGGTGAAGCCCGATTGGTACAGGGCGTTGAAGCCCAGGCCGGACTCTTCAGTGCGGCTTTGTGAGGTCGGGCCCGACGGGTTGTTACGGGAGTCGCGGCTGAAGTACAGCGCGCGAGTGTTGATGCTGAACGTACTGTCTTCAACAAAGCCCTTGGAATCGTCCTGGGCGGACGCCATTGCGAACTGCGAGGTGCCTGCTGAAACAGCCAGGGCGATCATGCTCCACTTCATCACGCGCATCGTGATTTGCTCCTTTGGTTTTAGGAAGAGTACTGCCGTCCCACCTGTATTTTTATCTGGGCGGCTCTTTCTTTTTTGTGTCGGCGCAAAGTTATATCACGCAGACTCTATTGACGATACTTACCCATCTTTCCTTTCAGCTTCTTTACGAGGCTGTCGTAAATTGCTAGCTCCATGTCGCAAATTCACAGTCCGAGTGTAACGGGACTGACAACTTCAATGCTGTTTTTCAAACGCCTTTCTAAGTTTGAGATTTTCCTTGAGGCGCATTGAAACGCTGCTGTTCTTCTATCGCGAAACACCTGCTTCCCAGCGGGTGTCGTTGCCGACGATATGGGTGTGAATGCAACAAGCGCGCCCAAATCGGTAATCGAATGTCATTTTTTCGTGAAAAACGTGAAAATCGTGTAAAGACCTCATAAACACGGGCTTTTTACGCCGTTTTGTTTGCGCTTGACGCGTCTGCGTTGTCCCTGACTCGTGAGGCAAAAATGCCTTCCCAGAGAAAAACGTTACCGGTTCACCCTGAGAGTGGGTAATCGGCGGATCCCTTTGAAGCACAAGTGGGTCATTTTGGTGCGTCCCTGGGAGGCCCGCGTTAGCGTAGCTCAAATATTGGCCTGCCTCTAAAGGGTGCAGTTTTTTATCGCGGTGCATTCGGTTTTCAGCATTCGCCGTGAAGCCTGGGGCGTTCGAAGGTATGCTGGCGCCCTGAACTTGACCTGCCCAACGGAGTGCCCGTGGTGTTCGCCTTAGATCAACGCTTGCAACAAGACACACTGGTCATCGGGGACTTCCCGCTGTGCCGCCTGCTGCTGTCCAATGATTCGAACTACCCCTGGTTCATTCTGGTGCCACGCATCAACGGTATCAGCGAAGTGTTTCAGCTGGATGTCGCAGATCAACAAATCCTCTGGAAGGAAACAACGGCCCTGGCGCAGTGGCTGAACGAAGGTTTGGCCGCCGACAAGATGAATATTGGTGCGCTGGGTAATGTCGTCAGCCAATTGCACGTGCATGTGATCGTACGCAAGCGTGATGACGCCGCCTGGCCGGCACCCGTGTGGGGCAAGCATCCGGCAAAGCCGTACACTGAAGAACAAGTGGCGGCCATTCGTGTGCGCCTGCGCGAGTTGCTGCCGGCCGACTTCATCTTTACCCAGGGCTGAATCATGGATCTGCAAGACCGCGTTACCGATCTGGAAAGCCGCCTGGCCTTTCAGGACGACACCATCGAAACTCTCAATGACATCCTGGTCGCCCAGCAGCGCGCGGTTGAACGCCTGCAACTGCAGATGACCGCGCTGCTCAAGCGTCAGGAAGAAATGAGTGGCCAGTTCGAGACGTCCGAAGAAGAGGCGCCGCCACCGCACTATTAATCCGAGTGCAATAAAAAACCGCGACCCAGCCAAGCTGGATCGCGGTTTTTTTTGCTGCGACGGCTGGAATCAGCGGCGCGGCAGGGCAGCGATCACGTCTTCGGCTTGCAGGCCTTTGTCGCGGTTCATGACGGAGAATTCCACGCGCTGGCCTTCCACCAGGACGCGATGGCCTTCGCCACGGATGGCCCGGAAGTGGACGAAGATATCGTCGCCCGAATCGCGGGAAATAAAGCCGAAGCCTTTGGAGGTGTTGAACCACTTGACGGTACCGGTATCCCGATTGGTCATGTCGTAGTTTTGCGACGCGGCCGCCGGGGACGAACGGTAGAAGCTGATGGCCAGATGAAGAACGATGGCGACCACAGCAATCACCAGGCTGAGCAGGATGGCCGGGTGGCCGCCGACTTCAGGCATAGGTGCCAGGAGGGTGAGGGTTTGTACGACAACGGTCAGTACCAGCAGCGCGCTGACCAGGTTTTGCAGTTGATGACGCGTGCCTTTGTTCCAGTAAGGGATTACCGGAGCGAGCGTCAGGTTAAGAAGGCCGAACAAGGCCAGGTACAGAGCGTCGTGTTGTTGCAGGTAGGGCAGGCTTTCAGGCTGCAGGCTCGGGATAAAGGACAGCAGCAACGCTGCAACGCCCGTTAGCAGGTGGACGATTTTCAACATTTTGATTAACTCACGTTAAGACGGATCACAAGGAAGAGCTGACTGGCACGGTTCGCTTCTGAACAATGGGAGGCGCTGGGCACGTGCGCGGGTATCAGCCTATGCCGCTTGCCGTGGAAATTAACGGCGGCGACACGCTGCCTATTTAACAGCAAAGGCCGTGCCTACTCAAATCAAGCATTTTCCGGGGCTGAAAGGGGCACGGCATTTCTGCGGGAAACGCTTGTCCTAGACATGTGCAGGTGTTTCAGGCGGCTTCAAAGGAAATTTCCTATGCGCCCCAAAGGCTTGTCCTGCAAGTGCTGATCGGTCGTGCAGGGACGATTTGCCGCATCTCGCCCGAGGGTGTCGGGCTGCGTATCTCCGGCGCTCTTGCTAGAGTGGTCCTGCACCTGATCAATGAATGCTTGTCAATTGAAGGGGATAAACATGGCAATCGATATCGGTATCAGTGAAGAAGATCGTAAATCCATCGTCGATGGGCTTTCACGACTGCTTTCCGATACCTATGTACTGTACCTGAAGACCCATAACTTCCATTGGAACGTCACGGGCCCTATGTTCCGCACGCTGCACCTGATGTTCGAAGAGCAGTACAACGAGCTGGCGCTGGCGGTGGACTCCATAGCCGAGCGTATCCGTGCCCTGGGTTTCCCGGCGCCGGGCGCCTATTCGATCTATGCCCGACTTTCCTCCATCAAGGAAGAAGAGGGCGTACCCAGCGCAGAAGAGATGATCAAGCAACTGGTGGCGGGCCAGGAGGCGGTCACACGTACCGCACGCGGTATTTTCCCGTTGCTCGACAAGGTCAGCGATGAGCCGACCGCGGACCTGCTGACCCAGCGCATGCAGGTTCACGAGAAAACCGCGTGGATGCTTCGCTCCCTGCTCGAAAACCAGTAACCGTCACCCGCAGTGGCGCCGTTATGGCGCCACTTGCTTGTTTCCACGCATTTCCTGGCGTTGTCCTACGCCTATCAACGCCCCGTCTTCTGGCTGCCTGCCTCGTCCTGCTGTCTTATAGGGCTACTGTCCAATGGGAGAACCCATGGGCTGTTGTTTGGCAATGGAGTGTCAGGTGTATGTCACGTGGAGTGGATGTTGGAGTGATGGAAACCGGTGGTTTCCACAAGATAAACGTCGACCCCTTCGCCAAGGGTTTCGATATGGGGCTGGCCAAGCCATTGTCCCGATCGGTAAGGCTCAATGGGTTTTCCACTTGTCTTCGGCTTGAGCAGATCTATTGGAATATCCTCACGGAAATAGCCAGGATCAATGCCTGCTCTGTCAGTGCATTGCTGTCCTATGTCGATCGGGAAGTGCACTTGCGGTATGGAGGAGTGAAGAACTTCAGTGGGTTGGTCAGGGTGGTGTGTGTGGTTCATCTGTTAAAAGGCCGTGCTACCTCACCGAACCCTGAGTAATCGGCAGGCCTCCGGGCTGGTCCGCCGTTGAGGTGGACCATGCTCCGGGCAGAAAGCCGGCTGCGCTGCCTTGATTTACCAGATATAATCCCGCGCTTTGCTGCTGCCGGGGCTTTCTCCCTCTGCTCTCTATCAGGAGCGGGCGCGGCACAGTAACGATCGATCGCCGAGACATCGCCATGCCCATGTACGACTATCAATGTGCTTCCTGTGGACATCAGTTGGAAGCCATCCAGAAGATCAGCGCAGCGCCGCTGGTCGATTGCCCTGCCTGCCAGGCACCGGAGCTCAAGAAGATGTTGTCCATGCCGGGCTTCCGCCTGAGCGGCAGCGGCTGGTACGAGACCGACTTCAAGACCGGCTCGAAGAAGAACCTGGCGGGCGGCGACAAAGCAGACTGAGTTGAACTCTACGCGCAGGCTCCTGCATTATCCGTCCCCTGCTTTAATGTACGGTGACGAGGCGGGCCTCCACCGAATTTCGAATTACGAGAAGTGAAACCACTACCATGATGCGCAGCCACTATTGCGGCCAACTGAACGAGACCCTGGATGGTCAGGAAATCACTCTTTGCGGATGGGTTCACCGTCGCCGCGACCACGGCGGGGTGATTTTCCTCGATATCCGCGATCGTGATGGTCTGGCCCAGGTGGTGTTCGACCCGGACCGCGCCGAGAGCTTCGCCGCCGCCGACCGCGTGCGCAGCGAGTACGTCGTGAAGATCACCGGCAAGGTTCGCCTGCGTCCGGCCGGTGCCGTGAACGCGAACATGGCGTCGGGTGCGATCGAAGTGCTGGGCTACGAGCTGGAAGTACTGAACGAATCGGAAACCCCGCCGTTCCCGCTCAACGAATACTCCGACGTCGGCGAAGAAACCCGCCTGCGCTACCGCTTCCTTGACCTGCGTCGTCCGGAAATGGCCGAGAAGCTGCGCCTGCGTTCGCGCATGACCACCAGCATCCGCCGCTTCCTCGACGAGAACGGCTTCCTCGACGTCGAAACGCCTATCCTGACCCGGGCCACCCCGGAAGGCGCGCGTGACTACCTGGTGCCTAGCCGTACCCACGCCGGCAGTTTCTTCGCCTTGCCGCAATCGCCGCAGCTGTTCAAGCAACTGCTGATGGTGGCCGGCTTCGACCGTTACTACCAGATCGCCAAGTGCTTCCGCGACGAAGACCTGCGCGCCGACCGTCAGCCGGAATTCACCCAGATCGACATCGAGACCAGCTTCCTCGATGAAAAAGAGATCATGGGTATCACTGAGCAGATGATCCGCAACCTGTTCAAGGAAGTGCTGGACCTGGAGTTCGGCGAATTCCCGCACATGACCTTCGAAGAAGCCATGCGCCGCTACGGTTCCGACAAGCCAGACCTGCGTAACCCGCTGGAACTGGTGGACGTGGCCGACCAACTCAAGGATGTCGACTTCAAGGTGTTCAGCGGGCCGGCCAACGACCCTAAATGCCGCATCGCCGCCCTGCGCGTGCCTGGCGGCGCGAGCATGCCGCGCAAGCAGATCGACGACTACACCAAGTTCGTCGGCATCTACGGTGCCAAGGGCCTGGCGTACATCAAGGTCAATGAGCGCGCCAATGGCGTTGACGGCCTGCAATCGCCGATCGTGAAAAACATCCCGGAAGCCAACCTGAACGTGATCCTGGATCGCGTCGGTGCGGTCGATGGCGACATCGTGTTCTTCGGCGCCGACAAAGCCAAGATCGTCAGCGAAGCCCTGGGCGCGCTGCGGATCAAGCTGGGCCACGACCTGGACCTGCTGACCTGCAAGTGGGCGCCGATGTGGGTCGTCGACTTCCCGATGTTCGAAGAAAATGACGACGGCAGCTTCAGCGCCTTGCACCACCCGTTCACCGCGCCGAAGTGCTCGCCTGAAGAGTTGGAAGCCAACCCGGCAGGCGCGCTGTCCCGCGCGTATGACATGGTGTTGAACGGTACTGAGCTGGGTGGCGGTTCGATCCGTATCCACCGCAAGGAGATGCAGCAAGCGGTGTTCCGCCTGTTGGGCATCAACGAAGCGGAACAGGAAGAGAAATTTGGCTTCCTGCTCGACGCCCTGAAATACGGCGCGCCGCCCCACGGTGGCCTGGCTTTCGGTCTGGACCGTCTGGTAATGCTGATGACCGGCGCTCAGTCGATCCGTGAAGTGATTGCCTTCCCGAAAACCCAGAGTGCTGCGGACGTCATGACCCAGGCTCCAGGTGTGGTGGATGCCAAGGCGCTGCGCGAGCTGCATATCCGCCTGCGCGAGACGCCGAAGGCTGAGTAAGGCTGCTGCGTGAAAGCGCACTGAGGTTTACGCAGTCAAAAAAGGCGCATCTTCGGATGCGCCTTTGCGTTACAAGGGGTGTATCCCACCCAGGGTGGGGTTGATAAGGTTTCTAGAGAATTTCGGAGTTGTGTTATGGCTGGCCATTCCAAGTGGGCGAACATCAAGCACCGCAAAGAGCGTCAGGATGCCAAGAAAGGCAAGATCTTCACCAAGTGGATTCGCGAGCTGACGGTCGCTGCCCGCCAGGGCGGTGGTGACCCGGGCTCCAACCCGCGTCTGCGCCTGGCGCTGGACAAGGCTCTGGGCGCCAACATGAGTCGTGACATCATCGACCGTGCCGTGGCCCGTGGCGCGGGTGCTGCCGACACCGACGATATGGTCGAGCTGACCTACGAAGGCTACGGCCCAGGTGGCGTGGCAGTAATGGTCGAATGCATGACCGATAACCGCAACCGTACCGCCGCCGCCGTGCGTCATGCGTTCAGCAAGTGTGGCGGTAACCTGGGGACTGACGGTTCGGTGGCCTACCTGTTCGAGCGCAAGGGGCAGATCTCCTTCGCGCCGGGTGTGGATGAAGATGCGCTGATGGAAGCGGCGATGGAGGCGGATGCCGACGACGTGGTGACCAATGAAGATGGCTCCATCGACGTGTTTACCTCGTTCGCCGGCTTCTACGCCGTGCGTAACGCCCTGGAAGCGGCCGGTTTCAAAGGCTCCGACGCCGAGATCGTGATGTTGCCGACCACCAGTGCCGAGCTGGACCTGGACGGTGCGCAGAAAGTGCTGAAGATGCTCGACATGCTCGAAGATCTGGATGATGTGCAAAACGTGTACTCGAATGCCGACATCCCGGAGTCAGTGGCCGAACAGCTAGGCTGAAGAATGACGTAGATCCAAATGTGGGAGGGGGCTTGCTCCCGATGGCGGTGTATCAGTCAGCTTATGTCTAACTGGACGATTGCCATCGGGAGCAAGCCCCCTCCCACATTGGAACTACGGTGAATCAAAAATTGTGTTTACCCAACCCGCAGGCGTTATGACTTTAATCCTAGGTATCGACCCCGGTTCGCGCATCACCGGTTTTGGCGTGGTGCAACACACCCCGCGTGGTTGCGTGTATGTGGCCTCGGGCTGTATCCGTACCGGCGCGGGCGAGTTGGCTGAGCGCCTGCAGATCGTCTATCGTGGCGTGCGTGAAGTGATCCAGACCTACGGACCGGTGACCATGGGCATCGAAAAGGTGTTCATGGCAAAAAACGCTGATTCGGCGTTGAAGCTTGGCCAGGCCCGTGGCGCCGCCATCGTCGCCGGCGCCGAGGAGGGCATGGAGATCGCCGAGTACACCGCGACCCAGGTCAAGCAGGCCGTGGTCGGTACCGGAGCGGCAAATAAAGAGCAGGTGCAGATGATGGTCATGCACATGCTCAAGCTCACCTCAAAACCGCAGATCGATGCCTCCGACGCCCTGGCCATTGCCATTTGCCATGCGCATACCCGTTCCAGCCTTCTGCCTCACGGCTTGGGTACGGCACGCAGTCGTGGCGGGCGCCTGCGTCTCTGATAGCATCAGCGCAATCGTTATTTCCGGTCAGGCCTCGCTCTGACCCCCAAGCTTTAAGGATCTGAACCGTGATTGGACGCTTGCGCGGCACCCTGGCTGAGAAACAGCCGCCGCACCTGATTCTGGATGTAAACGGGCTGGGGTATGAGCTGGAAGTGCCCATGACCACCCTGTACCGCCTACCGTCGGTCGGTGAGCCGATAACGCTGCATACCCATCTGGTGGTGCGCGAAGACGCGCAACTACTCTATGGTTTCATTGGTAAGCGCGACCGCGACTTCTTCCGCGAATTGATTCGCCTCAATGGCGTGGGGCCTAAATTGGCCCTCGCGTTGATGTCAAGCCTGGAAGTGGATGAGCTGGTACGTGCCGTTTCGGCCCAGGATACCTCGGCACTGACCAAGGTGCCGGGCGTCGGCAAAAAGACCGCCGAGCGCCTGCTGGTGGAGCTCAAGGACCGCTTTAAGGCCTGGGAGGTGGTGCCGAGCATGTTTGCCCTGGTGCCGAACCAGCCGGACATGCCGGCGGGCCAGGTCGCGAGTGCTGAAAGCGACGCCGTCAGTGCGCTGATCTCCCTGGGCTACAAACCCCAGGAGGCCAGCAAGGCCGTCTCGGCCATCAAGGACAAGAACCTGAGCAGCGAAGACATGATCCGCCGCGCCCTGAAGGGAATGATTTAAGTGATTGAAGCTGATCGTCTGATCGCGGCCACTGGCCCGCGCGACCGTGAAGAAGTCCAGGACCGCGCCATTCGCCCCCTGAGCCTGGCCGAATACATCGGCCAGCCCACTGTGCGCGAGCAGATGGAGTTGTTTATCCAGGCCGCGCGCGGGCGCAGTGAGTCCCTGGACCACACCTTGATCTTCGGCCCGCCGGGGCTGGGTAAAACCACCCTGGCCAACATCATTGCCCAGGAAATGGGCGTGTCGATCAAGTCCACCTCCGGCCCGGTGCTGGAGCGGCCAGGTGATTTGGCGGCGTTGCTCACCAACCTCGAACCGCACGATGTGCTGTTTATCGATGAAATCCACCGGCTCTCGCCAATTGTCGAGGAAGTGCTGTACCCGGCGATGGAAGACTTCCAGCTCGACATCATGATTGGCGAAGGCCCGGCGGCCCGCTCGATCAAGCTCGACTTGCCACCCTTCACCCTGGTGGGCGCGACCACGCGTGCGGGTATGTTGACCAACCCGCTGCGAGACCGTTTCGGTATCGTTCAGCGTCTTGAGTTCTATAGCACGGCAGACCTGGCGACCATCGTCAGCCGTTCGGCGAGTATTCTCGGCTTGCCCCTGGACCCGGAAGGCGCGTTTGAGATCGCTCGTCGGGCCCGGGGCACGCCACGGATTGCCAACCGCCTGCTGCGTCGCGTGCGTGACTTTGCCGAAGTTCGGGCCAAGGGGCATATCACCAAAGCCGTGGCGGACCTGGCCTTGAACCTGCTGGATGTGGACGAGCACGGCTTCGATCATCAGGACCGGCGCCTGCTCTTGACCATGATCGAGAAGTTCGACGGTGGCCCGGTGGGTGTCGACAGCCTGGCGGCGGCCATCAGTGAAGAGCGTCATACCATCGAAGATGTGCTGGAGCCATACCTGATCCAGCAAGGCTATATCATGCGCACGCCAAGGGGCCGGGTGGTGACGCGCCATGCCTATCTGCACTTCGGGTTAAACATTCCGTCACGATTGGGTGAGATGCCCGTGGTAGACGAATTCCTTGATGCAGTGGACGATTAAAAGCTTCACGCCAGTCGATTTATTCGATGTTTGTGCTGTCCTAGTGGCGGGCGTCGTCATTCAGTCACTGGATATGTTTTTCGAGAATGAAAAAACAGTTGCCCGACCGGATTGGCAACCTGAGGAGTAAGCACTAGAGTATGCGCGCGCAAAACGGGGATCAGTCGTTCGCACATCGCTGTCGCGTTTATTACGAGGACACCGATGCTGGCGGCATCGTGTATTACGTCAATTACCTCAAGTTCATGGAGCGGGCTCGTACCGAGCGGCTACGGGAGCTGGGCTTTGCCCAATCCCAGCTGGCAGGGGAGGACCTGTTATTCGTCGTGCATTCCAGCGAGGCGCGTTACCACGCACCGGCGCGACTGGACGACGAGCTGCTGGTCAGCGCTGAAGTAATCGAATTGAACCGTGCCAGCCTGCGTTTCAAGCAGCAGGTCAGGCGGGCAACGGATGCAACGCTGCTCTGTGAGGGGCAGTTTCTGGTGGCGTGTGTGCGCACCAACAGTTTGAAACCTCGGGCCATTCCCGAAACTCTACGTGCGGCCTTTGCCGCCGTGAGCGGCGCGGGTAAACAATCAAAGCAGGAGATTTAGCGTGGAACCTACCGTCGTCGACCATTCCTCCATGTGGAGCCTGGTCAGCAATGCCAGTGTTGTGGTTCAACTGGTGATGCTGACCCTGGTAGCCGCATCGGTTACCTCTTGGGTCATGATTTTTCAGCGCAGCAACCTGCTGCGTGCCGGTCGACGTGCCCTGGAGAGCTTTGAAGAGCGCTTCTGGTCGGGTATCGACCTGTCCAAGCTGTACCGCCAGGCCGGCAGCAACCCGGACCCGGACTCGGGCGTCGAGCAGATCTTCCGCGCCGGCTTCAAGGAGTTCTCGCGCCTGCGCCAACAGCCGGGTGTTGATCCGGAAGCGGTCATGGAAGGCGTGGCCCGTGCCATGCGCGTCGCCATTTCCCGTGAAGAAGAGAAACTGGAGCAGAGCCTGCCGTTCCTCGCTACCGTCGGTTCCGTCAGCCCGTACATCGGCCTGTTCGGTACCGTGTGGGGGATCATGAACTCGTTCCGCGGCCTGGCCCAGGCCCAGCAAGCGACCCTGGCCACCGTGGCCCCGGGTATTGCCGAAGCCCTGATCGCCACCGCGATCGGCCTGTTCGCCGCTATCCCCGCAGTAATTGCCTACAACCGCTTTGCTGCCACCAGCGAAACGTTGATCAGCCGTTACTACACCTTCGCCGATGAATTCCAGGCGATCCTGCACCGTAAAGTGCACACCAGCGAAGAATAAGCAGGTAATTCCCAATGGCTTTAATCGCTCGAGCTCGCAAAAAGCGCAAGCCGGTCGCCGAGATGAACGTAGTGCCCTACATCGACGTGATGCTGGTGCTGCTGGTGATCTTCATGGTGACCGCGCCGATGCTCAACCAGGGCGTGAAGGTTGATCTGCCCAAGGTTTCCAGTGAAGCCTTACCGCAAGACAACAACACCCAGGTCCTGACCATTTCGATCAAGTCTGACAAGACCTATTACTGGAACCTTGGCAGCGAAGTCGACACCCAGAAGCAGCAGGACAAGGCTCTGACCCTGCCGGCGATGACCGATGCGGTGACCAAGATCATTCGCTCCGGTAACGAAGGCGGCAAGCACACCCAGGTGTTCATCCGCGGCGACAAGTCGGTCGACTACGGTTCCGTCATGGGCGCCATGGGCGGGCTGCAGAAGGCCGGCGTCGGTAACGTTGGCTTGATTACCGAGGCGCCCTGATGCACCAACAGCGAGAGCCGTCCGCCTCGGAAAGCTTCTTCTGGCCTAGCGTCTGGGCGATTGCCCTGCACGTCCTGGTCTTTGGCATGCTGTTCGTCAGCTTTGCCATGACCCCGGACCTGCCGCCAGCCAAGCCGATCGTGCAGGCGACCCTGTATCAGCTGAAATCGAAAAGCCAGGCCACCACCCAGACCAATCAGAAGATTGCGGGTGAGGCCCAGAAGTCGGCCGCGCGCCAGACTGAAGTCGAACAGATGGAACAGAAGAAGGTCGAGCAGGAAGCGGTGAAGGCTGCTGCGGAACAAAAGAAAGAAGAGGCGGCTCAAAAGGCCGAGGAATCGAAAAAGGCTGACGAAGCCAAGAAGGCCGACGAGGCGAAAAAGGCTGATGAAGCCAAGAAAGCCGAGAAAGCTGCCGAAGCTAAAAAAGCTGAAGAGAAACAATTGGCTGATATAGCCAAGAAGAAGTCTGAAGAAGAAGCCAAAAAGGCTGCCGAAGAAGAGGCCAAGAAAAAGGCCGCTGAAGACGCCAAGAAGAAAATAGTCGAAGACGCGAAAAAGAAAGCCGCCGAAGACGCCAAGAAAAAAGCTGAAGCAGACGAGGCGAAGAAGAAAATCGCCGACGACGCGAAGAAGAAAGCTGCCGCCGATGCCACCAAGAAAAAGGCCCAGGAAGCAGCGCGTAAATCCGCCGAAGAGAAAAAGGCCCAGGCCTTGGCAGATTTGCTCTCCGACACGCCGCAGCGTCAGCAAGCCTTGGCCGATGAGCGTGGCGATGAAGTCGCGGGCAGTTTCGACGACCTGATTCGGGCGCGGGCAGCAGAAGGCTGGACACGTCCACCTTCGGCACGCAAAGGCATGACAGTAGTGCTGCAGATCGGCATGTTGCCGGACGGTACGGTGACTTCGGTCAGCGTGGCCAAGTCCAGTGGTGACGGTTCGTTCGACAGTTCGGCGGTTGCCGCGGTCAAGAATATTGGCCGGTTGACCGAGATGCAGGGAATGAAACCAAGCGACTTCGCTCCCTATCGTTCATTCAAGATGACATTCACACCTGAGGATCTAGCCTTGTGAGAAACCTTCTTCGAGGAATGCTTGTCGTTATTTGCTGTATGGCAGGGATAGCGGCGGCGGATGAAAAGAACATCCTGGTCACCAGCGGTAGCGATCGGGCCACCCCGATCGCGGTAGTACCGTTTGGTTGGCAGGGCGGCAGCGTGCTGCCGGACGACATGGCTCAGATCGTCAGTGACGACCTGCGCAATTCCGGTTACTACGCACCGATTCCGAAAGGCAACATGATCAGCCAGCCGACCCAGGCCAGCGAAGTCATCTTCCGTGATTGGAAAGCGGTGGGCGCGCAGTACCTGATGGTCGGCAGCATCACGCCGGCCGGCGGTCGCCTGCAGATCCAGTACACCTTGTTCAACGTGGCCACCGAGCAGCAGGTCTTGACCGGCAGCGTATCGGGTACCGCCGAACAACTGCGCGACATGGCCCACTACATCTCGGACCAGTCGTTTGAAAAACTCACCGGCATCAAGGGTGCGTTCTCGACGCGTCTGCTTTATGTAACGGCCGAGCGTTTCTCCGTAGACAACACTCGCTACACCCTGCAGCGTTCGGACTACGACGGTGCGCGCGCTGTTACTTTGCTGCAATCGCGTGAACCAATCCTGTCGCCGCGCTTCGCGCCGGACGGCAAGCGTATTGCCTACGTGTCTTTCGAACAGAAGCGTCCGCGTATCTTCGTCCAGCACATCGATACTGGCCGTCGTGAGCAGATCACCAACTTCGAAGGCCTCAACGGTGCACCGGCCTGGTCGCCGGATGGTTCGCGCCTGGCATTCGTGCTGTCCAAGGACGGTAACCCGGACATCTACGTGATGAACATGGCTTCGCGCCAGATCAGCCGCGTGACCAGCGGTCCAGGCATCAACACCGAACCGTTCTGGGGTAAGGATGGTTCGACCATCTACTTCACCTCCGACCGCGGCGGCAAGCCACAAATCTACAAAACGAGCGTTGGCGGTGGGGGCGCGGAACGCGTGACCTTTATCGGTAACTACAACGCCAATCCTAAGCTTTCAGCTGATGAAAAGACGTTGGTGATGATTCATCGTCAGGATGGTTTCACTAATTTCCGGGTTGCGGCCCAGGATTTGCAGCGTGGAACGGTAAAAATCCTCACAGATACCAACCTTGATGAGTCAGCCACTGTTGCGCCCAACGGCACCATGGTAATCTACGCCACCCGCCAGCAGGGCCGGGGAGTCTTGATGCTCGTGTCCATTAATGGACGCGTAAGGCTCCCGCTTCCTACCGCACAAGGCGAAGTCAGAGAACCGTCCTGGTCCCCTTACCTGAACTGACGCGGCGCTACAAAAAGAAGTACTTAACACACTGGGGTTCATTAGGAGTTTCACGATGGAAATGCTGAAGTTTGGTAAGTTTGCTGCTCTGGCTCTGGCTCTGTCCGTAGCCGTTGGTTGCTCGTCTAAAGGCGGCGACAATGCCGGTGAAGGCGCAGCTGTTGATCCAAACGCTGGTTACGGCGCTAACACTGGTGCAGTTGACGGCTCCCTGAGCGAAGAAGCTGCTCTGCGCGCTATCACCACTTTCTACTTCGAATACGACAGTTCGGACCTGAAACCAGAAGCCATGCGCGCTCTGGACGTTCACGCGAAGGACCTGAAAGCTAACGGCGCTCGCGTTGTTCTGGAAGGTAACACTGACGAACGTGGTACTCGTGAGTACAACATGGCACTGGGCGAGCGTCGTGCGAAAGCCGTTCAGCGCTACCTGGTACTGCAAGGTGTTGCTCCAGGCCAACTGGAACTGGTTTCCTACGGTAAAGAGCGTCCAGTTGCTACTGGCCACGACGAGCAGTCCTGGGCTCAAAACCGTCGCGTCGAACTGCGTAAGTAATTCGTCATGCGAACGTGCCGTCGTGCTCTAACTGTATTGGCTCTCAGCCTCGCTCCGCTTGCGGTGTGGGCTGCGGTTCCTGTGGAAGATAGCAACTCTGGCTATAACAATAGCGGGAGCAGCTATCCGCCAGCGGGTTATGGCACGAATGGCGCCTATGCTGGGGGGGCGGCTACGTCCGCTCCCTCGGCACAGGGCGAACTGTTCAACCAGCTGCAACGCATGCAGGATCAATTGGCGCAGCAACAAGGCACCATTGAAGTTCTGCAAAATGAGGTGCGTCAGCTGAAGCAAGAAGGCCTGGAGCGTTACCAGGATCTTGATCGACGTATAGGAGCCGGTGTTACACCTGCCGCTACTCCTGATAATTCTTCTGCCGGTGGCGCGCCCAGCGCGGCTATCGGTGGTGCTGCAGCAGGGGCCGCAGCTGCGAGCCAAGCCCCTGCCGCCGGCAGTGAACCGGGTGATCCGGCGAAGGAAAAGCTGTATTACGATGCAGCCTTCGACCTGATCAAGGCCAAGGATTTCGATAAGGCCAGCAAAGCCTTTACCGCTTTCCTGGGCCGCTACCCAAACAGCCAGTACGCGGGCAACGCCCAGTACTGGTTGGGCGAGGTGAACCTGGCAAAGGGTGATCTGCAGGGGGCGGGCCAGGCATTTGCCAAGGTCAGCCAGCTGTACCCCAAGCACGCCAAGGTGCCGGACTCGCTGTATAAACTTGCTGACGTGGAGCGCCGCCTGGGTCATACCGATAAGGTCAAAGGCATTCTGCAGCAGGTCGTAGCCCAATATCCGGGTACCTCCGCTGCACAGTTGGCTCAACGGGATCTGCAACGCTTGTAAGCGATGCAGCCGTTTAGAAGAAACCCGCGCCTGGCGCGGGTTTTTTCGTTAGAATCCACGCCCTTTTATGACACACGCTTCCTGGGACCTGCGCGTTGGCGGGGTTCCTTGAAGTGCCTGACGGAGGCGGACAGCCTGTTTAGCTGTTACGCCCGTGGCGACTATGCAAGACACATTACGTATTACCGAAGTTTTTTACTCGTTACAGGGTGAAACGCGAACCGCTGGGCTGCCTACTGTCTTCGTGCGCCTCACCGGTTGCCCTTTGCGTTGCCAATACTGTGACAGCGCCTACGCCTTCAGTGGCGGTACCCTGCGCACCCTCGACGACATCCTGGAGCAGGTTGCCGGCTTCAAGCCTCGCTATGTCTGCGTGACCGGTGGCGAGCCCCTGGCCCAGCCCAATGCCATCCCATTGCTTAAGCAATTGTGTGATGCCGGTTATGAAGTGTCCCTGGAAACCAGCGGTGCCTTGGACATCTCCGCAGTCGACTCACGCGTCAGTCGCGTGGTCGACCTCAAGACCCCAGGTTCCAAGGAAGCTCATCGCAACCGCTACGAGAACATCGAGCTGCTGACGCCCAACGATCAGGTCAAGTTCGTCATCTGTTCCCGTGAGGACTACGACTGGGCCAACTCCAAGTTGATCCAATACGGTCTCGACCGTCGAGCCGGCGAAGTGCTGTTTTCCCCAAGCCACCACGACCTGAACGCGCGCGACCTGGCGGACTGGGTGGTGGCGGACAACCTGCCGGTACGCTTGCAATTGCAGTTGCACAAGTACCTGTGGAACGACGAGCCGGGTCGCTGAGAGGTCGCACAAACGACCGCAATTGCGGCCCCAACGCGTTATTTCAGATTTTTTAAAATAAGGTGTTGAATAATCCTTAGAAATCAGTATTATACGCGCCACCACACAGCGGGTCGTTAGCTCAGTTGGTAGAGCAGTTGGCTTTTAACCAATTGGTCGTAGGTTCGAATCCCACACGACCCACCATTTTTGGCGGTTTAGAAAATCCGGAAGGCCCACGCAAGTGAGGATTTCCGGGTTTTTTTTTTGCCTGTGATTTGGGCCTGACAGGTGCGCAATGCACCCGGCAATGCCAGCATTTGGCCAAGGCACCTGTTGACTCTTTTGTTACGAGCACGCCCTATTCTGAACGCTCAACTTTCAGGATGCGGTGATGATGAGTAAGGCGCGGAGCGTAAACCCTCCAGCGAGGGAAGAGTCAATGTGCTATTACCGTTTTTATCGCTTGCCCTGTGTCGGGCTGGTTGGGTTTAATCAAGGCTGTTCAACTCAAGACAGGGATCGTCATGACTACGCTTTCGCCTATCAGCTCCGTCAATACACTGGGTATTCGGCCCACCGAACCTTCGGTCAGCCTTGCGCAGAGCACCTCTACCGCCGTTGCACGACCCTCTTCGGTCGTCAGTCTGGGCAATGTGATGTCTGATACGCTTGCCGATACCTACTCGCGTCGCGGCCAACTGCGCGGCCAGGAGGTCGTGCGAGCGTGGGAGAGCGACAGCCAGGACGCCCTCAGCAAGGCGATCAATACCAATTTCAATTCATTGTCGACAGCCAATCGCTTCAATGGCCTGGGCGCCGGCCTTGTGGAGCTGTTCGCCAAGAACGGTACGAACATTTCTCAGTCTGTGCTCTACGCGAGCGCCGACCGCGCGCAAAATGCTGGTGAGATCAAAGTCGACCAGACGCTGCTGCGCAACAGCGCCGACAACCTGGTCAGCCTCAGTATCAAGACCGCCAGCGGCAAGACCGTCACCTTCAGCCTGGCCAGCCAGAGCGACGGCCTGGGCGTGCAGGCAACCGTGGAAGGGGGCAGCCTGACCGACGACGAACTCAAGGCCGTCGGCAAACTGGGCAGCGCCTTCCAATCAGCGATCGATGGCCTTACCGCAACGCCGCCTAAACTTGATCTGGGTAACCTGACCAAGTTTGACCCCAAGGTACTGGCCTCGGTTGACCTCAACGCTAAAGTGAAAACGCTGGACGGTCAGAACCAGACTCTGGCCTTCCACGCCGACGCTCAGCGCCGCACCACGCGCATGAGTGGTCCGGACGGCGAAGTGAACCTGGCGGTAGACCTGAAAAACGCTGCGATCCTGGGTAACGCCCAGCAGCAGGCCAAGGCGCTGAAAAGCTACCTGGCCCAGTTTGACCGGGCGCAGGAGCGTGGCAATGCCAAGGCGGACCTGATGACGATGTTCAAGGACGCGTTCAGTGCCATGAACAGCAACTACCCGCAAGGTGTCAGCCTTCCTGAGGCGCTGACCCGCAACCCGACGGACCAAGGCTTGCTGACCGGCCTGGCGGACTTCAAGGCCTCCATCAAGCAAACCAGCGAATCCTCCAACCCGATGCGCCCCTCTGAAATCGACAGTTTTGCCTACAACGTGTCGCAGAAGACCCGTGTTAGCGGCAGCAGCGCATTGGACCGCAGCGTGACTCAGGACCAGCAGTCGAGGCTTTCGGCCAGTTATCACAAGGGCCTTGATGGCAGTAAAACCCCGGGACTGACTCGCGATGAAAACTCGCAAAACTACCTCTATGTGCAGGTTGAGGACAACGCGAGCAGTTCGGCCAACCTCGCCTATAAGGATGGCCTGCTGACCAACGCCTCTGTTTCGCAAGAGGCCAGCCAGTCCACCCGCACGCAGAAATACGTGCTGGGCAAGTTGGTCGACGAGACCTTTGTGCCCAAGCAAGCCTCGGTCCAGCGCGACTATTTGGTGCTGCTGGAGTACGCGGCGACGCAAAGCAAGAAGTCCAAGGACGCGCTGCAAGAGTCGACCTTGAAGGACGCCCTGGCGAACATGCATGAATCGGTGATGTTGCAGGAAGATCCCTCTGCACTGACACGCTGACGGCCGTCGTAAAAACGGGAAACCCCAATGGCGGGGTTTCCCGTTTTTTTTGCCCGCCAGACGCACTCGCGAAAGTCAGATTAGGCTTTTGAATCCATTCGATATTCTGTAGCCTTGCGCAGCTTCACCTTTACCCGTGCTTGATGAACACAATCACTTCGTCCGGCGGCGCCCGAAGGGCTCCAGAGCCGGTGGTACACTCGACTTTCGCGCAACTGCGCCTGCAGGTCTTGCGAACATGACGCACATTTCCGAACGCCTACTGGTTCAAGCCCACCTCGACGCCAAGCAGCCCAAGGCCCTCAGCGCCGAGGAAGAGGCGAGCCTGCGTGCCGCCATCGCCGCCGAGCTCAAGGCTCAGGACGCGGTGCTGGTTGCCCATTTCTACTGCGATCCGGTGATCCAGGCCCTGGCCGAAGAAACCGGTGGCTGTGTCTCCGACTCCCTGGAAATGGCCCGCTTCGGCGCAGCCCATCCGGCCAAGACCGTATTGGTCGCCGGTGTACGTTTCATGGGCGAGACCGCCAAAATCCTCACCCCCGAAAAACGCATCCTCATGCCGACCCTGGAAGCCACCTGCTCCCTGGACCTGGGTTGTCCGGTGGATGAGTTTTCAGCGTTCTGCGACCAGCATCCCGAGCGCACCGTGGTGGTGTATGCCAACACCTCGGCGGCGGTCAAGGCCCGGGCCGATTGGGTGGTGACCTCCAGCTGCGCGCTGGAAATCGTCGAAAGCCTGATGGACAACGGCGAGACCATCATCTGGGGCCCGGACAAGCACCTGGGTACCTACATCCAGCGCCAGACTGGTGCCGACATGTTGCTGTGGGACGGTGCGTGCATCGTCCACGAGGAGTTCAAGTCCAAGCAGTTGGAGGACATGAAGGCGCTGTACCCGGACGCAGCGATCCTGGTGCACCCGGAATCGCCGACCTCGGTGATCGAACTGGCCGACGCGGTGGGCTCCACCAGCCAGTTGATTGCGGCGGCACAGCGTCTGCCGAACAAGACCTTCATCGTGGCGACCGATCGCGGCATCTTCTACAAGATGCAGCAGCTGTGCCCGGACAAGGTCTTCGTCGAAGCGCCCACAGCCGGCAACGGCGCCGCGTGCCGCAGTTGCGCACACTGCCCGTGGATGGCGATGAATACGCTGGAGCGCACGCTGCAGTGCCTGCGTGAAGGCAGTAACGAGATATTCGTCGAGCCTTCGGTGATTCCTCACGCCGTGCGACCGCTCAAGCGCATGCTGGATTTCACCCAGGCTGCGCGCCTGAGGCTGGCCGGTAACGCTTGAACGGAGGCGAACTCGGTTAAAAATGTGGGAGGGGGTAAGCCCCCTCCCACATTTTGATCTCGTTCAGGCAGTGGGTTATTTCTTTTGCTTCGGAATCCGCACCAACTGCGTGTCCGAATAGATGTCATGCCAGCTGCGTTTCTGCTTGTCGAACAACGACCAGACAAACCCCAGCCCCACGCACAACCACGATGCAATCGACACCACAAAGCGCAACAGCGCCTGCCACAGGCTGATTCGCGAGCCGTCGGCGTTTTGCACGCGTACGCCCCAGACCTGCATGCCCAGGGTTTGCCCGGAATGGGTCCAGAACTTGGCAAAGAAACCAAACAGCACAAAGAACAGAATCGTCGACAGCAGCGGGTCACCGTCCAGCGCGCCGGATTCGGTGAGGGTGCGCATCTTGGCTTCGCCTACGAACGCGATCCACACCAGCTTGTAGATAAACGCGGTGACGATCAGCAGGGCAGTGCACAACAGGAAGTCATAGAACATCGCTGCCAGGCGACGGCCCAGGCCAACGGCGGGGAACTCGCCTTGGGGACTCAGCAAGGGTTTGGGCATGGCAGGGCTCTCTGAGGAAAAAATCCATTTTACGGAATAGCGCCCATAAAAAAGCCCCTGATGTCATCTCAGGGGCTTTTTGTTGCAGAAAGGATCAGGCTTCTGCTTGTACTTCGTCAGCCTGCATGCCTTTCTGGCCTTGCACCGCAACGAAGGTGACCTTCTGGCCTTCCTTCAGGCTTTTGAAGCCGTTGCCTTGAATAGCGCGGAAATGCACGAACAGATCCGGACCGCTTTCTGGAGTGATAAAACCAAACCCTTTCTCGTCGTTAAACCACTTGACGGTACCGCTCTGACGATCAGCCATTTTCTTATTTCCTTGACGCTAAAAATTAATGACAGCCCCTTTCGCATGAAAGAGTACTGGGCTGGGTTGCAGGAAAGTAAGAGACGTCGAACGGGTTGTAGCACAACTACTTCAGCTACTGCCCAGGTCCAGGTTCCAAGCGACCCATGCAAACACAGTGGGCAAACTCTACGCCAACTAATGGAGAAAAAACAAGCCCTGCCAAAAGCCCAGCGTTTACTCGGCCACAGGGCACTTCGCTGAATAATGGGAGGCTTGCTTATTCGATAGAATGGGTCACTTGTTATAGGTTAATTCCTATAATAATGCCTATCGTTGCTGCACTATTTTATGGCGGTTGCGTTACAGATTAGTGCACGTTAATGCAACCGCGTTACTTATAGGAACAGTCAATCAGCCACGATAGTAACGTTGCGGCACAAATGGCATTTTGCTTACACGAAGTGGCACTTTTTTCCCACGCACCAACGCAGAGACCTCGGTGTCCAGTGCGATGAATGCACTGTCCAGATAACCCATGGCCAGTGGGCCACCCAGGCTCGGGCCAAAGCCACCGCTGCACACGCTGCCGATCACGGTGCCGTGTTCATCGACTATCTCTGCGCCTTCACGTACAGGCGTGCGCTCCTGGGGCAGCAGACCCACGCGCTTGCGGCTCACACCGGTTTGCTGCTGGGTGAAGATGCGGTCGGCACCCGGGAAGCCACCGGCGCGCGCACCGTCGGTGCGACGGGCCTTGGAGATCGCCCACAACAGGCTGGCTTCGATCGGGGTGGTCTCGGTGTTCATGTCGTGGCCGTACAGGCACAGGCCGGCTTCCAGGCGCAGCGAGTCACGGGCGCCCAGGCCGATGGCCTGCACTTCGTCCTCGGCCAGCAGGCTGCGCGCCAGGCTTTCGGCGTTGGCGGCGGGCACGGAGATTTCAAAGCCGTCTTCACCGGTGTAGCCGGAGCGGCTGACGTAGCAGTCCACGCCCAGCAGGCGCAGTGAGGCGAACTGCATGAAAGTCATCCGGGTGACTTCCGGTGCCAGGCGCGCCAGCACCTTAACCGCGGCCGGGCCTTGCAGGGCGAGCAGGGCGCGCTCTTCGAACAGCGGCTCGATGCTGCACTGGTCGCCGAGATGCTGGCGCAGGTGCGCCAGGTCCTGGTCCTTGCAGGCGGCGTTGACCACCAGGAACAGTTCGTCGTTACCCAGGTTCGCCACCATCAGGTCGTCGAGGATGCCGCCTTGGTCATTGGTGAACATCGCGTAGCGCTGCATGCCGACCGGCAGGTCGATGATGTCGACCGGTACCAGGGTTTCCAGAGCCTTGGCGGCGTTGGCGCCGGTGAGGCGGATCTGGCCCATGTGGGACACGTCGAACAACCCGGCCTGTTCACGGGTGTGCAGGTGTTCCTTCATCACGCCCAGTGGGTATTGCACCGGCATGTCGTAGCCGGCGAAGGGCACCATGCGTGCACCCAACTCGAGGTGCAGGGCGTGCAATGGGGTTTTCAACAGGGTTTCGGTGGACATATTCAGCTCCTGAAAAACGTGCTGGCGCGCCTTTAGGCGTCAGCACTCGATAATGTTGACCGCTAAACCGCCACGGGCGGTTTCCTTGTATTTGCTTTTCATGTCGGCGCCGGTCTGGCGCATGGTGCGGATAACCTTGTCCAGCGAGACGAAGTGTTGCCCATCGCCACGCAAGGCCATGCGCACCGCATTGATGGCCTTCACCGAGCCCATGGCATTGCGCTCGATGCAAGGCACCTGCACCAGCCCGCCAATCGGGTCACAGGTCAGGCCGAGGTTGTGTTCCATGCCGATCTCGGCGGCGTTTTCCACCTGGGAAACCGTACCGCCCAATACTTCGCACAACGCGCCAGCGGCCATGGAACAGGCCACGCCGACTTCACCCTGGCAACCAACTTCGGCCCCGGAGATCGAGGCGTTTTCTTTGTAGAGAATGCCGATGGCGGCGGCGGTGAGCAGAAAACGCACCACGCCGTCTTCGTTCGCGCCGGGGATAAAGCGCATGTAGTAATGCAGCACCGCCGGCACAATCCCGGCCGCGCCGTTGGTGGGCGCCGTGACCACGCGCCCGCCGTTGGCGTTTTCTTCGTTCACGGCCAGGGCGTACAGGTTGACCCAATCGAGTACCGACAGCGGGTCGCGCAGGGCCGACTCCGGGTTCTTGCACAACTGGCGATGCAAGGCGGCAGCGCGACGCTTGACCTTCAAGCCGCCGGGCAAGATGCCTTCGTTGCGACAGCCGGCTGCCACGCAGTCCTGCATCACTTGCCAGATCTTCAGCAGGCCGGCGCGGGTTTCCGCTTCCGGGCGCCAGGCACTTTCATTGGTCAGCATCACCTGGCTGATGGACAGCCCATAGGTGGTGCAATGGCCAAGCAAGTCCTTGGCATGCTTGAACGGGAACGTCAGTGGAGTGGCATCTTCGACGATCCGGTCGGCGCCGGCAGCGTCTTCATCCACCACAAAACCGCCGCCCACCGAGTAGTACTCGCGGCTGCGGATCTGGATACCCGCCGCATCAAAGGCACGAAAAATCATGCCGTTGGGATGATAGGCGAGGGGTTTGCGAATCATCGCCAGGTGTTCTTTCTCGTTGAACGCAATGCTGTGTTCGCCGAGCAGGTTCAAGCGACCGTCGCCGCGCATCTGCGCCAGGCGTGCGGCAACAGTTTCGGTGTTCACGGTGTCCGGGTGTTCGCCTTCCAGGCCCAGCAGCACGGCCTTGTCGCTGCCGTGGCCTTTACCGGTGGCGCCGAGGGAGCCATAGAGTTCCACCTTGATGCCGGTGGTGGCGCTCAGCAGGTTGTCACGCTTGAGGCCCTCGACGAACCGAGCGGCCGCACGCATGGGGCCAACGGTGTGGGAACTGGAGGGGCCGATGCCAATCTTGAACAGGTCGAACACGCTTAAAGACATGAGTTGTTCTCCGGTTTCTTGTTATGTATTGGGTGTACTCGGTCAATGTGGGAAGGGGCTTGCTCCCGATGGTAGTGTGTCAGTCAACAGAGATGTTGAATGTAAAACCGCCATCGGGAGCAAGCCCCTCCCACATTTGATTGAGTTCAGCCTCAGGTTACGCGTAGCTCTCGATTGAAGGGCATGCGCATACGAGATTGCGGTCACCAAACACATTGTCGACCCGGCCAACCGGCGGCCAGTACTTGCCTTCGATCAACGAGGCTACCGGGTACACCGCTTGTTCACGGCTGTAGGGGTGGCTCCATTCGCCCACCAGTTCCGCTGCGGTGTGCGGGGCGTTTTTCAGTGGGTTGTCGTCCTTGTCCAGGGTGCCGTTTTCCACCGCGCGGATTTCTTCGCGGATGGCGATCATCGCGTCGCAGAAGCGGTCCAGTTCTTCCTTGGATTCACTTTCGGTCGGCTCGATCATCAGCGTGCCCGCCACCGGGAACGACATGGTCGGTGCATGGAAACCAAAGTCGATCAGGCGCTTGGCCACGTCGTCCACGCTGATGCCGCTGCTGTCCTTCAGCGGGCGCAGGTCGAGGATGCATTCGTGCGCCACCAGGCCGTTGCTGCCGGTGTAGAGCACGGGGTAGTGCTCTTCGAGGCGACGGGAAATGTAGTTGGCATTCAGGATCGCCAATTGCGAAGCGCGCTTGAGGCCTGCGCCGCCCATCATGCTGATGTACATCCAGGTGATCGGCAGGATGCTCGCGCTGCCGAACGGTGCGGCACAGACCGCGCCTTCCTTGCGTTCCATGGCCGCATGGCCTGGCAGGAATGGCGTGAGGTGGGACTTGACGCCAATCGGGCCAACGCCCGGGCCGCCACCGCCGTGGGGGATGCAGAAGGTCTTGTGCAAATTCAGGTGGGACACGTCGCCGCCGAACTTGCCTGGGGCGCAGAGGCCGACCATTGCGTTCATGTTGGCGCCGTCGATGTACACCTGGCCGCCGTTGTCGTGAATGATGCCGCAGATTTCGCGGATACCTTCCTCGAACACGCCGTGGGTGGACGGGTAGGTGATCATCAGTGCGGCGAGGTGTTCGCGGTGCTCGATGGCCTTGGCGCGCAGGTCTTCGATGTCCACGTTGCCACGGGCATCGCAGGCCGTAACTACCACACGCATACCGGCCATGTTGGCAGTCGCCGGGTTGGTGCCGTGGGCCGACGACGGGATCAGGCAGATGTCGCGGCGTTCTTCGCCACGGCTCTGGTGATAGGCTCGGATCGCCAACAGGCCGGCGTACTCACCCTGGGAACCGGCGTTCGGCTGCAGCGAGATCGCGTCGTACCCGGTGGCCGCGCAGAGCATGGCTTCCAGGTCGGAGGTCAGTTGCAGGTAGCCGGTACTTTGCTCGGCCGGGGCGAACGGGTGCAGGGCACCGAATTCGGCCCAGGTCACTGGGATCATTTCGCTGGCGGCGTTGAGCTTCATGGTGCACGAGCCCAGCGGGATCATGGTGCGGTCCAGGGCCAGGTCTTTGTCCGCCAGCTTGCGCAGGTAGCGCATCAGCTCGGTTTCGGAGTGATAACGGTTGAACACCGGGTGGCTGAGGATTGGCGACTCGCGCAGCAATGCGGCGGGCAGGCGGCTGTCCACCTCGGCGTTGAAGTCCGGCAGGGCTTTGCCAGCGGCGAAGATCGCCCACAGGGTTTCGATATCGGCTTGGGTGGTGGTTTCGTCCACCGACAGGCCAACCCGCTCGGCGTCCACCACACGCAGGTTGATGCGCTGGGCGCGGGCCTTGTCGTGCAGTGCGGCAGTGTCGGCACCGGTGTGCAGGGTCAGGGTGTCGAAGAAGTGTTCCTGCTCGACCTTCAGGCCCAGCGCGGTCAAGCCCTTGGCGAGGATCGCGGTCAGGTGGTGAATACGGTTGGCGATCTGGGTCAGGCCCTTGGGCCCGTGGTACACGGCATACATGCTGGCGATGTTGGCGAGCAGTACTTGGGCGGTGCAGATGTTGCTGGTGGCTTTCTCGCGGCGGATATGCTGCTCGCGGGTCTGCATGGCCAGGCGCAGGGCCGGCTTGCCGAAGCGGTCTACCGACACACCGACCAGACGCCCCGGCATGTCGCGCTTGAACGCATCCTTGGTGGAGAAGTACGCCGCGTGCGGGCCACCGAAGCCCAGCGGCACGCCGAAGCGTTGCGCGCTGCCGATGGCCACGTCGGCGCCGAACTCACCCGGAGGGGTCAGCAGGGTCAGGGCCAGCAGGTCCGCAGCCACGGCTACCAGGGCATTGGCGGCGTGGAAACGCTCGGTCAGTGCGCGGTAGTCGAACACGTCACCGTTGCTGGCCGGGTACTGCAGCAGCGCGCCGAAGAACGGGCTGACGTCGGTCAGTTCGCGCTCATCGCCCACGACCACGTCAATGCCCAGCGGCTCGGCACGGGTGCGCAGTACGTCGAGGGTTTGCGGGTGACTGTGGATAGAGGCGAAGAAGGCGTTGCTGCCCTTGTTCTTGCTCAGGCGCTTGCAGAAGGTCATGGCTTCGGCGGCGGCGGTGGCTTCATCGAGCAGCGAGGCGTTGGCGATCGGCAGGCCGGTGAGGTCGCTGATCAGGGTCTGGAAGTTCAGCAGCGCTTCCAGGCGACCCTGGGAAATTTCTGGCTGGTACGGGGTGTAGGCGGTGTACCAGGCCGGGTTTTCCAGGAGGTTGCGCAGGATCGGCGACGGCGTATGGCAGTTGTAGTAGCCCTGGCCGATGTAGGTCTTGAACAGTTGGTTCTGGCTGGCGATGGCCTTGATCTTGGCCAGGGCCTCGGCTTCGCTCAGGCCATCTTCCAGGCCGAGCACACTGGTGCCCTTGATGCTTTCCGGGATCACGCTGGCGCTCAGGGCCTCCAGGGAATCGAAGCCCAGGCTGGCGAGCATCTGCTGCTCATCTTCCTGGCGCGGGCCGATGTGGCGGGCGATGAATTCGTTGGCGGTGCTCAGGTTGATCGTCATGGCGCGCTCCTCAGGCTTCAGCGTTGGCTTTGATCAGGCGGTCGTACGCGTCCTGATCCAACAGTTTAGCTACCGCATCGGCATCGGCCGGTTTAAAGCGGAAGAACCAGCCTTCGCCCATCGGGTCTTCGTTGACCAGTTCCGGGCTGCCATCGAGCTTGTCGTTCACTTCCAGCACTTCACCGTCCAACGGCATGTACACGCCGCTGGCGGCCTTGACCGATTCTACGGTGGATGCTTCAGCGCCCTTGTCGTAGGCCTGCAACTCCGGCAGTTGCACGAAAACCACATCACCCAGCGCGTTCTGTGCGAAAGCGGTGATACCCACGGTGACGCTGCCGTCAGCTTCGGCGCGCAGCCATTCGTGATCTTCAGTGAAACGCAACTCGCTCATGGAAACTCCTCAGGGCCAGAATCGTCTGGTGGGCGGGATTGGAAATAATGGAGAGTTGCTTAGCAATATCGCGGCCAATGTCATTAACTCTTTATTAATCAATGGCTTGGTAAAAGCGGTTATAACGATAGCGCATTTGTGTGTAGCGATTTCGCTACACTCCGGCCGTCGAAAAAAAGCCTATGCGGATCAAAGCCTTGCATGGCGCGTAAAAAACAAGGTTGTAGCGATATCGTTCCACTGTAGCGCTTTCAGTACGGATGGACGTCGCTTTTGCGATTTATCTACCGTCTGGGAGGCCGGCCCGCGTTTTACCGTGCGCGCACTTCGTCATCAGGATGCGCCGCATGAGTACTTCAAACCTTATTCCCCCGGAGATTTCCCAGGCCCGGACATCTCGCGACTATTTATCCAACGTCTTCGCCCGGCGCCTGGGCCTGGCCCAAGTGGCCCGGGAAATGATCCAGGAATGGATCGGACAGTGGTTTGCCGGTTCCGGCCTGCAGGCCGCTAACAGCTGGATCGGTGTGATCCAGCCAACCTCGGTCGGCCGCCGCCACATGCCGCTTATTACCTTGAGCGACGCACTGATCAAGCGCTGCATGAAGGGTGACGCGCTGAACTACACGCCAGGCCATCATGTGCTGTTGGTGCAGTCTGCACCGCAGGTGTTCCAACCGGCGAGCGGCGCCCTCACCGTGGACGATATCGAGTGGATGCTCAACACCCTGGCGCCCGATGTGCTGGCGGGTTTTGCCGAACGCTTGGTGCACTACTGGAACGCGCGCGTGTCGGACGGTTCGGCCGACAGCCGTTGGCACGCGGTCAGCAGCCAGTTACGTGCATGCCTGCTCACGGCGCGGCAGAACCCGCCATTGACGCCGGAGCAGGCGCGGCTGCTGCTGGGGCTGGGCGATGAGCAGGTACAGCAGCTTTGGGGGTATCGGGCGGATCGAGAGGCCTTGGGTGATGCCGATGCGCTGCATATCTATCAAGTCTATGCGGCCCAGGCCGGGGACCCGGGCGAATGGCTGCCGCTGTTGATCTTGCAGCGTCGGGTCGCGGGGCAACAGCTCACCCTCGTCTATATCCCGGTGATGAACCTGGTGCAGCTCGAATCCCTGGACGCCTTGG
This sequence comes from Pseudomonas sp. BIGb0381, assembly GCF_024809815.1. Lineage (NCBI taxonomy): Bacteria > Pseudomonadati > Pseudomonadota > Gammaproteobacteria > Pseudomonadales > Pseudomonadaceae > Pseudomonas > Pseudomonas sp. BIGb0381. The sequence goes on from NZ_JANUEN010000003.1 coordinate 212,616, forward strand.
GTGACCTGCTGCCGCGCTATATGAGCCACTACCGGCCAGGGGCGCCGCTGCAATGGGTACTGCGCGAGCCCGAGGGCGATGTGTTCGATGCGTTGGCCCAGGCCTTGCTCGAACGACAACTTCGCGATGTACGGCGGGTTGACTGGTCTGCACTGCCCGATATCGGCAGCTATGAACAGCTGTTTATCACGCTCACCTCGCCACTGGCCTGGTTCGACCCGGATTACCTCGAGCAGCCTCACGAAGAACAATTACCGGTCTGGTTGCAGCGGGCCAGCAGCGCGGATCGCCTGGCTTACGGTCAGTGGCTGGAGCGCCTGGCGCGCCTGCAACGCAGCACCGGCGGTGCAATGTTCCTCGATGGCCTTGAGCCAATCGATGTGTACGCGCGCAAGGCGTTGCAACGGCAAATGCGCCTGGATCATCCAACGCAAGCCCCCATCAACCCGGACGACTACCTCCTGACCTTCGAGCGCACCCAGGGTGGCACGGTTGGCTGGACGCAACGAACCACCCGGACGTTGACCCACTGGTCGCTGGAAAACCCCTTCGCCACCGCCTATGCCAGTGTGCACATCAGCCACCAGGCCACGCCAGGTAACGTGCCGCGCTGGGTCACGCCGGCCTATCTCAAGGGACTGATCGAGCGGGTGGACGTGGGCAAGTATTATCCGTCGTTGCTGGAGCACGCACTGATCGCCGACCCGATGCAGTCTGCACGGCGGCGCCGGTTGTTTGTCGATCAGATGGCGCTGCAACTGCCGATGCGCGCCCTTGAAAACAGCCTTCGCCAGCGCAACGGTTTCACCCGGGCAGGCGCTCGGGTGGTGCAAGCGATGCTGCGGGAAGATCCGCGTCAGCGCGTGGTCGACGATGAGGTGATTGTCGCCCGGCCCCTGGCGTTCCTGGCCCATGCAGGCGGGCTGGCCCATCAAGCGCACAACCTGTTTGTCATCGGTCCCCGCGACAACAGCACGTTGCCGCATATTCTCTATCGGCCGGATCAAACCGACGCGGTGCTGCAACAGTTCCCCAGCCGCCAGGCGTTGCTCGACGAGATCGCAACGGTGGGCGGCGATCTTCAACGCGTGGTGCTGCAGCGTTTACCGGAGAACAGCCGCGCTCTGTTTGCCAACGGCGGTTTTCTTCGTCCTCATGTCCAGCGTGTGCTGCAGGGCGATGAGTTCGACGTGCTGCCCGCATCGAGCCCGGCGTTGTTGAGTGACGAACCGGTGCATGGCGAGTTCCTTGAGAGCGTCTTCGATGAAAACGCCAGAGACCTGTGGCAGCGCGCCGTCAAACAGTCGGTTTCCAACGAGGCGCTGCGTTGGACCCTGTTCAAGAATGATCTGTGGCAAGTGTTCAATGCGCTTTTGCCGATGGTCAGGGGGCCGGTGGCGGTGGCGGGCTGGTTGTCCCAAACCTTCAGGACGTTCCGCACGGTGCTGGCGCTGCCGGTTGAGACCAGCCGCGAAGATTCCGCCAATGCCTTCGCCGAGTTGATCGGCAGCGTGGCCGGCCTGCTGATGAGCCCTGTGGTCACGCTGGATCAACGGTTACGCCTGAATCCTGGCAGTGCCCAGGCCCGTGACGCGATCCCGGTCAGCCACACGCGCCACTCGGCGTCGACGTTTGCCTGGCAGCGTTCATTCGCCGACGTCACGGCAATGGATTTTTCCTGGGCCAACTCAAGGTCCAGGCTTACGACCCAGCAGCGTGCCCAGCTCGAGACGTTCCAATGGTCACCCAGGCAGGGCGAGCGCTGGCCCGACTCGCCGACGCTGGCCTCGGCGGCGAGCCCGGTGCGCGGTAGTCTGCTGGTACAGGGCGACAGTGGCGCGGCCCGTCAGGAGCCTTACACGTTGATAGACAGCAAAGTGTATGGCCTGAGCGCGGTCAAGGATGGCTGGCGGGTCGTCGATCTGCGGCAACCCCAGCGTCTCGGTCCGTGGCTGGGCAAAGATGCCCATGGGGTCTGGAAAGTCGACCTGGGCCTGCGCCTGGTTGGCGGGCAGCCAAAGAGCACGGTGGCCCAGCGGCGTGCCCACATCGAGCAGCAAAAGCTTGAGCTTGAGCGCGAGTACAGCGCGGCAAGCAACGAATTGCAGAGCCTCGAGCGTGTCGTGACCGCGGCCGAAGACCTGTGTGAGAAGGCGCACCTGACCTCCGAGGCAGCCTTCACCGAGCAGCACCGGCGCGATGCCAGGGCGCGCTACCTGCGCGAATTGGAAAAAAAGACCGATGCGCAACAGAAAAAACTCAATGTGCTTATGCGCAGAAACGCCAACAAACCCCTGGACGGCTTTGAACGGGAACAGTGCCTGCAGTTGGAAGATATCGTGCTGAACCTGCGCCGGCAGATGTTCGTGCTGACCTTCAGTCGCCGCGAGGAGCAGTTTTCCGAAGCGCATCTCGCGCAACTGTCGGGGCAGGACGCGACCGCGGCCCAGGCGGTTATCGGAATCTTGACCGAAGAGAGCCGCAGAATCGGCGAGTTTCACGACAAGATGGTCAACCTGAGCTTCTGGGAGCGGGTCAATTACGAGCGGTTGCTCAGCATTCCTGCCTACAAGTCATACACCGGTGAGTTGCAACCGTCCTCGTACGGGCAGCCATTGGGCTGGCGGACCGTGCAGTTGCAGGTGCTCAAGGAGCAGCTGTGGCGCCGGCGGCCCCTGCCTGAAGAGCAGGACGACTTCAGTCGGATCGACGCGGCCATGGATGAGGCGATCCAGTCGGCACAGTCCCAGAAAACCATCGATGAGCCAGGCGTGCTGAGTGTGCAGCAGCGTATCGAGGGCACCCGGGCGGTGCTGCACGAATACGCCAAAACCCTGGCGCTCCTGGATGAATACCGTTCCGCCGCGCCGGAATTGATCCATGGGGATGTCGAGGTGCCGGTGGAAGCCACGATCCTCAGCCTGGAACAGGAGTCGAGAATCGCCCTGGCGAAGCTGCTGCGTGAGCACGAGCGCAACCCTCAGCCCGGCCGGGTACGCCCCCTTGAAGCCGATCAACGGCTGATCCGCGATTCGAAGAAGCGCTATCAATTGGGGCGGGTTCGCGCCCGCACGCCGGAAGCGACCGAAGACATCGTTGATGTCATCAACCCGATTGACCAGGCCGTGGTGGTGAGCCTGCATCAGCAGCCGGGCTCGGATGCGTTCGAAGCGATCACACCGGCTGGCGCCGTGGTGCCGCGGCCGACGCGCTCCCTGGAAAACCTCAAGGCCGACGCGCGCCGCTTGTTGGCCAGAGCACCGCTGGTGCTGCAGCAGACCCGCGACGAAGCGCGCAGTGCCAAGCTGCCGGCCAGCGTCGAAGCCCGGTTGACGCGGCAGTCCGAGGGCATCAAGGCGGTTGCCGAAAAGATTCGCAAGGCGCTGCCGTCAACGCCGGATACCGCGGCCCAGGCGCTGCTCGCTGAATTGGAACAGGCCGCCAGCCACTCTCTGGAGCAGGGTCGAGCGTTGCGCATCGAGATGATCAAGCGCTTGCCGCCCGATGAGGATGGGATTGCCTGGCTCCTGGCCCGGAACCAGGTGCAGATACTGCGCATCGAGGGGCGTATTGCGCTCAAGCGGGTGGATGATTTCCTGCAGGAGTATGTGGTCAAGGACAGGCAGGGCAAGGTCCTGGCTTATGCGCACTTTCATTATTCATCGCCCACGGACCCCGATTTACCCTACAACGCCGGCCATCTGAAAAGGCCGGAGCAGCGCTTCATGAGTTTTCGCAGCCTGCTCGACAAAACCGACAGTGAGGCCATCGCGATCTACTATTCGCGCATCAGCCCGCCCATGGCCGCGCAGCTGTTTTTCAGCGCTGCCGGCGTTATCAAGCATCGTGGCCGGCGTGCGTTCTGGTGATGCAGGCGCTCAGGGTTTTGCGGGAATGCCGTACTTGCGCAAGCGGTGAGCGATGGCGGTGTGTGAGGTTTGCAGGCGGCTGGCCAACTGCCGGGTCGAGGGGTAACTGACGTAGAGCTTCTCCAGCAGGCTGCGCTCGAAGTCCTCGACGGCCTGTTCCAGGCTATCGACTTCGCCGTCGTTCTGGCGGGCCACGGAGGTGCCGGCGATGTCCAGGTCACCGATGTCCACCAGGCTGCTTTCGCAGATGGCGGCGGCGCGGAAGATCACGTTCTGCAGCTGGCGCACATTGCCCGGCCAACGGTTGCCCAACAGCGCCGGATAGGTGCCGGGCGCCAGGCGGCACACCGGGCGCTGGATCTGCGCACAGGCCTGCTGCATGAAGTAGCGGGCCAGCAGCAGGATGTCCTGGCCGCGTTCACGCAGGGGCGGTACTTCGACGTTGAGCACGTTGAGGCGATAGAACAGGTCTTCGCGGAAGGTGCCTTCGCTGACCATTTTTTCCAGGTCGCGGTGGGTGGCGCTGAGGATGCGCACATTGACCTTCACTTCGCGGTCGCCGCCCACCCGGCGGAAGCTGCCGTCGTTGAGAAAACGCAGCAGCTTGGCTTGCAAATAGGGCGACATTTCGCCGATTTCATCGAGAAATACCGTGCCCTGGTTGGCCAGCTCCATCAGCCCTGGCTTGCCGCCGCGTTGGGCGCCGGTAAAGGCGCCGGGGGCGTAACCGAACAATTCACTCTCGGCGAGATTCTCCGGCAGCGCCGCGCAGTTCAACGCCAAAAACGGCGCACTGTGGCGTGCGCTGATGGCGTGGCAGGCCCGCGCCACCAACTCCTTGCCGGTGCCGGTTTCGCCCTGGATCAACAGCGGAGCATCGAGTGCGGCCACCCGTTGTGCGCGTGCCTTGAGCGTGCGGATCACCGGTGACTCGCCCAGCAGCGCATCAAAGCCTTCGGCATGATCATGGTGCAGCGCCGACAGTTGTTCGCCGATGCGGTTGGGTTGGTACAGGGTGAGCAGGGCGCCGGCATCGGTGATCGGAGTGGCGTCCAGCAAGAGGGTCTGGCCGTTGACGCTGATCTCGCGCAGGGGCAGGCGAAAGCCCTGTTCCAGCAAGGTGTCCAGTAATGCCGGGTCATTGAACAGCTCGGCGATGCTTTCCCCCGCCGGCTCGCGCCCGTACAGCGCAATCATTGCCGGGTTGGCCAGCAGGATCTTGCCCGCACTGTCCAGGGCCAGCACCGGGTCGGTCATGGCCGCCAGCAGGGCGTCGAGTTGCAGGTGGCGGCGTTGGCCGGGAAGGATATCCACTACCGTTACGGCTTGTACGCCGTGCACGCTGAACAGCGCGTCGCGCAGCTCTTCGAGCACCTCGGCGCTGAGCGTCGGGGCATCGATGTAGACGTTGGGCGGCACCATTTCCACCGCATCCAGGTTGAGATTGCGCCCACCAAGCAAGGCCAGGACTTCCTGGGTAATGCCGACGCGGTCGATGAAGCTGACGTGGATACGCATGGGGCGCTAACAATTCTGGGGAGCGAGAGGCGGCAAGTATGCCTGACAGGCGATAGAGATCAAAAAATGTGAGAGGGGGCTTGCCCCCTCCCACAGTTGGAGCAGAGTTTTGTCAGTTATTCCAGGTGTTCGGGTTTGACCGGATCGCCCGATTTCACATCCAGCTGATGCCGCACATCCTCGAACATCTGGTCGTACTGCTTGTGCATCGAACCATTGAGCACGGCCGTCTTCGGCATCCCATACTTCTGCGCGATGTTCATCGCATGCCGGGCGAAGTCGAATGCCTGGTCCTTGGGCAAGAAGAACTCCTCCTTGAGGTCCTTGCCCTGCACCGAGCCGTGCAGCTTGAACAGCATGCCCTTGCCTTCCTTTGGATCCTGGCTGACTTCGTAATCGATGCACAGGTTGTAGCTGTAGTCGTCCTTGTTAAGGGCGTGACGTTCGACGTGCAGGTGACCGGGTTCAAAGGTGGCCATAGGCGTATCTCCTCTACTTCACAGATAGGTGATGCCAGGTGTTGCCGTGCTGATGCGCGTGCCGGCGCTGCCCTGGACGATGGCTTCGATGTCGGAGAGTGAACCGATCACCGCGGTTTTGCCAGTCTGGCGGGCGAACTCGCAGGCGGCTTGCACCTTGGGCCCCATGGAGCCGGCGGCGAAGCCGAGTTTTTCCATGTCGTCGGGGTGGGCCTGGCCGATGGCTTTTTGCGTCGGCTTGCCGAAGTCGATAAACGCGGCGTTGACGTCGGTGGCTATCACCAGCAAATCGGCGTCCAGTTGCGAGGCCAGCAACGAGGAGCACAGGTCTTTGTCGATCACGGCTTCGATGCCCTTGAGCTTGCCGTCTTCACCGTACATGGTCGGGATACCGCCACCACCGGCGCAGATCACGATGGCGTTTTTTTCCAGCAACCACTTGATCGGGCGAATCTCAAAGATGCGTTTGGGCCGTGGACTGGCCACGACGCGGCGATATTTGTCGCCATCCGGGGCGATGGCCCAGCCTTTCTCGGCGGCGAGTTTTTCCGCTTCGGCCTTGGAGTACACCGGGCCGATGGGCTTGGTCGGGTTCTGGAAGGCCGGGTCCTTGGCGTCCACTTCCACCTGGGTGAGCAGGGTAGCGAATGGCACTTCGAAGTCCAGCAGGTTGCCCAGTTCCTGTTCGATGATGTAGCCGATCATGCCTTCGGTCTCGGCACCCAGTACGTCCAGCGGGTAAGGCGAAACGCTGGTGTAGGCGGCCGCCTGCAACGACAGCAGGCCGACCTGCGGGCCATTGCCGTGGGCGATGACCAGCTCGTTGCCGGCATGGATCTTGGCGATCTGTTCGGTGGCGATACGGATATTGGCGCGTTGGTTGTCTGCGGTCATGGGTTCACCACGGCGCAGGAGGGCGTTGCCGCCCAGAGCTACGACGATGCGCATAATGCAATCCTTCTATGGGTGTGAACACAGAGGCCAATGTGGGGGGGGGCTTGCTCCCGATAGCGGTATGTCAGGCAACTTATCTGTAGCTGATCCGCCGCCATCGGGGGCAAGTCGAATCGTCGCACCGCCCCTCCCACACTTGACCCGTGTAGCCTTTAGATATCCGCGAGTGCCGACACCAGGATTGCCTTGATGGTGTGCATGCGGTTTTCCGCTTGCTCAAAAGCGATGTTGGCCGGCGACTCGAAGACTTCCTCGGTCACTTCCACCCCATTGGCCAGGTTCGGATAACGTGCGGCGATGTCCTTGCCGACCTTGGTTTCGCTGTTGTGGAACGCCGGCAGGCAGTGCATGAATTTCACCCGAGGGTTGCCCGAGGCCTTCATCATCTTGGCGTTGACCTGGTACGGCAGCAGTTGCTCGATGCGTTCGTCCCACGCTTCCACGGGCTCACCCATGGACACCCAGATATCGGTGTGGATGAAGTCCACGCCTTTGACGGCTTCTTTCGGGTCTTCGGTGATGGTGATGCGCGCGCCGCTTTCCTCGGCGAATGCCTGGCACTGTTTGATGAAGTCTTCGTGGGGCCACAGGGCTTTCGGCGCGCCGATGCGCACGTCCATGCCGAGCTTGGCGCCGATCATCAGCAGCGAGTTACCCATGTTGTAGCGCGCGTCACCCAGGTAGGCGTAGCTGATGTCATGCAGCGGCTTGTCGCTGTGCTCGCGCATGGTCAGGGTGTCGGCGATCATTTGGGTCGGGTGGAATTCGGCGGTGAGGCCGTTGAACACCGGCACGCCGGCGAACTTGGCCAGCTCTTCGACGATTTCCTGCTCGAAGCCACGGTACTCAATGGCGTCGAACATGCGGCCAAGGACGCGGGCGGTGTCTTTCATGCTTTCTTTGTGGCCGATCTGCGACGACACCGGGTCGATGTAGGTGACGTGGGCGCCCTGGTCGTGGGCTGCCACTTCGAAGGCGCAACGGGTGCGGGTCGAGGTTTTTTCGAAGATCAGCGCGATGTTCTTGCCTTGCAGGTGCGGACGCTCGGTGCCGGTGTATTTGGCGCGCTTGAGGTCGCGGGACAGGTCCAGCAGGTAATTCAGTTCGCGGGTGGTGTGGTGCATCAGCGACAGTAGGCTGCGGTTGCGCATATTGAAAGCCATGATGGAATCTCCTTAATAGTCGATAGGGTCGCGGATGATCGGGCAGGTCATGCAGTGGCCGCCGCCACGGCCACGGCCGAGTTCACCGGCGCTGATGGTGATGACCTCCACGCCAGCCTTGCGCAACAGGGTGTTGGTGTAGGTGTTGCGGTCGTAGCCGATCACCACGCCAGGCTCCAAGGCCACCACGTTGTTGCCGTCGTCCCACTGCTCGCGTTCGGCGGCGAAGCTGTTGCCGCCGGTCTCCACCACGCGCAGGGCCTTGAGGTTGAGCGCAGCGGCCACGGTCTCGAGGAAGTTGGTTTTCTCCCGCTGAATGTCGATGCCGTGGGGCTTGCTCTCGTCAGGGCGCAGGGTGAAGGGCACGATCTGGTTGACCACTTCGGGGAAGATGGTCACCAGGTCGCGGTCGCAGAAGCTGAACACGGTGTCCAGGTGCATCGCCGCGCGGGATTTCGGCAGGCCGGCAACGATCACCCGTTCCACGGCTTTGTTCTTGAACAGGTTGCGCGCCAGTTGGCCGATGGCCTGGTGGGACGAGCGCTCGCCCATGCCGATCAACACCACGCCATTGCCGATCGGCATGACGTCACCGCCTTCCAGCGTGGCAGCACCGTGTTCCTGGTCGGGGTCGCCGTACCAGATCTGGAAGTCCGCGTTGGTGAACTCGGGGTGGAATTTGTAGATGGCGCTGGCCAGCAGGGTTTCCTGGCGTCGCGCCGGCCAGTACATCGGGTTGAGCGTCACACCGCCGTAGATCCAGCAGGTGGTGTCGCGGGTGAACTGGGTGTTGGGCAGCGGCGGCAGAATGAAACTGGCGTGGCCGAGGAAGTCGCGGAACATCTCGATGGTCTTGCCACCGAAGCTGCTCGGCAGGTCATCGGCCGACACGCCACCGATCAGGAACTCGGCGATCTTGCGCGGCTCAAGGCTGCGCAGCCAGGAGCTGACTTCCTCGACCAGGCCCAGGCCCACGGTGTTGGAGGTGATCTTGCGTTCCAGGATCCAGTCCAGGGCCTCGGGGTTCGCAACGATGTCGGTCAGCAGGTTGTGCATTTCCAGCACATCAATATCCCGCTCGCGCATCTTGGTCACGAAGTCGAAATGGTCGCGCTTGGCCTGGGCCACCCACAGCACGTCATCGAACAGCAATTCATCGCAGTTGTTAGGGGTCAGCCGCTGGTGGGCCAAACCTGGGGAGCACACCATGACTTTGCGCAGTTTGCCGGCTTCGGAATGTACGCCGTACTTCACTTTTTCCGTGGTCATTACAGATCCTCCAAGGAACAACAATTACAGAGTCAGGAAGCCGTCGTAGAGGCCATAGGCAGCCACCAGGGCGCCAATGACTACCGCAGCGAAAATCAGCTTCTCGACGTTGGTGAAAATCGGTTTGCCCAGTTCATGCTTGGCCTTGGCGAACAGGATCGCGCCGGGGGCATAGAGCAGGGCGGACAACAGCAGGTACTTGGTGCCGCCGGCATAGAGCAGCCAGACCGCGTAGATCAGCGAAACCGCGCCGATGAACAGGTCTTTCCTGCGCTCTTTGAGGGCGTTTTCGTAGGTTTCGCCGCGCACCGCCAACAGCAGGGCGTAGGCCGCCGACCACAGGTAAGGCACCAGGATCATCGAGGTGGCGAGGTAGATCAGCGACAGGTAGGTACTGGCGGAAAACAGCGTGATCACCAGGAATATCTGGACCATGGCGTTGGTCAGCCACAGGGCGTTGGCCGGCACGTGGTTGGCGTTTTCCTTGCGCAGGAACTCCGGCATGGTGTGGTCCTTGGCGGCGGCGAACATGATCTCCGCACACAGCAGCACCCACGACAGCAGCGCCCCCAGCAACGAGATGATCAAGCCGACGCTGATCAGCACCGCACCCCAGTGGCCCACCACATGTTCCAGCACGGCGGCCATCGACGGGTTCTGCAGCTTGGCCAATTCCGGTTGGGTCATGATGCCCAGGGACAGCACGTTCACCAGCATCAGGAACAACAGCACGGTGATAAAGCCGATCACCGTGGCCTTGCCGACGTCGCTGCGTTTTTCAGCACGGGCCGAGAAGATGCTCGCGCCTTCGATACCGATGAACACCCACACGGTGACCAGCATCATGTTGCGCACTTGGTTCATCACGCTGCCCAGGTCCGGGTTTTTCACGCCCCAGATGTCAGCGGTGAAGATGTCCAGCTTGAACGCGAACACGGCGATCAATACGAACAGCACCAGCGGCACCACCTTGGCGACCGTGGTCACCAGGTTGATGAACGCCGCTTCCTTGATCCCGCGCAGCACCAGAAAGTGCACGGCCCACAGTAAGACCGACGCGCCAATCACCGCCGCAGGCGTATTGCCTTCACCGAAAATCGGGAAGAAATAACCGAGGGTGCTGAACAGGAGGACGAAGTAACCGACGTTGCCCAGCCAGGCGCTGATCCAGTAACCCCAGGCTGACGAAAAGCCCATGTAGTCACCGAAGCCGGCCTTGGCGTAGGCGTAAACACCGCCGTCCAGATCAGGTTTGCGGTTGGCCAGGGTCTGGAAGACAAACGCCAGGGTCAGCATGCCCACGGCGGTAATTACCCAACCGATCAATACCGCGCCAACATCGGCACTGGCGGCCATGTTTTGCGGCAGAGAGAAGATCCCGCCGCCAATCATTGAGCCGACGACAAGTGCAACCAGTGCACCCAATCGAAGTTTTCCGGGAGATTCAGACATTGCATAACTCCAATGCAGGAGAAGAGAGACCACAGAATAATTCCGTGTGCTAATCAAACAGCTGACTCAGATCACTTCATTGGCACATTCCATTGTGAATTAATGAGTTAGGAGGAAAGTCGCGAGCAATACCTCTCCCCCGCAAAGTCGCGTTCCAGAGCGATTTCTGCGGTTTTATTAATTATTTAGTCTGCCGTGTGGACGTTTGAAACTAGACCCTTTTACTGAATACGCAAGTTTTTCCAAAAGGCGACAATAAATGACCTGGAAACGACAAAGTAGTGGCCATATTTAAATTCTAAATACGTCTGAACTGGATAAACTGTCATGCCGTTGAGTTATGAGCGTGGCGGTTTTATCGCTGTCTTTAATAAACGCTACACTCGCTGACTTAATTAGTTGAGTTCAGGGTTGTCAGCTCAATTTTTATTCAGGAGTCTGCATGTCTCAACCGGCCCAGAAACTTCGGCTTGGCGCCCTGATTGCCCTGGTGGTGGGGTCGATGATCGGCGGCGGGATCTTCTCGTTGCCGCAGAACATGGCCGCGCGCGCCGAGGTGGGCGCGGTGTTGATCGGCTGGGCGATCACGGCCGTGGGCATGCTGACCCTGGCCTTCGTCTTCCAGACCCTGGCCAATCGCAAGCCGGAACTGGATTCCGGGGTGTACGCCTACGCCAAGGCGGGTTTCGGCGACTACATGGGCTTTTCCTCGGCCTGGGGTTACTGGATCAGCGCGTGGATGGGCAACGTCGGTTATTTCGTGTTGCTGTTCAGCACCCTGGGCTATTTTTTCCCGGTGTTCGGCCAAGGCAACACGCCGGTGGCCATCAGCTGCGCATCGTTGCTGCTATGGGCCGTGCACTTCCTGGTGCTGCGCGGGATCAAGGAAGCCGCGTTCATCAACCAGATCACCACCGTGGCCAAGCTGGTACCGCTGCTGATGTTCGTGGTCATCGCCGCCGTGGCGTTCAAGGCCGATATTTTCACGGCTGACATCTGGGGCCTGGGCAAGCCGCAATTCGGCAGTGTGGTGGACCAGGTGCGCAATATGATGCTGGTCACGGTATTTGTGTTTATCGGCATTGAAGGCGCCAGCGTTTATTCGGCGCGGGCCGAGAAGCGCGCGGACGTGGGGCGGGCCACGGTGATCGGCTTTCTTGGCGTGCTGTTGCTGCTGGTGCTGGTGAATGTGCTGTCCCTGGGCATCATGAGCCAGGCGGAGCTGGCCGGCCTGCAAAACCCGTCCCTGGCCGGTGTGCTCGAGCATATCGTCGGGCCCTGGGGCGCGGTGCTGATCAGCATCGGCCTGGCGGTTTCATTGCTGGGCGCCTTGTTGTCCTGGGCGCTGCTCTGTGCCGAAATCCTCTACGCCACCGCCCATGACAAGACCATGCCGGCCTTCCTGAAGAAGGAAAACGCCAACCAGGTGCCGGTCAACGCCTTGTGGCTGACCAATGTGATGATCCAGGTCTTCCTGGTGATCACGCTGTTTTCCCACAGCACCTACACCACCCTGATTTACCTGGCGTCGTCGATGATTCTGGTGCCGTACCTGTGGTCGGCGGCGTATGCCGTGCTGTTGAGCGGGCGAGGTGAAACCTATGAAGGTGCGCACCGCCATCGCATCAAGGACTTGCTGGTGGGGTTGATCGCCCTGGGCTACGCCGTATGGTTGCTCTACGCCGGGGGGCTGAAATACCTGCTGTTGTCGGCGCTGTTGTATGCGCCAGGCGTGATCCTGTTCGCCCTGGCCAAGCGCGAACAGGGCCAGCCGTTGTTTACCCACGTAGAGAAAGGCATTTTCAGCTGCGTGATCGCCGGTGCAGGGCTGGCGGCGTATGGGTTGTACAGTGGGTTGTTGTCGTTGTGATGGGGTGAGGGGACGGGCCTCATCGGGAGCAAGCCCCCTCCCACACTTTGATGGGTGAACATATTCAAAATGTGGGAGGGGGCTTGCTCCCGATAGCGGCCGTCAAGTCACCATTGAGGCCTGTGCGAGCCCAACTCTCCAGCCGGCAAATCCCATTGCAATGGCGTTCCACCGATGGTCAGCGGGGGCAGCAGCCGGTGGGCCTGCCCCCAGGCGGTCTGTTCGACGACCAGGCCTTGATCCCCTGGTTCTTCCTCGCGCAACGCCGGTTGCTCGGGCACTTGGCCTGCTTGCACCAGTAACGTTGCGGTGCGCGCCAACGACAACCGCGCCGAACCACCGCGCCCGGACTGCAGCCGTTCGCTCAGTGCCTGAATCGCACTGGCCGCCATCAGGTACCCGGTCGCGTGATCCAGCGCCTGCAACGGCAGTGGCACCGGTTTATCCGCGTGTTTCCAGCGCATGCCCGCCTCGGCGATCCCGCTGCTCATCTGCACCAGGCTGTCGAAGCCCCGGCGATTACGCCACGGGCCGCTCCAGCCGTAGGCGTTGAGGCTGACGTCGATCAGGCCGGGGGCGATGTGTTGCAGTTCAGCGGCGGTGTAGCCCAGGTGCTCCAGGGCGTCAGCGCGGTAACCGTGGAACAGGATGTCGGCGTCCTTGAGCAACCTCTCGAAAGTCAGCCGGCCTTCGGGCGTTTTCAGGTCCAGGCGCGCGCAGCGTTTGCCCAGGGTCATTTCCGGGATTACGCCGGGTTCGTTCCAAGTGGGTGAGTCGATGCGCAGTACATCCGCGCCGAGACCGGCCAGAAAACGACTGGCCACCGGGCCGGCCAGCACACGGGTCAAATCCAGTACCTTGAGGCCGGCCAGCGGGCGTCCCACCGAGCCGCGCCAGGGTTTATCGGTCGTGGTTTCGAAAGTCTGGCGTTGGACCAGCGCCTCGGCGTTCACCGCCAACCCTTGCGGATGTTGCTGCCAGGCCTGCCATGTACGCATCTGCGCCGCGCAGCCACCGTGGTCGACAATCGCCTGTTCCAGTTCTGCGGCGTTCCACGCCGCGACCTTGCTGGCCATCTCGGCGCGGTCGGCGACCTTGCCCAGCACCCGTTCGGCGGCGGCACGGTGATGGGGCGCGTTGGTGTGCAGGCGAATCCAGCCGTCGGCGCTGGCGTAGTCGCCGGCCACCGGGTCCCACAGGGGCGGCACTTGCCAGCCCAGCGGGCGGATCGAGGAAGAAAACCAGAAGGAGGCGAGGCGTCGGTCCACACTCACGCTGGGTAAGCGCCCGGTCTGTTGCTGGATCAGTTGGGCGACGGCCTGCCCGGCGGCGCCGATGCTGGCACTGGCCAGTTCGGTGACGGCGTAGGTCGAGGGCAGGGCGCCCGCCTCGGTGAAGCTCAGCGGGGTGTGGGGTAGATCGAGTGCGGCTTGGATGGGAGTCAGCAGGTCAGTCATCAAAGGCCCTCCTTAAGAGAAGGGCCACTATAGAAGATCATCACACCGGCGTGACAACCCCTGGTACCAACGGCAGGTCGATGCTGGCGATAAAACCACCGGCTGGGTGATTGGCCAGGATCAGGCTGCCGCCGTGACGTTCGGCCGCGCGTCTGGCAATCGCCAGGCCCAGGCCGTGGCCTTGGGCCGTCTGGCCGGGAGCGCGGTAGAACGGCTCGCCGAGTTGACTCAGGTGTTCGGCGTCCACACCCGGGCCATGGTCGCGCACGCTGATCAGGATGCGGTCGCCGTGGCGCTGGGCGTGCAGATCGATGGTTTGCCCCGGCGGGTTGAAGCGCTGGGCATTGCGCAGCAGGTTATCCACCGCTCGTTCGATCATGGTCGGCCAGCCCTTCAGTTGCAGGTCCGGGTCGGTGCTCAGTTGCACCACTTGGTCCGGCGCGCTGAGTTGGGCGTCCTTTTGCAGGGTTTTGAGCAGTGGGATGAGGTCGACGTCTTCGGCGCTGGCATTGTCGGCATCGACGCGGGCCAGTACCAGGATCTCGCTGATCAGGGCTTCCAGGCGGTCGCATTCACGGGTCAGGCGTGGCCAGAGTTTTTCCCGTTCTTCGGAGCTGGCGCGTTCGGCCAGGGCCAGGGCGATGCGCAGGCGGGCGAGGGGCGAGCGCAGTTCGTGGGACACATCGCGCAGCAATTGGCGCTGGCTGCCGATCAGGCTTTGCAGGCGTGCGCCCATGCGGTTGAAGTCGGTGGCGAGTACGCCGAATTCATCGCGACGGTTGGCCAACTGCGCCAGGCTGTTTTGCTGGTAGGTGGCCTGGCCGAGGTCATGCACCGCACCGCGCAGGCGGCTCAAGGGGCGCGTGATGGACAAGGTGACAAACAGACTGAACAGGGTCAGCACCACCAGCGCAATCACCAGCGCGCTCAAGGGCCACGCCAGGCTGCTGCGATGCCATTCGTCGAGCTCCGGGTGTGGGATGCGGTAGATCAACAGGTACGTGTCGCCGGTCTTGTCGCTGGTGTACTCGGCGGTCAGGCGCCGCCAGGGCAGATGGCCCTCTTTGCTGTCGTTCTGACGGGCTTCGAAGGCGGCGGCGCGGCGCGGGAAGGTGCCGCGCACCACCGGCTCGCCGCTTTCGTTGAGCACTTGCACGTCGATGTGGTACTGGCGTTTGCGCTGTTGCAGCAGGTCTTGGGCAGCATCCTCGCCCTGGGCTTCGTAGAGTTGGGTCCACTCTTGCGCCAGGTTATTGAGGCCGGGGTGACGGCTGAGAATCCAGGCATCCTGGTTAAGCATGTGCCCAAGCAGGATCGACAGCCCGGCAACCAGGGCGATGGCCAGCCAGAAGCTGGCCAGGATGCGCCAGAACAATGAACGCACAGGAAACCCTCAAACAGGAAAAGCCCAGTGGCGGGGGCCACTGGGCTGGGAGCGTTAACGCTGGAGCATTATTGCGCTTTTTGCGGCTGTTGCGCTTTCCAGGCTTGGAATTCCTTCCATTCGGCACGGCGCTGTTCTTGCTTCTTGACGATCTCGTCGAACTTCTTCTGTTGGTCAGGCTTGAGCACGGCACGGATGTCGGCCTGGGTTTTCTGCTTGCCGGCGGCGATTTCATCCTGCATGGCTTTCTGGTCGGCGGCCGGGAGCTTGTCCAGGTACTTTTTGACCAGGTCCTTGCGAGCGTGCCATTGGTCGCCCATCAGCTTGCCGATCTGCTCGCGCTGTTCGCGGCTCAGGTCCAGTTGGCTGAAGGGGCCGCCTTTGCCACGCGGACCGTGTTCACCGCCGTGGCCCGGGCCACCCATCATGTGACCTTCAGGGCCGCCCATCGGGCCTGGGCCTTCGGGCATAGCGGCCATGGCAACGGTCGGCAGGGCGGCGGCGAACATCAAAGCGATAAGGGTCTTGCGCATGGTGATTCTCCTGTCTCTATTCCGGCGAGTCCGGATGTGAGTAGATTACGGAGATCAAGGTCAGCGGCGGTCAGGTGTGGGTAAAGCTTGGGTAAAGAGGGTTTTGTTGCGAACTGACAAAACCCTGTAGGCGCGGTGGGGGTTAAAGGCTGTAGTAGTAGCCCCGGCTACGCAACGCCACGATCCGTGGCCGGCCATCCGGGTGCGGGCCGATCTTCTTGCGCAGGTTGCTGACGTGCATGTCCAGGCTGCGATCATAAAGGGTCAGCTTGCGGCCCAGGGCGATCTGCGCCAGTTCCTGCTTGTCCAGTGGCTCGCCGGGCTGGCGCAATAAAGCTTCCAGCAGGCGGCTTTCGGAGACGGTGAGGGTGAATTCCTGCTCATCGATGCTGACCACGCCGCGCACCGGGCTGAAGCACAGGTCGCCCAGTTCCAGTTGGCTGGACACGGCGGCCGGGTGGCTGCGGCGCAATACCGCGCGCAGGCGGGCGGTAAGTTCGCGTGGGTCGCAGGGCTTGGCCAGGTAGTCGTCGGCGCCCAGTTCCAGGCCGAGGATGCGGTCCAGGGGTTCGCCCCGCGCCGAGAGCATCAGCACCGGCAACTCCGGGTGGTCGTTGCGCAATTGCTTGAGCAGCTCCAGGCCGCTGCCGTCGGGCAGCATCACGTCGAGCACCACCGCCGCCGGGGCGCTGTCGGCCAAGGCCTTGCGCGCGCTCAAGCCATCGTGGCAGGCGCGCACCTGGAAACCTTCCTGGCTCAGCCAACTGGTCAGCAGCTCGCAGAGCTCCTGGTCATCATCTATCAGTAACAGCTCGCTCATGAATCACTCAATTTAGCCATTGTCGACGACGACGGTGTCCACCGCTGGCGAAGATCCCGCACAGCAGGGCGATCAGTGCGACGGCCCCACCGGTGACGAACCATTGTTGCTGCTCGGTCAGCCATCGGGTCAAGGCGCCGCCCTGTGCATCTTTGAGTTGCTGGGCCAGGCGTTGGTTCTCCTGGCGAAGGCGACTCAATTGAGCGCTTTCGCGGGCAGCATCCGCGCTCTGCAGTTGCCTGCTCAGTTCTTCACGCTGCCGTTCGCTTTCTTTCAAGCGTTGCTGCAACTCGGTGATCTGGGCGCCGGCACTCAAGGACAGGGGCGTGGAACTGCCGGTGTTCGAGGTTTCTTCAGCGTGGGCCGTAGCCCCGATCATTAACACTGCCAACAGACACAACTGACGTAAGCGCATCGGAACTCCTGATTCCACACGAATATTCAGAACGTTGTCGGCAGGTTGCCGAAAATAATGAGCAATTAGGCGTGCGCCGCACTCAATAGGTTCGGCGCAACCAGGATCAGGGCAGGACTTGCTTGAAGGGTTTGATCACCACGTCGGCGTAGACACCGGCTGCGACATAGGGATCAGCCTTGGCCCAGGCCTGGGCGTCGGCCAGTGACGCGAACTCGGCGACGATCAGGCTGCCGGTAAAACCGGCGTCGCCCGGGTCGTTGCTGTCCACGGCCGGATGCGGGCCGGCCAGCACAATGCGGCCTTCGGCTTGCAGCACCTTGAGGCGCTCCACGTGAGCCGGGCGTACGGACAGGCGTTTTTCCAACGAGTTGGCAACGTCGGTGGCAATGATGGCGTAGAGCATGTCAGTCCTCGGTTTTCGGCGTAGTAGGCTCGGTGTCATGCAGGTGGCGCGACAGGTAGATGCCCTGGGCGACCAGGAACAGCACGGTCATGCCCAGGCTGCCGAACACTTTGAAGTCGACCCAGTAGTCCTGGAAAGTAAACGCCACGAACAGGTTGGCGGCGCCGCAGAAGATGAAAAACGCGATCCAGGCCACGTTCAAGCGTGTCCACACCGGTTCCGGCAGGGTCAGCGCGTGGCCCATGATCCGCTTGATCAGCAGGCGATCACCGATGAAGTGGCTGCCGATGAACGCCAGGGCAAACAGCCAGTTCACCACCGGCGCTTTCCATTTAAGGAAGGTTTCGCTGTGGAAGGCCAGGGTCAGGCTGCCGAAGACCAGGCAGGCGACCAGGGTCAGCCACTGGCTTTTTTCCAGTTTGCGCTGGGAAATGAAGATGGCGCCGTAGACCACGACGGAGCTGATGATGAGCACGGCGGTGGCACTGTAGATGCCGCCGAAGGTCAGCTCATGGCCGGCCAGATCGATGACCCTGGGGTCGAGTTTGTAAACGATGAAAAACAGCAACAGCGGGATGAAGTCGATGAATTGTTTCACAGTAAGAGCCAGAAGCTGGATGTGGCGGCATAATAACAAACATCCTTGGTTGCGATAGCGCCAGCTGACTTGAGGTTACACACCCCCGTGAATGTTGATTTGCACTGCCACAGCACGGCCTCCGACGGCGCCCTGGCGCCCGCGGTACTGGTTGCGCGTGCGTTTGAAAAAGGCGTGCGAGTCCTCTCGTTGACCGACCACGACACCCTTGAAGGCCTCGACGAAGCCCGTACAACGGCCCATGCCCTGGGCATGCAGCTGGTCAACGGGGTGGAGTTGTCCTGCACCTGGGGCGGCGCCACCATTCATGTGCTCGGCTACGGTTTTGATCAAAAAGCGCCGCCGTTGGTGGAGGCTATCGCGCAATTGCACGATGGCCGCTGGCTGCGGTCCGAAGAAATAAGCCGAAAACTCAGCCTCAAAGGCATGCCCAACGCCCTCGACGGCGCCCGCGCCATCCAGCAGGAACTGGGCGACAGCGGCAACGCGCCGGCCCGTCCGCACTTTGCCGACTGGATGGTGCGTGAAGGTTTTGTCAAAGACCGCGCCGAAGCTTTTCGCAAATGGCTGGGCGCCGGCAAGTTGGGCGATGTAAAGCAACATTGGCCGACCCTTGAAGACACCGTCGAGACCCTGCGGGCCTCCGGGGCCTGGGTCAGCCTGGCGCATCCCTGGCATTACGATTTCACCCGCAGCAAGCGTCGCAAGCTGATTGGCGACTATATTGGAGCGGGCGGGCATGCGATTGAAGTGGTCAACGGCTTTCAACCCGCCGAACAGGTGGGGAGCCTGTCGATCCTTGCCCGCGAATTTGGTCTGCTGGTCAGCGCCGGCAGTGATTTTCATGGCCCTGGCGGCTGGTCCGAGATCGGCGAGTACCGCGCGGTCCCGGAAGATTTGCCGCTGTTGTGGGGGAGATTCAAGCATGACCCCATTATTGCCACCGTCTGAACAGGTAGAACCCGTGAGTCAATTCTTCCAGATTCATCCGGAAAACCCCCAGGCGCGCCTGATCAAGCAGGCCGTAGAGATCATTCGCGCCGGCGGCGTGGTGATCTACCCAACCGATTCGTCCTACGCCATCGGTTGCCAGATCGGCGACAAGGGCGCAGTCGAACGTGTAAGACGCCTGCGTCAGCTGGATGACAAGCACAACTTTGCGCTGATCTGCAGCGACTTGTCCCAGCTGGGTCTGTTCGCCAAGGTCGACACCGGCACCTTCCGCCTGCTCAAGGCCCATACGCCCGGGCCCTACACCTTTATCCTCAACGCCACCCGCGAAGTGCCGCGCCTGCTGCTGCACCCGAAAAAACGCACCATCGGCCTGCGGGTGCCGGAGCATCCTATCGCCCTGGCGTTGTTGGCCGAGCTGGGTGAGCCGTTGATGAGTGTGTCGTTGATCATGCCCGGCGACACCGAGCCGCTGGAAGACCCATACGAAATGCGCCAATTGCTGGAAAAACAGGTCGACCTGATCATCGACGGCGGTTTCGGCGGCAACAAGGCCTCCACCGTGATCAACCTGGCCGACGGCGAACCTGAAGTGATCCGTGTCGGTTGCGGCGACCCTGCGCCCTTTATGGCCGAGGCCTGAATGTCAGCCGTGGAAACCGTCGACAGCCAGGCGGGCGCCCAGCAGGAACTGCCGTTTGCCATGGTCTATGGCCAGGCGGTGCTGGAAATGCCGCTGGACCTGTACATTCCGCCGGACGCCCTGGAAGTCTTCCTTGAGGCTTTCGAGGGCCCGTTGGACTTGCTGCTGTACCTGATCCGCAAACAGAACATCAACATCCTCGACATCCCGGTGGCGGAAATCACCCGCCAGTACATGGGCTATGTCGAGTTGATGCAGTCGGTACGCCTGGAACTGGCTGCCGAGTACCTGGTGATGGCCGCCATGCTCGCCGAGATCAAGTCGCGCATGCTGTTGCCGCGCGCGGAAACGGTCGAGGCCGAAGAGGACGACCCTCGCGCCGAACTGATCCGCCGCCTGCAAGAGTACGAACGCTTCAAGGCCGCCGCCGAAGGCATTGACGGCCTGAGCCGCGTGGGCCGCGACGTGGTGGTACCCAAGCTCGACGCTCCCGAGGCCCGGGCGCGCAAGCTGCTGCCGGACGTGAGCCTGGAAGAGTTGCTGATGTCCATGGCCGAGGTGCTGCGCCGGGGCGATATGTTCGAACACCACCAGGTCAGCCGCGAGGCCCTGTCCACCCGCGAGCGCATGAGCGATGTGCTCGAACGCCTCAAAGGCGGCGGGTTTGTGCCGTTTGTCGAGCTGTTCACGGCAGAAGAAGGGCGCCTGGGGGTGGTGGTGACCTTTATGGCGGTCCTCGAACTGGTCAAGGAATCCTTGGTCGAGCTGGTCCAGAATGAGCCTTTTGCGGCTATCCACGTGCGGGCGCGAGCCGAATAAAGAGCTGAATCGATGAATCTGACTGAACCCCGCGAACTGGCCCCGTTGCTGGAGGCCTTTCTCCTGGCCTCGGGTAAACCGCAATCCCTGGAGCGCCTGTTCGAACTGTTTGAGGAAGCCGAGCGCCCTGAACCGCCGGTGTTCAAGAAGGCGCTGGAAATTCTGCGCAAGTCCTGTGACGGCCGCGCCTTTGAACTGCGCGAGGTCGCGTCGGGTTATCGCCTGCAGATTCGTGAGAAGTTTTCCCCGTGGGTCGGCCGCCTCTGGGAAGAGCGCCCGCAGCGCTATTCACGGGCGATGCTGGAGACCATGGCGCTGATCGCCTATCGCCAGCCCATCACCCGTGGCGAAATCGAGGACGTGCGGGGCGTGGCGGTCAACAGCCATATCGTCAAGACGCTGCTGGAGCGCGAGTGGATCCGCATCGTCGGCTACCGCGACGTGCCCGGCAAACCGGCGATGTTCGCCACCACCAAGGTGTTCCTTGACCATTTCAACCTGAAGAACCTCGACGACCTGCCGCCGCTGGCCGAATTGCGCGAGATGGAAGCCGAGCCGGTGCTCGATTTCGACGACGCCCCGGTCCCGGCGAGCTTGCAGGAACTGGCCGACGCCACGGCCGAGCTGGAAGAGCCGAAGGACGAAACCAGTTTCCACACGTTATTGCTGGAACTGGACGACATGGAGCAGGGCATCAAGACCGACTTTGACGACTTGCTGCGTGATGGTGCGGCCGAGCCGGAAGCCCAGGTGAGTGTTGAACCTGAGCTTGACGTCGAAGCCGAAGACGATGTCCTCGGCGTGGCCGAAGCCCGCGAAAAACTCCTGGCCGCCGTCGCCGCCCTCGAACAACCGCCCCTGAGTGACGAGGAAGACGAAGCCAGGGCACTGGCCGAGGCCATCGAGGCCGAACGCCGCCAGTTCGAAGACTGACGCTATCCCACATGGGGTCATGTGTTGCCCTGGGCACCACCGGTCGGCGGAAAAAACCCTGACCCGGCGCTTATCGACTAGTCTCTGATGCGCAACTCGCGCCATGCGCGTATGATTCGCGACCCTTTGCCGACCTATTCGGCCAAAGCCCCGCTTTCAACACTCTTCAGGCCACGCCTGAATCGACCCACCGGGAGGTGCTTAAGATGAACGATAAAGACCAGAACGACAGCCAGGAAATCGGCCCTGCAGGCGAAAAGCTGCAAAAGGTGCTGGCGCGTATCGGCGTGGGCTCGCGCCGCGACGTCGAAGCCTGGATCACCCAGAAGCGCATCAAGGTCAACGGCGTCGAGGCCACCCTTGGCCAGCGCGTCGACCTGCACGATGCAATCACCATTGATGGCAAGGTCATCAAGCGTGAAGAGGCCGCCGAATCGGTGCGCCGCGTGATCATGTACAACAAGCCCGATGGCGAGATCTGCACCCGTGACGACCCGGAAGGCCGTCCGACCGTGTTCGACAAGATGCCCAAGCCCAAAGAAGGCCGCTGGATCAACATCGGTCGTCTCGACATCAACACCACTGGCTTGTTGATGTTCACCACCGACGGTGAACTGGCCAACCGCTTGATGCACCCGTCCTACGAGATGGACCGCGAATACGCCGTGCGTGTACGTGGTGAAGTCGATGACGAGATGATCGAACGCCTCAAGGCCGGCGTAGTGCTGGAAGACGGCCCGGCCAAGTTCACCGATATCAAGCAGGCGCCGGGCGGTGAAGGTTTCAACCACTGGTACCACTGCGTGGTGATGGAAGGCCGTAACCGTGAAGTGCGTCGCCTGTGGGAATCCCAGGGCCTGGTGGTCAGCCGCCTGAAGCGCGTGCGTTTTGGCCCGGTGTTCCTCAACTCCGACCTGCCGATGGGCCGCTGGCGCGAAATGAGTCAGTACGAAGTCGACATCCTCAGCGCCGAAGTCGGCCTGACGCCGGTCGCCATGCCGCAGATGAACGCCAAGAGCAAAGACAAGCTCGATCGTATGCAGCGTAAATCGTCGCGCCCTGTGGCCCGCACCGAACGCGTTGCCCGCACCCTGCGCCCGGCGCTGGATGCACCGGCTACCGGCGGGCGTATCTCGCGTCAGCCGCACATCGAAGGCGAGCGTCGCCCAACCGCGCCATCGCGTCAGGAAGGCGAGCGTGCTCCCCGCACCCCGCGCCCGGCCGGTCGTGGCGAAGCGCCAAGCGGTGGTCGCAGCAACCGTGGTGACGCCGGTCGCGGTGCTCCGGCATCCGATCACCCAGCCGACAGCGCCAACACCAAGCGCCCAGCCAAGCCCGCGCCGAAAAAGCGTCCAGGCTTGAAGTTGGTCGCGGACGAGCCATCGGGCAAGCGCCGTGGCGCACCGGCCGGTTCGGGTCAGCGTCCTGGTTTTGGTCGTAAGAAGCCACAGTGATGTTTTAAACACTGCATAAAAAAACGCCAACTGTCGAAGTTGGCGTTTTTTTTGAGCTGGATTTACGTCTGAGTGCCCAGGTGGATCTTCATTCGCCGAGGGATTGTTGTGCGCCCCGGGCTAAACAGTTACCACCGGCTTTGGTGGAGAGGGCACTAGATTGGGCCTCGTACTCACTTTTGCTACGAGGCTATTTCCATGGATATTCGCATCAATCATCGCCACATGACCCGCGGCCAGAAAGACGTTCTTATCCAGGCCATCCTATTGCTGAAAAACGACGTCGAGAGTGTCCTGCGTCCCGGACGCCAAAAACGCTATGACGATTACGTACAGGTTCACCGCAGCGCCATGGGTGGTCCGGGTGCTTTCATGCCGATGCCGCACCGCTCGCCGTTGTTTTTCCCCTGGCACCGTGTATTCCTGCGCCAGTTCGAGCAGGATTTGCAACGCGCCGTCAGCGATTCCTCCCTCACCCTGCCGTTTTGGGATTGGTCGTTGGAGGGCCCAAGTAATCCGTTCACTCCTGGCTTTTTGGGCGGCAATGGCGACAGTGCTCAAGACCAGCGTATTACGTCGGGTCCATTTGCCTTACAGGGTGGCCGCTTTGAAGTTCGTCTATGGGACCTGGAATTGGGCGATTCGGGCTTGCGCCGGGAACTGGGCACAGAGCCCGGCGCGCACTTGCCGGACTCCGAGCAAGTGCTAAGCGCGCTGTCCAAGACACCTTATGGGCCAGGGCCGGACAGTTGGGTCAATTATTGCGAAGGCATGCTGCATGATCCTGTGCACCGTTGGGTGGGCGGTAACATGTCGCTGCCCACCTCGCCCAACGATCCGGTGTTTTTCCTGCACCACTGTTACCTTGATCTGTTGTGGGAACGCTGGAAGCGCCAGCATCCGAGCTCTGCGGCGTACTATCCGGTAAGCGGCGTACCAGGGTTGGATCGTGAGGCCACGCTGGTTTTCCACGCGCCGGGCGATTCCGCGCCTTGGCCGGGGACTTGGACCGTTGACCAGGTGATCAGCTCTGAAGCGCTGGACTACACCTACGGTCTATTTACCTCGATAACCACCTGCGCGCCGGTGCCACCCGTTTGTGATGTGCTCACGTAACATTCTTCAACCTGCTCGGCATCGAAAGTGCTGGCTCGCGATAGAGGTGTTCTCGGCTTAAGATGCACCGTTATCGCGAGCAAACCGCACATTCGGACCCCATTGCTTTCAAGGTCGATGTTCAGAACGCAAAGGTGCCGTCAAAGACGGGTTTGTCATCCAACGCCAACACCCCGCTGGCAAAGATCAGGTCCAGGTGATGACTGCCTTTCTGCCCGCCACCCAAGCCCAGGTGCAAGCCGCAATGGCGCTCCTCGAACCCGGCATTGCGCGCATACAGGTCCTTCACCCCTTCATTGGTGCCAATCCCCAGTTCCTCCACCCGGCGGTTGGACGGGTTGGCATTCAGGTATTTGTTGAAGTCGTCGGCCAGTCCCGGCACGTCACTGGCCACGCTGCAGATGGTTGAGTTCTCGATCCACAGTTCCAGCGGTGACTGCAGCACGCCGTACTTGCGTGCGAAGGGGATGGTGCTGAGAAAGGTGCCGACAAACCGCACCTGGCCATTGATGGCCTCGCTGTGGGTGGCGATTTCGCCGGGGGCCAGGTCGTGGTTGCCGATGCCATTGATATTGGTCCACTTCTTGATGCTGCTCATGGGCGCCTGCAGGCGTGAGCCGTGTTTGTCGGTAAAGCTCAGTACAGCGGCTTGGGACATGCGCCGGATCAGCGTGGCGTTGAGGTCGGCGATGCGCTGCGGCTCGACGCTGAAAGTGTCGTAGAAATAGTCGCCGTAATCCTTGAACAGCAGGGATTTCTTCCAGTGTTCGGCCATCACGCCTTGCAGGGCACGGATAAAGTCCGGACCCTCGGCGCGCGGGTTGGGCAGGGTGGAGGAGTCGTAGAGGAACAGGTACAGGTCGCAGGCTTCGATGGCCTGCGCCAGGCGGTCGCTGTCGGCCAGGTCCAGGCGCTGCACCTGGAAGTTGAAACGGGCGGCGCTGCTCTGGGTGATCGCCTGGGCGATGGCGTCGTAGCGCTCGGTGTGGCCCAGTAGCACGGTGGGGCAGCTCAGGCCGCTGAGGGCCGGATGGTGTGCAAGGTAGTAGAGAAAGTGTTCAACGGCGCGGGCCTTGTCCATGACGTGTGTCCTTGTGTGCCTTGGGTAAGGAGGCAGGTGCCGTGCACAGCACCTGCCGAATACGTGCCGGGTGTCAGAAAGGCCACATCGCCGTGCCAAAGGGCACAACGGCATCGGCTTGCATCATTTCAACGGCGGCCTCGTGGGTCGGCGCTTCAAACCAATCGTCGAGTTGCAGTTCGGTTTCCAGGTCGTTTTCCAGTACTTGCATGGTGTATCTCCTAGAGGACGTTGTTTGAGAACGGCTTGCCAGCGGGCTTCGCTGGGCAAGTGAAAGAACCTAGGTGAGAGTGTTTGGGAATGCAAAAATTTTATTGACACGGTCTCATTTGGATTTTTTCTTCTGTTTTTTCGCCAGCTTTTTTTCTTCAGGAAATACAGCGAGCTGGCGTCGCTAATGTTGATGAATTTTCCTACCGCCATTTTTTCGAAAACTTACAGCTGTAACGCCGATTTTCCATGCTGTAACGATTAATTTACGTCTAGCTCGCGGCCTGATTGGCCTATTTACCGCTGTAAGGAATACCTGACAGATCGTCGCACGCGCTCCGCGGGTACGGCTTCAAGCTGTCGAGCGGTGTACAATGCGCCGCGTTTTACTGTGACCCCCTTGCGTAACCACGCAAAAGGCCAAGACCTCAGGGTTTACCCACCCTGATCACTCCGCCTGGCCACGAGCCCGGCGGGTTCGATTTCGTCACAGATAAAAACAAACAGGTGACGCATGACCGTTAGAAAGACGCTGTACTCCTGGTGCCTGCGCTGGGGTTTGAGCGGCGCTGCTTGAGTCGGTAATTCAAGGCAGCAACCTGCATTCAACATCATCAAACCTTGCGTGAGACCCTTTTCATGAGTGAACCCCATTCCTCTTCAGGCGAGCTGAAACGCGGCCTGAAAAATCGGCATATCCAGTTGATCGCCCTCGGTGGCGCCATCGGCACCGGCCTGTTCCTGGGCTCTGCCGGCGTGCTCAAATCCGCCGGCCCGTCGATGATCCTGGGTTATGCCATCTGCGGCTTCATTGCCTTCATGATCATGCGCCAGCTCGGCGAAATGATCGTCGAAGAGCCGGTCGCCGGTTCCTTCAGCCACTTTGCCCACAAGTACTGGGGCGGTTTCGCCGGCTTCCTGTCGGGCTGGAACTGCTGGATCCTGTACATCCTGGTGGGCATGTCCGAGCTGACGGCCGTTGGCAAATACGTGCACTACTGGTGGCCGGAGATCCCGACCTGGGTCTCGGCGGCGGCGTTCTTCGTGTTGATCAACCTGATCAACCTGGCCAACGTCAAAGTCTTTGGTGAAGCGGAGTTCTGGTTCGCCATCATCAAGGTAGTGGCCATCGTCGGCATGATCGCCCTGGGCAGTTACCTGCTGGTCAGCGGCAGCGGCGGCCCACAAGCCTCGGTGAGCAACCTGTGGGAACACGGCGGGTTCTTTCCCCATGGCGTGGGCGGCTTGGTGATGGCCATGGCGATCATCATGTTCTCCTTTGGCGGCCTGGAAATGCTCGGCTTTACCGCCGCCGAAGCCGACCAGCCACGCACCGTGATCCCCAAGGCGATCAACCAGGTGATCTACCGCATCCTGATCTTCTACATCGGCGCCCTGGTCGTGCTGTTGTCGCTGACGCCATGGGACAGCTTGCTTGCCACCCTCAACGCCTCCGGCGATGCCTACAGTGGCAGCCCGTTCGTGCAGGTGTTCTCCATGCTGGGCAGCAACACTGCCGCGCATATCCTCAACTTCGTGGTGTTGACGGCGGCGTTGTCGGTGTACAACAGCGGCACCTACTGCAACAGCCGCATGCTGCTGGGCATGGCCGAGCAGGGTGATGCGCCCAAGGCGCTGGCCAAGATCGACAAGCGCGGCGTGCCAGTGCGTTCGATCCTCGCTTCGGCGGCGGTCACTCTGGTGGCGGTGTTGATGAACTACTTCATCCCGCAACACGCCCTGGAACTGCTGATGTCCCTGGTAGTGGCCACGCTGGTGATCAACTGGGCGATGATCAGCTTCTCCCACTTCAAGTTCCGCCAGCACATGAACCGCACCGGCCAGGTGCCTTTGTTCAAGGCGTTGTGGTACCCGTACGGCAACTATGTGTGCCTGGCGTTCGTGGTGTTTATCCTGGTGATCATGCTGATGATTCCGGGGATCCAGGTGTCGGTGTACGCGATCCCGGTGTGGGTGGCGTTTATGGCGGTGTGTTACGGGATCAAGAACAAGCGCAGTGCTGACGCCGCGTTGAGCGCAGCGAGTGCGGGTTCAAAGGCACCGTGATTGCCAAGGCCCAGGCGTCGATGTTGTTGTCCCGGTCGGGCTTATCCGTTGCCTGAGGTTTTTGATTGATGCTGGTAATTTCCAATAACGTGCACCTGCCCGACGCCGAAATCGAGTTGACCGCCATCCGCGCCCAGGGCGCCGGCGGGCAGAACGTCAACAAGGTGTCGAGCGCGGTGCACCTGCGGTTTGATATTCCGGCGTCGTCGCTGCCGGCGTTCTACAAGGAGCGACTGCTTGCACTGCGTGACAGTCGTATCACCAGCGAAGGCGTGCTGGTGCTCAAGGCCCAGCAGTACCGGACCCAGGAACAGAACCGTGCTGATGCGCTGGAGCGGCTGGTGGAGCTGATCCTCAGTGCCACCAAGGTCGAGAAGAAACGCCGCCCGACCAAACCCACCCTGGGCTCGAAAAAACGTCGCCTGGAATCCAAGACCAAGCGCGGCAGCATCAAGGCCGGGCGCGGCAAAGTCGACTTTTAGGCGTCGCGCGCTGCACGGGCCAGGGGTGCTTGCCGGTACAGGTACACACTCAGCAGCAAACCGCCAAGGGCGGCGAGGGCGGCGAACAGGAAGATCGAGGCAAAGCCGAAGCCTGCCGCCACGGCCCCCGCCAGCGGCCCGGTAATCCCCAGTGACAGGTCGATAAACAACGAGTAAGCCCCCACCGCCGAACCTCGGCTGGACGCGGGCACCAGATTGACCGCCTCCACCCCCAGCGCCGGAAACACCAGGGAAAAGCCGAAGCCACTCAACGCCGCGCCGGCCAGGGCCAGGTTGGCGTCTGGCGCCAACCACAGCAACAGCAGGCCGAGGATCTCCACCGACAGGCACGCGATCGCCACGCGAAAGCCGCCGATGCGGTTGATCAAGTTGCCGAACAGCAGGCGCGCACCGATAAAGCTGGCACCGAACAGGCTCAATGCCCACACCGCGTTATCCCAATGCTGAGTGGTGTAATACAGGGTGATAAAGGTGGCGATGGTGCCAAA
Organism: Pseudomonas sp. BIGb0381; assembly: GCF_024809815.1. Lineage (NCBI taxonomy): Bacteria > Pseudomonadati > Pseudomonadota > Gammaproteobacteria > Pseudomonadales > Pseudomonadaceae > Pseudomonas > Pseudomonas sp. BIGb0381. Next base: position 241,068 of record NZ_JANUEN010000003.1, read on the forward strand.
GCCGATGGAGCCCAGGGCCAGCGCGCAGCCGTGGGGCAACACCCGGCCCAGCACATTCATGAACGGCAGGCGCACGCCGGCGACGATGGGGGCGGCCACTTTGTTCCAGGCCAGCAACACGCCTACTACTGCCAGCAGGATAATGCTGACACCCATGCTCCACAGTCCGAAATTCTTCACCAGCAGCACGCCCAGCGGCGCACCGACCGCCAGCGCGCCGTAACTGGCGATGCCGTTCCACGAAATGACCTTGGCGGTATTGGCCGCGCCCACCCGGCCAATGCCCCAGCCGATGGCACCTGAGCCCACCAGGCTTTCTGCGCTGCCCAGTACCAATCGACCGATGAGCAGGCTGACCAGGCTGACGGCCGGCAAGCTTGAAAACCACGCCGCAAGCAACATGAACACGCCGCTCACGCCGCAGCCCACCAGGCCGATCAGCACCGCACGCTTGCTGCCCAGGTTATCGATGATTTTGCCGGCATACGGACGGCTCAACAGCGTGGCCAGGTACTGCACGCTGATCACCAGCCCGGCGATCACCGCGCCGTAGCCCAGTTCGCTGTGGACATAGCCCGGCAATACGGCCAGGGGAATGCCGATATTCAGGTAGCCGATAAAGGTGAACAACACGATGGAAACAACTTGCAGCGTTACCGCCAGGGGGCGCTGGGTATCGGGCATGGGAGAGGTCCACTGTCGCAGCAGGTAAAGATAGGCTGCTAATGATACCGGGGCTTAGGCGTGCGCAGGGCGGTAAAACGCAAAAACGTCAGATCAAAAAGACGTCAGGCTTGAAGGGGAGGCGAGTAATTGGGTGGTGACCAGGGCGGCCAGGGCGTTTTCCTGGGTGCCGAAGCGCTTGAGCAGCAAGGCTTGTTTGTCCGCGCTGAGGCGGTTCCACACTTCGACCATCTGCAGGGCGGTGTCGAGTACGGCGGTGTCCGGGAGGGTGTCTGTCATGGCGGGGACCTCGGGGTGATTCAGGCAGTGTGGAAAGCGTTCAAAGGTACGCTTTCCACACGGTCTGGTACGGCGTCAGTCCTGGCTCTTGCTGTCGACTGGTTTTGCTTCTATGGCCTCAGGCTGCTTCGCGCTGGCCTGCTGCGGTGTTGGCTGCTCAGTTTCGTGCAGGCTTGGGAAGGGGAGATTAGGTATCTCGTGCATCGTCGTCGCTCCTCGCAAAGTCTGTTTTTTCAATCGCAGGTGATTCCGCGCTCTCAAAAAGCCTTGGCAGGATACAGCACTGTAAATGACAAAAAGACTTTTATATCGCCGGGTGAACGAACCTTTTATCGTTTTTATGCAAGTGACAAGAGGTCACACCGTTCAGAACGGCACCTTGCCCAGGATCATGTCGCGGTACATCACAAAATCCCCCAGCAGGCTGTAGAACGGGTGCTGAAACGTCGCCGGACGGTTCTTTTCGAAGAAGAAGTGCCCGATCCAGGCGAAGCTGTAACCGGCAATCGGCACGGCCAACAACAGGCCCAGTGAACCTCTGCCGATGGCGTAGGCCAGGATGCCGATCACCAGGGTAGTGCCGATAAAGTGCAGGCGCCGGCAGGTGCTGTTGCCGTGCTCAGTCAGGTAATAAGGGTAAAACTCGGCAAAGCTATTGAATCGCTTGAGGTTTTCCACTGTGGCCGGCCCTTTGATTGTTGTGCTGCCCAACAGATGTTCGGCGGGGAGCTTATTTGAGTCTAGAGTGATCAGTGGTAACAGCCAGTGACAATAGATGCCACTTTAGTATCCTTGGCTTTCCTGGCTGACGTTTTGAGCCTGCTTTATTCAAGAAGACGCCATGAGCGAACGAACAACTTCTGCAAGCTGGGCGATGGGGATAGTCAAGGCATTGGAAATGGACGGCCTGGATTGCCGCGCCTTGTTCAAGCAGCTGGGCCTGGACTACGCCGCGCTGAGTGACCCCGATGCGCGGTTCCCGCAAGACTCCATGACCCGCCTGTGGCAGCGCGCGGTAGAGCTGTCGGGCAACCCGGCGATTGGCCTGAACATGGGCAAGGTGGTGCGCCCGGCGTCGTTTCATGTGGCCGGTTACGCCTTGATGTCCAGCAACACCCTGGCCGAAGGCTTTATGCGGCTGGTGCGTTACCAGCGGATCATCGCCGAAAGCGCCGACTTGAGTTTCCGACTATTGCCTGAAGGCTATGCGCTGATTCTGACGGTGCATGGCGATCATCTTCCGCCGACCCGACAAAGCGCCGAAGCCTCCCTGGCCTGTGCATTGGCGCTGTGCGGCTGGCTCACCGGCCGGACCCTGCAACCACGCAAAGTATTGCTGCAGGGCGATCAACCCGAGGACCTGGCCCCCTATAGACAAGCGTTCCATGCCCCGCTGGAGTTCGATGCGCCGTATGACGCGCTGATCTTTGAGCGCGCCGACATGGACGCGCCGCTGCCCACGGCCAACGAGGCCATGGCGCTGTTGCACGATCGATTTGCCGGTGAGTACCTGGCGCGTTTCTCGGAAAGTCGTGTGACCCACAAGGCCCGGCAGGTGCTGTGCCGGCTGTTGCCTCAGGGCGAACCCAAGCGCGAAGTGGTGGCCCAGACCCTGCACCTGTCCCAGCGCACCTTGCAGCGGCGCCTGCAGGAAGAGGGCACGAGTTTCCAGACCCTGCTCGACGACACCCGCCGCGAACTGGCCGAGCAGTACCTGGCGCAGCCGAGCATGACCTTGTTGGAGATTGCCTACCTGCTGGGCTTTGCCGACCCGAGCAACTTCTTTCGCGCGTTTCGCCGCTGGTTCGATGCCACACCCGGCGAATACCGGGCGCGACTGCAGGATGCGTCGACGGTCAGTGACGCCAGAACGCAGGAATGCACAGAACAAAGACTGTGATGATTTCCAGCCGGCCCAGCAGCATGCCCAGGGACAGGATCCACTTGGCCGCATCCGGCAGGCTGGCGAAGTTGCCGGCCGGGCCAATGGTTTCCCCCAGGCCCGGGCCGACACCGGACACGGTGCTGGCGGCGCCGGTGAGTGCGGTCATCCAGTCCAGGCCCAGCAGCGACAGCGCCAGGGCGATGGCGCAGATGGTGATGGCGAAGAAAAACGAAAAGGTCAGGATCGAACGCACAATCTCTTCGTCGAGGCGGTGCCCGTTGTACTTCTGCTTGATCACCGCGCGCGGGTGAATCAGCTGGTTCAAGTTGGCCTTGAGCAGGATATAGGCGACCTGGAAGCGGAAGATCTTGATCCCACCCGCCGTGGAGCCGGAACAGCCACCGATGAAGCCCAGGTAGAAGAACAGCATCAGTGAGAAATTGCCCCACAGGCTGTAGTCCCCCAGTGCAAAACCAGTGGTGGTCACTATCGACGTGACATTTAACGCCACATGGCGCAAGGCATCCAGCCAGTGCAGATTGGTGGTCCACCAGTACCAGGTGCCGAGCACCAGCCACGTCACGATCAACAAACCGAGTAAGCCCTGTACTTGCTGATCCTTGATCAATGCCTTGCGATTGCCCCGCAAGGTGGCCACGTAAAGGGTAAACGGCAGGCTGCCGAGGATCATCACCACCACCGCCACCCAGTGCACCGCCGGTTGTTTCCAGTGCGCCAGGGATTCGTCGGAGGTGGAGAAGCCGCCGGTGGAAATCGCCGACATTGCGTGGTTGATCGCATCGAACAGGCCCATGCCAGCCCACCAGAATGCCAGGCTGCCGAGGATGGTGATGCCGACGTAGGCCGCCACGATCAGTCGCGCCACCATGTGCGAGCGGGGCATGACCTTCTCCGAGCGGTCCGAGGATTCGGTCTGGAACAGGCGCATGCCACCGATGCGCAGCAGCGGCAGGATCGCCACCGCCATGCCGATAAAGCCGATGCCGCCGAGCCAGTGCAGCAGCGAGCGCCACATCAGAATGCCGGGTGACAGGGTGTCCAGGCCGCTCAGCACCGTGGAGCCGGTGGCGGTGATGCCGGACATGCTTTCGAAAAACGAGTCGGTGTAGCTGATGTGCTGGGTCAGCAAGAACGGCAGCGCGGCGAACACGCACACCACCACCCAACTGCTGACCGTGAGCAGGTACATGTCTCGCGGACGCAGGTGCACGTGTTCGGGCCGACCGGGAATCACCAGGGCGAGCCCGGCGACAAAGGTGATCAGGCTGGCCCAGAGGAACGACGGCAGGTCGCTGGTGCGTTCGAAAAACACCAGGGTGGCCATGGGCACGACCATGGCGATCGCGAGAGTGATCAGGAAGATGCCGATGATGAAACCGATGATGCGGAGGGTCGGCAACGCCATGAAGTGAGCTCGAAAGAGGGCAGAGACGCCATTCTACCTGGGGTGCAGGGCATGTAAACCGGGCCTTGAAAGCGACGCCAATCAAATGTGGGAGGGGGCTTGCTCCCGATGGCGGGGGGGCAGCAGATACTTTCTTCTCTGACAGGCCGCTATCGGGAGCAAGCCCCCTCCCACATGGGTTCCGGGGGGTAAAAAAAGGCGACCCGAAGGTCGCCTCATTCAACACGGCACTGATCAGAACTCGTGATCAGCGTTATCCGGGTTCAGGTCGCTGATGCCCAGCTTGCCAGCAGCGGCCTCGATCGAACCGGTCTGCTTGACCAGGGCGGCGATGGCGTCACGTACGATCTGGTTGCCCGCGTCGTTACCGGCCGCGATCAACTGGTCGTAGTGCTCACCCTTGTTGGCGTGATCAACCATGACCTGGATCTTCGCTTCGGTCGCCGCCAGGTCTGCTTTCAGCGCGGTATCGGCAGCCGGATCGGCCTTGGCCACCAGGGACGACAGGCTGGCGCCGGTCATTTTGGTGCCGTCGACGCGGGTGTACTCGCCCAGGTAGACGTTGCGGATGCCCTTGGCGTCGTAGAAGTGCGAGTAGTGGGTGTTGTCACTGAAGCAGTCCTGTTCGTCTTCCGGCGAGTTGGCTTCCAGGGAAACCTTCATGCGCTCACCGGCCAGCTCGCCCAGGGACAGGCTGCCCATGCCGAACAACATTTTGCGCAGGCCTTCGGTGGCAGGTTCTGCCTCCAGGGTGGCGCGGTAGTTGTCTTCGACGTTGGGTTTCCAGTTGCCGACCATTTCCTGCAGGTCGCTGACCAGCAGTTGGGTCACGGCGGTCAGGTAGGCGCGGCGGCGCTCGTTGTGGCCGCCGGTTGCGCCGTCGCCGGTCAGGTAGTCCGACGCAGGGCGGTTGCCGGCGCCTGGGCCGGTGCCGTTCAGGTCCTGGCCCCAGAGCAGGAATTCGATGGCGTGGTAGCCGGTGGCGACGTTGGCTTCGGAACCGCCCAGCTCATTGAGGCTGGCGAGTTTTTCCGGGGTGATGTCCTTCACGTCGACCTTGTCTTCGCCGACCTGAACTTCGGTGTTGGCGATGATGTTGGCGTTAGCGCCAGGGTTACCCAGGGCGTGCTCGTAGGATTTGTCGACGTAGTCGATCAGGCCTTCGTCCAGGGGCCAGGCGTTAACCTGACCTTCCCAGTCATCGATGATGGTGTTGCCGAAGCGGAACACTTCGCTCTGCAGGTATGGAACGCGAGCGGCAACCCAGGCGGCGCGGGCGGCTTTCAGGGTTTCGTCGTTGGGCTTGGCGAGGAAGGCATCGATCGCGGTTTGCAGGGTTTTTGCGGTGGATTCAGCATCGCTGTACACCGCGAAGACCATGTCGGCGTAATGCGCAACCACGGCCTTGGCGGCCGCTTCGTCGACCTGGCCGGCAGGGGTGGCAGCCGCTGGAGCGGTAGTGCTGGCAGCCGGGGTCGGCGCCTGGTTGGCTGCGGGCTTGTCTTTACCTTCGCCGCAACCGGCGAGAGAAATGGCAATGGCCAGCAGACTGGCGGTGGCCAGGGGCATACGAATCATGGCGAACATCCTGCTTCGGTTGTTGATGGGCGCGCGGGGGTCGCGCAAAACTGCGACATAATGCGAAAGATTTGCATTTTGTGTAAAGGGTTATACGCAGGAAATATTCAGTATCGTTTTACCAGATCAGAGAATGGCCGCGCTATTGCGCTCGGCCTGCTTCAAAAAAGCCGCCAACTCCCGGGCCGGCAGGGGTTTGCTGTAGTAGTAGCCCTGACCTTCATGGCAGCCTTCGGAGATGATGTAAGCCTCCTGCTCCGCGGTCTCCACGCCTTCGGCGATGACCTGCATGCCCAGGCTTTTGCCCAGTTGGATAATCGCGCGAACGATGGTGGCGTCGTCATCGTCGTCCAGCAGGTCCTGGACGAAGCTTTTGTCGATCTTGATCTTGTCCAGCGGCAGGCTTTTCAAATAGCTCAAGGAGGAATAGCCGGTGCCGAAGTCATCAATGGCGATCAATGCCCCGGAGCGGCGCAGGCTCAACAGGTGCTGGGCGGCGGTGCTGATGTCTTCCATCAGGCCGGTCTCGGTGACTTCCAGTTCCAGGCTGCGCGGCGGCAGGCGGTAGATCTGCATCAGGTTGTTGACCACCCGTGGCAACTCGGTGTGGTGCAGTTGCACGGTGGACAGATTGACTGCCATGCGCAGTTCGGTGAAACCCAGGTCATGCCATTCGCGCAATTGTCGACAGGCCTGGTCCAGCACCCATTCGCCAATCGGAATAATGGTGCCGTTCTGTTCAGCCAGCGGGATGAACAGGTCCGGCGGCACCAGGCCGTGTTCCGGGTGCTGCCAGCGGATCAGAGCTTCCACGCCTACCACACGCTGGTCGCGATAGCTGATCTGCGGCTGGTAGACCAGGTGAAACTGGTCGCGACCCAGGGCATCGCGCAGGTCTTTTTCCAGTTCGCGGCGGCGGCGCATTTCGCTGTCGACACTGGCGATATAGAACTGATAGCGGTTGCGTGAGCGGCTCTTGGCCAGGGTCATGGTCTGTTCGGCTTTTTGCAGCAGCTTCTCGGTGCTGTCGCCATCTTCGGGAAACAAGGTGATGCCGATGGTGGCGCGCAGGCGAATTTCCTCGTGGTCGAGGGCGAACTCCGCCTCCAGGTCGTCGAGGATGCTTTGCGCCAGTTCGGCCGCTTCGTAGGGCTGGTCGATATCGGCCTGTACCAGCGCGAACTGGTCGCCCCCCAGGCGGGCGAGGGCGCCGAGGCGACCGCTGTGGGCGCGCAAGCGATCGGCCAGGGCCAGCAGCAATTTGTCGCCGGCCTGGTAGGTGAACTGCTCGTTGACGCTCTTGAAGTCATCCAGCCCCACGCATAACACGGCGACGCGGCGCTGGCGGCGGCCGGCGTCGATGAGGATCTTGTCCAGTTGCTCCTGCAGTTTCTGGCGGTTCGGCAGGCCGGTGAGAAAATCGTACTGGGCCATGCGCAGCAGGCTGGATTCCGCCTCATGGCGCAGGTGGGTGTTACGCTCGATGGATTCGAGCAACTGGTTGGCGGTGTTGATCCACAACCCCAACTCGTTGCGCTCGTGCCCCTTGAGTTGCGGGATCTTGTGCTGGCTGGGACGGTCCGGGTTGATCGATGTCAGGTGCTCGATAATCCGCGACAGCGGTTTGGTCAGCAGCCAGTGGTAAACCAGGTACAACACCAGGCCCATGGCCAAGGCGCGTAACACGCCGGAAATGAAGATGATCACCGAACTGACGAGAAAGCCCTGGCCGTAAGTGGCGGTGTCGAGGGTAATGCTCAGGTCGCCGTAATACTCGCTGTAGGGGCCTTTGCCGACCAATGAAGTGGTGAAGGTGCGTTCCTGGCCAAGAATCAGGTCGGTGAGCCAACGGCTGGGGGAGTGCTGCAAGGCGCGGCTTTTTTCCGCCAGCATGGTTTCGTTGGGATGGCCGATGGAGGCCATGCGCACCGCCTCGTCCTGGAACAGCCCTTCGATCACCTGCATGCCCATCTCGCGGTCCAGGCTATAGACGGCCTGGGTCGAGGGGTCGCGAAACATGTCGAGGATGCGCTGGGCATCACCGGCCACGGCCTGGCGCGTCTTGTAGGCATCGAAAACGATCTGCGCCACGCTCAGCGTCACGCCCACGATCAACGCCGACAGCAGCACAACCCGTAGCAACTTCACCGACAAGCTGTTCTTGAGTTCCAGCTTCAAAGGGGCATTCCTTGTCTCATGCGGGTGGCCTTCAATATGCCATGAGTATTGGCAATCCCGTGATTGCAGTCAAAGGGACATTGCGGCTTACGGTACTTTGTGGCGCTGGGTGAGCCTGAGGCGGGTAGTGTTGGCGGGCGCGGGGTGAAATGGAGAGGTGGTTCAATCAGGCGAGCGATGGACGGGGAGAGGCTGCGCTTTTCGCTTCCCTGGAAGCCCTGAGAAGCGAACGCTGCGGCTTTTACCCGGCTGGTACCTGGTTTGGATTATCTTTCTGCGCGTCTGTCATGGATTTAGCCAGCGACGAGCCTGTGTTGATTGCCATTCCTAAGGTTTTAATCCCGAGGTCTATCGCCATCGGGGCGACGGTTGAGATTATTGGGACCGCCACTGCTGCTGCGCCTGCGCCTGCGATTGCCATAATTACACTCTCCTACATCAATTAAGAGGGACATTCCTCCTGCCGCCTGGGTGGTCATTTCTTGTCGTTGAGTTCCGTGGGTCTTTGCCTGCCCTTGTGGTTGCATCGCGCCCATAAAAAAGCCCGGCACATTCGCCGGGCTCTTTTTACTGCAAGGGTTGCTTAGGCAGTGAAGGTCTTGCCTTCGAACTGCTCAGCCACGAACTTCCAGTTGACCAGGTTCCAGAACGCTTCCACATACTTTGGACGCACGTTGCGGTAGTCGATGTAGTAGGCGTGTTCCCACACGTCGCAGGTCAGCAGCGGGGTGTCGCCGCTGGTCAGCGGGTTGCCGGCGCCGATGGTGCTGGCCAGGGCCAGGGAACCGTCAGCCTTTTTCACCAGCCAGCCCCAGCCGGAACCGAAGGTGCCGACGGACGTCTTGGTGAATTCTTCCTTGAACTTGTCGAACGAACCGAACGCAGCGTTGATGGCTTCAGCCAGCGCGCCGGTAGGTTGGCCGCCGGCGTTTGGTGCCAGGCAGTTCCAGTAGAAGGTGTGGTTCCAGACCTGAGCGGCGTTGTTGAAGATGCCGCCCGAAGAAGACTTGACGATCTCTTCCAGGGTCTTGCCTTCGAACTCGGTGCCTGGCACCAGGTTGTTCAGGTTCACGACATAGGTGTTGTGGTGCTTGTCGTGGTGGTATTCCAAGGTTTCCTTGGAGATGTGCGGCTGCAGGGCATCGTGTGCGTAGGGCAGCGGCGGCAATTCGAAAGCCATGATGATTCTCCTAATCAGGTCAGTTGCGGTGAGCGCAAGGCCGATCACGGGCGGCCAAACAAGCGCCGGGGAGTTTGTACTCTTTGCGGCGCAGGGTCCGGATCATAGCACCGGGGGTGCGGCAAAACCACGCAACAACTGTGTGGGATAGAGGTTCCAGAGCCTTTTGGAATAAGTTCACTGTGCGCTTATTAATTGGTAGGCCACGCTGAACATCATCCCCGCCACCAGCAAGTCCAGCAGGCGCCATGTCGCCGGGCGTGCCAGCCACGGCGCCAGCCAGGCCGCGCCGAGCGCCAGGGTGGCGAACCACAGCAACGATGCACTCGCGGCCCCGGCCACGTAGGCGCCGGGTTCGGTCTGTTGTGCGCCCAGTGAGCCGATCAGCAGCACCGTGTCCAGGTACACATGAGGATTGAGCAACGTGACCGCCAAGGCACTGAGCAACACGGCACGCAATGAACGGACCTTGAGGTTGCCCCCTTGCGCCAGGCCCTGTGTCGAAAACGCCCGGCGCAGCGCCAGGGTGCCGTACCACAGCAGGAATGCAGCGCCGCCCCAGCGGGCAATCGCCAATAAGAGCGGGCTTTGTGCCAGCACCGTCGCCAGGCCGAATACCCCGGCGGCCACGAGCAAGGCGTCGCACACCACGCACAATGCTGCCACTGGCAGGTGATGTTCACGGCGCAGGCTTTGCGCCAATACAAATGCGTTTTGCGTGCCGATGGCCATGATCAGCCCCAGGGCCACCAATAATCCGTTCAGATAGCTTTGCCACATACCATTACTCCGAAGTCGCTGCCAGTTGGCGCAATACGTCCATGGCTCGCTCGGCATCCGCGCGGCCGACGAACAGGTGGTCGTGGTAGTAACCGGCGATTACGTTGCAACTGATCCCGGCCTTGCCGAGCGCACTGGCAAAGGCGGCCGTCAGGCCCACGGCTTGCAGCGCTGAATGCACATTCAGGGTGATCCACGCGGCGATGTAGTCGAACGCCAGGCCGGCCTGTTCCGCCTGCCGTCGTTCCAGGATCAGGGTCAACCCTTCCTGCTCGCGAAAGCTGCCGATGGCCTCGCAACCGGCCGGGATGCGATGGTCAGGCAGGGTGCAGAACACGTAGTCACCGTCATTGAGCTGCGGGCTCATGCTGCGCAGTAGGGTTGCCAGGGCGGTTTCGCCAGCCATGATGAAGAGTCCTTATAAAGAGAGAAGCGATGCTGGCTATTCTCATGGCGCAGGCTGTATAAGAAAAACCAATATTACTGATCGCTCATTAGAGAAACTGATGTTCGACTATAAATTGCTTTCCGCCCTGGCGGCGGTGGTGGAACAGGCCGGCTTCGAGCGCGGTGCCCAGGTATTAGGGCTGTCGCAATCGGCGATTTCCCAGCGCATCAAGTTATTGGAAGCACGCATCGGCCAGCCGGTGCTGGTGCGGGTTACGCCGCCGGCGCCCACCGATATTGGTCGACGTTTGCTTAACCATGTGCAGCAGGTGCGGCTGCTGGAGCGCGACCTGCAAAGCCAGGTGCCGGCGCTGGACGAAGAAGGCATGCCTGAGCGCCTGCGCATCGCCCTGAATGCCGACAGCCTGGCCACCTGGTGGGCCGAGGCGGTCAGTGACTTTTGTGCCGAGCAGCATTTGCTGCTGGATCTGGTCGTAGAAGACCAGACGGTGGGGCTCAAGCGCATGCGTGCCGGCGAGGTGGCGGCCTGCATTTGCGCCAGTGAACGCCCGGTGGCCGGTGCCCGCAGCCTGTTGCTCGGCGCCATGCGATATCGGGCACTGGCCAGTCCGGCGTTTGTTGCACGGCATTTCCCGGAGGGCGTCCGCGCCGACCAACTGGCCCGCACACCGGCGCTGGTGTTTGGCCCTGATGATTTCCTGCAGCACCGCTACCTGGCGTCTCTGGGCGTGGACGGTGGTTTCGAACACCATTTATGCCCATCGTCCGAAGGCTTTATACGCCTGGCGGAAGCGGGGCTCGGCTGGGGGCTGGTGCCTGAGTTACAGGTGCGCGACCAGCTGGAAAAGGGCGTACTGATCGAGTTATTGCCAGATAAGCCCATTGATGTGCCTTTGTACTGGCATCATTGGCGCAGCGGCGGGCAGCTGTTGGGTTTGTTGACCGACCATCTGGCCCAAGCCTGTGGACAATGGTTGGTGCCGTTGGACTGATGACGGTCGTCAAGGCAACAGCGATGAAAAATGAAAGGACACGGGGTAATACATGAAGATTCTGGTCACCGGCGCAAGCGGCTTCATCGGCGGGCGCTTTGCGCGTTTCGCCCTGGAGCAGGGCCTGGACGTGCGGGTCAACGGGCGGCGCGCCGAGGGTGTGGAGCACCTGGTTCGGCGTGGTGCCGAGTTTATCCAGGGTGACTTGAGTGACGCCGACCTGGTGCGCGATCTGTGCCGCGATGTCGAAGCCGTGGTGCATTGTGCAGGCGCCGTGGGCTTGTGGGGGAGGTATCAGGACTTCCATCAAGGCAATGTGCTGGTGACTGAAAACGTCGTGGAAGCCTGCCTCAAGCAGCGCGTGGGCCGTCTGGTGCACCTGTCGTCGCCGTCGATCTACTTCGACGGGCGCGATCATCTCGGGTTGACCGAAGAGCAAGTCCCCAAGCGCTTCAAGCACCCTTATGCCGCCACGAAGTACCTGGCCGAGCAGAAAGTGTTCGGCGCCCAGGAGTTCGGTCTCGAGGTGCTGGCCCTGCGTCCGCGTTTCGTTACCGGTGCCGGTGACATGAGTATTTTCCCGCGCCTGTTGAAAATGCAGCGCAAGAACCGCCTGGCCATCGTCGGCGACGGTCTCAACAAAGTCGACTTCACCAGTGTGCACAACCTCAACGAAGCGCTGCTCAGCAGTTTGCTGGCCACCGGTTCGGCGCTGGGCAAGGCCTACAACATTAGCAATGGCACGCCGGTGCCGGTGTGGGATGTGGTGAATTACGTGATGCGCCAAATGGAGTTGCCCCAGGTGACCCGTTATCGCTCCTACGGCTTGTCCTACAGCGTCGCGGCGCTTAACGAAGCCTTTTGCGCGATGTGGCCCGGTCGTCCGGAGCCGGCGTTATCGCGCCTGGGCATGCAGGTAATGAACAAAGATTTCACCCTCGACATCAGCCGGGCCAGGCATTATCTGGATTACGAGCCCAAGGTCAGCCTGTGGACCGCTCTCGACGAGTTCTGCGGTTGGTGGAAGGCCCAGGATCCCGGGTTCAAATAAGGTCACAACAGGCAACACATCGGGAACCGAATTCCAGGTTCCGGGTCGATCAACGCGATGGGGTTGGGGTTTATACTCCCGTCGCTCGGCTTTCCAGCCAGCTAACTCACCGATTCAGGGTTGATTCATGCGCAACGATGCTAAAGACGATTTCGACAACATTCCCAGCCTGCGGGCCGATCTTGGGGATGACGATGATTTCGAACCTTCCCCGGCCACCTCGGTGCGTTCGCGTAACACGCCCGTGGTCAAGGTCAAGGGGGCCAGCACCGGCCCGCTGTGGGCACTGATCGGTGCGCTGCTGATCGCCTTCGCCGGCCTGGCCTGGTGGAGTTTCCAGCAGATATCTCTGATGGGCCAGCAGTTGGTTGCCACCCAGGAGAGCTTTGCGCGCATCAGCGAAGAAGCGGCAGGGCGTCTGCAGGACATTTCCGGCAAGGTCGTAGCCAGTGAAGCCAACGTGAACAACGGCAGCGAAGCATTGAAACTGCAGATCAAACAGCTGGAAAACCAGTTGCTGGAGCAGGGCAAGCAGCAGCTCGGCGTTGCCGGCCAGGCCACCGAGCTGGACACGCGCCTGGCGCAAATGACTGCCAGCACCACTGAGTTGTCGAGCGCCAATGCCAAGCTGCAAGGCCAGGTGCAGGCCTTGACCGATGCTGTGGCCACCCTGAAGGCAGCGCAGGGCGATGCCGGCAAGCGCGATACCGAGATAAAGGAATTGGTCGCTGATGTGGCTGCCTTGAAAAAACAAGGTAACCCAAGCGCAGCCATCGCCCGTCTTGAGCAGGACCTGGTGGTACTCAAAAGTGCGCAGGACAGCCAACCGGCTAACAGCGATGCGCCGACCAATAAAGAGTTCGACGTGTTCCGCATCCAGACCACGCGCAATATCACCACCTTGCAGAGCCAGGTGCAGAACCTGAATCAGCGCCTCAACGCGTCAGCGGCTGTCACGCCGCTCGGCCAGTAATATTCGGGCCTGTGGCAAGCCCGCTCGCCACAGGCCGCCTAAGCGGCTTGAATGTCACCGTCTGGTGACATTTCCCATCCCCTTCGTTACTTGCCCCCACCTCGCCCTTGTTTAGACTCCGGTCATCCCACAAAAAATAATAAGGGCCACCCATGACCACGCAACCACTGCCTGCCAGCAGTTGGCTGAATGCACCTGCCCATCACGCTTGGCTCGCCGCCGAAGGCCAGCGCCTGCTGGCATTCGCCAAGGCCTCCCGTCTGCCTGAGGGTTTTGGCAACCTCGACGACAAAGGCCAGTTGCCGGCCGATGCCCATGCCGAAACCATGAATACCGCGCGCATGACCCACAGCTTCGCCATGGCCCATGCCATGGGTTTGCCGGGTTATGCCGAGCTGGTGGCGCACGGTATTGCGGCCCTGGGCGGACCTTTGCGTGATAGCGAACACGGTGGCTGGTTCGCCACGCCCCAGGCCCTGGACGGCAATACCGGCAAAGCTGCCTACCTGCATGCCTTTGTCGCCCTGGCCGCCAGCTCGGCCACGGTGGCGGGCGCGCCCGGTGCGCAAAACCTGCTGAGCGACGCCATCTCTATCATCGACCAGTTCTTCTGGAGTGAGGAGGAGGGCGTGATGCTCGAGTCCTTCGCCCGGGACTGGAGCGGCGTCGAAGCCTATCGCGGCGCCAACAGCAACATGCACGCCACGGAAGCCTTCCTGGCCCTGGCCGATGTCACCGCTGACACGCGTTGGCTGGACCGCGCCCTGCGTATCGTCGAGCGAGTGATTCATACCCACGCCGCTGCCAATCAGTTCATGGTGATCGAGCATTTCGACGCTCAGTGGAAACCCCTGCTCGATTACAACGAAGACAACCCCGCCGATGGCTTCCGCCCCTACGGCATCACCCCCGGCCACGGTTTTGAGTGGGCGCGGCTGGTGCTGCACCTGGAAGCCGCGCGCCTGCAGGCCGGGCTGGCCACGCCGGACTGGCTGCTGAGCGCCGCCAAGGGCCTGTTCGCCAGCGCCTGCGAATATGCCTGGGCCGTGGATGGCGCCCCCGGCATCGTCTACACCCTGGACTGGAACCACCGCCCGGTCGTGCGCGAGCGTCTGCACTGGACCCACGCTGAAGCCAGCGCCGCTGCCCAGGCCTTGCTCAAACGCACGGGTGAGCTGCATTACGAAACCTGGTACCGGCGCTTCTGGGAGTTTTGCGACACCCATTTCATCGACCGTATCCACGGCAGCTGGCACCACGAACTCAACCCCCACAACCAGCCCAGCAGCACCATCTGGGGTGGCAAACCGGACCTGTACCATGCCTGGCAAGCGGTCGTGCTGCCTGCACTGCCCCTGGCACCGAGCATGGCCAGCGCTTTAGGCGCTGGGTGTTATGTCACCAGTTGGTGACATTTGTGCATCCCTTTGTTACCTGCGCTCGAAAAAACCATGTTTAAACTCCGTGCAGCGCAAGCTCTAGACTTGCATGCATAACAACAAGAAAAGGTATTCAGATGAACGCGATTAATCGCCTCGCCGTAGCTATTTCCGTTGCCTCGTTGTTTCCCCTCAGTGCCTTTGCCGCCGACTCCAAAGGGACGGTTGAAGTTGTGCATTGGTGGACCTCGGGTGGCGAAAAAGCGGCTGTAGATGTCCTGAAGGCCCAAGTAGAGAAAGACGGCTTCACCTGGAAAGACGGTGCCGTCGCAGGTGGCGGTGGCGCCACTGCCATGACCGTGCTGAAAAGCCGCGCGGTCGCCGGCAACCCACCAGGCGTTGCCCAGATCAAAGGCCCCGACATCCAGGAATGGGCGTCCACCGGCCTGCTCGACACCGACGTCCTGAAGTCCGTCGCCAAAGACGAAAAATGGGATTCCCTGCTCGACAAAAAAGTCTCCGACACCGTGAAGTACGACGGTGACTACGTTGCCGTACCGGTCAACATCCACCGCGTGAACTGGCTGTGGATCAACCCGGAAGTCTTCAAGAAAGCCGGTATCACCAAGAACCCGACCACCCTCGAAGAATTCTACGCAGCCGGCGACAAGCTCAAGGCCGCGGGCTTCATTCCGCTCGCCCACGGTGGCCAGCCTTGGCAGGACAGCACCGTGTTCGAAGCGGTGGTCCTGTCGGTAATGGGCGCCGATGGCTACAAGAAAGCCCTGGTCGACCTGGATAACGCTGCGCTGACCGGCCCGGAAATGGTCAAGTCCCTGACCGAGCTGAAGAAAGTCGCGACCTATATGGACGTCGACGGCAAAGGCCAGGACTGGAACCTCGAAGCGGGCAAGGTCATCAACGGCAAGGCCGGCATGCAGATCATGGGTGACTGGGCCAAGTCCGAATGGACCGCCGCCAAGAAAGTCGCCGGCAAAGACTATGAGTGCGTAGCCTTCCCAGGCACCGACAAAGCCTTCACCTACAACATCGACTCCCTGGCGGTGTTCAAGCAGAAAGACAAAGGCACTGCCGCTGGCCAGCAGGACATCGCCAAAGTCGTGCTGGGTGAAAACTTCCAGAAGGTGTTCAGCATCAACAAGGGGTCGATCCCGGTTCGTACCGACATGCTCAATGAAATGGACAAGCTCGGCTTCGACTCCTGCGCCCAGACCGCTGCCAAGGACTTCCTGGCAGACGCCAAGTCCGGCGGCCTGCAGCCAAGCATGGCGCACAACATGGCCACCACCCTGGCTGTGCAAGGTGCGTTCTTTGATGTCGTGACCAATTTCATAAACGACCCGAAAGCCGACCCGGCCGACACCGCCAAGAAACTCGGCGCTGCGATCAAGTCAGCCAAGTAACAGCTGACCTTGTGAGGGGGACCCCTAACCCCTCACAAGGCTTGTTCCTGTAGTCCTTTTTCCCTGTATTGGATTTCCCCATGAGTTCTGTTGCTGTGTTCAGCAAAGCCTCGCCGTTCGATGCACTGCAGCGCTGGCTACCCAAATTGGTGCTGGCGCCCAGCATGTTCATCGTGTTGGTAGGCTTCTACGGCTACATCCTGTGGACGTTTGTGCTCTCGTTCACCACGTCTACGTTCCTGCCGAGCTACAAATGGGCGGGTCTTGCGCAATACGAACGGCTGTTCGACAACGACCGCTGGTGGGTGGCGAGCAAGAACCTGGCGCTTTTCGGCGGGATGTTTATCGGTATCACCTTGGTGATCGGCGTGACGCTGGCGATTTTCCTCGACCAGAAAATCCGCCGCGAAGGTTTTATCCGCACCATTTACCTGTACCCGATGGCGCTCTCGATGATCGTCACCGGTACCGCGTGGAAATGGCTGCTCAACCCGGGCATGGGCCTGGACAAACTTCTGCGTGACTGGGGCTGGGAAGGCTTCCGTCTCGACTGGCTGATCGACCCGGACCGCGTGGTCTACTGCCTGGTGATCGCTGCCGTGTGGCAAGCCTCCGGTTTCATCATGGCGATGTTCCTTGCCGGTTTGCGTGGCGTTGATCAATCGATCATCCGTGCCGCCCAGATCGACGGCGCGAGCCTGCCGCGCATCTACTGGAGCGTGGTGCTGCCCAGCCTGCGTCCGGTGTTCTTCAGTGCGGTGATGATCCTGGCGCACATTGCCATCAAGAGCTTCGACCTGGTGGCGGCCATGACGGCCGGTGGCCCGGGCTACTCGTCCGACCTGCCCGCCATGTTCATGTACTCGTTCACCTTCAGCCGTGGCCAGATGGGCATGGGCTCGGCCAGTGCAATCCTGATGCTCGGTGCGATCCTCGCGATCATCGTGCCGTACCTCTACTCCGAGCTGAGGACCAAGCGTAATGACTAGTCTCGCTGCCAAACCTGCCATCAGCCTGAGCCGCATCGCGATCTACGCGGTGTTGATCCTTGCTGTGTTGCTGTACCTGGTACCGCTGGTGGTGATGTTGCTCACCAGCTTCAAGACCCCGGAAGACATCAGCACCGGCAACCTGCTGAGCTGGCCGACCGTGGTCAGCGGCATCGGTTGGGTCAAGGCCTGGGCCACTGTGGATGGCTACTTCTGGAACTCGATCAAGATCACCGTGCCGGCCGTGCTGATTTCCACCGCCATCGGCGCGTTGAACGGTTATGTGCTGTCGTTCTGGCGCTTCCGTGGTTCGCAGCTGTTCTTCGGTTTGCTGTTGTTCGGCTGCTTCCTGCCGTTCCAGACCGTGCTGCTGCCCGCGTCGTTCACCCTTGGCAAGATGGGCCTGGCCAGCACCACCACTGGCCTGGTGTTTGTGCACGTGGTGTACGGCCTGGCGTTCACCACGCTGTTCTTCCGCAATTACTACGTGAGCATTCCGGATGCGCTGATCAAGGCGGCACGCCTGGACGGTGCCGGTTTCTTCACCATCTTCCGTCAGATCATTCTGCCGATGTCCACGCCGATCATCATGGTCTGCCTGATCTGGCAGTTCACCCAGATCTGGAACGACTTCCTGTTCGGTGTGGTGTTCTCCAGTGGCGACTCCCAGCCCATCACGGTGGCGCTGAACAACCTGGTCAACACCAGCACCGGGGCCAAGGAATATAACGTGGATATGGCGGCGGCGATGATCGCCGGGCTGCCGACCCTGCTGGTCTATGTGATCGCAGGCAAGTATTTCGTGCGCGGCCTGACGGCCGGCGCGGTCAAGGGGTAATCATGGCTACGCTTGAACTTCGCAATGTAAACAAGACCTATGGCGCCGGCCTGCCCGACACCTTGAAGAACATCGAACTGTCGATCAAGGAAGGGGAGTTCCTGATCCTGGTCGGCCCTTCGGGTTGCGGTAAGTCCACGTTGATGAACTGCATCGCCGGCCTTGAGACCATCACCGGCGGCGCGATCATGATCGGCGACCAGGACGTCAGCGGCATGAGCCCCAAGGACCGTGACATCGCCATGGTGTTCCAGTCCTACGCGCTGTACCCGACCATGAGCGTGCGCGAGAACATCGAGTTCGGCCTCAAGATCCGCAAGATGCCCCAGGCTGATATCGACGCTGAAGTGGCGCGCGTGGCCAAGTTGCTGCAGATCGAACACCTGCTTAACCGCAAGCCCGGCCAGCTTTCCGGCGGCCAGCAACAGCGCGTGGCCATGGGCCGGGCCCTGGCGCGTCGGCCGAAGATCTACCTGTTCGACGAACCGCTGTCGAACCTCGACGCCAAGCTGCGCGTCGAGATGCGTACCGAAATGAAGCTGATGCACCAACGTCTGAAAACTACCACCGTCTACGTGACCCACGACCAGATCGAAGCGATGACCCTGGGCGATAAAGTGGCGGTGATGAAGGACGGCATCATCCAACAATTCGGCACGCCGAAAGAAATTTACAACGACCCTGCTAACCTATTTGTGGCAAGCTTTATCGGTTCACCACCGATGAATTTCGTTCCTATGCGCCTAAAACGCAAGGACGGGAAGTTGGTGGCGCTGCTCGACAGCGGCCAGGCGCGTTGCGAATTGCCGCTGGGTATGAACGACGCCGGTCTGGAAGATCGTGATGTGATTCTGGGCCTGCGCCCGGAGCAGATCGTGCTGGCGGCGGGTGAGGGTAATGGTTCATCGAGCATTCGTGCCGAGGTCCAGGTCACCGAGCCGACCGGTCCGGACACACTGGTGTTTGTGCAGCTCAATGACACCAAGGTCTGCTGCCGTTTGGCGCCTGATGTGGCGCCGCAGGTGGGCGAGACCCTGACACTGCAATTCGATCCATCCAAGGTATTGCTGTTCGACGCCAACACGGGCGAGCGCCTCGGCACTGCTTCTTCATTGCCCGCACAGGGGCATGCGGACAACGTGGCCCAATTCAAAGGTCGCTGAAGTAGATAACTTGTTGTTTTAGATGAAAAAAGTAACCCGCGTTAGATAAAAACAGTTTAATAACAATAAAGACGAGGATGTAGGGATGAAAAAGCAACACAACAACACCCGGCTGATCTGCCAACTGTCAGCAGCAGCAGCCCTTGTACTGTCCGCCAATGCGATGGCGGCCGATGCATTCAGTGCCGATTCCAAGTGGATGACCGGCGATTGGGGCGGTGAACGTACCAAGCTGATCGAGCAAGGTATCGACATCAAGGCTGACTACGTAGGGGAAATGGGCGCCAACCTGCGCGGCGGCTATAACGATGACAGAACCGGCCGTTACTCCGACCAGTTCGGGTTGGGCGTAGCGCTGGACCTGCAAAAGCTGTGGGGCTGGGATAACACCCAGGCCAAGATCCAACTGACTAACCGTAATGGCCAGAACATCTCCAACGACCGCATTGGCGACCCGCGTGCCGGCACGCTGAGTTCGTCCATGGAAGTCTACGGTCGTGGCCACATGGTGCGTCTGACCCAGTTCTGGATCCAGCACCAGATGTTCGACAACAAGCTGGACGTGAAGCTCGGCTACTTCGGTGAAGGCGAAGACTTCAACACCTTCCCGTGCGACTTCCAGAACCTGTCGTTCTGTGGTTCCCAGGTCGGTAACTATGTAAACACCTGGTACAACTGGCCGGTCAGCCAGGCCGCTATCCGCGTGAAGTACAACATCACGCCTGAGCTGTATGCGCAAATCGGCGCGTACAACCAGAACCCTTCGCAGCTGGAGCACGGCAACGGCTTCAAGCTCAGCGGCAGCGGCACCAAGGGCACCGTGATTCCGGTGGAGTTGGTCTGGTCGCCGAAGGTGAACAACCTGCCGGGCGAATACCGTGTGGGCTACTACAAGAGCGCCGCCGATGCTGCTGACGTTCGTGAAGACGTCAATGGCAACGATGCTGCCACCACTGGTGCGGCCTACCGTACCCGCAGCAGCAAAAAAGGCTACTGGTTCGTTGCCCAACAGCAACTCACCACCCATAACGGCGACGCTTCCCGTGGCTTGAACATCGCCGCCAACGCGACCTTCCACGACAAGGAAACCAACCTGGTCGACAACTACCAGTCGTTGATGCTGGTGTACAAAGGCCCATTCGACGCGCGTCCAAAAGATGACGTCGGCATTGGCGCTGCGCGTCTGCACGTCAACGATGACGTGAAGAAAAACGCCGAACTGCTCAACGCTTCCAACGGTGTAGCCGACTACGACAACCCGCTGTTCTCGCCGATCCGCGAAACCGAGTACAACTTCGAAATCAACTACGGCTTCCACGTCACCAACTGGCTGACCGTGCGTCCCAACCTGCAATACGTTGTCCAACCGGGCGGCGTGGATAAAGTCGACAACGCGCTGGTGGCGGGCCTGAAAATTCAGTCTACGTTCTAACGCTGTTGCGATAAGCTCCTTCTCTCTGTGCGCATTTGCGGGTAGCCATGGCTATCCGCTTTTTTTTGGGCCGCATTGTGAAGACATTCAGGACCGTGGCACATGCATGAGCAACCGCTGCAACGCTTTTTCAAATCCCTGCGCGAGCGTCCAGTGTTCGCCTGGGAGCGCTTTCAGATGCGCGACGTGTTGGTGATCGACCATCCGCTGTGCCAGGCGGTGTTCAGCCGCCAGGGTGCGCAACTCTTGCACTTTCAGCCCCGTGGCCAGAAACCCTGGCTGTGGTGCGCGGCCAAGTGGCCGCAAGTCGGCGCCATCCGTGGCGGCGTGCCGGTGTGCTGGCCGTGGTATGGCCGCCATCCGAGCGAAAACGCGTGGCCGTCCCATGGGTGGGCGCGATTAATCGACTGGAAACTGCTCGACAGCAGCACCGACGACGACGGCGTGCGCCTGCATTGGCAATTGCAGCTGTGCGACTGGCAGGTCGACCTGCACGCGCACCTGGGCGACACCCTGGAACTGCGCCTGAGCACCGAGCATCAGGACGAGTTGCCGTGCCAGTTGAGCCATGCTTTGCACGCTTACTGGCGTATTGGTCACGTTGATGAGATAGCGCTGTCTGGGCTCGACGGTGCGCACGGTTACGACCAGCTCAATCGCCAGGCGTGCCAGCAGGAAGGCGAGTTGCGCGTGGACGGCGGGTGCCAGCGGGTGTTCCAACACGACGGCGAACTGCACCTCAAGGATCACGCCTGGCAGCGTGAATTGTGCATCGATACCGGCGACAGCGCCGACACCGTGGTATGGCATCCCGGCAGCCGGCCGCTGCTGGGGGTGAGCTTCAACGAGGCGTCGGGGTTTGTGTGCGTGGAGTCGGCGATGGCCGGGGCGAGCCTGGCGCCGGGGGAGAGGGCGCATCTCAGTTTGCAGGCGCGGGCTGGGGTTTAGCGGTGTGGTTGATGGCCTCATCGGGGGCTTGCCGCCGATGAGGCCAGTGAAGCCAACGCACAGGCTGGCTTAGTTAAACTCATCCCCCACCGGATACCGGCTGTCATTCAAACTCTCTTTGATCTTGCGCAGATGCGGCTGGAAATCCACGCCACGGCGCAAGGTCATGCCGGTCGCCAGCACATCCAGCACCGTCAACTGAATGATCCGTGAGGTCATCGGCATATAGATGTCGGTGTCTTCGGGCAGAGGAATGTTCAGGCTGACGGTACTGGCCTTGGCCAGCGGTGAGTTCTCGGCGGTTACGCCCAGCACCGACGCACCGTTTTCCCGGGCGATACGCGCCACTTCCACCAGTTCGCGGGTGCGCCCGGTGTAGGAAATGATCACGAACAGCTCGCCCGTGTGGGCCACCGAGGCGATCATGCGTTGCATCAGCACGTCGGCGTGGGCGGTGACCGCCAGGTTGAAGCGGAAAAACTTGTGCAGCGCGTCCATGGCCACCGGCGCCGAAGCGCCCAGGCCGAAGAAGTGGATCTGCCGCGCCTGGATCAACAGGTCCACGGCCTTGCTGATCAGGGCCGGGTCCAGGGCCTGGCAGGCGGCGTCCAGCGAGGCGATGGCGCTGCCAAAGATCTTCTGGGTGTAGGCCTCGGGGTTATCGTCGGCCTCCACGGCGCGGCTGACGTACGCTGCGCCACTGGCCAGGCTTTGCGCCAACT
Organism: Pseudomonas sp. BIGb0381; assembly: GCF_024809815.1. Classification (NCBI taxonomy): domain Bacteria; kingdom Pseudomonadati; phylum Pseudomonadota; class Gammaproteobacteria; order Pseudomonadales; family Pseudomonadaceae; genus Pseudomonas; species Pseudomonas sp. BIGb0381. The sequence continues at coordinate 263,377 of NZ_JANUEN010000003.1, forward strand.
GCAATTTAAGTTCAGGGTAACCGCTGACGCCGAACGAGCGGCAGAAACGGTTGACCGTCGGTTCACTGACCGAAGCGGCCTGGGCGAGGGCTGCGATGGAGAAGCGGGTCGCCTGCTGCGGGTTGAGCAGGATGACCTCGGCCACTTTTTTCTCAGCCTTGTTCAATTCTTCGAGGCGGTTCCGGATCTGTTCCAGAAGATTTCGCACGCGGTCCATTCAGTCTTTCCTTCGGGCGACGATGCAAATAAAGGGCGGCAACCAATCGACGAGTGGCCCTTTGCGGTGGCCTATCCTACTGAGGGTAGCTGAACACCACCACTCGGAATGCGTATTTCGGGAAAATGTTGTGGTTATTACTACATTTTTCCTTGAGTGATGCCTTGAAAAAAGGTATTTGTAGCTTAACTTGATAAAAGAACAAACATCATGCCTTCGATAACCGTAGAACCCTGCACCTTTGCCCTGTTTGGCGCCTTGGGTGATCTGGCGCTGCGCAAGTTATTTCCTGCCCTCTATCAACTCGATGGCGCCGGGCTCCTGCACGACGACACCCGCATCCTGGCCCTGGCCCGGGAAGCCGGTTCCGAACAGCAACACCTGGCCCATATCGAAAAAGAATTGCGTAAATATGTCGGCAAGGAACTGGACGAGAGCATCGCCCAGCGTTTCCTGGCGCGCCTGACCTATGTCCATGTCGACTTCATGAAAGCCGATGACTACGTGGCTCTGGCGGAAAAGGCCGGCACCGAACAACGCCTGATCGCCTACTTCGCCACGCCTGCGTCGGTGTATGGTGCGATCTGCGAGAACCTGTCCAAGGTCGGCCTGGCGGAAAACACCCGCGTCGTGCTGGAGAAACCCATCGGTTCGGACCTGGAATCCTCGCGCAAGGTCAACGACGCCGTGGCGCAGTTTTTTCCGGAAAACCGCACCTACCGCATCGACCACTACCTGGGCAAAGAGACCGTCCAGAACCTGATTGCCCTGCGTTTCGCCAACAGCCTGTTCGAAACCCAGTGGAACCAGAACTACATCTCCCACGTGGAAATCACCGTGGCCGAGCAGGTCGGTATCGAAGGCCGTTGGGGCTATTTCGACAAGGCCGGCCAGCTGCGCGACATGATCCAGAACCACTTGCTGCAGTTGCTTTGCCTGATCGCCATGGACCCGCCGGCCGACCTGTCCGCCGACAGCATCCGTGACGAGAAGGTCAAGGTGCTCAAGGCCCTGGCGCCGATCAGCCCGGATGGCCTTACCACTCAGGTGGTGCGTGGCCAGTACATCGCCGGCTACAGCGCCGGCAAGCCGGTGCCGGGTTACCTGGAAGAAGAGAATTCCAACACCCAGAGCGACACTGAAACCTTCGTCGCCCTGCGGGCCGATATTCGTAACTGGCGTTGGGCCGGGGTGCCGTTCTACCTGCGCACCGGCAAGCGCATGCCGCAGAAACTGTCGCAGATCGTCATCCACTTCAAGGAGCCGTCCCACTACATCTTCGCTCCCGAGCAGCGCCTGCAGATCAGCAACAAGTTGATCATCCGCCTGCAGCCGGACGAAGGTATTTCCTTGCGCGTGATGACCAAGGAGCAGGGCCTGGACAAGGGCATGCAACTGCGCAGCGGGCCACTGCAACTGAATTTTTCCGACACCTATCGCAGCGCACGCATCCCCGATGCCTACGAGCGGTTGTTGCTGGAAGTGATGCGCGGCAATCAGAACCTGTTTGTTCGCAAAGATGAAATCGAAGCCGCGTGGAAGTGGTGTGACCAGTTGATCGCCGGGTGGAAAAAATCCGGTGATGCGCCCAAGCCGTATGCGGCGGGGTCCTGGGGGCCGATGAGCTCGATTGCACTGATCACGCGGGATGGGAGGTCTTGGTATGGCGATATCTGAATTGAAACTGCCTCGGGGCGTGACTGCCCACGAGTACCGCACGCCCGTGCTGCTGGCGGACGGCCTGGCCAACGACGTGGCCGAACAACTGCGCGAGGCCATCAGTGCTCGTGGCGAGGCAATCCTGGTGGTGTCCGGTGGCCGCAGCCCCGTGGCGTTTTTCCAGAACCTGGCCAAGCAAGGCGTGGACTGGTCCAAGGTCACCATCACCCTGGCCGATGAGCGTTGGGTGCCGGTCGAACACGCCGACAGCAATGCCGGCCTGTTGAAGCAGCACCTGTTGCAAGGACCGGCGGCCAAGGCCAAGTTCCTCAGCCTGTACAGCGCCGCCGCCAACCTTGAAGACGCTGCCGAGCAGGCCGATCGCCTGTTGGCCGAGTTGCCGGCTATTGATGTGCTGGTGCTGGGCATGGGCGATGACGGCCACACCGCATCGCTGTTTCCCAACAGCCCGAACCTCGCTGAGGCATTGCAGGTCGACGGTACCCGCCGTTGCTGGCCGATGCTGGCGCCGACCGTGCCGCACCAGCGCCTGACCATGAGTCGCGCGTTGCTGGCCACGGCCCACTACACCGCGCTGTCGATTTCCGGCAGTTCGAAATTGACCACCTTGAGCGCCGCCCTGGCCAGTGACGACGTTGCTGCCATGCCGATTCGCGCGTTTTTGCAACCTACATTAGAGATTTACTGGTGCCCATGAGCCAAGGATCAGCCGCTATGAAAAGCCCTCAACCGACCGTGTCCATGGCGGATAAAGTTGCCCTGATCGACAGCCTCTGCGCCAAGGCGCGGATCCTGCCGGTGATCACCATCGCCCGCGAACAGGACATCCTGCCGCTGGCCGATGCCCTGGCAGCCGGTGGTTTGACCGCATTGGAAGTGACCCTGCGTTCCGAGTTCGGCCTCAAGGCCATTCAGGTGCTGCGTGAGCAGCGGCCTGAACTGTGCACCGGCGCCGGCACCGTACTCGACCGCCACATGCTTGAAGCGGCGGAAGTCGCCGGTTCGCAATTTATCGTTACTCCCGGCATTACCCGCGACCTGCTGGAAGCCTCGGTACACAGCCCGATCCCGCTGCTGCCAGGCATCAGTAACGCCTCCGGTATCATGGAAGGCTACGGCCTGGGCTACCGCCGCTTCAAACTGTTCCCGGCCGAAGTCAGCGGCGGCGTTGCCGCGATCAAGGCCCTGGGCGGCCCGTTCGGCGAAGTGAAATTCTGCCCGACCGGCGGCGTCGGCCCGGCCAATATCAAAAGCTACATGGCGTTGAAAAACGTGATGTGCGTGGGTGGTAGCTGGATGCTGGACCCGGAGTGGGTCAAGAACGGCGACTGGGCCCGCATCCAGGAAGTCACTGCGCAGGCGCTGGCGCTGCTGGATTGATCTGATTCATCGAATCGTTGTTGCTGTGCTTAACGGCATTTTTGCGGTGCACTTGGTCGGTGTACCGCTTTTTTTTGCCTGCAAAAAACTGAGACCCCCCATTTAATCGCTGCTTAGCTCGGTAATGGCGTTGACCAGGACATTGATGTCCGCTGCTGACGTCACCAACCCCGGTGTCACGCGGATACAGGTACCAAACGCAGCACCCGTGCGCGTGGTGGTGAACAGGTCGTAGTCCTCGAGCATGCGATCCACCATCACCAACTGATCCCGCCCGCTGAACTTGAACGCCGTAATCCCGCAATACAGCCTTGGATCATCCGGCGTCAGCACCTCGATCCCCGGCAACGGCCGTACTTGGCTCACCCATAAATCCCGCAGGTAATTGATCCGCGCGCCCTTGGCCGCCGCGCCACCCAGCGCACGATGTTCTTGCAGTACCAGCGGCAAGGTCATCAGTGCCGGAAAGTTCGGCGTGCTGTACGACGTGCGCGCACGCACGTCATTGACGGGATAGTGGAACTCGCCCATGTCCGGATCGATGTCAGCGAGGCGCTCGGGGGCGATGTAGAGAAACCCCAGGGTCAGCGGCGCGCCGATCCATTTGTGCAGGTTGAACCCGGCGAACGCAATGCCCAGCGCGGCGAGGTTGAACTCGATCTGGCCCAGGGCATGGGCGCCGTCGAGGATCACGTCGATGGCATGCTCACGCGCAGCCTTGGCGATGGCTTCAACAGGCATCACCAAGCCGGTCCGGTGGGTTACATGGGTAAGTGCCATCAGCCTGAGGCGCGGGTACCGGGTGAACGCTTCGCGATAGGTCTGCACCAGGCTGTCGAAACTGGCCGGATGAGTGTGGGACAACTCGATCACTTCCACACCGCGAACACCTGCCAACCAGCGCATCGCACCTTTGACAGTGTCGTACTCCAAGTCACTGATCAGCACCTGATCGCCGGGTTGCAGGCGGTTGTAGTTGCGGATCAGTGCTTGCAGGGCTTCGGTAGCGTTACGGGTAAAGGCGACTGCCTCAGGGTCGACGTCGATCAGACCTGCCAACTGGCGACGGATCTCGACGTTTTCACCCTGTTCGAAGCGCTGGCGCACATACAGTGAGTTGCTGCGGTTGATAAACGCCACGTGTTCCAGGTACTGCGCCTGCACGTCGCGGCTCATGCGCCCGAAGTAGCCGTTCTCCAGGTTGATCGGGCCGGGCTCCAGCGCATAGCGCTGGGCGATGGTCTGCCAGTGAAGTTCGTTGTCAGCATTCCTTGGCATGGCGAGTCTCTTAATGGCGGGGGGCGGGTTTACCGTGTTTAACGCGCAGCGGTTCCAACAGTTCAGACAAACCGTTGTGGTCGATTTCCTGCATCAGTGCCAGCAACCCGCCCAACTCGCCGTGGGGAAAGCCTTCGCGGGCGAACCAGTTCAAGTAGGGACCCGGCAGGTCGGCGATGATCCGGCCCTTGTACTTGCCGAAGGGCATTTCGCGGGTGATCAGCAGTTCGAGTTTTTCGGGATTCATGGGCTTCGTGTGAGTGAGGCGAGATCTTCGAAAATACAGGCATTCTGCATGAAGGCCAAATGACAGATCATGCAAATAACGTACATACAGATGGTTCAAATATTTTTAAGTTATTGAAAATAAACATAAAAGTAATTTTTAAAAACCTGGCATGGGCGCTGCAATCATTAAGGCAACCCTTCTTCACCTGCCTAAGGAATTGAAAAATGACTGACATCAACAAAGAATCGATCTCCGTACTGAACGACCTGATCGAAACCAGCATCGACGGCCAGAAAGGCTTCAAGGAATGCGCTGAAGACATCAAGCATCCGGAACTCAAGGCTCTGTTTGCCAAGCGTTCCGCTGACTGCGCCACTGCCGCCGCCGAACTGAAGACGGCTGTACGTGCCCTGGGCGGTGATCCGGAAGATTCCGGCAGCGTTGCCGGCGCCCTGCACCGTGGCTGGGTCGACGTTAAGTCGATGGTTACCGGTAAAGACGAAGAGGCTGTGCTGAACGAAGCCGAGCGCGGCGAAGACCACGCACTGAAGGCTTACAAAGAAGCCATCGAGAAGATCAACAAGCACAACCTGCTGGGCATTCGTGACCTGGTTGAGCGTCAGTATCACGGCGTACAACGCAATCACGATCAGGTAAAAGCCCTGCGTAACCAGGCTCGCGCTCAGTCGTAAGCCCTGCTGTGTAACAAATGTGGGAGGGGGCTTGCTCCCGATAGCGGTGGATCAGTCGATATTTCAATGACTGACCCACCGCAATCGGGAGCAAGCCCCCTCCCACAGTTGTATGGTGTTGGCCTTGAAACCGTACTCAGCCAATGCTGATCGGCGGCAGTTCGGTCAAGGTCACGACCTGTTGTTTGCGTGGTGCGAGGATTTCCGCTTCGCCATCCACTACCAGCTCATCGCGCTGGTTGAACACACGAGTGGCGATGCGTACGCGAAACTTCGGCAGCTTCTCGAGGATTTCCAGGCGCACGGTGAGGGTATCGCCGATTTTTACCGGCTTCTGGAAGCTCATCTGCTGGCCGATGTAGATGGTACCCGGCCCAGGCAGCTCGCAGGCAACGGCCGCGCTGATCAGGGCGCCGCTGAACATACCGTGGGCGATACGCTCCTTGAACATGGTCGCCTTGGCGTATTCGGCATCCAGATGCACCGGGTTGTGGTCGCCGGACATGGCGGCAAACAGCTGAATATCACGTTCTTCGACGGTCTTGCTGTAGCTGGCGGTCTGGCCGACTTCAAGGGCTTCGTACGGGGTGTTGGTTACCTGGGTCATCTAAAGGTGCATCCTGTGGCTAATCGGTAATTTAACTATCTGATTTTAAACAAAATTTATTCGCAGCGGGCCGGCCTGTGCAAGGTCATGACCTGGTCGAGCCACGCCAGTACGTCTGCCGTGACTTCATCGCGGTTGGTTTCGTTGAACACTTCATGACGCGCCTGCGGGTAGATATTCAGTTGCAGGTTCTGGCAGCCGGCTTCGCGCAGGGCATCGGCCAGGCTTTTGAGACGCTTGCCCTCACTCACCGGATCACATTCGCCGCCCATCACCAGGATGGGCAGGCCCGGATCGATCTGCACGAGATTGGACGCTTTGCTGATTTGCTGCAAGCCACCGAGCAGGTCGATCCACAGCTGGTTGGTGCAGCGGAAACCACAGAGTGGGTCATTGATGTACTTGTCGACTTCCACCGGGTCGCGACTGAGCCAATCGAACGCCGTGCGATTGGGTTTGAACGCCTTGTTGAATGAGCCGAATGACAGGAACTCGATCAGCGCACTGCGCCCACGCACACCCTGGCGCAGACGTTCGGCGCGTGCGATCAGCCGTGCGGCGCGGTAGAGGGCCACGGGCTGGAAATTCGAACCACTGAGAATCGCCCCGTTGAGGCTGGCGCTGTGGTGCAGCAGGTAGGCCTGGGCGATGTAGCTGCCCATGCTGTGGCCCAGCAAAATGATCGGCAGCCCCGGTTGTTGCTGGCCGATGTGCTGGTTGAGGCTGGCCAGGTCGCCCACCACTTTGTTCCAGCCATCTTTCTCGGCGTAGAGCCCCAAGGTGCCCTCGTCGGCGGTGCGGCCATGGCCGCGCTGGTCCGGCGCATACAGGCCGAAGCCTGCGCCACACAAGGCTTCGGCCAGGCGCGCGTACCGACCACTGTGTTCGGCCATGCCGTGGGACAGCATGAGCAGCGCCTTGGGCGGAGCATCGGGCAGCCATTGATTGACGTACAGGCGGCTGTGGTCATTCGCGGTCAGCCAGAAGGTGCTGTGATTCATGGCGGTTCCTTTTCTCAAGGTCTGCACAGGGACGTTGCAGTGTATAGCTCATCCCGCGGGAAGCGTCTGATCAGCACAGGCCCCTGTAGGAAGATTCACGCAATAAATGACGCTCCTTCCTGTATTTGCCTGTTTGGCCATAGCTGCTAACGTCCCCAAAGCTCCGCTTTTTATAAGCAGTACAAAAGCGGCCGGACACATTCAGGTAAGAGGACAAGAATAATGCAACCTGATTTCTGGAATGACAAACGCGCGGCGGGCGTTCCTAACGACATCGACCTCTCGGCCTACAAGTCGGTGATCGAAGTCTTCGAGCGCTCGTGCAAGGCCTTTGCCGACCGTCCGGCATTCAGCAACATGGGTATCACCCTGACCTACGCCGAGCTTGAGCGCCAGAGTGCGGCGTTCGCCGGCTACCTGCAGCAGCATACCGACCTCAAGCCCGGCGAGCGCATCGCCGTGCAGATGCCCAACGTGCTGCACTACCCGATTGCCGTGTTCGGCGCACTGCGTGCCGGGTTGATCGTGGTCAACACCAACCCGCTGTACACCCCGCGCGAGATGCGCCACCAGTTCAAGGACGCCGGCGTGCGTGCCCTGGTCTACCTCAACCTGTTTGGTTCGCGGGTGCAGGAGGTATGCACCGACACCGAGATCGACTACCTGATCGAAGCCAAGATGGGCGATTTCCTGCCCGCCGCCAAGGGCTGGCTGGTCAACACCGTGGTCGACAAGGTCAAGAAGATGGTCCCGGCCTACCAATTGCCGCGTGCGGTGTCGTTCAAGCGCGCCTTGCGCATGGGCGCGGGCCTCGGCGTGACGCGCCACCCGGTAAACCTGGACGATATCGCCGTGCTGCAATACACCGGCGGCACCACCGGCCTGGCCAAGGGCGCGATGCTCACCCACGGCAACCTGGTGGCGAACATGCAACAGGTGCGCGCCTGCATGTCCCAGACCGGCGATGACGGCCACCCACTGATCAAGGAAGGGCAGGAGGTGATGATCGCGCCGCTGCCGCTGTACCACATCTATGCCTTCACCGCGAACTGCATGTGCATGATGGTCTCGGGTAATCACAACGTGCTGATCACCAACCCGCGGGACATCGGTGGGTTTATCAAAGAGCTGAAAAAGTGGCGCTTTACCGGGTTGCTGGGGCTCAACACGTTGTTTGTGGCGCTGATGGACCACCCGGACTTCAAGAACCTGGATTTCTCCCACCTCAAGCTCACCAACTCCGGTGGCACGGCACTGATCAAGGCCACGGCCGAACGCTGGGAGCAAATCACCGGCTGCTCGATCGGCGAGGGCTACGGCCTCACTGAAACCTCGCCGGTCGCCAGCACCAATCCCTACGGCAACAAATCACGGCTGGGTACCGTGGGTATCCCGGTGCCCGCCACGGCGATGAAGGTGATTGATGACGAAGGCACCGAGCTGCCCCTGGGCGAGCGCGGCGAGTTGTGCATCAAGGGCCCGCAGGTGATGAAGGGCTATTGGCAGCAACCGGCCGCCACCGCTGAGGCTCTGGACGCCGAAGGTTGGCTGAAGACCGGTGACATCGCGGTGATCGACGACGATGGGTTTGTGCGCATTGTCGACCGCAAGAAGGATTTGATCATCGTCTCGGGCTTCAACGTGTACCCCAATGAGATCGAAGACGTGGTAATGGCCCACCCGGCGGTGGCCAACTGCGCGGTGATCGGCGTACCGGACGAGCGCACGGGGGAGGCGGTGAAGCTGTTTGTGGTGGCGCGTGCGGAAGGGGTGAGCCTTGAGGAGTTGAAGGCGTACTGCAAGACCAACTTCACCGGGTACAAGGTGCCCAAGCACATTGTGTTGCGCGACTCGTTGCCGATGACGCCGGTAGGGAAGATCCTGCGCAGGGAGCTACGCGACATCGCCTGATGTGAAATGCGGTAAAAAATGTGGGAGGGGCGGTGCGACGATTCGGCTTGCCCTCGATAGCGGAGAATCAGTCACCCGATATATAGACTGAACCACCGTTATTGGGGCTAGCTGAATTGTCGCACCGCCCCTCCCACATTTGTCGTGTGTCATCCTGAAGGCCTTATTCCAGAGCCTTTCATGTAGGTTTTTTACTTCCGTTTAAAGTGTGACCAAATATTGTAGGACAGTCATGATTATGACTGTAGGGCCCTCCTTTGGCTCTAGGCGGCCCTTGGCAAAGCTGCTACTCTCGGCGCGCTTTGTGACGTCTAGGCCTGCTTGAAAGCGCCAGATTCACCAAAAAAAAACATACACCAATAATAATCGCATCAAATGCGATGATGAATTCGCGTCGCTGAGGAGTGGGCTTCCATGCACGAAGACTTTTGGAAGGATAAGTACCCCGCCGGGATTGCTGCAGAAATCAATCCAGACGAGTATCCGAATATTCAGGCGGTATTGAAGCAGTCCTGCCAGCGCTTCGCCAACAAACCGGCTTTCAGCAACCTGGGCAAGACACTCACCTATGGTGAATTGTACGAACTGTCCGGCGCCTTCGCCGCGTACCTGCAACAGCATACCGACTTGAAGCCCGGCGATCGAATTGCCGTGCAGTTGCCCAACGTCCTGCAATACCCGGTCGCCGTGTTCGGTGCCATCCGTGCCGGCCTGATCGTGGTCAACACCAACCCGCTGTACACCGCGCGGGAAATGGAACACCAATTCAATGATTCCGGCGCCAAGGCGCTGGTTTGCCTGGCCAACATGGCCCACCTGGCGGAAAAGGTCGTACCCAAGACCGCCGTCAAGCATGTGATCGTCACCGAAGTCGCCGACCTGTTGCCGCCGCTCAAGCGCCTGCTGATCAACAGCGTCATCAAGTACGTGAAGAAAATGGTTCCGGCCTATCACTTGCCCAAGGCGATCAAGTTCAACGACGTACTCGCCAAGGGCCAGGGGCAAGCGGTCAACGAAGTCTGCCCGGCCAGCAGCGATGTGGCTGTATTGCAATACACCGGTGGCACCACCGGTGTGGCCAAAGGCGCGATGCTCACCCACCGCAACCTGGTCGCCAACATGTTGCAATGCAAGGCGCTGATGGGCTCCAACCTCCATGAAGGTTGCGAGATCCTGATCACGCCGCTGCCGCTGTACCACATCTATGCGTTCACCTTTCATTGCATGGCGATGATGCTGATCGGCAACCACAACATCCTTATCAGCAACCCGCGCGACCTGCCGGCGATGGTCAAGGAACTGTCGAAGTGGAAGTTCAGCGGCTTTGTCGGCCTGAATACCCTGTTCGTGGCGCTGTGCAACAACGAAGCCTTCCGCAAGCTGGACTTCTCCGCGCTGAAGGTCACCCTGTCGGGCGGCATGGCCCTGCAACTGGCGGCGGCCGAGCGTTGGAAAGCCGTGACCGGTTGCGGCATCTGCGAAGGCTACGGCATGACCGAAACCAGCCCGGTGGCCACGGTGAACCCGATCCAGCATATCCAGATCGGTACCATCGGCATTCCGGTGCCGTCCACCCTGTGCAAGGTCATCACCGACGACGGTGTCGAACTGGCCCTGGGTGAAGTCGGAGAACTGTGCGTCAAGGGCCCGCAGGTGATGAAGGGCTACTGGCAGCGCGAAGACGCCACTGCCGAGATGCTCGACAGCGAAGGCTGGCTGAAGACCGGCGACATCGCGATCATCCAGCCGGATGGCTACATGCGCATCGTCGATCGCAAGAAGGACATGATCCTGGTCTCCGGCTTCAACGTGTACCCCAACGAGCTGGAAGACGTGCTGGCGGGCTTGCCGGGCGTGCTGCAGTGCGCGGCCATCGGTGTGCCGGATGAAAAATCCGGGGAACACATCAAGCTCTTTATCGTGGTCAAGCCGGGTGCCACCCTCACCAAGGAACAGGTGATGGAGCATATGCGCGCCAATGTCACCGGCTACAAGGTGCCAAAGGCCGTGGAATTCCGCGATGCGTTGCCGACCACCAACGTGGGCAAGATCCTGCGCCGCGAATTGCGTGATGAAGAGTTGAAGAAACTCGGTCTTAAAAAGTAACGCAGTCCAAAGGTGGGAGGGGCGGTGCGACGATTCGACTTGCCCCCTCCCACCTTTAAATCCGGTGCTTACACGGCGAACTGCGCGAAACTGATTCCCGCACCCGCCGGCCGCACATCCTTCAAGAACGAATCCTTGTCCGCACTCAGCTCCAGGGTAATCTCCGGCTTGCGCTTGCCCGCGTTGCGCACCACCAGCCCTTCGAGCTTTTCACGCAGGAACGCTGTCGGCACCTTCAGGTGCAGCAGTTGGTCGGTCTCGGCGTTGTGCATCAACAGGTGAATCCACTCGTACTGGCCGACGGCAATACGACCCACCGGCAGATCGAACCACCAGATGTTGCGTTTGCGGTCCAGGTCGGTGAAGTGGCAGTTGTTGACGCCGAGTACGGCACCACCCAGTTCCTGGTTTCTGCGGGCGATGGCCTGTGCTTTATTGAGTTTCATAACCTTCCTACGGGATCTGTTATTCAGCGTTAGAGCCTGAATCTGCCGGGCATTCTCGTGGGTTGGCTGCAAAACATAAAGCCAAACCTGCGGCTGGTGATGAAATGCGCACTGAAAAATAATTGAAACTCTGCCGAACGGCCTCGGGTCAACCTCTACGTAATGACCAAAATCCTTGATTGTTCCCAGGAGAGATACCATGAGTAGCACATCGGATAAGGCAAAAGGCTTGGCGAATGAAGCCGTCGGCAATATCAAGCAGGGCGTCGGCAAAGCCACTGACAACGACAAACTGCGCGCTGAAGGCGTCATTCAAGAAAAGAAAGGCGAAGTTCAAAAAGCGGTTGGCGACACCAAGGACGCGGTCAAGAAAGCGACCAAATAGTCCTGACCCGGCTGACGGCAATTGCCCAGTCTTGCGGCCATCCACGGATGGCCGTTTTTATGTCATGTGTTGCAACTAAAGTTTCGAAATTGTTTCAAAGTCGCCAGATGGGCTACTTTGATGTAAAAAACGGCCCCTGAGTCGCCCACGAACTCACCCTCTTTGCGGCGAAAGGAGACGCTATGATCTTTCCGGTTCTCGATGGTCTCAAGCTGCACAAGGTGCTGGTGCGTACCGTCAAGGAATTCGTCGATGACGAGATGTCCACCTATGCCTCGGCACTGGCCTACCAGATGCTGTTCTCGTTGTTTCCCTTCTTGCTGTTCCTTATCGCCCTGATCGGTTTCCTGCACCTGCCGGACTTTTTCACCTGGCTGCGCCTGCAGTCGGAGCTGGTGTTGCCGCCCCAGGCCCTGGAGCAGGTCAACCCGGTGATCGACCAGTTGCAGCAATCCAAGGGCGGCTTGCTCTCGGTGGGTATCGTGATTGCCCTGTGGACCGCCTCCGCTGGCGTGCGCCTGATGATGAGCGCCATGAACGCTGCGTACGACGTGGTGGAAGGCCGGCCGATCTGGAAGCGTTTTCCGTTGTCGATTTTCTACACCGTCGGCATCGCCGGCATGCTGCTGGCCGCCGCCGCGCTGATGGTGCTCGGCCCACAGGTGATGGAATGGCTGGCTGGCCAGATTGGCATGCAGGAGTTCGTGGTCACCCTGTGGACCATCGTGCGATGGCCGCTGATTGTGATCCTGCTGATGTTCGCCGTGGCCCTCATGTATTACGTGATGCCGGACGTCGAGCAGAAGTTTCGCTTTATCACCCCGGGTTCGGTGCTCGCGGTGGTGGTGTGGATCGTCGCCTCTCTTGGTTTTGGCTACTACGTCAAAACCTTTGCCGACTACAACGCCATGTATGGCAGCATCGGTGCGATCATCGTGCTGCTTCTGTACTTCTATATTTCCGCCGCCGTGCTGCTGCTGGGGGCGGAGATGAACGCCGTGATCGAGCATATGTCGGCCGAAGGCAAGGAACCCGGCGCGAAGGATTTCGACGAGCCCCCGCAGGAAAAACAACACGTCTCCGGCCTCGGCCGCGACCACTCCAAACCCACTACCGACGAAGTCTGATCGATGATCCGTGAAATCCTGAAAATGGGCGATGAGCGCCTGCTGCGTATCGCCCCGCCGGTACCGCCGGAAATGTTCGACAGCCCCGAGCTGTGGCAATTGATCGACGACATGTTCCAGACCATGGAGCACGTGGGCGGCGTCGGCCTGGCCGCCCCGCAGATTGGCGTCGACCTGCAACTGGTGATCTTTGGGTTCGAAGCCAGCGAGCGCTACCCGGATGCGCCGCCGGTGCCGCAGACCATCCTGATCAACCCATTGATCACGCCGCTCAGTCCGGTGTTGGAAGAAGGCTATGAAGGCTGCCTGTCGGTGCCCGGACTGCGTGGCGCGGTGGACCGTTACCAGCAGATTCGCTACGAGGGTTTTGATCCGAAGGGTGAGCCGATCGTACGTTTCGCCGATGGCTTCCACGCGCGGGTGGTGCAGCATGAATGCGACCACCTGATCGGCCGGCTGTACCCTTCGCGGATTACCGACTTCAGCAAGTTCGGGTTCATTGACGTGATGTTTCCCGACATGGACCCTGCGGCTGACGAGTAATCGCAGACACGCTGAGATCAAAATGTGGGAGGGGGCAAGTCGCACCGCCCCTCCCACATTTGATTTGCATTTGAGGCCAGGTTATTTGGCCGGTTTGACGAACCGCAACGTCATCCGGTCCGACTCGCCAATCGCCACATACTTGGCCTTATCCTGCTCCCCCAACTTCAACGTCGGCGTCAACGTCCACACACCAGCGGGATAATCCTTGGTGTCCTTCGGGTTGGCGTTGACCTCACTCTGGCCAACCAGCTTGAACCCCGCATCGGTGGCCAGTTTCACCACCTGGGCGGTGGTCAGGTAACCGCTGTCCTTGACGATCTAAGCCCATCGCGATCATCGGTTTGTTGCGCTTGTAGCGCACCAGCCGCTCGCTAAGCGATTGCGGCAATAGCGTGTCCTGGGTGAAACCCATGCGCTGATACAAACCCTCCAGGTCCGGATGGCACAACAACCACAGGGTGCCTTGCACCTCGGCCGCCGCCGCAGCTATCAATCGCCCCGCCAACCCTTGGCCGCGATACGCCGGGTCGACAAACACGCCGGTCAACCACTGTCCGCTGACCACGGGCGTCAGGCACAGACCTGCGACAATCCCGCTGTCGCGCGCTACCCACAAACGCCCGCCCTTGAGCGCCTTCATCGGTGAGTGATGGCTGCGATAAAACTTGTTCAGCAGCGGCCACAGCGGCTCAGCCAGGGGTTCGATGTGCAGTTCGGGCATGGTGTTTGGCCGACATAATCAAGGGCCGGGGATTATAAGCGCCTTCTGTGCGGCAATAGGTGGTATACCCAGTGTTACATCCCCTGTAAGTGGAGCATGCATCATGGCCAAAGGTATGGATTCAAAGAAAGCCGCGAAGAAGAAACCGGCAAAAACCGCCGATGAAAAACGCGCGGACAAGAAAGCCAAGAAAACCGAGACAGGCCTGTTCGGTCACTGAGTTACACGCTTAGAACCAAACGATCTGCAAGATTTTCCCGCGTCACGGCACAGGGCAGGAAATACCTGCTCTGAGTTGCCGATGCCCAACAATTCACGGCGTCGGCGGTTCCTGCACTCCGTTGCATTTCAGCTTATGGGTTTTCGGCGGCCAACGCGGCGATGACCGCTGGCCGCTCGCCTACCCGCTGCATAAACGCCACCAGCGCCGGCCACTGTTGCAGATCAATGTGGTGAAACGCCGCCCAGCGCAGCACCACAAACAAGTACGCATCCGCCACCGAATACTGCCCGCCCAACAGATAATCCTGGCTCTGCAGGGTCTGCACCAGAACTGCCAAACGCTTGTACAACGTGGCCAGGAACATCGCCCGCACGTCACCCTGGATCGCACCGTTGAAGAACACCGCCAGGCCTCCATGAATTTCCGTGGCAATAAAATTCAGCCATTCCTGCAAGCGCACGCGCGCCCAGCTGTCATTGGCCGGGGCCAGGCCCGCTGCGGGTTTCAGATCGGCCAGGTATTGCAGGATCGCGCTGGCTTCGGTCAGCACCTGGCCGTTATCCAGTTGCAGCGCAGCGACGTAGCCCTTGGGGTTGATCTGAAGGTAGTCCTGGCCATCGGCGGTGGTTTTGGCCTGGTTGTCGACCCGTACCAACTCGAACGGCAACGCCAATTCGCGCAGCACGATATGCGGCGCGAGGGAACAGGCGTTCGGCGAAAAATACAGCTTCATCGTGGGCAACTCCGTAGGATTTGCGTCAGTCTCACGGGCATGGCACCGTGCGTAAAATTAAACCTTCAGACCCCTGCCATAAGGACAGCGACTGCCATGATGAACCTGATGCACTGGCGCCTGCTGGTGGCTGTGGCCGATCAGGGCAGCATTACCGCTGCCGCCGAATGCGTGGGCATGACCCAATCCGCCGCCAGCCAGGCCATGGCCAGCATGGAGGCAACCCTGGGCGCGCAACTGTTCACCCGCGAACCACGCAAGACGTTGCCCACTGCCCTGGGGTTGAGTGTGATCGAGCAGGCACGGGTGATGCTGGGTGCGTTGCAGACCATTCGCAGCACTGTGGATGAAGCGCGCCCGATGCTGCGTGGAAGTCTTCGTATCGCCAGTTTCCCCAAGGTGCTGGCAACGTTTCTGACACCGCTGTTGCAACGTTTCCGTCAGTTGTACCCCGGCATCGAGGTCACCACCCTGGATGTCACCGACAACGAAGTACTCACCCTGCTCGATGCCGACCTGATCGACCTGGGCGTGGTGCTCAACCCCCGGCCCGAGCGCAACGCCACGGTGTTGGGGCGGGACTTGTGGCTGGCGGTGCTGCCCGCGAACCATACGTTGGCGCAACGCTCGGTTGATGCCACGGTGTCGCTTGAGGAATTGCTCGCACAACCCTTCGTCCTCGCCACCGGTGGTTGCACTGCCAATGCCCGTAGCCTGGGAGCCGCGGCGGGGCTGAGCCTGAGCGATATCCGCGTGGAAGTGCGCGAATGGAACAGCGCGTTTAGCCTGGTGCGTGAGGGCGTCGGCGTCACGCTGGTACCGGAAATGGCCCTGCCGGTTCAACGTAATGGTCTGCGCGTAATGCCGTTGACGGTGCCGCTGCACCGCGAGTTTGCCTTGGTCGGTTCACCCACCCGTCCCCCTTCGGCCGCCAGCAGTGCCTTGTTGAAAATGCTGGCTGATTAGTGGCATTGCCTCACGGCAAGCTGTGTCTATGCTCACGCTGGCGTGGGTTTGCGGTAGTGGCCGATGAAGTGTGCAGCCTCGCTGCACGTACCAGCCAGGCGACGGTGGAAAATGTGGAGGTGTGCGCAAGTAAAACCACGGCATGTGGTGGATGCGATCGGGCATTTCAATTCGACATTGCAACTGCGGTAAACAGATTTCCACTTTGATAACCCGATCAATGTGGGAGCGAGCCAGCTCTTATCAAACTTGAAATAACTGACTGATTTTAAAGGGTTAAAATTTCACCCTAAAGTCTTGAGTCTTGCATAAGCAATTTCAGTCGACGGCATTCTTGTGGCGAGCGGGCTTGTCGAATCGTCGCACCGCCCGCGTTGGGCTGCGCAGCAGCCCCAAAACCAGGCGCAGAAGAGTGCCTGATACACTGCATTCGTCTTCATCAGGGGCTGCTTCGCACCCCAACGCGGGACAAGCCCGCTCGCCACAGAGGTTCCAGTTTGCTGCGCGACAGCGCTACGTTGAAGAGGTAGTGGGGCCCTCCACATTTGATCAGCGGTGCCTGTTAGATCGCCGCCAGGGTTTCTTTCACTGTCTGCGCCTGCGGCTCAGTGGTCTTCGCCGCCACCTGCTGCTCTTGCTGTTGCTTCAAGCGCTCAGCCACTTGCTTGGAAATGGCGTCTTGTTTTTCCTGCGACATGTTCTGCACATCCGCCTCGGTCAACCCCTGCTCCTTGAGCAATTGCTCACGGATTCGCTCGGCCGGGGTTTTGCTCATGTAATCGGTGAAGTCTGCACGGGCGGAGCTGGTGGCGGGTACATCCGTCGCCGCCGTGGTAGCCGCAGTGCTGGCCTGCAACTGCACGCGGGTCTTGGCGAAAGCTTCGTCGATGCGATCGCTCGCCTTGTCCAGATCCTTCTGCGCGGCCGGCAGGGTCACGCTTTGCTGCGCCGCTTGCAGGGCACCGCTGTACAGCGTGCTGGCGGCGGCGTTGGCAGGGTCCATGTCGGGCCGCGTGATCTTTTGAATGGTCGACACGGCTTGGGTGTTGTTGTTAACCAGCATGATCGGTCACCTGGGAAAATGTTCGGTGCCATAGCGGGAGCAAATAACATGCCGGGTCCGATAACCCCGGTTTTACTGGATTTGGCCTGGCCGCCGCGGCAAACATTGTCCCGCAGGCGGCCAACCGTTGCCGTCAATGGGCGATATTTTCCAAGGCCAGGTTGCGCGTACGCGGGCCGAACCAACTGATGGTGATCATCACGATCAGCATGCTGCTGGCAATAAACGCCAGCACACCGGGTGTGCCCAGGTGTTCGAGGATAAAACCGATCAACAGGCTGCTGAACACCGTCGACAAGCGGCTGAATGAATAGCAGAACCCCACCGCCCGCGCGCGGATATTGGTCGGGAACAGCTCGCTCTGGTAGGAGTGGTAACTGAAGCTCAGCCAGGCGTTGCAGAAGGTGATCATCACCCCGCAGATCACCAGCCCTACCGCCGTGGTCTGCAACGCGAACAGGCTGCCGAAGATCACCGCGCCCATGGCCGAGCCGACAATCTGCCATTTGTTTTCAAAGCGGTTGGCCACCTTCACGAACAGCAACGGCCCCAGCGGGTAGGCGAGGGTGATGATAAAGGCGTACAGCAAGCTGTGGGTCACGCTGACGCCTTGCCCCGAGAGCAACGCCGGCAGCCAGTTGCCGAAACCAAAAAAGCCGATGGCCTGGAACACATGGAACACAATCAGCATCAACGCGCGGCGGCGGTATGGCGGTTGCCAGATGTCGGCAAAACGGCCGCTGCCTTGCACACTGACCGCTTCGGGTTCGGGTTCATCCAGCGGTTTGCCGTGGTCTTTCCGGCAGCGCGCCTCAAGGCTGTCCATGATCGTACCGGCTTCTTCGAAGCGGCCTTTCTGCGCCAGCCAGCGCGGTGACTCCGGCAGGCGCTTGCGCAGTTGCCAGATAAACAGCGCAAACACCGCACTGCTAAGCACCACCCAGCGCCAACCCGAGACCCCGAACGGGGCCTGGGGCACCAGCCACCACGACATCAACGCTACGGCCGGCACCGACAGGAACTGGATGAAAAACGCAAAGGCAAACGCTGAACTGCGCATGCGCTTGGGCACCAGTTCAGACAGATAGGCGTCGATGGTCACCAGCTCGATACCCAGGCCGATGCCCACCAGGAAACGCATGCAGATAATGCCCAGCGCGGACGTCTGAATGCCCATCAACACCGTGGCGACGGTGTACCAGATCAGCGCGAAGGTAAAAATCGCCCGGCGTCCGAAGCGGTCGGCGATGGGGCTGAGCAGGCTGGCGCCGAGGAACAGGCCGAGGAAGGTCGCCGAGGCGAATGCCGCCTGGTCCGAGAAGCCAAACACGCCCTCGCTGCCGGTGTGGAAAATCCCGTCACTGATCAGGCCGGGGCTGATGTAGGCGGTCTGGAACAAGTCATACAGCTCGAAAAAACCGCCGATCGACAGCAGCGCCACCAGGCGCCAGACCGTGGCGACGGCGGGCAGGCGGTCGATACGCGCGCTGATATGGGCGGCGCGGATCGGGTCGATGCCGTCTGTAGCGGGGAGTGCAGGCATGGCGGGAAAAACTCAGTCAGTGATGGGGATATCGAAGGTCTGAAATGCATCGTCCAGCGGATGGTAACCCAACACCCGCGTGGTTTCGCTCAGGTCCAGGCGCTTGAAGCGGTTATTAGAAATGCCGTGGGCGATCAGGTGTTTCACGCCTTCGGCCTCCACTGAACGCTGCAGCAGGTGCACCGCATCCCGCGGGCTGAGCCAGGCACTGAGGTCACGGGCGTTGTTCAGGTCGTGGGTTTCCACGAATTCGAAGGCGCCGATGCGCAGGGCAATCGTCGACAGCGGGGTTTTTGCCGCGTAGTAGCCACACAGCGCTTCGCCGTAGCATTTGCTCACGCCATACAGGTTGGCGGGCATCACCGGCATGCCTGGGGTGATCTGCCGGTCTACCGGATAGCCTTCGATGGTTTGTGCACTGCTGGCGAATACCAGGCGTTGCACACCCGCAGCCACGGCGGCTTCGAACAGGTAGGTGGTGGCGAGGATATTGTTCGGCAGCAGTTCGTCGAACGAGGCGCTGGCGTGGGGGATGCCCGACAGGTGCACGATCACGTCGATACCTTCGAGCAGGCTGGCCAGGGCGGCTTTGTCGCTGAGGTCGGCATGTACGAAGCGGTGTTCGCCCAAATCGAAATCCGGCGCGATGCGGTCTGTGAGGGTGAAACGGTAGCGGTCTTTCGAGGCGTCGAAAAACGTCTTGCCGATTCTGCCGCAGGCGCCGGTGAGCAGTACGGTGAGTCCTTTCACGTGCATGTCCTTAGTTGTGACCGTCGAGGGCGAAGAGCTGGAAGCCCTGGTGCTGGCCGAGGCGCTGGTAGTAGGCGGCAATGGCGGGGTAGGCCGGGCGCTCCATCGGCGTCATCTGCCAGCGGTGCACCGAGAGGCCGATGAGGATGTCGGCGAGGGTGAATTCATCGCCGGCAACAAAGGCGCCGGTCCTCGCCAACTGTTGCTCGAGGATGCCCATCTTGTCGTTCCAGAGTTGCACGGCGGCAGCAATCTGTGCCGCGTCCAGGCCGTCCGGGTTATTGCGTACCAGGGCGGTGAAGGCATCGCCCCAGGCACGATTGAGTTCGACGGCCTGCCAGTCGATCCACTGCTCGACCCGGGCCCGTGGTGCGGGCTCGACGGGCAGCAGGTCGTGGCGTTGGTAAAGCCCCACGAGGTAGCGGCAGATGGTATTGGATTCCCACAGCACGCCGTGGTCGTCGATCAGCACCGGTATCTGCGCGTTGGGGTTCAGGGCGAGGAATTCGGCGGACTGGGTGGGCTGGAAGCCGATGCCCCAGTCTTCGCGCACATAGTCGATGCCCAGTTCCTGACAGGTCCAGAGCACTTTGCGTACGTTGATGGAGGACGTGCGACCCAGGATTTTCAGTGAGTGTGCCATGGTGCTTTCCTTGCGGTGGAGAACAGCCAATCTAGCAGGAGGGAGAAGCTACGGCGATGCCACCGAGCGGGCAGGCTCGAAATGTGGGCCTACGTGCTTTCCCGCACCTGCAACTCAAACCCCATATCCACCACCGGCTTGGCGATCTTGTTGCCCGCCATGATCGTCAACAAATGCTCCGCCGCCCGCCGCCCAATCGCTTCCCGGGGCGTGCTGATACTGCTCAGGCGCGGCACCATGAACGACGACGCCGGCAAGTCGTTGAAGCCCAGCACCGCCACGCGCTCTGGCACTTTGATGCCGTGGCGCATGGCTTCGAGCAGCGCGCCCTGGGCCAGGTCGTCGTTGCCGAAGAAGATCGCATCCACATCCGGATGGGCCGCCAGCAGTTGCAGGAACAGTTCGCCGCCCAGGCCCACCGAGGAGGGGCGTGGTGTCAGCAGTTCCAGCGCCGGGTCGTACAGGCCGGCCTGTTGCAGTGCCCGGCGGAAGCCTTCGCCACGCAACAGGGTGCGTTGGTCCAGTTGCGCGCCGATATACGCCAGGCGCTTGCGCCCCCGTGAGATCAAATGCGCGGCGGCCGTTTCACCCGCCGCCAACTGCGAGAAGCCCACGCAATTCACGCCGGCGTTGGGGTCGAGGTCCATCATGTACACACACGGCACATTGCTGGCCTCGACCATCCGTCGGGCGCTTTCGGTGCGATCGAAGCCGGTCAGCAGCAACCCGCGGGGCTGGTAGGCCATGTAGTTGCGCAGCAGGTTTTCTTCTTCGTCGCGCGAATAGTGGGAGTTGCCGATCAGCACTTCAAAGCCCTTGGGCCGCAGTACCTGGTGAATAGCTTCAAGGGTTTCGATAAACAGCAGGTTGGACAACGACGGCACCAATACCACCACCGAATGGCTCTGGGCCGACGCCAGGGCGCGGGCGGCGGGGTTGACCACGTAGTTGAGTTCTGCAGCGGCGTGCTGGACTTTTTCCACCAGTTCGATGGCGACGGTGCTGATGCCGCGCAGCGCGCGGGAGGCGGTAATCGGGCTGACGCCGGCCAGGCGCGCGACTTCATTGAGGGTAGGGCGACCGGTGGTGCGGGTATTTTTATCGTTCTTAGAGGTCATCAGGCGGCTTGCCAAACAAAAATCGAGGCACTAAGGTAGCGCTGTCTCCAAAAGGCTGCAAATTATTGAACTTTGGGTTGCCTGATCCGGTTCAAATGATTGGAGCGGATGCACGCGTCACTCCATAAAAATGACAAGACGGCGCGGGAAAAGCCTGTTTTTGCACTCGCCTTACAGCGTGCAAAGGTAGCGCTATCTGCGTCTTGAGGTGTTTCATGAGTCAACCTGTTACCGCCCTGGTCATCATGGGTGTTGCCGGCTGTGGCAAAACCAGTGTCAGCGAGGCCCTGTGCCGCCTGAACGGTGCCACCGCCATTGAAGGCGACAGCTTCCACCCCGCCGCGAACATCGAAAAGATGAGCGCCGGCCACCCCCTCAACGACGACGACCGCGCCGGCTGGCTCGATATCCTGTGCGATGAACTGCGCCGTTCGCTCAAAGCCGGTGAACATCCGGTACTCACCTGCTCCGCGCTGAAAAAGAAATACCGCGACCACCTGCGCGAAGCCGCGCCGGGTCTGGGCTTTGTATTCCTGGAGCTGACCCGCGAAGTCGCCGCCGACCGCGTGTCCCATCGCCCCGGCCATTTCATGCCGGCAAGCCTCATCGACAGCCAGTTCGCCACCCTTGAATCGCCCAAGGGCGAGCCGCTGACCCTGGCCCTCAATGCCAGCGAAGACAGCGTCGAGGAACTGGCCGAGCAGACCAACGCCTGGTGGCTGAAGCACGGTTTTGAACCATCCAACTGATTTTTTGCCGGAAGAGATAGCGCTATCCCCGGCAGGAAATTCAACACCCGCTTTAATAACAACAACAAACAGGAGAGACCCCCCATGTTTGGCATGTCCCACGAGTCGTACCTGCTGTTAGATGCAGTCGTCACCATCATCGGGCTGATCGTCTTGATCACCCGGTTCAAGGTTCACCCGTTCATTGCGCTGATCATCGCGGCAGGCTTCCTCGGCCTGACCTCGGGCATGCCGGTGGACAAGATCATCAAGGCGTTCCAGGACGGCTTCGGCGGGGTGCTCGGCTTTGTCGGCATCATCCTCGCGCTGGGCACCATGCTCGGCAAGATGATGGCCGAATCCGGCGGCGCCGATCAGATCGCCCAGACCCTGATCCGCGCCTTCGGCAAGGACAAGGTCCAGTGGGCCATGATGTTCGCCGCGTTCCTGGTGGGCATTCCGCTGTTCTTCGAGATCGGCTTTGTGCTGCTGATCCCGCTGGTGTTTATCGTTGCGCGCCGCACCGGCGTGTCGCTGATCAAGATCGGCATCCCGCTGCTCGCCGGCCTTTCGGCAGTCCACGGCCTGGTGCCGCCGCACCCGGGCCCGCTGCTGGCCATCGGCGTGTTTGGCGCCGACATCGGCAAGACCATCCTGTACGGCCTGATCGTCGCGCTGCCGACAGCCATCATCGCTGGCCCGATCTTCGGTACGTTTATCGCCAAGTACATCCCGGGCAACCCGTCCCAGGAACTGGTCGACCAACTGGCCCGCGAGCCTGAGAACAAAAACCTGCCGAGCTTCAGTATCACCCTGGTTACCGTGCTGTTGCCGGTGTTCCTGATGCTGCTCAAAACCTTCGCCGACATCGCCTTTGCCGAAGGCAACGTGGTGCGCAACTGGATGGACATGATCGGCCACCCGATCACCGCCTTGCTGCTGGCGTTGCTGCTGTCGCTGTACACCTTTGGCAGCCGCCAGGGCATCCACTCCAAGCAGATCCTCAAGCTGCTCGACGCCAGCCTTGCGCCGACCGCCGCGATCATCCTGATCATCGGTGCCGGTGGTGGCTTCAAGCAGATGCTGGTGACCAGCGGCGTGGGTGACGTGATCGGCCATATGGCGGTGAACGCGCAGATCAACCCGATCCTGCTGGCGTGGCTGGTGGCGGCGGTGATTCGTGTGGCGACCGGTTCGGCCACCGTGGCGACCATTACCGGCGCGGGCATCGTGGTGCCGGTGGTGGGGATGATTCCCGGGGTTAACCGTGAGCTGCTGGTGTTGGCGACGGGGGCGGGTTCGTTGATCCTGTCTCACGTCAACGATGCGGGGTTCTGGCTGGTGAAGCAGTACTTCAACATGACCGTGGCCGAGACCTTCAAGACCTGGACGGCGATGGAGACCATCCTCTCCATTGTGGCACTGATCTTTATCATGTTGCTGTCGTTGGTGGTCTAACCGACACACCAGCGGCAAGGGTGAAAACCCAATGCAAATGTGGGAGGGGGCAAGCCCCCTCCCACATTTTGACCACATTTGTTCAGGTGGATCGGGTCAGGCTTTAGCGACCAGCCCATCCGCCCGGAACATCCCGCGAATCCCGCGCACCGCCTGGCGAATCCGGTCCTGGTTCTCGATCAGCGCAAAGCGCACATGATCATCCCCATACTCGCCAAACCCAATCCCCGGCGACACACAGACCTTCGCTTCCAGCAGCAGCTTCTTGGCAAACTCCAGCGAACCCATGGCGGCATACGCTTCCGGGATCTTCGCCCAGACGTACATCGACGCCTTGGGATTCTCCACCATCCAGCCCAGCTCATGCAGGCCCTTGACCAGCACGTTGCGGCGCTGGCGGTACTGCTCGGCGATGTCTTTCACGCACTGCTGGTCGCCTTCCAACGCAGCAATCGCGGCGACTTGCAGCGGGGTGAAGGTGCCGTAGTCGTGGTAGCTCTTGATCCGTGCCAGGGCGTTGACCAGTTCCGGGTTGCCTACCATGAAACCGATGCGCCAGCCGGCCATGTTGTAGCTCTTGGACAGGGTGAAAAACTCCACCGCAATGTCCTTGGCGCCCGGCACTTGCATGATCGATGGGGCTTTCCAGCCGTCGTAGACGATGTCGGCGTAGGCCAGGTCATGCACCACCAGCACGTCGTACTGCTTGGCCAGGGCGATCACCCGTTCGAAAAAATCCAGCTCCACACACTGCGCGGTCGGGTTGGACGGGAAGCCGAGGATCATCATCTTCGGCTTGGGGATCGAGCCGCGGATCGCCCGTTCCAGCTCGGCGAAGAAGTCCACGCCAGGAATCAGTGGTACCGAACGCACCTGGGCGCCGGCAATCACGGCACCGTAGATATGAATCGGGTAGCTCGGGTTGGGCACCAGTACCGTGTCGCCCTGGTCCAGGGTCGCCAGCATCAAATGCGCCAGGCCTTCCTTGGAACCGATGGTCACGATGGCTTCGGTTTCGGGGTCGATGTCCACTTCGTAGCGGTCTTTGTACCAGCGCGAAATCGCCCGGCGCAGACGCGGAATGCCTTTGGATGTGGAGTAGCCGTGGGTGTCTTCACGCTGGGCGACGGTAACCATTTTCTCCACGATATGGGGAGGCGTGGCGCCGTCGGGGTTACCCATGCTCAAGTCGATGATGTCTTCGCCGCGCCGACGCGCAGCCATCTTCAGCTCGGCAGTGATATTGAAAACATACGGGGGGAGTCGATCTATGCGCGCAAAGCGGCGCGGCGAACCTTGGTCGGCCATTGTTGCCTCGAGAGTACGTAAGCGCCCGGAACCGTCCGAGCGACGTCGGCCACTGCGGTGGCCTGCGGGGCAGACAATACGGTCGATGATGGCCAGTTGTCCAGATGCGTAGGAAAATTTTCTACATGGAGTACTGCAAGGATATGCCCCTATACTCGATACGGGTTTGTTCCCTCATAAGAAGGAGACTGTTCAGATGGATCAGCAGACAAAACAACCGTTAGAGCCACGCATGGAAGAGGGCAAGGCCCTGGTGATCGCCGGGGTACAAGGGCGTTATTCGAAGGCGACCGTGGGGGATAT
Organism: Pseudomonas sp. BIGb0381; assembly: GCF_024809815.1. NCBI lineage: Bacteria > Pseudomonadati > Pseudomonadota > Gammaproteobacteria > Pseudomonadales > Pseudomonadaceae > Pseudomonas > Pseudomonas sp. BIGb0381. Next base: position 288,539 of record NZ_JANUEN010000003.1, read on the forward strand.
CCCCAAGTTGTGGAGTGTGTTCGACGAAAGCGTAAAACACATCAAGAAACGCGTCGGCGGGGTGACCTACGGCGTTTGCCATAACCCCAGCCACGGTGAATTCGATTACATGGCCGGGGCGGAAGTACCGTCCAAAGGCGATGTGCCGAGCAACTTCGAGTTCGTCGAACTGCCTGCGCACCGCTACGCCGTGTTCCCGCACTATGGCCCGGTGCAGGCATTGGAGCAGACTTACGAGCGCATCATGTTCGAGTGGTTGCCGCACTCGGGCTACAAGGTGGCGGGGGCGGATTTCGAGCGCTATGGCGCGGATTTTGATGGGCGCAAGGGCACGGGCACGGTGGAGATCTGGTTGCCTGTGGAAGCCAAGTAACCGGCTGGTTGAACACGTCCCTCTGTGGCGAGCGGGCTCGCCCCGCGTTGGGCTGCGCAGCGGCCCCAAAACCTACCGCTGCGGTTCACCCGGAAGAATGCGGCAGCACTGAATAGGGCTGCTGCGCAGCCCATCGGGAGCACGCCCCTCGGCAGCGCCATGGTTAAGACGCATGGCGCGAACTTGGCTGTCGGGTTGCTGAGCGATAACTGAAATATTCATGTCACATATTCATTACTTTTTATCGGGTAAGTCATCTATACGTGACATTTAAAGCAGGCCAACACCGTTTCGACCCAACACCCACCTCAACCTCCGCTCATACCCAATCCGTCCCTTATACGCCTCCCCGCTGTCCACCCATCCAGCCCCCAGATACAACCCCATCGCCGCAACATTGTGCGTGTCCACCGACAACTCCAGCGCCTTGATCTGCGGCCACGCCTGCAATGCCGCAGCCGGCAGCGCCTGCAAGCATGCCTTGCCGAATCCACGCCCTTGCTGCTGCCGATCCACCTGCAACGCATGCAGCGTCGCGCTGTGTTCATCGGCCCAATGGGGCAGGCAGGGCGGGCGTTTAAGCAGGAGGAAGGCCACCGGAATGTCGTCGGCCAGCAGGGCAAAGCCCTTGACGCCGGGGCTGGGCTTGGCCAGCAGCGAGTTGAGGGCGCAATACATGTCGCCGCAAAACGGCAACTGCTCAGGGTGAACTTCGATGGCGCTGACGTGCTGTTGTTGCACAGCATTCAGCGTCTCGTAAGCGACAAGGCGGGTTTGCATCGGCGTGTCCGAACAGCTGCAAAGAAGGGCGCAGTCTAGCGGTTTTGTGCTGACGGTGAAGTGAAGGCATTCTGGCGCGCGGGGAATTGCTGGATTACCACCTGGCGCATTCGGCGCGGGGCGAGTTTTGCCGGCAGTTGGGGCGGGTGGAAGAGGCCCGGACAGCCTACGAAAAAGCCCTGTCACTGACCCGGCAAATCCCGGAAAAGCATTTCCTTGAACACCGCCTGGCCGAACTCAATCTCCCCAAGCAATGAAGATCAAAAATGTGGGAGGGGGCTTGCCGCCGATAGCAGGGTGTCAGTCGCTGCATTGGGTGACTGACCCACCGTCATCGGGGGCAAGCCCCCTCTCACATTAATCTCAATTGTCTGAAAAAAATCACTCCAACATCTTCCCCAGCAACCAGCTCCCCGCCGGCCCCGGCGGATGGTGGCGTGACCACAGTGCATCCACGGCCACCGAACGCGGCCAACCGCGTGCCTTGAGTTCGACCAGTTGCCCGCCACCAAAGCGTTCCACCAGCCAGCGCGGAATCGGTGCCCAGCCGAAACCCAACTGGGCCATCTCCAACAGCATCAGGTAACTGGGGGCCGACCAGACGCGGCCGTTGGCACGGATTTCATTCGGGTTGATGATGCTTGCCAGGCGCAATTCGCGGTGCTGTTGCAGGGCGTGCGCGGTGAGGGTGTCAACGCCCGCCAGCGGATGTTTCGGTGACACGAACAGGGCGATTTCCGTGCGCTCGTCCACGGGCGCGCGGGTCAGGTCTGGCGGGTACGCTTCCTGGTGTTCAATAAACGCGATCTGCGCCCGACCACTTTGGACCAGGGCGATCAGGTCTTCGCATTCGGCGATCAGGCATTCCAGCTCAAGGTCCGGGTAGCGCTGTTCAAACGCGCTGAGGGCGACCTCGAAACGGTCGGACTGATAGGTATCGGACATGGCGATACTCAGCTTCGGCTCCAACCCCTGGGCCAACTGGCTCGCCGCCAATTCCAGCCGACTACTGGCCTCCAGCACCTGCTCGGCCCGTTGCAGCAACACATGGCCCGCTGGCGTCAGTGTCGGCTTACGGCTGCTGCGATCAAACAGCACCACATCCAGGTCAATCTCCAGGCTCGCCACGGCTGCGCTGACGGTGGACTGGCTCTTGCCGAGCTTGCGCGCCGCCGCCGAAAACGAGCCTTGGGTGGCCGCCTGCACAAACGCCTGCAGCACTTCGTTAGAGGCCATGACTATCGCCTTGATCGATGGTTATTGGTTATGAAGTATCGAGTCAAAGGCTAATGATGGCAACCATCGTCACTTACGGAGCCGGGTCATGAACCCCACCAAGTCGATTACTGAACGCGTTTGCCAGGCCATTGGTTTCGAAGCCCTGGCGTTGTTGATCTGCACCCCATTACTGGCGTGGATCATGGACAAGCCCGCCCTGGAGATGGGCATGGTCACCCTGGCGATCAGCCTGTTGGCGCTGACCTGGAACGTGATTTTCAATGGCCTGTTCGACCGCCTCAAGGCGCGCCTGCAACTGGCCAACAACGGCTGGACCCGAGTGCTGCATGCCTTGATGTTTGAAGGTGGATTGATTCTGGTGTGCGTGCCGCTGATTGCTGCCTGGCTGAACATCAGCCTGGTGCAGGCGTTTATCCTCGACATAGGCGTACTGCTGTTTTTCCTGCCGTACACCTATGTGTATCACTGGGGGTATGACGTGCTGCGCGACAAGCTCCTACAGAAACATGCCGCCCGACGCCTCGATTCGCTGGCCGGTGATCCAGGCGCTACCGTCGGCGAGCAGGCTGGCGATGGCTCCGCCAATATCATCCGGTAACCCCGCGCGGCCCAAGGCGGTGTTGCTGGCGACCATGGCGTTGAGCTCGGCGTTATCGCGCACCGCACCGCCTCCGAAGTCGGTTTCAATCGCGCCGGGGGCCAGGATGTTAACGCTGATGCCACGGCCGCCCAGTTCTTTGGCCTGGTAGCGGGTCAACACGTCCATCGCGCCTTTCATCGCGGCGTAGGCGGCGTAGCCAGGCAGGCTGAAGCGCGTCAGGCCACTGGAGACATTGAGGATGCGGCCGCCGTCGCGGATCAACGGCAACAACTGCTGGGTCAGGAAAAACGGGCCCTTGAATTGGATTGCCACCAATTGGTCGAACTGTGCTTCGGTGGTCTCGGCAAAGCTGGCGTGAATGCCGATACCGGCGTTGTTGATCAGGAAATCGAAGTGGTCCTGTGCGAAAACTTCCTTGAGTACCCCAGCAACGTCGTCGACAAAATCACCGAACGTCGCGCTTTGTCCCACATCCAGTTTCAGCATGGCAGCACGGCCGCCCAGCTGTTCGATCTGTGCGACCAATGCCTGCGCTTCATCGGCCTTGCTGTGATAAGTGCCGATGATGTCGACGCCTTGTGCCGCCAGGTGCAGCGCGGCGTTTTTGCCCAGGCCGCGGCTGGCGCCGGTGATCAATGCGATCTTACGGGTCATGGTGTTTTCCTCGGTGAGTGACTGTGGGAAGAAGTGTATTTGTCCGCTCATAACGTGATAAATAGCGCTAAACCGGAATCACTGGCCGAATAAGGCGAACAATCCCATGAACAAACTGGAGCTGCTGCGTACCTTTGTGCGCGTCACCGAGCTGTCGAGTTTCACCGGCGCCGGCGAGAGCCTGGGCCTGCCGCGCTCCACCGTGTCGGAGCATGTGCAGGCACTGGAAGAACTGCTCGGCGCACGCCTGTTGCAGCGCACCACGCGCAAGGTGCAGGCGACCCAGGACGGCCGCGTGCTGTATGAGCGCAGCAAGGATTTGCTCGCGCACATGGAAGAACTCGAAGGGCTGTTTCGCCAGGACGAAGCGCAACTGGCCGGACGGATTCGGGTGGACATGCCTAACGTGATGGCGCGGGACTTGATCCTGCCGCGTTTGCCGCAATTCATGGACGCGCACCCGCTGATCGAGCTGGAGATCAGCACCACCGACCGCCAGGTCGACCTGCTCGCCGAGGGCTTCGATTGCGTGCTGCGCGTGGGCGCGCAGCCGGACCAGAGCGTGGTGGCGCGGCTGCTGTGCAGCATGCCGATGATCAACTGCGCGAGCGCCACCTACCTGCAACGCTACGGCGTGCCGCAGACCCTGGCCGACCTGGCCGATCACCACCTGGTGCATTACGTGCGGCCGTTGGGTTCACGCTCGGCGGGGTTTGAGTACGTGCAGGGCAACAAGGTGCTGCGCATCCCCATGGCCGGGCGGGTCACGGTCAACAGCACCGATGGCTACAAGTCTGCCTGCCTGGGCGGTTTCGGGATTATTCAGGCCCCGGCCCTGGGCATGGGCGAAGAATTAGCGAGCGGGGAGCTGGTGGCGTTCCTGCCGGACTATCCGGCCCCGTCGCTGGATGTGTCCCTGCTCTATGCCGGACAACGGCACTTGCCTCTGCGGGTGCGGGTGTTCATGGACTGGCTGGCGGCCATCCTGCATTCGCAGCTTTAACGCCGCGCCGACAGCTGTTGCGGCGCCAGGAACGCGTCGTGGAAGTAATCGCGAAACGCCTGCATTGCCGGGGTGAAGGCGCGCTCGCGGTGCCAGGCCAGGCCGACGCTCATGGGCGTGACGGGGTCGGTGACGGTCAGGGTTTCGATGCGCTTGCCTTCCAGCGACCAGGGCCGGTGCACCAGGTCCGACAGGATCGCCACGCCGCTGCCATTGGCAACCATGCTGCGCACCGCCTCCACCGAACTGGTGCGCAGCCGCACCTTGGGTGTTTGCCCGGCCTGTTCCCAGTAACGCATGGCGCTGTGTTCGGCCTCATCGACGGTGAGCAGGATGTACGGCTCCTGCGCCACATCCGCCAGGCTCACGGCGCCGCGTTCGCACAATGGGTGATGGCTGGGCAGCCATAAACGACGTTCCGAGTTGAACAGGATCTCCGAGACGATCGCCGGGTGGGTGAGGTTTGCGGTGAGGACCACGGCCATGTCGAACTGGCCGTCGAGCAGGCCCTGTTCGATGGCCTGGCGCTCCTGCTCGAACACCTCCAGCGTCACATCCGGGTGCCAGTGCTCCATGCGCTGCAAGTGGTGGGGCAGGAAGTAACCCAGCACCGTGTAGCTGGCCGCCAGGCGCAGCACGCCGCTGGCGCGGTAGTCGGGCAACGGGCTGTTCAGCGCGTCGTCGACACTGCGCACAATCACGTAGGCGCGGTTGAGAAAGTGCCGCCCGGCATCGGTCAGGTTCATGCCCTGGGCCGAGCGCACAAATAGCTGCACGCCAAGCAGGGCTTCCAGCTCCTTGATCGCCGTGGTCACCGCAGACTGGGAGATGTTCAGGTGAATCGCCGCCTGGGAAATCTGGCCGATTTCGGCGGTGGCGACGAAGTAGCGGATTTGGCGCAAGGTCAGGGACATGGCTTTATCTGATTTTCAGAAGATAGGCCATCTGATAATAGATCTTCCCAAGGGGTCAAGCCGCAGCCTACTTTCGAGCATTACCTTTTGGCGGAGCGTCCCCGATGCAGGCAGTGGATTTCAATTCAGACATGGGCGAAGGCTTCGGTCCCTGGACCATCGGCGACGGCGTCGACGCGGAGCTGATGGCCTATATCAGCTCGGCCAATATCGCCACCGGCTTCCATGCCGGCGACCCCGGCACCATGCGCCGCACCGTCGCGCGCGCCAAGCAACTGGGCGTGGCCATCGGCGCACACCCGGGCTTTCGCGACCTGGTGGGCTTCGGTCGTCGGCATATCCATGCGCCGGCCCAGGAGCTGGTCGACGACATGCTCTACCAACTGGGCGCCCTGCGCGAAATCGCCCGCGCCCAAGGCATGACGCTGCAACATATCAAGCCTCACGGCGCGCTCTACATGCACCTGGCCCGCGACGAAGAAGCCGCGCGCCTGCTGGTACAAAACCTGCAAATCATCGAGCCGACGCTGTTGCTGTACTGCATGCCCAACTCCGTGATCTGGCGCGTGGCCAAGGAACTCGGGCAACCGGTGGTGCGCGAATTCTATGCCGACCGTGAGTACGATCTGACCGGCTCCATTGTGTTTACCCGCAACGTACGTGCGCTGGATCCGGCCACGGTCGCGGCCCGTGTCCTACGGGCGTGTCAGACGGGGCTGGTGCGTACCGTAGAAGGCGAAGACCTGTTTATCGAATTCGATTCCATCTGCCTGCACAGCGACACCCCCGGCGCACTGGAGTTGGTGGAAGCCACCCGTGAGGCGTTGGACCAGGCCGGCATCACCGTCAAAACACCCTAATAAGATCGTACATTTACTTTTTTGCCTGCCTTTCTATAACGATTCCAAGAGGAACAGACATGGCTGAAACGTCCCCCATTCGCTACAGCTTCGGCGGTGATGAACACCTGTTTGCCGAAGTCAGCGAGAGCATGTCCCTGCAGGCTTTTTTCAAGGGCATGGCCGTGACCCGTGCCGTGGAGCGCCTGGCGCTGGAAGGCGTGCTGGATGTGTGCCTGGCCAATGCCTCGTTCCAGATTCGCTTCGACCCCGACCGCATCGCCCCCCATGTGCTGCTCGACGCTGTGCAAAGCGCCGAAGCCCAGGCCGTGGCCGAACGCACCCTGCACACACGCATCATCGAAATCCCGGTGCTCTATAACGACCCCTGGACCCATGAAACCCTGATGCGGTTTCGCGACCGCCACCAAGACCCCAGTGCCACCGACCTGGAATACGCCGCACGCATCAATGGCCTGGCCGATGTCGAAGCGTTTATCGCCGCCCACAGCGGCGCGCCGTGGTTTGTCTCGATGGTCGGCTTTGTCGCGGGCTTGCCGTTCATGTTCCAGATGGTCGAGCGCGAGCGGCAGTTGCAGGTGCCCAAGTACCTGCGCCCGCGCACCGACACGCCGAAGCTGACCCTCGGCCATGGCGGTTGCTTCGGCTGCATCTACTCGGTGCGCGGCGCCGGCGGCTACCAGATGTTTGGCGTGACCCCCGCGCCGATCTACGACCCGGCCCAGCAGTTGGCCTACCTCAAGGCGCATATGGTGTTCTTCCGGCCGGGTGACATCGTGCAATTCAAACCTATCGACCGGGACGCCTACGACCTGGCCGTTGCCGAGGTGGAGGCAGGCCGTTTCGACCTGCGCATTCGCCCGGTGGAATTTTCCCTCGATGCGTTTCTCGCCGACCCCATCGGCTACCCGAAAACCCTGCAGGAGGCGCTGGCATGATCAAGGTCCTCAAACCCGGCCTCGCCACCTCTGTGCAGGACCTTGGCCGCGAAGGTTATTACCACCTGGGCATTCCGCCATCGGGTGCATTGGACCAATACGCCTTGAGTGCAGCCAACCATCTGGTGGGTAACCCGGTGGGGGCGGCCGGCCTGGAATGCACCTTGATCGGGCCCGAACTGGCGTTTCAACGAGATACCCTGGTCGCGCTCAGCGGTGCATTGATGTCGCCGCGCCTGGACGGTGAAGTGGTGCATCAGGACACCGCCTTTGAGGTGCGTGCCGGGCAGGTGCTGCGTTTCGAATTTCCCAAGGCGGGCGCCCGCACTTACCTCGCCGTCGCCGGTGGCATTGACGTGCCGTTGGTGCTCGGCAGCCGTTCCACTTACACCCTCGGTGCACTCGGAGGTTTCCACGGCCGACGCTTGCAGGAGGGCGATGAATTGCCCATCGGCAACGCCAGCGGTCTCGGACGTGCGGGCAACAGTTTGCCGATGGCGTTGCGCCGCTCGGTGGGCGGTGATGTCACGTTGCGCGTGGTGCCGGGGCTGTATTACGAGCGCTTGACCGCAGGAGCCAAGAGCAGTTTTTTTGCGGAGCCGTGGACGGTCGGTTCCGAGGCGGACCGCATCGGCTATCGCTTCAAGGGCGGCAGTGCGCTGAGCTTTCAGCCGCGTGAGCAGCCGTTTGGCGCGGGGTCGGATCCGTCGAATATCGTCGACAGTTGCTACCCGATTGGCTCGATCCAGGTACCGGCCGGGCTGGAGCCGATTGTGCTGCACCGCGATGCGGTATCCGGCGGTGGTTACGCGATGATCGGCACGGTGATCAGTGCCGACCTGGACTTGATCGGGCAGATGCAGCCGAACCAGCGGGCGGGGTTTGTGGCGGTGACTCTGGAGGAGGCGCTGGAGGCGCGGCGGGTGTACAAGAAACGGCTCAAGGCCATGGCGGGACTCTTCAACAACTGACACGACACACATCCAAATGTGGGAGGGGGCAAGCTCCCTCCCACATTTTCAATCTGGGTTGTGTCAGAACAGTTTGGTGAACAGCCAGTACAGGCTACCGGATAGCAGAATCGCCGCCGGCAAGGTGAGCACCCACGCCATCAGCAAATTGCGGATCGTCCGCATCTGCAACCCACCCCCATTAGCCACCATGGTCCCCGCCACACCCGACGACAACACATGGGTGGTCGACACCGGCAGCCCGAACATATCCGCTGCACCAATGGTCAGCATCGCCACGGTCTCGGCCGAGGCGCCCTGGGCGTAAGTCAGATGGGTCTTGCCGATCTTCTCGCCCACGGTGACCACGATGCGCTTCCAACCGACCATGGTGCCAAGCCCCAGGGCGATGGCCACGACAATCTTCACCCACAGCGGAATAAAGCGCGTGGCATCGTCGATCTGTTGCTTGAACAGTTGCAGCTTGTCTTGGGTGTCAGCGTCGAAATTGCCGACCTTGCCTTTGTCCATCAGGCGAATGGTTTCGCTGCTCAGATACATATCGTTCCGCACGTTGCCCACGGCTTCGGCGGGAACTTTGGCCAGGGAACCGTAGCCTTTGACCTGGTCACCGATCTGGCCGGCGAGGGCGGCGAGGGCCGGAATCAACTCGGGCGTGGCTTCCTTGGTGCGCATGTAGGTCGAAAGAACCGGCCGAGGGTCTCCCGCCAACGCCAGCGGCGCCGTTTTCATCAGCGCCACCTGGGTCACTTCGGCGACTGCGGCAAATTGCAACGACTGCTCGGCCGGCATGGCACGGTTCAGCGCGTAGGCCATCGGCAGGGTGCCGACCAGGATCAGCATGATCAGGCCCATGCCTTTTTGCCCATCGTTGGAGCCATGGGCGAAGGACACGCCGGTGCAGGTGACAATCAGCATGCCGCGGATCCACCACGGCGGCGGAGTGTCGCCTTTAGGGGCTTTGTACAGCGCGCGGTTTTTCACAAAGGCGCGCAGGGCCAGCAACAGCAAGGCGGCGAAGGCGAAGCCGATCAGCGGCGAGAGCAGCAGTGCATAGCCGATCTTGATCGCCTGGCTCCAGTCCACACCGCTGGTGCCGTCACGGCCGTGCATCAAGGCATTGGCCACGCCGACGCCGATGATCGAACCGATCAGGGTGTGGGACGACGAGGCCGGCAAACCCAGCCACCAGGTGCCGAGGTTCCACAGGATCGCGGCGATCAGCAAGGCGAAGATCATGGCGAAACCGGCCGATGAACCCACCTGCAAAATCAGCTCCACCGGCAGCAAGGCAATGATGCCGAACGCCACCGCGCCGCTGGACAGCAGCACACCGAGGAAGTTGAAAAAGCCCGACCACACCACCGCAAACTGCGGCGGCAGCGAGTTGGTGTAGATCACCGTCGCGACGGCGTTGGCGGTGTCGTGGAAGCCGTTGACGAACTCGAAACCCAGGGCGATCAACAGCGCCACACCCAGCAGCAGGAACGGTGTCCATGTGGTGAGCTGGGCGCCCATTTCGTGCATGTCGTGCATAAGGCTGTAGGCGGTAAACAACAGGCCCATGGCGAGTACGGCGAAGAAAACGATTACTGTCACCAGGCTGGGTTTCTTGTCCAGGCGCGGTTTTGAATCGACGGAGGATGAGTGCGTGGAAGCAGTCAGGGAAGGGGTGGCCATGCCGGGGCATCCGTGTGGAGAGGATGCCGTTCATGTTCGTTGCAGAATATTACAGCGATGCTGCCGCAAGTCATTGTTTAGGTCATTGGGTGTGCCACTGGTCTATAAATCGCTGGGGAGCCAAGGGTATCTACACAACGTTTCAGACCCAGGCACATCTCCCTGTGGCGAGCGGGCTTGTCCCGCGTTGGGCTGCGTAGCAGCCCCAGTAAAGAAGAACGCGGTGTATCAGACACTCTGTAGAGGCTGGTTTTGGGGCTGCTTCGCAGCCCAACGCGGGACAAGCCCGCTCGCCACAGCAGCGCTGTCTGCCGGGCTATCGGGGGAAGCCCCTTCCCATTTCAATTTGAAAACTTACGAAACGCCCAGCGCCCGGCAATCAATGTGAAGGTCGCCACCAGCGCCACCAAAATCCAGAACCCCTCTGGGTCCTGGGAAAGCGGCACACCGCCCACGTTCATGCCGAAAAAACCGGCGATGATGTTGATCGGCAACGCCAGTACCGTCACCACGGTCAGGGTGAACAGCGTGCGGCTGCTCTGCTCGTTGAGGTTGGCGGCGATCTCTTCCTGCAGCAGCTTGATCCGTTCGCCCAGCGCCGTCAGGTCGTTGATGATCAGCGCAAACTCCTCGGTGGATTTGCGCAATTCCTTTACGTCTTCCTTTTGCAGCCATTGCGGCGGGCGGTTGAGCAGGCGCAGCAGTGAACCCGGCTCCAGCGCGAGCAGGCGTTGCAGGCGCACCAGCACCCGGCGCGCCGCCCCCAGTTCCGCGCGGTTGGTGGACAGGCGCGAGGACAGCAACTGGTCCTCGATATGGTCGACGCTGATGCTGGTCTTGCGCACGATCTGCGTCAGCACTTCACCCTGGTCGCGCAGCAGGTGCACCAGCAGTTCCAGCGGTGAGCGAAAGTGTTCGCCGGCCTTCACCGACGAGCGCAACTTGTCCACCGAGTGCAAGGGTTGCAGGCGTGCGCTGATCAACAGCCGACTGCGGGCGCAGACCCACAGCGTGGAAATATCCGACGAGACCATGCTGCTGAAGTTGAACACCACGTCGTTGACCACCGCCAGCAAGGCTGAGTCGACGTGTTCGATACGCGTGGAGCGCGAGCCTTCGTGCAGGGCTTCGAAGAATTCTTCGGGCAAATCCAGGTTTGCCTGCATCCAACGCTCACAGGCCGCGTGGGCCAGGTTCAGGTGCAGCCATAGGAACTCTTCCGGATCGGCGGGTTGCTGCAAGGCCTGGAGCGCGGTGGCCGAATCAATCTGTTCACCCTTTTCACCGGGGCGAAAACGAAAACCGTAGAGCAAGCCAAACAGATCGGAATCCTGGTGGCTGTGGTCAATGCTGTGGTTCATGGAGGCTCGCAGAGAAAAGGCCTGTAGGACGTTTCACAGGTCGCGTGGCGAATCATTACAGGGATATTTGACAGTTTTATGACGGTTTTGAATTTATTTCTGTTGAATGACATTTTATTGACCGCTCATCAGGAATCGCTCAAGAGGGCTCTAGCACGGCCGATTCAGGCCATAAGCACCGCTGTGGACGGGTGGTGCCTCTGACGACAGGGAAGTCATGGCGTGCTAGCACCCTTTCCCCTGTTTCGAGGTTTTCCCCGATGAATGTTTTGCGAACCTCCCTGCGGGCACAGATCTTGTCGCTGCTCGGTGGCAGCCTGCTGGCGATGCTGTTGATCGCCCTGGCGTGTTTCAACTTTCTCTCCAACGGTGTGCAGAGTTACCGCAGTTTGCTCGAAGGGCCGTTGCTCACCTCCCAACTGATCGATGAAGCCAACCTGCAATTCAAGGTGCAGGTCCAGGAATGGAAAAACGTGCTGTTGCGCGGCAAACAGCCTCAGGACATGGAGAAGTACTGGGGCCAGTTCCAGGACCGCCAACGTGATGTCCAAGGCATCCTCACGCGCCTGGTCAGCCAGACCCGCAGCGACGCAACCTTGAGCCAACGCATCGAAACCTTGCGTCAGGAACACCAGCAACTGGGTGTCGCTTACCAGCGCGGGCGTGATGCCTACGTGGCGGCGGGTGCAGATCCTACTGCGGGCGACACGGCCGTGAAGGGCGTGGACCGCGCCGCCAGCGAGCAGATGAGCGCTCTCGTCAGCGACCTGCGCGAACAAGGCGCGCAAAAGTCACTGGCCATCAGCGCCTATGCCGAGCGCACGGTGATGGTGGGCCTGGCAATCATGCTGCTGTCGGGCGCCTTGATCGGCCTGTTCAGCCTGTGGCTGATCAACCGCAACCTGATTCTGCCGATCCGTGGCCTGATCGACTATGTCACCCAACTGAGCCATGGTCGTTTTGCCGAGCGCGTCACCAGCAAGCGCCAGGATGAACTGGGCCAATTGGCGGCTGCCGCCAATACCCTGCGCGACTTCCTCGCCGAGACCTTCAGTCGCTTGCAACGCAGCGCCACCGATCTGGTCAGCGCCAGCGGCGAGTTGAACTCGATTGCCGGGCTGATGGCCACTGGCACCCACGAGCAATTCAATCGCACCGACCAGGTAGCCACGGCCATGACCGAAATGTCGGCCACCGCCCAGGAAGTCGCCCGTCACGCCGCCAGTGCCTCGCGCGCCGCCGATGACGCTGACCAGTCGGCCCGCGAGGGCGGTGAAGTGATGAAGGTCACCATCGCCACCATCGGCCAGATGCGCACGGAAATCCTCAACACCGGCACGATCATCCGGCGCCTGGAAACCGACAGCGTGCGTATCGGCAAAGTGTTGGAAGTGATTCGCGGGATCGCCGAGCAAACCAACCTGCTGGCGCTGAACGCCGCGATCGAGGCGGCCCGTGCAGGCGAGGCTGGCCGCGGTTTTGCGGTGGTCGCCGATGAAGTCCGCAGCCTGGCGCAACGCACGGCGGCGTCGATCATCGAGATCAACCAGATTATCCATGCCGTGCAGACCGGTGCGATCGATGCCGCCGAGGCGATCGTCAGCGGCCAGTCGTGCAGCGATGACAGTGTGGAAAAAGTCAGCCAGGCCGGCGCCATGCTCGATCACATCACCCAGGCGGTGGAAGCGATCCGCGACATGAACCGCCAGATCGCCACGGCGGCCGAGGAACAGACGTCGGTGGCTGAGGATATTTCGCGCAATATCACCCAGATCACTACCGTGGCCACGGCCAACCTCGACAATGTGCAGCGCACCGAAGCGGCGAGCCACAACCTGCGTAGCTTGTCCGGCGAGTTGAATGAGGTGACCGCGCGCCTGAGCGCCTGATCAGCCGGTGGGCAGGCTGAACGTGAACACCGTGCCGTGCTCGGCGCTGGTGGACACGTTGAGTTCACCGCCATGGGCCTCGGCAATCTGCTTGACGATATACAGCCCCAGGCCCAGGCCGGTCTGGGGCGTGTTCGTCGCCGGGCGTGAGTAAGGCTCGAACAGACGGGGCAGGGCTTGCGCGTTGATCTGCCCGGGGTTTTTCACCGACAGATGGAAACGGCCTTGCTCGACCTGCGCATGCACCTCCACGGGGCCGTCATGGTTGCCATGGTGGATGGCATTGGCGACCAGATTGGAGAGCAACTGCGCCAGGCGGTCACGGTCACCACTCACCCCTTGCAGGTCGCCGATATCTGCGCGGATGACCCGCTGCGGATGCACGCTCTGCACCTCCGACACCACATGCTGCAATGCCGCCTGCAAACCCTGGCAATCGCCGATGTTCAGCGGGATGCCGGTGCCCATGCGGCCCCTGGCGAAATCCAGCACGTCTTCCACCAACTGCGCAGCGCGCCGGCCGCTGGTGAGGATATGCCGCACGAGGGTGTCGGTGGCCGGGTCCGCGTGCTTGCGCAGCAGCCGTTCGGCAGCGACGTTAATTGCAAACAGCGGGTTGCGCAGGTCATGGCCGAGCACGGCGATAAATTGCTCGCGCAGTTCGGCGGTGCCGCGTTCTTCCTGCAATTGTGCCTGGGTTTGTTGCGCGGCTTCTTCGGCTTCAATCTGCAACGACAGCACGCGGGCGAACGACTCCATGGTCGACTGGATCGTGCTGCTGCGCAGCACGGCGGGGTTGGGGTCCAAGGCGCAGATCGTGCCGAAAAAGCGCCCGTCGGTGCGGAACACCGGCACCGAAATATAGCTTTCGAAGTGATACAGGCGCGGCGTGTGGTGGTCGTGGTAGAGCGGGTCTTCGCTGGCCTTGTCGATCACCACGGACACATGTGAGCTGCGAATTTCGTGGCAGATCGTGGTGGTCAGGTCCAACTCGCCACCGATGCCGAGGCCGAAGTCCAGTTGGTCGAGCACGGCACAGGCGGTCCAGGTGTCGTCGGTCACCCGCGCCACCGCGGCGAAGCGCAGGCCGGTCATGTCGCTGATGACTTGGAGCATCGCGTGTACGGCACTGATTCGGCCAATAGTGGCGATGTCGGCGGCTTTTTGCCCCATGCAGCAGTCTCGCAAAGTGTTGAGCCAGAGGCTCAGGTCGAAGCCTGGGATTTTAGCGACCTTGTGTGGTGAAGGTGTAATTTCATTCACCGAATGGTGTTTTTTCCTACGCACGGTTAGCGAGCGCGCATAAAAAAACCGCGCCACCCGGAGGTGGCGCGGTTTCAGGTGACGGGGGTCACTCAGGTGTCGAGTTTGTCTTCCAGTACGGCGCCGGTCTTGGCGTCGAGCTTGACTTCAAACTTCTTGCCGGCGGTGTCGGTCAGTTCAACTTCGTAGACCAGCACGCCACTGTTGTTGTGGTCCAGTTCGGTGTCGTTGATCGTGGCACCGGCATGTTTGGCCACGGCGGCAGCGTTGAGCTTGTCGAACGGCATCACGGCACCGGACTTGAGCAGGCCTTCAATGTGGTCCGGGCGAACATCAGCCTGGGCCAGGCCGGCGGTCAGGGTCAGGGCGGTGGCAGCGAACAGGGTGGTCAGGGTTTTCATAGTGTGTGTCCTTCTTCGGTGAGCTGTTTAAGTGGCGCCAGATTAACCGGCGCAACTTAACTCATCCTTAATGGCGCACTGACACCAATGCGCGACGCTCTCAGTACTTGTAGTCGTTCAGCAGGTCTTGCACGCTGGACGACGGCCAGCGTTTGTAGAACTTCAGCAGTTCGGCGGCGCGGTTGGTGAAGATGCCGTCGACGCCGGCTTTCATCACCTTTTCGAAGTCGACCGGTTCATCCACGGTGTAGACGTGCACCAGCAGGCCCTTGTCGTGGGTCAGCTTGTTCATTTCAGGCTTCACCAGGTCGGTGTAGCTCTGGTCGCCGTGGTCGGTCAGCTCAGCCGATGGGCCGGTACCGATGGCGCCGAGGCTCTTGGCTTCGTCGACCCACTTTTCGAACTCGGCGGCGTCTTTTGGCTCTTGCTTGGCGTAGTACGCGGCCTTGGTGGTTTCGCCGGATTCGGCGAAGGTCTGCGTGGATTTCGGCTCGATGCTGCCCGGGCCAACCCACAACAGCAGGATTTTCGGGGTGTTCGGCATTTCTTTCTGCAGCTCTTTCAAGCTGTCTTTTTCAAACGTCTGCAGCACCACACGGCCCTTGCCCTGGCCGACGCCGGTGTTGCTCTTGCCCAGCTTTGAGCCGGCGGAGCTCAACCAGCCTTTATCCAGCAGCTTGTTTTTCAGGTCGACTTCGATGCCTGGGAATTGCTTGGGCTCCTTGGTTTCGATGTACAGGCCGGGTTTGTGCTGCGGGTTGCCTTCGGCGATCTTGATGATGTCGTCCAGGCTCTGGATCTTCAGGCCGACGAAGCCAGGACGCGCGCGGTCCGGGTAGGCGGCGTTGAACCAGCTGCCGGCGTCGAGGGTTTGCAGTTCTTTCCAGGTGAACTCGTTGGCCGGGGCGTCTTTGCGCTCGGGGAACTTGGTGGCCACGTCGGTGGTGCGCTGCAGGTTGTTGTCGTGCAGGGCGAACAGCACGCCGTCCTTGCTGCGTTGCAGGTCCATTTCCAGGTAGTCGGCACCCAGGTCGCGCGCGACTTTGTAGGCGGCGGCGGTGGATTCCGGCGCGTCGTAGGACGCGCCACGGTGAGCGATCACGGCGGGGTATGGAATGCCTTCGTTTGTCGCCAATTCAGCCGGGCTGATCGGTTCGGCAGCCTGTGCCTGGCCGAAGCCAAGCGCCAGTGCGAGCAGCAGGGCGCTCTTGGAAAACGTGACAGGCATATGCGAAGTCCTTTCGTGTAGGTAGCTTTGAGAAGGCCTCCTTTTTAACAATTGATTGCGAAAGGCGCCATCACCAAACCGACATTAACGTGCGCATGTGCCAATTTCCTCGGTTTTTTTGCGCGGCATTGCAGTATTCTTGCTCGCAGCCGTCCCGCTAGAGGACGGTACTTTCCGCCACGCGTGTAAACCATCTTTCCAGTCCCTGTGGGACTTTTCAGTGAGGTTTACCATGCGCATCACCTCCGAGCTTATCTGCCAGGCCGCCGACCAACTCCACGGTTTTGTTGGCCTCAACCGCAAGACCGGCCAGTACATCGTGCGTTTCAGCGAAGATTCCTTCGGCATGGACGTGGCCGACGACGGCATCATCCCCACCGCTGAATTTGTCTGGCTGCCGGCCCCCGAGCAGACCATGACCCTGTCCCGCGAGCGTATCCAGTTGCTGCTCGACCAAAATATCGACGACCGCATCAACATCAGCGAACCGCTGCGCGTGTATATGAAACGGGTGGAGATTCCACAGATCAGTGCGCTGCGCAGTCTGGTGAGCTAGACGGCATAGGCGGTAAGCGAGCTTTCTGTGGCAAGCCCGCTCGCCACAGAGAGCCAGGCGATACGACGGTTACTGGCCTTGGAATGTGTAGGCCCGTTCCACTTTGCACACCCGTGTCTGAAACGCCGAGTACCAGGTGGCGCGTCCTTGTTCACGCACCGCCCGATGCTCGGCCTGCTGCTTCCAGGCCAGGATCGCGGCCTCGCTGCGCCAATACGACACGGTAATCCCCAGGCCATCCTCCCGCGCCGATTCCACCCCGAGAAACCCCGGTTGATCGCGAGCCAGCTCCAGCATGCGGGCGGCGGCCTGGCCGTAGCCTTGATCGCCGTCGGTGCGCAATGAGCTGAAGATCACTGCGTAGTAGGGTGGGGCGGGTGTCGTGGCGATCATGCGCACTGCTCCTGGCACGCCTTGAGCAGGGCAATCGCCAAGGGCGGCGTGATGCCCTTGAGGGCCGCGCGTTCAGGCTGGAACAGCGTGGCGACGAAGAACGGATGGTCGAGCAACTCCACCGCGCGCAGATCGCCGGCCGCATCATGCCCGCTGGGAATCATCTCGCGCTCGAGCAGTGCATCGGCGAATTCGGGGTTTATGCCGTAGCGGCAGCGATAGCCTTCCTCGATATCAAGGCGGCCGTAGGCCTCGGCGATGCGCGTGTAGGGCGTCAAACGCAGGCTGTCGCTGGCGTCTACCAGGGCGCAGCTCAGGGGGGTGATCACTGCGCGTTCAGCGCCTGGCGCCAGTTCGCCATGTTCGGCATCGGCCCAGCCCAGCACGTTGCGGGCGTATTCCAGCACCGCGTGTTGAAAACCGCCGCAAGTGCCGAGGAAAGGTCGCCGCTGTTCGCGGGCAAAACGTATCGCCCGCAATGCACCGTCGGTGTCGCGGTAGGGGCTGGCAGGCACGCACCAGAAACCGTCGAAGCTGTGCAGTTCTGTGGTGGGCGTGAGGGTGTCGGTGTCGAGCCATTGCAGATGAACCTGCACACCGAGGGTTTCACCGGCCCGTTGCAGCGCGATGGGAATGGCCTGGTGTGCGACGACATCGGGGTTGTAATCGCCGATCAGGGCGAGGTGCAAGGTGGTGGCTTTCATCGGGTGCGTCCCATGGCTTGTGGTGTCCTGCCGTGCACTATAGATTGGCGCACACGCAATCAATATTGGCGTTTGCCCACATGCTCAATGCAGCCACGCACTATCAAATCGATTACTCCGACCTGTCGCTGATCCTCGCCCTGGTGCGTGGCGGCACCCTGGCGCGGGCGGCGGCATTGTTGCGGGTAGATGTGTCCACGGTGTTCCGCGCGGTGCGACGGCTGGAGGCCGCGTTGGGCCAGACGTTGTTTGAAAAAAGCCGCGCCGGCTACCTGCCCACCAGCCTCGCCAGCAACCTCGCGCAGCAGGCCGAACGTGCTGAACAAGCGCTGGAAGCGGCGCGCATCGGCGTGGAGCAGGGCGGCGAGGTGATCAGCGGCACGGTGCGCCTGACCTGTACCGACTCGGTGCTGCAAGGGCTGTTGCTGCCGGCGCTGGCGCAGTTCATGCCGGACTACCCGGCGCTGACCCTGGAACTGAGCACCTCCAATGATTTCGCCAACCTCAGCCGCCGCGATGCCGACATCGCCCTGCGCCTGACCACGGCACCGCCGGAGCACCTGGTCGGCCGTTGCCTGGGGGCCGTGGCGTATCGGGTGTGTGCCAGCCCCACGTATGCGCGTCAACACGCCGGACGCTCACTGGCGGACCTGGCCTGGATTGCGCCGGACGACTTCCTGCCCGACCACCCCACGGTGGCCTGGCGCCGGGGACACCTGCCCGGTGTACGCCTCAGTTATCGCTGCAACAGCATGTTGTCGGTCACCGAACTGGTGCGGGCAGGGTTGGGCGTGGCGGCGCTGCCGGATTTTCTGCTGGATGATGGCCTGCAACCCCTGGGTCCCGCATTGGCGGGGCACGACACGGCGTTATGGCTGCTGACGCGTCCCGATTGCCGCGCGTTGCGTTCGGTGGTGACGCTGTTTGATGAGTTGGGACGGCATGTGCGGATGAAACCCTGACATCGCCCCTCCGACAATGGATACGCACAGTTACTGGGGTTTTCTTACGTAGTGCTCATGCATTTCGCACGTCAGGGTTTCGATGTGTTCGGTCAGTTGCTTGGTCATTTCCGTCAGCCGGGTGTTTTGCTCCAGCAATTCCAGCAGCTGTTTGGTGGTTTGCGCGGCCTGGGCCTGGCGTTCGGTATTGGCGATGGCCAGTGCTTCGCGGTGTTGCGCATCGGCGTCGGACTGGGCTTTGTCGCGGGCCGCCTGGCGCGTCTGGGCCAGCAGGATCAGCGGCGCGGCATAGGCTGATTGCAGGCTGAAGGCCAGGTTGAGCAGGATGAACGGGTACACGTCGAAGTGGGTGATGCCCGTTACGTTCAGCACCACCCACAAGATCACGATCGCGGTTTGCGCACCGAGGAAGGTCGGTGTACCAAAGAAGCGCGCAAAGGCCTCGGCCTTGAGGGCAAAGGTATCGTTGCCGAAGGTCGGCGCCAGGTGGGCGTGGCGCCGGTGAAAACGCAGGTGATCGACGGGGGCGGTTTCGGGCTTGTCGGGGGTCATGGTGGGCTCGGGTCATCAACGTTAAGACAGTGAATCACTATAGTCCTGGCGACCTGTCTTACACATGAATAACCCGAGGGTCTACTGAGTGTTAGTGGGCGCCACGCTCATTGGCAAACGCACTCACCGCGTGCACCGCCTCGCTGGTGCCTTCGCGAATCTGCAGGATCACTGTACCGGCCTGGTTGGCCAGCTCCACGCCCTGGGCAGCGCGGTCGCGGGTCGCGTCCATGCTGTCGATGGCGTGGCGGGTCTCAGCCTGGATCACCGCGATCATGCTGGAAATCTCCGTGGTGGAACCGCTGGTGCGCGCCGCCAACTGCCGCACTTCATCGGCCACCACGGCAAAACCACGGCCTTGTTCGCCCGCGCGCGCTGCTTCGATAGCGGCATTGAGTGCCAGCAGGTTGGTCTGATCGGCAATGCCGCGAATGGTGTTGACGATGGTGCTGATCTGTTGCGAACGCTCGCCCAGCTTGGCGATCAGTTGCGAGGAGTTGTCGATGTCCGAGGAGATTTCACGCATGCCGCTGGCTGTTTTCTGGATCACGTCGGCGCCTTTTTCCGCCATGTCCTGGGTATGCAGGGACAGGTGATAGGCCTGGGCGGCGCTTTGTGCGTCTGCAGCATGTTGTTGCACGCGCGCGGTGATGTCCGAGGCGAACTTCACCACTTTGCACAGGCGCCCGCTGGCGTCGTACACCGGGTTGTAGCTGGCTTCGAGCCACACGGGCTGGCCGTTTTTACCCACGCGTTCGAACTGGCCGCTGAACAATTCGCCCTGGTTCAGGCGCCGCCAGAAGTCACCGTAGGCTGAGCTCGCTGCGGTCTCTGCTGTGCAGAACAGGCGGTGATGCTGGCCCTGGATCTGCGCCAGGCTGTAGCCCATGCGCTGCAGGAAGTTGGCGTTGGCGGTGATGATCGTGCCGTCGAGGTTGAACTCGATGACGGCCATTGCCCGGCCAATGGCTTCCAACTTGGCGTTGGCCTCGCTTTCAGCCTGCAGGCGCGGGGTGACGTCCAGGGCGTACTTCACCACTTTGACCACACGGCCCGTGTCGTCACGCACCGGGGTGTAGCTGGCTTCCAGCCACACCGACTGGCCGTTGCTGGCCACCCGTTCAAAGGTGCCGGACTGGAACTGGCCGTTTTGCAGGTTGGACCACAGTTGGCTGTACTCGGCGCTACGGGCGAAGGCGGGCGTGCAGAACATCCGGTGGGATTGGCCTTCGATCTGCTCGGCGCGGTAGCCCAGGGTGTTGAGGAAGTTGTCATTGGCCCGTAGCACGAGGCCTTGCGGATCAAATTCGATCACTGCCATGGAGCGTTCGATCGCGTCCAGCAGGCTGGCTTGGTGAGCCACGGTGTGTTGCAGGTGATTGATGGTTTTTTTATGGGTGTTGAATAGCATGTTCGGGGGCTCGGGCAAGCATGCGTCGGGGAGTATCCATGTGTATGCGCCTGCCCCCGTAAGGCATTCGCCTTACGGTTGACGTGCTCATTGTCAGCCTCCTTGTGCTGACAGCGGGGTGGAACAACGGGTTAAGAGTGATCAGCCTGACAAGAAGTTCGCCCAAGGGGCAGGACCATTTTTGGGTAGGCGACGAATGGAGGCATTATGCTATCGCCTATGGTGTTGGACGGAAGATTCAGACGAGGAGTTGTAGGACTACGTCAGGCGGAACAGGCGATCCGGTCTTCACTGACACTCACCCGATTACGCCCGGTGTCCTTGGCGGCATAGAGCGCCCGGTCGGCCGCGTTCAGCCACATGGCTGCGTCGGTGAAGCGCGGCTGGAAGTCCGCCAGACCGATGCTCAGGCTGACGCGCAATTCCGGTATGTGCGGGGTGCGGTAATTGCCGAATGTTTTGCGCATCTGCTCCATGATCTGCGCCGCTTGCTCCAGAGGCATTTGCGGAAGAATCACACAGAACTCATCGCCACCGTAACGCCCGGCCAGGTCGTTTTCCCGCAGGTTGCGCCGCAGTTCCAGGCTCAGTTGCCGCAACACCGTGTCGCCGACGATATGGCCGTGGGTATCGTTGATCTGCTTGAAGTGATCAATATCGATCAATGCGATGGTGGCGTGGCTTTGCTGCTGCTGGCACTTGTGGAACTTGAGGTGCAGCAGGTCTTTCCACGAGCCGTGGTTGAGCAGGCCGGTGAGGCTGTCGGTGCGGCTCAGGGCACTGAGGGCGCGTTTATGTTCCGACAGCTTGATCGCCAGTTGATAACAGACCATGCCGATGGCCATGGGGTAGAGGGTCAGCATGGGCAGGCAGGAGTAGACCTGCAGCAGGCTGACGTCGGGGTTGAACTTGATGCCGAACAGCGCCCACGCCACGCCGATCCCCAGCCCCTGGGCGAGCAGGCCACGCAGGAACAGGCGCCGGCCGCCGGCGGCGACGTTGTTCATGGTCATCATCGACAGGATGGTCACGGCTGTCAGCGGCGTGAATTGCGTGGCAGCCGCCCAGAACCCACCGAATACCGAGTCATACAGGAAGTTGCGCTGTTCAGCCTGATAAGGGAACGGCGAGCGGGTGGATAGCTGGTACGCCAGATGCGCCCAGGCAAACCCATTGAACAGCAGTAACGCCCAGACCCAGCCCGGCATGGCCAGGGGGTACAAGGCGCCGGTGACGCTGATGCTGCCGACACCCAGGCCGATGATCCTTGGCTGGTAGATACGCCTGGCAAATGAGAGCCCTTTGCCTCGTCTGTTTTCCATAAATTCCTGGTTCAACTGTTTTTCACATAGACGGCGGCTCGCGGCCACTGGATCACCCATTGATCGGATAAGTCCTGTGAATATTGTCAGTTATTCGCGTAGGAATAATCAGTGGCCTTCCAGGCCATTTGCGCAAAACAGAGGGCGAATGCGTCAAAAGCGACCAGGAATGTCGCTCTTGCAATGGTTTTTACTGGGTGCGGGAGGCGCTGACTTCGTAGCCGGCAAGGAACAGGTCGATGGCTGACTCAATGACGCTGGCCTGGTGGGCGGCATCCAGGGTCGGCTGGCCCAACGTGATCTGCGGCCAAAACGCGAAGGCCTTGAGCAGGCTCTGGATCTGATGGGCGGCAAACGCCGGGTCGGTGCAGGAGAGGCGGCCATCTTCCTGGGCGGCGCGTACCCACTGGGTAAAGCCTTCTTCGCGCTGGCTCAGGCGGGTGACCATGTCTTGCGCACGTTCCGGTGAATGGATGGTGGCCGCGATGGCGACCCGGGCGAGGTCGAGGAAGTTGGTGTCCGACATCATCTTCATCTTTGCCTCCAGCAACCCGCGTAACTGTTCACGCAACGGGCGGTCGCTGGCGTAGCTGACGTCGAGTTGGGCGACGCTGCTGGCCCAGAGCTGGTGAAGGATTTCGGCGAACAGTTCTTCCTTGCTGGGGAAATGGTTATACACCGTGCGCTTGGAAACCCCAGCGGTGGCGGCGATCTTGTCCATGCTGGTGACCTCGAAGCCGTTATCGCGAAACTCAGCGATGGCCGCTGCCACGATGGCTTGGCGTTTGCGGTCGGTGAGGCGTTGAGGGGCAGTCATGGGTGGCGTTCAGCTCTTGAGGGTAAATTACACTGGGTAGTTTACTTGCTGCGGATTTTGTTGCAATCTTGAAACTACACTGTGCAGTGTAACTTATGAGCGGACCGTAGGAGTCACTCGGTAATGGCCACGATCTCAACCCGTATCAAGTCTTCGCCTGCGGCGCCCAAACCTGCTGAGTCGAAACTGGGGAGCTTCAGCAACGACGCCCCCGTGCAGCACGGTGGCTTTGGCAAGACCTTGCGTATCTTCTGGAACATGCTGTTCAACAAACCACGCAGTACGCGGCCGGTGGGGCAGATCCCGGTGCAACCGCTGACCCGCGAGCAGTTGCTGGGGGCGCCTGATCACAGCGTGTTCCGCCTGGGGCATTCCACCGTGTTGTTGAAAATGCGCGGCAAGTTCTGGCTGACCGACCCGGTGTTCGCCGAGCGTGCCTCGCCCTTCAGTTGGGCTGGCCCCAAGCGTTTTCATCAGCCGCCTATCAGTCTTGAAGAGCTGCCGCCCCTGGAGGCGGTGGTTCTTTCCCACAACCACTACGACCATCTTGACCATAAGGCTGTCGTCCAACTGGCCGACAAGACCCGTTACTTTCTCGCGCCGCTGGGCGTGGGCGACATTCTGGTCAAGTGGGGTGTCGACGCCAGCAAGGTGCGGCAGCTGGATTGGTGGCAAGGCACCGAGGTGGATGGCATTCGCTTTGTCGCCACGCCGGCGCAGCACTTTTCCGGGCGTGGCCTGTTTGATGCCAACCAGACCCTCTGGTGTTCCTGGGTGATGATCGACGGCACGCGCCGCATCTTTTTCAGCGGCGACACCGGCTACTTCGACGGCTTTAAACGCATCGGCGAACAGTACGGCCCGTTCGATCTGACGTTGATGGAAACCGGTGCTTACAACGTCGACTGGCCCCATGTACACATGCAGCCGGAGCAAACCCTGCAAGCGCATATCGACCTCAAGGGCCGCTGGCTGCTGCCGATCCACAACGGCACTTTCGACCTGGCGTTCCATGCCTGGCACGAACCTTTCGACCGCATCATGGCGCTGGCGTGGGAGCGCAATGTGTCGATTACCACACCGCCGATGGGCCAGGCGTTCAGCTTGAACCAGCCGGAGCGTGGATATGCATGGTGGCTGGAAGTGGAAACCCAAGGTGCGCAAGAGCACCTTGTGAGCTGAGGGCGCGGAGGCGACGAAAAAGGAGTTTTCAAGTTGTTTCGGGTCTGCGACAGGCTTCGACGAAGGATGCGATGATCCCCGGAAAATGATTTCAGGGGAGGCGTTCCGATGGACAGCAAATGCAGAAAGTTTTCGCGAGCGGATGCCGTTTGCCAGGTGGGCCAGCCGTTGTCTGCGCCCCTGGATATGACCTATTCGGCGTCTTCATGCCGTCGCCCTTCCACCGATCAAGCGCCCCCCCGCCGTATCGCGTTTGATGTCGATCCCCATCCTCAAACCCACCCCAATGGTGGCGTCCTGATCCCCGGGTATAACGTACCGGCACTTCCCATCAGACCCATGCGTGATCCCTCGTTGATGCTGATTGCCTTGAGCGGTATCGACCCAGAGGGCCAGGTGATGGTGGAGGTACCTCTGGTGCAGAACAACAGCCCCTTTGCCGTCATGCAAGTATTGGCCGGCAGGCGCGTGGGGTATGCCGACCGATATGGCCGTGGCGATGGTCACGAACCGATTCAACACCGTGCGCCCTTCATGCGGGCGCTGGACGTTTTGCGTCGAGCCGGGACGCAACTGATACCCGTACCGGCGCAACGTGTCGACGGCACCCTCACGTTCAACCTGCATACTCATAATGAAATCGATGAACTTGTAAATGAGTACCGGCTGGATGCCCTGGTGTCGGACAGTCAAAGTGCTGCGTTCCATGGTGCGTGCTGGAGTGGTTACCCCAGGTTTGGCGAGACCCTCGAGGGTGGTGCGACGTTGTGGTTCTACGGTGCGCGATGGTCGAAGGATTCGCTGGCGGCGCTGGTGCAGGGTTATCGCAATGCCTGTTGCGTGGAGAATGCATAGCATGGGCTACCTGTGGCGTTGAACAATCCTACGAGGTGAACGGCCTACGTCATGCTGGCTGGGATGAGGGAAGTTTTTAGACTGGCGCACGGATCAACGGTGGTCCTTCGTCATTTCTTACTCTTCTCCCGAGGTGGTTCATGTTTGGAATTGGATATGGTGTGAATGCGTTTGTCAGCCATGCGGCGTCTTGGATGGGGTTGCCGTTGACCTCCGACACCTCCAAACCGGTTCCGCCGGGAATGGAATGGGCCAGTGTTCGTGAGCTCGGTGAACAAATGGCCCGGTCGGGCGGGCTCACATCGGAAGTTCTGGTCACCTTCTTGCAAGAGCGCATTCGCAAACACGACCCTGCGTTAAACGCCATCATCGAACTCAACCCTCAAGCGCTGGAGATTGCTCGCGAGCTGGATCGCGAACGCGCCAGCGGCAAGGTCCGAGGGCCGCTGCACGGCATTCCCGTGCTCCTCAAGGACAATATCGAGACGGGCGACACCCAGCAGACCAGCGCAGGTGCCTTCGGGTTTGTGGGTGCCGCTGCGATCAAGGACGCGTTTATCGTCGAACGCCTGCGCCAGCAGGGCGCAGTGATCCTGGGAAAAACCAACCTGACCGAACTGGCCGGTTTTCGCGGCGGTCCCGATGGGTTCAGCCATCGGGGCGGGTAAACGCTCAACCCTCATCAAGCGGATGCATCGGTCGGGGGGTCAAGCTCGGGCTCAGCCGTTGCGGTTGCCGCTGGTTTGGCGCCGTTGGCCGTTGGCACCGAAACCAATGGTTCCATCGTCGTCCCGGCGGCATTTAACGGGGTGGTCGGTTTCAAGCCCGGCGTGGGCTTGTTGAGCCGTAGCGGCATCATTCCTGCCAGCCATCGACAGGACACGCCGGGGCCAATGACGCGTTCGGTGTTTGATGCTGCGTTGTTGCTCAACGCCATGTCGGGCAGCGACCCTCAGGATTCAGCCAATGTGGACGCCCCCCGAGGCATTGACTACACCGCGTTGCTCAAGCCTGGCGCCTTGAAGGATAAACGTATTGGTTATCCCGCAACCTTTTCCGCGAATGGCGAAAACCTGCCGGTGGACAATAGCCCTCAGTTTCAAAAAACGCTTGATGTGCTTCGCGCACAAGGTGCAGTGCTTGTACCGGTGAACATGCGGCTGGCGGATGCATCACGCTATGGCGAACTATTGTTTGCCGATGTGAAGAGTGAGTTGAATGATTACCTGGGTAAGCGCGGTGGGCTGCCGGTCAAGTCAGTTTCCGAGTTGATCGCGTTCAATGAAAAGCGCGATGGCAGCGACACCGACCACCAACCGCTGCTCAAGGAAATCGACGCATCCACCCTGACATCCGACGAGCGCAAGCCGCTATGGGATGCGCTTATCCAGGATTTTCGCAGCACAGTGGATGAGCTGATTGACGGGGAAAAACTTGATGCCGTGGTGTCGGACTTTGAAACGAACAGCTATTTTGCAGTCGCAGTGGCCGGTTATCCAGGAATCTCGGTACCTTCAGGCAAAGACGAGCACGGCGTGCCGGCCAGTGCTTACTTCTTTGGTGCCCGCTGGACCGAACCCACGCTGCTTGCCGTAGCCCATGGCTACGAGGAGGCCGCGTGGGTCGGCTCCAGGGCCCGGCTTTGAGCAACAGGTGGCTCTAGGCGTCGGCGTGTACAAACCCAAGGGCTGACGCCTTCAAAAGATACACTCAATGCGATGGAGGGAAGCCATGGCCTATCGAATTCATATCCTCGGTGCTGCGGGGGCCGGCACTACCAGCCTGGGTAGGGCCTTGGCAGAGAGTCTGAACGTCGCTTGCTTCGACACCGACGACTTCTACTGGCAGCAAACCGACGCACCCTTCACCGTTGCCCGGCCCAAAAATGAACGCATCCGCCTGCTGCAGGAACAGACCGCCGGCCTGGAAGGCTGGGTGCTGTCCGGCTCACTGTGCGGCTGGGGCGATGCCATGATCCCGCAGTTCACCCACGTGGTGTTCCTGCGCCTCGAGCCGCAAGAACGCCTGCACCGCCTGCGCATGAGGGAGGTGCAACGCTACGGTGATGAAATCCTGGAAGGTGGCAGTCGCCACGAGAACAGCGTCGCTTTCCTGGCGTGGGCCGCTCGCTACGACAACGGCAACCACAGCCTACGTAGCCTGCGTCGGCATGAAACCTGGTTGGCGGCACTGACCTGTCCGGTGATCCGGTTGGACTCTACGCACCATTCGGTTGGGGCGTTGGTGAGTCAATTGATGCCGCTGTTGAGCCCATCAGCCGCGAAATAATGTTGTGTGCAGCGGGGTCGACTGGGGCGGTGTCAAACCGCCGCACACTCATGCCCCACCCTGGCGCAAACCCCGGAAAAAATACCAGCCCTTGTGCCTCCAACCGAAACGCCAATGCCAGGCGGGTTTCATCACCCACGTCGCCCTGGCTTTCAAACTGTTGGATGGCATCCACCGCCACACCCGCCTGGCGGGCCAGCTCTTCGCGGCTCCAGCCCAGCATCGCGCGGGCCTGTACGCTGTGTTTGGCGGTGAATTGGTGCAGGACGATCTGCTGTTCTACGAAAGAGCTCATTGCCAGAGAGGACATGGGGTTTCTCCAGGATTCGACGGGGGAGGGCAAACTATACTGTGTTTTTGTACAGTTGTTTTGACCGCTCATCAACTGGATTCTTATCGACCCACTATTCCAACCCTGGTGCCTCACGAATGATCAGGTGATCCAGGTTCTCGATATTCGCGCTGAACACCCCGAACGTCTGCTCGGGGTTCTTCTTGCTGGGCACCTGTTTCAGCTCCGGCGTGACCCCATAGAAGAAACAATACAACGCCCGTTCACTGTCCGCCGCCGCCCGGATCTGCTCCAGGAACGCCTTACGCTTGCGGTAGTTCTCGATGAGCTTTTTGCTCAGGTAGACGTTGACCGAGTAGGGTTTTTTGTCGAGCCACACCTTCTTTTCGAAATCGATGCGAAAGCTGCTGGTGTAGTCCTTGATCGCTTTGATCTTGCCCCAGTAGATCAGGCCCTTGTTGTCTTGCAGGTATTCGATCTTCTTGAAAAACGCCGAGTAAGTCGCGGTGTGCTCGCCGATTTTCAGCGGCATGCGTTTGAGTTTTTCCTTGTCGTCGATGTTCGACACAAAACATTCCACCGGGTGGGCGAACACGCTGGTTTTGTCCGGGGTAGTGTCGCTGGAACTGACAGATTCGCCGCTGCCGGTTGAGGGTGTTTTCGCTGAATCTTGTAGGACCAGCCCCTCGGTGCCGCCCACCGCGGTTTTACGCTCGTACGTACGACGGGTCAGGACAAATTCCGATGGGAAATTATCCTCACGCTCATCGTCGTTTTCGCCTGCTGCACCCTTGTGGAGGCTGGCATAACGGCACCCGTCGATATGCCGCGTGCTCGGCGTGTTTTTGAAGTGCGGGGTGCGTTGGTAGTTGACGTTCTTGGCGTTGAACGTGCTCAGCACATTGCCTGCTTCGAAGGCGGCGCGACAGGCATCGTTGGGGCACAGGAAACTGTCCTGGTCGGAATCGTAGGCAGCGGTTTCGTCGAAATTCAGGTCTCGTACGTCATAAATCGACAGCTTGTCATCGAGACTCAGGCTGTAGGCCGTGTCGAATTTCATGGGGCTCGGGTCCGTGAGAGGTTTCGCTATTAATAGCGGGAACCCGCGCAAATATCAGCAAGAACCTGCAACCCGCCGTCCGCTCAGGAAGCACAAGGTTCCGCCTATCGCCGTAAGCGTGCCCAACGCATAGAACATGCTGGTCGGCGCCGCATTGATCAGCAGATACCCGCATATCACCGGGCTCAGTGCCCCGCCAAAAGCCGCGAGGTTCTGCGCGCCGTAGTAACTGCCGCGCAGTGCATCCGGGGCGATGGTGTCGATAAACAGGAACTCCGAGGGGTAGATGATCATCTCGCCCAAGGTAAACACGAACATCGCCAGGCACCAGGTCACCAGGCTATCCGCCAGGCTGAAGCCAATCAGCCCGACAATAAACAGCAGCGTGCCCAGTACGATCCAGTAGCGAAGTTGCTCACGCTTGAGAAACCGCCCGATCTGGTACTGCATCAAAATCACGGTAATGGCATTGCACGCCAGCACGGCAGAGAGAATTTTCAGTGCGTCGGCCGGCTTGTAGGCCACCAGCAGAAATTGCGACAGATACAGCGTATAGCGGCCGTGAACAATCGTGCTCAACAGGCTGCCGCTGGTGAACAGGATCAGTGTGCGGTCGTTGCGCAGCGTACGCAGGGTGCTTAGGAAACTCAGGGGTTTGTGGCTGTCGTCCCGTTGGGTCGGGGGAATGCCGATCATCAGGAACACACTGCCAAACGCAATCGCGCTGGCGATCAGGAATGGCGCCAACTGCATGTGCCCGGCGATCACCACGCCCACCATCGGGCCGGTGGCGTAGCCGACATTGGTAAGGGTGTAGCGCAGGGAAAATACCTTGGCACGTTCGCCCACCGGCAGGTTTTCGCTGATGATTGCCTTGGAGCCAATCAGGAACAGCGCCGACGCGGCTTCGGTGATCACCAGGGTCAAGGTGGTGAGGTAGAGGTTGCTGGCAAAGGTCAGCAGAAGGAAACCGATAGAACTGGAGAGCATGGCCAGGATCAGCAGCTTGCGCTTTTCCAGGCGGTCGATGATGTAGCCGCCGTACAGGCCCAGCAGCGTGGCGATAAACACGGCGATCCCCATCAGCAGGCCGATGTCCTGCTGGTTGAGGCCCAGGCGGGTACTCAGCAGCAGGGCCAGCAACGGGCTGGTCATGGCGCGGCTGACCACGATGGTCACCGAGCAGATCATCAGGCGGCGGATTACCAGGGAGTAGGTGGCCACGGTGGGGGCGAGCGTCCTAGTGAGTACTTGATGACAACACCGATCAAATGTGGGAGGGGGCTTGCCCCCTCACACATTTTCAGACCGTGTTGTTACTGGCCGGCATTGATGGTGATCTTCTCGACCGCCCCTTGCTCCAGATTCCACTTCTTCAAAATCTTGCCGTAGGTGCCGTCATCGATCATGCCCTGCAACGCCTCGCTGATCGCCGTGACCAGCTCGGTGTTGCTCTTCTCAATCCCGAGCCCGGTGAACTGCTTGGAAATCGCCTGACCCACCGGCTTGTACTTACCCTTGTCCAACGACATCAAGTACGGAATCGTCTCGCTGCCCTGCATCGCCGCATCCAAGCGGTTCTGCTGCAACTGCGCCCGTGCATCCGCCGAGCCTTCGGTGCCGATCACCACGATTGCCGGCTTACCGGCCGCTTCGCAGTGTTCCTTGCTCCATGCGGTAATTTCCGACGGCCAGGTGGTACGGCGGCTGGTGCCGACTTTTTTACCGCACAGGTCAGTCAGTTCCTTGATCTCTTCGCGCTTGGCCAAGGTGTACAGCTGCGGGCCGCTGGTGAAGTAGTCGATAAAGGTTACGGATTTCTGGCGCTCGGCGGTGTCGGTCATGCCCGACAGCACGATGTCCACGCGCTTGGTGGTCAGGCCGCTGAGCATTTGCTCGAAGCCGGTTTCCTGCCACTTGATCTTCACGCCCAGGCGCTCGGCGAGGGCGTTGCCCAGGTCGAAGTCAAAACCGGTGAGTTTGTTGGTGGCCGGGTCCTTGAAATCCATCGGCGGGTAGTTCGGCACGATGGCCGCGCTGATCTCGCCCTTGTCCTTGATTGCTGCCGGCAATGCCGCGAAAACACACGAGGAGGCCATCAGGCCTGCGAGCAAGGTTGGGATAAACATTTTTTTCATGGGGGCGTTCTCGTTAGTTTTTTAGTTAAGTGCGAACGGCAGAAATAAAGCTTTGGGTACGCGGGTTTTGTGGGCTTATTAGAATTTCTTCTGGGCTGCCGGCTTCCACAATCTGGCCGGCGTCCATAAACACCATGCGGTTGGACACTTCGCGGGCGAAGCCCAACTCATGGGTGACCACGATCATGGTCATGCCGGTGGTGGCCAAATCGCGCATCACCGACAGCACTTCCCCGACCAGCTCCGGGTCGAGGGCTGACGTGGGTTCGTCAAACAGCATCAGCTTGGGGCGCATTGCCAGCGCACGGGCAATCGCCACACGCTGCTGTTGCCCGCCGGACAACTCCACCGGGTAGGCATTGCGCTTGTCGGCCAGGCCGACGCGAGCGAGCAACTCCAGCGCGTCCTCAATGGCTTCCTTGGGCGAACGCTTGAGCACCTGGCACGGGCCTTCGATGATGTTTTGCAACACGGTCATGTGCGGGAACAAATTGAAGCGCTGGAACACCATGGCGGTGGCCAGGCGCTGGCGGGCGATCTGTACTTCATTCATCTCATGCAGCTTGTTGCCGACCACGCGGTAACCCACCAGTTCGCCATCGACCCACAGGCCGCCCTTGTCGATTTTTTCCAACTGGTTGACGCAGCGCAGCAGGGTGCTTTTACCCGAGCCGGACGGGCCGATGATGCACATGACCTCGCCTTGCTCGACCTCGATATTGATGTCGCGCAGCGCGTGATACTGGTCGTAATACTTGTTCAGGTTGACGGCCTTGACGATGCTTCTCATGGGGCAAATCTCCTCAACCCAGACTTACGAACGCTTGCCGGCGCCGCGGGCAAAACGACGCTCGAGGCGGCTTTGACCAAATGAAAGAACAGTCACCACCGCCAGGTACCAGATGCCGGCGACGATCAGCAGCTCCATGACCCGGGCGTTGGCGTAGTAGATGTTTTGCGCGTTGTGCAGCAGCTCCGAGTACTGGATCACGCTGGCCAGGCTGGTCATTTTCACCATGCTGATGAACTCGTTGCCTACAGGCGGAATGATCACACGCATGGCTTGCGGAAGAATGATCCTACGCAGCGCTTGCAGGCTCGGCATGCCGATGGATTTGGCGGCTTCGTACTGGCCGGTGTCCACTGACAACAGGCCGGCGCGCACCACCTCGGCGGTGTAGGCGCCCTGGTTGATGCTCAAGCCGAGCAGGGCGGCCACGAAGGGCGTCATCAGGTCGACGGTGTCGATGCTGAACAGGCCGGGAATCGCGATCACCGGGAAGATCAACGCCAGGTTGAACCACAGCAGCAACTGCAGAATCAGCGGCGTACCGCGGAACAGCCAGGTGTAGGTGATGGCCACGTAACGCAGGATCGGGTTGGCCGACATGCGCATGATCGCCGTGATCACCCCGATCACCACGCCCAGTGCCATCGCCAGGATCGACATGACGATGGTATTCACCAGGCCCCAGAGGATGGCTTCAGACGTGAGGAACTGGCCGATGTAGGACCATTCGATCTGGCCGTTGGCGAACGCGCGCAACAGCGCCGCCAGCACGATCACGATCAACGTGGCGAAAAACATCCGCCCGTAATAGCGACGCGGCACGTGTTCGTACTGGGTTATGTCGAACTGGTTCTCGGACAGCTTGCGCTCTATTTCCAAGCGCTCGGCCGGGGTCTGGTTCATGGTGATTCTCCAAAACTGATGACGCTACTACTGATGTACTCGGTCCAACTGTGGGAGCGGGCTGCTCGCGAAAGCGTCAGCCCCAGCACCACACCTCTGACAGGCTTAAATCCGAAAGCCCTGATAGCTCTCAGCCCACTGCTGCTGAGCCGCCAATGCAATCTTCAACCGCCCAATCTGCTCGCGCACCCGCTCCGGTGCCGTCCCACCCCATCCACTGCGTGCCGTAATCGCCGCTTCCAGAGTCAGGCAATCGCGCACCTCGGGCGTCAGCCGCGCATCCACCTCCGCCAACATCGCTGGCGAGGCTTCCCACAACTCAATTTCATGCTTCTCACAGGCCTGTACTAACGCGCCGGTAATCTCATGGGCCTCCTTGAACGGCACACCACGGGTGGCTAACCAATCCGCCACCTCAGTCGCCAAGGTAAAGCCCATCGGTGCCTGGCGCCGCAGCTCCTCCACCTGCACTTTCATGGTCGCCACCATCCCGGCCATGGCTGGAAGTACCAGCAGCAAGGTGTCGACGCTGTCCAGCACGCTGTGTTTGTCTTCACTCAAATCGCGGTTGTACGACAGCGGCAAGGATTTGAGCGTCGACATCAACCCGGTCAGGTTGCCAATCAAACGCCCAGCCTTGCCCCGGGCCAACTCGGCAATGTCCGGGTTCTTCTTCTGCGGCATGATCGAACTGCCGGTGGCGTAGGCATCGTCCAATACCACCCAACGAAACTGGCGCGATGACCACAGGCAAAACTCCTCCGACAGCCGCGAAATATTCACCCCGAGCATGCCCGCCACAAACAGGAACTCCGCCACATGGTCACGGCTGGCGACGGCATCGATAGAGTTTTCGCACGGCCCGGTGTAGCCCATTTCCTTGGCCGAATGCTCCGGCTGCCGCGCAATCGCCGAGCCCGCCATTGCTGCTGCACCCAATGGCGACAACGCCGTACGCGCATCCCAATCCACCAGGCGCTGTACATCGCGCAACATCGACTGCGCGTGAGCCAGCAAGTGGTGGGCGAACACGATGGGTTGCGCCTGCTGCAAATGGGTAAAGCCGGGGCAGATGCTCTCGATATGCTGCTCGGCCTGTTCCACCAACGCCTGCTGCAAACCCAACACCTCGGTGGTGATGGTGCGCGCATGGTCCCGTAGGAAAAGGCGCAAATCGTTGGCGGTTTGATCATTACGCGAACGCCCGGCGCGCAGCTTGCCGCCCAATGCGCCCAGGCGCTCGGTCAAGACGCGTTCGATAAAGGTGTGTACGTCCTCGTCATCCAGGGTTGGATGCAGGCGGCCGGCGGCGAAGTCTTCACCGATACGGTCCAAGGCTTCGAGGGTACGCAAGGTCTCCGACTCATCCAGCAAACCGGCGCGCTGCAACTCACGGGCATGGGCACGGGAGCCGGCCAGGTCGTAGGGCGTCAGGCGAAAATAGCGCTCGGGGCAACGCGACAACGCGGCCAACGCAGCAGACGGACCGGTCTTGAAACGAGCGCCCCAAAGGCGGTCGGTGGGCTGGGACATGGGTATTCCTCACGCTTGTTTTTAGAAGAGTCGGAGGCAGTAAAAAAAGCTTTTCAACTAAACTGAACCGGCGTCTGACGCGCCGTATTCAAGGTTGCCAAGGGCGGATGTTTATGTTCATTATCGCCGCCTGGCTATGTTCAAGGATTGGGTTGAAGCCTGTTGAATATGGCACTTGAGGTCAACGCGTATTATGGAAACTCCACTTTCCACTTCTGGAAACCTACCGCCAAAACCCGGCACAAGACCGCCCCTGCAACTCAGTGGTTTGGACTTCAAACTGCTGCGGGTATTTATGGCCGTGGTCGAAGCCGGCGGCTTCAGTGCTGCGCAAAACGAGCTGAATGTGGGCCTGGCGGCCATCAGCAAACAGATTTCCGACCTCGAGATTCGTATCGGCATGCGCCTGTGTACACGGGGCCGGGAAGGCTTCGGGCTGACCGAAGAAGGCAAGTTGGTGTATCAAGCGTCCATCGAGTTATTTACCTCGGTGGACAGTTTTAGAGACAAGCTTAGTTCAGCGCAAAATGAACTAATAGGCGACCTTAGTGTGGGCGTTATTGATAACACTGTGTCCGACGTTAATTCCCCGCTTATTACCGCGCTGGGCAACTTACATAGCCAATCACCAAAAATTAGATTACGCCTGCATGCCTCGCAATTGGACGAAGTTGAACGCGGCGTGGTGGACGGGCGCTTGATTGTGGGCATCGTCCCCGTCTACCAGCGCCGCGAAGAATTCGACTACTTCCCGCTGTACGAAGAAAAGGCCCACGCCTACTGCGCCGTAGGACACCCGCTCTTCACCGCGAACGACATTACACCCGAGGTGCTGCGCCAATATGAAGTGGTCAACCATCGGTATGCGATCCATCGCGACAAGACTAATTTCGTCAACTACGACAGCCAATCCGCCTCAGCCTCCCAGGTTGAAGCGGTCGCCATCCTGGTGCTCACCGGCCGGTTTATCGGCTTCCTGCCCGAGCACTACGCCGCATCGCTGGTAAGGGAAGGGCGCCTGCGCGCACTGTGCCCGGAGCACGTCCACCTGAGCACTGCTTTTAACCTGATCCTGCGCCACAACGCGCCGAGAAGCCCTTTGGTAAAAGCCTTCGCCACGGCGCTGGGCGTAAATCTCAAAGCCACCACATAAACCACTCGCCGAACACAGATCAAGGGGCTGAAAAAGGTCAAATGTGGGAGGTGTCGAGCTTTAGCGAGGCTGCGATGGGATCACCTTGATCCCCCGCCAACCCCACCAGCCGCATCACCGCTGCAACCGAGCCCGCCTTTTCTTCTTCGCATGAAAATGCCGAAA
This sequence comes from Pseudomonas sp. BIGb0381, assembly GCF_024809815.1. Taxonomy (NCBI): domain Bacteria; kingdom Pseudomonadati; phylum Pseudomonadota; class Gammaproteobacteria; order Pseudomonadales; family Pseudomonadaceae; genus Pseudomonas; species Pseudomonas sp. BIGb0381. The sequence continues at coordinate 323,771 of NZ_JANUEN010000003.1, forward strand.
ATGCGCATCCTGCGCCGCCGCCAGCAACTCCCGATCCCCACGCGTATCGCCCCAGGCCCGGAGCCGATACTCCCCCAGGTCCCCATACACCGCCTCAAGCCGCAGCACCTTATTCTCACACCGGCAGTTATTCCCGGTGAGCTTGCCGGTCAACACCCCGTCGACCACCTCAAGCTCCGTGCCGATCAACTTGATCCCCAGCCGATCGGCAAACGGCTGCAACACCAACGCCGGCGACGCCGAACACAGCGTCACCACCGCCCCCGAACCCAACTCCTGCTCCACCGACAGCACCCCGGCCGGGCGCATCAACCGTGCCCAATTGCGCTGGCAATACTCCTCGGCCTTCTGCTGCACCCACGTCTTCTCCACCCCGGTCATAAAGGTGCGGATCAACTGCGCCTTCAACTCATCCCGGCTGATCTGCCTCACCAAAAAGCGCAGCCCAGGCACGGCCAGCTTGACCATCCGGCCATAAAACTCGCCGGTGCCAAAGGCAAACTTGAGGAAGGGCACGAAACTGTCGTGGTGGGTCAGGGTGCCGTCGAAGTCAAAGACGGAAAGTACTTTGGCGTCAGCGGGGCCGGCTTCGAGCATGTCTGGGTTCACGAGTGGTCCTTGATCAGGTGGAGCGGGTTCTCATAACGTTGTGACTGGTCCCCACTGCATGGGTTCAGGCTAATAACGGTTATGCAATTCAGATCATCCAGGGGAGGCGCCGTTGTTCTTCTACTGGCAATGATCAGCGGGAGTTTACCCGGTCGGGCATAGGAATGAACGTCGGAAGGTATCCGGCATTGTTACTGCGCGGACCAGGAAGAGCGTGTTGGTTGTCCGTCCGAACACCAGCCCGGACGGAGCCCTCTGCTAGATTCAGCGTGTCGAATGACCCGCAGACTGGAAATATTCAGCTACTTTTTGCAACCAGGTCTTGCCCGGCGGAACCCGTCGGCGAGTCCGGTTAAGCAACAGATACGGCATATCCCGCAACCGAATCCAACCTTCGTCCTGCCAATGCAAAAGGCTCAACGACATCTCCGGCCAATCCAGCAAGCTCAGCATTGGGCGGTCCGTGGATCTTGATTGTTGTTTATCTCGTAAAGTCGGTACGACTTGATGGGTCAACCATTCACGCAGCAGGCGATGCCCTGGCGCGTAGTGATACACCAGCAATGCATATACACCGGACTCGCTGATCATCAGCATGTTTTCAGGCTGACCGTGATAGCGGATTTCCAGCGTTTGCCGTTGATCCTCATCGAGCTTGCTGACCTTGCGCTCGTCCAAGTAGAGACCAGTCAGGCGCCCAAGGTCGCGGGCACAAAACCAAGGCTGGTTCTCAAGGAGCAGAGCGTGCAGTTGCAGGTTGTGGCGGGTGTAGACGGTAGGTTCATGCATGACACACCTCCGGGCCGGAGCGTGTATGAGAAATGGTGCGGGTGCTGCGAATGTCCTTCGCAAAGGATGCAAAGTCTCCAGGCATTTCCGTTACCTCTGGTTGCTTTCTTAGGGCATGCGTTATGGGTGTCGGGAGCTAAGAAACCCACCAGAGACGGGCCGGACATATTCCCCTTTCGGGTCTTGTATTCGCCCACTCCCGACATAACGGGGATTTTTCACAGGCGTAGAGAAACCGCTGGCGAAAAAAAGCCGCATGGCTGTCGGGTGCGGAGGACCGCTCTGGTTGAGGCGTTTCTTAGGCGCCGAAGTGAAAGGCTAGGCTGGGAAGTAGTCGGAGTCAATCCCCTCTTGCATTATTCGTTTTCAAGCTGGCAATAGCAAAAAAGACTCTAGCCACTCACGTTGTGGAAAATTCTCACGTTCTTTTTCGTGCGTTCAATTATTCTACAAAAACCTCATGATATGTAGTGGTTACGCAGTAATCTCTTCAGATTATTTTGTTGTATTGGAGATATGACTATCATCGTATTTTTGGATTTGATCAAAGAGGATTCTGAATACCACTTTTGCAATTTTTGAGGCAAGTAATGGGGGGACTGCATTGCCGACTTGATGGAATTGCTCTGTTCGGTTTCCTTGGAAAAAATAGTTGTCTGGAAATGTTTGAATTCGAGCGGCTTCTCTTACAGAAAGACTACGGCATTGAGTTGGATCATAATGAATGAAATAATGGCCGTCCTTTGAAATGTGGCTTGTTATTGTCGTGGCTGGATTTTTTTCCAGTTGCACTCTAAACCGGTCGCTAAACTTGCCACTTTCCCAGTTTTTGTGCTCCGGTGCTAACCCTTCGAGAGAAAAGCCTTTGTGACCTTTTGGAGAGATCCCGTGAATTTTCGCGTAAACGGCCGCGAAAAGATACCTACGAAGATCCGTTGGCATGTGCCCACGCGCTTCATGGTTTAGCCAATAATCTAATTTTTCATCAAGATACCAATCGTCGAGCTCAACGCTACCCGTGGATCCATCATCTTTTAGCTCGGCTCTTTTAACTCTCTTGCTCCCCGGAGTTTTCGGAGCGTCAATTTTTTCGAAATCTCTCCATAAGTCTCTGAGTCCTCCCCACATTTGACTATCTACTGGGTCAATTTGGTTGCATAAGTATTCGAGTTGCTCCAGAACCACCGTGCTCCAATTGTCTTGGCTATCAATGGTTTTAGTCAGGCCGCTACGTAGTCGAGGGAGTTTTTTTAAAATTTGCCCTACAGAGACTGAGGCTTCATTAGTGGCCAGTCGAACCATTTTATCCGACACAGGGAGGCTATCGGTCGCTATACCAAGCAAAATGACTCTGTGCCGCGCTTGAGGAATACCGTATTGTTCTGATTTTATAATGAAGGCTCTTGGATCAAGACTATCCACATCATCGCCCGGACCGAAAGACGCTCCGGTTACTAATGAGTAAATTCGATATTTTTTACCTAATCCACCGTCGTCAAATGCCTGACTTGGATCTGATAAATCCTTGAGGATATTTGAAAATATTCTTTCGTTATTGATTTTTGATGAAAGAATCCCTTTTACGTTCTCCATTACGAAAATAGTAGGCTGTCTCTCTCGAATAATCCTTAGGTACTCTTTGTAGAGGAAGTGCCTATGATCATCTTCTGCTTTGTAATCAACTTTGGCCTGATTACGTGCTCTACCTACAATCGAGTATGCTTGGCAGGGGGGGCCTCCGATGAGAACCCACGGGCGCTTCGTGTTCAACCCTGCTTCTAAAGCTTTATCTAGTGTTCTATTACCATCTTCACTTCCCAGAGTGATGCACTTCGCCTCGTTTCCTGCTAGCTCCCATAGAGCTTTAGTGGCTTGCGATGGCGTAAATGTGTCAGGGGCGCCTTGATCATTACAGTAACTGTAATAGTCAGATAGGTTTTCTGGGCTGTGCTTCTTAAGTAGACGGTAAAAAGCTCGCAATCGTAAGGTTTGCCAAGCTTTAGGATCCTTTTCCGCTGAGATAACTATTTCAAAGCGCTTGCCATATCCAGAAGATGTGAAACCTTCACCGAGGCCTCCTGGCCCGGCGAAAAGATCCACAATCTGGATGGGAGCCTTCAGATCCTCTGTAGGCTCGTAAATCGTATCTTCTGGTAGCACCAGATTCATTTGGGAGTCATTAATGGACATAGTCAGCAAAGAAGTCAGGTCTCGCATGATGGCTGGCATCCGTAGCAGCGACACTTCTCCAGAAATGAAGATCAGGCGTCTGCTGCACCGGTGTGGCTTCAGGTATCGCTTGCACAAGAGGGAGCTTCCGGGAAGGCCCGACTTGGTGCTTTCTCGCTATAAGGTTTGCATTTTCGTCAACGGTTGTTTCTGGCATCGGCACCCTGGTTGCAAATACTCGACTACTCCTCGGGTCCATGAAGAGTTCTGGAGAAAAAAATTTAACCAGAATATTGCCCGAGATGCCCGAAATAAAGAAAAACTACTAGCTTCAGGATGGCGAGTATTTGAATTGTGGGAGTGCGGTATACGTGGCCCGGAGGCCGCATTGCTATGGATCGTCGACGCAATCATGGATTGTAATCAAAAAATAGTCGTTTGGCCTGAACTGTTATCGAATCACAGCCTTGCGTCAGCTATTCGTCAAAACGAGAGTTGACAAGCTTAACGATTGTCAATCTCACATCTTCATCAATTTTCGCATGATCTATCCTCAATTATTGAGTGTTTTTCTCTTTTTTGATGGTTTCTTAAGCTCGCCTAAATGACCGGGGTGGCTAAGTGCCGCCATAAATGGCTTGACGAATAATCGGCCTTTCATGAATATTGCATAAATATTCATGAAATATTTACGATTTGTTGAGTGAATTTGAGTGCTGATGATGGAAAAGAGAGAGAAGTTTGTAAGGCTTGCCGAGCAGCGTGTAAACCGCGCGTTGAACGATATTCGATTGATCGGAAACCTATCGAATCGAAATGCCTATAGCTTTGCTGATGACGATGTCAAAAAGATTTTCAAGGCCCTCCAAAGAGAGCTGGATCAAGCCAAGGCTCGTTTTTCCGACACCGAGAGCGCAGCTGGTGGTGAGTTCAGGCTTTGAAGAGTTTTTGAAACTTTTTACAGTATTATTCTTAGTGAGGTTCAGGATGGCCGAGCAGTCGAAGTGGTTTTTTGCAGAGAAACATCCAGGCGATAAAGCCCGGGATCCGGTACAAGATGAGTTTTTTCAAGATCAGTCCTTGGATGGAATATCTCACGCATTAGTGAGGGAAACTATTCAGAACTCGTTGGATGCGCGTATAGGCAACGCACCTGTCAAGGTCGTTTTGTCTATTGGCTCCCTTCCTGCGGCTCAAGCTAGATACTGGTTTCCTGCATCTTCATATGGACACTTCGAAGCTAAGGAAATAAAACTCGTTAGTCTTCCAAGTCGGGAATATGAGGACTGTACTTACTTGACTATTGAAGATTTCGAGACAAAAGGCTTAGAAGGTCAAATTGACTCCTTCGAACCTGCGGCAGGTGGCAATTTTTATCATTTCTTTCGAGCCGAAGGTATTTCAAACAAAAAGGAAGGTGACCGGGGCAGCTGGGGAATAGGCAAAATAGTTATTCCTCGAGCAAGTCGAGCTCGTTCATTTTTTGCAGTAACACGCCGCACATCCGAACCCGGGCTGCATTTGATGGGGCAGGCTATTCTTCGTCATCATTCTGTAGATGGGAAAATGTATAAGCCTGATGGTTGGTTTAGTAGACACCTTGAAAATGGCCTGCAAATACCTTTTAGCGATGATGAAGTCACTGCTAAACTTAATCTTGATTTTAAACTTAGGAGGAAAGATGAGTCCGGCCTAGGTTTAGTGATTCCTTGGATTTATGAAGAGATAAGCTTTAAAGAGTTGGCGGGTGTAATTGCTCGCGAGTATTTTATTCCTATCTTGGCTGGTGATTTAGAAGTTGAGTTGCTAGACGTTAAAAATGATAAGGCTGTTATTTTTGACCGTTCCAGTATTGATCTTTTGAAAAGCGTCGCACCAGAATATAAGGATTTCCAAGATTCGATTGAGTTGGCAGGTTATTTATTTGGTCATTCAGGAAAAACTCCTCTGGTTGTTGAGGTTTATCACTCTTCTGGCGTGAATGCTGTGGATTATAATTGGGATAATTATGTGACTCAGCTATCGAGTTCGGAAATTGATGAGGCACTAGATCAGGGGCGTGTTTTGCATTTTAAAATTCCTATGGCAATAAAGCCAACAAAAGGCTCTCTGGAAGTAGGTTATTTTGATGTGCTCATGAAAAGAGAGTCTGGTAGGCATTATGCTACTTATGTTAGGGACGGTTTGTTAATACCGAATCAGGTGCAAGCGCGTAAAAAAACACCGAATCATATTGCACTTGTTTATGTGGGTAGTCCCAACGGTAAAAAAAATATAGTTGCGGATGCTCTTGGTAAGTCGGAGTGCCCAGCACATACAGATTGGAGCGGAAAGCGCGAAAAATTTGTAGGGCAATATTCAGGGGGAAATAGACTAATTCCATTCGTTCGAGAAAGCGCCTATCGATTGGCTGAGCGCCTATCCTCTGACGACGATAAGCCGGATCATAGTCTATTGGCTGACCTTTTACCTATGCCTATTGGGGACTCTCTCCGTCAAGTTGCAGTTGGCAAGGAAAAAGACGAAACAAAAAAAAGAGTTACTCCAGGAGTAGTTGTTCCGGATATTCCTCCTGCATCTCCTCGTTGTTGGAGAATGCGCCAAGCCAAAAATGTGATTCTAATATCGGGTAACGAGGCGGGATTCCAAAAGCACGCAGGGTACGTACTGACGATACAGGCGGCATACGATCTCGCCGGGCGTAATCCTTACGCCGCCCACTCCTTGCACGATTTCAGTCTCAAGATAGCTGCCGATAAGGGCATTGATGAGCGAACGGGCTTCCGAATCGAGCACAATAAACATGTTCAGATACAAGCGGGTAACGCAGGTTCGCTTCAAGTAGTGGTGACACATCCTGATTTTGAAATTTCATTTTTTCCAGCTGATCTAAATCGGGACCTTGCAATGAAAGTTAGTGCTCGCTTTGCTGATGAGCTTGGCGATGAAGATGGGGAGGGGCAAGAATGAGCCGGCATTTTAACTTCACCGATCGAAAAAAAATTGATATAGACGATGTTAGAGTTGTGTTGGAAGAGCATGAAAATAGGATTTTTTGTCACGTTGACATTCGTCTTGGTGCCCATGAGTTTCCTCCGGACTCTATGGTCTTTATCGAGGCTGAGCGAGGACGTGCTTTTCGGCATCGAGAAAAATGGGGTCCTGTGGGGGTGCCTACCTCGGGTTGGCGTACTGGTAACAATTTCGACATTACTGCAATTGGAGATCCTGAAGGTGTACGTTTTCGTTTGCTTGTTGTCGAACCAGTAGTTTGTCGCTTGCTTGCTGCTGCCGAGAATGTTCAAGCTACTAGTTCCAACGAGTCTGTAGAGCCCCAGCAGTCTCTTCTTCCCATTCGAATGGATGACCTTAGTGGTGGTGTGTGGGCTTTAGATATGGATGGCGGAGTACCAATATTAGTGTTGGATATAGGCCTAGGAAGTAAGCAGGAGCTTAAGTCCAGCCGGATACTTTACGCTATTCTTCCTGGAGTAGTGCGTGCCATATTGACGAATTTAGCGCACGAATATAGGGGAGATAAGTCAGGCGATGATGGTCTTGATATGAGCGACGTCCCTGCTGTTTGGCTGAACTTAGGTGAACGATGGGCCGGTGAAGATCTATCTGGCTGTGACACACATTCCGAAATTGATCGCTGGGCTCAATTGGCTGCAAACGGATTTTGCAAAGAAAAGCGTTTGCGCGATGAGCTTGCTAAGGCAGTAAGAGCGGAGGATTCATAAATGGAAGATTTACAGATGCGCTCCTTCAATTCGGAGGGGATAGATGAAATGAGAAAGTGGTTGTCAGAGGTTCGTGGTAATCCAAACACGACAAAACCAAGTTCTTTAGCGGTGAGCGACACATTTACTTCGCCGATAGGAAAGCCAATTGCTTCATCCATTTTTGACACGGCAGCTTTTCAGACGAAACTATCATTGGCTGCCGCTATAGACAGTGCTGTCGTTGCGGCAGGACTGGATGAAGAGTTACTGGAGACTAATCAGGGCTTCTGGAGTTGGTTGGCGTTTTTCTTCTCTGAAAAATTAATTGGTGCAAAAGGTAAGGTAGGTGCGGATGCCCTATGGTTATTTCTTCCAGGTAATTGGATGAATAGCTATCGTCAGAAGCTGGCACCATTGTGGCTAACTTATCGAACGCATAGATCTAATGCGCAGAATCTTAAAGGGGTTTTGGGTGTTCCGGTTAACAAAACCGGTGAGGTTTTCGAGCAGATGATGTCTAGGAAATGGATTGTCCTTAGTCCCGGATTGATGGAGCTTATAACAAGATTGTATTTTGACGAGGCGACGGAGAAGTTAAAGCGGGGAGCAGGCGGGAAGGAAGCGGGCTCAGCAAGAAGACTTACGATCGTACTTGAACAATTACGCTTGACCTACGATATAGAGCAGCTTGGGTGGGAGGCTCTTTCTAAAATGCTACCCAACGACTTCAGAAAGTTTCTCCCTGCCCAAGCCTGATCGTCTGAGAGCGAGGACTGGCTTCCGTGGCAGGTATTTAGTTTCTCTCTATAAAAAGCCCTGAATGATTCAGGGCCTTTTGAATAGCTTTGCTATCAACTTAATTCGTATTTTTTGTTTGTCTTGAGAGTTAATCCCAGCTCAACGCCCCACCCGTCTGATACTCAATAACCCGAGTTTCAAAGAAATTCTTCTCTTTCTTCAAGTCCATAATCTCACTCATCCAAGGGAACGGGTTAGTCGTCCCCGGATACTCTTCCTTCAAACCAATCTGCGACAGACGACGGTTAGCGATGAACTTGAGGTAATCCTCCATCATCGCGGCGTTCATGCCCAACACCCCACGCGGCATGGTATCCCGCGCATATTCAATCTCCAGCTGAGTCCCTTGCAGGATCATCTGGGTCGCTTCTTCCTTCATCTCGGCATCCCACAGGTGTGGGTTTTCGATTTTGATCTGGTTGATCACGTCGATACCGAAGTTCAGGTGCATCGACTCATCGCGCAGGATGTACTGGAACTGTTCCGCCACGCCGGTCATTTTGTTGCGGCGGCCCATGGACAGGATCTGGGTGAAGCCGCAGTAGAAGAAGATGCCTTCCAGCACGCAGTAGTAGGCGACCAGGTTGCGCAGCAGTTCCTTGTCGGTGTCGACGGTGCCGGTTTCGAACTTCGGATCGGAGATCGAGCGGGTGTATTTCAGGCCCCAGGCTGCCTTTTTGGCGACCGATGGGATCTCGTGGTACATGTTGAAGATCTCGCCTTCATCCATGGCCAACGATTCGATGCAGTACTGGTAGGCGTGGGTGTGGATCGCTTCTTCGAAGGCCTGGCGCAGGATGTACTGGCGGCACTCTGGGTTGGTGATCAGGCGGTAGACGGCCAGGACCAGGTTATTGGCGACCAGGGAGTCGGCGGTGGAGAAGAAGCCGAGGTTGCGCATGACGATGCGGCGTTCGTCGTCGGTCAGGCCTTCGGGGTTTTTCCACAGGGCGATGTCGGCGGTCATGTTGACCTCTTGCGGCATCCAGTGGTTGGCGCAGCCGTCGAGGTACTTCTGCCAGGCCCAGTCGTACTTGAAGGGCACGAGTTGGTTGAGGTCGGCGCGGCAGTTGATCATGCGCTTTTCGTCAACGGCGACGCGGGCGGAGGCGCCTTCGAGTTCGGCGAGGCCTTCGGCGACGTCGAGTTTGTCCAGGGCAGCCTTGGCGCGCACGATGGCGGCAGAGTCACTGGCTGTGACGGCGCGGGCTTCGATGGCGGCAGCGGCGCCGGCACCGTCGAGGCGGTCCATGTTGGCTTCGGTGGCGTGGCCGGCGTTGGCGCCTTTGGTGGCTACTTCGCCGTCTTCTTCTTTGTCGAATTCGTCCCAGCTCAGCATGACGTGTCGTCTCCTGCGTGAGGGCTCAAAGGTGCGCGTGTGAAACCGGATGGTTGGGTGTTCACACGGCCCCAGGGCCCGGTGGATCTTAAGGAATCGTTTGTTGCAACAGCTCGCGCAGGCAAATAAACGGAATTGGGTAACGGGTGCTCTGCGTGAGGCTTGAGGGGCGGAGCGACAGGTGCATGCTCCCGCGCGGGCTCAAGGTTTGGCTCTTCGTCCCAGTGTAAAGGGATATTGCAGGCCCGATTTACCCGCGCATTATAGGGAAAAATTCGGCTTTGTGTTGCGGCGGATGGTCTCGGATCAGAGACAAAAAGGCGGCTATTTGAGCCAGAGTGAGGGTTTGCGGGGGGGTGATGGGGTAGGAAATTTTTGACGGGCGGTGGGCTATTTATCGTGGGGGGGAGAGGAGGGCTTTTTGAGGGCAGGAAGGGAGGGCCTGGGCTGAGTGACGACCGCTATCGGGAGCAAGCCCCTTCCACCTTTACCGCGTGTCGTGCCTGGGGCCGGTTCTTTGCCGCAAGAACGATTTCTTGCGGCGAATAAGATCCGGGTCTGTTCTAACTAACGAAGTTGTTATCCGTTAGAGCAACCATTACCCATGACATGGTAATTAAGGATATGACGCTGACCTTGGGAATCTTCATATTCCATCTTCACCGGTACAACTTCGCAAACTTCCGGAATCGTGCTCATGGACAATACTTTGGCCACATCCAGCTTGGTGCTGTAGGTGTAATCCTCAACAATCGGGGCGTTCTGGCCGGCCAGCTCGGTCGGGGCCTCGTCGGCCAGGGCGGCGGTGGCGCACAAGCTGCTGAGGGCCATAACTACGAGAGCTTTCATTTCTTTACTTACCTTCTTCAGGGCGAAAGGGGCCACGGGGCCCTTGTGAGGCCACGTGTGTAACTTAGGGTTGGTTAGTTCGGATTAACGTGCCTTCGTGGGGGCTGTTACGTTGTTAATCACTGTTGTGTTAATCACAATGCCTTGGTTGGCGGAAGTGATTCTAGGCCTGCGGGTTATATTCATATACCCGTGCTTTTGATAAAGACTATTGGCGGTTTTTGTAACAATCCCGTGGTAAAGGTTTTTTCACCCACCCGCAAAGCCCCGCAGGCTGCGGGCCAGAGCGGCAAACGGGGATAGCAGGGCATTTTGTAGGGTCTTGTTACTACCATCGTCGAATGGTTCTATAGGCTCACCCCGGATACAACTGGGTCATACAACAACAACTATGTCACCGAGGTAAGAAAGATGAGTGCGGCTTCCCTGTACCCCGTTCGCCCCGAAGTAGCAGCCAACACGCTGACCGACGAGGCAACCTACAAGGCCATGTACCAGCAGTCGGTGGTCAACCCCGATGGTTTCTGGCGCGAGCAAGCCAAGCGCCTTGACTGGGTCAAGCCTTTCACCGCGGTGAAGCAGACCTCTTTCGACGATCACCATGTCGACATCAAGTGGTTCGCCGATGGCACCCTGAACGTTTCCTACAACTGCCTGGACCGTCACCTCGCCGAGCGCGGCGACCAGGCGGCGATCATCTGGGAGGGCGATGACCCGGCCGAGAGCCGCACCATCACCTACCGCGAGCTGCACGAGGAAGTCTGCAAGTTCGCCAACGCCCTGCGTGGCCAGGATGTGCACCGCGGCGACGTGGTGACTATCTATATGCCGATGATCCCCGAAGCCGTGGTCGCCATGCTGGCGTGTACCCGCATCGGTGCGATCCATTCCGTGGTGTTTGGCGGTTTCTCGCCGGAGGCCCTGGCCGGTCGCATCATCGACTGTAAGTCGAAGGTGGTGATCACTGCCGATGAAGGCATTCGCGCTGGTAAGAAAATTCCGCTGAAGGCCAACGTCGACGACGCGCTGACCAACCCGGAAACCAGCAGCATCCAGAAGGTCATTGTGTGCAAGCGCACCAATGGTTCGATCAAGTGGAACCAGCATCGCGACATCTGGTACGAAGACCTGATGAAAGTGGCGGGCACCGTGTGTGCGCCAAAAGAGATGGGCGCCGAAGAAGCACTGTTCATCCTCTACACCTCCGGTTCCACCGGCAAGCCTAAAGGCGTGCAGCACACCACCGGCGGCTACCTGTTGTACGCAGCCCTGACCCACGAGCGCGTATTCGACTACCGCCCGGGCGAAGTCTACTGGTGCACCGCCGACGTCGGCTGGGTCACCGGCCACACGTATATTGTCTACGGCCCGCTGGCCAATGGCGCGACCACCTTGCTGTTCGAAGGCGTGCCGAACTACCCGGACATCACCCGGGTGGGCAAGATCGTCGACAAGCACAAGGTCAATATCCTCTACACCGCCCCGACCGCGATCCGCGCGATGATGGCTTCCGGCACCGCCGCCTGCGAAGGCGTGGATGGCAGCAGCCTGCGCCTGTTGGGGTCGGTAGGTGAGCCGATCAACCCGGAAGCGTGGGACTGGTACTACAAGAACGTCGGCCAATCCCGTTGCCCGATCGTCGACACCTGGTGGCAGACCGAAACCGGCGCCACCCTGATGAGCCCGCTGCCGGGTGCCCATGCACTCAAGCCGGGTTCTGCCGCACGGCCGTTCTTCGGCGTGGTGCCGGCGCTGGTGGACAACCTGGGCAACATCATCGAAGGCGCCGCCGAAGGCAACCTGGTGATTCTCGACTCGTGGCCAGGCCAGGCCCGTACCCTGTACGGCGACCATGACCGTTTTGTCGACACGTACTTCAAGACCTTCCGTGGCATGTACTTCACCGGTGACGGCGCGCGTCGCGATGAAGACGGCTACTGGTGGATCACCGGCCGCGTGGATGACGTGTTGAACGTATCCGGCCACCGCATGGGCACCGCCGAGATCGAAAGCGCCATGGTTGCCCACCCTAAAGTCGCCGAAGCGGCGGTGGTGGGTGTGCCCCACGACATCAAGGGCCAGGGCATCTATGTGTACGTGACCCTGAAGAATGGCGAAGAACCCACCGAAGCCCTGCGCCTGGAGCTGAAGAACTGGGTGCGCAAGGAAATCGGGCCGATTGCCTCGCCGGACGTGATCCAGTGGGCACCGGGCTTGCCGAAGACGCGCTCGGGGAAAATCATGCGGCGTATCCTGCGCAAGATTGCCACGGCCGAGTACGACGGCTTGGGCGATATTTCCACCCTGGCGGACCCAGGCGTAGTGGCGCATTTAATTGAGACCCACAAGACCATGAACGTCGCGTAAGGCGGGGTAGGTGGGAAAGAGCCCCATTCGGTGTATGCCGAGTGGGGCTTTTTTGTGGTTTCTCAAAACCACTGGAGATCCCCTGTGGGAGGGGGCAAGCCCCCTCCCACATTTGGATTTCATTCCAAGGTGGGTATGGGGGAGGGTCTGACAGATCCGCATGACCACCAGTCAAATAAATATCGGTTTTTTGCGTAGGAGGTTTCTGAATGTTACCGAGTGGCACAAATGTGTAACCCACCGCCCAAACATGAGGCAAAGGGCTACGCTTATGCCCCGAAAAACCGCGCTTTAGACACCCCCGGCAATAAGATTAAACGCCACACTTGCCGTGCTAGAAGGGTTTGCGAATAATAGGCCCGCAATTTGCAGCATCAACAGGTTTAATATCTTTTGTCTCTGCATAAAATTCAGAGGCTGTCAATGTGCTGGAACCGCTTTCTCAGTGCTTCTGTAAATTGTTGTCGCATTGAGGAAATATCGGCTTCCGGCCTGTCGTTAGAATGCCGATCACTCGCTCGTCGTCGCATGCAGTCACTCGCGTAGGACGCAGCACCGCTATTCGGTTTCACTCAGTCGCATCGTGGGCCATGGCTCATACTGCTGTTTTGCCCTATACCGATGGAGTCCCAAGATGAAGAAACTCGTGCTGTTGGGCGCCCTGGCGCTGTCCGTGTTGTCCATGCAGGCTTTCGCTGAAGGCAAGCCTCTGAAAATTGGTATCGAAGCGGCTTACCCTCCGTTTGCCTCGAAGGCGCCGGATGGCAGCATCGTCGGTTTTGACTACGACATCGGCAACGCCCTGTGCGAAGAGATGCAGGTCAAGTGCACTTGGGTCGAGCAAGAGTTCGACGGCCTGATCCCGGCTTTGAAAGTGCGCAAGATCGACGCGATCCTGTCGTCCATGTCCATCACTGAAGACCGCAAGAAGTCCGTGGACTTCACCAACCGCTACTACCTGACCCCAGCGCGCCTGGTGTTGAAGGAAGGCTCTGCGGTCAGCGACAGCCTGGATGAGCTCAAAGGCAAGAAGATCGGCGTACAGCGCGGTTCGATCCACGACCGTTTCGCCAAGGAAGTCCTGGCACCTAAAGGCGCCACCGTTGTTCCTTACAGTTCGCAGAACGAAATCTACCTCGACGTGGAAGCCGGTCGCCTCGACGGTACCGTGGCCGACGCCACCCTGTTGCAGGAAGGTTTCCTCGATACGCCTGCCGGTAAAGGCTATGCGTTCACCGGCCCGGCGTTCACCGACGTCAAGTACTTCGGCGACGGCGTAGGCATCGCCGTGCGCAAAGGCGACAAGGAAAACCTGGACCGTATCAACGCTGCCATCGCCGCGATCCGTGCCAATGGCAAGTACAAAGAAATCGAGAAAAAGTACTTCAACTTCGATATTTACGGCCCTGAAGCCAAGTAAGTACTCGCAGCTGTCTGTCCTGAAATGGCGCAAGCAACAGAATTCCTGCGGTTTGCGCCATTTTTTCATCCCCCTTTTCGAGGACCTGAATCATGTTGAAAGGCTACGGGGCCGTCATCCTCGATGGCGCATGGTTGACGCTTCAGCTCGCCTTGTCGTCCATGGCCTTGGCCATTGTTCTGGGTCTGATCGGGGTCGCGTTACGCCTGTCGCCGGTGCGCTGGTTGGCCTGGCTGGGTGACTTGTACTCCACGGTGATCCGCGGGATCCCCGACCTGGTGCTGATCCTGCTGATTTTCTACGGTGGTCAGGACCTGCTTAACCGCGTCGCGCCGATGCTCGGCTATGACGACTATATCGACTTGAACCCCTTGGCCGCCGGTATCGGCACCCTGGGTTTCATCTTTGGCGCCTACCTGTCGGAAACCTTCCGTGGCGCCTTCATGGCCATCCCCAAGGGCCAGGCCGAAGCCGGCCTTGCGTATGGCATGAGCAGCTTCCAGGTGTTTTTCCGGGTGATGGTGCCGCAGATGATCCGGCTGGCGATCCCCGGGTTTACCAACAACTGGCTGGTACTCACCAAGGCCACCGCGCTGATCTCGGTGGTGGGCCTGCAAGACATGATGTTCAAGGCCAAGCAGGCGGCTGATGCCACCCGCGAGCCTTTTACCTTCTTCCTCGCAGTGGCGGCGATGTACCTGGTGATCACCAGCGTGTCGTTGCTGGCCTTGCGTCATCTTGAGAAGCGCTACTCGGTAGGCGTAAGGGCGGCTGATCTATGATCTTCGACTACAACGTCATCTGGGAGGCCATGCCGCTGTACCTTGGCGGCCTGCTGACCACCCTGAAATTGCTCGCCATCTCGCTGTTCTTCGGCCTGCTCGCCGCCTTGCCCCTGGGCTTGATGCGTGTGTCCAAGCAACCGGTCGTCAACGGCGTGGCCTGGCTCTACACCTACGTGATCCGCGGCACGCCGATGCTGGTGCAGCTGTTCCTGATCTACTACGGCCTGGCGCAGTTCGAAGCGGTGCGCGAGAGCTTCCTGTGGCCACTGCTGTCCAGCGCGACCTTCTGCGCGTGCCTGGCCTTTGCGATCAACACCAGCGCCTACACCGCCGAGATCATTGCCGGTAGCCTCAAGGCCACCCCCAATGGCGAGATCGAAGCGGCCAAGGCCATGGGCATGTCGCGCTACAAGCTGTACCGCCGCATCCTGCTGCCGTCGGCCCTGCGCCGCGCGCTGCCGCAGTACAGCAACGAAGTGATCATGATGCTGCAGACCACCAGTCTTGCTTCCATCGTCACCCTGATCGACATCACCGGTGCCGCGCGCACGGTGAACGCGCAGTTCTACCTGCCGTTCGAAGCCTACATCACCGCCGGCGTGTTCTACCTGTGCCTGACCTTTATCCTGGTACGCCTGTTCAAGTTGGCCGAGCGCCGCTGGCTGAGCTACCTGGCTCCACGGAAGCACTGATATGGAACGTATCGATCACCTGTTGCCCTGGGGCCACCTGGGCTGCGAGCGCCAACTGAGCGTGTTCCGTTTTGGCAGCGGCGAGCGCAAGGCCTATATCCAGGCCAGCCTGCACGCCGATGAATTGCCCGGCATGCGCGCCGCGTGGGAGCTGAAAAAACGCCTCACCGAACTTGAAGCGCAAGGTGCCCTCAACGGCGTGATCGAGCTGGTGCCGGTGGCCAACCCGATGGGCCTGGGCCAGCTGCTGCAAGGCAGCCACCAGGGCCGTTTCGAGGTGGGCAGCGGCAAGAATTTCAACCGCGATTTCGTTGAGTTGAGCGAGCCGGTGGCCGAGCTGCTCACAGGCAAGCTGGGGGATGACCCTCACGCCAACGTGCGCATGATTCGCCAGGCGATGGCCGATGTGCTCAACGCATTGCCTGAGCCAGGCAGCCAGTTGCAAGGCATGCAGCGCATCCTGCTGAGCCATGCGTGCAGCGCCGACATCGTCCTCGACCTGCACTGCGACGCCGAAGCCGCGCTGCACATGTACGCGCTGCCCCAGCACTGGCCGCAGTGGCGTTCGTTGTCGGCGCACTTGAATGTGACAGTCGGTTTGCTCGCGGAAGATTCCGGTGGCAGCTCGTTTGATGAGGCTTGCTCGTTGCCGTGGCTGCGTCTGTCCCGCGCCTTTCCCGACGCGCAGGTCCCGCTGGCCTGTCTGGCGACGACGCTGGAGTTGGGCGGTCAAGCGGACACGGGCCGTGACGAAGCGATCTTCCACGCCGAAGGCATCCTCGCGTTTCTCGCCGAACAAGGCCTGATCAAGGGCGAATGGCCGGCGCCGCAACACGAACCGTGCGAAGGCGTGCCCTTCGAAGGCACCGAATTGCTGTTCGCGCCCCACGCCGGGGTGATCAGTTACCTGCGTAAAGCCGGGGACTGGATCGAGAAGGGCGAGCCGATTTTTGAAGTGATTGACCCCCTGGAAGACCGCGTGAGCATTATCTGCGCGGGCACCTCGGGGGTGTTGTTTGCCGTTGAACGGCTACGTTATGCCCAAGCGGGTTTCTGGCTGGCCAAGGTGGCGGGGCGCGAAGCGCTGCGTCACGGGCGCTTGCTCAACGACTGACCACCTGTTTTTGTGAGAACCGACCGCATGTACAAACTTGAAGTCCAAGACCTGCATAAACGCTATGGCAGTCATGAAGTGCTCAAAGGCGTGTCCCTGGCCGCCGCGGCCGGTGATGTGATCAGCATCATCGGTTCCAGTGGTTCGGGCAAAAGTACCTTTTTGCGCTGCATCAACCTGCTGGAGCAACCCCACGCCGGCAAGATCCTGCTCAATAACGAAGAGCTGAAACTGGTGGCCAACAAGGACGGCGCCATGAAGGCCGCCGACCCTAAACAACTGCAACGCATGCGCTCGCGCCTGTCGATGGTGTTCCAGCATTTCAACCTGTGGTCGCACATGACCGCCCTTGAAAATGTAATGGAAGCGCCGGTGCACGTGCTGGGCATGTCGAAAAAAGACGCCCGTGAAAAGGCCGAGCACTACCTGGCCAAGGTTGGCGTGGGCCATCGCAAGGATGCATTCCCGGGTCATATGTCCGGTGGCGAGCAGCAGCGTGTGGCGATTGCCCGTGCCTTGGCGATGGAGCCGGAGGTGATGCTGTTCGACGAGCCCACCTCGGCCCTCGACCCCGAGCTGGTGGGCGAAGTGCTCAAGGTGATGCAGGACCTGGCCCAGGAAGGCCGCACCATGGTGGTGGTGACCCACGAAATGGGTTTTGCCCGTGAAGTGTCGAACCAGCTGGTGTTCTTGCACAAAGGCATCGTGGAAGAGCGTGGCAACCCGCGGGAAGTGCTGGTCAACCCGCAGTCCGAGCGGTTGCAGCAGTTCCTGTCCGGCAGCTTGAAATAGTCCCTTGCTGCTGAAGTTGCTTTTATGTGGGAGGGGGGCAAGCTCCCTCCCACATTAGATATCCACATTGGATCTTTATCGTTTTTAAGCTTTGTGTTGGTTTACGGGCTAGCATTGGCCTTTGTCTTCATTACCGTTCTTCGCTTCGGATAGCACTCCATGACCGCCCACAAAATTGGTTTCCTGATTTGGCCCAGCACAAAAGCACTCACGCTTGCGCTGGCTGAGGAGGCCTTGCGCGTTGCTCAGCGGGTGCATCCGGACGTGGTCTACGAGCTGTCGTTTTTGCTCGCCGAGCCGGCCACCGAAGGCGCCTGGCAACTGCCGGGCGAACCGTGGGCCGGCAAGCTGGAAGGCTTCCAGAAACTGTTCCTGCTGGCGGACGAGCCGCCTGCCGTGATCGCCTCGCAACTGAGCACCGCCCTCAAGCAACTGGTGCGGGCCGGTTGTGTGATCGGTGGTTTGTCGGCCGGTGTGTACCCGTTGGCCCAACTCGGCCTGCTCGACGGCTACCGCGCCGCCGTGCACTGGCGTTGGCAGGATGATTTTGCTGAGCGTTTCCCCAAGGTCATCGCCACCAGCCATCTGTTCGACTGGGACCGTGATCGCCTGACCGCCTGCGGCGGCATGTCGGTACTCGACCTGCTGCTGGCGGTACTGGCCCGTGACCACGGTGCCGAGCTGGCCGGTGCGGTCTCCGAAGAACTGGTGGTCGAGCGCATCCGCGAAGGCGGCGAGCGCCAGCGCATTCCGCTGCAAAACCGCCTGGGCTCCAGCCATCCGAAGCTGACCCAGGCAGTGTTGCTGATGGAAGCCAATATCGAAGAGCCCCTGACCACCGATGAAATCGCCCAGCACGTGTGCGTGTCGCGACGACAATTGGAACGGATCTTCAAGCAGTACCTCAATCGTGTCCCCAGCCAGTACTACCTGGAACTGCGCCTGAACAAGGCCCGCCAGATGCTCATGCAAACCAGCAAGTCGATCATCCAGATCGGCTTGTCCTGCGGCTTCTCCTCGGGGCCGCACTTCTCCAGCGCCTACCGCAACTTCTTTGGCGCCACCCCTCGCGAAGACCGCAACCAGCGGCGCAGCAGCAGCCCGTTCGAACTATCGTCGGTGCCGTCCGAGCGCGGTTGAAGTGTGCACGCTCGACGTGATGTGTCGCGCCCATTGAGCGACTGCTCTGCAGACTGCCGAAAACCCCAGTATCCGTTTAAACTGCGCCATTGCGACGCTATTTGTCGCATTGGCGTAAACCCGCGTAAAACGGGGGTTGGCGCTATAAGAAGTTGTCGCTTGGCGGCAAGGCCGCGCTGAAAACTGTCCTTACAATCCCTGCATCGCCCGCCAGTTCCAGGCAGGCGTTCCTCTTCAGGAGACTCCGATGTCCGTTGAGCAAGCCCCGGTGCAACGTGCCGATTTCGACCAGGTCATGGTGCCCAACTACGCACCTGCCGCATTCATCCCCGTGCGTGGCGCTGGCTCCCGCGTGTGGGACCAGGCGGGTCGCGAGCTGATCGACTTTGCCGGCGGCATCGCGGTCAACGTATTAGGCCACGCCCACCCGGCGCTGGTCGGTGCGCTGACCGAACAGGCCAACAAGCTGTGGCACGTCTCCAACGTCTTCACCAACGAGCCGGCCCTGCGCCTGGCGCATAAGCTGATCGACGCCACGTTTGCCGAGCGCGTGTTCTTCTGCAACTCCGGCGCCGAAGCCAACGAGGCCGCGTTCAAGCTGGCCCGCCGTGTGGCGTTCGACCGTTTCGGTACCGAGAAGTACGAGATCATTGCCGCGCTGAACAGCTTCCACGGCCGTACCCTGTTCACCGTTAACGTCGGTGGCCAGTCGAAGTACTCCGATGGTTTCGGGCCGAAAATCACCGGTATCACCCATGTCCCTTATAACGACCTGGACGCGTTGAAAGCCGCCGTGTCGGACAAGACCTGCGCCGTGGTGCTGGAACCGATCCAGGGCGAAGGCGGCGTACTGCCGGCCGAACTGGCTTACCTGCAAGGTGCCCGTGAACTGTGCGACGCCAACAACGCGCTGCTGGTGTTCGACGAAGTGCAGACCGGCATGGGCCGCAGCGGCCATCTGTTTGCCTACCAGCACTACGGCGTGGTGCCCGACATCCTCACCAGCGCCAAGAGCCTGGGCGGCGGTTTCCCGATCGCGGCGATGCTCACCCGCGAAGACCTGGCCAAGCACCTGGTGGTCGGCACCCACGGCACCACCTACGGCGGCAACCCGCTGGCCTGTGCGGTGGCCGAAGCGGTCATCGACGTGATCAACACCCCAGAGGTGCTGGCCGGCGTCAACGCCAAGCACGACCTGTTCAAGGCGCGCCTGGAGCAGATCGGCAAGCAGTACGGCATCTTCACCGAAGTGCGCGGCATGGGCCTGTTGATCGGTTGCGTACTGAGCGATGCGTTCAAAGGCAAGGCCAAGGACGTGTTCAACGCGGCCGAGAAAGAAAACCTGATGATCCTGCAAGCCGGCCCGGACGTGGTGCGTTTTGCGCCGAGCCTGGTGGTGGAAGACGCGGACATCAACGAAGGCCTGGATCGCTTCGAGCGTGCGGTAAAAACGCTGACCCAAGCCTGATAGCGACACCTTCTGCTGGCTGGACTGGGTCAAAAATGTGGGAGGGGGCTTGCCCCCGATAGCAATCTGTCAGTTGATGCATCTGGTGACTGATACACCGCTATCGGGGGCAAGCCCCCTCCCACACTGGAATATGCCCCACATGAAGATATGTGGTGTTCCTGACCTGTTCGGTATTTTTTTCCTGTGAGTTTTAGAGTTAAGGAGTGACACCATGCTGGTGATGCGCCCCGCGCAAATGGCTGATCTGGGCGAGGTACAGCGTCTGGCTGCGGACAGCCCGATTGGTGTCACCTCCTTGCCGGATGATGTGGAACGCCTGAGCGACAAGATCGCCGCCAGCGAAGCGTCCTTCGCGGCCGAGGTGAGTTTCAACGGTGAAGAAAGCTATTTCTTCGTGCTCGAAGACACCGAGACCGGCAAGCTCGTGGGCTGCTCGGCCATTGTCGCCTCGGCCGGTTATTCGGAGCCTTTCTACAGTTTTCGTAACGAGACCTTCGTGCACGCCTCCCGCGAGCTGAAGATCCACAACAAGATTCACGTGCTTTCCCAGTGCCACGATCTCACCGGCAACAGCCTGCTCACCAGCTTTTATGTGGTGCCGGAGTTGGTCGGTTCGCCGTGGTCGGAACTCAATTCCCGTGGCCGCCTGTTGTTCGTCGCCAGCCACCCCGAGCGCTTTGCCGACTCGGTGGTGACCGAGATTGTCGGCTACAGCGACGAGAACGGTGATTCACCGTTCTGGGACGCCATCGGCCGCAACTTCTTCGACCTCAACTACGCCGCCGCCGAGCGCCTGTGCGGGCTGAAAAGCCGTACGTTCCTCGCCGAGCTGATGCCTCATTACCCGATCTACGTGCCGTTGTTGCCGGACGAAGCCCAGGAAGCCATGGGCCAGGTGCACCCGCGTGCACAGATCACCTTCGACATCCTGATGCGCGAAGGCTTCGAGACTGACCACTACATCGACATCTTCGACGGCGGTCCGACGCTGCACGCACGGGTCTCGGGCATTCGCTCGATCGCCCAGAGCCGCGTGGTACCGGTGAAGATTGGCGAGATGGTCAAGGGTGTCGGCCGCCAGTACCTGGTGAGCAACGCGCAGTTGCAGGATTACCGTGCGGTCATGCTGGAGCTGGACTACGCGCCCGGCAAGCCGGTGACCCTGGACCTGGCAGCGGCCGAGGCGCTGGGCGTTGGCGAAGGCGCGAGTGTGCGCCTGGTAGCGGTATAAACAGAGTTTCGCGGGTGGCTGGCAGCAGCGGCCCGTCTGAGGAGATAGCATGATCGTTCGTCCCGTACGCAGCAGCGATTTACCGGCCCTGATTGATCTGGCGCGCAGCACCGGCACCGGCCTCACCACCTTGCCGGCCAACGAAGAGCGCTTGACCCACCGGGTTGGCTGGGCCGAAAAAACCTTTCGCGGCGACGCCGGGCGCGGGGATGCCGATTACCTGTTCGTGCTGGAAAACGACGAAGGCCGCGTGGTGGGGATTTCCGCCATCGCCGGTGCTGTCGGCCTGCGCGAGCCCTGGTACAACTTCCGGGTCGGCCTGACGGTCAGCGCCTCCCAGGAGCTGAATATCTACCGTGAGATTCCGACGCTGTTCTTGGCCAACGACCTCACCGGCAATTCCGAGCTGTGCTCGTTGTTCCTGCATGCCGATTACCGCAACGGCCTCAACGGCCGCATGCTGGCCAAGGCGCGCCTGCTGTTTATCGCCGAGTTCCCGCAGCTGTTTGGCAACAAGATCATCGCCGAGATGCGTGGTGTGTCCAACGACGCCGGGCGTTCGCCGTTCTGGGAAAGCCTGGGTCGGCACTTCTTCAAGATGGAGTTCAGCCAGGCCGACTACCTGACCGGCGTGGGCAACAAGGCGTTTATCGCTGAGCTGATGCCCAAGTTTCCGTTGTACAGCTGCTTCCTCTCCGAAGACGCGCGCAACGTGATCGGCAAGGTCCACCCGGACACCGAGCCGGCGCTGAGCATGCTCAAGAGCGAAGGCTTCAGCTACCAGGGCTACGTCGATATTTTCGACGCCGGCCCGGCGGTGGAGTGCGAGACCGCCAAGATCCGTGCGGTGCGCGACAGCCAATCGCTGGTGTTGGCCATCGGCACACCGGGGGACGACGCCACGCCGTTCCTGATCCATAACCGCAAACGCGAAGATTGCCGCATCACCGCCGCCCCGGCGCGCCTGGCGGCAGGCACGCTGGTGGTCGACCCGCAAACCGCCAAGCGTCTGCAACTGGTGGCGGGTGATCAAGTGCGTGCCGTACCGTTGTCCGCTGCTCGGGAGTCGAAATAATGAATTCGCTGTATATCGCAGGTAGCTGGCTGGCTGGCCAGGGTGAACTGTTTGAATCGCGTAACCCGGTGACCCAGCAGGTGCTGTGGGCCGGTAATGGCGCCACGGTCGAGCAGGTCGAGTCGGCCGTGCAGGCCGCGCGCCAGGCGTTCCCGGCCTGGGCCCGGCGCCCACTGGAAGAACGCATCAGCGTGCTGGAAGCCTTCGCTGCGACCCTGAAAAGCCGCGCCGATGAAATCGCCCGCTGCATCGGCGAAGAGACCGGCAAGCCGCTGTGGGAGTCGGCCACCGAAGTCACCAGCATGGCCAACAAGATTGCGATCTCGGTGCAAAGCTACCGCGAGCGTACCGGCGAGAAGAGCGGCCCCCTGGGCGACGCCACCGCCGTATTGCGCCACAAACCCCACGGCGTGGTGGCGGTGTTTGGTCCTTACAACTTCCCGGGTCACCTGCCCAACGGGCATATCGTCCCGGCGTTGCTGGCGGGTAACACCGTGCTGTTCAAACCCAGCGAGCTGACCCCGAAAGTCGCCGAGCTGACCGTGCAATGCTGGATCGACGCCGGTTTGCCGGCAGGCGTGTTGAACCTGCTGCAAGGTGCGCGGGAAACCGGCATTGCGTTGGCGGCCAACCCAGGTATCGACGGCTTGTTCTTCACCGGTTCCAGCCGCACCGGCAACCATCTGCACCAGCAGTTCTCCGGGCGCCCGGACAAGATCCTGGCCCTGGAAATGGGCGGCAACAACCCACTGGTGGTGGACGAAGTGGCCGACGTGGACGCGGCGGTCTACACCATCATCCAATCGGCGTTTATCTCTGCGGGCCAGCGTTGCACCTGTGCCCGTCGCTTGCTGGTGCCGGAAGGCGCCTGGGGCGATGCGTTGCTGGCGCGGCTGGTGGCGGTGAGCGCGACGATTGAAGTCGGCGCGTTTGACCAGCAACCGCCGCCGTTCATGGGCTCGGTGATTTCCCTGGCAGCGGCGAAAGCCTTGATGGACGCCCAGGAGCTGATGTTGGCCAATGGCGCCGTGGCGCTGCTGGAGATGACCCAGCCACAGGACCAGGCCGCCTTGCTGACCCCAGGCATCATCGACGTAACCGGCGTGACCGAGCGCGAAGACGAAGAGCTGTTCGGCCCGCTGTTGCAGGTGATCCGCTACGCTGATTTCGCGGCGGCGATTGCCGAAGCCAACAACACCCAGTACGGCCTGGCCGCTGGCCTGTTGTCCGATTCCGAAGCGCGTTACCAGCAATTCTGGCTGGAAAGCCGTGCCGGCATCGTCAACTGGAATAAACAGCTGACCGGCGCCGCCAGCACCGCGCCATTTGGTGGGGTGGGGGCCTCGGGCAACCATCGCGCCAGTGCGTATTATGCGGCGGATTATTGTGCGTACCCGGTGGCGTCGTTGGAGACTCCGAGCCTGGTGGTGCCTGCCACGCTAACCCCCGGCATTACGCTGATCTAAATGTGGGAGGGGCTTGCTCCCGATGGCGGTGTGTCAGTCACCTGATTGATCAACTGACAGACTGCTATCGGGAGCAAGCCCCCTCCCACACTGGATTTGTGGTGTGTTGAAGACTTTTGATGCCTATAAAAACAGATGTTCGTGGAGCCTCGCCGATGAAATCCTATGAAGTCAATTTTGACGGTCTAGTGGGGCCGACCCATAACTACGGCGGTTTGTCCTTCGGCAACGTCGCGTCCCAGAGCAACAGCCAGCAGCATTCCAACCCCAAGGAAGCGGCGTTGCAGGGCCTGCAGAAAATGAAAGCCCTGATGGACATGGGCTTTGTGCAAGGCGTGCTCGCGCCCCAGGAGCGCCCGGACGTAGCGGCGTTGCGCAACCTCGGTTTCAGCGGCACCGACGCCCAGGTCATCCAGCAGGCGGCCAAGCAGGCCATGCCGTTGTTGGTAGCCAGCTGCTCGGCATCGAGCATGTGGGTGGCCAACGCCGCCACCGTCAGCCCCAGCGCCGACACGGCAGATGGCCGCGTGCATTTCACCGCCGCCAACCTCAACTGCAAATACCACCGCAGCATCGAACACCCGACCACCAGCCGCGTGCTGGGGGCGATGTTTGCCGACCAGAAACACTTTGCCCATCACGCCGCGTTGCCGGCGGTGGCGCAGTTCGGCGACGAAGGCGCGGCCAACCACACGCGTTTCTGCCGGGAGTATGGCGAAGCGGGCGTGGAGTTTTTTGTGTTCGGGCGCAGCGCGTTCGACCCTCGTTACCCGGCCCCGCAGAAGTACCCGGCGCGCCAGACCCTCGAAGCCTCCCAGGCGGTCGCCCGCCTGCACGGCCTGAAGGATGAAGGCGTGGTCTACGCCCAGCAGAACCCGGCGGTGATCGATGCCGGCGTGTTCCACAACGACGTGATCGCGGTGGGCAACGGCGAGGTGCTGTTCTATCACGAGGACGCATTCCTCCATACCGAACAGATGCTGGCCGAGTTGCAGGGCAAGTTGGGCAAGCTGGGCGGCAACTTCCAGTCGGTGTGTGTGCCGCGTGCCCAGGTCAGCGTCGAGGACGCGGTACGTTCCTACCTGTTCAACAGCCAGTTGCTGACCCGTGCCGACGGCTCGATGCTGCTGATCGTGCCGGAAGAATGCCGCGCCAACGAGCGCGTGTGGCAGTACCTGCAAGGCCTGACGGCCTCCGCTGGTCTGATCCGCGAAGTAAAAGTCTTCGACCTCAAGCAAAGCATGCAGAACGGCGGCGGCCCGGCCTGCCTGCGCTTGCGCGTGGCCCTGAACGAAACCGAGCTGGCAGCGGTGAACCCAGGGGTTATCATGACCGCGCCGTTGTACGACACACTGACCCAATGGGTCGACAAGCACTACCGCGACAGCCTGCGCGAAACCGACCTGGCTGACCCGCAATTGCTGCTTGAGTGCCGGACGGCACTGGATGAACTGACGCAAATCCTTAAACTGGGCTCGGTTTATCCTTTCCAGATCAATTAACGCCACCTCTTTTTACACCCTATGGCTGAGAATTATTTATGACCACCGACACCCTGCAACTGATCCTTGAAGACACCGACGGCACCCAGCTGGAAACCTCCTGCACCCGCGTCGCCGTGGTCTGGCAGGGTAAGGAAATCTGGATCCAGCACGACGGCCGTGGCCAACTGCTGATCGGCGTGGACGTGGAAGAAGGCGACTCCGAATACGCCAACCTGCTGATGCGCCCACTGGCCACCAACCTGATGAGCCTGCAACTGGAAATGGAACCGGCCGACGTTGAAGGTGATGACGACGATCACGTCCACGGCCCAGGCTGCAACCACTAAGGAAGCTGCGTATGCTCGCCCTTGGCAAACTGCTTGAACTGACCCTCGCCGGTCGCGAACCGGCGCAAAAAATTCAACTGACTGTCGACGGCGTGCAGATGCGCTGGCTCAGCGAGGGCGCACTCGAAGTGCGCCCGCCGCAAGCAACGGACAATGGCAGCGACCTGCTGCTGTCGTCCGGCATCCATGGCAATGAAACCGCGCCGATCGAATTGCTCGACCGCCTGGTGCATGGCATCGCCCGTGGGGAGATCAAACCCCGTACCCGTATTCTGTTCCTGTTCGGCAACCCCGAGGCCATGCGCCGCGGTGAGCGTTACCTTGAATTGGACGTCAACCGGCTGTTCAACGGCCGGCATGAAAAAAACATCGGCCCCGAAGCCATGCGCGCCGCCGAGCTTGAACAGCTGGCCCGCAGCTTCTTCAGCCAGCCGGGCCGTTCGCGCCTGCATTACGACCTGCACACCGCCATTCGCGGCTCGAAGATCGAGCAGTTTGCGCTGTACCCCTGGAAGGAGGGCCGCCAGCATTCACGCCATGAACTGGCGCGCCTGAACGCTGCCGGCATGCAAGCGGTGCTGCTGCAGAACAAGAGCTCGATCACCTTCACCGCGTTTACCTATGAGCAGCTGGAGGCCGAGGCCTTCACCCTCGAGCTGGGCAAGGCGCGGCCGTTTGGGCAGAACCAGGGCGTGAACGTTTCCCGCCTGGAGCTGCGCCTCAAGCAGATCATCGAAGGCACCGAGCCTGAGACTGACAGCCTGGACGGGTTGAAACTGTTCGCTGTGTCGCGGGAAGTCATCAAGCACAGTGATGCTTTCCTGCTGCACTTGCCGGCGGACGTGGAAAACTTTTCGGAATTGGAAAAGGGTTATCTGCTGGCCGAAGACGTGGCCAAGACCCGTTGGGTGATCGAGGAGGAGGGTGCGCGCATCATCTTCCCCAACCCGAAGGTGAAGAATGGCTTGCGGGCGGGGATATTGATTGTTCCGACCACAGAGGCCGGGCTGGCGTAGATCTGAGCCTTAACCTGATCCAAATGTGGGAGGGGGCTTGCCCCCGATAGCAGTGTGTCAGTCAGCTCATCTGGAGCTGAGACACCGCCATCGGGGGCAAGCCCCCTCCCACATTTTGTTTTGCGGTGTTGATTAGACCGCTACAGCCCGTGGCTCGCTGCGACGGATCGCCCGCACCTTGTGCAGGGTGTCGGCGCACGTACGCGCAGCTTCCTGGCCCTTGTGCACGAAGTGCTCATGGAAGAATGCGGTGTGTTCGCTGCCGGCATGGAAGTGATGCGGGGTCAGGGACACCGAGAACACCGGCACTTCAGTTTCCAGCTGCACCTGCATCAGGCCGCTGACCACCGACTGGGCCACGAACTCGTGACGGTAGATTCCGCCGTCCACCACCAGCGCGGCGGCAACGATACCGGCGTAACGACCGGTCTTGGCCAGCAGCTTGGCGTGCAGGGGCATTTCAAAGGCGCCGCCGACTTCGAAGAAATCGATGTCCGACTCCTGGTAACCCTGGGCGATCATTTCGGCGAGGAAGCCTTTGCGGGATTGGTCGACAATATCCTTGTGCCAGCAGGCCTGGATAAACGCGACGCGCTCGCCGTGATGGTTTTTGCTTTTGCTGTCGATTGCGGTGGGTTGCATGTTCTGACTCCTGTTTAAGAAAAAAACAGGGCGTTATGAATCGAATGGGATTTTAAGGGTACGAACCGCCGAGTCATGCAGGCATGAGGTCAGCGTGCGGCCCTTAGGTGCCAATCCCGTTCTCTCTTCATCCGGACTATGACCGTCGGCCCCGGGATCACACCGGGTCTGCTGACCTTGTCGCCGTTCTGCGTGAGCAGTTCGAGGCGCCAAGCGCTCGCGGGCTATGCACATTGCGTGCAATTACCGCCGGTGGGGAATTGCACCCCGCCCTGAGAACGTTGCCACCAGAACCCTGGTGGCGGAGAGTTTTTAACATGGTTTTTCATAAACTGCACGAGCGCCGTATCGATAGGCTATATCGGTTTGTTTGGTTGGTATTCGATTGAGAACGCGCGGGGCTTGATATTCCGCGGCTTTGCCCGCAGTAATCATCCTCACAAGAATCTTAATGAACCCCTTCGAGGCTTGTTTCATGTCTGTGATCGACCTGCGCAGCGACACCGTGACCCAACCCACCGCCGGCATGCTCGACGCCATGGCCACCGCCGTCAGCGGCGATGACGTCTACGGTGAAGACCCCAGCGTCAACCGTCTGGAGGCCGAGCTGGCCAAGCGCCTGGGCTTTGCGGCCGCGCTGTTCGTGCCCACCGGCACCATGAGCAACCTGCTGGCGCTGATGGCCCACTGTGAGCGTGGCGAGGAATACATCGTCGGCCAGCAGGCCCACACCTACAAATACGAAGGCGGCGGGGCGGCCGTGCTGGGTTCGATCCAGCCGCAACCGTTGGACGTGCAGGCGGATGGCTCCCTCGACCTGAATCAGGTGCTCGACGCCATCAAGCCCGACGATTTCCACTTCGCCCGCACCCGCCTGCTGGCCCTGGAAAACACCATGCAGGGCAAGGTGCTGCCGCTGGACTACCTGGCGAAGGCGCGGGCCTTTACCCGCGAGCATGGCCTGGCCCTGCATCTGGATGGCGCGCGACTCTACAACGCGGCGGTCAAGCTTGGCGTGGATGCGCGGGAGATCGCCCAGCATTTCGACTCGGTGTCGGTGTGCCTGTCCAAGGGCCTCGGTGCGCCGATCGGCTCGGTGCTGTGCGGCTCCACGGCGTTGATCGCCAAGGCCCGCCGTTTACGCAAGATGGTCGGCGGTGGCATGCGCCAGGCCGGTTCCCTGGCGGCGGCGGGGCTGTACGCTTTGGATCACCAGGTGCAGCGCCTGGCTGATGACCATGCCAATGCGCAATGGTTGGGCGATGAGTTGCGCAACGCCGGTTACGCGGTGGAGCCGGTGCAGACCAACATGGTCTATGTGCAGATCGGCGATCAGGCCCAGGCCTTGAAGACGTTTGCCGCCGAGCGCGGGATCAAGTTGAGCGTCGCACCGCGCCTGCGGATGGTGACTCACCTGGATGTCAGCCGGGCGCAGATTGAGCAAGTGCTCGAGGCATTCGTCGATTTTTCGCGCAAATGAGCGTGCAGACCGTCTAATTGAACCTCTCTATCGCATAAACACGCTGTACCACCGGCAAAGGGCCGATATAATGCGGCCTTTTGCCGTCGCTCCGTCTGATGATGTTGCGCACTGGCCTTTGGCCGCAGCCTCCGTGGAAGAACCTAATGAAAAGCGCAGAAATCCGTGAAGCCTTCCTTCGCTTCTTCGAAGAGCAAGGTCACACCCGTGTCGCCTCCAGCTCCTTGATCCCAGGCAATGACCCCACCCTGCTGTTCACTAACGCGGGGATGAACCAGTTCAAGGACTGCTTCCTGGGCCAGGAAAAGCGCGCCTACACCCGCGCCACCAGCAGCCAGAAGTGCGTACGTGCCGGCGGCAAGAACAGCGACCTGGAAAACGTCGGCTACACCGCCCGCCACCACACGTTCTTCGAAATGCTGGGTAACTTCAGCTTTGGTGACTATTTCAAAAAAGACGCGATTACCTTCGCCTGGACCTTCCTGACCGGCGTGCTGAAGCTGCCCAAGGAAAAACTCTGGGTGACCGTCTACGCGACGGACGACGAAGCCTATGACATCTGGACCAAGGAAATCGGGGTGCCCGCCGAGCGCATGATTCGCATCGGCGACAACAAGGGCGCGCCTTACGCGTCCGATAACTTCTGGACCATGGGCGATACCGGCCCGTGCGGCCCATGCACCGAGATTTTCTACGACCACGGCGCCGACATCTGGGGCGGCCCACCGGGCTCGCCGGAAGAAGACGGCGACCGTTACATCGAGATCTGGAACAACGTGTTCATGCAGTTCAACCGCACCGCCGATGGCGTGCTGCATCCGCTGCCAGCGCCGTCGGTGGACACCGGCATGGGCCTGGAGCGGATCAGTGCGGTAATGCAGCACGTTCACTCCAACTACGAGATCGACCTGTTCACCAACCTGCTGAGCGCGTCGGCCGCGGCCATTGGCTGTGCCAATGAAAGCCAGTCGTCCCTCAAGGTGGTGTCGGACCACATCCGTTCCTGTGGTTTCCTGATCGCCGACGGTGTACTGCCGTCCAACGAAGGCCGTGGCTACGTGCTGCGTCGCATCATCCGTCGCGCCTGCCGTCACGGTAACAAGCTGGGCGCCACCGGCAGCTTCTTCTACAAGATCGTGGCCGCGCTGGTTGCCGAGATGGGCGATGCCTTCCCGGAGCTCAAGCAGCAGCAGGACAACATCGAGCGTGTGCTCAAGGCTGAAGAAGAGCAGTTCTCCAAGACCCTGGAGCACGGCCTGAAGATTCTGGAACAGGATTTGGCTGAGCTTAAAGGCACCGTGGTGCCGGGCGATGTCGTGTTCAAGCTGTACGACACCTATGGCTTCCCGATGGACCTGACAGCCGACATCGCCCGTGAGCGCGAGCTGACCGTCGACGAAGTCGGGTTTGAGCGTGAGATGGAAGCCCAGCGCGTGCGCGCCCGT
This sequence comes from Pseudomonas sp. BIGb0381, assembly GCF_024809815.1. NCBI lineage: Bacteria > Pseudomonadati > Pseudomonadota > Gammaproteobacteria > Pseudomonadales > Pseudomonadaceae > Pseudomonas > Pseudomonas sp. BIGb0381. The sequence goes on from NZ_JANUEN010000003.1 coordinate 354,016, forward strand.
TCCGCCAGTTCCTTTGGCCTGGACTACAACACCCTGGTCAAGGTTGACGTGCCCACCGAGTTCACCGGGTACAAGGCGACCGTGGGCTCGGCCAAGATCGTTGCCATTTATAAAGATGGCAAGTCGGTCGACGTGTTGAGCGAAGGCGAAGAAGCGGTTGTGGTCCTGGACCAGACGCCGTTCTACGCCGAGTCCGGTGGCCAGGTCGGTGACTGTGGTTTCCTGAGCTCGACCTCCGGTCGTTTCGAGGTGCGTGACACCACCAAGACCGGCGGTGCGTTCCTGCATCACGGTGTGCTGGTGCTGGGTAACCTGACGGTCGGTGCGCCGGTGGACACCCAGGTCGACGCTGACGTACGCCATGCTACCGCGCTGAACCACTCGGCCACGCACTTGCTGCACGCCGCGCTGCGCCAGGTGCTCGGCGAGCACGTCCAGCAGAAGGGTTCGTTGGTCGACAGCCAGCGCCTGCGTTTTGACTTCAGTCACTTCGAAGCGATCAAGCCGGAGCAGATCAAGGCCCTGGAAGACATCGTCAACGCGCAAGTGCGCAAGAACACCCCGGTAGAAACCGAAGAAACCGACATCGAGACTGCCAAGGCCAAGGGCGCCATGGCGCTGTTCGGCGAGAAGTACGGCGACAACGTGCGCGTACTGAGCATGGGGGGCAACTTCTCGGTGGAACTGTGTGGTGGTATCCACGCCAACCGTACCGGCGACATCGGCCTGCTGAAAATCATCAGCGAAGGTGGCGTGGCGTCGGGCGTACGTCGTATTGAAGCGGTGACCGGTGCTGCGGCCCTGGCCTACCTGAATGCGGCTGAAGAACAACTCAAGGAAGCGGCCAGCCTGGTCAAGGGCAGCCGCGACAACCTGATCGACAAGTTGTCCGCCGTTCTGGAGCGCAATCGCGCGCTGGAGAAACAGCTGGAGCAATTGCAAGCCAAGGCGGCCAGCGCTGCGGGCGACGATCTGTCGGCTTCGGCCGTTGACGTCAAGGACGTGAAAGTCCTGGCTGCACGCCTGGACGGCCAGGACGGCAAGGCGCTGTTGGCCCTGGTCGATCAGTTGAAGAACAAGCTCGGCCGCGCAGTGATCCTGCTCGGCAGTGTCCATGAGGATAAGGTCGTGCTGGTTGCCGGTGTAACCAAAGACCTGACTGGCCAACTCAAGGCCGGTGATTTGATGAAGCAAGCCGCTGCGGCAGTGGGCGGGAAGGGCGGCGGTCGTCCGGACATGGCGCAAGGCGGTGGTGTAGACGCCAGCGCCCTGGATGCGGCCCTGGCCCTGACCGTGCCATTTGTCGAGGCAGGTATTTAAGGCACTGTTAACCCGTCCGTGGTCTAGTCACGGGCTGTTCTGTGCTGGTTGATTGGATATTAGGCGCCCCTTTACGGGCTGAGGCGGCTTGGAAATGGCTTTGATCGTACAGAAATTTGGAGGCACCTCGGTTGGTTCTGTCGAAAGAATCGAGCAGGTGGCCGACAAGGTTAAGAAATTCCGCGATGCCGGTGATGACCTGGTCGTGGTGCTGTCGGCCATGAGCGGCGAGACCAATCGCCTGATCGAACTGGCCAAGGCAATCAGTGGTGACCAACAGCCGCTGCCGCGTGAGCTGGATGTGATCGTGTCTACCGGTGAGCAGGTGACCATCGCCTTGCTGGCCATGGCGCTGAACAAGCGTGGTGTGCCGGCGGTGTCCTACACTGGCAGCCAGGTGCGCATTCTCACCGACAGCGCACATACCAAGGCGCGGATCCTGCAGATTGACGATCAGAAAATTCGCAGTGATCTGAAAGCCGGTCGCGTGGTAGTTGTAGCGGGCTTCCAGGGTGTTGACGAGCACGGCAACATCACCACCCTCGGGCGTGGCGGTTCGGATACCACCGGCGTGGCCCTGGCGGCGGCTCTCAAGGCTGATGAATGCCAGATCTACACCGATGTGGACGGCGTCTACACCACCGACCCGCGTGTGGTGTCCGTGGCCCAGCGCCTGGACAAGATCACCTTTGAAGAGATGCTGGAAATGGCCAGCCTCGGTTCCAAGGTGTTGCAGATCCGCGCGGTGGAGTTCGCCGGCAAGTACAACGTTCCGCTGCGCGTATTGCACAGCTTCAAAGAGGGTCCGGGCACCCTCATTACTATTGATGAAGAGGAATCCATGGAACAGCCGATCATTTCCGGCATCGCTTTCAATCGCGATGAAGCCAAGCTGACGATCCGTGGCGTGCCAGACACCCCCGGCGTGGCCTTCAAGATTCTGGGCCCTATCAGCGATGCGAATGTAGAAGTCGACATGATCGTGCAGAACGTTTCGCACGATAACACCACCGATTTCACCTTCACCGTGCACCGCAACGAGTACGATGCGGCATTGAAAATCCTGGAGAACACCGCGAGCGAAATTGGCGCCCGTGAAGTGGTCGGCGATACCAAGATTGCCAAGGTTTCGATTGTAGGTGTGGGCATGCGTTCCCATGCCGGTGTTGCCAGCCGTATGTTCGGGGCTTTGGCCAAGGAAAGCATCAATATCCAGATGATCTCCACCTCGGAAATCAAAGTCTCGGTGGTGATCGAAGAGAAGTACCTGGAGCTGGCTGTACGCGCGCTGCATACCGCTTTTGAGCTGGATGCCCCGGCCCGACAGGGCGAGTGAGGCAATGCCAGGAAGGCGCGGTTTACCGCGCCTTTCATTTTTTGTAGGGCGCATGGTCTTTTGCGTGCGTTCGACAATACTTAGGCCGTTAGGGCTATGGCTATCGAGTCGTAGGTCGAACGCCTTTTTTTTGCAGACTGTTGTTCCTGAAATGAAATGCGTGAGGAGAAAGGTATGCTGATTCTGACTCGTCGGTGCGCAGAAAGCCTGATTATCGGTGATGGCGAAATCACCGTGACCGTGCTCGGCGTCAAAGGCAATCAAGTACGTATTGGGGTGAATGCTCCGAAAGAGGTAGCGGTCCACCGCGAGGAAATTTACCTGCGTATCAAGAAAGAGAAGGACGAAGAACCAAGCCTTTAATTTTTATCGTTTTTTATGTTTGCAAACGGGGATGAACGTGGTTAATATACGCCCCGTGTTGCGGAGAGCTGGCCGAGTGGCCGAAGGCGCTCCCCTGCTAAGGGAGTACACCTCAAAAGGGTGTCGGGGGTTCGAATCCCCCGTTCTCCGCCATTATTTGCTTAGTACGTTGCAATCTGGTTTTTTCGCTAAGTTGTTGAAATTAAACGAAAAAATAGCTTTACATAGAGATTGAACGGCCTATAATGCGCGGCAACAAATGCACTCGTAGCTCAGCTGGATAGAGTACTCGGCTACGAACCGAGCGGTCACAGGTTCGAATCCTGTCGAGTGCACCATTTAAGAGTTAGTTGCAGCAATGCAGGTAGCTCGGCTTCAACCAGTTGTGATCTGGTCTAAAAACACAATCTGCACTCGTAGCTCAGCTGGATAGAGTACTCGGCTACGAACCGAGCGGTCACAGGTTCGAATCCTGTCGAGTGCACCATACAAACAAAAAGCCCGCCTAGTGCGGGCTTTTTGCCGTCTGGGGCTTGTGTGGATTTTTATCTTTTTCTCCTCCTTCATGTGTTTTCCATTCAGGTGATGGCGTCGCAGTTGAATAGGTGCGGCCAATACTCAACTTTGGCTCGCAAGCGCTTGTTCTTTCCAGTTTTTTGACGTTAAAAACGGACGCACGGTGTATCATTGCGCCCGTCAGCCCCGCCGGGGCTTGTGGAATACCTCCATGGACTTACCCAGTAGTTACTCAGTACCCCGTTTTACCAATCATGAATTGACTGATTGATCCTTCCGGCGTGCCCCGCTGCTGGGAGTGGAGTTCGCCTATGACCGAAGTAGAAGTAAAGAAAACTCAAGAAAGCCTGCAGGATCGCCTGGCTCAAGTCATCGAGCTGCTGCAGCGCCAGCGTGTGGTCGAAGATTTCACGCACCGCCAGGATGGTCCGAATAACGACCTCGTCGAGAACCTGGTCCACCGGCAAAACCTCGTCGAGTTGCAACGCAAACTCGATGACCTGCACTCCGCCGACGTTGCCTACATTCTCGAAGCCTTGCCGCTGGATGATCGACTGACCTTGTGGCAGTTGGTCAAGGCTGACCGTGACGGCGACATCCTGCTCGAAGTATCCGACTCAGTCCGTGAAACCCTGATCGCCGACATGGACGATCACGAGCTCCTGGCGGCCGCCAGGGAGATGGATGCTGACGAACTGGCCGACCTGGCCCCAGAGTTGCCGCGTGATGTTGTCCATGAATTGATGGAGGCCCTCGACGGCCAGCAGCGTGAGCGCGTGCGCTCCGCGTTGTCCTATGACGAGGATCAGGTCGGTGCGCTGATGGACTTCGAGATGGTCACCATCCGCGAAGACGTCAGCCTGGAAGTGGTCTTGCGTTACCTGCGCCGGCTGAAAGAGCTGCCGAGTCATACCGACAAACTGTTCGTGGTCGACTATGAAGGCATTCTCAAGGGCGTGCTGCCGATCAAGCGCCTGTTGGTAAACGATCCGGAGAAAAAAGTTGCTGACCTGATGGCCAGCGATACCGTGAGCTTTCACCCGGATGAAGATGCCTACGACGCAGCGCAGGCCTTTGAGCGTTACGACTTGATCTCTGCCCCGGTGGTCGACAAGAACGGCAAGCTGATCGGCCGTCTGACCATCGACGAAATCGTCGACTTGATTCGTGAAGAGAGTGAAACCGAAGTCCTCAACATGGCAGGTTTGCGTGAAGAGGAAGATATTTTTGCGTCAGTCTGGCGTTCCCTGCATAACCGTTGGGCCTGGCTGGCCGTTAACCTGATTACCGCGTTTATCGCCTCCCGCGTGATCGGGCTGTTCGAGGGTTCCATCGAAAAGCTGGTGGCCTTGGCGGCGTTGATGCCGATTGTGGCTGGCATTGGTGGTAACTCGGGTAATCAGACCATCACCATGATCGTGCGCGCCATGGCGCTGGACCAGGTCAGTACCGCTAACTCTTCGCGCTTGCTGCGCAAAGAGTTGGCAGTGGGCCTGATCAATGGCCTGGTGTGGGGTGGGGTGATTGGCGTGGTGGCCTACTTGCTGTACGGCAGTTGGTCCCTGGGTGTGGTCATGACCGCCGCCATGACTCTCAACCTGTTACTGGCTGCCTTGATGGGCGTGTTGATCCCCATGACCCTGGCACGCCTCGGGCGCGATCCAGCCATGGGCGCCAGCGTGATGATTACGGCCATGACCGACAGTGGCGGCTTCTTCATCTTCCTCGGTTTGGCGACGATCTTCTTACTCTGATCTGTCTTGCGCGGGCTCCCTCTGCGTAGCAGCTGGCGAGCCCTGGCGAGGCTTCGGTGTGTCAGGCAGGCTGCAAACGCAGCCACACCAGGGCTCGCCAGCTGCTACGTGATAAACATCTCGGGCCCTCTATAAATCCCAGGCAAAAAAAAGCCAGCACATGGCTGGCTTCGGCTTTCAGTTGCAGATCAATTGGCTTCTGCGGCCGCCTCGACGTCGTGCGCGATAAGCGAGACAAGGGCATTTTGCTGGCGGTGGGAGAGCTGACGAAAACGCTGCAGCAGTTCGCGTTCGTGCAACGACAGCTCGGGGCTGTCCAGACGCATGCTCAGCTCGTCACCCAACGCACCTTCCTGAATAAGGCTCTGCTCCAGGCGCGCGATGATTTCGGAGTTCATGCTGCGGTGATGATTGCGAGCCACCTCGGCAATGCGTTCCCGCATTCCGTCTGGCAGACGTACGACGAACTTGTCAGCCGTACGGCTGGAATAAATTGCCTGTTTCAATGGGCGCATATATTTAACCGGTTAGTTCAGGGGAGCGGTTATTGGAATTGGCCGCAAGATGAGTGTTAAGACAAGACTCACGACCAAAGTTCAACCCGAATTGCAAAGAGGCCGCATCATGCCTCAGATTTGCCAGTTCCTTGGCGTCAATTCTGTGACAAATATTGAACTGCCTGAAGGCTTTATGCCAGCACTCATTTGCATTTTTGCGGACTGGTTGGAAAACTTTTCCACGAGTGATTCCACGAGGGAACTTCCCTTAAGTCCAGGCCACCACAGGGTTTGAGGCCGCACATCCTATAGCAAAGTGGCCTTTTGCCCTTCATTTTAAGACTAGTGGCAATTTGCCGATTTACTAGGACGAAGCGACATAAGGTAGGGGGAGAGCAGAGAAGGGAGGGGTCAGCGTACAACCGGGTCAAATTTGATTCGGCGACCCATGACAAGCGTCAGCAGAAGCAGGCTTGCGAAAACACCGGCAGTAACGAATGCGCTGGTTTGCCCCTCCTGAGAGCTTGCACTCAGGCCCAGAATGCCAGTGGCGATGGTCAGGCACAGAAATAGCCAGGCAAATTTGCTCATGATCAGTGTCCTTAGAAAACCCAGTGTTCAGGTGCAGGCTCGGCCTGGGTGCCTTGAGTCAGGCGTATTGGTGCTTGTGCGTTCGGTGTCATCACGGCCAGTTGCGGGCGTTGTTGCAAGTGGTGGGGGACTGCCTGCTGGCTGATCTGAGCGGGGTCGTTGCTGCCAGTCGATTGAAAGTGGAACATCACCAGTGCAGCCAGGGCGACGGTGTTGAGAGCTAACAGAAGGGCGCTGTTCATGGTCATGTTCTCCGTTTAATGCCTTGGCTGGATGGGGCTTGCAGGAGAACTGTTGCAGGTGTCGTGCCAATGTATTAATCCAATTAAATCAATGGTTTGAGTTTGATTTGATGGGGCGGGTGATTGCAATTTGCAATGCTGGCATTTTGGAGGGTTGCATTTTGCACGATCAGGCCAAGTGCCCGTATTTGCGGGGCGAAACCGCGATCGCTCCGGTAAGGCTCGGCCTACACTCAAAAAGCCCACGGACGACATGACAAAACCCACTTCGGCCGTTAACATGCACGCCGTCTGTCGCAGTCCCCTTGGCCTGATGGCTGTCATTTGTCTCAGTAGCTCAATTGGATAGAGCATCCCCCTCCTAAGGGGAAGGTTGGCAGTTCGAACCTGCCCTGGGACACCAGATTCGAAGCCCGTAAGAAAGCCTCGCACAGAACCTCCTGGCGGGGCTTTTTTGTGCGTACTCGATCTTTTTGCTCGCGGGTCGAACCTTGCCGCCGATCAAGGTTCACAGCAGGTGCTGTGATGTATTTGTTGCAACGATGTACCTTGCGCGCCATCCGACAGCGTCTGAGCTGTTAAGCAAAATAATCCCCGGAACCAGCGCATGTTGCCTGTCCGGACCCGGTCACCCCGGACTATCATGCCGATAGCCCTGTCTCTCACCGCAAGGAGCCGCTCGGAACGCCGATGCGCCAGATCTGGAAATCTTTTCGAGCCCTTTATTTCGCCTCCTTGATGATGCTGATTGGCTCCGGCCTGCTCAGTACCTACCTGGCCTTGCGCCTGGCGGCCGACCATGTCGACAGTCTATGGGTGGGTGCGCTGATGGCGGCCAACTACTTTGGCCTGGTACTGGGCGGCAAGATCGGGCATCGCCTGATTGCCCGGGTAGGGCATATCCGTGCCTATGCCACCTGTGCCGGGATTGTCGGTGCGGCGGTGTTGGGCCATGGCCTGATCGATTGGCTGCCGGCCTGGATTGTGCTGCGGATAATCGTGGGTCTGGGAATGATGTGCCAGTACATGGTCATCGAGAGCTGGCTCAATGAGCAGGCAGATGCCAAACAGCGTGGCGTGGTGTTCAGCGGTTATATGATCGCCTCCTATCTGGGGCTGGTATTGGGCCAGTTGATACTGGTAATGCATCCCCAGCTTGGCCTTGAGCTGCTGATGCTGGTGGCGCTGTGCTTCGCCCTGTGCCTGGTGCCGGTGGCCATGACTCGGCGCATTCACCCGGCAGCCTTGCATCCTGCGCCGATGGAGCCGCGCTTCTTTATCAAGCGTGTGCCGCAGTCGCTGAGTACGGTGTTGGGGGCGGGGTTGATCGTCGGTTCGTTCTACGGTCTGGCGCCGCTGTATGCCTCCCAGCAGGGGTTGAGCACCGAACAGGTGGGTTTGTTCATGGGTAGCTGCATTTTTGCCGGGTTGCTGGTGCAGTGGCCGCTGGGCTGGTTGTCGGATCGTTATGACCGCGCGCTGCTGATCCGCTGCTTCGCCTTGTGCCTGGCGGTGGCGGCACTGCCGTTGGCAATCATGACCCAAGTGCCGCTGGAAGTGCTGTTTGTGGCGGGCTTCCTGTGTTCCCTCGTACAGTTTTGCCTGTATCCATTGGCGGTGGCGTTTTCCAACGACCATGTGGAAGGGGATCGTCGGGTATCGCTGACGGCCATGCTGCTGGTGACCTACGGTATCGGCGCCAGTGTCGGGCCGTTGCTGGCTGGTGTTGTGATGAAGCTGTTCGGCAGCCAGATGCTGTACGCATTTTTCAGTCTGTGCGCGCTGATCCTGGTGTGGCGAATCCGGCCTAAGGCGGTGACCAATCTGCACCAGGTGGAAGATGCCCCCCTGCATCACGTGGCAATGCCTGACAGTATGTCGAGTTCACCGCTGGTGGCTGCGCTGGACCCGCGGGTCGACGAGCAGGTGGTGCAGGAGCAGATGCAAACTGTCCCCGATCCCGAGCCGCAGGTCGATCCAGAGCCGCCGACGGATGAGCCCGCTTTCGAAGGGCCACCCGAGCCCCTGGGGCCGGATGAGCATCCCCACGAATTGAGCAGGGCGCGCCCCTGAAAGCAAAAACGGGCAGATCCCAAAGGGTCTGCCCGTTTTTTCTGTGATCGTTAAAGATCAAAAATCGTCGTCTTTGTCGAACCGTCGTGCTTCACGCTGCAGTTGGTACACAAAGCGCTCGACCTGGCGTTGCACCAAACCACTCATGTTATGGAAGCGCACGCCGGCAAAGGTCGTGTTGATCCTTTCTTCGAAGTGCAGGTATCGCAGTTCGACGGCGGTGGTCATGCTGCCAAACGACAGTGCTGCGATAAAGCGGTCGTAAACCTGGCCCAGTTGCAGGCGCTCGGAAATATCACCTTCAAAACGCAATTTGCAGCCGGTGGCGGAAATATCCAGCAGTTTGCCGTTGACCGGCAGCTGAAGTTTCTCGCCGCCCAGCTCGATATTCACCAGTTGAGCCAGCTTCAGTGCGGCGCGGAACGCGTTGCGGCGCTGATGGTAGACCACCTCGTCCGGCAGGCTGCCGGTATAGATACGGTGGCCGCCTTTTTCGCCGATGGTCAGGGTGCCATTGCTTTCCCAGGCGACGCGTACGCCATCATGGAAACCTTCGATGCGAAAGGGTTCGCCGTTTTCGAGGTGGCGCTCGCCGTCGCGGGGGATCATTTCGTCCAGCGCCAGCATGTTGCTGTCGCGGTTGACGTCCACCAGGTAGCTCTGGAAGCGCTGGCTGCGTTCGTGGAAAGTGATGATCAGCGGGTCATGGCTGTCTTGCAGCATCCGCAAGGTGCCGGCGATTTCCAGAGGCGTGGTGAGGACCTTGGGTGGCTGCGGGGCATCTTCCGCATTAAGGGCGTTGAACACGGTTCTTCCATCTCCAGACAAAATACGACTACACGCAAGAACCGGCATTTTGCCAGCATGTGGCGGGCCTTGGATAGGGCGCGCTGTAAACCGGTGTCAGGCTTGGCTGCGGGTGCTTGGCTTGACCAGGCGCGAGGTGGAGCCCTGGGCGTTATAGAGTGCCGGAGGCTCTCCGCCGTGGAGTATACGCAACTGGTTGGCGGTCGTAGCTTGCTGAAGCTGGATCGACTGACCATTAAGCAGGTTGGCTTCCTGGCACTGGGAGAGCAATTGGTTGAGTTCTTTGCTCTGGGCCAGCAGTTGATCGCCGACCGAGGAGTGGCTGGCCAACTGCGCCAGGCCGTCGTGGTCCGCTGGCAGGCCGAGGCTGATGAGGATCTGGCTGCGTTTTTTGCCGTGCTGTTCCAGCAGGACGATCAACGACTGCTTGCGCGCCAGAATTTCTTCCAGCAACGGCATGTCCCGGCCATAGAGGGCCAGTGATTCTTCTTTGAGCAGCTCGAGCAATTGCTGCGTCGGCGCTAGATCATCAATGATCAGTTGAAGCAAATGTTCGTCGTGATGCATGGCTGGCCTTGGGTTTTAAGCGTCCAAAAGCCCTGCGCAGGCCTTTGCCTAGCGCTCGGCTTCGAAGTTAAGCAGCTTGCTGGCTACACGGTTGCTGTCGACTTTATAGCTGCCATCGGCGATCGCCTGCTTCAATTCGGCCACGCGGGCTTTATTGACTACCGGTTGATCGCGCAGCGAGTCAGTGACCTTCTGCAACTGTTGAGCCTCATTGCTCAGGTGTACGGATTCCCCGCTTTGGCTGGCACTGGCCTGTTCTGCCTTGGCGGGCAGCGCCGGGGCCTTGGCTTCTACGCTGTCCTTGGGGCTGGTGGTGCGCGTAGTGCCTGACGTAGTCGGGGCGTTATTCAAACGGCTGAAATCGATGACCATGATAAAAAACCTCTGGGTATTTGGACGCTTGCCATGTTTTCGGCAATACCCGGATAAACTTTAGGCGCGAATGACAATAAATCTCCGCACGGGATATCTCGTGCACAGTGTAGGAAAACCCAGCGTCCTGTACCAGTGATCTATAAAGCGACCTCGACTTGCCCTGGCGCTGTCACCCGCGCTTTGATCACGCGGTTGGAGTTGAGGTTCTTGACTCGAATCTGTTCGCTCATGCCGCCGTTGGACAGTGCTTCGCCCGGCATTTTTACATTCAATCCGCCGCTGCTCGCGGAAATCACCACCTGATCGCCCTTGCGGATGACCTCCGCCTGCTCCAGATGCACCAGGGTAATGACCTGATCGGTGACCACTGGTCGGGTCAATTTCTGTCCGATGGCCTGGTCCAGGGATGTCAGGTAACCCTGGCTGATCTGGCTGATGTCGCGTTCACGCAGTGCAACGTCCTCGAAAGCGATGATGCCCGTGCGTTTCAGCGGGCGAGCAACCACCACCACATCACGGAACAATTTGACCTGGGCCGGCACGAACACCGTCCAGGGCGAGGCGCCTTCGCAGCGTACCTTTACCGTCACTCGCCCGATCGGTTGGGCGGGGCTTTCCAGGGTCGCTGTCAATTCCTTGTCGCACATGGGCATGCGCAGGCGCGGGTCCAACTGGTTGACCTGGATTTCATAACGCCCCGGCGTCTGTGTGGTCGCCAGATAATCTTCTACAGTGAACTCAAGAAAGCCTTGAGTGACGCCGATAAGTAGATCAGGCAAGGTGACGTTCTCTGCACGGGCCGTGGTGCCCAGGCTGAAGGCGAGCAGCGCCAACGGTGCGCAGAGCAATCTGCAAAACCATGTCAGGTGAGGGCGTCGGGAAACTGTCGTTTTAATGTCCATATTCAACAAATAGCAAAGCTCGTGCCGTTTAGTGTTGGGGGCGCGCCGCCCTTTTAGGTATAGCCAAAAGTTTTAGCGTAGGAGTCATGGCATGGCAGGAGTAATGGATTCAGTAAACCAGCGCACACAGCTGGTAGGGCAGAATCGCCTGGAGTTGCTGCTTTTTCGTCTGGATGGCAAGCAGCTGTATGGCATCAACGTATTTAAGGTGCGGGAAGTGCTGCAATGTCCCAAGCTGACGATCATGCCCAAGTCCAGTCCGGTGGTGTGCGGTGTGGCGAATATTCGTGGTGCGACTATCCCGATTCTTGACCTGGCCCTGGCCACCGGTTCGGCTGGCCTGCAGGATCGCGAGAACCCATTCGTGATCATTACCGAGTACAACACCAAGACCCAGGGTTTCCTGGTGCGCTCGGTGGAACGCATCGTCAATATGAACTGGGAAGAGATCCATCCGCCGCCCAAGGGTACTGGCCGCGATCACTACCTCACGGCGGTAACGCGGGTTGATAACCAGTTGGTGGAAATCATCGACGTGGAGAAGATCCTCGCCGAAGTCGCACCCACCTCGGAATCGATTTCCGTGGGTGTGGTGGACGCCGAAACGGCGCACAAGGCCGTCTCGCTGCGTGTGCTCACGGTGGATGACTCCTCAGTGGCGCGCAAACAGGTGACCCGCTGCCTGCAAACCGTCGGCGTGGAGGTTGTGGCGCTCAATGATGGTCGCCAGGCGCTGGATTACCTGCGCAAGCTGGTGGACGAGGGCAAGAAGCCGGAAGAAGAATTCTTGATGATGATCTCTGACATCGAGATGCCGGAAATGGACGGCTATACCCTCACTGCTGAGATACGCAGCGATCCACGCATGCAAAAGCTGCACATCATCCTGCATACTTCGTTGTCGGGCGTATTCAATCAGGCGATGGTCAAGAAAGTCGGTGCCGATGACTTCCTGGCCAAATTCCGTCCTGATGACCTGGCATCCCGGGTAGTCGACCGGATCAAGGCAGCAGATCACAGCTAGGGGTTTGTCCCCTGGCGGTCATACGATTTTAGAGGCGGTATCAGTGTCTACGGGTAATTTGGATTTTGAACAGTTCCGGGTCTTCCTGGAAAAAGCCTGTGGCATATTGCTCGGTGAAAACAAGCAATACCTGGTATCCAGCCGTCTTAACAAACTGATGGAGCAGCAGGGCATCAAGTCCCTGGGCGAGTTGGTTCAACGGATCCAGGGGCAGCCGCGCAGTGGGCTCAAGGAGATGGTGGTCGATGCCATGACCACCAACGAAACCCTGTGGTTTCGCGACACCTACCCCTTTGAAGTGCTCAAGAGCAAAGTGCTGCCGGAGGCCATCAAGGCCAGCCCGGGCCAGCGCCTGCGTATCTGGTCGGCCGCCTGCTCCTCAGGACAGGAACCGTACTCGATTTCGATGTCCATCGATGAGTTCGAGCGGACCAACATGGGCCAGCTTAAAGCCGGGGCGCAAATCGTCGCCACCGACCTGTCAGGCACCATGCTCACCAACTGCAAGACCGGCGAGTACGACAGCCTGGCCCTGGGCCGTGGTTTGTCCCAGGAACGCCTGCAACGTTACTTCGACCCGAAAGGGGCGGGGCGATGGGCGGTCAAAGCGCCGATCAAGAGTCGCGTGGAGTTTCGCTCGTTCAACCTGCTCGACAGCTACGCCAGCCTGGGCAAGTTCGACATGGTGTTCTGCCGCAACGTGCTGATCTACTTCTCGGCCGAGGTGAAGAAAGACATCCTGTTGCGCATCCACGGCACCCTCAAGCGTGGCGGTTATCTATTCCTCGGTGCATCCGAGGCGCTCAATGGCCTGCCGGATCATTTCCAGATGGTGCAGTGCAGCCCTGGGATCATCTACCAGGCCAAATGATAATGTGGGAGGGGGCTTGCCCCCGATAGCGGTGTATCAGTGATAGAGACATCAACTGATCAACCGCTATCGGGGGCAAGCCCCCTCCCACATTTGTTTCTGCGACAAAGTTGAAGAAAGCGGCAAACCCCATTGCCGCTTTACTGGCGCCACGCGGAAGCCCATTGCCGCTTTTCTGGCATTGCCGCCCGGCAAGCTCCGCGCAACCCCTTGATTTACTGTGTTTTCAGATATTGGCATGCGCCTTGCTATAACCCTGTTAACGAACAGCAGGTCAGCCTAAAGGTTTCCGCCATGAGCATCAGCTTCGATAAAGCGCTCGGTATCCACGAACAAGCCCTGGGCTTCCGCGCCCAGCGTGCCGAAGTCCTGGCCAACAACATTGCCAACGCCGACACCCCGAACTACAAGGCTCGGGACCTGGACTTCTCCGCCGTGCTCGCCGCACAGCAGGACAAGACCAAGAACGGCACCTTCGCCTTGAACATGACCAATAGCCGTCATATCGAAGCGCAAGGCCTGAGCAGTGGGGACGAGTCGCTGCTGTATCGCACGCCGATGCAGCCGTCGATCGACCAGAACACCGTCGACGCCCAGCTGGAGCAATCGGCCTACGCCGAGAACTCGGTGAACTTTCAGGCCAGCTTTACCCTGCTCAACAGTAAATTCAAAGGGCTGATGTCAGCCCTGCGTGGAGAGTAAGCCATGTCCCTGTCCAGTGTTTTCAATATTGCCGGCAGTGGCATGAGCGCGCAGACCACGCGCTTGAACACCGTCGCCAGTAACATCGCCAACGCCGAGACCGTGTCTTCGAGCATCGACCAGACCTACCGCGCCCGTCACCCGGTGTTCGCCACCATGTTCCAGGGCGGCCAGAGCGGTGGCAGCGATTCGCTGTTCCAGAACCAGGATGCCGCCGGCCAGGGCGTGCAGGTGCTCGGTGTGGTCGAAGACCAGAGCAACCTCGAGGCCCGTTACGAGCCGAACCACCCTGCCGCGAACGAAAAGGGTTATGTCTATTACCCCAACGTCAACGTGGTCGAGGAAATGGCAGACATGATTTCCGCCAGCCGCTCGTTCCAGACCAACGCGGAAATGATGAACACCGCCAAAACCATGATGCAGAAGGTCCTGACCCTGGGTCAGTGATAAGGGGCGCCAAATAATGGCCATCGTTGATACCACGACCAATTCGGCAGTCCAGGACCTTTTTAACTCCAAGGTCAAGACCGCTACAGACAACACCACCGTCGCCGACGCTACCAAGACCGCGACGGGCAGCCAGTCCCTGGGCAAGGACGCGTTCCTGCAACTGCTGGTGACCCAACTGAAAAACCAGGACCCGCTGTCGCCTCAGGACAACGGCGCGTTCGTGGCTCAGCTGGCGCAATTCAGCAGCCTGGAAGGCATCAACACCCTGAACGACTCGGTGAATGCGATCTCCAGTAATTTCAGCTCGTCGCAAGCGCTGCAGGCATCGTCTCTGGTAGGGCGTTCGATCATCACCCAGACCAACAAGGCCTTGGTGGACACGAGCAAGAGCATGACCGGTTCGGTGGCGGTGACTGCGGCGACGGGCAACGTTGCCATCAAGATCACTGACAAAGACGGCAATGTGGTCCGCACCATAGATATGGGTGCACAGAGTGCGGGTAACTCCGACTTCATCTGGGATGGCAAGAGCGACAACGGTGAGGTCGCCCCAGCCGGCACCTACACCTTTGCGGCGACGACCAAGAACGACAAGGGCGAATCGGTGGCCATGGCGACTTCGTTGCCGGCAACGGTGACCAGCGTGACGTTGAGCAAGACCGGCGGCGAAATGCTGCTGAACCTTGCAGGTGGCATGGGCAGCGTCAAGCTGTCGCAAATTCAGACTATCGGTACATAGAGCCGGCTAAATACGGCAGAGGGAGAGAAACATGTCTTTTAACATCGGCCTTAGCGGCCTCTATGCGGCCAACAAACAACTGGACGTGACCGGCAACAACATCGCCAACGTCGCGACCACTGGCTTCAAGTCGTCCCGTGCGGAATTCGCGGATATCTACGCCGCGTCCAAACTGGGCACCGGCCAGAACAGCATCGGCAACGGTGTGAACCTGGCAGCGGTGTCCCAACAGTTCACCCAGGGCGACGTCAACGGCAGTGGCGGCATCCTGGACATGGCGATCCAGGGCGGCGGCTTCTTCGTGCAGAAAGGTAGCGACGGCTCGCTGGAGTACACCCGCAGCGGTGCTTTCCGTGCCGATAAAGACGGCTATATCACCAACAATACCGGTACCTCGCGCTTGCAAGGCTACGCGGCGGACGATGAGGGCAAAATCATCAAGGGCGGTCTGACCGACCTGCAATTGAACCTGTCGAACCTGCCGCCGAAGGCGTCTACCAAGGTGGACTCCACCAGTAACCTGAACTCCTCGGAACCGGTGATCAACCAGACGCTCAAGCCATTCGACCCGACGGACACCAGTACCTTCACCACCCAGTACAGCACCACCTTGTACGATGCCCAAGGCAACGCACACCCGATGGTGCAATACCTGGTGAAAACAGACGGCAACAAGTGGAACGCCTACACCCTGATTGATGGCCGTAACCCAGACGGTTCGCCGCCGACGGGCGGCACCCCGGCCACCCCACCGGTACCGTCGACGCTGGCCTTTGACGGTTCGGGCACGCTCACCAGTGTCACGACGGGCGGTGTGGCCAATAACACCCTGACCATTACCGGCTGGGTCCCCGGTACAGTGACCGATGGTGTTTGGACGGCAAACGGTGCGACGGCGAACCCAGCGGGAATCGCCATCAACATGGCCAACATCACCCAGCACAACTCGGCCAGCTACCGTAACCCTCCGATCACCGATGGCTACGCCACCGGCCAGATCACCGGCCTGAAAATCGATGGCAATGGCGTAATGTTCGCCACGTTCAGCAACCAGCAGAGCAAGGCCATCGGCCAGATCTCCCTGGCCAGCTTCAACAACGAGCAGGGCCTGCAGCCAGCCGGCGGCACCACCTGGAGAGAGACCTTCGCCTCGGGCCAGCCAGGTTACGATACCCCGCAATCCGGTACCCTGGGTTCGATCGTGGCCAACTCCCTGGAGAACTCCAACGTCAATCTGACCAACGAGCTGGTGGACCTGATCAAGGCCCAGAGCAACTACCAGGCGAACGCCAAGACCATCTCCACCCAGAGCACCATCATGCAGACCATCATTCAGATGACCTGATGCTGTTGGTCTGACCCCCAAAAAGAAAGAACCCCTCGGCCGAGGGGTTTTTTTTGCATTGATTTTTTGGAAGGGCTGCCTGCTCAAGAAGTCACACGTTTTGATGGAACTGCCTACACCTTTTGCTCCACCCATTGGGCCATAGGTCTGTAAAGGGCGACGGCTATGTGGGGCGGATTGATATCGGGCAACAGGGATCAGGTGTATTGGCATGGTGGAACGGGTGCACCGCGCACCGAGGAAACCCAAGACAGCATAACTAAAGATAAGGACGCCGTTTTAACACTACTCAAGGAACTGGAGGAGGCTCAGAAAACCTCCAAGAACCAAACTGTTCAAGACTTGCGTGACAAGCTGAATGATTTGCGCAAGAAGTTGGGGGAGGACAAGTTCAAGGAGATTATTGAGCAGCTAAAGAAAGACGCGCCTAACAGTTGGCTTGAGTTTATGAAGGCACTGTTTCCTGAGCTGTTTCCAGATGACGTATCTAGTGATGCTGAATCGCAGGCAGGCCGCGGGGGAGGTGTCGGTGGTTCAGGTGGTGGCGGTGGTGGTAGCGGTCGCTACAAGGGCGGGGGGGTAGACCGTGGGGGCTTAGCGTTAGGAGAGAGGATGGGTAACTTGCCGGTCACGGCGGGAACTCATCAAACCAATTTCGAGCCGGGTAGCTACAAACCTGGTGAAATGCCGAAAGATCTTTTTTCCGGTGCTTATCAGGGGCAAGCAGGCAATTGCGGAGCTATCTCGGCCTGTAAGGCGATGATTGCGCAGTATGGGCCGGCGGGTGTGTTTAAAGATATCAAGCGCGATTCGGCGGGCAATTATGATGTAACCCTCAAAGACGGCAAGCATGTCCGGGTTACACAAGCGCAGTACCGTGAGTCAGCAGCAAAGGCTCAACTATGGGGACAGGATCCCAAGTTGCTTGGGTTTATGAATCTTATGTTGGCCGTGAACAACGTTCAGGCAATGAACCAGCGTAACGATGGGGTTTCCGGGAGAAGTTTCAGCGAAGCCATTGACAGCATCAATGATGGGGAGTGGGCTAAGGAGACTTTTGATCGGTTGGGCTATAAAAATCTTGTTGAGAGAGTCAGTCCTTCTGAATTGGCCAGTGGCAGGCCCGGTACCTTGGACAACTCGACACATTCGGTGGCGGTAATGGGCCGTAGTGAGGATCGATGGGGTACGAGATTCCGCGATACACGCACTGATCCCAATTTGATTGCCTGGGGCTTTAAGCGGGGATATGCGTAAGTAAGAAGAGAGATTTTTTGCAAAAAAAAGCCCTCTGTAAGCCTGGTTGAAGTCCTGGACTTACAGGGGGCTGGCTGTTTCAGATAGTTAAACCTGAAAGTGCCTCAGCTTACTGGCAAGCTTCGCAATCCGGCTCGTCGATCGCGCAGGCCTTTGGCACGGGGGCCGGGCCGGCCGGTGCGGCGAGCACCGAATCATCACCATGGTTGCCGCTGGAAACAGCGTTCAGCTTACCGGTGTTGATGGTCGATTTCTCGGTGCTGGTCGCGGCCAGGGCACGGAGGTAGTAAGTGGTTTTCAGGCCACGGTACCAGGCCATGCGGTAGGTCACGTCGAGCTTCTTGCCCGATGCGCCGGCGATGTACAGGTTCAGCGACTGAGCCTGGTCGATCCACTTCTGGCGTCGGCTGGCGGCGTCGACGATCCACTTGGTGTCCACTTCGAACGCTGTCGCGTAGAGCTCTTTGAGTTCCTGCGGGATGCGCTCGATCTGCTGCACGGAACCGTCGTAGTACTTCAGGTCGTTGATCATGACCGAGTCCCACAGGCCGCGGGCTTTCAGGTCGCGGACCAGGTACGGGTTGATCACGGTGAATTCGCCCGACAGGTTCGATTTCACATACAGGTTCTGGTAGGTCGGTTCGATCGACTGCGATACGCCAGTGATGTTGGCGATGGTCGCGGTTGGTGCGATGGCCATGATGTTGGAGTTACGAATGCCTTTCTGCACACGGGCACGTACCGGTGCCCAGTCCAGGGATTCGTTCAGGTCAACGTCGATGTACTTCTGGCCACGCTGCTCGATCAGGATCTGTTGCGAATCCAGCGGCAGGATGCCCTTGGACCACAGCGAACCCTGGAACGTCTCGTAGGCGCCGCGCTCGTCGGCCAGGTCGCAGGAAGCCTGGATCGCGTAGTAGCTGACCGCTTCCATGGACTTGTCGGCGAACTCGACCGCCGCATCCGAACCGTAAGGAATGTGCTGCAGGTACAACGCGTCCTGGAAGCCCATGATGCCGAGGCCGACCGGACGGTGCTTGAAGTTGGAGTTCTGCGCCTGTGGCACCGAGTAGTAGTTGATGTCGATAACGTTATCGAGCATGCGTACGGCGGTGTTGACGGTGCGCTCCAGCTTGGCGGTGTCCAGCTTGCCGTTGACGATGTGGTTCGGCAGGTTGATCGAGCCCAGGTTGCAAACGGCGATCTCGTCCTTGTTGGTGTTCAAGGTGATCTCGGTGCACAGGTTCGAGCTGTGGACCACGCCCACGTGCTGCTGCGGGCTGCGCAGGTTGCATGGGTCCTTGAAGGTCAGCCATGGGTGGCCGGTTTCGAACAGCATGGACAGCATCTTGCGCCACAGGTCTTTGGCCTGGATGGTCTTGAACAGCTTGACCTTGCCAGGGTACTCGGTGAGGGCTTCGTAGTACTCGTAGCGCTCTTCGAAGGCCTTGCCGGTCAGGTCGTGCAGGTCCGGCACTTCGGATGGCGAGAACAGGGTCCACTTGCCGTCATCGAAGACGCGCTTCATGAACAGGTCAGGGATCCAGTTGGCGGTGTTCATGTCGTGGGTACGACGACGGTCATCACCGGTGTTCTTGCGCAGCTCGATGAACTCTTCAATGTCCATGTGCCAGGTTTCCAGGTAGGCACACACTGCGCCTTTGCGCTTGCCGCCCTGGTTGACCGCTACGGCGGTGTCGTTCACGACTTTCAGGAACGGTACAACGCCCTGGGACTTGCCGTTGGTGCCCTTGATGTACGAACCCAGTGCACGCACTGGTGTCCAGTCGTTGCCCAGGCCACCGGCGAATTTGGACAACATGGCGTTGTCGTGGATCGCGTGGTAGATGCCCGACAGGTCATCCGGCACGGTGGTCAGGTAGCAGCTCGACAGCTGTGGACGCAGGGTGCCGGCGTTGAACAGGGTCGGTGTGGACGACATGTAGTCGAAGGACGACAGCAGGTTGTAGAACTCGATTGCGCGGTCTTCTTTGTGCTTCTCTTCGATCGCCAGGCCCATGGCCACACGCATGAAGAACACTTGCGGCAGTTCGAAGCGGATACCGTCCTTGTGGATGAAGTAACGGTCGTACAGGGTTTGCAGGCCCAGGTAGGTGAACTGCTGATCGCGCTCGTGGTTGATCGCCTTGCCGAGTTTTTCCAGGTCGAAGGTGGCCAGGACCGGGTTCAGCAATTCGAATTCGATACCCTTAGCGATATAGGCAGGCAGCGCCTTGGCGTACAGGTCGGCCATTTCGTGGTGGGTGGCGCTGTCGGCCACGCCCAGGAAGCCCAGACCTTCGGCACGCAGGGTGTCCATCAGCAGGCGCGCGGTCACGAACGAGTAGTTCGGCTCGCGTTCAACCAGGGTACGGGCGGTCATCACCAGGGCGGTGTTGACGTCGGTCAGGGCCACGCCGTCGTACAGGTTCTTCAGGGTTTCGCGCTGGATCAGGTCACCGTCGACTTCTTCCAGGCCTTCGCAGGCCTCGGTGATGATGGTGTTCAGGCGGCCCAGGTCCAACGGGGCAAAGCTGCCGTCGGCCAGGGTGATGCGGATCGAGGGGTGCGCTTGCACGGCGGCTTCTTCGGCCGGGGTGCGGACGGCACGTTCCTTGGCGCGCGAATCGCGGTAGATCACGTAGTCGCGGGCCACTTTCTGCTCGCCGGCACGCATCAGGGCCAGTTCGACCTGGTCCTGGATTTCTTCGATGTGGATGGTGCCGCCCGACGGCATGCGACGCTTGAAGGTCGCGGTGACCTGTTCGGTCAGGCGGGCAACGGTGTCGTGGATGCGCGACGAGGCAGCAGCGGTGCCGCCTTCAACTGCAAGAAACGCTTTGGTGATAGCGACGGTGATTTTGTCATCGGTGTAAGGAACGACAGTGCCGTTACGCTTGATCACGCGCAATTGGCCAGGTGCAGTGGCGGACAGATCCATATTCGAATCAGCGGCCTGCGGCACGGAGCCTTGCGGGTTCTCGCGAGTTGTGTCGGTTTGCATGGGGGGTTGTCTCCACATTTCTATATTTATTTGGGCACCATCACGGTGCCCACCGTTCCGTCCTGAAGCACTTACAGCAGGCCTGGGCCTGGCATAACAACTTCGGGACAGGAGGAAGGGAGCTGATCGCGCCGCTTCCATGCCGAAGTCTTCGGTTCGGGGCTCAAACGCCCTTGGCCGTATTCCTGGTGGGTGACAGTTGCCAGGTTCAAGCACTGCAACACCCGTACCGTTTTCCGCTGTTGGAGCTGGAAAACGGCTGCCATCCGCTTGAGCGGTTTGGGCTTTCAAAAAATGCTTGGATTAGACCAAACAGGAGCAAGAAAGGGCTTGAGTTTCTTGTCTGATTTGTGTTGGGTCTTTTCGCTGAAAACCCTACATGTAGGGTTTTTTTAGCGCCGAGCTACAAGATAATGCGTTTTGGGGGGCTTAGCAACGTACTGCCTGTGGATAACGTTGTGGGTAAAATGTGTATGAAACGTGGAACACCCGTGTAGGCCGCAGCACTGCTGGATTCGGCCGTTTGTCACTGAATATTCCAAGTTGAAAACAGCCGGTTGGATTTTTGAGGGCGCGAACCCTATCACAGAAAAGCGCGATCACCGAATGGATTTCCCGGCTTGTGCGAGTGGGCTTGACCATGGCTACAATCGGCCTTTGTTATGCCCTCAAAACATTACAAATAAGGTGTGGCCTGCTCGGCCAACGCATCCCTTTATAACAACGAGGTTCACCCGTGGAGCAAGAAGCCTGGCAAATCCTGATCGTCGAGGACGACGAGCGACTCGCCGAGTTGACCCGCGATTACCTGGAGAGCAACGGCCTGCGGGTCTGCGTGGAAGGTGATGGCGCCCTCGCCGCGGCGCGGATCGTCGCCGAGCAACCGGACCTGGTGATCCTCGATCTGATGCTGCCCGGCGAAGACGGCCTGAGCATTTGCCGCAAAGTGCGCGAACGCTACGACGGCGTGATCCTGATGCTCACCGCCCGCACCGACGACATGGACCAGGTGCTCGGCCTGGACATGGGTGCCGACGACTACGTGTGCAAACCGGTGCGCCCGCGCCTTTTGCTCGCGCGTATCCAGGCCCTGTTACGCCGCAGTGAGGCGGCGGAACCCGCCAGCGTGGAAAGCCAGCGGCGCCTGCAATTCGGCCCGCTGGTGGTGGACAGCGCCCTGCGCGAAGCCTGGCTGCAGGGTGAAGGTATCGAGTTGACCAGTGCCGAGTTCGACCTGCTGTGGCTGCTGGTGGCGAATGCCGGGCGGATCCTGTCCCGCGAAGAAATCTTTATCGCCCTGCGCGGCATCGGCTACGACGGCCAGGACCGCTCCATTGATGTGCGCATCTCACGGATTCGCCCGAAAATCGGCGATGACCCGATCCACCCACGGTTGATCAAGACCATCCGCAGCAAAGGCTACTTGTTCGTCCCTGAAGCCGCTGCCGATATGCCGTTGTGAACTCGATCTTCCTGCGTATCTATGGCGGCATGTGCGCGGCGCTGATTCTGGTGGCGCTGCTCGGCGTGCTGGCCCTGCACCTGCTCAACGAGGTGCGCAGTGGCCAATACCGCGAGCGCCTGGCCCACGGCACCTTTGCCTTGATGGGCGATAACCTGCAGCCCATGAGCGCCATCGAGCGCCAGCGCGCCCTGGCGGTGTGGGAGCGTTTGCTCGGCATCCCCCTGGCATTGCGCAGCCTCACCGATGCCCAGTTGGACCTCAGCCAGCGCACGCGCCTGCAACGCGGCCAGGTGCTGGTGGAGCAGACTGGCCCCCACGCCGCTCGGGTGCTGCGCCTTGTCAGCGATAAGGAACAGTGGGTGCTTACGGGAGAGGTGCAGCAGATCAGCGAGCAACTGGCCCGCGCGACCATTTACCTGCTGGCCGACGAATTGGTGCGATTCCCCGTGGCCGAGCAGCCGCAACGGCTGGCGGATATAAAGGAAGCCAAGGGCTTTGGTTTCGAAATGCACCTGATGACCCTCGATCAGGCTGATATGGACGACGACCAACGCCGCCGCGTATCGGAGGGCGATACGGTCATGGCCCTGGGCAAGGGCGGCGATTCGATCCGCGTGTTTGCCGGTATGGTCGGAACACCCTGGGTGCTGGAGCTCGGCCCGCTGTATCAGATGAGTCCGTACCCGGCGCAATGGCTGGTCCTGATCGCCTTGATCGGCCTGACCCTGATCGGCCTGATTGTCTATTTATTGGTGCGTCAGCTTGAACGCAGGCTTCGAGGCCTGGAAGCCGCCGCCACGCGCATCGCCAAAGGCAATCTCGAGGTGCGTGTGCCAGCCCGGGGGGCCGACTCGGTGGGGCGCCTGGCGGCGGCCTTTAATGGCATGGCCGAGCACCTGCAGCAACTGCTGGCAATCCAGCGCGAACTGGTGCGCGCGGTGTCCCATGAACTGCGCACGCCGGTGGCACGCCTGCGCTTCGGCCTGGAGATGATCGGCGACGCTGCCACGCCTGAAGCGCGGAGAAAGTACCTGGAAGGCATGGACAGTGATATCCAGGATCTCGATGGGCTGGTGGATGAAATGCTCACTTACGCAAGGCTTGAGCAGGGTGCGCCGGCGTTGATTTTCCAACGGGTTGATCTCGATGCGCTGCTTGACCAGGTGATAGGCGAATTATCGCCACTGCGTCCGCAGGTGAACGTGGCCAGGGGTATTTGCCTGTCGTCGGCACATTGGGACGACGCTTGGGTCGATGCCGAGCCGCGCTACTTGCACCGCGCCCTGCAAAACCTGGTGAGCAACGCCATGCGCCACGCTCAGGGCCAGGTGCTGATCAGTTATCAGGTGGGCCAGGTGCGCTGTCGCATTGATGTGGAGGACGACGGACCCGGTGTACCGGAAAGTGCCTGGGAGCGTATTTTCACCCCGTTCCTGCGCCTGGACGACAGCCGCACACGTGCCTCGGGCGGGCACGGGCTGGGGTTGTCGATTGTGCGGCGCATCATTTATTGGCACGGCGGACGGGCGTTGATCAGCAAGAGCAACAACCTGGGCGGAGCGTGCTTCAGCCTGAGTTGGCCCCGGGATCAAGATAAACTCTGATGGCGGTGTATCAAGCGCTGATGGCAACCAGGCTCAACAACTGCCCCTCATTCAGCGCAAACTGTGCGGTAAGGGCCTTGCCGTGGCACCACTCGCTGGACAGGTCGGTGAGCAAGCGCAAGCGCACATGCCCGGCCTCCGACCACTCCAGCACCTCGGCATGCTCAAAATAGAAGCGCTTCTGCACGATCGGGTAGAGCGCCTTGAACAAACTCTCCTTGACCGAAAACGTCAGCGTCACCAGCAAGGCGATCTGCTCTCGCGGCAGGTCAGCCATACGCTGCAGTTCTTGCGCAGTCAGAATCTCCGCGGCCAGTCGCTCTGCCCGTTCCAGGCTCAGTACATTCTCCAGGTCCATCCCCAGCCCGCGCCATTGCGCCTTGTGCCCGACAATCGCGGCAGCATGCCCGGTGCTGTGGGTAATGGAGCCACTGATATGGGCGGGCCACACCGGTGCGCGGTCTTCGCCGATCGCCGGGATGCAGTTAATGTGATCGAGCTGTTGCAGGGCCGCGCGCGCACACAGGCGACCGGCGAGAAACTCGGCCTGACGCTTGGCCACCGAGCGCTGGATGCTTGCCGGTGGCGGCACGGCGCAGTGCTGGAAGTCGCCGGGTGCCAGCAATGCGGGGTCGAACCGAGTGCTGAGAAACACCGTGCCCGGCAAGGGGTCGGGCAGCGGCCAATGGGCGTCGAGTGGGGTGCAGCAAGCGGGTACGGGCGTCATGGGGCGGTATTTTGCCGAGTTGATGCACAAGAGGATAGCCCGCCGTGGTTCAGGTGAGGTTCAGAGCCTGTTCAGGGGGAGTTCAGGGGCGCCTGCGTAGTCTGGCCTCACAGCCAAACGCGTAATGAGGTAACACCATGACTGCGATCAAAAAGCTGATGTTGGCGTTAACCATGCTCAGTGCTACCGCTGGGGTTCAGGCCTCCGAGGGTGCCTTTGCTGCATTCGGCCGTGAGAAAACCAAGAAATCCAGCATCGTTATGCAGCGTGTCAGTATCGAAGACGTCGGCAGTCAGCCCGCGCCCTGGGGCCAGTCTCTGGGCCAGGCCACCCCGCAGCCGAGCTATCGCGCCGGCTATGAACACCTGACCGGCCAGTTCAACGGCATTAAACTGCGCCCGCAAGACCTGCAGGGCCGCTATGATATCCCTCTGTCGGACAGTTGATTTGCTTTGGAGAGCCTTATGAAATTGCTGGTGGTGGAAGATGAGGCGCTGCTGCGTCATCACCTATTTACCCGCCTGACCGACAGCGGCCACGTGGTCGAAGCCGTGGCCAATGCCGAAGAGGCCCTGTACCAGACCGGTCAATTCAACCATGACCTGGCGATCATCGACCTGGGCCTGCCTGGCATGGGCGGCCTGGACCTGATCCGCCAACTGCGCAGCCAGGCCAAGACCTTTCCGATCCTGATCCTCACCGCGCGCGGCAACTGGCAGGACAAGGTCGAAGGCCTGGCCGCCGGTGCCGACGACTACGTGGTCAAGCCGTTCCAGTTCGAAGAGCTGGAGGCGCGGATGAACGCCTTGCTGCGCCGCTCCAGCGGGTTTACCCAGTCGACCATCGTCGCCGGGCCCTTGCTGCTGGACCTCAATCGCAAGCAAGCGTCCCTCGATGAACAGCCCCTGGCATTGACCGCCTATGAATATCGCATCCTCGAATACCTGATGCGCCATCACCAGCAGGTCGTCGCCAAGGACCGTCTGATGGAGCAGCTCTACCCCGACGACGATGAGCGCGATCCGAATGTGATTGAAGTGCTGGTCGGCCGCCTGCGCCGCAAGCTGGAAGGCCCTGCGGGGTTCAAGCCGATCGACACCGTGCGCGGCCTGGGCTACCTGTTCAATGAGCGCTGCCGTTGATTCGCTCGCTACGTGTGCGCTTGATGCTGGCGGCCGCCACCCTGGCCGTGCTGTTTATGCTGGGCCTGTTGCCCGCCATGCAGGGCGCGTTCAGCCTGGCATTGCAGGATTCCATCGAGCAGCGCCTGGCGTCGGACGTCACCACACTGATCTCCGCCGCGCGGGTGGAAAACAATCGCCTGCAGATGCCGGCGCAGTTGCCGGATGAACGCTTCAACCTCACTGATAGCCGGTTGCTCGGCTATATCTATGACCGCGAAGGCCACCTGGTGTGGCGTTCGCGGGCAACCCGGGACGAAAACATCAACTATAAGCCGCGCTATGACGGGCGCGGCAACGAGTTTGCGCGGATTCGCGAGGCCGACGGTCAGGAGTTCTTCGTCTACGACGTCGAGGTCAAGTTGCTTGGCGGCAAGAGTGCGGCGTTCAGTATCGTGGCCCTGCAACCGGTGCGCGAATACCAATTGACCCTCGAAGGCCTGCGCGAAAACCTTTACCTGGGCTTCGGCGCGGCACTTCTGGTACTGCTGACCTTGCTGTGGTTGGGCCTGACCTGGGGCCTGCAAGCCCTGCGGCGGTTGAGCCAGGAGCTTGACCAGATCGAAGGCGGTACCCGCGAAAGCCTCTCCGAACAACACCCTCGCGAATTGCTGCGTCTCACGGGCTCCCTTAACCGCCTGCTGCACAGCGAGCGCGAGCAGCGAACGCGTTACCGAGATTCCCTCGATGACCTGGCCCACAGCCTGAAAACGCCGCTCGCCGTGTTGCAAAGCGTCAGCGAAGACATGGCGCAACGCCCGGAAGACCGTGACCAGGCCTGGGTGCTGCAATCCCAGATCGAGCGCATGAGCCAGCAGATCAGCTACCAGTTGCAGCGTGCGAGCCTGCGCAAAAGCGGCCTGGTGCGCCATCAGGTGCGCCTGGAGCCGGTGTTGCAAAGCCTCTGCGATACCCTGGGCAAGGTCTACCGCGACAAGGCCGTCACGGTGGCCTTTGAATTGCCGGGCGAATGCGATGTCCCGATCGAGAAGGGCGCTCTGCTTGAATTGCTCGGCAACCTGCTGGAAAACGCCTATCGGCTGTGCCTGAGTGAAGTGCGCATCAGCCTGGTGGAAAATCCTGAAGGCATCGAGTTGTGCATCGAGGACGACGGCCCCGGAGTGCCGCCGGACCAGCGTGCCCGGATTCTGCAACGGGGCGAGCGCTTGGACCGTCAGCATCCGGGGCAGGGGATCGGGTTGGCGGTGGTCAAGGACATCATAGAAAGCTACGGCGCGCGACTGACGCTGGGGGATTCACCGCTGGGTGGCGCGGCGTTCAAGATTCACTTTCCGTCTGTGTGATCTTTGGTGGCTGGGCTGGCCCTATCGGGGGCAAGCCCCCTCCCACAGTTTGAATTTATTCACGCATCAGACTTTGTAAACACAGTCAAAGGTGGGAGGGGGCTCGCCCCCCGATGAGGCCCTCACAAACGACGCAGCGCTAACTCTCCTGCGCCCGATAGTCTCCCGGTGTCAGCCCCGTCCACTTCTTGAACGCCCGATGAAACGCCGACGGTTCGGAGAACCCCAGCTGCTCGGCGATCTCCTGCAAGGACAGATCCGCCCGCCCCAGGTGGTAGATGGCGATGTCCCGCCGCAATTCATCCTTGAGCGCCTGAAAGCTGGTGCCTTCTTCGCGCAAATGTCGACGCAGGGTTTGCGGGCTGACGTGCAAGTGCCGAGCGACGGCTTCCAGGTCTGGCCAAGGCGTGCGGTCGCGGCTTAACAACCGGCGTAACTGGCTGCTCAAGCTGTCTCCTTCATCCGGGCGTGACAGCAGGTCGGCGGGGGAGCGCTCAAGGAAATGCTTGAGGGTGCGCTCGTCCTGCAACAGCGGCAGGCTCAGGTAGCGGGCGGGAAACACCAGGCTGCTGTGCGGGGCACCGAACACCTGGGCGCAGGGAAATAGCAGGTCATATTCAGCGGCGTGGGTCGGCATCGGGTAGCTGAACGTGGCCTGTTGCAAACGAATGCGCTGGCCGATCAGCCAACTGCCCAGGCGGTGCCAGATCACCAGCAGGCATTCGCTGAGGAAGTGATCCGGGTCCCACAGTTGAGAATCATCCAGGATCAAACGGGCCATTTCGCCTTCCCGTGTCAGATGCCAGCGCGGGCCTTGTGGGAATAGGCTGTAAAATAACAAGCCGCGCTCCAGAGCCTTCTCCAGGGTGCGGCAGTGGATCAGCGCATGGCACATCATGGCGAAGGTGCCGCGTTTGCTCGGCCCGTCGGCGAACCCCAGGTATTCATCGTCCAGTGCCAGCCAGAGCATTTGCAGCAGCCGGGTAAATTGCTCGGGTGCAATGCGGGCGCGGGGTTCGGTCAACAGTTCCGGGGTGATACCCAGCTGTTGCAACAGGCCCGAATAGTCGTAACCGGCTCGACGCGCACCGCCGAGGGCTGCCCGGGCGTAATGACTGGCGATGGTACGTTCACGCATGCGGGGCCCTCGTCCATGGAATGGCGGATGGTAGTCATCCCCTGGCAGGGCGACAAGGCGGATATCCGCCAAATTGTAGGACGGGATTGGGCGGTGCGGCGGAAATCCGCCAGCTGATTCGGCACTTTAGTGGGGGCTTTAAAATCCGCAGCCCTGATGTCTTAAGGCCCTCAGGGATTTTCAGCAAAGTGGCACGGCGTTTGCGATAAGGATTACAGCGCAGGCCTGGTCCTACAGGCTTCGCAAACAACAAATCCCTCCAGTGCAGGAGGGTTCGCAATTCAAGTGTCGTGGGCAATGGCGGATATTTGCCACACGGGACGATTGAGGAATTTTGCAATGACGACTCGTCAGCCAATCTACAAATCCCTGTATTTCCAGGTGATCGTTGCAATCGTTATCGGTATTTTGCTCGGTCATTTCTACCCGCAGACCGGTGTGGCGCTCAAGCCACTGGGTGACGGCTTCATCAAGCTGATCAAAATGGTCATTGCCCCGATCATCTTCTGCACCGTTGTCAGCGGCATCGCCGGCATGCAAAGCATGAAATCGGTCGGCAAAACCGGCGGCTATGCGCTGCTGTACTTCGAAATCGTTTCCACCATCGCACTGCTGATCGGCCTGATTGTGGTGAACGTTGTGCAACCGGGCGCCGGTATGCACATCGACGTAGCGACCCTGGACGCTTCCAAAGTCGCGGCCTACGTCACTGCCGGTAAAGACCAGAGCATCGTTGGCTTTATCCTTAATGTGATTCCTAACACCATCGTCGGCGCCTTCGCCAACGGCGACATCCTGCAAGTGCTGATGTTCTCGGTGATCTTCGGTTTCGCCCTGCATCGCCTGGGTGCCTACGGCAAGCCGGTGCTGGACTTCATCGATCGCTTCGCCCACGTGATGTTCAACATCATCAACATGATCATGAAGCTCGCGCCAATCGGTGCCCTGGGCGCCATGGCGTTCACCATCGGTGCCTACGGCGTAGGTTCCCTGGTGCAGTTGGGCCAGCTGATGATCTGCTTCTACATCACTTGCCTGCTGTTCGTGCTGGTGGTGCTGGGCGGTATCTGCCGCGCTCACGGTTTCAGCGTGATCAAACTGATCCGCTACATCCGTGAAGAGCTGTTGATCGTACTGGGTACTTCTTCCTCCGAGTCCGCACTGCCACGCATGCTGATCAAGATGGAGCGTCTGGGTGCAAAGAAATCCGTAGTAGGCCTGGTGATCCCGACCGGCTACTCCTTCAACCTCGACGGTACCTCGATCTACCTGACCATGGCTGCCGTGTTCATCGCTCAGGCGACTGACACCCACATGGACATCACCCACCAGATCACCCTGCTGCTGGTGCTGCTGCTGTCTTCCAAAGGCGCTGCTGGCGTGACTGGTAGCGGCTTCATCGTGCTGGCTGCCACCCTGTCGGCTGTCGGCCACCTGCCGGTTGCCGGCCTGGCGCTGATCCTGGGTATCGACCGCTTCATGTCCGAAGCCCGTGCGCTGACCAACCTGGTAGGTAACGCCGTTGCCACCCTCGTTGTGGCCAAGTGGGTCAAGGAACTGGACACCGACCAACTGCAAAGCGAGTTGGCTTCCGGTGGTCGCGGTATCTCCGACACCCGTGAAGAAGATGACCTGGGCGTGGCCGAAGGCCCTGCACCGGTGATCAAGTAAGCCGCTGATGGCGTGAACCCACGCTGACAGCTATTCGCAAACGCCCCGACTGGTTCGGGGCGTTTGCGTTTGTGTGGGATTACTTTTTTGGAATATTTTGACTTACAGTCAATGACTCGATGAAATTCGCGCCACGCGGCACGTTCCAAACGCAGACTGGCAGGAGAAGTTATGGACAGCGTTGATTTAAATGTCCTGCGCAGCGTGCTCGAATGGCGCCGCGCCGGGCAGCAAGTGGTGTTGTATAGCGTTGTGCAGACGTGGGGCAGCGCGCCGCGTCCCCCGGGCGCCATGTTGGCTTTGCGTGGGGACGGCGTGGTTATTGGGTCGGTATCCGGCGGTTGTATCGAGGACGACTTGATCGCCCGTTTGCAGGATGGCCGTCTGGCCCATGACGGGCCACCGGTGCAGTTGGTGACCTACGGTGTGACGCGCGATGAGGCGGCGCGTTTTGGCTTGCCGTGTGGCGGTACGCTGCGCCTCACCGAAGAGCGTGTGGACGATTGGGCATGGGTAACGGAGTTGCTCGCACGCTGTGAGGCCCATGAAATTGTCGCGCGCGAACTGGACCTTGCGACGGGCCGCGTGAGCCTGAGCAGTGCGAACAAGACCGATGTGGTCACCTTCGATGGCGAACGCCTGCGGGCTATCTATGGCCCGCGCTGGCGCCTGCTGTTGATCGGTGCCGGGCAACTGTCGCGCTACGTGGCGGAAATGGCGCGCCTGCTGGATTTCGAAGTACTGATATGCGATCCGCGTAGCGAGTTTGTCTACGGCTGGGAAGAGCAGCACGGCCGCTTCGTGCCGGGTATGCCTGATGAGGCGGTGCTGAATATCCAAACCGACGAGCGCACGGCCATTGTCTGCCTGACTCATGACCCGCGCCTTGACGATATGGCGTTGCTGACGGCGCTGAACTCCAGTGCCTTCTACATCGGCGCGCTGGGTTCGCGGGTCAATAGCCAGAAGCGTCGTGAGAACCTGGCTGCGTTGGGTTTGTCGACGGACGCGATTGCGCGTTTACATGGGCCGATTGGCCTGCATATCGGTAGCCATACGCCGGCGGAGATCGCCTTGTCGTTGATGGCGGAAATTGTCGCTATCAAGAACGGCGTGGCGCCGATGCAGAAAAAGCCCCTCCCGGTGGTTGCTGAGTAATGCTGACGGCGATTGTTTTGGCGGCGGGGCAGGGCAGCCGGTTCCGAGCCGAGGCGGGGGCTGACCAGGATAAGTTGCTGGCCGATTGCGTGGGCCGTGATGGCGTGATGCGTCCGGTGATCGAGCAGGTATTGGTGAATTTGCCGGATAGCCTGGTGGCGCGCTGGCTGGTGACCTCGCCGGATCGCACGGAGGTCATTCGGTTGGCCGAAGCGTACGGCTGCCAGGTCTTGCTGCTGCAGTCAGCCGGCATGGGTGAAAGCATCGCCGCAGCCGTCGCGGCCAGTGCGTCGGCGGATGGCTGGCTGGTGGTCTTGGGGGATATGCCGTTTATCCAATCATCGAGCATTGAACGAGTGATTGAAGTGCTGGAGGAGGATGGCATCAGCGTGCCGGTGCAGGCGGGTGAATATGGGCATCCGGTGGCCTTTGGTCGCGCTTTGGGTCCGGACTTGATGGCGCTGACCGGTGATCGTGGAGGCAAGCCATTGTTCGCACGTGCCAGGGTTCGGGAAGTGCAGGTGGAGGATGCGGGGGTTCTGTGGGATGTAGATCTGCCGAAACGGTTGAGTTTTAGCGCGGACTAAATTTGATCTTCGCTGTTATCGGCATAAAAAAGCCCCGCCTGATCACTCAGGCGGGGCTTTTAGTGGCTGATGGAATCAGGCGAGGGGTTTAGGCTCGTTTTCTTCTTCCAGGGCTTTGTGCTCTACCACTTCTTCAGCAGCAGCATGCTCAACCACGGTTTCAGCAACCGGGGCTGGCGCCTCGACAGCTTCGACTACGGCTGGGGTGGCAGCAGCAGCAGCGGCGGCAGCTGCCTCAGCTTCCTTGCGACGACGACGCACTTCACGTGGGTCGTTCGGCGCACGGCCGTTTTCGGTCAGGGCGCTGGCCGGTGCGGCTTCTACCACTGGTGCTTCGACTTCGGCTACCACCGGTGCTTCAACAACCACTGGTGCAGCCTCGACAGCTGGCGCAGGCTCGGCAACCACTGCTTCGGCAACCGGCGCAGGCGCTTCTTCTACCACGGGGGCAGGCGCTGGTGCTTCAACCGGGGAGGCAGGTTCGGCAGTCCACTGGAAGGCGGTCTGTTCTTCGCGAACTTCACGCACTGCCGGGGCAGCTTCTTCGACAGCCGGCGCTTCAGCAGCGGCTTCAACCACTGGCTGAGGCTCAACAACCGGAGCGGGTTCTACCGCAAACGCTTCGGTTTCTGGCTGGGCGTCGTGGGTCGGTGCCACTTCCACTTCCGGAACCACTGGGGCTTCGATAGGGGTAGTTGCTTCAACGACTGGTGCTTCAACCACTGGGGTCTCGGCAACTGGCGTTTCAACGGCAGTGGTTTCTTCGACAGCGGCAGTCGCTCGTTCAGCCTGTTCGTTAGCCTGGGCTTCAGCAGGTGCGCTGATCACAGAGCTGGCAACCGCTGCGGTAACGGCCAGGCCGGCAGCCAGTTCGGCAGCGGTCGGTTCGTTGGTTGCGCCTTCTGCGTTCTCGCCGGCCTCTTCCGAGCCTTCGATCACATTGCCATTGGCATCACGCTGACGCTCACGACGGTTGCTGCGACGACGCTGGCCACGGGAGCGGCGGCGTGGACGATCGCCTTCGGCGTTGTCCTGGCCGTCTTCCTGCAGTTGCTCTTCGCCGGTCAGTACTTCTTCTTCGCTGGCTGCAGCGGCTTGCTCGGCACGTGGTTGACGCTCTTCACGCGGTGGGCGCGGCTGGCGCTCTTCACGTGGCGCACGCTCTTCGCGCGGCTGGCGAGCCGGACGCTCTTCAGCGGCAGTGGCTGCAGCACCTGCAACGGCAGGGGCGGCATCCAGTGGCTCGCGCAGTTCACGCACACGTTCTTCACGCTCGCCACGCGGCTTGCGATCTTCACGCGGAGCGCGTGGGGTACGTGGTGCGCGCTCTTCACGCGGTGCACGTTCTTCACGGGCCACGGCCGGGGTTTCTTCACGCGCTTCGCGAGGTGCACGCTCTTCACGTGGTGCGCGCTCTTCGCGAGGCGCACGTTCTTCACGCGGCTTGCGCTCTTCGTCACGGCGACCGTTGCGGTTACGGCTCTGCTGGCGACCGTTACGACGTTCTTCGTTACGCGCCGGGCGTTCGGTTGCAGGTTTTTCAACCACAACCGGTGCCGCAGGCTCTTCCTTGGTGGCGAACAGGCTGACCAGCGACTTCACCAGGCCCTTGAACAGGCTTGGCTCAGGCAGGGCGGCCGGTGCGGCAACCGGTGCGGCGGTTTCAACCGGAACCGGTGCGTTGGCACGTGCCGGCGCGGTCTTCACGGCAGCTTCCTGGCGCACCAGGGTGCGGGTCGCGGCGGCTGGCTGGACTTCTTCCACTTCGGCAGCGGCAGCAGCGATTTCGTAGCTGGTCTGGCCGCTGTGGGCTTCCGGGCTGTCATCACGCAGGCGCTGCACTTCGAAGTGCGGGGTCTCGAGGTGATCGTTCGGCAGGATCACGATACGGGCACGGGTGCGCAGTTCGATCTTGGTGATCGAGTTACGTTTTTCGTTGAGCAGGAAAGCGGCAACCGGGATCGGCACTTGTGCGCGGACTTCGGCGGTGCGGTCTTTCAGGGCTTCTTCTTCGATCAGGCGCAGGATCGCCAGGGACAGCGATTCAACGTCACGGATGATGCCGGTGCCGTTGCAACGCGGGCAGACGATGCCGCTGCTCTCGCCCAGGGATGGACGCAGGCGCTGACGGGACATTTCCAGCAGGCCGAAGCGTGAGATGCGCCCGACCTGTACGCGGGCACGGTCGGCTTCCAGGCATTCGCGGACTTTCTCTTCCACGGCGCGCTGGTTCTTGGCGGGGGTCATGTCGATGAAGTCGATCACGATCAGGCCGCCGATGTCACGCAGGCGCAGCTGGCGGGCGATTTCTTCAGCCGCCTCCAGGTTGGTCTGCAGGGCGGTTTCTTCGATGTCGCTACCCTTCGTGGCACGCGCCGAGTTGATGTCGATGGACACCAGGGCTTCGGTCGGGTCGATCACGATGGAGCCGCCGGAAGGCAGTTCGACGACGCGCTGGAAAGCGGTTTCGATCTGGCTTTCGATCTGGAAACGGTTGAACAGCGGCACGCTGTCTTCGTACAGCTTGATCTTGCTGGCGTACTGCGGCATCACCTGGCGGATGAAGGTCAGGGCTTCGTCCTGGGCTTCAACGCTGTCGATCAGTACTTCGCCGATGTCCTGGCGCAGGTAATCGCGGATGGCGCGGATGATCACGTTGCTTTCCTGGTAGATCAGGAACGGCGCGGAACGATCCAGGGAGGCTTCTTTGATGGCGGTCCACAGTTGCAGCAGGTAATCGAGGTCCCACTGCATTTCTTCGCTGCTGCGGCCCAGGCCGGCAGTACGCACGATCAGGCCCATGTCGGCCGGTGCGATCAGGCCGTTCAGCGCTTCACGCAGTTCGTTGCGCTCTTCGCCTTCGATGCGACGGGAGATGCCGCCGGCACGTGGGTTGTTCGGCATCAGCACGAGGTAACGGCCGGCCAGGCTGATGAAGGTGGTCAGGGCGGCGCCCTTGTTGCCACGTTCTTCTTTTTCGACCTGAACGATGACTTCCTGGCCTTCGCTCAGGACGTCCTTGATGTTCACGCGGCCTTCGGGGGCTTTCTTGAAGTACTCGCGGGAGATTTCTTTGAGGGGCAGGAAGCCGTGGCGCTCGGAGCCGAAATCGACAAAGGCAGCCTCAAGGCTTGGTTCGATGCGAGTAATACGGCCTTTATAGATGTTGGCCTTCTTTTGCTCGCGTGCACCGGACTCAATGTCCAGGTCGTAGAGGCGTTGGCCATCTACCAGTGCAACACGCAACTCTTCGGGTTGAGTTGCGTTAATCAGCATTCTTTTCATGTTGTACCGTCGGTTTCCGGGCTGCCGGAAACGGCGTTCGGCACACACGACTTCTCACGGTCGGTGTCAGGTGCGTCAAGAGTGGTTGGCCACTCCAGTGTCCAGCAAAATCGGCCAATTGGGCCGGTATCGCGACGGACGCGTCCTGCTTGTTAGCGGTGGTGACAAAGGCACCACTTCAACAAAAGCTAAGGTCAGGAGGAGGAATCAACCGGCGACTGTGGACGAGATGAAGCGTCTAAATATAAGCCTAGTGCTACACGGTCCGACGGTTGTGCATCTCCACCCTACACGTATCCCTGATAATTCGGGTGCTGCCGCGCGCAGAATCCGCAGCGGGTTGGCATTTACCGTGTTCTCCAATGGGGAGTCCACGCTCATGGCTAAACAAGACTGAGTGTGGGCGACTGCGCTCTCACTCAGCTCTTAACAGGCGTTGTTTCCGAAGCATTCGCCGTGGTCCGGCTCAAGACTGACTGCACTTTGTGAACTGGCCGTAAATATCGGCGCAGAACGCGAGTATTCACTCTGCTTTCTGCACTCGCTTCAGGCCTCATGTCACCTGCGCTTGTTACAATCTCAAGCCTTCCAGGGTGGCGAACGCCCCGTAGGACGGCCTCGCGTCCTGATGAATTGCGATGGTCAGGGCCGGCAGTTTGCCGCTAGTCCTCTGTCCAGGCCGCTTTTGGCGGCGTTCGCGACTATAGCAGCAATGATTAAGTGCTTCAATTCCATAAAAAATTGTTATCATCGCCGCCATGACGACTACCGCCCCCCAGACCCCCAGCGTCCAGCTGCTTGAGGTCTCGCCGGAATATGCCGGCCAACGCATCGATAATTTTCTCCTGGCCAGGCTCAAGGGTGTGCCCAAGACCTTGATCTACCGCATCTTGCGCAAAGGCGAAGTGCGCGTGAACAAGGGGCGCATCAAGCCTGAGTACAAGTTGCAGGCGGGCGATATTGTCCGTGTGCCGCCGGTGCGCGTGCCTGAGCGCGACGAACCTGTGCCCCTGGCCCAGGGCCTGTTGCAGCGCCTTGAGGCGTCGATTGTCTTCGAAGACAACAAGCTGATCGTGATCAACAAGCCTTGCGGTATTGCGGTTCACGGTGGCAGCGGCCTGAATTTCGGCGTGATCGAAGCCTTCCGTCAGTTGCGCCCGGATTGCAAGGAGCTGGAGCTGGTCCACCGCCTGGACCGCGACACCTCCGGCCTGTTGATGATCGCCAAGAAACGCAGCATGTTGCGCCACCTGCACACCGCCCTGCGCGGCGATGGCGTGGATAAGCGCTATATGGCGCTGGTGCGCGGCAACTGGGCCAGCTCTATCAAGAGCGTCCGTGCGCCGCTGCAGAAGAGCAACCTGCGCTCCGGCGAGCGCATGGTCGAAGTGGACGAGGAGGGCAAAGAAGCCCTCACCCTGTTCAAGGTACTGCGTCGCTTCGGCGACTTCGCCACCCTGGTCGAGGCCAAGCCGGTGACGGGGCGTACCCACCAGATTCGCGTGCACACCCTGCATGCGGGCCACTGCATTGCTGGCGATACCAAGTACGGTGATGAAGGTTTCTCCAAGGAAATCCGCGACCTGGGCGGCAAGCGCCTGTTCCTGCACGCCTACATGCTCACCGTGCCGCTGCCTGACGGCGGCGAGCTGAAGCTGCAGGCGCCGGTCGATGAGATGTGGGCCAAGACCGTGGAGCGCTTGAGTGTCGCACCTTGACTATAAGCTGCTGATTTTCGATTGGGACGGTACCCTGTGTAATTCCATTGGTCGGATTGTCGAGTCGATGCACAGGGCTTCGACCCGCTCGGGCTTTGAGTTGTGCACTGACCTGCAGGTCAAGGGCATTATCGGCCTGGGCTTGCCTGAGGCGATCCGTACCTTGTATCCCCAGATCAGCGACGCTGAGCTGGTGACGTTCCGCGACCATTACGCGGATCACTACATTGCACTGGAAGCCACGCCTTCGCCGTTGTTCGACGGTGTGCTGCAGTCGCTGGAGGCTTTTCGCGCCCAGGGCTATCACCTGGCCGTCGCCACTGGCAAGGCCCGTCGCGGGCTGGACCGGGTGCTCAAGGCGCACGATTTTGAAGATTATTTTGACATCACCCGCGCCGCGGATGAAACCGCCAGCAAACCTCACCCTCTGATGCTGGAGCAGATCCTTGCCCATTGCGGCGTTTCGCCGCGACAGGCACTGATGGTGGGCGATGCCTCTTTCGACCTGATGATGGCGCGCAACGCCGGTATGGACAGCGTGGCCGTCAGCTACGGTGCCCAGTCCGCTGAGGCGTTGCAGCAATACGAGCCTAGGGTCACGATTGATCATTTTTCTGAATTGCAGGCCTGGCTCAGTCGGGCTCAATAAGTCTTTGCTGGGGTTGATGGCATGAGTGACGAGTGGAAAGCGCCTGAAAAGGCTGAAAGCGGTGACGACAAGAGCTGGAAACTGCTGGAGAAGACGCTCCTGGCTGGCGTCCAGGAGCAGCGTCGTGCGCGGCGCTGGGGGATTTTCTTCAAGTTGCTGACCTTCACTTACCTGTTGCTCATGCTGGCGCTGTTCAGCCCGCTCATGGACATGGAAAAGAGTGCGACCCGTGGCGCCAACTACACCGCATTGATCGAAGTGCGTGGGGTGATTGCCGACAAGGAGCCTGCCAGCGCCGACAATATCGTCAGCAGCCTGCGTGCTGCGTTTGAAGACCCCAAGGTCAAGGGCGTGATCCTGCGCATCAACAGCCCAGGCGGCAGTCCGGTGCAATCGGGTTATGTGTATGACGAGATTCGCCGCCTGCGTGGCCTGCACCCGGATATCAAGCTGTACGCGGTGATTTCCGACCTGGGGGCCTCGGGCGCGTATTACATTGCCAGTGCCGCTGACCAGATCTACGCCGACAAGGCCAGCCTGGTGGGCTCCATTGGTGTGACCGCGGCCGGTTACGGGTTTGTTGGCGCTATGGAGAAGCTGGGTGTTGAACGCCGCACCTACACCTCGGGCGAGCACAAGTCATTCCTTGATCCGTTCCAGCCGCAAAAGGCCGATGAAACCCAGTTTTGGCAGGGGGTGCTCGATACTACCCATCGCCAGTTCATCGCCAGCGTGAAGCAGGGGCGTGGGGATCGCCTGAAGGATAAAGAGCATCCGGAGTTGTTCTCCGGGTTGGTGTGGTCGGGCGAGCAAGCATTGCCGCTGGGGCTGATCGATGGCTTGGGCAGTGCCAGCCTGGTGGCGCGGGATGTGATTGGCGAGAAAGAACTGGTGGACTTCACCGTTGAAGAGTCGCCGTTTGATCGTTTCTCCAAGAAGCTCGGTGCCAGCGTGGCTGAGAAGCTGGCGCTGTATATGGGCTTCCAGGGCCCGACGCTGCGCTAATATCTCAAGTCTGTCGTAGATCAAAATGTGGGAGGGGCGGTGAGACGATTCGACTTGCCCCCTCCCACATTTGGTTTAGCGGTGTTCTTAAGGGATTTGCACGCCTTCGCTGAGTAGCATGTCCACCAAGCGAATCAGCGGTAAGCCGACGAGGCTGGTCGCGTCCGGCCCTTCGGTGCTCTGGAAGAGGCTCACGCCCAGCCCTTCCGCCTTGAAGCTGCCCGCGCAGTCATACGGCTGCTCTATACGCAGGTAGCGCTCGATGCGCGCTGCATCCAGCTCGCGCATGTGAACAGTGAAAGGCACGCAGTCCACCTGGCAGTGCCCGGTCTCGCTGTTCAGCAGGGCCAGGCCGGTGAGGAAGCTGACACGCTTGCCACTGGCGGCCAATAACTGCTCGCGCGCATTTTCGAACGTGTGGGGCTTGCCGATGATACGGCCTTCCAGCGCGGCGACCTGGTCTGAGCCGATGATCAGGTGTCCTGGGTGGCTGGCGGCGAGGGCGCGGGCCTTTGCTTCGGCCAAGCGCTTGACCAGCTCGATGGCGGACTCATTTGCAGCGTGGCTTTCGTCGATATCCGGCGAGCTGCAGATGAATGGCAGGTGCAGGCGACTGAGCAATTCCCGGCGATAAACCGAGCTGGAAGCGAGTAATAAAGGCAGCATATACGTCTCCTCAAGGCAGCCGCCGATTCTAGCGGGGCGACCGGCCGACGCACAGGGCTGAATTTCCTTTGACATGGCTGGGTGCATCCCTATAATGCTGCGCCTATGTTGAATGACCCGATTCCACCTCACGTTGACCCGCGCAAATTGGCTGATCGTGGCACTTCCCTTCAAGGTGAGTTGCTGCTGGCCGATTTGGAGAGACTCTGCGACCCGCTTTCCGACACTGTCGGTACGGTGCAGGCCAAATTCGTTTTTGAACGAGATGAACGTAAATCTGTGGTAATTCACAGCTTTATCGACACCGAGGTCAAAATGGTTTGCCAGCGTTGTCTTGAGCTGGTCACCCTGCCGATTCACAGCGAGTGCAGTTATGCTGTGGTAAAGGAGGGTGCGAATACCCAGTCGTTGCCGAAAGGTTATGACGTGCTGGAACTGGGCGAAGATCCTTTGGATCTGCATGCACTGATCGAGGAGGAGCTTCTGCTCGCCTTGCCCATTGTGCCTGCTCATCATCCGGAAGAATGCCAGCAGCCGGCGGGTCTCGATGACGAGTCCGAACCGAGCGAGGACGAGGTAACGCGGTCCAACCCGTTCAGTGTATTGGCGCAGTTAAAGCGTGACCCAAACGTTTAGGAGTTAATCAATTATGGCTGTTCAGCAGAACAAAAAATCCCGCTCTGCCCGTGACATGCGTCGTTCGCACGACGCCCTGACGGCAAGCACTCTGTCTGTAGAAAAAACCACCGGTGAAATTCACCTGCGTCACCACGTATCGCCAGAAGGCGTATACCGTGGCCGTAAAGTGATCGACAAGGGCGCTGACGAGTAATCACTTGTCTGCTCAAGTCATCGCGATTGACGCAATGGGCGGGGACTTCGGTCCCCGCAGCATTGTTCAGGCCTGCATTGCCAGCCTGTCTGCTACGCCCTCGCTGCACCTGACCCTCGTCGGTCAACCCTCTCTCCTTGAAGAACTGATTGCCAGCCATCCGGCGGTGGATCGCGCGCGCCTGACTGTTACGCCCGCCAGCGAAACCATCACCATGGATGAAAAGCCGGCGACGGCCCTGCGCGGCAAGCCTGACTCTTCGATGCGTGTGGCCTTGGAGCTGCTGCGTGATGGCAAGGTGCAAGCCTGTGTCAGCGCCGGCAACACCGGTGCACTGATGGCGTTGTCGCGGCATGTGCTCAAGACGCTGCCGGGAATTGACCGGCCGGCGATGGTGGCGGCGATTCCGACGCAGAAAGGCTATTGCCAGTTGCTCGACCTGGGCGCGAATGTGGATTGCAGTGCCGAGCACCTGTTCCAGTTCGCCGTGATGGGCTCTGTGGCCGCCGAAGCGCTGGGCGTGGCTCGTCCGCGCGTGGCCTTGCTGAATATCGGTACCGAAGACATCAAGGGCAACCAGCAGGTCAAGCTTGCCGCGACCTTGTTGCAAGGTGCGCGAGGTCTGAACTACATCGGCTTTGTCGAGGGTGATGGTTTGTACCGTGGCGAAGCGGATGTGGTGGTGTGTGATGGGTTTGTCGGCAATATCCTGCTTAAATCCAGCGAAGGCCTGGCGACCATGATCGCCACGCGCATCGAAGCGTTGTTCAAGCAAAGCCTGGCGTCGCGCCTGGTGGGGGCATTGGCGCTGCCGTTGATGCGTCGCCTACAGGCCGATCTGGCGCCAGCGCGGCATAATGGCGCGAGCTTTCTCGGGTTGCAGGGCATTGTGGTGAAAAGCCACGGTTCCGCAGGCGTCGAAGGCTTCCAGAGTGCGATTGCGCGGGCCTTGATCGAGATCCAGGAGAACCTGCCGCAACGCTTGCACGGACGTCTTGAGGATCTGTTGCCTTAGGCGAATTGGCCTGGGAATGCTTAAATGTGACCGGCCAGTTCAATTGACCATCCAATCTGTCAGTTTCGTGCGCTCCCACCGAGGAGCGACCATTTCCGACGACCAGATCATTAGGGGCTTGTTACATGTCTACATCCCTCGCATTCGTCTTTCCAGGGCAGGGTTCGCAGTCCCTCGGCATGTTGGCCGAGTTGGGCGCGCAATACCCGCTGATCCTGGACACGTTCAAGGAAGCTTCCGAGGCCCTGGGTTACGACCTGTGGGCGCTGACCCAGCAGGGGCCGGAAGAGCAGCTCAATCAAACCGATAAAACCCAGCCAGCCATCCTGACCGCTTCGATCGCCCTGTGGCGCTTGTGGTTGGCCGAAGGCGGTGCGCGTCCGGCGTTCGTGGCCGGTCATAGCCTGGGCGAATACAGCGCCCTGGTGGCGGCGGGCAGCCTGACCCTTGCTGAAGCGGTCAAGCTGGTCGAGCGTCGTGGACAACTGATGCAGGAAGCCGTTCCGGCCGGGCAGGGCGGGATGGCCGCTATCCTGGGGCTGGACGATGCTGTCGTAATCGAAGCCTGTGCCGAAGCGGCCCAGGGTGAAGTGGTGAGCGCGGTAAACTTCAACTCCCCAGGCCAGGTGGTGATCGCCGGTGCCAAGGCGGCCGTCGAGCGTGCCATCGAGGGCTGCAAGGCACGTGGTGCCAAGCGCGCATTGCCGTTGCCGGTGAGCGTGCCGTCGCACTGCGAGCTGATGCGCCCGGCTGCCGAGCGTTTTGCCGAGTCCATCGCTGCCATCAACTGGCAGGCGCCGCAGATCCCGCTGGTGCAGAACGTCAGCGCGGCCGTGGCCGTCGACCTCGACACCCTCAAGCGCGACCTGCTGGAGCAACTCTACAAGCCTGTGCGATGGGTCGAGTCGGTCCAGACCCTGGCTGCCAATGGCGCCACCGAGCTGGTCGAGTGCGGCCCGGGCAAAGTCCTGGCCGGCCTGAACAAGCGCTGCGCCGACGGCGTGTCGACTGCCAACCTCAATACCCCGGATGCCTTCGCTGCCGCTCGTGCGGCGCTGGCCTGATCCCCGAACTTAGGAGAAGCCTGCATGAGTCTGCAAGGTAAAGTTGCACTGGTTACCGGCGCGAGCCGTGGCATTGGCCAGGCCATCGCCCTGGAGCTGGGTCGTCAGGGCGCCGTCGTGATTGGCACCGCCACTTCCGCCTCGGGCGCCGAGCGTATCGCCGCGACCCTGAAGGAAAACGGCGTACAAGGCACCGGCCTTGAGCTGAACGTGACCAGCGATGAGTCCGTGGCTGCCGTCTTGGCCGAGATCACCGCACAGTTCGGCGCCCCGGCAATTCTGGTGAATAACGCTGGTATCACCCGCGATAACCTGATGATGCGCATGAAAGACGACGAGTGGTACGACGTGGTCGATACCAATCTGAACAGTCTGTTTCGCCTGTCCAAGGGTGTTTTGCGCGGCATGACCAAGGCGCGTTGGGGTCGAATTATCAATATTGGCTCCGTAGTGGGTGCCATGGGCAACGCAGGCCAAGTAAACTATGCAGCCGCCAAGGCCGGTCTGGAAGGTTTCAGCCGTGCATTGGCGCGTGAGGTCGGCTCGCGGTCGATTACGGTCAATTCGGTGGCCCCAGGGTTCATCGACACCGATATGACCCGCGAACTGCCGGAAGCACAGCGTGAGGCGTTGCTGACGCAGATTCCGCTGGGCCGTCTGGGCCAGGCTCAAGAGATCGCGAATGTGGTCACTTTCCTGGCATCCGACGGTGCGGCATACGTGACTGGGGCTACAATCCCGGTGAACGGCGGGATGTACATGAGTTAAATTGTGACGGATCGCTTCAAAAAAATGTCATACGAGCTGTCTAAAATCCGTTATAAAGCTGCAACTTAATTTATAGGCAGGTGGCAAACCGGGTACAGGGTGAAGCTTTCAGTTGAAAAGCTGAAAAGGCTTTCTATACACTTACCCACTGGCCAGCTGCCTGAATTTGTCCATTAGGAGTTAAACAAGGTATGAGCACCATCGAAGAGCGCGTCAAGAAAATCGTTGCCGAGCAACTGGGCGTCAAAGAAGAAGAAGTGGTCAACACTGCTTCCTTCGTAGAAGACCTGGGTGCCGATTCCCTTGACACCGTTGAGCTGGTGATGGCTCTGGAAGAGGAATTCGAGACCGAAATCCCGGACGAAGAAGCTGAAAAAATCACTACTGTTCAAGCTGCTATCGACTACGTTACGAACCACCAGGCGTAATAGTTTGTAGTCGTCGCCTGCTGTTAGGGAAAAACCGCACTGCTGTAACGGCGTGCGGTTTTTTCTTTAGCGCTGATGAAAAGTAAGCTCTGAAGCAAAGTGTCGTCATTAGAAAAAGGAGAGTGCTGTGTCGCGTAGACGCGTCGTAGTCACCGGTATGGGTATGTTGTCGCCACTGGGTACGGATGTGCCGAGCAGTTGGCAGGGCATTCTGGCTGGCCGCAGTGGTATTGGTCTGATCGAACATACGGACCTTTCTGCCTATTCCACCCGTTTTGGCGGCTCGGTAAAGGGGTTCAATGTCGAGGAATATCTCTCGATCAAAGAGTCCCGCAAGCTCGACCTGTTCATTCAATA
This sequence comes from Pseudomonas sp. BIGb0381, assembly GCF_024809815.1. NCBI lineage: Bacteria > Pseudomonadati > Pseudomonadota > Gammaproteobacteria > Pseudomonadales > Pseudomonadaceae > Pseudomonas > Pseudomonas sp. BIGb0381. The sequence continues at coordinate 397,373 of NZ_JANUEN010000003.1, forward strand.
CGGCCTGGCAGCCGGTTTTCAGGCAGTGCGTAACGCTGGCCTGGAAGTGACCGACGCCAACCGTGAGCGCATCGGCGTGGCCATGGGTTCGGGTATTGGCGGTTTGACCAATATCGAAGAAACCAGCCGCACGCTGCACGAATCCGGGCCCCGTCGAATTTCACCGTTCTTCGTGCCTGGCTCGATCATCAATATGATTTCCGGTTTCCTGTCCATCCACTTGGGTGCGCAGGGGCCTAACTACGCCATTGCTACGGCGTGCACCACGGGTACCCACTGCATCGGTATGGCGGCGCGTAACATCGCCTATGACGAAGCCGACGTGATGATCGCCGGTGGTGCTGAGATGGCGGCCTGCGGCCTGGGAATGGGCGGCTTTGGCGCCTCCCGTGCACTGTCGACCCGCAATGACGAGCCGACCCGTGCCAGCCGCCCGTGGGACAAAGGCCGTGACGGCTTTGTACTGGCCGATGGTGCCGGTGCCCTGGTACTCGAAGAGTTGGAGCACGCCAAGGCGCGTGGTGCCACCATCTATGCCGAGTTGATCGGGTTTGGCATGAGCGGCGACGCCTATCACATGACCTCGCCACCGTCCGACGGTGCCGGCGCTGCGCGTTGCATCACCAACGCCTTGCGCGATGCCAAGGTCAATGCAGACCAGGTGCAATACATCAATGCCCATGGCACCTCGACCCCGACTGGCGATTTGGCGGAAGCCGAAGCCATCAAGTCGGTGTTCGGCGAGCACGCCTACAAGCTGGCGGTCAGCTCCACCAAGTCCATGACCGGCCACCTGTTGGGTGCGGCGGGCGCGGTAGAAGCGATCTTCAGTGTGATGGCCATCAAGGACCAGGTCGCTCCGCCGACCATCAACCTCGATGAGCCGGACGAAGGCTGCGACCTGAACTTCGTGCCGCATGAGCCGCAACAGATGCCGATCGACGTTGCGATCTCCAACTCGTTCGGCTTCGGTGGCACCAACGGTTCCCTGGTGTTCCGCCGGTTCGCCGAGTGATGCACAGCTGGGTCGACGGTCAGCCAGCGGACAGCGTGCCCCTGAAAGATCGCGGCCTGGCGTACGGTGACGGCCTGTTCGAGACCGTCGCCGTCAAGGCCGGGCAGCCCGTGCTGCTTGACCGTCACCTGCAACGCCTTGATGAGGGCTGCAGGCGCCTCGCTTTCGTTGTGGATCAAGTGCTGGTCCGCAGCGAAGTGCAGGCCTATGCCGCCGCTCTCGGCGACGGTGTCCTCAAGTTGATCCTCACCCGCGGCGACAGCCTGCGCGGTTACGGCATCAACCCCGAGGCCCCTGTGCGTCGTATCTTGCAGGGCAGTCCGCCTGCTACCTATCCCCAGGCCCATGGAACCGACGGTGTTCGTCTGTTTGCGTGTGCCACCCGCTTGGCCGAGCAGCCGCTGCTGGCCGGTCTCAAGCACCTCAATCGCCTCGAACAGGTGCTCGCCCGTGCTGAATGGCAGGATGCCGAACATGCCGAAGGTTTGATGCTGGATATGTCCGGGCGTGTCATTGAGGGCGTATTCAGCAACCTGTTCCTGGTGCGTAACGGCTTGTTACTAACCGCTGATCTGAATCGTTGCGGCGTTGAAGGCGTCATGCGCGCCGAGATCCTGGCGCAGGCGCAAGCCCTGGGCGTCCCGGTGGCTGTGGCCGACATCAGTCTCGAGCAATTGCGCGAGGCCGACGAAGTCTTCGTATGCAACAGCGTTTATGGCATTTGGCCGGTGCGTGGATGCGCTGCGATGAGCTGGTCGGTTGGGCCGCTCACCCGTAAACTGCAGGGCATTGTTCGCGCGCTATTGGATATTTGAGTTGATACGAAAACTGGTTGTACTGCTGCTGATCGGTCTGTTCTCGGCGGCTTTGCTGTTGGGGTTTTCCGCATGGAAATACGACGCTGCCTTGAAGCAGCCGTTGAATCTGACCCAGGAGCAATTGCTCGATGTTCCGGCAGGGGCGACGCCCACCGGGACCTTCAATCGCCTGGAAGCCGATGGCGTGCTCGACGGCGCGTTCTGGTTGCGCCTGTATTGGCGCTTCAACCTCGACGGCCAACCGCTGCACAGCGGTGAATACCGCATGACCCCCGGCATGACCGCCGAAGGCCTGATCGGCCTGTGGCAGCGCGGCGAAGTGGTGCAATACAGCCTGACGCTGGTGGAGGGCTGGAATTTCCGTCAGGTGCGTTCGGCACTGGCCAAGCATGAAAAGATCGTGCAGACCCTGTCGGGCCTGAGTGACAGTGAAGTGATGGACAAGCTCGGCCATCCCGGCGTGTTCCCCGAAGGGCGGTTCTTCCCGGATACCTACCGCTTCGTGCGCGGCATGACCGATGTCGAGTTCCTGAAGAAAGCCTATAACCGCCTGGATGATGTGCTCGCCCAGGAGTGGAGCAAGCGCGCTGCCGATGCGCCCTATACCGACCCCTATCAAGCCTTGATCATGGCCTCCCTGGTGGAGAAAGAGACCGGTGTGCCGGAAGAGCGCGGGCAGATCGCCGGGGTATTCGTGCGCCGCCTGAAGATCGGCATGCTGCTGCAGACCGACCCGACCGTGATCTACGGGCTGGGCGAGCGCTATAACGGCAAGTTGACCCGTGCGCACCTCAAGGAAGCCAACCCCTACAACACCTACATGGTTGCCGGTCTGCCGCCGACACCCATCGCCATGGTCGGCCGCGAGGCGATCCATGCCGCGTTGAACCCGGTGCCGGGCAGCAGCCTGTATTTCGTCGCCCGTGGCGACGGTAGCCATATTTTCTCCGATGACCTGGGTGCGCATAATGCCGCCGTGCGTGAGTTCCAGCTCAAGCGCCGTGCCGATTACCGCTCAAGCCCGGCACCGATGGTCAAACCGCCGGAAGACGTAACGCCGCCTGCTGATGCACCCGCCGAGCCCGCGTCGGATGCCGCCGCGCCGCAAAGCCCGCAATGACTCTGACTAAGGACTGCCTGTGACTGGCTTGTTTATTACCCTGGAAGGCCCCGAAGGCGCCGGCAAAAGCACCAACCGCGATTACCTGGCCGGGCGCTTGCGCGCTGAAGGTGTCGAGGTGGTGTTGACCCGTGAGCCCGGCGGTACGCCACTGGCCGAGCGCATCCGTGAAGTGTTGCTGGCCCCAGGCGAAGAACAGATGAACCCGGACACCGAGCTCCTGCTGGTGTTCGCTGCCCGTGCCCAGCACCTGGCCGAGGTGATTCGTCCGGCCCTGGCCCGTGGTGCCGTGGTCATCTGCGACCGATTCACCGATTCCACTTATGCCTACCAGGGCGGTGGCCGAGGCTTGTCCCTGGCGCGTATCGCTACCCTTGAGACCTTTGTGCAGGGAGACTTGCGCCCTGACCTGACCGTGCTGTTCGACCTGCCGGTGGAAGTGGGCATGGCTCGCGCGAGCGCCCGTGGGCGTCTCGATCGTTTCGAACTGGAAGGCCAGGGGTTTTTCGATGCTGTGCGCAGCGCGTTCCTCAAGCGCGCCGAGGCTGAACCGGCGCGCTACCACCTGCTGGACGCGGCCCAGCCATTGACGCAAGTGCAGCAGGCCATCGACGCCCTGTTGCCCAAGCTGTTGGAGCGCGCCCGTGGCTGAAGCCTACCCATGGCAGGACAGTCTCTGGCAGCAGTTGGCCGGACGCGCACAGCACGCCCACGCTTATCTGCTGCACGGGCCGATCGGTATTGGTAAACGTGATCTGGCTGAGCGACTCATGGCCAGTTTGCTGTGCCAGCGCCCGGTCAATCTTGAAGCCTGCGGCGAGTGCAAATCCTGCCTGTTGCTCAAGGCCGGCAGCCACCCGGACAATTACCTGCTCGAACCCGAGGAAGCCGATAAGGCGATCAAGGTCGACCAGGTGCGTGACCTCGTCAGTTTCGTGGTGCAGACCGCTCAGATGGGCGGGCGCAAAGTCGTATTGATCGAGCCGGTGGAGGCGATGAACATCAACGCCGCCAATGCCTTGCTCAAGAGCCTGGAGGAACCCTCCGGCGACACGGTGTTGTTGCTGGTGAGTCACCAGTCCAGCCGTTTGTTGCCGACCATTCGCAGCCGTTGCGTACAGCAGGCCTGCCCGTTGCCGAGCGAAGCCATGAGCCTGCAATGGCTGGCGAAGGCGCTGCCGGATTGCTCCGAAGAGGAACGGGTCGAGTTGCTGACCCTGGCGGCCGGTTCCCCGCTGGCGGCCGTCAAGCTGCAAGCCCAGGGCGTACGTGAGCAACGCGCCCTGGTTGTGGATGGGGTGAAAAAACTGCTCAAACAAGAGCTGTCCGCCACCCAGTTGGCCGAAAGTGCCTGGAAGGACATTCCCTTGCTGCTGCTGTTCGACTGGTTCTGTGATTGGTCGAGCCTGATCCTGCGCTACCAGTTGACCCAGGATGAAAACGGCCTGGGCTTGCCGGACATGCGCAAGGTGGTGCAATACCTCGCGCAGAAAAGTGCCCAGGACAAGGTACTGACTATCCAGGACTGGATCCTCGCCCAGCGCCAGAAGGTGCTCGGCAAGGCCAACCTCAACCGCGTGCTGTTGCTTGAAGCGCTGCTGGTGCAGTGGGTTGGCTTGCTCGGCCGGCGTTAATTTCCTTGGCCGACGGGTGTATCGTTGGCCAGACACTTTCCGTGACTTAAGTCGTAATTTCCTATGCTTGTAGATTCCCATTGCCACCTTGATCGCCTTGACCTCACCCAGCACGGCGGCTCCCTTGATGCTGCCCTCGACGCTGCACGCCAGCGTGGGGTAGGGCATTTCCTATGCATTGGCGTCAGCGCCGAAAATGCTGCTGACGTCAAAGGCCTGGCCGAGCGTTATGCCGATGTGGATTGCTCGGTGGGTATCCACCCGCTGGACCTCAAGCCCGGCGAAGCCCCGGCCCTCGACTGGCTGCTGGGCGAACTCAATCACCCGCGCGTGGTGGCCATCGGCGAAACCGGCCTGGACTACCATTACGAACCGGAAGCCGCCGAGTTGCAGCAGGCCTCGTTTCGCTTGCATTTGCAGGCCGCCCGGCAAACCGGCAAACCGGTGATCGTCCACACCCGTGGCGCCCGTGCCGATACCCTTGCCCTGTTGCGCGAAGCCGCGTTGCCCCAAGCCGGCGTGTTGCATTGCTTTACCGAGGATTGGGACATGGCCAGGGCCGCACTCGACCTGGGTTTCTATATTTCCTTGTCGGGCATTGTCACGTTCCGCAATGCCGATGCCCTGCGCGACGTGGCGCGCCAGGTCCCGGCGGATCGCCTGCTGGTGGAAACCGATTCGCCGTACCTGGCGCCGATTCCCCATCGTGGCAAACCGAACCTGCCTGAATATGTACGGGATGTGGCGGATTACCTGGCCATGCTGCGCGGTGAGTCCTATGAGCGCTTTGCCGAGCAGACCACCGAAAACTTCAAGCGCCTCTTCCCTCTGGCCCATGTAGTTGCCTGACACGACTGAATCGCAGGCAAAAAAAACCCGGGTTCTGGGGGGTGAATCCGGGTTAAGACCATTAGGAGTAAAACAAGGGCACACAGTCCGTCGGTACCCAGGTCGGCGCTTCACTTGGGGGAGATGTCACGCCGACAGTTCAAGTATTGATCAGTATCTGATTCAGTCCAGTCACGACTGATCGTTTTTTAAACAGATTTGGAATACATGCGCTTCGCTTGAGTTCTCATTGGGCGGGTGCACGGGCGCAGTTGTTGCGTTTTATTTCTGACTGATAGGCATGAAATCGTTGGCGCTCTGAAAGTAAAGTGCAGGGCGGGTTCACATAGACGTTGCCCAACGACCGTTCAGTCGGGATAATCCCTCGCACTGGGTAAATCGTATCGCCATGTATTTGTGGCCCTGCGCAACCCTCCCTATTCCGACCTTTGCAGACCTCTTCCTCATGCACAAAGAACCCCGTAAGGTCCGTGAGTTTCGCCGCCGTGAGCAGGAAATTCTCGACACCGCACTCAAGTTGTTCCTCGAACAAGGCGAAGACAGCGTCACCGTCGAGATGATCGCGGATGCCGTGGGTATCGGCAAAGGCACGATCTACAAACACTTCAAGTCCAAGGCCGAGATCTACCTGCGCCTGATGCTCGACTATGAGCGCGACTTGAACGAGCTGCTGCATTCGGCCGATGTCGACAAGGACAAGGAAGCGCTGTCCCGTGCCTACTTCGAGTTCCGTATGCGCGACCCACAGCGCTACCGTCTGTTTGACCGCCTGGAAGAGAAGGTGGTCAAGGGCCATCAAGTGCCGGAGATGGTCGAGGAGCTGCACAAGATCCGCGCCTCGAACTTCGAACGCCTGACCCTGCTGATCAAGGGGCGCATCAGCGAAGGCAAGCTTGAAGACGTACCACCGTACTTCCACTACTGCGCTGCATGGGCCTTGGTGCACGGCGCCGTGGCGCTGTACCACTCGCCGTTCTGGAGCAATGTGCTGGAAGATCAGGAAGGCTTCTTCCAGTTCCTGATGGACATCGGTGTGCGCATGGGCAACAAGCGTAAACACAGCAGCGAGCCAGCACTGGTTGAAGCGGCCCCCGTCGAAACCCCAGCCACGTAACGATTTACTGCCAGGCGCAGTAACCCAGGAATATACTCAGGCAAGGATCTTGCTAAAAGCTGATTTATCAGTCAGTTTTCAGTGCGCCCGAATCTTCCTCTGCCGGAGTGATCCATGATCGTTGATCGTCAAGGCAGGCGTTTTCGCAATTTGCGGATCAGCCTGACCTCAGCCTGCAATTACGCGTGTACCTACTGCGTGCCGAACGGCAAGCGGCTGGTGGCTGCCCAGGACGAACTCTCGGCGGAGGCCATGGCCCGTGGCGTGGCCTACCTGATCGAAGCGGCGGGTATCGACCGCTTGCGCATCACCGGCGGCGAACCGCTGGTCAGCCCCAAGCTGGAAGCCTTCATGGGCGCAGTGGGCGGCATGGGCCTCAGCGATATCAGCCTGACCACCAACGGCCAGTTGCTGGCGCGCAAACTGCCGCTGCTGGTGGATGCCGGCATCCGCCGTATCAACGTCTCCCTTGACACCCTGGATGCCGATGCCTTTCGCAGCATCGCCCGTGGCGGCGACCTGGCCACCGTGCTCGATGGTATGGACCAGGCCCGCGCCGCCGGGATCAAGATCAAGGTCAACATGGTGCCGTTGCGCGGCCAGAACCTCGACCAGGTGATGCCGCTGCTCGACTACTGCCTGGAGCGTGGTTACGAGCTGCGTTTTATCGAGTTGATGCGCATGGGCCACCTGGCCAAGGACTCCAATGCATTCCTGCAGCAGTTCGTCAGCCTGCAACAACTGCTCAGCCTGATCGGCGAACATCACGAATACCTGCAAGCCAACGCTCCCGTGGATGCCACGGCGGTGCGCTACGAAGTGCCGGGCAAAGGCTTCTTTGGCGTGATCGCCAACGAAAGCGTGCCGTTCTGCCGTACCTGTTCACGGCTGCGGTTGTCGTCGACCGGCTGGCTGCATGGCTGCCTGTCGTCGAGCAACCGTCACTACGTCGGCGACCTGTTGGACAAGCCCCGCCACCAGGCGCTGCCGGCCCTGCAAGGCCTGCTGATGAAGGCCCTGGGCGACAAACAGGAAGTGGCCTTCTCCGGCGGCGCGACGGTCATGAAGATCATCGGCGGCTGACCCTATCCCCAAGATTACACATCACCCAATGTGGGAGGCGGCAAACCCCCTCCCACATTTAGTTCTGCGTTGTTTCCAAATGGCGCGGATTCTGCATCTCGTGGCCATTCGCCGGTTTTCCGTCACCGGCTTCTGGAGGATTAGGATGCGTAGTCTGGTTTTGTTGCTGGCGTCGTTGACGCTGAGTGGTTGCATGACCGTCAGCGATATGGCCGAAGGCACCCGTTATCAGATGAGCGACGCCGGGCTGCTGGACCACAGCGATACTCGTCGTACCGCCTCGGTGCGCATACAGCCGGATTCCTTTGTCTTTATTGCCCAGGGCGCCTTCGTACCGCCCGGCAGCGCCTACCCGCGGCCGAACGTGGTGGCCGAGGAAGCCTTCAACGGTTTCGTCGAATACTTCCCCATGGTGCGTCGCGCTCGTCAGCCGGAAGGCCTCGAGCAGGCGATGGCCGAAGCCCGTGCGGCGGGTGCCCACTACCTGCTGTACTGCCGCTTCGCCAAAGCCGATGACCGTATCGGCAACGCCGACGAATGGGCTGATCAAGAGGCGCTGGACCGGCTTGGCCTTGACAACGGGGTGATCCAGATCATGTTGATCGAGACCAGCACCCAGTATTTGATTGATACTGCACGTATTCGCAGTCGTGGCGGTTTACTGACGTTCCACGACAACAAGCCAGAAGATCTGATTGCCCGCCCCTTGGCGCAGTACGCCCGAGGCCTGCTGGGCATGGGCGATCAGTAACACCAAGGAGAACACCATGACCGATTCCGCCAAGGCCAACGATCTGTTGGCACAGTTGCCCAAGGGCAAGGGACCGGCGCCGGTGCATCTGTGGAACCCGGATTTCTGCGGCAATATCGACATGCGGATCGCCCGTGACGGCACCTGGTTCTATCAGGGCACGCCGATCGGGCGTAAGCCGATGGTCAAGTTGTTCTCCACTATTATCCGCCGCGACGGCGATGATTACTTCCTGATCACTCCCGTGGAAAAAGTCGGTATCACCGTCGATGATGCGCCGTTTGTCGCGGTTACTCTTGACGTCGAAGGGCAGGGCGAAAGCCAGGTATTGCGCTTCACCACCAACGTCGACGAACAGATTGAAGCCGATATTGAGCATCCACTGCGGGTGGTGATCGACCCTGTCACCCAAGAGCCGTCCCCCTATCTGCGCGTGCGTACCAACCTTGAAGCCCTGGTGCATCGCAATGTGTTCTACCAATTGGTGGAGTTGGCAGTGAGCCGTCCGATCAATGGACAGACCTGGCTTGGCGTATGGAGCGGCGGCGAATTTTTCCGCATTGGCCTGGAACCCTGAGCCCGATTTTTTCATCTCCCTGAAATAATTCGCTTGCTGCAAATGGCCGCTTTCGGTTATCAATTTGTACATGATTAGACATGTCCGCTTTGATAAGAAAAAACGCGTCGTCGACGAGCTCATCCGCCGTATCGAGGGTGGGGTGATGGCCGACGGTTTCCTGTTGCCGGGCGAGCATCAACTGGCTGAAGAGTTTGCGGTCAGCCGGGGCACGCTGCGTGAAGCCCTCGCCGAACTCAAAAGGCGCAATTACATCGCGACCCAGAGCGGCGTGGGCTCTATCGTCACGTTTGATGGCATCGCGCTCGATCAAACCAGCGGCTGGGCCCAGGCCCTGGCGGACACCGGGGCTCTGGTGACCACCGATATTCTGCGCCTGGAAGCGACGACGCGCTCCGATCTGTTCAGCCGGTTCGGCACCGACCAATTTATCGCCCTCGACCGCCGTCGACGGACGACTGATGGCACGGCCGTTTCCCTTGAGCGCTCGTTGATGCCCGCGTCCGGTGGCCTGGAAGGCCTGCCCCGCGTTGGCCTGATCGACAATTCCCTGACCATCACCCTGGCAGCCTACGGTTACGTCGGTGCCGAAGGTGACCAATGGATCGGCGCCGAGCCCCTTGGCGATGAAGACGCCGAGTTGCTTGGCCGCCCGGTGGGCACGGTGTTTCTCAAGGCCTCGCGCACCACCTACGATCGCCGCGAGCGCTTCATGGAGTACGTCGAAAGCCTGCTCGACCCTCTGCACTTTCGCCTGCACCTGCAGTTTGGATCTTCGAAATGACCCCGAATAGCCGCGCCCTCGGCGCTTTCTACGGTCTGGCGTTGGGCGATGCCCTGGGCATGCCCACCCAATCCCTGAGCCGTGAGCAAGTGCAACAGCGTTTCGGTGCCATTACCGGCCTGGAAGATGCCGACGCCGACCAACCCATCGCGCCCAATATGCCGGCGGGCTCCATCACCGATGACACCGAGCAAGCGATCCTGGTGGGTGAGCTGCTGGTCGAGGGCCAAGGCAAGATCGACCCCACCGTGCTTGCCCGGCGCCTGATCGATTGGGAAGCGGTGATGCGCGCCAAGGGCTCCCAGGATTTGCTCGGCCCCTCCACCAAGCGTGCAATCGACATGATCCTCAACGGCCATACCCCGGAAGAGTCCGGGCGCTACGGCACCACCAATGGCGCCGCCATGCGCATCACTCCCGTGGGGATCGCCGCCAATGTCAGCGACCCGGCGCGATTTATCCAGGCGGTGATCCAGGCCTGCCAGGTCACCCACAACACCACCCTGGGCATTTCCAGCGCAGCGGCAGTGGCGGCGGTGGTGTCCGCGGGCATCAACGGTGTGGACTTGGGTGAAGCCTTGAATATCGGCACCCAGGTGGCTCAACAGGCGGAAGGCCATGGCCATTGGATTGCCGGCGGGCGCATCTCCACCCGCATCAGTTGGGCACGCACCCTGAGCGTCGGCAGCGGCGACAAAGCCCTGTTCGCCGACCTGCTGTATGAATTGATCGGCACCTCCGTCGCCTCCCAGGAGTCGGTGGTGGTGTCATTTGCCCTCGCCCAGCAAGTGGCGGTGGGGGCCATGAACGCGTTCGAAGCCCTGTGCCTGGCCGCGAGCCTGGGCGGCGATACCGACACGATTGCCGCGATGCTCGGCGCGATGCTCGGTGCCTGCCTCGGCCTGCAGTGCTGGCCCGAATCGATGATCGAGCAGGTCAAGCAGGTCAATGGCCTGGATCTGCAGCCGCTGGTTCAAGGCTTGCTCGAATTGCGCTGAGTCAGGAAGACCGGGATACCGATTCAACTTGCATATCTGCCACAACCACAACAATACAGGCACCAGGAGCACGTCTCATGAGCAGTACTTCTTCCGGCCAAAGTGCCGGGCAATTGGAAACCCGCGGTATTGAACCGGTCCCTGAAGGCGAGTGCAACGGCCATCCGCTGCAACTGTTCTGGGTGTGGTTCGCCGCCAATATCAGCATCCTCGGCCTGCCCCTCGGCGCGACCCTTGTGGCGTTTCGCGGCCTGGCCATCTGGCAGGCAATTATCGTCGCGATCCTCGGCGCCGCCGGCTCTTTCGCCGTGGTGGGCATCATCTCCATCGCTGGCCGTCGCGGTCGTGCGCCCAGCCTGACCTTGTCCCGCGCCATCTTCGGCGTGCGCGGCAATATCGGCCCGACGCTGGTGTCGTTGATGTCGCGCCTGGGCTGGGAAACCGTCAACACCACCACGGCTGCCTTCGTGTTGCTGTCGTTGTGTTCGATTCTGTTCGGCTCTGCGGTCGAGGCGAAAAGCGCACCGGTCCTTACCCTGATATTCATCGGCATTTTTGTGTTGCTGACGTTGGCCGTTTCGGGCCTGGGCCACGCCACCTTGCTGGTGATCCAGAAGTGGGCCACCTACGTGTTCGGCGCCTTGAATATTCTGGTGGGCGGTTTCCTCTGTGCCACCATCGACTGGAGTGCAGTGTTCAATGCCACCCCGGCTCCCCTGAGCGCGATGATCATCGGCGTTGGCACCATGGCCGCCGGTACCGGTATCGGCTGGGCCAACGCCGGTGCCGACATGTCGCGCTACCAGCACCGCAGCGTCACAGCCGTGCGCCTGGTGGCGTCGGCGGCATTTGGTGCGGGCATTCCGCTGGTGCTGCTGATCACCCTCGGCGGCCTGCTGTCGGTGGGCAACAATGACCTGGCCTCGGCCACTGACCCGATCATTGCGATCCGCGACATGCTGCCGACCTGGATGGCGGTGCCGTACCTGATCACCGCGTTTGGCGGGCTGTTGCTGTCGAATAACCTGTCGGTGTATTCGGCCGGCCTGACCACCTTGACCCTCGGCCTGAAGGTTAAGCGCGTGCATGCGGTGATCGTCGACATCGTGGCGATCTTCGCAGGCTCCATTTATTTCATGCTGATCGCCGACAGTTTCTACGGCCCGTTCATCACCTTCATCTCGTTGCTGGCGGTGCCGATCACCGCGTGGGTCGGGATCTTCGTGGTCGACCTGATCCATCGTCATTACTACAGCCCCAAGGACCTGCTGGACGTGAGCCCAAGCAGCGCCTACTGGTATCGCGGCGGTGTGGAATGGCGTGCATTCGGCGCCTGGGCCGTGGCCATCGTGCTGGGTTTCAGCTTCACCACCATCGGCACCACCGCCGAGAACATCTGGTTCGCCGGGCCGTTGTCCGACTCCTGGCTTGGCCACAATGGCCTGGGCTGGATCGTCACCTTCCTGGTTGCCGGTGGGATTTATGCGGTACTGGGCGGCGCGGCTGACCGTCGTCCGGCGTTAGTCGAGAGTCCCAATGTCTAGATTGCTGCACACCGGCCAGGTCATCGTCGATCTGGTCATGGCCCTCGACACCTTGCCCGCGACCGGCGGCGACGTGCTGGCCAAGTCCGCCAGCTTCGAAGCCGGCGGGGGCTTCAATGTGATGGCGGCGGCGCGGCGCAATGGCTTGCCGGTGGTCTATCTGGGCCGTCACGGCGATGGCCGCTTCGGCGACCTGGCCCGCGCGGCGATGCAGGCCGAGGGCATTGAAATGGCCCTGGCGGCCAGCAGCGGAAAGGACACCGGTTTGTGCGTGTCCCTGACCGAGGCCACTACCGAGCGCACCTTTATTTCCCATATCGGCGCCGAGGGTGAACTGAGTGCCGAGGACCTGGCCAATGTTGTGCCGCATCCGGATGACTATGTGTATGTCAGTGGCTACAGCCTGCTTCTGGAGGGTAAGGCCCAGCCACTGATCGACTGGCTGCTGGCATTGCCCCGGGAAATCGCGGTGGTGTTCGACCCGGGCCCGTTGGTCAAGGCACCGGATTCGCCCCTGATGCGTGCGCTGTTGCCACGTATCGATATCTGGACCAGCAATGGTCCTGAAGCCTTGGCGTTCACTGGCACGGCAGACATTGCAGCAGCGTTGCCGGCGCTCAGCCAGCACCTGCGCGCCGAGACGCTATTGGTGGTGCGTGACGGACCGAATGGCTGCTGGGTGGGACGTGCGGGTCAGATCGAGCATGTACCCGGCTTCAAGGTGCAGGCGGTGGACAGCAATGGCGCGGGGGATGCACATGCAGGGGTGTTTATTGCGGGATTGGCGGGTGGTTTGAAACCTGCCGCGGCAGCACAGCGGGCGAACGCCGCGGCAGCTCTGGCGGTGACACGGTGGGGGCCGGCAACTTCCCCAGGCGCCGCCGAAGTCGACGCATTACTCACAGAATAAACGCGGGCAAAAATGTGGGAGCGAGCAAGCCCACTCCCACATCTGGTTTTGCACGAGTGCTACTGGCGTGTCTCACCTTCGAGCTTGCGCGCCTCGTCCACACCCGACGATGTCAACTTGATCGGCAAATTCAGTGAGTACTCACCGGCATCGTCGGTGGTCACATGCCCATCCTTGATGAGCCCGCGGTCCTGCAGAAATGCCAATACACTGGCAACCTCTTTTTCGCCACGGTAGTTGTCCAGCACTTCCTTGCCCAAGCCTTGCGGATGGGCGTGCAGCAGGCGGGTGAGGACTTCTTTCTCAAGGTTTCTATCGACGTTCATGCGTACCTCTTCACAGGGAAATGGTCGGGTGTCGGTGTTGCTATCGATGGATCAAGGTGCAGGCTGTTTCGGCGCGCCAGGGACGTTCGAGTCGTCGCCCTTGTTGATATTGGGTTGATTGATCGCCGGGCCCATTTTGCCGTTGCCGACGGCAGGCGGTGCCTGGCGTTGGGTGTCATTGCCCTGGGTACGAGGGTCAGCACCGGGTTGGATAATCGCACCGCCATTGGTGTCGAGGCCGGTACCCATGGATTTCTGGGACTCAGTGGTGGCGTCAGGTGTTGGATCGGTCGGTCCGGTGGACGAGCTGGCAGCAAAGGCGCTCAGCGACGCGGCAGACAACAGACCCGAGAGGGCGAGGGCAGCAAACGTGGAATGCTTCATGAGGGTTTCTCCCTAGGATTAATGTCCTTACCCTTTATTGGTCAGCCGCCGTTTGCGGATCGTGCCTTGAGGACGACGAACGGTATCAACCCACCTGTAAGATTTTATGTGACGCTGCTTGGCGCCAAGCCAGGCGCGCCAGGCTGATCAACCAATTGCCCAAGGCCACGGCCAGCACGCTGAGCATCAGCGCCGGGAGGCCGAAATCGACGATGATCCAGCCCGCCAGCCACGGAAAGCCGAATACCCCGACAAAATACGCCAGGCTAAACAACAGCAGTGCCTGGGACGTAGTGCCGGCGGGTGCCTCGTTGGCCACCAGCCCGTTGATCACCGAATACGTCAGGCCATAACCGACGCCCAAGGTCACGGCCGCCAACAGGTAGCTGGCGTTGCCGCTGACCCCAAAGGCAAACAGCAGGATCGACCCCAGCATCACGCCGGAGAGCACACAGGCGCTCACATAGGCATCACGCTTGACCACGTAGCCGGCTATCAGCAGGCGACTGGAAATGGCCGCACTCACGAACCCTGTGAAGAACAGCGAATAATCCAGGCTGTGGGCCGCTGCGTAGCTGGTCTGGAACGAAGACAAACCACCAAACACGCACCCTCCGAGGCCCACCATGACAATCGCAAACACGGCCCGTGAAGACAGCACGCGGTAACACGCTCCCCAGGATATTTTCGACACCGGCGCCATTGCGTGGCGCTTGAGCGCCGTGCCCAATTGCCAGAACACCAGCACCCCGACCAGGCTGGCCAGCGCGGCGATGTAGAAGGCGCTGGTCAGGGGCAGGTCCAGCGCATTGGCGGCGCGTCCCAGCAAAGGCCCCGCACCGATGCCGCTCATCATGCTGCCCGACAGCAACGCAAAATATTTGGCCCGTTGCCGGGGCTCTACCAGCATGGCCACGATGATCGGGCCCAAGGTATAGAACACGCCCCAGCCAAGCCCCAGGGAAAACCCGAACAGCATCAGGCCCTCGCCAAATCCCGGCATCAACGCAAAACCCAGGCACGCCACCACCAGCAATACACCCATCCCCGCAACGGCCCGCGCCGCCCCCAACGCATCGGCCAAATGACCGGAAAGCAGCACCGCGACAAAAGTGCTGAGCATCGCGGCGCAGATCACGCTGCCGGCGTCGTGTTCGTTGCCACCGCGTGCATGAATCAGCAATGACAACAGAAAGGTCGAGCCGTAGGACAGCGAC
This sequence comes from Pseudomonas sp. BIGb0381, assembly GCF_024809815.1. Classification (NCBI taxonomy): domain Bacteria; kingdom Pseudomonadati; phylum Pseudomonadota; class Gammaproteobacteria; order Pseudomonadales; family Pseudomonadaceae; genus Pseudomonas; species Pseudomonas sp. BIGb0381. The sequence continues at coordinate 412,497 of NZ_JANUEN010000003.1, forward strand.
AGCAGGAAGCTGGCAAGGCAGAACAGGGCAAACAGCTGGGTGCTCACCGGGGACTTGGAGTGCATGGGGCCGCCTGTAGGTGGTTGGATTTATGGTCCCTTGTTTAACATGTACGCTGATTGGGTTTGTTCTGTGGTTGCTGGTCCTTGCATTACTGCTGGCCGGAGTAACGTGGCAACCCACGAAATTGCACTGCAACCAGTCATCAAAGCGCCTTAATATGTGTGCTTTGAAATTGCCCAAGGCTCGCCCATGACCATCGAGATTCGCCCCGCCGTGCCCAGCGATGCTGCGCAAATCCTGACTTTCATCACTGAGTTGGCCGAGTACGAAAAAGCCCGGCATGAAGTGATCGCCAGCGTGGTGGACATCCAGCGCAGCCTGTTCAGCGAGGGCGCCACCGCCCATGGCCTGATCTGCTCGCGGGATGGCTTGCCGATTGGTTTTGCGGTGTTCTTTTTCAGCTATTCCACGTGGCTGGGCAGCAACTGCCTGTACCTCGAAGACCTGTACATCAACCCGGAACAACGTGGCGGCGGGGCGGGCAAGAAGTTGTTGCGCCACTTGGCGAAGATTGCCTTTGATAACGGTTGCGCGCGCTTCGAATGGAGCGTGCTGGACTGGAACGAGCCGGCGATTGCCTTCTACAAATCCATCGGCGCCCAGCCGCAGGAGGAGTGGGTGCGCTATCGCATGGAAGGTGATGCGCTGCGAGACTTCGCCCTTGGCTGAGGCCACCGTTTTGAAAGCACTGTAGATCAAATGTGGGAGGGGGCTTGCTCCCGATAGCGGCACGTCAGCTACAGAAAGGCTGACTGATTCACCGCTATCGGGAGCAAGCCCCCTCCCACATTATTTTTTGATTTTGCTCACTATGTGGGATGCAAATTTATATATTGAGATATTTCAAATGATGGGTTTATAGTCCTCTGCATCAGCACTCACTGCCAAAAATAAAACAGGTGAAGCGATGCAGGCTCAACCGTTGTCATTACCCGCCGTGCCCGAGCCAACCTACGGCGAGCGGCTGAAGAACAAGGTGGTGATCATCACCGGCGCCGCTCAGGGCATTGGTGAGGCGATCGTCGCGTGTTTCCAGGCCCAGCAGGCACGCCTGGTGATCGCTGATATACAGGGCGAAAAGGTCGAGAAAGTCGCCGCCCACTGGCGCGAACGCGGCGCCGAGATCTACGCGCAATCGGTCGATATCACCTCCAAAGAGCAATGGCTGGCGCTGGTCAATGTGGCCATTGAGCGCTTCGGCCGGGTGGATGTACTGGTCAACTGCGCCGGGGTCAACGTGTTCCGCGACCCGTTGGAGATGAGCGACGAAGACTGGCGTCGTTGCTTCGCCATCGACCTCGACGGCGCCTGGTACGGCTGCCGCACGGTGCTGCCGCACATGATCGAGCAGGGCATCGGCAACATCATCAATATCGCCTCCACCCATTCCAGCCACATCATTCCCGGCTGCTTCCCTTACCCCGTGGCCAAGCACGGCCTGCTCGGCCTTACCCGCGCCCTGGGTATCGAATACGCGCCCAAGGGCATTCGCGTGAATGCCATCGCCCCGGGCTATATCGAAACCCAGCTCAACGTCGACTACTGGAACGGTTTCCCTGACCCCCACGCCGAGCGCCAGCGCGCGTTCGACCTGCACCCACCCAAGCGCATCGGCCAGCCCATCGAGGTGGCGATGACGGCGCTGTTCCTGGCGACCGACGAGGCGCCCTTTATCAATGCCACCTGCCTGATGATCGATGGCGGGCGGTCTGTGATGTACCACGACTAGAACTTGCCACTCCCAATAACAACAAGAGGTGCCGTTCATGAAAAAAGGAATACGCGTACTGGCAGCTGCCGCCGTGCTCAGCGGCCTCAGTACTTTCGCATTTGCCGAGGAAGTGAAGATCGGCTTCCTGGTCAAACAGGCCGAGGAACCGTGGTTCCAGACTGAATGGGCCTTTGCCGAAAAAGCCGGCAAGGAACATGGCTTTACCGTGATCAAGATCGCCGTGCCCGATGGCGAGAAAACCCTCTCGGCCATCGACAGCCTGGCCGCCAACGGCGCCAAGGGCTTTGTGATCTGCCCGCCGGATGTGTCCCTGGGCCCGGCCATCGTCGCCAAGGCCAAGGCCAACGGCTTGAAAGTGATTGCCGTGGATGACCGCTTTGTCGACGCCAAGGGCAACTTCATGGAGGACGTGCCGTACCTGGGCATGGCCGCGTTTGAAGTGGGCCAGAAGCAAGGCGCGGCCATGGCTGCCGAGGCGAAAAAACGCGGTTGGGACTGGAAGGACACCTACGCGGTGATCAACACCTTCAATGAACTCGACACCGGCAAGAAACGCACCGACGGCTCGATCAAATCCCTCGAAGAAGCCGGCATTCCCAAGGACCATATCCTCACCGCCGCGTTGAAAACCCTCGACGTTCCCGGCAGCATGGACGCCACCAACTCGGCCCTGGTCAAGCTGCCCAGCGGCGCGAAAAACCTGATCATCGGCGGCATGAACGACAACACCGTGCTCGGCGGCGTGCGCGCCACCGAAAGCGCCGGTTTCGCGGCGGCCAATGTGGTCGGTATCGGCATCAATGGCACCGACGCCATCGGCGAATTGAAGAAAGCCAACAGCGGCTTCTTCGGCTCGATGCTGCCAAGCCCGCACATCGAGGGCTACAACACCGCGCTGATGATGTACGAGTGGGTCACCAAGGGCACCGAACCGCCGAAGTACACCGCCATGGATGAAGTGACCCTGATCACCCGCGCCAACTTCCAGGAAGAACTGACCAAGATCGGGCTGTGGAAATGACCGCTGCGGCCCTGAGTTTCGAGGGGATCGGCAAGACCTTTCCCGGGGTCAAGGCGCTGGACGGCATCAGCTTCACCGCCCATCCGGGGCAGGTGCACGCCTTGATGGGCGAGAACGGCGCGGGCAAGTCGACGCTGCTGAAGATATTGGGCGGTGCCTATATCCCCAGCAGCGGCAGCGTGCAGATCGGCGCGCAGACCATGGCGTTCAAATGCGCCGCCGACAGCATCGCCAGCGGCGTGGCGGTGATTCACCAGGAGCTGCATCTGGTGCCGGAAATGACCGTCGCCGAAAACCTGTTCCTCGGGCATTTGCCATCGCGCTTCGGCGTGGTCAACCGGGGCCTGCTGCGCAAGCAGGCCCTGGCTTGTCTCAAGGGCCTGGCGGATGAAATCGACCCCGAGGAAAAACTCGGCCGCCTGTCCCTGGGCCAGCGCCAACTGGTGGAAATCGCCAAGGCGCTGTCCCGTGGCGCCCATGTGATCGCCTTCGACGAACCGACCAGCAGCCTGTCGGCGCGGGAGATCGACCGGCTGATGGCGATCATCACGCGCCTGCGGGACGAGGGCAAAGTGGTGCTCTACGTCTCGCACCGCATGGAAGAGGTGTTCCGCATCTGCAACGCGGTCACGGTGTTCAAGGACGGCCGCTACGTGCGTACCTTTGACGACATGAGTGCGTTGACCCACGACCAATTGGTGACCTGCATGGTCGGTCGCGACATCCAGGACATCTACGACTACCGCCTGCGTGAGCACGGCGAGGTGGCGCTCAAGGTGGACGGTTTGTTGGGCCCGGGTTTGCGTGAACCGATCAGTTTTGAGGTGCGCAAAGGCGAAATCCTTGGCCTGTTCGGTTTGGTGGGGGCAGGGCGCACGGAGTTGTTCCGTTTGCTCAGCGGTTTGGAGCGCGCCAGCGCCGGCAGCCTGGAGTTATGTGGGGAGGCCCTGCAACTGCGCTCACCCCGCGACGCCATCGCCGCCGGTGTGCTGCTGTGCCCGGAAGACCGCAAGAAGGAAGGCATCATTCCGCTGTCCAGCGTCGCCGAGAACATCAATATCAGCGCGCGTGGAGCCCACTCTTCGTTCGGCTGGCTGCTGCGCGATGGCTGGGAGAAGGGCAATGCCGACCAGCAGATCAAGGCAATGAAAGTCAAAACCCCGACCGCCGCGCAAAAGATCATGTACCTGTCCGGCGGCAACCAGCAGAAAGCCATTCTTGGCCGCTGGCTGTCGATGCCCATGAAGGTGCTGCTGCTGGATGAGCCGACGCGTGGCATCGACATCGGCGCCAAGTCGGAGATCTACCAGATCATTCATAACCTGGCCGCCAGCGGCATTGCGGTGATCGTGGTGTCCAGTGACCTGATGGAAGTGATGGGCATCTCCGATCGCATCCTGGTGATGAGCGAAGGCGCACTGACCGGCGAACTGAGCCGCGATCAAGCGGATGAAGCACGCCTGCTGCAACTGGCACTCCCGCGTTCGCGGGCTTAAAGAATAAGAGGGTGTAGGCATGTCTCAGGTAAAAACTGCAAAGGGCTTCTGGCCGGGTTTCAACCAGCGCAAGTTTCTCGATGACTGGGTGATGCTGTTGGCGGCATTGGGCATCTTTGTGCTCAGCGCACTGTTTATCGACAACTTCCTCTCGCCGTTGAACATGCGCGGCCTGGGCCTGGCGATTTCCACCGTGGGCATCGCCGCCTGCACCATGCTGTTCTGCCTGGCGTCGGGGCACTTCGACTTGTCGGTGGGCTCGGTCATCGCCTGCGCCGGTGTAGTGGCCGGGATCGTGATTCGCGACACCGACAGTGTGGTGCTGGGTGTCTCGGCCGCATTGGCCATGGGCCTGGTCGTCGGGCTGATCAACGGCATTGTCATCGCCAAACTGCGTATCAATGCGTTGATCGCGACGTTGGCGACCATGCAGATCGTACGCGGCCTGGCCTACATCTTCTCCAACGGCAAAGCGGTGGGGGTGATGAACGAGGATTTCTTTGTGTTCGGCAACGGCCAACTGTTGGGCGTGCCGGTGCCGATCATCATCACCGTGCTGTGCTTTGTGTTCTTCGGCTGGCTGCTCAACTACACCACTTATGGGCGCAACACCATGGCGATCGGGGGAAACCAGGAAGCCGCGTTGCTCGCCGGGGTGAACGTTGATCGCACCAAGATCATCATCTTTGCCGTGCACGGTTTGATCGGTGCCTTGGCCGGTGTGATCCTCGCCTCGCGCATGACCTCGGGCCAGCCGATGATCGGCCAGGGGTTCGAGCTGACGGTGATTTCTGCCTGCGTGCTGGGCGGGGTGTCGCTGAGCGGCGGCATCGGTATGATCCGCCACGTGATTGCAGGTGTGCTGATCCTGGCGATCATCGAGAACGCGATGAACCTGAAGAACATCGACACCTTCTACCAGTACGTGATTCGCGGTTCGATCCTGTTGCTGGCAGTCATCATCGACCGTATGAAGCAGCGCTAAACCGAACACCACCCACCTTTGGATCTCCACTGTATTGAGGGACGGTATTTGCCATAATGCCCCCGCTTTCATACCTATAGGCCCGATATGCAGGAAAACGCCCACACCCCCGTCAAAGACGCAGCCCCCACCGGCACCCAGACCCTGCTGCGTGGCCTGGGCGTCGTGCAGGCGGTGGCGGCCGGTGCGCGGGATCTGAAAGAGATCGCCAAGCGCATCGGCACCACCCGCAGCACCACGCACCGCCTGGCCAGTTGTCTGGTGGAGGAGCGTTACCTGCGCGTGGTGCCGCAAGTCGGTTACCTGTTGGGGCCGAAGTTGATCGAGCTGGGGTTTCAGGCGCGCGAAGAGCTGCCGTTGGTGACCCTGGCGGTGCCGTACCTGGATGAGTTGTCGGCATTGACCGGCGACACCATTCACTTGGCCATTCGCGAATACGACGACGTGCTTTACCTGCACAAGAACCCTGGCCGCAACGGCCCGGAAATGCGTTCGCGGGTCGGCCATCGCATGCCGTTGGCACGCACGGGCGTGGGCAAGGCGATGCTGCTGGATGACTCGGTGCAAGAGTGGCAGCGCTTGTACGAGACCAGCCTGCCGGCGGGTGGGAAAAACCTGCAATGGCCGCAGCATCCAGAACAGTCCTGGGCGCAGTTCGAGCAGCGCATGCGTGAGTATGTGGTGGGGGGTTATGCGTTCGACCTGGAAGACAACGAACCATCGATCCGTTGCGTAGCGGCACCGGTGCGCGATGCCAGCCGACGAATCGTCGCCGGCATCAGCATCGCCAGTACCGTGCCCTACATGCCGCTGGAGAAAATGGCCGAGCTGATCCCAGTGATCAAACAGGTCGCAGCGCGGCTGTCAGCGGAGTTGGGCGCAAAAGACTGATCAGACCTTCAAGGTCGCCATGTCGATGACAAAGCGGTACTTCACATCACCGGCGATCATGCGGGTGTAGGCCTCGTTGATCTGGCGGATATCGAGCATTTCGATGTCGCAGGTGATGCCATGTTCGGCACAGAAATCCAGGACTTCCTGGGTTTCGGCAATACCGCCGATCAAGGAACCGGCGAGCACTTTACGCCCCAATACCAGCTTGGCGGCGTTGACCGGTGGGTCCACGGGCTCGATCAGGCCAACCAGGATGTGCACGCCATCAAAGCGCAGCACGTCGAGGTAGGGGTTCAGGTCGTGCTGCACCGGAATGGTGTCGAGCAGGAAGTCGAAGCTGCCGGCGGCGGCTTTCATCTGTTCGGCATCGGTGGACACGATCACATGGTCGGCACCCTGGCGGCGGCCTTCTTCAGCCTTGCTCGCCGAGCGGGTGAACAGTGTCACTTCCGCGCCCATGGCCTTGGCGAACTTGATGCCCATATGGCCCAGGCCACCCATGCCGAGAATCCCGACTTTGTCGCCAGCCTTGACGCCGTAGTGCTTGAGCGGCGAATAGGTGGTGATGCCCGCGCACAGGATCGGCGCAGCGCTGGCCAGGTCGAGCTTGGCCGGGATCTTCACCACAAAGTGCTCGCTGACCACGATACTGTCGGAGTAGCCGCCCATGGTGTTGCTGCCATCGACGCGGTCCGGTGTGGCGTAGGTCATGGTCGGGCCTTCGAGGCAATATTGCTCCAGATCCGATTTGCACGCTTCGCAATGGCGGCACGAATCGACCATGCAGCCGACGCCGACGAGGTCGCCGACTTTATGCGCGGTCACGCTGGCACCGACGGCAGTGACCTTGCCGACGATCTCGTGGCCCGGCATCAGCGGGTACACGGCGATGCCCCATTCGTTACGGGCCTGGTGGATGTCGGAGTGGCACACGCCGCAGTAGAGAATCTCGATGGCCACGTCATCGGCGCGCGGGCTGCGGCGTTCAAACGACATGGGGGCGAGGGGAGTGGTGGCCGACTGGGCGGCATAACCGATGGCGGTATACATGGAAAAAAACCTCGCAAAAGCACTGACAGATGAGGCGGGCCATTCTCCCCACCACCCCCTGAAACGGCCATGGTGATTGCTCCGAGTCTCATGCCTATTCGTCCGGCAGTGCCCCTTGTTTGGATTCATTGGTCGCCAGACCTGCGATGATGCTCTCATCCCTTTTTCGCGAAGTTTTTTGCCATGCTGTTGACCCGCCATCTTGATGCCAACGCCACGCTGGTTTCCCTGATCGAGGGGCTGACGTCCCGCGACGGTTTCTCCCCGACCCACCTGCCGGGCGTGCAAGTACTGCGTGCCAGTTGCGACGTAGCGCGCGGCCCGCAGATCTACGAGCCGAGCCTGATGTTCGTGGCCCAAGGCAGCAAGGTCGCCTACCTGGGCCCGCGTACGCTGGAGTATGGCGCCGGGCACTACCTGATCCAGGCGATGCCGGTGCCGTTCGAGTGCGAGACATTCGCCATGGCGCCCGGTGCGCCGCTGCTGGGGGTGACTGTGGGCATTGACCGCGTGGTGCTGGGTGAATTGGTGATCGCCATGGGCATGCAGGCCGGGCCGCCGCCGACCGCGCAAACCCTGGAGTCAATGAGTTCGGTGGTCCTGGATGACACCATGCGCGGCTGCGTCGAGCGGCTGCTGCAGTGCCTGCACGATCCACTGGAAAGCCGGATCATGGGCCCGGCGCGGGTGCGCGAATTGTTGTTCACCGCCTTGCGCGGCCCCCAGGCCGATGTGCTGCGTGCGTTGGTGGAACAGCAAGGGCAGTTCTCGCGAATCGCCACGTCGTTGAACCACCTGCATGCCCATTACGCCGAGCCGCTGAATATCGAGACGTTGGCGGGGTATGCGCATATGAGTGCGTCGACGTTTCACGAGCATTTCAAACGCTGCACGTTGTTGTCGCCGGTGCAGTACTTGAAGCGTTTGCGCTTGCTCAAGGCTCAGCAGTTGCTGCTGGTGGAAGGCATGGGCGTCGCGCAGGCGGCGCACAGCGTGGGGTACCAGAGTACGTCGCAGTTCAGTCGCGAGTACAAGCGCTACTTCGAGCGCAACCCTGGCGAAGAGCGGGCTGCATAGTCATTTCAGGCAAAAGCACAATCCAAATGTGGGCCATAAAAAAGGCTCCCATTTGGGAGCCTCGTTTGCGTTACATATTCGGGTAAGTCGGCCCGCCCGCACCTTCCGGTGTGACCCACGTGATGTTCTGCGAAGGGTCCTTGATGTCACAGGTCTTGCAGTGCACGCAGTTCTGGGCGTTGATCTGGAAGCGCTTCTCGCCGTCTTCCTTGGTGATCACTTCATACACGCCGGCCGGGCAGTAGCGCTGCGCCGGTTCATCGTAGAGCGGCAGGTTGGTGCCGATCGGGATGCTTGGGTCTTTCAACTTCAAGTGGCACGGCTGCTCTTCTTCGTGGTTGGTACCGGAGATGAACACCGAGCTCAACTTGTCGAAGCTCAACTTGCCGTCGGGTTTCGGGTAGTCGATTTTCTGGCTGTCTTTGGCCAGCTTCAGGCAGGCGTAGTCCGGCTTGGTATCGTGCAGGGTGAACGGCATCTTGCCGCCGAGGATGTTCTGGTCGAACCAGTTGAAGCCGGCGCCGATGATCGGGCCGAACTTGTGCATGGCCGGGCCGAAGTTGCGGCTGGCGAACAGTTCTTCGTAGAGCCAGCTGGCTTTGAAGCTGTCGACGTAGTTGGTCAGCTCATCGCCGCCTTCGGAGTCGGCAAACAGGCGCTCGGCCACGGCATCGGCAGCGAGCATGCCAGACTTCATCGCGGTGTGGCTGCCCTTGATCTTGGCCACGTTCATGGTGCCCAGGTCGCAGCCGATGAGCGCGCCGCCCTTGAAGACCATCTTCGGCAACGAGTTGATGCCGCCCTTGGCCAGGGCGCGTGCGCCGTAGCTGATGCGCTTGCCGCCTTCCAGGTACTGGGCCAGCACCGGGTGGTGCTTGAGGCGCTGGAACTCGTCGAACGGCGACAGGAAGGTGTTGCTGTAGGATAGGTCGACGATCAGGCCGACGACCACCTGGTTGTTTTCCAGGTGATAGAGGAACGAGCCACCGGTGTTCTCGTTGCTCATGATGTCCAGCGGCCAACCGGCGGTGTGTACCACCAGGCCTGGCTGATGCTTGGCCGGGTCGATTTCCCAGATTTCCTTGAGGCCGATGCCGTAGTGCTGGGCGTCGGCGTCGCTGTCCAGGTTGAAACGCTGGATCAACTGCTTGCCGATATGCCCACGGCAGCCTTCGGCGAACAGCGTGTACTTGCCACGCAGTTCCATGCCCGGGGTGTAGACGCCTTCTTTTGGCTGGCCTTCACGGTCAACGCCGAGGTCGCCGGTGATGATCCCGCGCACTACGCCGTTTTCATCGAACAGCGCTTCCTGGGCGGCGAAGCCTGGGTAGACTTCCACGCCCAGGTTTTCGGCCTGCTGGGCCAGCCAGCGGCACAGGTTACCGAGGGAGATGATGTAGTTGCCTTCGTTGTGCATGGTCTTGGGCACAAAGAAGTCAGGCACCTTGGTGGAGATCTCGCTGCTGCGCAGCACATAGATGTCATCGCGCACCACGGGGGTGTTGAGCGGGGCGCCGAGTTCCTTCCAGTCCGGGAACAGTTCGTTCAGGGCACGTGGTTCAAACACGGCACCGGAAAGGATGTGTGCGCCCACTTCGGAGCCTTTCTCGACCACGCAGACGCTGATTTCCTTACCGGCTTCGGCGGCCTTCTGCTTCAGTCGGCAGGCGGCAGACAGGCCCGCCGGGCCAGCGCCGACGATGACCACGTCGAATTCCATGTATTCGCGTTCCACAGGCTATCTCCTACTCAAGGCTCAACAGGCTTTTTTTCTAATGGGTGGAGGTTCGGTGTCGTGTCCGTCATCGCCGTGCGCAACGGCAGGGGATGACCCACCTGTCTCTCTAGGTGGCGCATTATATATAGACCACTGTCAGCGTCCAATACAAACGTTTGTTTGAATTGCCCGCAGGCTAGGTAAATCAAAGCAACGCGGCTTATGACTGGCCATTTTGCCGTATTGACCAGAATAGGCGTTCCGGTCAATATACGGTCGGTTTTGCACAGACCGTAGGCAGACTGTAGGTTTCAAGAGCACGTCCAAAAGCACGGCAAAGGCAAAACAGGTGACGCGCGTTTAATTGATAGCGCGCAGTTTACACGCCGCGATAAAGAATGACCTCCCAGTCACCACTGACGAACGGTCATCATTTCCCGTGAGCAAGGTCATTCGCCGCCGTTTTTGGAGGTGCCCTTGTGTGCCGATGAGCATCAACCGCCAGGTTCGCCTAGGCGACTTTCTTTTCACCGGAGAGTAACGAGGAATCCATGAAGGTTCTTGTAGCTGTCAAACGCGTTGTCGATTACAACGTGAAAGTTCGCGTCAAGGCGGACAATTCCGGCGTCGACCTTGCTAACGTCAAGATGTCGATGAACCCTTTCTGTGAAATCGCCGTGGAAGAAGCCGTACGCCTGAAAGAGAAAGGCGTGGCGACTGAAATCGTTGTGGTTTCCATCGGCCCGACCACTGCTCAAGAGCAGCTGCGTACCGCCCTGGCACTGGGTGCCGACCGCGCTATCCTGGTCGAGTCCGCTGAAGAGCTGACCTCCCTGGCCGTGGCCAAGTTGCTCAAAGCTGTTGTCGACAAGGAACAGCCTCAGCTGGTGATCCTCGGCAAACAGGCGATCGACAGCGACAACAACCAGACTGGCCAGATGCTGGCTGCACTGACCGGTTATGGCCAGGGCACCTTCGCTTCGAAAGTCGAAGTGAGCGGCGACAACGTTGCCGTGACCCGTGAAATCGACGGCGGCGCGCAGACGGTTTCCCTGAAACTGCCGGCCATCGTCACCACCGACCTGCGTTTGAACGAGCCGCGCTACGCGTCCCTGCCAAACATCATGAAAGCCAAGAAGAAGCCTCTCGAAGTGCTGACTCCGGATGCTTTGGGCGTTTCCACCGCCTCCACCAACAAGACCGTCAAAGTCGAAGCGCCGGCTGCACGCAGCGCAGGCATCAAGGTCAAGTCCGTGGCTGAACTGGTCGAGAAACTGAAAAACGAAGCGAAGGTAATCTAAAAATGACTATCTTGGTAATCGCTGAACACGACAACAAGGTGCTGGCCCCGGCCACCCTGAACACTGTTGCTGCTGCCGCTAAAATCGGTGGCGACATCCACGTACTGGTCGCCGGTCAAGGCGCTGGCGCCGTGGCTGAAGCCGCAGCCAAAGTCGCTGGCGTGAGCAAAGTACTGCTGGCCGACAACGCCGCTTACGCTCACCAACTGCCGGAAAACGTCGCCCCTCTGGTAGCAGAGCTCGGCGCTGGCTACAGCCACATCCTGGCTGCCGCCACCTCCAACGGCAAAAACATCCTGCCGCGCGTTGCCGCACAGCTGGACGTTGACCAGATCTCCGAAATCGTTTCGGTAGAAAGCGCCGACACCTTCAAGCGTCCGATTTACGCCGGTAACGCCATCGCTACCGTGCAATCGACTGCTGCCGTCAAAGTCATCACCGTGCGTGCCACCGGTTTCGATCCGGTTGCCGCTGAAGGTGGTTCGGCTGCCGTTGAAGCCGTTGCTGCGGCACACGACGCTGGCACGTCCAGCTTTGTCGGCGAAGAGCTGGCCAAGTCGGACCGTCCTGAGCTGACCGCTGCCAAGATCGTCGTTTCCGGCGGCCGTGGCATGCAGAACGGTGACAACTTCAAGCACCTGTACGCCCTGGCCGACAAGCTCGGCGCTGCGGTCGGCGCCTCCCGCGCGGCCGTCGACGCAGGCTTCGTACCCAACGACATGCAGGTCGGCCAGACCGGCAAGATCGTTGCGCCACAGCTGTACATCGCCGTCGGTATCTCCGGCGCGATCCAGCACTTGGCCGGTATGAAAGACTCCAAAGTGATCGTCGCGATCAACAAGGACGAAGAAGCACCGATCTTCCAGGTGGCTGATTACGGCCTGGTGGCGGACTTGTTCGAAGCCGTACCTGAGTTGGAGAAGCTGGTCTAATCCAGCCGCTTCACTTATAAAGAGCCCGGTCTTGTGACCGGGTTTTTTTTGCCTGGCTTTTTTGAACACCGGAGAAACCGCCATGGAACTGCGCCCCTGGGCCGTACTGCTGGGACTTACGCTGCTGCCGAGCCTGACCCTGGCCGCCGGCAAATGTGATCGCCTGGTGATCACCGGCAGCCCGGACGCACCGCCGCTGCTGTGGCGCGATCCCCAAGACCCGACGCACCTGATCGGCGCCACCGCCGACGTATTGCAGCAGGTAGCCAAGGATCTTGGGTTGAAAATCGACCTGCTCTACGGTGGCAAGCGCTCCCAGGCCCTGGACGAAGTGCGCAGCGGGCGCATGGACATCCTCGCCGATGCACCGCTGAACCTTGGTGAGCTGGAAACCCTCGACTACATCCACCCGGAGCTGGTGCAGCTCGATTATCTGGTCTGGACCCGCAAGGATTCGGCCCTGGCCTACACCACGGCGGCCGACCTGCATGGTCACAAGGGCGCGGTGTCGGAACGTGCGCGCTTGAGCCGCGACTTTGAAACCTTCGCCGCCCAGCAACTGACCCTGCAACGCCTGCCCACGTTGACCCCGGCCTTTCAGAAACTGCTGCTGGGGGAAGTGGACTACGTGCTGGCCGGGCGTTACTCCGGCATGGCCATGGCCCAGACCCTGGGCATGAGCAATGACCTGGTAGCCCGCGATGTGCCCGTCGATCAGCCCGGCCTGTACCTGGCGATTTCCCATAACTCGGCCTGCAATGATCCCTGGCTGCGCGGACAGCTGGCCAAAAAGATGACAGAATTGCGCGGGTCTGGTGTGACGGAAGCCGCGTTGCAGCGCAATCTGGAGCGTTGGAAAGCGCAATTGCAACAACCCGTCGGCACCCCAACAAAGTAGGGATTTTCAGTGACTCTTCGACCTTTTTTCGCGGCCCTCGCCGTTGTCGCTCTGGCGGGATGTGCAGCCGATCCTGCGCCGAATGAACAAATTCGTCTTACCCAGCAAGCCCTGGTACAAGCCAACGCCGTGGGCGCCAGCGCCGATGAATCACCCGAACTTAAACTGGCCGAGGACAAATTCGCCCGGGCCAAGGCCGACATGGCCGAGCAATCCTACAAGGACGCGCGCATGCAGGCCGAACAGGCCGAGCTGGATGCGCGCCTGGCCGAAGCCCAAGTACTGACCCGCAAGAGCCAGGAACAACTGAACGTGCTCAACACCCGCATCACGCGCCTGCGCAAGCAATTGCAGCTGGGAGAAGCCCAATGAACCCGATGATCCGTGGTCTGGGGTGTGCTGTGCTGTTGGGCAGTGCGGCACTCGGCGGTTGTGCCAGCCACCCCAATGGCGAACAGGCCTTGCAACAGGCGGGCAGTGACTTCCAGAAGGTCAAGGAAGACGCCAACGTGCTGCGTATCGCACCCAAGGACGTCATCCGCGCCGGTGAATCCCTGGCACGGGCCGACCGCTTGTCCAGCTACTGGGGCAGCGGTGCCGACGTGGTGCATTACGCCTACCTGAGCCAGCGCTACAGCGCCATTGCCCGCGAACACACCGAGCAGGCACTCAACGAAGAACGTGCTGCCAAGCTCGAACTGGAACGCCAGCGCCTGCAATTGGCCCTGCGTGAAAGCAAGCTGATCAGCGTGCAGCAGCAGGGTAAATGGCTCGAAGAACAGATCGCCAGCCTGACCACCACCCAGACTGATCGTGGCCTGGTGATGACCCTGGGCGACGTGCTGTTCGATACCGGTGAAGCGGAGTTGAAAAACTCGGCCAATCGCACCGTGTTGAAAATCGTGCAGTTCCTGCAACTGAACCCCAAGCGTGTGGTGCGCATCGAGGGGTACGCCGACAATACGGGCGGTCAGCAGGAAAACCTCAAACTGTCCCGTGATCGTGCGCAATCGGTGGCCGATGTGCTGGTGGATCTGGGGATCGACGAAAAACGCATCCAGGTTGAGGGCTACGGCGACCAGTACCCGGTGGAAGCCAACGCCTCCGAACGTGGCCGCGCGCAGAATCGTCGCGTGGAAATAGTGTTCTCCGACGAAAAAGGCCAACTGGGCGCCGCGCGCTAACGCCTAGCACAGATCAAAAGTGTGGGAGGGGGCTTGCCCCCGATAGCGGTGGTTCAGTCAATATTTTGGGTGACTGACACTCCGTCATCGGGGGCAAGCCCCCTCCCACATTTTTCTGCACACCCCTGAAAATTCTATCCGCCACCCTTACAGTTTTTGCTATCACTGCCAGCCGCGCTCGACTATTGTGGCAACTGTCCCCGTACACTTCTAAACTGTGCCGGTATGTTTCACACAAAAATAAAATACCCGTGAAATCGAGTGCTGCGTCATGACCAATCTGTTGCTTTACCAACGTATCGCCCAGCAACTGGCTGAGGATATCCGTCGCGGTGTCTATCAACCGGGTGAGCGCGTGCCTTCGGTGCGCAAGATGAGCTCCCAGCTCAATGTCAGCCACGCCACGGTATTGCAGGCTTATGCCAACCTGGAAGACCAGGGGCTGATCCGGGCGCGGCCGCAGTCCGGTTACTACGTGCACCAGACGCCAGCGCTGACGGCGCCGACGCCGGACATCGCGCGGGTCGAGCGCCCTGGGTTGGTCACCCGCAGCAGCATTATCCAGCAGGTATTGGGCGAGTCGCGCCGCGAAGGCGTATTCCCGTTGGGCGCCGCCGTGCCGAGCGTCGATTATTTGCCGGTACGGGCGCTGCACCAGCAATTGGCCAAGGTCACGCGCTTCCAGAGCCCACGCGCTTTCAGCTACATGTTCAGCCCCGGTTTCGAGCCGCTGCGCCGTCAGGTGGCGATTCGCATGCGTGACGCCGGCGTAGTGGTGGACCCTTCCGAAGTAGTGATCACCCATGGCTGTGTTGATGCATTGCAGATGTCCCTGCGGGTGCTGACACGCCCCGGCGACTTGATCGCGGCTGAATCACCGACCTATTACGGCTTGCTGCAACTGGCCGACCTGCTGGGCCTCAAGGTCATCGAGATCCCCAGCGACCCGTCTACCGGCATGAGCCTGGAAGCCTTGCAACTGGCGGCCAATCAATGGTCGATCAAGGCCCTGGTGCTGACCACCCGCCTGAGCAACCCCCTGGGCGGCACCATGCCCGAGGAACGGCAGAAACAGTTGCTGCGCCTGGCGTCGGATTTCGATATCCAGATTGTCGAAGACGATATTTACGGCGAACTGATGTTCGAACTCGGCCGCACCAAGGCCCTTAAGGCCTACGACCGCCTCGACCGGGTCATCTATTGCTCAAGTTTCTCCAAGACCTTGTCGCCGGGTGTGCGCATCGGCTGGATGATCGCCGGCAAGTACCAGCAGGAAATCCAGCGCCTGCAAATGTTCAGCACCCACTCGGCATGCAGCGTCACCCAGATGGGCGTGGCGGCGTACCTGGAGAACGGTGGCTACGATCGGCACCTGCGTTACATTCGCCAGGAATACCGCAAGAATCTCAGCGCCTTCCAACTGGCGGTGCAGCAGTATTTCCCGGAAGGCACCCAGATGACCCGTCCGACGGGCGGCTTTATCTTGTGGGTCAGTTTGCCTGGGCGGGTCAATACTCAGGAACTGCACGTGCGTGCCCTGCAACAGGGCATCAGCATTGCGCCGGGGTTGATCTTCAGCAACACCGAGCAGTTCAACCACTGTATTCGCCTTAACTGCGGCACACCGTGGAACCGCGAAGCAGAGCGCGCGCTGATGACCCTGGGGATGCTGGCCAGCCAGTTATGCCAGGAAACCGCAGCCGGCTTTTGAGGTGTCGAAAAGGGACAACGCCGATGGCTGGCTGATCACCGTGCTTGTCATGCCGCGCACAACAAGCGAGCATATGGCCCTCTGCCGTTAATGCTGTAGGCAATATGACCTCGATTGTTCGCGCTGCTTTGGTGGTTGGCCTGTTGAGCCTGTGTAACGTCAGCACAGTGCTGGCGGCGGCACCCGTGGCTGAAAACAAGCCTGCTGCCGATACCCAGCAGGATGCCCCGGTAAAAAAACCAACCTCCGCCAAGCAAGCCCCCGTCGCGAAGAAGCCAACCACCACGGCGAAAAAACGGGCGTCGACGGCGAAAAAATCCAAGTCAGCCCAGGAAGTGGCGCAAACCAAGCTGCCACCGGCACAGTTGGATTTGTCCCTGCCTTCGGACATGGTCAGGCATCTGCAGCCCTTAGGTACCATGCCCAAGCCCAAAAGCGTGCCGTTGTTGCCGCCGATGTTCGGTGAAAAGCCCACCGACAACAGTGCGTTCCAGATCAACGGCCGTTTGCTCAGCAATGAGATGAAGCTGCAATTGCGCAACGAAGAGCGCCGTGAAGTGGAAGGTGCTGCTTTGGAGTTCGAGTTCAAGCAGTAAACTTTTTCCTAAGAAGTGACGCAGGCCATCGACCATCTGTCGCAGACTGATCGGTCACTTTTGTTTTGTGCGAAAAACCCCTGTTAGACCATTTTAAAACGGCTGTTTAAGGGCGTACTCTAGCCCGGCCATCCCTATTGAGTCGTCGAGGACCTGCTGGTCATGAATTGCCGTGAAGGCTGTGGCGCCTGCTGCATCGCCCCCTCCATCAGTTCGCCCTTACCCGGAATGCCCAATGGCAAACCGGCGGGCGAACGCTGCCTGCACCTGTCGGTCGAACAGTTGTGCCAACTGTTCGGCCAACCGGAGCGCCCGGCGGTGTGCAGTGATTTCAAGGCGGATATCGATGTCTGCGGCACCGACCAGGCCGATGCGATCCGGTTGATCGGCTGGTGGGAGCAGATGACGGCGGCTTGATGGGCTTTACTATTGGAACTTCAACAATAAGGAATAAAACAATGGGTTCGCTGAAACGACTGGCTGTGCTGTGCGGTTTTACGCTGTTATTTACTGCCACTGCCCAGGCTGAGGATTGGCAAGTCGCCAAGGATGAAGACGGTATCAAGGTGTCCCTGAGCGAAGTCGCCGGCTCCAAATACAAGGCGTATCGCGGTGTGACCGTGATCAAGGCGCCTGTCGCCAAGATCCAGGCCCTGCAGGAAGATGTGGTCGGCGCCTGTTCGTGGATTCATGAGTGCAAATCCCAGAAGCTGGTCGACAAGAAAGGCGATGAGGCCTGGACCTACACCCAGTTCAAGGCGCCGTTCCCGGTGACCGATCGTGATTCGTACATCCATGTCACCACCACCAAGGACGCCGACGGCAGCGTGACCCGCAAGTTGCAGGGCGTGCCGACCTACAAGCCCGAAGAAAAAGACTACGTGCGTGTCGCCCAGGTCGAGGGCTTCTGGAAACTGGTGCCTAAAGGCGCCAATGAGACCGAAGTCACCTACCAGGTACACACCGAGCCAGGCGGCAGCGTGCCGTCGTGGTTGGCCAACAAGTTCGTGGTGGAGGCGCCGTTCAACACCTTGAAAGCCTTGAAAGAACACGCTGAAAAATAAACGCAGTTGATCCGGTGCCTCCTGACCTGAGTGGAACGTTTGCCGAGCCCTCAAGGTCCAGATAGTTGTGAACCCACACACGGGTTTTATCGAGGAGGCACCGATGCAAAAGTGGCAGATTACCTTCGTTGATGATCACGGCGTACAGTCCGTGGAGCAGTTCACCTGCGAGCAGAAGCCCAGCCTCGAAGATGCGGCACACATGATTCGCAACAAGTTGGTGCCGGTGGCCGCCGAACTGGACCTCAATGATCTTGAGGGGCGCAAACCCGAGCCAACGGTCAAGATCCTCAAAGATCAGAACAGTATTCAAATCCTCGACATCTCTCCCGCCGCCTGAATATTCCCTGTATGCCATTCAAGCACCTCTGGTGGAGGTGATAGCTTCGCGCTACTCTGCAAGTGAGATCAGCGAATGAATCGCTAAGGTCTGGTCTTGTCAGCTACATGCTTGTTTTCCCGTGGTGATGTTGTTGCCGTGGTACCCGCGCCGTCAGCGCGCGGGCTTTGGGAAGCACGGAAAGTCTATCCATCGGTTTGAGGAGGACGTTTCATGAGCACAGCCTATCAAGAAGACATCAGCACCAACGTTCTGCGCCGCATGAAAGAAGGCGGCTTCGACTTTTCACGTTTCCACCCCATTGAGTTCTACGCCATTTTCCCGGATGAGGAACGGGCGCGCAGGGCTGCGGGTGAATTTCGTGGCGAGTCCCTGAATGCCCAAGTCAGTGCGCGCGACGATGGCGCCTGGTACTTGGAACTGAGCAAGATCATGTTTGCAACCTACGACGGCATAGGAGACTTCGAGCAAGACTTTGAAGCGGTGGTTGAGCCGCTGGGAGGGATCATCGAAGGATGGGGCGTCAAGCAGGAGGTGCGTGGGTTACCCATGTAGCGCGACTGTATGAGCAACGCAGCGTATCGGCTGACCTTAGGGTCGGCCGATTTTGTATGGGCTGCGTGAAGGTTTGCGGAACTTGCGCTGCCCTTTCTTGCACCAAAAAAAAAGCCACCCGAAAAGGGTGGCTGAAAGGGAAGACCGTAGGAGCCGGTCAGTACACGAGCCTCAAGGTACCGAGTGCGGGATGGGTAAGGCTGTAGGACGTGTCCTGTTCAACTGATGGGGCCGATTATCCGCAGGCTTGCGTGGGCAGTGAAATCAACTCTGACTATGCTGTTGATAGCCAAAGCTTGCATTGCCATGAAGCGTGCAGCAGTGCAGTGGGGATTCTGCGCACCAGGACGGTGCGATCAGGTCTTTGCTTATATTCAACCCACTGATTTTTAAGTGTTTATGCCGCTGGCACGGGCCTTGCGATGGTTCTTGCGTCCGGGTGACAAGGAGTACGGCATGATCCGCACTTATTACGACGAAATGTACGATGGGGCAGGGCAGGTTCGCCCTCACTACCGCGAGTTCGCCCGCTGGTTGTCCGAAACCCCCGCTGAACTGCTGGCCCAGCGCCGGCGCGAAGCCGACTTGCTGTTTCACCGCGCCGGGATCACCTTCACGCTTTACGGGGACGAGCAGGGCACCGAGCGCCTGATTCCTTTTGACACCATCCCTCGCAGCATTCCCGCCAGCGAATGGCGAATGGTCGAACGTGGCTGCATCCAACGGGTCAAGGCGCTGAACATGTTTCTCGCCGACCTCTATCACGACCAACGCATCATCAAGGCCGGGATCATTCCCGCCGAACAGGTGCTGGCTAACGAGCAATACCAGTTGGCGATGCAGGGGCTGAACCTGCACCGCGATCTGTATTCCCACATCTCCGGGGTCGACCTCGTACGCGATGGCGACGGCACCTACTACGTGCTGGAAGACAACCTGCGTACACCCAGCGGTGTGAGCTACATGCTCGAAGACCGCAAGATGATGATGCGCCTGTTCCCCGAGTTGTTCGCCGCTCAGCGTATCGCGCCGATCGACCATTACCCCAACCTGCTGCTCGATACCCTTAAAAGTGCCAGCCCCCTGGATAACCCCAGCGTGGTGGTACTGACCCCGGGGCGCTTCAACAGCGCGTTCTTTGAGCATGCGTTTTTAGCCCGGGAAATGGGTGTGGAGTTGGTGGAAGGCGCCGACCTGTTCGTGCGCGACGACCGCGTATTCATGCGCACCACCGACGGCCCCAAAGCCGTGGACGTGATCTACCGTCGCCTTGACGACGCATTCCTCGACCCGCTGGCGTTCAACCCGGACTCCATGCTCGGCGTGCCCGGCCTGCTGGCGGCGTATCGCTCGGGCAATGTGGTGCTGGCCAATGCCATCGGCACCGGGGTAGCGGATGACAAGTCTGTGTACCCCTTCGTCACCGAGATGATCCGTTTTTACCTGGATGAAGAACCGATCCTGCAGAACGTTCCCACCTTCCAATGCCGTAAGCCCGACGAATTGTCACACGTGCTGGCCAACCTGCCGGACCTGGTGGTGAAGGAAACCCAGGGCTCCGGCGGCTACGGCATGCTGGTGGGGCCGGCGTCCACGGCCGCTGAAATCGAAGCCTTCCGCGCCCGCATCAAGGCCAAGCCCCACGCCTATATCGCACAGCCAACCCTGTGCTTATCCACCTGCCCGACCTTTGTCGAAAACGGCATTGCGCCGCGCCATATCGACCTGCGCCCGTTCGTGTTGTCCGGCAAGGAAACCCGGGTGGTACCCGGCGGCTTGACCCGTGTCGCGCTGCGCGAAGGGTCGCTGGTAGTCAATTCATCCCAGGGCGGCGGCACCAAAGACACCTGGGTGGTCGAGGACTGATGCCATGTTGAGTAGAACTGCCTCGGATTTGTACTGGATGTCGCGCTACCTGGAACGCGCTGAAAACCTCGCGCGCATGCTCGATGTCAGTTATTCGCTGTCGCTGATGCCCCAGGACGGGCGCGGTGATGGCCTGCATGAACTGGCCATGCCGCTGTTGATCACCGGCACGCTGGATGATTATCGCGAGCGCCACGGTGAATTGCATGCCGAACGCCTGTTGCATTTTTTCGCACTGGATGCGGCCAACCCGGCCAGTATCTACAGTTGTCTCGGCGCCGCGCGGGCCAGTGCCCATGCCGTTCGTGGGCGAATTACCGCGGACATGTGGGAAAACATCAACGCCACGTGGCTGGATATTCGCGAAATCTCACAGCAGGGTCTCAGCCGCTACGGCATGAGCCGGTTTTGCGAGTGGGTCAAGGAGCGTTCCCATCTGTTTCGGGGGGCGACCTACGGCACCATCATGCGCAATGACGCCTTTCGTTTTATTCGGCTGGGTACGTTTATCGAGCGCGCCGACAACACCCTGCGCCTGCTGGATGCGCGTTATGAAATGGCCGGCGACCAGGCCGACGCCGTCACTGATGGCACCGCCCACGCTTACTATCAATGGAGTGCCTTGCTGCGCGCGTTATCGTCGTTCGAGGCCTACACCGAGATCTACCGGGACGCCCCAGGGGCCCGACAAGTCGCGGAACTGTTGCTGTTGCGCGCCGATGTACCGCGCTCGCTGCGAGCCTGCAGCGAAGAGATCGACCAGATCCTTGCCAGCCTGCCCGGTATCAACGGCCGTCCGGCCCAGCGCCTGGCCGCCGAGATGGACGCGCGCCTGCGGTTTACCGCCATCGATGAAATCCTCGAGGAAGGCCTGCACGCCTGGCTGACCGACTTTATCCCCTTGGTTCGCCAGTTGGGCGACGCCATCTACAGTTCCTACCTGGAGGCTGCATGAGACTCTCCATCAGTCACGAAACCACTTACCACTACGACGACCAGGTACGCGCCAGCATCCAGTACCTGCGCCTCACGCCCCACGACAGCGAGCGCCAGCATGTGCTCAGTTGGCAACTGGACCTGCCACGCCCGGTGCGCGCGCAGATAGACCCGTTCGGCAACATCCTGCACGTGCTGACCCTGGACGAACCCCACGACGCGATCATCATCGGCGCCCGTGGCCAGGTGGATATCGATGAGCTGCGTGAGGCTGAACACGAGAGCCAGTCAGCCTTTCCGTTCCTGCGCTGTACTCGCCTGACCGAGCCCGACGAAGCCCTGCGCGCCTTTGCGCAACAGCATTGCCACCAGCGGCGTGATCGCACCGCGTTGATCGACCTGATGCACGCCCTCAACCAGTCGATGGTCTACACGCCGGGTGCCACCGAAGTCGACACCTGCGCCGCCCAGGCCTTCGCTGGGCGGGCGGGGGTGTGCCAGGACCATACCCATGCGTTCCTGGCCTGCGCGCGCAGCCTGGGCATTCCTGCGCGGTATGTGTCGGGGTATTTGTACACGGAAGACAGCACCCACCTGGCCAGCCACGCCTGGGCCGAAGCCTGGCTGGATGACGCCTGGTACAGCTTTGACGTGACCAACCAACTGGCCCGGCCGGAGCGGCATTTGAAACTCGCTGTGGGCCTGGACTACCTCGACGCTTGCCCGGTGCGCGGCATGCGCCGTGGCGGTGGGCATGAGCAGATGCACGCCAAGGTGTTCGTGGCGCCGACGCCGGTGGTCCTGGTCCAGCAGCAATAACCCGCTCGCCACAGAGATTAAGGTGGGGTCAGTGTTGTTGTTTACGCCCCGCCATATGCTTCAAGTACCCCACCAGCAACTCCAGCTCGCTGTCAGGCAACACACTGGCGGCGAACGCTGGCATCTTCGCCTGCGGCCAGTGCCTCAGGCTCTGCGGGTCGCGGATATAGCGCTTGAGGAAGTCGCCGCTGAAATATTCCGTAGGGTTGTAGGGAACATTCAGGTCGGGTCCCACCTGTGCATCGCCGGCGCCATTGAGGCGGTGGCAGGCCAGGCAGTTCTTCTGGAACAGCGCAAAGCCCTGGTTGACCGGATCATCGACCGCCAATGTCGGGTCGGGCAACAACGCGGGAAAACGTTCAGCTACGGTCTTCAACTGCTTGATCGCGGAAATCTGGAACGGCCACTGCTCCGGGCTGATATGCCCGGCCTGCGGATCGGTCCACACCAGGTAGAACGGCCCGGCACTCGGCTTGCCGTCTGCCAATGGGGGCCACGGGTGGGCCGGGTCTTCCACGGCCAGCCAGGCGCGGGCGCCGTTTTTTTGCAGCAACGGTGCGGCCGTCAGTTCCGCGGCGAATCCATCCAGGGCAACGGCTTGCAGATGGTTATCGGGCTGGATATCCGGTAGGAGCACTGCCAGCGGGACTGCGCGATAGGTCATGTTGCGCTTGTAGGAAACGTCATCAACGACCTGCACTGTCTGCGCGTCCGGATGCTTGAGCAGGTCAGCGGTTTGCCACGTCTTGCGCGTGTGATCCAGCTCGACGGTCAATTGCGCCGCCGAAGCGGGCAGGGCGAGCAACACGGCTAGGAATGCGAAGATCGGTTTCAAGGCGGCGGCCCCGTATTAAGTGGCGATAGGGCTCACGATACCGGAAAAACGCGGGTAAAAAGGCAGCCCCTGCAACAGGATCGCTATGCACGAAGTCCCGGCAGGTGCTGCCAAAAGCAGTAATCCTGATGCAATAAGTGCACAGAATGGAGGGGGCGGACCTTTACCCAATAACCTTGGTCAGGTTGGGCAAGATCAGAATCAGGGTGGTGGCGAACAGAATAAGTCCCGCCTGACGTACTTTCGAATGTTTGAACATGGCTGACTGCCTTTTGTTGTTATTCCTGAGCGTCAAATGCGTGCCGGTGTATTTCAGTATCGCAACGTGACGTGTCGCTTTTCTTACAGCTGCTCCAGCAAAACCCGGCAGCAACTTCTTACTGATTGAACCTTAGAGCCCTCGTTATGCGCCGCTTAGACCCATTTCATATCACTTAATAAGTATTTCTACTTAAAAAGGCATGAGGCATAACGCCATCTTGGCGCCAATGCCTTGGCTAGACAGCTAAAACGATTAATCAGGCAATTACCTTAGGTCCCTACCGTTCGTCCGAGCGTGGCGGTCAAAAGCAATGAGCGCATCCGTCATTGAAACCGTGTCAATCGGGCCTAAGGTAAGGGCACACATGCACAGCGGTTCGAGGACGTCATGACCCAAGCTTTGATCTTTGATGCGATACGCACGCCCCGCGGCAAGGGCAAGGCCGACGGCGCCTTGCACAGCGTCAAGCCGGTAAACCTGGTGGCGGGCTTGCTCACCGCGTTGGCGCAACGCAATGACCTCGACACCCAGCAGGTGGATGACATCGTGCTCGGCTGCGTTACCCCGGTGGGCGATCAGGGCGCCGACATCGCCAAGACGGCTGCCCTGGTGGCGGACTGGGCCGTCAGCGTTGCAGGGGTACAGGTCAACCGCTTCTGCGCCTCGGGCCTGGAGGCGGTCAACCTCGGCGCGATGAAAGTGCGTTCCGGCTTTGAGGACCTGGTGGTGGTCGGCGGCGTGGAGTCCATGTCCCGCGTGCACATGGGCAGCGATGGCGGCGCCTGGGTGCTCGACCCGCAAACCAATATGCATAGCCATTTCACGCCCCAGGGCATTGGCGCCGACCTGATCGCCACCCTGGAAGGTTTCACCCGTGAGGATGTCGATAGCTTTGCCCTACAGTCTCAGCAGAAAGCCGCCAGGGCGCGTGCAGATGGGTCCTTCAACAAGTCGTTGATCGCCGTGCAGGACCAGAACGGCATTGTGCTGCTGGACCATGATGAATTCATTCGCGCCGACTCCACCCTCGAAGGCCTGGGCAAGCTCAAGCCCAGCTTCGAAATGATCGGGCAGATGGGCTTCGACGCCACCGCATTGCGGGTCTACAGCCATGTGGAACGCATCCATCATGTCCACACACCGGGCAACAGCTCCGGCATTGTCGACGGCGCCGCATTGATGTTGATCGGCTCCGAAGCGAAGGGCCGCGAACTGGGCTTGCAACCTCGGGCGCGCATCGTCGCCACGGCCGTCACCAGCACCGACCCGACCATCATGCTCACAGGCCCGGCGCCGGCAACCCGCAAAGCGCTGGCCAAGGCCGGTTTGCGCGTAGAAGACATCGACCTGTTCGAGGTCAACGAAGCCTTTGCCTCGGTGGTGCTCAAGTTCATCAAGGACATGGGTATCGATGCCGCGCGCGTCAACGTCAACGGCGGCTCCATCGCCATGGGCCACCCGCTGGGCGCCACGGGCTGCGCGATCCTCGGCACCCTGCTCGACGAACTGGAGGTGCGCCAGCAGCGCTACGGCCTGGCCACTCTGTGTGTCGGCGGCGGCATGGGCATCGCCACCATTATCGAACGTCTCTGAGCCCAAGGAATTTGTCATGACCGATGCCATTCGTTACGAAAAAGGCCAGGACCAGATCGTGGTGCTGACCCTCGACATGCCCGGCCAGAGCGCCAACACCATGAACGCCGTGTACCGTGAGGCGATGGCGGCCACCGTCGCACGCCTGCAAGCGGAAAAGGACGGCATTGCCGGCGTGGTTATCACCTCGGCGAAGAAGACTTTTTTCGCCGGCGGCGACCTCAATGAACTGATCAAGGTCGACAAGGCCCACGCCAAGGATTTCTACGACAGCGTCCTGGTGTTGAAGGCGCAACTGCGCAGCCTGGAAACCCTCGGCAAGCCGGTGGTGGCCGCCATCAATGGCGCAGCCCTCGGCGGTGGTTGGGAGATTTGCCTCGCGTCTCACTACCGCGTCGCGCTGGATGACAAGTCGGTGCAGCTCGGTTTGCCGGAGGTCACCCTTGGCCTGCTGCCAGGCGGCGGGGGCGTGGTGCGTATGGTGCGCATGCTGGGGCTGGAAAAGGCTTTGCCGTATTTGCTCGAAGGCAAGAAGGTCCGGCCACAGCAGGCCCTGCAAGCGGGACTGATCGATGAGTTGGCAGCGGATCCTACTGAACTGCTGGCCAAATCCCGCGCCTGGATTCTCGCCAATCCGCAGGCCAAACAGCCGTGGGACAACAAGACCTATCAGATCCCCGGCGGTACGCCGTCCAGCCCGAAAGTTGCGCAAATGCTCGCCATCGCACCGTCGATTTTGCGCAGTAAAACCCATGGCTGCTTCCCGGCCCCGGAAAAAATCCTCTGCGCCGCCGTGGAAGGCGCGCAGGTGGACTTCGATACCGCGCACCTGATTGAAACCCGCTACTTCACCGAATTGGTCACCGGGCAGGTGGCGAAAAACATGATGGGCACCTTCTGGTTCCAGCTCAATGAAATCAACGCCGGCAGCTCGCGGCCTCAGGGCTTTGCGCCTTACGTGACACGTAAGGTCGGAGTGCTCGGCGCCGGGATGATGGGCGCCGGTATCGCCTATGTCAGCGCCTGTGCGGGCATCGATGTCGTGCTCAAGGACATCAACCTGGCAGCCGCCGAGAAGGGCAAGGCACATTCGGCGGCGCTGTTGGACAAAAAGGTCAGCCGTGGGCAATTAACCGCCGAGGAGCGCGAAACCACCCTCGCGCTGATTCATCCTACTGCTTCAGATACTGATCTGGTCGGCTGCGACCTGATCATCGAGGCCGTCTTCGAAGATCGTGAACTCAAGGCCAAGGTCTCGGCTGCCGCACACAGTGTGGTCGGCGCCGACGCGGTCATCGCCTCCAACACGTCCACCTTGCCCATCAGCGGCCTGGCCACGGCGGTGCCGGATCAAGGCAAGTTCATCGGCCTGCATTTCTTCAGCCCGGTGGACAAGATGCCCCTGGTGGAAATTATCAAGGGCGCCCGCACTTCGGACGAAACCCTGGCCCGGGGTTTCGATTTCGTCCTGCAGATCAAGAAAACTCCGATCGTGGTCAACGACAGTCGTGGGTTCTTCACCTCGCGGGTGTTCGGCACTTTCACCCATGAAGGCATCGCCATGTTGGGCGAAGGCGTGGCTGCGCCGATGATCGAGACTGAAGCGCGCAAGGCAGGTATGCCGGTAGGGCCGTTGGCGGTGTCCGACGAAGTGTCCCTCAGCCTGATGAGCCATATCCGACAGCAGGCTGCCAAGGATCTGCAGGCGGAAGGTAAAGCAGTGCCGAATCATCCGGCGACGCTGGTAATTGATCTGTTGGTGAACGAGTACAAGCGCGCGGGCAAGGCGGCGGGGGGCGGTTTCTACGAGTACCCGGCGGGCGGGCAGAAGCATTTATGGCCTGAGTTGAAAGCGCGCTTCGAGCGGGCCGACCAGCAGATTTCGGCGCAGGATGTGCGCGACCGTTTGCTGTTTATCCAGGCCATCGAGACCGTGCGCTGCGTGGAGGAGGGCGTGTTGATGTCCACCGCGGACGCCAACGTGGGGTCGATCTTCGGGATTGGCTTTGCCGCCTGGAGCGGTGGCGCGTTGCAGTTTATCAACCAGTACGGCCTCAACGACTTTATCGCCCGCGCCCGCTACCTGGCCGAACAGTATGGGGAGCGGTTCTCACCGCCGGCGTTGCTGTTGGAGAAAGCTGCGCAGAACACGACCTTCTGACGGTTTTGGGTATGTACAGGGCTTGCCTTGTCAGGGTATTTCAAGGCAGGCTCTGGGGTGTGCATTATTCCCATCACCGTGTCAGGTATTTTTTATGTCGCTACGCGTCTGTATCCTGGAAACCGATATCCTGCGTCCAGGCTTGATCGATCAGTACCAAGGGTATGGGCAGATGTTCAAGCGCCTGTTCTCCAAGCAGCCGATTGCCGCCGAATTCGTTGTGTACAACGTGGTGCAGGGCGAATACCCGTCGGACGACGAAGTGTTCGATGCGTACCTGGTGACCGGCAGCAAGGCCGATTCCTTCGGCACCGACCCCTGGATCCAGACCCTCAAGACCTACCTGCTCCAACGCTATGAGCGCGGCGACAAGTTGCTGGGCATCTGCTTCGGCCACCAATTGCTGGCCCTGCTGCTGGGCGGCAAGGCCGAGCGCGCGGGGCAGGGCTGGGGCATGGGCATTCACGACTACAAACTCGATGCCAAGGCACCGTGGATGAGCCCGGAAGTGCCAGAGCTGACGCTATTGATCAGCCATCAGGACCAGGTCACCACCTTGCCGGACAATGCCACGGTCATCGCCTCCAGCGAATTCTGCCCGTTCGCCGCCTATCATATCGGCGACCAAGTGCTGTGCTTCCAGGGGCATCCGGAATTTATCCATGACTATTCCCGCGAGTTGCTGGAGATTCTTCAGACAACCCTGGGTGAAAAAATCTACACAAACGGCGTAGCCAGCCTGGCGCGCGACCACCACGGCGTGACCGTGGCGGAATGGATGATGCGCTTCGTGGCGCACAAGCCTGAGGCCCGGGTTTAAAGCCAGCCCGAGCGCTTGAAACTGGCCCACAAGCCCGTGCAACCGAACGCAATAAACCCGAGCACCGCAAAATAGCCGTAGTGCCATTGCAGCTCGGGCATGTTCTGGAAGTTCATCCCATAAATCCCCGCCACTGCGGTGGGGAACGCCAGGATCGCCGCCCATGCGGCAAACTTGCGCTGCACCACGCTCTGGCGCGAGGCCTCCAGCAATACACCGATCTCGATGGTCTGGCTGGCGATGTCGCGCAGGGTGGTGAGGTCTTCCATCTGCCGCGTTACGTGGATCTGCACGTCACGGAAATACGGGCGCATGTTCTTGTCGATAAACGGGAAGCTCAGCTTCTGCAGCTCCTGGCTGATCTCCACCATCGGTGCCACGTAACGCTTGAGCCGCAGCACATCGCGGCGCAGGCCATGGATCTTCTGGATATCGCGCTCGCTCAGCGAGCTGCACAGCACGTTGTGCTCCAGTTCATCGATCTCGGCGTGGATCGCCTCGCTGACCGGCTGGTAGTTTTCGGTGACGAAATCCAACAGGGCATACAGTACGAAATCTTCCCCATGCTCCAGCAACAGCGGGCGCGCCTCACAACGCTGGCGCACAAAACCGTAGGACGCCGAGTGACCATTGCGTGCGGTAATGATGTAGCCGTTGCCGGCGAAGATATGGGTCTCGATAAACTCCAGCTTGCCGTTCTCGCGCACCGGTGAATAGGTGACGATAAACAGCGCATCACCGAAGGTTTCCAACTTGGGGCGGCTGTGTTTTTCCAGGGCGTCTTCGATAGCCAGTTCATGCAGGTTGAACTGGCGTTGTAGATTGGCCAGCTCCTGGGCGTCGGGCTCTTCCAGGCCGATCCACACAAAGTGCCCGGGTTTGGCGGCCCAGGCCGCGCCTTCGTCGAGGGTGATATCAGTGACTTTCTTTCCGGCGCTGTACACGGCGGCCGCAACAACTCTACCCATGGTACTGATCACTTCTTATTAGGAGGACAGGTGTTGGGCAGCTTAGCTTGAATGACGTTCCGTTGCGGCGTTTGCAGGTGCTCGCTTTTTGTGACGAGCAAGCTTGTTTGCGATGGGGGCCAAGCCCCCCAGAAGGGGTTCAGGCGGATTGCACTTCGCGATCCATGGCTGCAATGCACTCATCCATCTGCGCCTGACAGGTCTGCATCAACTGCGGGATGTCATCCGAAGTCAGGCCCACAGTAGGAATCGGCGGCAATGAGCGTATGAGCACATCACCGCTGTTCCACCGATTGAGCTTCATATGGGTGACGTAATTGCTGACACACACCTGCACGATGGGCACGCCAGCGGCGATGGCCATATGAAACGCGCCTTTCTTGAACGGCAACAGGCCTTTGCCCAAGTTGCGCGTGCCTTCCGGAAACACCCAGATCGACGTGTCCTGATGCTGCAACGTATGAGTAGTGGTGAGCATCGCGCGACGTGCCTTGTGCGCATTGCCGCGGTCGATCAGCACATTGCCCGCCAGCCAGAACAACTGGCCGAACAGCGGTACCCATTTCAGGCTCTTTTTGGCGATACACACGGTGCGATGGGGCACCACGGTGCCCAGCACAAACAGGTCATAGTTGGACTGGTGGTTAGCGATGATCACGCACGTGCCGGGCTTGTTGCGCAGGGAGTCGACATCGGTCTTCACCTTCAGCCCCAGAATCCACATGGCCGGCAGCGCATAGAGGCGCGCGCATAAACGACTGTTGTCCGGGTTGAACGGTCGGCAGGCCCCGAGCAGAACGCCCAGTACACCGGCGACCATAAAGTGCAGGCCCATCAACAGCATACGTAACAGAAAAAGCATCGACACGGCCCATCGTGACAAAAGGTGGCGCAGTGTACGGATGTGCACTGTATTCGGCAATTGCCCCTAAAGAGGTAGGAGATGGGCGATGTTTAAGCACATGTTTCAACATGTACCGACATAGGCAGGCTAGAGCGGCTAAAGATGTTTCGGATTCATGTGTAAGAAAAAGCCCGACGCAAGGTCGGGCTCTGATGTTTCGGTTGTAGGGCTTAACTCAGGATATGGCCCTGATCCTGGATGATTGCTTCATCCAACGCCTCCAGCAGCGCCTTACGCACCTTCAGCTTGGTGTGCTTATGCGCATTCATATTCAGTTTCTTCAACTGACGTGCCGCTTCCAGCGCCGCCGCCTGCAGCTCTTCAGGTGCCACCACCTTGTCGAGGAAGCCGGCCTGCAACGCGCCTTGCGGGTCAAACATCTCGGCATTGATCACCGACCGATGAAACGCCGATTTACGCAGACGGTCCCGCGCCAACTCGATACCGGCGTGGTGCATGGTCATGCCGATCGCCACCTCATGCAGGCCAATGCTGAACGGGCCTTCCACCCCAATCCGATAATCTGCCGACAACAACAGGAACGCACCCTTGGCCACCGCATGCCCAGGGCACGCCACAATCACCGGGAACGGGTGCGACAACAGGCGACGCGCCAACGTCGAACCCGACGTCACCAGGCCGATGGCTTCTTTAGGGCCGGCCGTCATCACCTTCAAGTCATAACCACCCGACAGAATCCCCGGCGTGCCGGTGATCACCACCACCGCCCGATCTTTCTCGGCCTGGTCCAGCGCTGTATTGAACGCACTGACCACATCCGGAGAAATGGCATTCACCTTGCCGTTGCTCAGGGTCAGGGTCGCGATACCGTCTTCGAGGTGGTAAGTAATCAACTCACTCATGACGCGGTTCCTTGTAGGATTTGTTATAGAGAGGCTGTTTATAGCGGCGCATGCGCAGACGTTACCCACCACGCCCGCCCTGGTAAAGCGCCGTGACTGACTGCCCAGTCAGACTTTCCCCGCAGAGTGAACGCTGCAAGGCCTGAGGCAGGGCGCAACACCCGCCCCAGACGCAGGCCGCCCATGCCCAAGAATGGCAGAATCACCACCCCTTGCCGGGCGACTACCGGCATAGCCGTCTAACCGCATGAAAATTCTGAAAAAAACCTTTGCCATCAGAAAGGCTTTCGACTACATTAGCGCGCCTCGACAGACTGAACTGGTTTGACGAGATACGGTGAAGTGTCCGAGTGGCTTAAGGAGCACGCCTGGAAAGTGTGTATACAAGAAATTGTATCGAGAGTTCGAATCTCTCCTTCACCGCCAAATTCGATGTAAACAAAACCCCTGGTTTCGAGAGAACCCAGGGGTTTTGTGATTTCTGGGGTTTGAAACACTAACCTAATTCAAATCATTTGCTTGGTGTATCCATCCTACGCGCTATGACGTCCAGCAAGTCACACCCATCGCGTAACGGGATTGAGCACAGTAAGGCAAAATCGCTGAGTACGACCGCATCGCTATTTATTTCGCCGCGCAGCGCAAGGTTCTCTAGGACCTGTGTCACGGCACGAAGTCGATAGGTCGCGGCGTCGAGGAGGATTTCCAGTGGTGCGGTTGTATCGACAAAAAGAGCAGGAGTGGCGCTATCGTTGCTGGTGAGGGCCATGTATTGGTTCATGAGTGACTCCATTAAGACAAATATAAAAACAACGAAGCCTTTTCACGCTAAACCGTTAACGGGAATAGCGTGGACAATGACCTCGTCTACGTTCCGTCTTGATTGTCCTCGAGTCGCCAAACCCGGTCGCCATATCAGCGACCGA
Organism: Pseudomonas sp. BIGb0381; assembly: GCF_024809815.1. NCBI lineage: Bacteria > Pseudomonadati > Pseudomonadota > Gammaproteobacteria > Pseudomonadales > Pseudomonadaceae > Pseudomonas > Pseudomonas sp. BIGb0381. Next base: position 444,066 of record NZ_JANUEN010000003.1, read on the forward strand.
GGGACTATAGGCTGGGCGGTTTTGAAGTGGGAGAGTGGCGCTTCTGAGAGCTTTGTAGGAAGTTGCTCAAATCTATTGCTGCTGTGCAATACATCTCTTATCAAACTTAAAATAACTTACTGATTTTTAAGATTTAATATTTCACCCTAAAGTCTTGAGCCTTGCATAAGCAATTTCGGGCGACCGCATTCCTGTGGCGAGCGGGCTTGTCCCGCGTTGGGCTGCGCAGCAGCCCCAAAACCAGGCGCAGAGGAGTGCCTGATACACCTCATTCGTCTTCATCAGGGGCGCTTCGCACCCCAGCGCGGGGCAAGCCCGCTCGCCACAGAGGTCCCAGTTTGCTGCGCGACAGCGCTACGTCGAAGAGGTAGTGGGGCCTCCCTCAATGCCTATGCCGATGATGCACATCCGGAAAGTGCGCATGGCTATGTTTCATCGCACTGTGCGTATGCACATGACTGTGCGGCACCTTCGGATCCCACTCAAACCCATGCTCATGCTGATGATGTTCATCATGCACATGCCGATGCCCGTGTTCCGTCGCGTCATGCTGATGTTCATGGGCATGCCGTTCCGTCAGGTGCAGCCAAACGCCCACGGCCATCAACGCCGATGCAATCCAGAAAGCCAGTGTCACTGACTCACCCAACATCAGCACCGCAATCGCGGCACCCAGGAACGGCGCGGTGGAAAAATAGGCTCCCGTGCGTGCACTGCCCAGTCCGCGCAGCGCCAGTACGAACATCACCAGGCTGATGCCATAGCCCAGAAAACCAACCAGCAAGATAGGCGCCAGCTGCGCCATGCCCGGGATCTGCGCCCCTAGATAAAGCGCCAACCCGCCATTCACCAGCCCCGCAATCAACCCCTTGGCCCCGGCGATAAACAGCGCGTCCGACGCAGACACTTTGCGTGTCAGGTTGTTATCGATTCCCCAGCACAGGCACGCCACGGCAACCGCCAGCGGCCCCGCCCAATCGTGGCTCGTGCCACCGCCGTCGGCCCCTGACAACACCACGCCGCCCAGCACGATGGCGATCATCCCCAGGACGATGCGACGGTCGGCGTTTTCCCTGAACACGACCCAGGCGATAACGGCGGTCAGCACCGATTCCAGGTTTAGCATCAGGGAGGCGGTTGCGCCGGCGGTGCGGGTCAGGCCGAACATCAACGCGACCGGCCCGAGGATGCCCCCGAATGCGATGGCGCCGAGCAGCCAGGGCCATTCCGATGGGGTCAGTCCGCTGGGTTTCCAGCCACGATCACGGATCAGGCGCACGCCGGCGAGGCCGACGCCGCTGCCGAGGTAGAGCAGGCCGGCGAGCAGCACGGGCGAGAGGCCCAGGCCGAGGTTTTTAGCGAGTGGGGTGCTGGCGCCGAACAGCGCGGCGGCGGCGAGTGCGTAGAGGATACTGAGGTTCATGGGCCGTCCTCGAAAGGTCGGCCCATGATACGTCGCGGGCTCAGGTGAAAGCCCGGGCGATTTTACTGCGCGGTTTTCAGCTTGATCACATCACCGGAAATCTTGGTGGTGTAACCGCTCAGCACCCAGGCCCAGAACCAGTTTTCCTGCACTTGGGTGTTGATCAGCGCATCGCCGCCTTTTGCTTTGATGGCGGCATTCTGGGCGCGCACGAAACGGCTGTTCTGGCCGATCGGGATCACGCCGAACAACATGATGCCGGTGGCGCTGGCTTCACTGTGGCCCAGGACGGTGTATTGGCTGCTGTCGTATTGCGGGGATTTGATGGCGGTGCCGGTGCAGCCTGCAAGCGTGAAACCGAGAACTGCTGCTGCAACCACTTTACTGATGTACTTCACTGGGAAACTCCATGGACTAAAGCCCGAGATTCAATTCTCGGGGGCTGTACTTTAATCGCCCCGGCAAGGGATTGAAATCAATCTTCCCCCGTCAGATATGCAACCACGCCAGGCTACCTAACACCACCGCCACACCCGCCGCCGCATAGGACATGCGCTTCAACCATTCCCTTCTCGTCAACAACGTAATCGCCGCCAGCGAAATCGCGATCTGAATCGCGGTCATCGCCTGGGCCCAGCGATGGTGCTGGTGCAGGGCCTGCTCGGATTTTTCATCCCATTCCTTTGAGGTCGCCTCCAGTTTCTCCGCCTGCTTGCGTACCTCTTCCTTCTGGCTTTTGTAGCGCTCGATCTCATCCTTGTAATGCGCGGCATCCACACCGGGAATATGGGTCGCGAGTTCCGCCAGGTTCTGCCGGCTGGACTTGGCCTGGTAGTAGTTCCACTGGTTGGCGGCTTCGGTCTTGATGATGGCCGCGTTGTTCTTGTCCATCGCCGCCTCGCTCTCGGTTGAGCCGGCCTGGTAGCTGAGCATGGCGCCGAGGGTGGCCATCAGCGCGGTCATGACGGCGATGCGACTGGCGAAATTGTCCCCACGGCCGTGGGCATGTTCGGTGGTGTGTTCAAGGTGTTTTTCGTGAGGGCTGGGGACTTCGAAGGCTTCGGACATGAGGGCGCGCCGGTCAAGGAAAACGGACTGAGGGAGTCTGATTCTTCACCAGTGAAGCTGTCTCAAGCCTGTACGTAACGTCGGATCAAGCGCACATACACCGCAATATTGATCGCCAGCACCAACCCGCCCAGGCCCAGCTGGATCTGTGGCGTCAGCCCGGCCGGGTAGATCATCGTCAGGATGTAATGTTCGATAAACCCACCGCCATAACCGTCCTGCCCGGCGAGGTGGCGAAACAGGTTTTCCCAGCGGGTCAGCGGGCAGGGCAGGTGGAACACCTCGACCGCCACGCCCCACGCAGCGGCGGGCAGGTGCAGCCAGATAATCGGGCGCCATTTCAGCGCCAGCAGCCCACCAAACAGTACGAACAGGATGAAACACAGGTGGAACAGCACGAGGCTGTCTGCGGCTAGACGATAGAGCATGTTTGGTTTCGCTTTTAGGTGACTGGAGGCGCGGACAGTCCCGTTGAGGCTATAGCTCCAGTTGACCGGGGTTGATGCCAAATGCCTTGGCAATCTTTTCCCGCGTCGTCCGGCGAGGTTTGTTCACCGCCTCTTGCTGGGCAAATGCGGATTGGGAAATGCCCAGGCGTTGGGCGACTTCTTCCTGGGTCAGGTTCAGGTGTTCGCGCCAGGCTCGGATCGGAGTTGCGCCATCTACCAGGCGGCTGACAACCGCGTGGGGGATTAGGTTTGGATCGTTCTGCTGGGCCAGATAGTGTTCATAAGGAATCACCACGAAAGCTGGCTTGCCCTCCGTATTGTGGATGATCTGTATGGCAGTAGGTTCGCTCGTCACGTTTCTTGACCTCTTGAATGCTGACCACGTGGATATCGCCGTCCCAATCGAAAAGGACTCGGTAACGCCCTACCCTTAATCGGTAACTGCAGGGGTGGTTGACCAACGCTTTGACGTTGACTGCGTCGGGCATGCGTTCAAGTGCGAAGACGGCATCGCGCACTTGTTGCTGATGATACGAATGCAATCGAAGCAATTGCTTGACGGCTTTTCGGGTCCAGTGGATTGAGTTCATCAGAGGTTAATAAGTCTTTTATAAGGTTTGCAAGGGGTATTTTTCAGCGGCGAGCCATCGAGCGGACGCTCTGTTCTCACAAACCCTAGACGGCCGCATCGCACGCGGGCGGGTAAAACTGTTGCGCGGTATGAATCACTGATCGCACACAGACTGCAGTCTTTTGCCGACTCAATACCTGGCCGCGAAGGTTGCTTGCAGGCAACCCAGGCCGTTATTGTGCTGAATCCTTTTAGTCCTTCCTCCAGGGTTGTGTAGTGATGAATGCACCGCGTACCGCAGTCGGTCCGATCAAGGCCGTGATTTTCGATATGGACGGGTTGTTGCTGGATACGGAAGGCATCTACACCGAAGTCACGCAGATCATCGCCGAACGCTACGGCCGAACCTACGATTGGGGCATCAAGCAGCACATCATCGGGCGCGGTGCGCAGGATTTGGCCGACTATGTGGTCAAGGCGCTGGACCTGCCGATTACCCCGGCTGAATTCCTCGAAATTCGCGAACCGCTGATGAGCGCGCGCTTTCCCAAGGCCTTGGGCATGCCTGGTGCCGAGGCGCTGGTGCGGCACTTGAAGGCGCACAACATTCCGATTGCCGTGGGCACCAGTTCGTCGCGCAATTCGTTTGGCCACAAGACCACCTTGCACCGCGAATGGTTTGGTTTGTTCGACACCATCGTTACCGCTGACGACCCGGAAGTCGGCGCTGCCAAGCCTGCGCCGGACATCTTCCTCACCGCTGCGCGCCGCCTGGGCGTTGCCCCTGAGGATTGCCTGGTGTTCGAGGATTCGCCGTTTGGTGTAACGGCGGCGAAGGCCGCCCGTATGACCGCCATCGCCGTGCCCGATGAAGCCATGGCCGACAGCAAGTACCAGCATGCCGACCAGATCATCCGCAAGCTTGCGGACTTCGACCTGGCGGCCTATGGCCTGCCCCCCATCTCCTGAACCAACAAGGTCAACATGTGGGAGGGGGCAAGCCCCTCCCACCTTGGGTTATGCGCTGAACCCACCATCGATAGTCAGGCTGGCACCGGTGATATACCCCGCTTCCGGCCCGGCCAGATACGCCACGAAACTGGCAATCTCTTCCACATGCCCGTAACGCCCCACCGCCATCAACCCGATCAGGCTCTCGGCAAAATCACTGTTTGCCGGGTTCATATCGGTGTCCACCGGCCCAGGTTGCACGTTATTGATCGTGATGCCCCGTGGCCCCAAGTCCCGCGCCAAACCTTTGGTCAAGCCGACCAGCGCCGCTTTGCTCATCGCATACGGGCCACCGCCGCCAAAGGGCATGCGTTCGGCATTGGTGCTGCCGATGTTGATCACCCGGCCACCTTCACCCATATGCTTGGCGGCTTCCTGGGTGGCGATAAACACGCTGCGCACGTTGATCGCCAAAGTCTGGTCGAAGTCTTCCAGCTTGAAGTCTTCCAAGGGGGCGATGGCCAGCACGCCGGCGTTATTCACCAGGATGTCCAGGCGGCCAAAGGCTTCCACGGTGGCGTTGACCGCATTGCGGATCGCAGTGGCATCGGCGCTGTCGGCGTGAATCGCCAGGGCTTTGCCGCCTTCGCTGATCACGCTGTTCTGCAGGGCTTCAGCCTTGGCGGCAGAGCTGACGTAGGTAAAGGCAACGGCTGCACCCTGTGCTGCCAGGCGCTTGACGATGGCGGCACCGATGCCGCGGGAACCGCCTTGGATCAAGGCGACTTTGCCGCTGAGGTTGTGTGTGGTCATGTCGATCTCCGAGTCGTTCAAGGCGCAATGCCCTGTTGTTGGAGCCGAGTATCGACCTCGCTCGCCGCTGCCGGTAGACCGTGATTGCTATAGTCTGTGTAAACCAAAAGTTTAGAGTGGGGCGTGATGGAGAGCTTTGGCAGTATCGAATGCTTTGTGCGCAGCGCCGAAGGCGGCAGCTTTGCCGAGGCGGCGCGGCACCTGAGCCTGACCCCGGCGGCGGTCGGCAAAAGCGTCGCCAAGCTGGAGGTGCGCCTCGGCGTGCGGCTGTTCCAGCGCAGCACCCGGCGTCTGGCGCTGACCGAAGCCGGCAAGCTGTTCCTGGCCGAAGTCAGCGGCAGCCTCACCACCATCCAGAATGCCGTGGCCAACCTGGCCAGCGCCGAAGGCCGGCCGGTGGGCACGCTCAAGGTCAGCATGGGCACGGTGTTTGGCAATCGCTATGTGGTGCCGTTGCTGGGGGCATTCATGGAGCGTTTTCCGGATATCAGCCCGGACTGGCATTTCGATAACCGCCAGGTTGACTTGATCGGCCAGGGCTTCGATGCCGCCATCGGCGGCGGTTTTGAGCTGCCCCAAGGCGTGGTAGCGCGCAAGCTGGCGCCGGCGCACCGGGTGCTGGTGGCCTCCCCGGGTTACCTGGCGCAACGCCCACCGGTGCGCGAGCCCGAAGACTTGTCGCGGTGCAAAGGTATCCTGATCCGCTCACCGCAAACCGGGCGTATCCGGTCCTGGCAGTTGACCAGTATCGAACGTGAACACCGCCCGCTGGTGCTCAAGCCCGGCATGACCATGAGCGACTCCGAAGCCGCCTGCTGTGCCAGCGCTCAAGGCCTGGGGATTGCGCTGGTGAGCATGCCCATGGCCGTGCCGTTCCTCGACAGCGGCGACGTGGTCAGGGTATTGCCCGACTGGTACGTCGACGACGGCAATATTTCCGTCTACTACGCCGAGCACAAACTGCTGCCCGGCAAGACCCGGGCGTTTGTGGATTTCATCATCGAGCAGTTTGCCGAAAAGAAACTGGGGCAAAGGTTCAGCGCAATCTAAAACCAAGTGCAGCTCAGCGGCCGAACCGAGTCTGCCAGCCAATCACCTGCTTTGGCCGAGGCGTCGCGTAAGTCCGTATCTTCGACGTCGACAACCCCAGCCGCACCAGGGATTCGGCGATGGTCACCGCCGCCGTCACGCCATCCACCACCGGCACCCCGGTGCGCTGGCGAATCTGCTCATCCAGCCCGGCCATGCCGCCGCAACCCAGACAGATCACTTCGGCCTTGTCTTCGCGAATAGCCAGTTCCGCCTGGCGCACGATGGCTTCCATGGCGGCCAGCGGGTCTTCTTCCAGCTCCAGAACCGCCATGCCGCTGGCGCGCACCGAGGCGCAGCGCTGGTACAGGCCGGCGAGTTTCAGGCGGTCTTCGATCAGCGGCACGGTGCGGTCCAGGGTCGTCACCACTGAATAGGCATGGCCTAGGAACATCGCCGTGCTGGCCGCCGCTTCGGTGATGTCCACCACCGGCACATTCAATAATTCCTGCAAACCTTCCCGGCCGTGCTCGCCGTAGCCGGCCTGGATCACCGCATCGAACGGTTGGTCGTAAGCCATCACCCGGTCCATCACGGCGATGGCGGCCAGGTAGCTTTCAAAATTGCCCTCCACCGATTCCGCGCCGAAGTACGGGGTAAGCCCGACAATCTCGGTGCCCGGCGAAGCCACGGACTGTGCCTGTTGAGCGATGGTTTCAGTGATGGATTCGGTGGTGTTGACGTTGACCACGAGGATACGCATGGAAGGTCCTTACTCAGTGACTGACGTTATCGACGGCAATGCTTTCGCCGCTGACATCGGCGTAGAACGGCTGGCGCTTGGCGATCAGCAGGTACAGCAACCCTGCAATACCGGCGCCAAACAACCAGGAAAACGGCGAGACGCTGGCAAATCCAGGCAACAGCGCCAGCAGGATGGCGATCACGGCGGCAGGAATAAACGCCGCCACTGCACGCATATTCACCCCTCGGTTGTAGTAATAAGCGCCATTCGGGTCTTCGCTATACAGCTGTGGCACGTCCACCTGGCTTTTACGAATCAACCAGTAGTCGACCATGATCACCCCGTACAACGGCCCCAGCAGCGCGCCCAGGCCGGAGAGGAAATACACGATCACCAACGGGCTGTTGTAGAGGTTCCACGGCAGGATCAGCACGGCCACGGCGGCGCTGATCAACCCGGCGCGACGGAAGTTCAGGTACTTGGGCGCCAGGTTGCTCAGCACAAAGGCCGGCGCGACGAAGTTGGCCATGATGTTTACCGCCACGGTGACGATCAGGAATGCCAGGCAGCCGAGCACGAGAAAGAAGGTATTGGGGATGGCGGCGATGATTTCGGTCGGGCTTTCGATCACCCGGCCATTGAGCTGGAACTGCCCGCCGCAGAGCAGCACGGTGATTGCGGCAAACACCAGGATATTCACCGGCAGGCCCCAGAAATTGCCGACCAGGATGGTCTTGCGGCACGGCGAAGAGCGTGCGAAGTCGCAGAAGTTGAGGATCAGCGTGCCGTAGATCGCCAGCCACAACGCGCCACCGGCAAAGATATTGCGCCACATCTCGCCGCCGGTGAGCGGCTCGCGGATCGACCAGGCGATGTTGCCACCGGCCTGGAAGTACATCCAGCCGGCCAACGCGGCCACCGTCAGCAAAATCACCGGCCCGGCGAAGCCTTCATAGCGCCTCACCATCTCCATGCCATAGGCCAGGATCACCAACTGCACGAACCAGATCACTACAAAACACGCCCAACCCAGGGTGGATAACCCCAGGATCGAATTATGGTCATAGTCGGCAAAGCCTGGATGAATCGCCGTCAGCAGTACGCGGAAAACCACCGACGCCAGGTAGGTCTGGATACCAAACCAGGCAATCGCGATCACGGCGCGGATCAACGCCGGAATCTGCGCACCGTGAATGCCAAAGCTGATGCGGCTGATCACCGGAAACGGCACGCCGGTCTTCTGGCCCATATACCCCGATAAGTTCATGAAGAAGTACACCAGCGCCGCGCCGATGCCCAGGGACAACAGGATCTGCCAGCCGCCCAGGCCCAGCGCATAGAGGCCGATGGCGAACGAATAGTTGGCGATGTTGTGCACGTCATTGGTCCACAGCGCGAAGATGCTGTAGCGCCCCCAGCGTCGGCCTTCGACCTTGGTGGGCGCCAGGTCCTTGTTGTGCAGGCGTGGGCTGAGCACCAAGGGGCCGGGGCCCGCGGCGTCTGAGTTCAGGGCGGAGGAGGGCAGATCCAGTGCGATGTTATTCGAGAGGCTTGTACGCATTCCGGCAGGCTCCAGCACATCTGCCGGGAAGCCGCAGATGGCAAAGTGTATGTAGGTTTTGTATTTATTGTATACAAAGCGCATTTCACCTTAAGCCACATACGTGCCAGTTTTGAATCTATGAAAGTCCTGGGTAATTTCGTTTTTATAGGTTGGTTAAATAACTGGCTGAATTTGAAGAAATATAAATTGACCGATTGAACAGCTATTTATTTTTGGGTTGTCAGCGTGCGATTCGCCAGGCCAACCGAGGGGAGGGGAGAGGTGTTACGTTATGGTGCGGCTGAATAGAAATTGCACACATAAATGGCACCGATGGTTACATGTATGTGTACATCTCTAACACTCAACACAAGACAAATGTGGGAGGGGGCTTGCCCCCGATTGCGGTGTGTCAGCAACCATTGAACTGGCTGACCCACCGCTATCGGGGGCAAGCCCCCTCCCACATTTTTTACAGCATCAACTTCAAGCCTTGCTGATGATATTCCCGGCATGCAGCCCGCATTCCTTCTGCGTGGCTTCCTCCCACCACCAACGACCTTCACGCTCGTGCTGGTTCGGCAGCACGGGACGGGTGCACGGTTCACACCCGATGCTGATAAAGCCGCGCTCATGCAGGCTGTTGTAGGGCAGTTCCAGCATGCGGATGTAACCCCAGATCTCTTCGCTGGTCATCTGCGCCAGCGGGTTGAACTTGTACAGGGTGCGTTCCGGGGTAGAGAAGGCCGTGTCGATTTCCAGCGCCGCTACCTGGCTGCGGGTGCCGGGGCTCTGGTCGCGGCGTTGGCCGGTGGCCCAGGCGCTGACGCCGGAAAGCTTACGGCGCAGCGGCTCGATCTTGCGCACGCCGCAGCATTCGCCATGGCCGTCCTTGTAGAAGCTGAACAGGCCTTTCTCCTTGACGAAGGGTTCCAGCTTGCTCTGGTCCGGCGAGATCAGTTCGATATCGATCTTGTAGAAGTCGCGCACCTGCTCGATAAACCGGTAGGTCTCCGGGTGCAGGCGGCCGGTGTCGAGGCTGAACACCTTGACGTTCTTGTTCAGCTTCCAGGCCATGTCCACCAGCACCACATCCTCGGCACCGCTGAAGGAAATCCACAGGTCATCACCGAACTGGCTGAACGCCAGCTTGAGAATGTCCTGGGCAGACTTGTTGGCATAAGTCGTGGCGAGTTCAACGACGTCGAAGGCTTGGTTCATCAGGACGGTTCCTACAGGTCAATGGCGCTGAGCGCTCTATAGGGGAGCGATGGTATCAAAATCCGCCCTGCGTTGCGGCGGCGGGCTTGAATCGCTAGAGTTCGGCAGTCCTTTTGCTCGCTCAACTAACAACATCCAATGGGAGTGTCTTGTGGAAATTGCCTGTCTCGACCTGGAAGGGGTGCTGGTGCCAGAAATCTGGATCGCCTTCGCCGAAAAAACCGGTATTGAATCCCTGCGGGCCACCACCCGGGACATTCCCGACTACGACGTGCTGATGAAGCAGCGCCTGCGCATCCTCGACGAACACGGGCTCAAGCTCGCCGACATCCAGGAAGTGATCGCCACCCTCAAACCGCTGGACGGCGCCATCGAGTTCGTCAACTGGCTGCGCGAGCGCTTCCAGGTGGTGATCCTGTCCGACACCTTCTACGAATTTTCCCAGCCGCTGATGCGTCAGTTGGGCTTCCCGACCTTGTTGTGCCACCGTCTCATCACCGACGAAAACGACCGCGTGGTCAGCTACCAACTGCGCCAGAAAGACCCCAAGCGCCAGTCGGTATTGGCGTTCAAGACCCTCTACTACCGCGTGATCGCCGCCGGCGACTCCTACAACGACACCACCATGTTGGGCGAGGCCGACCGTGGGATTCTGTTCCATGCGCCGGAAAATGTGATCCGCGAATTCCCGCAATTCCCGGCGGTGCATACGTTTGAAGATTTAAAGAAAGAGTTCATCAGGGCGTCGAATCGGCAGTTGAGCCTGTAATTTCTTTCGGGCCGGCTGAGGGCCCTATCGGGAGCAAGCCCCCTTCCACATTCGACACCATTCCAACAGATAAACGAGGTCGAATGTGGGAGGGGGCTTGCTCCCGATGGGGAAGGTAGCGCCACTACCAATGTTTCTGTCAGCTCCCTGCAAGCAACCGCTCATAAGGAATACTCAAGCCTTCATGCAGTCGCTTGATCATCGACAGGCTCAGCTTGCGCTTGTGGTTCAGCACTTCGGATACACGTCCGCTGGTGCCGATAAATGGCTCCAGGTCGCGGGCAGTCATGCCCAGTTGCTCCATGCGAAATTTAATGGCTTCCACCGGATCAGAAGGTGGCATTGGGTAATGTTCGGCTTCGTACTTCTCAATGAGTACTGCAAGAATTTCCAGCTCATCGCCTTCAGTCGAGCCGATGTCCGCTCCCCAGAGCTGCTGCACCCGCGCGAGTGCCGCAGTGAGGTCTTCCTGGGAGTGTATGGGTTTGATGTTCATTACACGGTCTCCGCATTGATCTGGTCGTACTGCGCATGAGTCCCTACGAACCGTATGAACCCAAGCTGTCGCTGGTAATCGATCGCCATGATCACTCGATATTTGTTGCCGCCCACGTTGAATACAACCCTGCTACCTTTGAGAATGCTCGCGGTCCTGAGCGCTGCCTTGAGTGCTTGTGGCGTAGGGTAAATGGCCTTTTCCATATGCCGATACAATTCAATAAGCGGCGCTTTCGCATCGATATAGGCGGGTTGGCTTTCCCAGAATATTCGTAAGGTCGAGAGGGCGATTATCCGCATCGCTGCAACCTCCCGATTTGGGAGATGATAGGCGCGGTTGAGAGGGGGCGCAAACTCGGAAATATTTCCTGACGGGTAGGCAGTCGCTTCATGTGATCCTTCACAGACGGCGGGTGGACGGTTGAAGCCGGACGCTATCTTCCGACGTTCAACTACGTCTACTGCGGTTCTGATTCAGGTTTTTTCTACTGCTCGGCGCTACGTCTGAGAGCCAGGAAGGCACTGTGCGCTACAGGCTTTCCAGTGTTTGTAACAACACCCGCACCTTCGTCAGTGACTCCTGATACTCCGCCTCCCACTGCGAATCCGCCACGATCCCACCGCCGCCCCAGCAACACACTTGGCCATCCTTGACCAGTAAGCTGCGGATGGCGATGGAGCTGTCCATCTCGCCGCGCACATCCAGGTACACCAGCGAACCGCAGTACAGCCCGCGTCGGGTCGGCTCCAGTTCGTCGATGATCTGCATCGCGCGAATCTTCGGGGCGCCGGTGATCGAGCCACCAGGGAAGCTGCCGGCGATCAGGTCGAGGGCGTCTTTATCGTCGGCCAACTCGCCGGTCACGCTGCTGACCAGATGATGCACGTTGGGGTAGCTTTCCAGGCTGAACAGTTCCGGCACGTTGACCGAGCCGATGCGGCAGGTGCGGCCGAGGTCGTTGCGCAGCAGGTCGACGATCATCAGGTTCTCGGCGCGGTCCTTGGGGCTGGCCAGCAGTTCGGCGGCCTGGGCGGCGTCTTCTTCAGGCGTGAGGCCGCGGGGGCGGGTGCCTTTGATCGGGCGGGTTTCGACGTGGCGCTCGCTGATGTGCACGAAACGCTCCGGCGACAGGCTCAGGACCGCGCCGTCGTCCGGCAGGCTCTGGAACCCGGAAAACGGCGTCGGGCAGGCTTCGCGAAGGGCGCAATAGGCTGCCCAGGGATCACCCATGCACGGTGCGCGAAAACGCTGGGCGAAGTTGACCTGGTAGCAGTCGCCGGCCTGGATGTAATCCTGGATACGCACGATGGCTTGGCGGTAGGCCTCGGCGCTGAGGTCGGGCGCCATCGGGCCCTGGAGTTTGAACGTCGCGCAGGTGTCGACAGCCCCATGGCTGAACAACGCGATCAGCCGTTGCCGTTCGCTATCTGCCAGCGAGGGATGAAACACCAACTGGCTGCTCTGGGCCTGGTGGTCACTGATCAGCGCCCAGGCGTACAGCCCGAAGCGCGCGTCCGGCAGGTGCAGGTCATCCACCGCCAGGTGCGGCATGTGCTCCAGGTGCCGACCGAAGTCGTAGCTCAGGTAGCCGATCAAGCCGCCGGCGAACGGTAACTGCAAACCGTCGGGAATCGCGGCTTCACCCAATCGCGTGAGGTTTTCCCGCAAGCGTTGCAGGAAAGCAGCGCCGCTTTCGTCAGGCGCTACCGTCAAGGTCGCTTCGGGCCAGGCGCTGAGCAGGTCGTAACGCCCACGCTCGGCCGTCGGCCGGCCGCTGTCGAGCAGCACCGCGCCGGGAGCGTGGCGAATCGCCGCAAAATACTCGGCGGGGTTGGCCCGGTAGGGCAATGGGTGTACGGAGCAGGTCGACATGCGGGGTTGAATCAGCCAATGGCGCGGGGGAGGGGGATTGTAGTCCCCTGTAGGATTTGCTCCTAGAGGGGATGTCGGGGATAGACAGTTCGAAGACCGGATCAGCCTTCCACGGGCGGAATATGCCCGAACATCTCCTGCACAAACTTCACCCGCTCTTCCGGGGTTTCCGTCACGCCGGCCGCTTTCAGTTCTTCCAGTCGCGCCTCCACCGCATGGGTGCGCAAGGTCAGGCCGCAGTCGTTGGCGATCTGGATATTCAGCCCCGGCCGCGCATTCAGCTCAAGGATCAGCGGGCCTTTTTCCTGGTCGAGCACCATGTCCACGCCGATATAGCCCAGCCCGCACAGCTCGTAGCAGCCGGCCGCGAGCTTCATGAAACCGTCCCAGTTGGGCAGTTGCACGCCATCCACCGCGTTGGTGGTGTCGGGGTGTTTGGTGATGATGGTGTTCAGCCAGGTACCGCGCAGGGTCAGGCCGGTGGCAAGGTCGACGCCCACGCCAATCGCGCCCTGGTGCAGGTTGGCCTTGCCGCCCGACTGGCGGGTCGGCAAGCGCAGCATCGCCATCACCGGGTAGCCCATCAGCACGATGATGCGAATATCCGGCACGCCTTCGTAGCTGATGCTCTTGAAGATCTGGTCGGGTACCACGCGGTATTCGATCAGCGCACGGTCGCGGTGGCCACCCAGGGAGTAGAGGCCGGTGAGGATGCTGGAAATCTGATGTTCGATCTCTTCATGGCTGATGATCTTGCCGGACACCGTGCGGTAGCGCCCCTCAAACCGGTCCGCCACCACCAGGATGCCGTCACCGCCGGCGCCCTGGGCCGGTTTGATCACGAAGTCGCTGCGCCCGCCGATGATCTCGTCGAGTTTGTCGATTTCCTTCTCGGTGGAGATCACCCCGTACATTTCCGGCACATGGATGCCGGCGGCGATCGCCCGTTCCTTGGTGATGATCTTGTCATCCACGATGGGGTACAGGCTGCGCTTGTTGTACTTGAGCACGTAGTCGGCATTACGCCGGTTGATGCCCATGATCCCCCGCGCTTCCAGGGCCTTCCAGGTCTTCCAGAAGCCGAACATTACGAATCAGCCTTGAGGAAGGCCTTGAATCGCACCAGCTCGGTCAGGCGGTAGCCACGATAGCGCCCCATGGCCAGCATGAAGCCCACCAGGATCAGCAGGATCGCCGGGAAAGTGAATACGAAGTAGATCAGCTCCGGCACGCTCATGATGATGTGCGCCAGGGACGCGGCGAACAGCGTACCAATCGCCACTTTCATGGCATGGCTGGCGCCGCGCTCTTCCCAGGTGATCGACAGGCGTTCGATGGTCATGGTCAAAATCACCATCGGGAACAGCGCCACCGACAACCCGCGCTCCAGCCCCAGCTTGTGGCTGAACAGGCTGATGGCCGCGATCAACACCACCACGAAGGTCAGCACCACCGACAACCTCGGCAGCATCTGCAACTTCAAGTGTTCCAGGTACGACCTGAGGGACAGGCCCAGCGCCGTGATAATCGTGAACAGCACAATCCCGAAGCCCAGCTGCGTCTCTCGGAACGCCAGGGCAATCAGCACCGGGGTAAAGGTGCCCAGGGTCTGCAGGCCGATCAGGTTGCGCAGGATCAGGATCACCAGCACGCCAATCGGGATCATCACCATGATCATGAAGGTCTGCTGGGTTTGCAGGGGCAGGCCGTACAGCGAGTATTCGAGGAAGTTGGCGTCGGTGTTCTCGTCGGTCAGCTTGGCCAGGCGAATCGCGTTCATTTCGCTGTTGTTCAGGCTGAAGGTGACCATGGCTTTCTTGCCGCCATCGACGGTGATCAGGTTTTCATCGCCGGTCCACCACAGCAGGCGGTCGGCGGGCAGGCCCGGTTCGCCGGTTTCCGGGTTGAAGTACAGCCAGTCGTTGCCATTGAAGCTACGCAGCCACAGCTCCGGGCTTTGCGGCTGGTCGGCCACCAGGCGGATGGTGTGGACCTTTTCCACCGGCACATGGGCAATGGACAGCAGCAACTCGACGATCTTGGCCTTGTGCGGCGTCGACGGGTCGCCGGCCAGCAACAGCTTCACATTGTCGTCGTTGAGGTTGTTGGTGCGCTTGATGGCTTCGGTGATGAAGGTCTCGACGTCGGCCGAATGCTGGCGAATCGGCGCCAGCAAGGCCTCGGCGGCGATTTTCTCCGGGCCTTCCACGGCAATACTGTCGCGGAAGGTCGGGCCCTTGATCTTGGTTTTTTCGCCGCTGTAGCGCTTGGTCAGCACCAGGCGGTAATACAGGGTCTGGTTGCCCTTGGCGCGGCGTGCCGACCAGGTGACCTTACGGTTGCCGTCGATGCGGTTGACGCTGACCCCGTAGTTATTGGAGATAAAGCTCTCATTAAGACTGACGAAGTCGCGGCTCAAGGGCGGCACGAACATCTGGATCTTCACCGGGTCTTTCGGGTTGGCGACGAACTCGACCTTGGCGTCGATGTTCCACAAGTCGTCGGTGGCGTCCTCGGTGACGGGAATGCCCAGCACGAAGATCTGGTAGGCGGTGACCGAAATACCCAACACCACCAGGATGGCGATCAGGATTCTCAGGTGTAGGGTTAGAGCGCGCATTCGGTTTACTCGGCGGTATGAGCGTCGGCGGCGCAGGCAGGTTTGCCTGCTGCGTATTTAAGACTGGGGTCGACCAGCGCATCAAAGCGTTTGAGCGCTTCGGAGCCGATCAGCAGCGGATATTGGAAAGCGCTGCGGTCAGTCAAGTTCACTTCGATGCTGCGTAAAGCGGTGCCCATGCAGATATCCAGGGCAATCACTGGACGGGCGGTGTAGTTCTTGTCCTCATCGGGGTCGTAGTCGCCGGCGCGACGCTTGATCTTGCTGACGCGGGCCAGGGGACGCTCGATGGGATGGGAATGGGCGGTGTCGATGGCCAGGTAGAAGCGCACCCAGGATTCGCCGTTGCGCTTGAAGCGCTTGATGTCGCGGGCGCTGAGGGAGGCGGTCTTGGCGCCGGTGTCGAGCTTGGCGGCTACTTCCAGGTCGATGCCGGCCAATTGGGCGTATTCATTGAGGCCATACACAGTCTTCTCGGCGGCAGCGCCAAGGCTCGGCATGGACAATAGGCAAAACAGTAGGGGGAAGGGCTTGAGTCTCATAGATCCTGAGGCGGTGCAGTGCGATGTTCAATTCAAGGCGACTGGCATTGCTGCGCAAGCTCCCTTCGTGCGCCGTTTCATCAAGTGATGTCAGGCAAATGCGGCGGGCATTCTAACATGATGCTTTTTTGGCGCCAGCGCTGGCAGCCGGCCATGCCCTGAGGGCGTGCAGCCGGGATTATTAGACGATTGTCGACAATATCGATTTATTCTTTGACTGGTGGCGGTTTATTGGCTAGTTTTTGCCGCATTGCTTTCAAAGGTGTCGACAATATGCTGGGTCAATCAGAAGCTCCGATAATGGCGTCGGACGAATCCCAAACGATGTCCGAGAACGTCTTCCGACGCATTCAGGCCGCCATCGTCAAGGGTGAGATCGCTCCCGGCAGCAAGATTTCCGAGCCGGAACTGGCTCGCACCTACGGCATCAGCCGTGGCCCGCTGCGCGAGGCGATCCACCGCCTGGAAGGCCAGCGCCTGCTGGTGCGCGTACCTCATGTGGGCGCCCGGGTCGTGTCCTTGAGCCACGCCGAGCTGGTTGAACTGTATGAAATCCGCGAGTCCCTGGAAGGCATGGCCTGTCGCCTGGCCGCCGAGCGCATGACCGACGTGGAGATCGAAGAGCTGCGCCAGGTGTTGCACACCCATGAGCGCGACGCAGCGTTCCAGGCGGGTGTCGGCTACTACCAGCAGGAAGGCGACTTCGATTTTCATTACCGGATCATTCAAGGTGCGGGTAACCGCACGCTCACTCAAATGCTCTGCGGCGAGCTGTACCAGCTGGTGCGCATGTACCGCATCCAGTTCTCCGCCACCCCCAATCGTCCACGCCAGGCCTTTGCCGAGCATCACCGCATTCTTGATGCGATTGCCGATCGCGACGGTGAACTGGCCGAGTTGTTGATGCGCCGGCATATCGGTGCTTCCAAACGCAATATTGCCCGTCATTTCCCAGGCGGCGCCCCTGATAGAGGTGAGTCATGAGTTCGAACAACAAAAGCACACCCGGCCAGCGTTTCCGTGACGCGGTCGCCAGCGAGCACCCTTTGCAGGTGGTCGGCGCGATCAACGCCAACCACGCGTTGCTGGCCAAGCGCGCCGGCTTCAAGGCGATCTACCTGTCGGGCGGCGGGGTGGCGGCCGGTTCCCTCGGCGTGCCGGACCTGGGCATCACCGGCCTGGATGACGTACTCACCGACGTGCGCCGTATCACTGATGTCTGCGACCTGCCGCTGCTGGTGGACGTGGACACCGGTTTCGGTTCCTCGGCGTTCAACGTCGCGCGCACCGTCAAATCGATGATCAAGTTCGGTGCCGCCGCGATTCATATCGAAGACCAGGTCGGCGCCAAGCGCTGCGGCCATCGTCCGAACAAAGAGATCGTGTCCCAGCAGGAAATGGTCGACCGCATCAAGGCCGCCGTGGACGCGCGCACCGATGACAGCTTCGTGATCATGGCGCGTACCGATGCCCTGGCCGTCGAAGGCCTGGAGTCTGCCCTGGAGCGTGCCGCCGCCTGCATCGAAGCCGGCGCCGACATGGTGTTCCCGGAAGCCATCACTGAACTGGAGATGTACAAACTGTTCGCCGCCCGTGTGAAGGCGCCGATCCTGGCCAACATCACCGAGTTCGGCGCGACGCCGCTGTACACCACCGAACAGTTGAAATCTGCCGATGTTTCCATCGTGCTGTACCCGCTCTCGGCCTTCCGCGCCATGAACAAGGCCGCCGAGAACGTCTACACCGCGATCCGTCGCGACGGCACCCAACAGAACGTGATCGACACCATGCAAACCCGCATGGAGCTTTACGATCGCATCGATTACCACACCTTCGAGCAGAAGCTTGACGCGCTGTTCGCCGCGAAAAAGTGACGAACACGCCTCCCTGAATAACGACAAAATTGGAGAAAAACCATGGCTGAAGCAAAAGTATTGAGTGGTGCCGGCCTGCGTGGCCAGGTCGCCGGGCAGACCGCACTGTCCACCGTGGGCCAGGCCGGTGCCGGCTTGACCTACCGTGGCTACGATGTGCGCGAACTGGCGGCCGATGCGCAGTTTGAAGAAGTCGCTTATCTGCTTCTGTACGGCGAACTGCCGACCCAGGCCGAACTGGCCGCCTACAGCGCCAGGCTGAGCAAGTTGCGTGATCTGCCGCAAGCGCTGAAAGAAGTGCTCGAACGCATCCCCGCCGACGCCCACCCGATGGACGTGATGCGCACCGGTTGCTCGTTCCTCGGCAATATCGAGCCGGAAAAAGACTTCAGCGTGCAACGCGACGTGACCGACCGCCTGCTCGCCGCGTTCCCGGCGATCATGTGCTACTGGTACCGCTTCAGCCACGACGGCAAGCGCATCGATTGCGTGACCGACGAGCCGAGCATTGGCGGCCACTTCCTGCACCTGCTGCACGGCAAGAAGCCGAGCGAGCTGCATGAAAAAGTCATGAACGTGTCGTTGATCCTTTACGCCGAGCACGAGTTCAACGCCTCGACGTTCACCGCGCGGGTGTGTGCCTCGACATTGTCCGACCTGTATTCCTGCGTAACTGCCGCCATCGGCTCCCTGCGCGGCCCGCTGCACGGCGGCGCCAACGAAGCGGCGATGGAAATGATCGAGCGTTTCGGCTCGGCGGAGGAAGCCGTCGAAGGCACCCTCGGCATGCTGGCGCGCAAGGACAAGATCATGGGCTTCGGCCACGCCATCTATAAAGACAACGACCCGCGTAATGAAGTGATCAAGGGCTGGTCGAAAAAACTCGCTGACGAAGTGGGCGACACCGTGCTGTTCCCGGTCTCCGAAGCCATCGACAAGACCATGTGGGAACAGAAAAAACTGTTCCCCAACGCCGACTTCTACCATGCCTCGGCGTACCACTTCATGGGCATCCCGACCAAGCTGTTCACGCCGATCTTCGTCTGCTCGCGGCTTACAGGCTGGGCGGCCCACGTATTTGAGCAGCGTGCCAACAACCGCATCATCCGTCCAAGCGCCGAGTACACCGGCGTTGAACAGCGCAAGTTCGTGCCAATCGAACGTCGCTGAATGGGAATACCGACGATCCCGAAGTGGAAACCGGACCCAGTGTGGGAGGGGGCTTGCCCCCGATGGTGGTGTGTCATTCAAACCTATAGCAACTGATACACCGCCATCGGGAGCAAGCCCCCTCCCACATTTGAATCGCATTCCAGCCCCGGATCAGCCGGTTCCGTTTGTAATCACCGTGACCGAGTCCTGACGATGAACACTGAATTTCGCAAACCGCTCCCCGGCAGCCGCCTGGATTACTTCGATGCCCGCGCGGCCGTCGATGCAATCAGCCCCGGCGCCTACGCCACATTGCCCTACACCTCTCGTGTGCTCGCCGAGAACCTGGTGCGCCGCTGCGACCCGGCCACCCTCAATGCTTCCCTGAGCCAACTGATCGAACGCAAGCGCGACCTCGACTTCCCCTGGTTCCCGGCCCGCGTGGTGTGCCACGACATTCTCGGCCAGACCGCGCTGGTCGACCTCGCCGGCCTGCGTGACGCCATCGCGCTGCAAGGCGGCGACCCGGCCCAGGTCAACCCGGTGGTACCGACCCAGTTGATCGTCGACCACTCCCTGGCCGTCGAAGCCGGCGGTTTCGACCCGGACGCATTCGAGAAAAACCGCGCCATCGAAGACCGTCGCAACGAAGACCGCTTCCACTTTATCGAGTGGACCAAAAAGGCCTTCAAGAACGTCGATGTGATCCCGCCGGGCAACGGCATCATGCACCAGATCAACCTGGAGAAAATGTCCCCGGTGATCCAAGTGCGTGACGGTGTGGCCTTCCCGGATACCTGCGTCGGCACCGACAGCCACACCCCTCACGTCGATGCCCTGGGCGTGATCGCCATTGGCGTCGGCGGCCTCGAAGCCGAGAGCGTCATGCTTGGCCGCGCCTCGTGGATGCGCCTGCCGGAAAGCGTCGGCGTCGAACTGACCGGCAAGCTGCTGCCAGGCATCACTGCCACCGACATGGTGCTGGCCCTGACCGAGTTCCTGCGTCAACAGAAAGTGGTCGGTGCGTGGCTGGAGTTCTTTGGCGAGGGCGCCTCCAAACTGACCCTCGGTGACCGCGCGACTATCTCCAACATGGCCCCGGAATACGGCGCCACGGCGGCAATGTTTTATATCGACCAGCAGACCATCGCCTACCTGAAACTCACCGGCCGCGAAGACGAACAAGTCACCCTGGTCGAGCAATACGCCCGTCATACCGGCTTGTGGGCAGACGACCTTAAAGGTGCGCAGTACGAGCGTGGCCTCACCTTCGACCTGTCCAGTGTCGTGCGCAACATGGCTGGCCCGAGCAACCCGCACGCCCGCGTCGCCACCCGCGACCTGGCCGCCAAAGGCATCTCCGGCCAGTGGGATGAAGTGCCGGGGCAAATGCCCGACGGCGCAGTGATCATCGCCGCCATCACCAGTTGCACCAACACCAGTAACCCGCGCAACGTGATCGCCGCCGGGCTGCTGGCGCGTAACGCCAACAGGCTTGGGTTGACGCGCAAGCCGTGGGTCAAGTCGTCCCTGGCACCCGGTTCGAAAACCGTGGCCATGTACCTGGAAGAAGCCGGCCTCGGTCATGAGTTGGAAAAGCTCGGCTTTGGTGTGGTGGCGTTTGCCTGCACTACCTGCAACGGCATGTCCGGCGCGCTCGACCCGGTGATCCAGCAAGAGATCATCGACCGCGACCTGTACGCCACCGCCGTGCTCTCGGGTAACCGTAACTTCGACGGGCGTATTCACCCGTACGCCAAGCAGGCGTTCCTGGCTTCGCCGCCGCTGGTGGTGGCCTATGCCATTGCCGGCACCATCCGTTTCGACATCGAGAAGGACGTGCTCGGCTTCGACGCCGACGGCAAGGAAATCCGCCTGCAGGACATCTGGCCGAGCGATGAAGAAATCGACGCGGTGGTCAAGGCCTCGGTCAAGCCGGAGCAGTTCCGCGCGGTGTATATCCCGATGTTCGCGATCCACGAAGACACCGGCCCGAAAGTCGCGCCGCTGTACGACTGGCGCCCGCAGAGCACCTATATCCGCCGCCCACCGTACTGGGAAGGCGCGCTGGCCGGTGCGCGGCCGCTCAAGGGCATGCGCCCGCTGGCGGTGCTGCCGGACAACATCACCACCGATCACCTGTCGCCGTCCAACGCGATCATGCTCGACAGCGCCGCCGGCGAATACCTGGCGAAAATGGGCCTGCCGGAAGTCGACTTCAACTCCTACGCCACTCACCGTGGCGACCACCTGACCGCGCAGCGCGCGACGTTCGCCAACCCGAAACTGTTCAACGAAATGGTGCGGGAGAACGGCAAGGTCAAGCAGGGCTCCCTGGCGCGGATCGAACCGGAAGGCAAGGTCACGCGGATGTGGGAAGCCATCGAAACCTATATGGAACGCAAGCAGCCGCTGATCATCATTGCCGGCGCCGACTACGGCCAGGGCTCGTCCCGCGACTGGGCCGCCAAGGGCGTGCGCCTGGCGGGTGTGGAAGCGATTGCCGCCGAAGGTTTCGAGCGCATCCACCGCACCAACCTGGTGGGCATGGGCGTGTTGCCGCTGGAGTTCCTGCCGGGCACCGACCGTCACACCCTGCAGATTGATGGCAGCGAAACCTACGACGTGATCGGCGAACGCACCCCGCGTGCGCAGCTGACGCTGGTGATCAATCGCAAGGATGGCGAACGTGTCGAGGTGCCGGTGACGTGCCGCCTGGACACCGCCGAAGAAGTGTCGATCTACGAGGCGGGCGGCGTGTTGCAACGTTTTGCCCAGGATTTCCTGGAATCGGCGACCACCGCCTGAAGAGGATGACCATGGCACACGCAGCGCAAATCAAGATCCCCGCCACCTATATGCGTGGCGGCACCAGCAAGGGCGTATTTTTCCGCCTCCAGGACCTGCCCGAGTCGGCGCAGGTGCCGGGAGCGGCGCGGGATGCCTTGCTGCTACGGGTGATCGGCAGCCCCGATCCCTACGACAAGCAAATCGACGGCATGGGCGGCGCCACATCGAGCACCAGCAAAACCGTAATTCTCGCCAAAAGCACTCGCGCCGATCACGACGTGGACTACCTGTTTGGCCAGGTCTCCATCGACAAACCCTTTGTCGACTGGAGTGGTAACTGCGGCAACCTGTCGGCGGCGGTGGGTTCGTTCGCCATCAGCGCCGGGCTGGTCGATGCGGCCCGCGTGCCCCGCAACGGTGTGGCCGTGGTACGGGTGTGGCAGGCCAATATCGGCAAGACCATCATTGCCCACGTGCCGATCACCGACGGTGCGGTGCAGGAAACCGGCGACTTCGAACTGGACGGCGTGACCTTCCCGGCTGCCGAAGTGCAACTGGAATTCATGGAACCGGCGGCGGAAGAAGAGGGCGGCGGCGGCTCGATGTTCCCCACCGGCAACCTGGTCGACGACCTCGAAGTGCCGGGTGTCGGCTCCTTCAAGGCCACGCTGATCAACGCTGGCATCCCGACGATTTTCATCAACGCCGAAGACCTCGGTTACACCGGCACCGAGTTGCAAGGCGCGATCAACAGCGACCCCAAGGCCCTGGCGATGTTCGAGACCGTACGGGCCTATGGCGCGTTGCGCATGGGGCTGATCAAACACCTCGACGAAACCGCCCAGCGCCAGCACACGCCGAAGGTGGCGTTTGTGGCCAAGCCTGCGGATTACGTGGCGTCCAGCGGCAAGGCGATCAAGGCCAGCGATGTGGATTTGCTGGTGCGCGCCCTGTCCATGGGCAAGCTGCACCACGCGATGATGGGCACGGCGGCGGTGGCGATCGGCACGGCGGCGGCGATTTCCGGCACCTTGGTCAACCTCGCTGCAGGCGGCGTGGAGCGTAATGCCGTGCGCTTCGGGCATCCGTCCGGCACGTTGCGGGTGGGGGCTGAAGCTACCCAGGTGAACGGTGAATGGGTGGTGAAGAAAGCCATCATGAGCCGCAGTGCACGGGTGTTGATGGAGGGTTTCGTCCGCGTACCCGGCGACTCTTTCTAACGTCCAACACCAATCCCCTGTGGGAGGGGGCAAGCTCCCTCCCACAGTTATAAACAGGCATTCAGACCTGCGAAACGATCAACCCTGACCCTGAGGATGCAGCAACCCTAACTCACTTTGGAGATCTGCCATGAGCACCAACGTCGACCAGAACAACCGCCCCGACTACGACCAGGTCCTGCAGGACATTGCCGACTACGTCCTCAACTACCACATCGACTCCCAAGCCGCCCTCGACACCGCCCGCAACTGCCTGATGGACACCCTCGGTTGCGGCCTGCTGGCCCTGCGTTTTCCCGAGTGCACCAAGCACCTGGGGCCGATTGTCGAGGGCACGGTGGTGCCGTTCGGCGCGCGGGTGCCGGGCACGTCGTTTCGCCTGGACCCGGTCAAGGCGGCCTGGGACATCGGCTGCATCGTGCGCTGGCTCGACTACAACGACACCTGGCTCGCTGCCGAATGGGGTCATCCTTCGGATAACCTTGGCGGCATCCTTGCCGTGGCGGATCACCTGTCGCAAAAGCGCGTGGCCAATGGCGATGCGCCGTTGACCGTGCGCGCGGTGTTGGAAGCGATGATCATGGCCCACGAGATCCAGGGGGTGATTGCCCTGGAAAACTCGTTCAACCGCGTTGGCCTCGACCATGTGCTGTTGGTGAAAGTCGCCTCCACGGCGGTTACCGCGAAGCTGATGGGCGCCAACCGCGAACAGTTGCTGTCGGCGCTGTCTCACGCCTTCGTCGATGGCCAGGCCTTGCGCACTTACCGCCACGCGCCGAATGCCGGCTCGCGTAAATCCTGGGCGGCGGGGGATGCGTCGAGTCGCGGCGTACGCCTGGCGGACATCGCCCTGCGCGGCGAAATGGGCATCCCCGGTGTGCTGAGCGCGCCGCAATGGGGCTTCTACGATGTGCTGTTCAGCCACACCAATAACGACCTGGCGCTCAAGCCCGAGGACAAGCGTGCGTTCAGCCTGTCCCAGCCTTACGGCACCTACGTGATGGAAAACGTGCTGTTCAAGATCAGCTTCCCCGCCGAGTTCCATGCGCAAACCGCCTGTGAAGCCGCGGTGACCTTGCATCCGTTGGTCAAGGATCGCCTGCACGACATCGAGCGCATCGTGATCACCACCCATGAGTCGGCGATTCGCATCATCTCCAAGGTCGGGCCACTGGCCAACGCTGCCGACCGCGACCATTGCCTGCAATACATGACCGCCGTGCCCCTGGCATTCGGCAACCTGGTGGCCGAGCAGTACGAGGATGAGTTTCACGCCGCTCACCCGATCATCGATGAACTGCGCGACAAGATGGTCATCGTCGAGGACCCGCGTTACAGCCGTGAATACCTGGAAGCCGACAAGCGTTCCATCGCCAATGCGGTGCAGGTGTTCTTCAAGGATGGCTCCAGTACCGAGCAAGTGGCGGTGGAATACCCAATCGGCCATCGCCGTCGTCGGGTGGAGGGCATTCCGATGCTGGAAGACAAGTTCAAGGCCAACCTGGCCACGCGGTTTACCGCGCAACGCAGTGCCGAAATCTTTGCGTTGTGCACGGACCAGGCGAAGCTCGAGGCCACGCCGGTCAATCGTTTCGTGGACCTGTTCGTGCTCTAGCAGGATGCGCCGAGCTTAACCTGTGGGAGGGGGCAAGCTGCCTCCCACAGTTGGAACCCCGCTCACTCAAACCGCAGGATCACCCGGCGGTTGTGCTTGCTCTTCTTCTCGATCTTCTCGCAGAACACCCGGCCGATTTCTTCGGTGTTGAGCACATGGGTGCCGCCACACGGCTGGATATCGATCCCGCCGATTTCAATCACCCGTACCGAGCCCTGGATCACCGGCGGCGCAACCGCCTGGGTACGGGTGATCTGCAGCAGGGTGGCGTACTCCCAAGCAGGCATCGACAGGGTTTTGACCTCGTGGGCCTGTTCGATCAGCGCGTTGAGGTCACGGGTGATGCTGTCCTTGTCGAGGGTCATTTCCGGCAGGTCGAAATCCAGGCGACCTTTGTCGGCACTGATGCTGCAACCGGTCACTGGTGCGTCGATGAGTGAGCACAGCAGGTGCAGGCAGGTGTGCATTTTCATGTGCTGGTAGCGCCGCTCCCAATCCAGGCCGGCGTCCACCAGTACCCCGGCGATCAGTTGCTCGGGGCAGTGTTCCACCTGGTGCCAGATGATCGAACGCAGCACCGGGTCGCGCACCGTGCCGGTCACTTCGACCTGCGTACCGTCCGCCAGGGTCAAGTGGCCGGTATCGCCGGGTTGGCCGCCACCCGTGGGGTAGAACAGGGTGTGCTCCAGGGCGATGCCATGTTCGCTGACGGCAATCACCCGGGCGCTGAATGCGTTCTGGTAGGGCGCGCTGTCAAACAGCGCCAGGGTTTCCATGGTGTGCACGGACATGTTCAACCTCCGACGATCAGTGGGCTGGCTTGCAGCAGGTGGCGCACCATCGCGCTCAAGCCAGGGGGGGAGAGCAGGGTGATTTCGAATTCCGGCCCGCAGACTTTCAGGTTCAGCGGCAGGCGCGGCAGGTAGTTGCCGGATTCGAGGCGGTGCAGCCTGAATTGCAGGTGGTGACGCTCCTTCACCGTCGGCTCCAGCATCAAGCCTTGCAACGGGTGAAAGTCGGCGTCCAGCACCGTGACCTTGTGGCTGGTATTGACCTCGCCGACCACGTGCAGGCGCTCATCGAGGGCGAAGGCCCCGAGATAGTTACTGTGGTCCGATTCATCGTTTTTTTGCAGCTGGATCTGGTTCACCACCTTCACCTTGGTGCCGGCGGGTACGTCCTGGGTGATCACACAGGAGGGGCTGATAAACACGTTGTCGCCGATCAGCACATAGCCCAGCACGCGGGCGCCGGAGCCGACCTCGACGTTGTTACCCAGGCGCGGATGGCGCTTGCCATCGGGGTTGTTGGCGATGCCGCGGGCACCCAGGGTCACGCCGCAGAGGATGTAGCAGTCGTTGCCGATCTCGCAGGTTTCGCCGATCACCGTGCCGTAGCCGTGGTCCAGGACAAAGCGCCGGCCGATACGCGCCGCCGGGTGGATTTCGGCCCCGGACAGGACTTTGCCCTGGTTGCTCAGCTTGAGGGCGATGCGTGAAAACGCGCCGTTGGTCTGGTCGGGGAAATTCCACACCAGGTGCGCAAGCCGGTAATAGAGCACCGCCTTGAACGAGGCGTAGGACTCCAGGATCAGTTCGCCGCGCCCACGGGACGCCGGGTCGCGATAGGCGTAGGCGATCAAGTCCTCGGCCACCGCCTGGGCAGCATTCTGGATCAGTGGCGCGAGGTGCGGCTCCAGTTGTTTCATCTGCATGGGGGTGAGGGTCTTGACGAGCTGGGTGAGCAACTCATCGTGCAACTGTTGCATGTCGATAAAGCCGCCCATGGAGGCATCCCCGCATTCTGGCTGGTTGGAAGCCCCGTTATTCGAAACTGGGCAGGTAGCTGTCGGCATTGTCGTAGACCATGGTCAATACCACCGTTTCGGGCGGCAATTCGGGGGCGAGCCTGGCGATGGCGACCATGTTGGCGGCCGAGGACAGGCCCAGGCTGATGGCGTCGGTGCGCATGATGCGTTTCATCATGTCGATGCATTCCTGGCGCGAGACCTTGAGCATGCCGTCGATCACCTCCAGGTTGAGGATGCTCGGGATCAGGCCGATCGACAGGCCCTGGATATGGTGCGGCGCGTGCTGGTTTTTCAGCAGGTCGCATTCTTCCGGCTCTACGCCCATCACGCGCAGGGCGGGCCAGGCGGCTTTCAGGGTCTCGCCGATGCCGGTGATGTGGCCACCGGTGCCGATGCCGCTGACGAAATAGTCAACACGGCGATCACCAAAGGCGCGGAGGATTTCCGGCGCGGTGGTGTCGCGGTGGGTTTGCGGGTTGGCGCCGTTGCGTTGCTGGTTGAGCATCACGTAGCTGGGGTTTTCCAGCTGCAGCTCCATGCATTTTTCGCCGTGGGAGTTGTTGCCCAGGCGGCTGTCGGAGAGCACCACCTTGGCGCCGTACAGGCGCAGCAGCTTCTGTTTTTCGGGGCTGTAGTTGTCCGGGATCACCAGCACCACCTTGTAGCCCAGCACATTGCCGGCCATCACCAGGCCGATGCCGGTATTGCCGCCGCTGGGTTCGATGATGGTTTGCCCGGAATCACGGATCAGCACGCCGCGCCGCTCGGCGTCGAGGATCATGCCCAGGGCGATGCGTGCCTTGTGGCTGCCGCCAGGGTTGAGGGATTCGAGCTTGGCGTAGACCTCAATGCCAAGGTCTTCGGAAAACTGCGCCAGGCGGACGATCGGCGTGTGGCCGATGGCGTCGAGAATAGAGTTATGCAACATCATTCAGTCCTCGGCTCAATACAGCGGCATGTCGGGTTCGACGTCGCGAACCCAGTGCTTCATGCCGCCCTGCAGAACTTTGGTGTTGGCGAATCCGGCCGCCAGCAATGTGCTGGCCGCCTGCTCGGCGCGGGTGCCGGCGTAGCAGATCAGGTAATGGGTGTTGTCACGGCTGAGGCGCCCGAGTTGGCCATCCAGCTCGGCCAGGGGGATATGCACCACCCCCGGTAACTTGCACACCTCCAGTTCACTGGCGTCGCGCACATCCAGCAGCACGTCGGCGCTGCTGGGGTGTTCGAGTACCTGCTTGAGTACGCGTGGCTTGATGTAGCGCTCTTCGGCCAGGGACGGTTGGCTGGGCACGGCGTCCGCACAGACGGCTGGCGCCCGGGTTTCGCTGTGTCGCAGGTCGGAGCAGCACGGGCAGTCGGCACGACGCTTGAAACGGATTTCGCTGAACTTCATGGCCAGTGCATCGAAGCGCATCAGGCGGCCGGACAGGGGCTCGCCAATGCCGATCAACAGTTTGATCGCCTCGGTGGCCTGGATCATCCCGACTACCCCGGGAAGCACGCCGATCACACCACCGGCGCTGCAATTGGGCGCCAGTTCTACGGGCGGTGCGCTGGGGAACAGGCAGCGGTAGCACGGCCCGCCTTGGTAGTTGAGCACGCTGATCTGCCCGTCGAAACGGTAGATGGCGCCGTACACCAGGGGTTTGCCCAGTTGCACGCAGGCGTCGTTGACCAAGTAGCGGGTATCGAAATTGTCGGTGCCGTCGATCACCAGGTCATAGGCGCCCACCAGTTCCAGGGCGTTATCGGCGTTCAACGCGGTGTTGTGGGCGTTGATCTGGATATGGCGGTTGAGGTCCTGCAAGCGCTGCTTGGCCGACTCGACCTTGGGCATGCCCAGGGTGCTGTTGCCGTGGACGATCTGGCGTTGCAGGTTGCTGCTTTCCACTACGTCGAAATCCACCAGCCCCAGGGTACCGACACCGGCCGCCGCCAGGTACAGGCTGATGGGCGAGCCCAGGCCGCCGGTGCCGATGATCAGGACCTTGGCGTTCTTGAGGTTCAACTGACCTTCGCGGCCGACGCCGGGCAGGGTGATATGGCGCACATAACGTTGCACTTCCTCGTTGCTGAGGCTGTCGACGTCCATACCGCCGGAGGTGGCGAGCAGCACTTCGATGCGGGCTTTTTCCGGCAGCCGGTCGTCGGCGCTGATCAGCTCTTCCTCGGCGGTGAACAGGAAGTGTTCCTTGAGCTGGTTGTTCTTTTCGTGAAACAGATGGGCGCGCAACTGCGGGTGGCTGCTGCAGAGGTTTTCAATGACTTCGCGCAATGTCGATCCGGCGCCCTCGAGGGTCGATTCCGGCAGCTTGGCCACGCGAACCAGAATGTCGGGGAAAGAGACAGCGTTCATGGACAACTCCGTGTGCAGGTCGTTGAAGGGGGTTAGGGCGAAATGCTTGCCATCCCAGGCAAACAGTTTTGAACCCAGGGCCTGGCCCTGGCGAACGTCGACCACCAGGTAACTGACGGGGTAGATCGGCTCGCCCATGAACAGGGCCTTGTCCTGGTCTTCATCGCTGAAATAGGCGCCGACATCCGGGTGGGAGTGGTAGATCACCACCACCGGGTTGTCGCTGCGAAACGCCTTGTTCAGCAGCAGGGTGTCGGCCACCGAGAAGGTGTAGCCATTGGCCGCGCTGCGCGGGTACATCTCGGGGTTCTTGCGGTGCAGTTCGTTCTGGATGTTTTTGCCCAGGTATACGCTGCCGTCGGCGAAGACGAAGCCGCAGCATTCTTCGGGGTAGCTGCGGCTGGCGTGGGCGTAGATCTGTTCCAGGGCTTTGGGGCGGAGGACGTCCATGTTTCTCTCGCGTTGATGGAGGGTCAATTTTTCTTGGCCAGGAGTTTTTCAACGGGCAACTTGGTGATCGCAAAGCCGGCCAGCAGGATGGCCGAATACAGCATCAGGTCGCGGGAAATCGCCACGCCTTCGTACCAGGCACCGATGATCACCGCGAACACCGGGAAGATGATGAACACGAATGACAGGATGATCGGGCTCAAGCGCTTGAGCAGCATGAAATACACGATGAACCCTCCCACCGAGGCCACCAGCCCCAGGTAGAACAGCGCGCTCCAGGAGCGCAGGGTGATGTTTTCGAAGGTCGGCGTTTCAAACCACAACCCGGCCACGAACAGCATCAGCCCGGCAATGCCGATGGGCAGGGTGTTGTAGGTGATCACGCTGATGGCGCTGCCTTTCTGCTTGGTAATCACGTAGCACAAGGCATGCATGATCGCGGCAGTCAGAATTGCGAGCACCCCGAAGAACTCGGCGTGGTCCAGGTGCAGGCCTTGGCTCCTGATGATCATGTAGAGGCTGCCGAAACCGATACCGATGCCGACCACCTGGGAAAAGTAGATGCGCTCGCGCAGGAACAACGCGGAGAAAATCAGGATAAACACCGGCATGCAACTGAACAGCAGGGCGGTGAGGCCGGATGACACATGCATCTCGCCGTAGTTGAGCAGGTAGTAGGGCACGCTGAAGTAGGACAGGGTCACGAACACGAAGAACCAGCGGCTCTCGCGCGGAAACAGGATGGGTTCACGGCGCACCATGGCGAAACACAGGAACAGCGGGAAGGCGATCAGGAAACGCAGGCCGGCGGACGTCAGCGGCGGCACGCTCTCAACGGCGATTTTGATCCCCAGCCACGTGGTGCCCCAGCTCAGGCACACGATCAGGAACATCACACTGGTCACCAGCCCGGCCAGCCACTGTTTTTGCGTTTTGGTTTTGGCGGTGTTTTCGAGAACGGCGGACATTGGCATCGTTTATTGCTTCCCTGAGCCTGAATTGAACTCTATATTGAGCTTGTAATGAGTTGTAAAATTCGGCGATTGAACCCGTAAAAGCACACTATTAGGGCGAAAGATGGCTGTCAAAACAAATATTGACATGGTGTCAATTATGCGTGAGGGGTTGTCCAACGGGCAGGGCGTGAAGTACAAGCGCCTGTCCGATGTCATGGAACGGGGCATCCTCGAAGGCTTGATTGAACCGGGACGAAAACTGCCGCCTCATCGGGTGCTTTCCGACAATCTTGGGGTGACCATCGGCACCATCAGCCGGGCCTACGGTGAGCTGGAGCGTCTGGGTTTGGTGGTAGCGCGAGTGGGTGACGGCACGTTCGTACGCAAGCGTGGGATGGAGCGCCAGCGTGATGAAGGCTTTCGTAACTTCAGCGAGGAGCCGCGCCAGTACTTCGACATGAGCCGCAACATGCATATTCCGGGTCAGGAAACCACCTTCCTGGCACAGAGCTTCCAAACCCTCTCGACCAACGCCAAGTTCCTCCAGGACATCAGTGCCTACACCCCGGACGCCGGCCTGCCGCGTTATCGCGATGCGGGCGCGCAGTGGCTGGTGCAGCGTGATTTTCATCCGATCCCCGAGCAGGTGATCTGCGTCAACGGCGGCCAGCATGGCCTGCTGTGCGCGATGATGGCCCTGCTGCGCGCCGGCGATACGGTGGTCACCGAACAATTGACTTACCCGGGGCTGATCACCGCCGCGCGCATGCTGGGTATCCGCTTGATCGGCCTGGAGATGGACGAAGAAGGCGTGCTGCCGAGCGCGCTGGATGAAGTCTGTCGTAATCACCGGGTTTCAGCGTTGTATTGCACGCCGACCATCCAGAACCCGACCACGGCGGTGTTATCCGTGGCGCGGCGCGAAGCTTTGGTGAAGGTGTGCCGGGAACATAATCTGCTGATTCTTGAGGACGAAGCCCACGGCGTATTGGTTGAAGACCGTCCACCGCCCCTCAGCCATTTCGCTCCCGAACGTACGATTTTGATCAGCAGCCTGAGCAAGGCCGTGTCTGCCGGGCTGCGTGTGGGGTATGTGCATGCGCCCCCGGCGCTGGTCAGCCGTATCTCGGCGGCCTTGCGCTCCACCTGCTGGATGGCCACGCCGGTGACCCTGGAACTGGCGACGCAGTGGATTGAAAACGGCACGGCTGAATACCTGCTGCGCCAGCAGATCAACGAGATCAGCCGACGCAAAACCTTGGTGCAGGACTTGTTGGCCGGCCTGGCGTACCGCACTCACCTGAACAGCCCGCACTTCTGGATCGAAGTGCCGGAGCCCTGGCGCGCGTCGGAAATCGAGGCGGAACTCAAGCAGAATAATTACCTGATCGCCACCGCCGAGGCGTTTGCCGTAGGGCAGACGGCGGTGCCGCAGTTCATTCGGGCGAGTATCTGCAATACGTCTGGGGACGATCAGTTGTTGCGGGCGGGGTTTGATGCGTTGGCGACGGCGTTGGGGCAGGGGGGAGGGCGGTTTCACCTATAGCGAGTGGACGTCCATGCTGTGAGCAGGCTTGTTGTGGCAAGCAAGTCAGTTAAGGAGGAACACTGTAACTGTGGCGAGCGGGACAAGCCCGCTCGCCACAGTAAAACAGAGTATCAAGGTGTTATTTGAAGCGCCGTTCCACCCCTTTCTCCACCAGAATCTTCGCCGAAATCTCTTCCACCGAAAAATGCGTGGAATTGATGTGCGCAATATTCTCGCGACGGAACAGATTTTCTACTTCGCGCACTTCGAATTCGCACTGGGCATAGCTGGAGTAGCGGCTGTTGGGCTTGCGCTCGTTGCGGATGGCGGTGAGACGGTCCGGGTCGATGGTCAGGCCGAACAGCTTGTGCGAATGGGCGCGCAGCGCCGCAGGCAGCGTCAGGTGCTCCATGTCGTCTTCGGTCAGCGGGTAGTTGGCCGCACGGATGCCGAATTGCATGGCCATGTACAGACAGGTGGGCGTTTTGCCGCAGCGTGACACGCCGACCAGGATCAGGTCGGCCTTGTCGTAGTAGTGGGTGCGAGCGCCGTCGTCGTTGTCGAGGGCGAAGTTCACCGCCTCGATACGCTCCATATAATTGGAGTTATGCCCAATGGAATGGGACTTTCCGACCGAATAGGAGGAGTGTTCGCTCAACTCCTGCTCCAGCGGCGCCAGGAACGTCGAGAAAATGTCGATCATGAAACCATTCGACGTTGCGAGAATCTCACGGATGTCTTGATTGACGATGGTGTCAAAAATGATCGGCCGAAAGCCGTCTTTTTCAGCCGCCAGATTGATTTGTTGTACCATAGCCCGCGCTTTATCCACGCTGTCGATATAGGGCCGTGTGAATTTGGCGAACGTAACGTTTTCGAACTGCGCGAGCAGGCTTTGACCCAGGGTTTCGGCTGTAATGCCGGTGCCGTCGGAGATAAAGAAAGCAGATCGTTTCATTTGAGCCCTGGGCCTTAAGCTGATGACGAATCTTGGATATGATAGGCGCGATTTTGCCGCCCCATAGTGGGCCGCATTCTCACTTATTTTCCAGGTCCAGGCCACAAACGCGGGTAATCGCTCCTACGAGCAGCCGGCGTCCTGAGCTTTTCCAACACAGTTAGTGGAGAGATCACCTTGGTAGAGTACGTAGTTTCCCTCGATAAGCTCGGCGTCCATGATGTAGAGCACGTAGGGGGCAAGAACGCATCCCTCGGCGAGATGATCAGTAATCTTGCAGGCGCTGGTGTGTCGGTGCCCGGTGGTTTCGCCACCACGGCCCAGGCTTACCGTGATTTCCTCGAACTGAGCGGCCTCAACGCTCAGATCCACGCCGCGCTGGACGCCCTGGACGTCGACGACGTTAACGCTCTGGCCAAGACCGGTGCCCAGATCCGCCAATGGATCATGGAAGCCGAGTTCCCTGAGAAACTCAACGAAGAAATCCGCACCGCCTTCGCCACATTGTCGGCGGGCAACCCTGACATGGCCGTTGCCGTGCGCTCCTCGGCCACCGCCGAAGACTTGCCGGATGCTTCTTTCGCGGGTCAGCAAGAGACCTTCCTGAACATCCGCGGCGTGGAAAACGTGATCCGCGCAGCCAAGGAAGTGTTTGCCTCGCTGTTCAATGACCGCGCCATTTCCTACCGCGTGCACCAGGGTTTCGACCACAAGCTGGTGGCCCTGTCTGCCGGTGTGCAGCGCATGGTGCGTTCGGAAACCGGCACCGCCGGCGTGATGTTCACCCTGGACACCGAGTCGGGCTTCCGTGACGTGGTGTTTATCACTGGCGCCTACGGCCTGGGCGAAACCGTTGTACAAGGCGCGGTCAACCCCGACGAATTCTACGTACACAAACACACCCTTGAAGCCGGCCGCCCGGCCATCCTGCGCCGCAACCTGGGCAGCAAGGCGATCAAGATGATCTACGGCGACGAGGCCAAGGCCGGTCGTTCGGTGAAAACCGTGGACGTCGACAAGGCCGAGCGCGCGCGCTTCTGCCTGAGCGACGCGGAAGTCAGCGAATTGGCCAAGCAAGCGATGATCATCGAAAAGCACTACCAGTGCCCGATGGACATCGAATGGGCCAAGGACGGGGACGACGGCAAGCTGTACATCGTGCAGGCCCGTCCGGAAACCGTGAAGAGCCGTACCTCGGCCAACGTCATGGAACGCTACCTGCTCAAGGAAACCGGCACCGTGCTGGTGGAAGGCCGTGCCATCGGCCAGCGCATCGGCGCCGGCAAGGTGCGGATCATCAAGGACGTGTCCGAGATGGACAAAGTCCAGCCCGGTGACGTGCTGGTTTCCGACATGACCGACCCGGACTGGGAACCGGTAATGAAGCGTGCCAGCGCCATCGTCACCAACCGTGGCGGGCGTACCTGCCACGCGGCGATCATCGCCCGCGAACTGGGGATCCCGGCAGTGGTCGGTTGCGGCAACGCCACCCAACTGCTCAAGGACGGCCAGGGCGTGACTGTGTCCTGCGCCGAAGGCGACACCGGCTTCATCTTTGAAGGCGAACTGGGCTTCGACATCAAGCAAAACTCTATCGACGCGATGCCCGACCTGCCGTTCAAGATCATGATGAACGTCGGCAACCCGGACCGTGCCTTCGACTTCGCGCAGTTGCCGAACGCCGGTGTGGGCCTGGCCCGTCTGGAGTTCATCATCAACCGCATGATCGGCGTGCACCCCAAGGCCCTGTTGAACTACGACGGCCTGCCGCTGGACATCAAGGAAAGCGTGGACAAGCGCATCGCCGGCTACAACGACCCGGTGGGCTTCTACGTCGAGAAGCTGGTGGAAGGCATCAGCACCCTGGCGGCGGCGTTCTACCCGAAAAAGGTCATCGTGCGCCTGTCGGACTTCAAGTCCAACGAATACGCCAACCTGATCGGCGGCAAGCTCTACGAGCCGGAAGAAGAAAACCCGATGCTGGGCTTCCGTGGCGCCTCGCGTTACATCAGCGAAGCGTTCCGTGACTGCTTCGAGCTCGAATGCCGCGCCCTCAAGCGTGTGCGCAACGAGATGGGCCTGACCAACGTCGAGATCATGGTGCCGTTCGTACGTACCCTGGGCGAGGCGAGCCAAGTGGTCGACCTGCTGGCCGAAAACGGCCTGTCCCGCGGCGAAAACGGCCTGCGCGTGATCATGATGTGCGAACTGCCGTCCAACGCCATCCTGGCCGAGGAGTTCCTGGAGTTCTTCGACGGTTTCTCCATCGGTTCCAACGACCTGACCCAGCTCACCCTGGGCCTGGACCGCGATTCCGGGATCATCGCTCACCTGTTCGACGAGCGTAACCCTGCGGTCAAGAAGCTGCTGGCCAACGCCATCCAGGCGTGCAACAAGGCCGGCAAGTACATCGGTATCTGCGGCCAAGGCCCTTCCGATCACCCGGACCTGGCCAAATGGCTGATGGAGCAGGGTATCGAAAGCGTCTCGCTTAACCCCGATTCCGTGCTGGAAACCTGGTTCTTCCTGGCGGAAGGCCAAGCGTCCGCCTAAGGTCGTGATGTCAAAAGTGCCGGTCCCCCGTCGAGGGTGACCGGCATTCTTATCTGTGCAGGGCGGAAATCCTTCCGGACGCCGCCCTTTTTTGTGCAAGAGCATTATGCAAAGCAGCAGCAACCTGTTTCCCGTCGCCCTGATCAGTGCTGAACGTCGTGGCGACCTGAGTGAAGATGTGTACCGCCTCAAGCCCGGTAACAGCCCCGACGGTACCGTCGAGCTGGCCGTTACCCGTTTGGGCCTGGCCGATGTCCCGCAAAGCCGGGGCATCCCGGTTATTTTGTTGCACGGCAGTTTTTCCAATCGGCGCTTCTGGTACTCGCCCAAGGGTATCGGTCTTGGCGCCTACCTGGCACGCCAGGGGTTCGATGTGTGGATCCCGGAAATGCGTGGCCATGGGCTTTCCCGGCGCAATCAGGACTACGCCCGGAATCGGGTCGCCGACTACGCGCGCTACGACTTGCCGGCCATTGGCGCGTTTGTGCGTGAGCAAAGTGCGCAGATTCCCCATTGGATTGGTCACTCTCTGGGCGGCACAACCCTGGCGGCGGCCCTGGGTGGGCAGCATCTTGGCGCGCCGGCAGTGGCCTCGGTGGCCTTGTTTGGCTGTCAGGTCAGTCGCAGCCACTGGCCGTTGAAGCTTCCGCCGGTGGAGTGGACCGGCCGTCTGCTTTTAAAGCGCTTCGGCGGAGTATCCGGCTCGCGGCTCAAGCGAGGACCGGAGGACGAACCGGCGGGCGTGCTGATCGAAGCCATGCGCTGGAATGGCCTGTTCGGTCGCTTTGGCGAAGGTAAGCGCGATTGGTGGAAAGGCCTGGCGGATGTCGACGTGCCGCTGTTGGCTGTGAGCGCGGCGGGCGATCAGCAAGATCCGGACTGGGCTTGCCGCAAGCTGTTCGAGCAGATCGGCTCCGAGCACCGTCAGTACCTGTGCCTGGGGCGTCAGCAAGGCTTTACTGAGGATTTCGGGCATGTGGAAATGCTGGTCAGCAAAGCCGCCCAGGCCGAGGTCTGGCCGCTTGTAAAACAATGGTTAAACGATCCACTGACACCTTTGTTGGGTGCCAAGCCTGAGGCATTGGTCGTAGTTTGACGCAGGGCTCTGCCAAGGGCGTTTCGCTCGAGTGTGGTTGCGGCTAAGATATGACGCGTTAAACGCTTCTGGTCATATTCAGTCGCTCACTGGTTATTGCGTTGCGACGAAGCGGATGGGATGTTGCGCACCGGCTCCGGCTGGCGCTTCTTTCGAAAGACACTTCTTTGACGGAAAGGAATTTTTTCAATGAACCATTACGTGACCCCCGACCTGTGCGACGCCTACCCTGACCTGGTGCAGGTGGTCGAGCCGATGTTCAGCAACTTCGGCGGCCGAGATTCCTTTGGCGGCGAGATCGTCACCATCAAATGCTTCGAAGATAACTCCCTCGTCAAGGAACAGGCCGACCAGCCGGGCACCGGCAAGGTGCTGGTGGTCGACGGTGGCGGTTCCCTGCGCCGCGCGTTGCTGGGCGACATGATCGCCGAGAAAGCCGCTAAAAACGGCTGGGAAGGCCTGGTGATCTACGGCTGCATCCGTGACGTCGATGTCATCGCCCAGACTGACCTGGGCGTACAGGCGTTGGCCAGCCATCCGATGAAAACCGACAAGCGCGGCATCGGTGACCTGAACGTCGTGGTGACATTTGCGGGTGTGACGTTCCGCCCAGGTGAGTACATCTACGCTGACAATAATGGCGTGATCGTCTCGCCAAGCCCGCTGCAAATGCCTGAATAAACCGCAATAACCAACAGGGGTGGGGATGTTCGAGGAAGAAAACGCGCAGTGGGGGCTGGTGCATGCCCTGGTGCTGGACGGTAAAGGCGGTGCGCGTTCGATTGCCCGGACTGAGCTCGACGACTTGCAACTGCAGCCCCAGGAAAGCCTGTGGCTGCACTGGGATCGCAGTCATCCCCAGACCCAGACCTGGCTGCGCAAATCCAGCGGCTTGAGCGAATTCGCCTGTGATCTGCTGCTGGAGGAGAACACCCGCCCACGCCTGTTGCCGCTGCCGGATGCCGAGTTGCTGCTGTTCCTGCGCGGGGTCAACCTCAATCCGGGGGCCGAGCCGGAAGACATGGTCTCGGTACGTATCTTCGCCGCCGCCAGCCGCGTGATTTCCCTGCGTCTGCGCCCGCTGCGCGCTACCGATGAGCTGCTGGTGCAGTTGGCAGATGGCAAGGGGCCGAAAACCGCCTCGGAGCTCATCCTTTATATGGCTCAGTACCTGACCAACAAGGTCCAGGATCTGGTCACGGATTTGTCGGAAATCGTCGATGCTGAGGAAGAAAAACTCGATACCGACGAACGGTACACACCTGAACATGGCAGTGTTTTGCAGATCCGTCGCCGAGCGGCCGGGCTCAAGCGTTTCCTGTCGCCGCAGCGGGATATTTTTGCCCAGCTCACGCGGATAAAATTGCCGTGGTTCTGTGACGACGATGCCGACTACTGGAACGAATTGAACAACAGTCTGACCCGCTACCTGGAAGAGCTCGAATTGACCCGGGAGCGCGTGGGGCTTGTGCTTGAGGCCGAAGACCGGCGCTTGAGCGTGCGCATGAATCGCACCATGTACCGCTTCGGGATCATCACGGGAA
This sequence comes from Pseudomonas sp. BIGb0381, assembly GCF_024809815.1. Classification (NCBI taxonomy): domain Bacteria; kingdom Pseudomonadati; phylum Pseudomonadota; class Gammaproteobacteria; order Pseudomonadales; family Pseudomonadaceae; genus Pseudomonas; species Pseudomonas sp. BIGb0381. The sequence continues at coordinate 482,083 of NZ_JANUEN010000003.1, forward strand.
TCTTTCTGCCGATGAGTTTCCTGACCGGTTTGCTGGGTATAAATGTGGGTGGCATACCGTTCTCTGCCAGCCCCTACGGATTCGTGATTGCATGCCTGTTGATGGTGTCGGTGGCGCTCGGGCAATGGTGGTTGTTTCGACGATTGCGCTGGGTTTGAGCTGAATATGACCTGAACGTAGGAAGGGTCCCATGTGACCCCAGGAATTTTACCCTCGTCTTTTAAATCACTTGCGAGAGGTCTTTATGCACGATCCGTTCGAACAGTCTTTGCGTGACATGCTCAATGCCTCGCCGTCCAACCGCGACGACGATGCCTGTCTGGGCCGTGTGCTGAAAACGGCTAATCGCCAGGTGGGCGCGGGTGACCTGTTCGGCCTGCTCGGCCGCTGGATGCCGGCGTTGATGATGGCCCTGAACAACGGTTCGGCCCACGTATCCCCGGTTTCCCGTCGTAAACCTCTTGCTCGCACTGCTGATAAGGCTGATTGAATATGGAACTTGATCTCTGGACCCAGAGCCTGGTCACCGCGATGACCGCATTGTGGACCAAGGTGGCGAATTTCATTCCCAACCTGTTTGGTGCCCTGGTCCTGGTGCTGCTGGGCTTTGTCGTGGCCAAGCTGCTCGACACCCTGCTGTCCAAGTTGCTCGCAAAACTGGGCCTTGACCGCCTGATGGCAGGCACCGGCCTGACCAAGCTGCTGGGGCGCGCCGGGCTGCAGGTGCCGATCTCCACGTTAATCGGCAAGATCGTCTATTGGTTTGTTTTGCTGATTTTTCTGGTTTCAGCGGCGCAATCCCTTGGACTTGAGCGAGTTTCAGCTACGCTCGACATGCTGGCGCTGTATTTGCCGAAGGTTTTCGGCGGCGCGCTGGTGCTCCTCGTAGGCGTTTTACTCGCACAATTGGCCAATGGGCTGGTGCGCGGTGCCGCCGAAGGTGTGGGATTGGACTATGCCGCTGGCCTGGGGCGAATCGCCCAGGGGCTGGTGATCATCATCAGTATTTCGGTCGCGATCAGCCAGTTGGAGGTCAAGACTGACCTGCTTAACCACGTGATTGTGATCGTTTTGATTACCGTTGGTCTGGCAGTTGCGCTGGCCATGGGGTTGGGAAGCCGGGAAATTGCCAGCCAGATTCTTGCGGGAATCTATGTGCGTGAGTTGTATCAGGTTGGGCAACAGGTGCGTGTGGGCGAGGTCGAAGGGCAAATCGAGGAGATCGGCACAGTCAAGACGACGGTGCTGACCGATGACGGCGACCTGGTGTCGCTGTCCAATCGGATTCTCCTCGAGCAGCAGGTCAGTAGCCGCTAACCCGGTAAACCCTGCTAATGTACGCCGCCGCAAGCCCGGCTGACCGGGCTGTAGTGGACATTGACCTGACTGTCGGCACGACTTGTTTTGAATAAAGCCCAAACGCTGTCCACGCGCTATGACCCCCGTGAGCTCTCTGATGAGGAGTTGGTCGCGCGCGCGCACACGGAGCTGTTTCACGTAACTCGCGCGTATGAAGAATTGATGCGCAGATATCAACGCACTCTGTTCAACGTTTGTTCAAGGTATTTAGGGAACGATAGAGATGCGGATGATGTCTGTCAGGAAGTGATGCTCAAGGTGCTGTACGGCCTGAAGAACTTTGAGGGCAAATCGAAGTTCAAGACATGGCTATACAGCATCACCTACAACGAGTGCATCACGCAGTATCGGAAGGAACGGCGAAAGCGTCGCTTGATGGACGCCTTGAGTCTGGACCCCCTTGAGGAGGCGTCTGAAGAAAAGGCGCCGGCACCCGAGGAGAAGGGCGGACTTGATCGCTGGCTGGTGTATGTGAACCCGATTGACCGGGAAATTCTGGTGCTACGATTTGTCGCAGAGCTGGAATTCCAGGAAATCGCTGACATCATGCACATGGGTTTGAGTGCTACAAAAATGCGTTACAAACGTGCTCTAGATAAATTACGTGAGAAATTTGCGGGCGAGACTGAAACTTAGTGCGTGGCAAATATCTCTTACGTGTAGGCAAGTTCTGTTAGACTTGTCGCCGAGTTGTCCCCCGGTTTGTGGGACTGCTTTACAATCACCAGATGGGGATTTAACGGATGAAACTGAAAAACACCTTGGGCTTGGCCATTGGTTCTCTTATTGCCGCTACTTCTTTCGGCGTTCTGGCACAAGGCCAAGGCGCAGTTGAAGGCGAGCTGTTCTACAAGAAGCAGTACAACGATAGCGTCAAGCACATCGAAGACGGCTTCAATCCTGGCGCTCGCATCGGTTACTTCCTGACCGACGACCTGTCCTTGAACCTGTCCTACGACAAGACCAACCACACCCGTTCGAACGACGGTACTGGTAACCAGAAGATCAAAGGCGATACCGGCAGCCTGGTTGCCCAGTATCACTTCGGTCAAGCTGGCGTAGACAGCCTGCGTCCATACGTAGAAGGCGGCTTCGGTCACCAGAGCCGTACCAACGTTCAGGCTGACGGCCACAGCGGTCGCGACCAGACTACCTTCGCTACCGTTGGTACCGGCGTGAAGTACTACTTCACCAACAACCTGTACGCTCGTGCCGGTGTTGAAGCTGACTACGGTCTGGACAACGGCAAGTGGGACTACTCCGCACTGGTTGGCCTGGGCGTGAACTTCGGCGGTAACGCTGGCGCAGCTGCTCCAGCTCCTACCCCAGCACCAGCTCCAGAGCCAACTCCAGAGCCAGAAGCTCCAGTTGCTCAGGTTGTTCGTGTTGAGCTGGACGTTAAGTTCGACTTCGACAAGGCCGTTGTTAAGCCTAACAGCTACGGCGACGTGAAAAACCTGGCCGACTTCATGGCTCAGTACCCAGCTACCAACGTAGAAGTTGCTGGTCACACTGACTCCGTAGGTCCAGACGCTTACAACCAGAAGCTGTCCCAGCGTCGTGCTGACGCTGTTAAGCAAGTCCTGGTTAAAGACGGCGTGGCTCCTAGCCGTGTAACTGCTGTAGGTTACGGCGAATCCCGCCCAGTTGCTGACAACGCAACTGAAGCTGGTCGTGCTGTTAACCGTCGCGTAGAAGCGTCGGTTGAAGCTACCGCTCAGTAATTACTGAGATGTAGAAAAAACCCGGCTTCGGCCGGGTTTTTTTTCGCCTGGAGTTTGTCTCAGGCGCTGACTGCGGTAGCGACGTAAGCCGTCTGCTCGGTGGCTGCAACATGGCCGATCACCAGAATCGCGGGGCTCTTCAAGGCAAATGCCTGGGCGTCTTCATGCATCCGCGACAGCTGGCTGCGGCATTCGCGCTGTTGGGGCAGTGATGCATTCTCGATCATCGCCACCGGCATATCTGCCGCCATCCCACCTTCCAGCAATTGCTTGCGAATCTCCTCCAGCTTCGCCACTCCCATATACACCACCAATGTCGTCCCGCCTTCCGCCAGCGCGCGCCAATTAAGGCTGCTGTCGTCCTGGGTATGGGCCGTGACCAGGGTCACACCGCGGCTGACGCCACGCAACGTCAGTGGAATCGCGCAATTCGTTGCGCCCGCCAGCCCGGCGGTAATCCCGTTGACCAACTCTACTTCGACGCCGCGTTCGCGCAGCCACATGGCTTCTTCGCCACCGCGCCCGAAAATGCATGGGTCACCCCCCTTTAGCCGCACCACGCATTTGCCTTGGCGGGCGTAACGCAGCATCAGGCGGTGGATGAAGTCCTGCGGGGTCGAGCGGCAGCCGCCGCGTTTGCCAACCGTGATCACTCGCGCCTTGGCGCAATGCTCCAGCACCGCCGGGTTGACCAAGTCATCGATCAGTACCACATCGGCTTCGTGCATGGCCCTTACAGCCTTGAGGGTCAACAACTCCGGGTCGCCAGGGCCCGCGCCCACCAGCCAGACTTTCGCGTTCATGGGTTTTTCCTCGTCTAGAGCTGACGTCAGCTGTGAAAGAGTGAATACAGAAGAATCAGATTGATCAGCATCGAGACCAGGCCCAAGGTGCGCCACACCTTCAACGGTTCGCGCTCCAGCAGAGGCCTGGGACGGATGCTCAGTTCCTGGCGGTCAGCCTGTTCCAGCACCCGCAACCATTCCTCGGCGGTTTCGTAGCGATGCGCCGGCTGTGCGGCCACAGCCCGTTCGAGGCTCAGGGGCAGCCAATCCGGGAGGTCCGAGCGATAGCGGTTGGCGCTGACAGCCTGGGCAAATCGAGGCCGTTGGAAAGCTTCGATTTCCCCGTAGGGATAGTGCCCGGTCAGCAGGTAATACAGGGTGACGCCAACGCTGTATAAATCCTGTTGGGCTGTGGGACGGTCACCATTGAACGCTTCGGGCGCGATAAAACTCGGGGTCCCAGGCAGCACATGGGCTCGGTCCTCCGAAAGACCCGGACAGTAGGCCAGACCGAAATCCAGCACGCGCAATTCACCGTCATCCCCCAGCAGCAGGTTTTCCGGCTTGATGTCGCGGTGCAGGATCTGCCGTCGATGCAGCATGCCCACTGCGCGCAGCAAACGCTCGGCCACGGACTGCCATTGCGCGAGGGGCAATGGGCCCTGGTGCTGAAACAGCTCGGCCAGGGTTTGCCCTGGGTATTCACGCATGACGTAGTACAAGTGCTGGCGCCCGCTGGCCGCATGCACTTCAGGAAACGCGCGCCCGGCTACCCGCCGCAGAAACCACTCTTCCGAGAGCAATGCCTGGCCGGCGTCGCTGTCGTCGTCGCGGCTTAGGGGCAGGGTTTTCAGCAGCCAGGGTTGCTGTTGGGCATCGCGCACCCGGTACAGCAATGATTGCCTGCTTTGCGCCAGCACGGCGTCCACTTGCCAGCCTTCGAAGTGTTGCCCGGTTTTCAGCAGCGGTGGCAAGGGCCACTGCTGCAGTTGCACCAAGGCATCGCCGAGCGTAGCGGCGCCGAGCGTGTCGACACGCACCAGCAAGGCGCTGGCATTGTCCTGGCTGCCCGCCAGGTGTGCGGCATTGACCAGCGTAGTTACCGCCAGGTCCAGGTCGGCTTGTTCGCGCAGGATCGCGCTGATGCTGTGATCGCCCAGGGTGGCCCATACGCCGTCGCTGAGCAGCAGGAAGCACTCACCTTCGCGCAATTGACCGTCGAGAAAATCCAGCACCAGATGTTGATCCAGGCCGAGGGCACGCTTGAGCACGTGCTGCATGCCCGGCTGTTCCCACACATGGTCTTCGCTGATGCGCTGCAACTCACCGTCCAGCCAGCGATACGCCCGGCAATCGCCGACATGGGCCAGGGTGAAACGCTGGCCGCGAAAGACCAAGGCGCTGAGGGTGGTCAGCAACGGCTGGCCGCCGCCATTGGCCTGCAACCAGCGGTTTTGCGCCAGCAGCAGGCGCTCCAATGCCTGCGCCACGCCCCAGGTTTGCGGTGTGGCGTAGTAATCCAGGGCCAGGGCCTGCAAAGTCGAGCGTGCGGCCAGGCCGCCGTCGGCGCACTGGCTCACACCGTCGGCCATGGCGCACAGGTAACCTTTGCTCGCCGCCAGTTCCGCTGCGGGGGTGACAACCCGCAGCGCATCCTGGTTTTCCGCCCGTGGGCCGATGGCGCTGGCATGGGCGACGCTCAGTTGCAGGCTCATCAGACGCGTGCAGCGGTCACTGCGGCCGAACCCCAAGTGGTTCTCCAGCGACGCTTGACGCCATGCAGGCCGAACCAGGCCAGTACGCCCAGGCTGGCGAACAGCCACAAGGCCAGTTGATAGCTACCGGTGCTTTGCTTGATCGCGCCCATGCCCGCCGCCAGGGCGAAACCGCCGATGCCGCCGGCCATGCCGATCAAGCCGGTCATTACGCCGATCTCACGCCGGAAACGCTGTGGCACCAACTGGAACACGGCGCCATTGCCCGCACCCAGACCGAGCATGGTGCAGACGAAGAGCGCCAGTGCCGCGTAGGAGCTGGGCAGGTTGAAACCCACTGCCGCAATGCAGATCGCCGCAACGCTGTACATGCCCAGCAGGGTGCGGATCCCGCCGAAACGGTCGGCCAGGGCGCCGCCAAGTGGACGCATCAGGCTGCCACCGAACACGCAGGCAGCGGTGTAGTAGCCGGCAGTCATGGGGCTTAGGCCGTATTGGTCGTTGAAATAGCCGGGCAGGGCACTCGCCAGGCCGATAAAGCCGCCGAAGGTCACGCTGTAGAAAAACATGAACCACCAACTGTCGCGGTCACCCAGGGCCTTGAAGTAGTCGGCCATGGACTTGGCTTTCGGCCGCTCGGGTGCGTTGCGTGCCAGCCAGGCGAAGACGATCAGCGTCAGGATCAGCGGAATCAGCGCGAAGCCGAACACATTGCTCCAGCCAAATGCGGCCGCCAGCACGGGGGCCAGCAGGGCAGCGAACACCGTGCCCGAGTTACCGGCACCGGCGATACCCATGGCCTTGCCTTGGTGTTCGGCCGGGTACCACTGGGATGCCAGCGGCAGCGCCACCGCAAAGGATGCGCCGGCCATGCCGAGGAACAGCCCCAGCAACAAGGCTTGTTCGTAGCTGTGAATCCCCAGTTTCCAAGCGCCGAACAATGCGACGATCACAATCACCTGGCCGATCAGCCCGGCGGTCTTGGGCGACAGCTTGTCCGCCAGCATGCCCATCAGAAAGCGCAGCACCGCGCCGGCCAGGATCGGCGTCGCCACCATCAGGCCGCGTTGCTGGGTGGTCAGGTGCAGGTCGGCGGCAATCTGCACCGCCAGGGGGCCCAACAAATACCAGACCATGAAGCTCAGGTCGAAATACAGGAACGCGGCAAACAGGGTCGGGGTGTGCCCGGATTTCCAGAAGCTTGATTTCATCACGCACCTCAACGGTTGGGAGTGTTGTAAGAAGGCCTGGTGATGGAGCCGCCGGCTGAGGCCGCCCCACCGGCCCCGTGCTACGGGGGCCAAAACAAAAAAACGCCGCCACCGGGTTCGCGAGGGCAAACCGGGTGTGCGACGTCTTTGTCGTGAAGGGGCAACCGCCGTTGGTTACCTGTGATGATTACTTAGCAAGTCCTGCGCCAACATGCTGGCCGTAGTTACCGTCTTATCCAACACATGCTATGGATGTTTAACCGAGCAGTTCGCTCATGGCGATAATCTGCTCCGCCACCTGAATCAGTTTCTGCTGGCGGCTCATGGCCTGGCGGCGCATCAGGGTGTAGGCCTCTTCCTCATTGCAGGCCTTCATTTTCATCAACATGCCCTTGGCCAACTCAATGCGCTTGCGCTCGGCCAACTGCTGGTCCCGCGCCTGGAGCTGGGCGCGCAAGGCCTGGTCGCTCTCGAAGCGGGCCATGGCCACATCGAGGATCGGTTGCAGGCGCTGGGCCTGAATGCCTTCGACGATGTAGGCGCTGACCCCGGACTTGATCGCCTGGCGCATCACGTCGGGGTCATGCTCGTCGGTAAACATCACAATGGGCCGGGGTTGGTCGCGGCTGACCAGCACCACCTGCTCCATCACGTCGCGGCCCGGTGACTCGGTATCGATCAGGATGACGTCCGGGCGCACCGTTTCGACGCGCGCAGGCAGGTCGATGGTCAGGCCGGATTCGTCGATCACCTCGAAGCCGGCCTCGATCAGCGCCGTGCGCAGGCGGCCGACCTTGCGCGGGGTGTCGTTGATTAACAGGATTCGCAGCATGGATGTCCTCCTGTCAGCGCAAGGCTTGGCGGCTGGTAGGATCGACCATGGCATGCAGGCGGAAGCTGCGCGCGTAGCCGGCGGGGTCCGAGCCGTCCCAGATTTTGCCGTCGATCAGTTGGCTGCTGCGCATGTCCTGGCCGTTGTTGCCGAGGCCCAGTGCCTCGGCTGCCTGACGATACAGCGCCAGCTGTTGCACTTGGCGAGCAACGCCCAGGTAATCAGGGTCTTCGCGCAGCAGGCCCCAGCGTCGAAACTGGGTCATGAACCACATGCCATCGGAGAGGTAGGGCAAGTTGACCTCGCCATCGGCAAAAAAACGCAGGGCATGGGGGTCCTGCCACTGGTTGCCCAGGCCGTCGTCATAGGCGCCCAGCAAGCGAGGCTCGATGCAGTCGAGCGGGGCATCGAGGTACTCGCGGCCGCTGAGCAATTGTGCGGTGGAGCGACGGTTTTCGGTGTTTTGCTCGATAAAGCGGCTGGCCTCCAGGATCGCCATCACCAGCACGCGGGCGGTGTTGGGATACTGGTCGACAAAGGCCTGGGTGCAGCCGAGCACCTTTTCCGGATGGTTCGGCCAGATCGCCTGGGTGGTCGCCAGGGTAAAGCCCTGGTTTTGCTTTACGGCACTGGCGCACCAGGGCTCGCCGACACAAAAGCCATCGATACGCCCGGCCTGCAGGTGCGCGACCATTTGCGGGGGCGGTACTACGACGCTGTCCACATCCTGTAGCGGATGAATGCCTTGGCTCGCCAGCCAGTAGTACAACCACATGGCGTGAGTGCCTGTGGGAAAGGTCTGAGCGAAAGTCAGTTTTGTTCGGCTTTGGTGCACGTGGCGGTCCAGTGCTTCAGGAGTGATCACTCCCTGCTGTTGCAGGCTGTGGGACAGGTTGATGCTTTGACCGTTCTGGTTCAGCCCCATCAGTACTGCCATGTCGGTAGGCGCGACGCCGCCAATGCCCAAGTGCACTGCGTACACCAACCCGTACAGGCTGTGGGCGGCATCCAGTTCGCCGCTGACCAGTTTGTCCCGCAGGTTGGCCCATGAAGGTTGGCGCTTGAGGTTCAAGGTCAAGCCATAAGGCTGTGCGAAGCCTTGGGTCGCCGCCACCACCAGGGATGCGCAATCGCTCAAGGCCATGAAGCCCAGGTCAAGGCTGCTCTTCTCCGGGGCATCACTGCCGTTGACCCAGGCCAGCGGGTCGTTCATCGGGCTGTTGCCAACCGAATCGTTCATCAACACCTACCTTTTCTTTCAAAAAAAAGCGTCGTTCCCTCAGATGGCGATGCAAGGCCATTGCGGGTAACGACGCCTTTGTCCGTAAGCCCGCTCCGCCGTTGGTGCGCGCTCTGATACAGAGTCCATAGCAAGGCACATGCCACGGGCCGATGGGCGCCGCCGGCCGTCAACTTTCCATCAAGATTGAAAATCGGCTGCCTCTCAGTATGGCCGCTTCTTACTGCCAGGCCGCCCAGGAAATCCAAGGTGTACGCTCACTTTTCCGTAACGACTCCCTGTCTCTGGCTGCTGTTTACTGCGCTGATGCTGGGAAGTGTCGATGCCCAGGGCGAAACCTACCAGGCGCAGGACGAGAGCCTGCACACCGTTTTTACCGCCTTGTCCGTGCCTATGGGCCTGCCCATCGTCGTGAGCAGTGAAGTGGCGCGCATACGCATCAGCGATGTCATTGACCTCGATACGCCGCAACACGCCTTGGAGACGCTTTCACAGCAATACGGCTTGATCTGGTACAGCGATGGGCAGGCGCTCTACCTCTACGCCGTCAGCGAGGCAAAAAGCCTGGCGGTGGTGTTGCGGCATATATCGGTCGACAGGTTTCGTGGCTTCATGCGCCGCTCGGGACTTGATGAAACACGTTACCCCCTGCGCGTGAGCGGGACGCGGACATTCCATGTGTCCGGGCCACCCCATTATGTCGACCAGGTCTTGCGTCTGGCCCAGTTGATGGATCGCGAGCGGGCTGAATTGCACGTAGGTAACCAGGCGTTTGCTGTCGTTCAGGTACTCAACACCCATGTGGCAGACCGAGGGTATGCCATGGGCGACGAAAAGGTCACGGTGCCGGGCATCGCATCGACGATCGACACCCTGTTGGGTTCTGAACAGAAGGGAGCGCTGGCCGACAAGAGCCTGGTAGTGATCGCCTATCCGGATACCAACAGCCTGCTGATCAAGGGCAAGCCTGCGCAACTGGCTCTCATCGAACGCCTGGTGGCGGAGTTGGACACACCCAAGCGTTCTATCGAAGTCTCGCTGTGGATGGTGGACGTGGACCGTGATGAACTGAAAAAGCTGGGCTTTGACTGGGACAAGGACGCGAAGGCCCAGGCCACGCGAATTCTGGAGCCGATGGACGATTACCGCTTGATGGCGCAAATAGCCACGCTGGAGCGCCGGCGGCGAGCAAGGGTGATGACGTTGCCGGTAATTCTCACCCAGGAGAATGTGCCGGCCGTGTTTCAGGATAACCATACCTTCTACCTGCCGGCTCCCGGAGCTGACCATGCTGATTGGAAGCCCGTGCAATATGGCTCCCAGGTCAGCGTGCTGCCGCGTTTTGCCGAAGCGAATCAGATCGAGATGCTTCTCCATGTCGAGGATGATCGACAACTGAGCCAGGCGGGGCGGCGTGGTAAACCGACAGCGGTCGGGCGGGTGAGTGCCAGCAGTGTGGTAAGGGTGCCGCAGGGCAAGCGCCTTTGGCTGGGAGCGTTCAGCCGTGAGGCACATGAGTCGGGACGCAGCGCCGATTCAACTGGCCCGGCCAAGGTTCGCCTGTTTGTGATTCAGGCCCGGGCCGTGGGGAGCGAGTTGAAAACGTTGGCGACAGGCGTCGGCGCACCACCGTTGAGTGCGGCGCAATACGAGCGCGTGCAACGAGCGTTTGTACGCCCGGGTCGCGATAGCTCTCCGTGAATAAGGTGTTGACCCATGCATTTGGAAATTCTTCTACAGGAACAACTAATCAGCCGCAGGCGCCTGGCAGCCTTTGCTCCTGGGAAGGTGCTGCCATTGTCGCCAGGCATTATCCACTGCGTGGAGGTTCGGGTTAATGGCCGGTTGCTCGCATTGGGCGAGTTGGTGCAACTGGAGGACCGGTTGGGGGTTGAGTTGCACGAGGTCTATAAGAGGGGAGCGTCTGGTGTGTGTGGGTGAAGAGTCTTACAGGGGGTGGCTAAAAAGCGTTGGTTGTATGGGTTTTTTCCTAGCGTGGGCTGCAAGGCGGTTTTTTATAGTCGTGATGTGGGCGAAAGAGCCAGTACTGGAAAATAAGGACTTCAATGTCAGTAGTCGGATGTCGAGGTAGATATGGCCGTCGTGAATGATGAATTGACGGCGACTTCCCTGCTCTTTTCCCAGTGGACGCTGCATGGCGACGGTCGCCTGACCGGCGACGGCAGCGATGTCCAGTTGCCACCCAAGGAGCTGCATGTTTTGCGGCTGCTGCTGGTCTCTGGCGGTGTGCTGATGAGCAAGGACCGTTTGCTGGAGTTGGCCTGGCCCCAGGGGGAGGTCGCCGAGGAGTCGCTGACCCGTTGCATTTACTCGCTGCGAAAGCATCTTGGCGCTGACAAGGGGTTTATCAAGACCATCTATGGTCGGGGGTATCGCTTTACATGCCCGGTGAAGGCTGAGCAGCATGGGCACGGGCCTATGGATACCGTGCAGTATGTGTGTTCGGCCTGTGGCCAAGTCAGTCATGGCTGAGTTCTGGCGCAGGTTGCTGTTGCTTGGCCTGGTGACGAGCGGCAACCAGGCACTGGCCTATTGCTGGGAGGAAACCGCCCATCGCTACGATATCGAGCCGGAATTGCTACAGGCTATCGCCGCCGTGGAGTCGGATTTTCGCCCGGATGCGATGAACTACGCGAACGGTAATGGCACACGGGATATCGGCCTGATGCAGATCAACAGTATCCATTTGCCTCGCCTGCTCAAGCTGGGTATCACCGAGGAAAGGCTGTTGAGTGAACCCTGTCTGTCGGTGGAAGTCGGGGCCTCCATACTCGCCGAGTTTATCCAGCGTTTTGGCTACAACTGGACGGCTGTGGGTTCCTACAATGTCGGGCCCGGCTCCGGCCCTCAGCGCGACGCGTTGCGCATGCGCTATGCAGAAAAAATCTGGGCACGTTATGAGACCCTGGTACAGCAGCGCTACTGACGTTTGGGCGGCTCGCCTCGCGTGTACCCCGTCACCCCGGCTATAATCGCGGCCACCTTTCGCCGCCATCCGAGTCTAGCCCGCCCATGTATACCCTGGCCCGCCAGCTGTTGTTCAAACTTTCCCCGGAAACCTCCCACGATCTGTCCCTGGACCTGATCGGCGCCGGTGGCCGCCTGGGGCTCAATGGCCTGGTATGCAAGGCACCGGCAAAAATGCCGGTGTCAGTGATGGGGCTCGACTTTCCCAACCCGGTCGGATTGGCCGCCGGCTTGGACAAGAACGGCGCGGCCATCGATGGCTTCGCGCAACTGGGTTTCGGTTTTGTGGAGATCGGCACCGTGACGCCGCGCCCGCAGCCGGGTAACCCCAAGCCACGGATCTTCCGCCTGCCGGAAGCCGAGGCGATCATCAATCGCATGGGTTTCAACAACCTGGGCGTCGATCACCTGCTTTCGCGTGTCGAGGCCGCGAAGTACACGGGCATCCTGGGCATCAACATTGGCAAGAATTTCGACACCCCGGTCGAGCGTGCGGTGGATGACTACCTGATCTGCTTGGACAAGGTCTACACCCACGCCAGTTATGTCACCGTCAACGTCAGTTCCCCCAACACCCCGGGCCTGCGCAGCCTGCAGTTCGGCGATTCGCTCAAGCAATTGCTCGAAGCCCTGCGCCAGCGCCAGGAAGACCTGGCCGCGCGCCATGGCAAGCGCGTGCCGCTGGCAATCAAGATTGCCCCGGACATGAGCGACGAAGAAACCGTGCTGGTGGCCCAGGCCCTGGTGGATTCGGGCATGGACGCGGTGATTGCGACCAACACCACCCTCAGCCGTGTCGGCGTCGAAGGCTTGGCCCATGGCGATGAAGCGGGTGGCCTGTCGGGCGCGCCGGTGCGGGACAAGAGCACCCATATCGTCAAGGTGCTGGCCGCTGAGCTGGCCGGACGTTTGCCGATCATCGCGGTGGGCGGCATCACCGAAGGCAAGCATGCAGCCGAGAAGATCGCTGCGGGTGCCAGCCTGGTGCAGTTGTACTCGGGTTTTATTTACAAAGGCCCGGCGTTGATTCGCCAGTCGGTGGATGCGATTGCGGCCAGCGGGCTTGCCCCGCGTGGGGCTGCGCAGCGGCCCTGAAACCAGGCAGCGCATTTCTATCTGAAAGACTGAGTGGATCTTATTGGGGCTGCTTCGCAGCCCTACGCGAGGCAAGCCCGCTCACCACAATAAAAGGACCATCACAATAAAAAGGGCTCCATAAAGGAGCCCCCTGGGCCGAAGCCCGCCGCCTGGATAGGGCGTGCGTGGTTAAGTCGTTACATATTCGTGGTGGTGTCGGAATTAATGCCCTTGATTAGCCGACGGCGTGAAGTTCGTTGAGTCTGTGGATGCCCGCAGTGCCAGTCATACCGTCCCAGTTGTCGCCGCGTCCTTCTCGCCAGCCGTTGATCCAGGCTTGGCGTACCGACGGTAGAGTAAATGGGCAAAGCTCACGGGATTTGCCATGAACGCCATATTGATATCCGCGTAAAAATGCTCTTTCCAACGGATCACGCTTAAGTCTTCTCATAGGGTGTTTCCCTCACTTGTTGACTGTCTTGATATCCTTCGGCCTCGTCTGAGGCCGGGCAGAGTTTTTCTGCCGTTGGTGGGCTCGCTGCCGGCGTGGCGAGCCTAGGTGTCGGCGTCGTTACGGCGCCAACCTGTGTTGAGTTCTAACCAATAGGTCACATGGATTCAATGATCGTTTTGTCATAAGCACGTAACGATAACGATGCTATAGCCATAAGCTGGGATGGCTTTTCGCCCCATTTGTTGGGCAAAGCCAGCTATGATGCACCCTGCAAAGAGGATGGGTTTAAACCTTTAGTGAGAATGCCCACTGGTTGCAGTCGGTTATTATTCGACGAAGGGTCGGAATATTTCTTTTTGTTGCGTCAAATTCTCTCCCTGCCCTGTCAATAAAGGCCCCAGTGCCCGTCTGACGGGGTGGAACGGCACATTCGTGCCACGCGAGCACTCTTCAAGAAAAGTGCTTGCTTGAAAACCGAGCCGGCGATGCGTCGCCCGTTCATTTATTGCTGAAAAGCCTGGAATGCCCCATGTCGGACCGTTTTGAACTCTTCCTCACCTGCCCCAAGGGCCTCGAAGGCCTGCTGATCGAGGAAGCCGTCGGGCTTGGCCTTGAGGAAGCCCGCGAGCACACTTCGGCCGTGCGCGGTATGGCCGACATGGAAACCGCCTATCGCCTGTGCCTCTGGTCGCGCCTGGCCAACCGTGTGTTGCTGGTGCTCAAGCGCTTTCCCATGAAGGACGCCGAAGACCTCTACCACGGCGTGCTGGATATTGAATGGGCCGATCACATGGTCTCTGACGGTACCCTGGCGGTGGAATTCAGCGGTCACGGCTCAGGCATCGACAACACCCACTTCGGCGCGCTAAAGGTCAAGGATGCGATCGTCGACAAGCTGCGCACCCCGAGCGGCGAACGCCCGTCCATCGACAAGATTAACCCGGACCTGCGCATCCACCTGCGCCTGGACCGTGGCGAAGCCATCCTGTCCCTCGACCTGTCCGGCCACAGCCTGCACCAGCGCGGCTACCGCCTGCAGCAGGGCGCCGCGCCGTTGAAGGAAAACCTGGCGGCGGCGATCCTGATTCGTGCCGGCTGGCCGCGCATTGCTGCCGAAGGCGGCGCGCTGACTGACCCGATGTGCGGCGTAGGTACCTTCCTGGTGGAAGGCGCGATGATCGCCGCCGACATGGCGCCCAACCTGAATCGCGAATTGTGGGGCTTCACCACCTGGCTGGGTCACGTCCCGGCGTTGTGGAAGAAGCTGCACACCGAGGCCACTGAACGCGCAGCCATCGGCATGAACAAGCCGCCGTTGTGGGTGCGTGGCTATGAAGCCGACCCGCGCCTGATCCAGCCTGCACGCAACAACATTGAGCGCGCCGGTCTGAGCCATTGGATCAAGGTGTACCAGGGCGAAGTGGGCACCTTCGAGCCGCGCCCGGACCAGAACCAGAAAGGCTTGGTGATCTGCAACCCGCCCTACGGCGAGCGTTTGGGTGACGAAGCCAGCCTGTTGTATCTCTACCAGAACCTTGGCGAGCGTTTGCGCCAGGCGTGCATGGGCTGGGAAGCGGCGGTGTTCACCGGCGCGCCGGACCTGGGCAAGCGCATGGGCATCCGCAGCCACAAGCAGTATTCGTTCTGGAACGGCGCATTGCCGTGCAAATTGCTGCTGATCAAGGTCAACCCGGATCAGTTCGTCACCGGCGAGCGTCGTACCCCGGAACAGCGCCAGGCTGAACGTGAGCAGGCCGTTTACGACCAAGCCCCGGTCGAGCCACAAGAGCGCCAGTACAACAAGAACGGCAACCCGATCAAGCCAACTCCGGCCCCTGTGGTCGAGCAGGCACGCCTGAGCGAAGGCGGGCAGATGTTCGCCAACCGCCTGCAAAAGAACCTCAAGCTGCTGGGCAAGTGGGCCAAGCGTGAAGGCGTGGATTGCTATCGCGTGTACGACGCCGATATGCCCGAATACTCCATGGCCATCGACCTGTACCACGATTGGGTTCACGTGCAGGAATACGCCGCGCCCAAATCCATTGATCCGGAAAAAGCCTCGGCCCGCATGTTCGATGCCCTGGCCGCCATTCCCCAGGCACTGAACATCGACAAGAGCCGCGTGGTGGTCAAGCGTCGCGAGCGCCAGAGCGGTACCAAGCAGTACGAGCGCCAGAGTGCCCAGGGCAAGTTCACCGAGGTCAGCGAAGGCGGCGTCAAGCTGCTGGTCAACCTCACCGACTACCTGGACACCGGTCTGTTTCTCGATCACCGTCCGATGCGCATGCGTATTCAGAAGGAAGCGGCCGGCAAGCGTTTCCTCAACCTGTATTGCTACACCGCCACCGCCAGTGTGCACGCAGCCAAGGGCGGCGCGCGCAGCACCACCAGTGTCGACCTGTCCAAGACCTACCTGGACTGGGCCCGCCGCAACTTCTCCCTCAACGGTTTCTCCGACAAGAACCGCCTGGAGCAGGGTGACGTGATGGCCTGGCTGGACGCCAGCCGCGATGAGTTCGACATGATCTTCATCGACCCGCCGACCTTCTCCAACTCCAAGCGCATGGAAGGCATCTTCGACGTCCAGCGCGACCACGTGCAGTTGCTCGACCTGGCCATGGCGCGCCTGGCACCGGGCGGCGTGCTGTATTTCTCGAACAACTTCCGCAAGTTCCAGCTGGAGGACAACCTCAGCGAACGCTATGCGGTCGAGGAAATCAGCGACAAGACCATCGATCCGGACTTTGCGCGTAATGCGAAGATCCACCGGGCATGGAAAATCATGGCTCGCTGATCGGCGCTAAGAAAAAGCCGCAAGCCTGGATTATTCCGGGCTTGCGGCTTTTTTACGCTGGTCAAACCCTGGGCCGATAGCTATAACTTAAGGCCTAGCCAAAGTGACACCTCCCGCAGGCTGGCGTTGTGAGTGCTGCCTATGCCGTTGCAAGCCGTTCGCCCGAAAATCCTAGGCTTTATCAGTGAGCAGGCGTCGGCTTGGCTGGTGGCATTGGTGGTGTTATTGGCAGGTTTCGCGCTGACGGCAGTCATCGCCTGGGCCGCCTCCGACCTCTATCAGCAACAGGTGCGCCAGCGCTTTCAGTTGCTAGTCAACGAGCGTTACACCCGCTTGCAGGAACGCTTCGAGGATCAGGAGCAACGCCTGAACAGCCTGCGGCGGTTCTTCGTCAATTCCGATGACGTGTCCCGCGAAGAGTTCGATGGGTTTGCCCAGCCGTTGTTATTGCGCGCCCGTGCCTACTCCTGGGCGCCCCGCGTGTTTCGCGAACAGCGCAGACAGTTTGAGCAAGAAGTATCCCGCCAGCGTGGGGTGCCCTTCGTCATCCGTGAGTTAAATAGCGCCGGAGGACTGACCCCTGCGCCCGAGCGTGATGAATACGTGCCGGTGCTCTACAGCCAGACCCAAAGCCTGCTGGGCACACCCCTGGGCTTTGACCTGCTGGCCCAGCCCTTGCGACGCTCGGCCCTTGAACGTGCGCAAAAGAGCGGCAAGCTGGCGGTGTCCCAACCGATGCAACTGGTGGGGGTCGAGCCGGCTTATGCCATGGGTGTATTACTGGTCGCGCCGGTGAGTCACCTACCCACGTCCGAGCTGTCCAAAAATGAGCCCTACGGTTATGTGATGGCGGTGATCAGCATGCGCCAACTGGTCGCCGATGGATTGCCCAAAGCGGAGCGGGACAACCTGGTGATGCAGATCGTCGACACCTCCGACCTGCAATCGCGTGTGCTCTTCGAGTCCGGCAATGCCGTGGCCAACAGCGACCTCGCTGGCGCGCGCCGCCTGACCCTGGGCGACCATGTGTACGCCCTGAGCCTGCGCCCGAGCCAGGTATTCGAGCAGACCAATCATTCCTCGCTGTCCACGATCCTGACCATGGGTGGCCTGCTCAGCCTGCTGCTCAGCGCCTTGCTCTATGTGTTGGTAAGCCAACGCCAGCGCGCGTTGAAACTGGTGGAGCAACGCACTGTGCAGTTGCGTTTGCGTGAGCAGGAACTGCGCGGTGCCCACGGCCAGTTGCGCAGTGTGCTGAATGCCGCTACCCAAGTGGCGATCATCGCCACTGACCTGCGGGGTGTCATCAATACTTTCAACGCCGGTGCCGAGCAGATGCTGGGGTTCCCGGCCGAGCAGGTGGTGGGCAGGCTGACCCTGGAAAGCCTGCACTTGGCGGTCGAGCTGGAGGCACGCTCGGCCAGCCTGAGCGTGACCCTGGGCAAGCGTATCCCTGCGAGCCAGGCCATGCTGGTTGAAAGCCCCGACAACCTGCACGAAGCCCGGGAGTGGACCTTGGTCCGCCAGGATGGCAGCCAGTTGATCGTGAACATGTTGGCCACCGTATTGCTGGATGACCATGGTCTGTGGATCGGTCACCTGGCCATTTACCTGGATGTTACCGAGCAGAAACGCGCCTACGAGGCCCTGTCGGCACGGGACCGCCTGCTCAAGAAACTCAGTGCCCACGTGCCCGGCGGTATCTTCCAATTCACCCTTGAGCCCCAGGGCAACTGGCGTTTCATCTACGCCAGCGATGGTATGCGCGACATCTATGAAATCGAGGTCAACGCGTTGCAACGAGATGCGACGAAGGTCTTCGAACGGATCCATCCGCTGGATGCGGAGCGGGTACGGGCGTCGATTCGTTTGTCGGCGTTGCAGTTGAGCCATTGGCGCGAAGAGTATCGGGTGCTGTTGCCGCAACGTGGCCTGCGCTGGATTCGTGGCGAGGCCACGCCGGAAGAATTACCGGGGGGCGGTACGCTGTGGCATGGCTACGTGTCGGATATTTCCGATCTCAAGCGGGTAGAAGAAGAACTGCGGGCGCTGTCCATTACCGATTCCCTGACCGGCATTCACAACCGCCGCTATTTCCAGGATCGCCTCAGGGTCGAGATGGCCAGGCTCAACCGGACCTCGGGGACGCTGTCGGTGATCATGCTCGATATCGATCACTTCAAGCGTATAAACGACCAGCACGGGCATGCAGTCGGCGACGGGGTGTTACAGGAGTTGTGCAAGCGCATCGGTCAGCGTCTGCGCCGCACCGATGTATTCTGCCGCTTGGGGGGAGAGGAGTTTATGGTGCTGTGCCCCAACACCGGCGGCGAGCAGGCATATGGCCTGGCCATGGAGTTGTGGCAATCGCTGCGCAGCCTGCCGATGGAGCCGGTGGGCATCGTCACCGCCAGCTTTGGGGTGGCCAGTTGGCGGGTGGATGAAGGCATCGATGGGCTGTTATTGCGTGCCGACTCGGCGGTGTATTTGGCCAAGCAGGCGGGCAGGGACCGGGTGGAGCCGGAGAGGGTATGAGCTTGAAAGGTATGTGGGAGGAGGGCTCCCGATGGCGCAGTGTCAGTCAACCTGGCTGTGACTGCTTCATCGCCATCGGGGCAAGCCCCCTCCCATAGTGTCCTATAGCACCGGTGAAGGCGCCGCCAGCTTCGGTTGGCGGTACAGATCCAGCAGCACCTGGTCCAGCACCGACGAAGCGCCCCACGGCTTCGGGTCGTTGAGGATCGCCACCACCGCCCAAGTGTTGCCGTTGTTGTCGCGGCTGAACCCGGCAATGGCACGCACAGTGTTCAACGTACCGGTCTTGACGTGGGCTTCGCCGCGCATGGCGGTGGTCTTCAGGCGTTTGCGCATGGTGCCGTCGGTGCCGGCGATCGGCATCGAGCTGATGTATTCCGCAGCGTAGGGGCTTTTCCAGGCGGCTTGCAGCATGGCGGCCATCTCGCGGGCGCTGACCCGTTCGGCACGGGACAGGCCCGAACCGTTCTCCATCACCAGGTGTGGCGCGGTGATGCCTTTCTTCGCCAGCCACTGGCGCACCACACGTTGCGCGGCCTTGGCATCGTCGCCGTCGGCATCGTTGCGGAACTGTGCACCCAGGCTCAGGAACAACTGCTGAGCCATGGTGTTGTTACTGTATTTGTTGATGTCGCGGATGATTTCCGCCAGGTCCGGCGAAAACGCGCGGGCCAGCACCTTGGCATCCTTGGGCACCGGCGCCTGGATGTCACGGCCCTGGATGCTGCCGCCCAGTTCCTGCCAGATCGCCCGCACCGCACCCGCGGTGTAAGTGGCGTGGTCCAGCAGCGACAAGTAGGTCTGCGAGCTGCAGCCATCGGCCAGTTGGCCGCTGACGGTGACCGTCATACTGCCATCGGCGCCTGTGACCGGGTTGTAGCGTACGTCGCCGGTGCACTGCTTGGCGTTGGAGGCCTTGACCTGGTTGTCGATGCGGATGCTGGCAATCGGCGGCTCGACCGAGACGAGCACGCGGCCCGAATCGTTACGGGTCACAAAGCGCAGGGCCTTGAGGTTGACCAGCAGGGCGTCGGGCTTGACCAGGAACGGTTTGTTCTCGTCGTTGCCGTCATCATTGAATTCCGGCAACTGCGGTTGGTTGAAGAAACTGCGGTCCAGCACCAGGTCGCCAGTGACTTGCTGTACGCCATTGGCCCGCAGGTCGCGCATAAGCAGCCAGAGTTTTTCCATATTCAGCTTGGGGTCGCCGCCTCCCTTGAGGTACAGGTTGCCGTGCAACACGCCACCGCTGAGGGTGCCGTCGGTGTAGAACTCGGTTTTCCACTGGTGGTTGGGGCCGAGCATTTCCAGAGCCGCATAGGTGGTGACCAGCTTCATGGTCGAGGCCGGGTTCACCGAGACGTCGGCGTTGAAAACCGTGGGGGTGCCGGGGCCGTTCAGGGGGATCATCACCAGGGACAGCGCGGTGTTTTGCAGCTTGGCTTTGGCAAGTGCCTGCTGGACGTTCGGCGGCAGGGTGTTATTGATCGGGGCAGCGGAGGTGGAAAAGGCCAGTGGCAGGAGAAAACCGGCGAGTAGCAATGGACGCAAAGATTTGATCATAAGAAGTAAAACCCTACTGCTGAGGAGGGTGAAAAAGGCGAGGGGTAAATAGGAAAATTCCCTCAATGGTCATGAAAGTGTCGGCATTATGCCCCAAGGTGAACGCACTTGTAGCTGAACGATAGCTGGTAATCGGCGTTTTTTTAACAGCAAAGTGCCGCCTGTCCCAGAGAGTCGGGCAATCGTCGTCTTAAACTGCTAAAGTGCCGCCCGTTATTACTTATGAGGATTGTTCCAATGGCGACTAACCGTTCCCAGCGTCTGCGCAAAAAACTGTGCGTTGATGAATTTCAAGAGCTGGGTTTCGAACTGAACCTGGACTTCAAAGAAGGCCTGAGTGAAGAAGCTATCGACGCTTTCCTCGAAGCGTTCATCAAAGAAGCCATGGAAGCCAATGGTCTGGGCTATGTTGGCGGCGATGACTACGGTCTGGTTTGCCTGCAGAAGCGTGGCTCGGTCTCCGAAGAGCAGCGTGCTGCCGTCGAAGCCTGGCTGAAAACCCGTTCCGAGCTGACCAAGGCTGAAGTCAGCCCGCTGCTGGACGTGTGGTATCCGGAAAAGCCGATCAACGCGGCCAAGTGATACTAAAAAAAACGGCGACCTGAGGGTCGCCGTTTTTTTATGCCTTGCGCCAGTTCAGAATCAGCAGCGTCAACACCCCCGCCACAATCCCCCAGAACGCCGACCCGATGGAAAACAACGTCAAGCCTGACGCGGTAACCATAAAGGTGATCAGCGCCGCTTCCCGTTCCTTCGGCTCATTCATGGCGATGCTCAAGCCATTGATGATCGAGCCAAACAAGGCCAAGGCCGCAATCGACAGTACCAGCTCCTTGGGCAAGGCTGCGAACAATGCAGCCAGCGTCGCTCCGAACACCCCGGCGATGGCGTAGAACACCCCGCACCATACGGCGGCGGTGTAGCGTTTGTTGCGGTCTTCATGGGCATGGGGCCCGGTGCAGATCGCTGCGCTGATCGCCGCCAGGTTAATGCCGTGGGAGCCGAACGGCGCCAGCACCAGCGAGGCCAGGCCGGTGGTGGTGATCAGCGGCGAGGCCGGCACGTTATAGCCATCGGCCCGCAGTACGGCGACGCCGGGCATGTTCTGCGAGGTCATCGCCACCACGAACAGCGGAATCCCGATGCTGATGGTCGCCGCCAGCGAGAAGTGCGGCGTCGTCCACACCGGCGTCGCCACTTCCAGGTGGAAGCCGCTGAAGTCCAGCAAGCCCATCAGCCCCGACAACAGGGTGCCGATCACCAGCGCGGCCAGCACCGCATAGCGTGGCGACAGGCGCTTGATGATCAGGTAGGTGAAAAACATCCCCAGTACCAGGCCGGTGCGATGCTGCGCGGCAACGAAAATCTCGCTGCCGATCTTGAACAGGATCCCCGCCAGCAACGCTGCCGCCAACGACGCAGGGATACGCTTGACCAGTTTTTCAAAGCTGCCGGTGAGCCCGCAGAGCGTCACCAGCACCGCGCAGGTGATATAGGCACCGATGGCCTCGCCATAACTCACACCGCCCAGGCTGGTGATCAACAGCGCCGCGCCAGGGGTGGACCAGGCAATGGTGATCGGCGTGCGATAGCGCAGGGACAGGCCGATGCTGCACACCGCCATGCCGATGGAAATCGCCCAGATCCACGAAGAAATCTGCGCCGTGGTCAAGCCGGCAGCCTGGCCGGCCTGGAACATCAGGACCAGGGAACTGGTGTAGCCGGTCATCATGGCGATAAAGCCGGCGACGACGGCGGAGGCAGAAGTGTCGGCCAGCGGGCGCAAAGGCGCTTGGGTGGCGTCGGTCATGGAGAGGTGTTCCTTTTACCTGGTTTTTTGCCGGTGGCGGCGCAGATTCAAGCCTAAACTCAAACGTAACGACTCATTGCAATACAGACGGCACCGCAAACAGCCGTACAGTGTGTTGGCGCAGTGGGTTGTGTACAATGTGCCGTGTTTTTAGGTGGTACTTGCCAGCGACCCAGTGTTGCCGTATTACCTTGAATTTGCCGTATTACCGTTAATTCGCCGCCGTTCTCCCGACCCGAGTGCCCATGAACGAACAGTTGCAACCTCTCAAGAAACAACCGCGAGCCGGTAAGGCCGGTCGCAGCGGAACCCAGGACGATATCGTCTATGCGCATATCTTCGAGGCGATCCTCGAGCAGCGCCTGGCACCCGGTACCAAATTGAGCGAAGAGGCACTGGGCGAAATCTTCGGCGTGAGCCGCACCATCATTCGCCGCGCCCTGTCGCGCCTGGCCCATGAAGGCGTGGTGTTGCTGCGGCCCAATCGTGGCGCGGTGGTGGCGAGCCCAAGCGTGGAAGAAGCGCGCCAGGTGTTCCTGGCCCGGCGGCTGGTAGAGCGAGCGATCACCGAGCTGGCAGTGCAGCATGCCACCGCCGAGCAACTGGCCGAACTGCGCCAGATGGTCAACGACGAGCGCGACAGCTTCTCCCGAGGCGATCGCGGTGCCGGCATCCGCCTCTCCGGCGAATTCCACCTCAAGCTGGCCGAGGCAGCGAAAAACGCGCCGCTGATCAGCTTCCAGCGCAGCCTGGTGTCCCAGACTTCGTTGATCATCGCCCAATATGAAAGCGGCAACCGCTCGCACTGCTCTTACGATGAACATACACAGCTGATCGATGCGATCGAAGCACGGGACGCGGCGCTGGCGGTGAATTTGATGATGCATCACATGGATCACATCGACAGCAAGCTCAACCTCGACGAGGAAAGTGCGTCGGATGATTTGCATGCGGTGTTCTCGCATCTGTTGCAGACCAAGAAGCCGGGGCGTTCCTCGATAAAGCTGTAATTTCCCCGGCTCACCCGGGACAAAATGTGGGAGGGGGATTGCTCCCGATAGCGGTGGATCAGTTAACACATTACTAACTGAACCGCTGCCATCGGGAGCAAGCCCCCTCCCACATTTGGTTTTGTGTGGCGGTTGAGATCAGCGTTGGTGCACGAGTTGGCCTGCCGCATAGGTCTGCAACACCGTCCGATCATCCCCCAGCGTCATCAACACAAACAACGTCTCGGCAATGTTATTGGCCTGCTTCAAGCGATAGCTCAGCAGGGGCGTGGCGTTGTAATCCAGCACCAGGAAGTCTGCATCGGTGCCCGGCTGCAACGTGCCGATCTTGTCTTCCAGGCGCAGCGCCCGCGCACCACCGAGGGTGGCCAGGTACAGCGACTTGAACGGGCTCAACCGCGCGCCCTGCAATTGCATGACTTTGTAGGCTTCGTTGAGGGTTTGCAGCAGTGAGAAGCTGGTGCCGCCGCCCACATCGGTGCCCAGGCCAACGTTGAGTGTGTGTTTCTCGGCCATCGGCAGGTTGAACAGGCCGCTGCCGAGGAAGAGGTTTGAGGTCGGACAGAACGCCACCGCCGACCCCGTCTCCGCCAACCGCGCGCATTCGTCATCACACAGGTGCACGCCGTGGGCAAACACCGAACGCTCGCCCAGCAGCTTGTAGTGGTCGTACACGTCCAGATAGCCGTTTCGCTCGGGGAATAGTGCCTTTACCCACTCGACTTCCTGCTTGTTCTCACTGATGTGCGTCTGCATGTACAAGTCCGGGTACTCGCCCAACAGTTGCCCGGCCAGCGCCAATTGCTCCGGCGTGCTGGTCGGCGCAAAACGCGGTGTGACCGCATAGTGCAGGCGACCCTTGCCGTGCCAGCGTTCAATCAGCGCCTTGCTTTCCCGGTAGCCGGATTCGGCGGTGTCGGTGAGGTAATCCGGGGCGTTGCGGTCCATCATCACCTTGCCTGCGATCATACGCAGGTCGAGTTTTTCCGCCGCTTCAAAAAAAGCATTCACCGACTGCGGATGCACGCTGCCGAACACCAGTGCGGTGGTGGTGCCGTTGCGCAGCAGTTCCTTGATAAAAATGTCTGCGACTTCTTCGGCATGGGCCTTGTCGGCGAACTGGCTTTCGCACGGGAAGGTGTAGGTGTTGAGCCAGTCCAGCAACTGCTCGCCATACGCGCCGACCATGCCGGTTTGCGGCAGGTGGATATGGGTGTCGATCAGGCCCGGGGTGATCAGCGCATCCTGGTAGTGGGTGATGTCGATGTCGGCAGGCAAGGTCGGCAGCAGGTCGCCAGCATGGCCAACGGCGCTGATCCGGCCGTTTTCGATCACCAGCAAGCCGTCTTCGAAATACTCGTAGGAGGCTTCGATCCCAACGATGGCGGGGTCGGCGATGCTGTGCAGGATGGCGGCACGGTAGGCTTTGCGAGTCAAAGGCATGGTGATCTCAATTCTTGGCAAAAGAAGGAATTGCTTGGCTGCGGCGCGAGGCCGGGAGCAATTTGGCAATGGGTTCGGCGCTCGCGGTGTGCTGGCCGAAATTGGCGTTATAGGTGGCGATGATTTCGCCGGCGATGGAGATGGCGATCTCCACCGGCAACTTGCCCTTCACCTCGGTGAGGCCCATGGGGCAGCGCATGCGTTGCAACTGCGCGGCGTCGAAGCCGCGATCGCGCAGGCGATGTTCGAACTTGACGCGTTTGGTCTTGGAGCCGATCAGGCCGAAGTAGGCAAAGTCATTGCGCTTGAGCAGGGCGGCGGTCAGTTCCAGATCCAGCGCGTGATTGTGGGTCATGACGATGCAGTAACTGCCCACCGGCAGGTCGGCGATTTCGTCCACCGGCTCTTCGCTGACGATTTTACGCACGCCGTGGGGGATATGATCCGGAAACTCCTGCTCGCGCGAATCGATCCAGCGCACCCGGCACGGCAGGGTCGCCAGCAACGGCACCAGCGCGCGGCCGACATGGCCGGCGCCAAATACGGCGATCTGCGCCTGGACCTGGCCCATGGGTTCGAACAGCAACACGGTGACGCCACCGCAGCACTGGCCCAGGCTCGCGCCGAGGCTGAAGCGCTCCAGGTGGGTGTTCTGCTGGCCACGCATGAGCATATCGCGGGCGATCTGCATCGCTTTGTACTCAAGGTGCCCGCCGCCGATGGTGTCGAAGGTCTGCGCGGCGCTGATCACCATCTTTGAACCGGCATTGCGCGGCGTGGAGCCGAGCTCTTCGATGATGGTCACCAGTACACAGGGTTCGCCTTGGTTTTGCAGGTCGGCGAGGGCGCTGATCCAGTTGTTCATAGTCACCTCTTGTGGTGTCTGTCAGGCCGTCATCGGGGGCAAGCCCCACTCCCACATTTTGATCTGTGAATACCTTCAAATGTGGGAGGGGGCTTGTCCCCGATGGCAGCGCCTCGGTCTAGAGCGAAGCCATTTCAGTTTCAGTCTCGACAGCTGTCGCCGTCTGCACCTTGCGCATCTGCTCACACCCCCACAACACCCGCTCCGGTGTCGCCGGCGCATCAATCTTCGGCTGATGGCGATAATCACCCAGGCTCGCCACCGCATCCTTGATCGCGCACCACGAGGCTATCCCGAGCATGAACGGTGGCTCGCCCACGGCCTTGGAATGGAACACCGTGTCTTCCGGGTTCTTACGGTTTTCCACCAGCTTCACGCGCAAATCCAAAGGCATGTCGGCCACCGCCGGGATCTTGTAGCTGGCCGGGCCGCAGGTCTCTAGCTTGCCCTTGTTGTTCCACACCAACTCTTCCATGGTCAGCCAGCCCATGCCTTGGATAAAGCCGCCTTCCACCTGGCCGATGTCGATGGCCGGGTTCAGTGAGGCGCCCACATCGTGAAGGATGTCGGTGCGCAGCATCTTGTATTCGCCGGTCAGGGTGTCGACGATCACTTCGCAGCAGGCAGCGCCAAACGCGAAGTAATAGAACGGCCGACCGCGCGCCTGGCTGCGGTCGTAGAAGATTTTCGGGGTCTTGTAGAAGCCGGTACTCGACAGCGAGACCTGGGCGAAATACGCCTGCTGGATCAACGCCTCGAAGGTCAGGATCTGGTCGCGCACGCGCACATGGCCGTTGTGGAATTCCACATCCGCTTCGCTCACGTCGTACTTGCGCGCGGCGAATTCTACCAGGCGTTGCTTGATGGTTTCGGCGGCATTCTGCGCGGCTTTGCCGTTCAGGTCCGCACCGCTGGAGGCAGCGGTCGGCGAGGTGTTGGGTACCTTGTCGGTGTTGGTGGCGGTGATCTGCACGCGGTCGATGTCCACCTGGAACACTTCGGCCACCACTTGCGCGACCTTGGTGTTCAAGCCCTGGCCCATCTCGGTGCCGCCGTGGTTCAGGTGGATGCTGCCGTCGGTGTAGATATGGATCAGCGCGCCCGCCTGGTTCAGGAAGCTCGCCGTGAACGAGATACCGAACTTGACCGGCGTCAGCGCCAGGCCTTTTTTCAGGATCGGGCTGTGGGCGTTGTACAGGCGAACCGCTTCGCGGCGCTCGGCGTATTGGCTGCTGGCTTCAAGTTCGGCGGTCATCTCTTCGAGCATGTTGTGCTCGACGGTCTGGTAGTAGTGGGTGACGTTGCGCTCGGTCTTGCCGTAGTAATTGGCCTTGCGCACCGCCAGCGGGTCCAGAGCCAAATGACGGGCGATGGCGTCCATCACTTCCTCGATGGCGACCATGCCTTGCGGGCCACCGAAGCCGCGATAGGCGGTGTTGGACGCGGTGTTGGTCTTGCAGCGATGGCCGTTCACCGTGGCATCGCCCAGGTAATAAGAGTTGTCGGCATGGAACATCGCGCGGTCGACGATCGAGTTGGACAGGTCCGGCGAGCAGCCGCAGTTACCGGCCAGCTCCAGATTGATCCCGTGCAGACGACCGCTGTCGTCGAAGCCCACATCGTATTCGATATAGAAGGGGTGGCGTTTGCCGGTCATCAGCATGTCTTCGACGCGCGGCAGGCGCATCTTGGTCGGTTGGCCGGTGAGGCGCGCCACCACCGCGCACAGGCACGCCGGGCTGGCGGCCTGGGTTTCCTTACCGCCAAAACCGCCGCCCATGCGGCGCATATCGACGACGATCTTGTTCATCGACACGTCCAGCACTTCGGCCACCAGCTTCTGCACTTCGGTGGGGTTCTGCGTGGAGCAGTAGACGATCATGCCGCCGTCTTCGGTGGGCATCACCGATGAGATCTGGGTTTCCAGGTAGAAGTGTTCCTGGCCGCCGATATGCAGCGTGCCCTGGATACGGTTTTTCGCCGTGGCCAGCGCGCCCGCCGAATCGCCCCGTTGGTGGGTGTGACTGTCGAGTACGAAATGCTTGTTGCGAAATGCCTCGACCACATCCAGCACGGGCTCCAGGTCTTCGTATTCGATCACCGCGGCCATCGCGGCCTTGCGTGCGGTGTCCAGGTCGCGGGCAGCCACGGCCAAAACGACCTGGCCGACGAACTGCACCGTATCGATGGCCAGCAACGGGTCGCCGGGCATGAGCGGGCCGATGTCCTTGAGGCCCGGCACGTCTTCATGGGTGATGACGATGCGCACGCCGTCAAAGGCATAGCAGGGCGCGGTGTCGATGCTGATGATCCGGGCGTGGGCGCGGTCGGACATGCGCGCATACAGGTGCAACTGGTTGGGGAATTCCAGGCGGTCATCGATGTACTGCGCTTCACCGGATACGTGCTTGGCGGCACTGTCATGCTTGACGCTGCGGCCGACCCCGGAGGTCAGGTCCTGGGCAAACAGCGCGGCCAGTTCGGCCTGGGTTTTTTCCACGGCGTGATGGTTAGACATAAGCGGTCACCCGAGTCTCGATGTGCGGCGTTTGCAGTTCGATGAAGTATTTGCGCAGCAGGTTCTGCGCGCTGAGCAGGCGGTATTCCTTACTGGCGCGGAAGTCCGACAGCGGGGTGAAATCCTCGGCCAGGGCGGCGCAGGCTTTCTCGACGGTGGCGGCGTTCCAGGTGGCGCCGACCAACATGGCTTCGCAGCTTTTCGCGCGTTTTGGCGTGGCGGCCATGCCGCCAAAGGCGACGCGGGCCTCACTGATCACACCGTTGTCGATCTTCAGATTGAATGCAGCGCAGACGGCGGAAATATCATCGTCCAGGCGCTTGGAAACCTTGTAGGCACGGAACAACGCGTGGCCTTTAGGAACGATAATTTTCTCGATGAACTCGCTGTCCTGGCGCGCCGTCACACGGTAGTCGATGAAGTAGTCTTCCAGCGCCAACGTACGGCGCACGTTGCCTTTGCACAGCACGATCTGCGCGCCGAGGGCTATCAGCAGCGGCGGCGAATCGCCAATCGGTGAAGCGTTGCCGATATTGCCGCCGAGGGTGCCTTGGTTGCGGATTTGCAGGGAGGCGAAGCGGTGCAGCAGGTCGCCGAAATCCGGGTATTCGTGGTGCAGCGCGGTGTAGCAGTCGGAGAGGGCCGTGGCGGCGCCGATTTCCAGGCGGTCGTCGAAGCGCTCGATGCGCTTCATCTCTTCAATATTGCCGACATAGATCATCACCGGCAGGGTGCGGTGGAACTGGGTGACTTCCAGGGCCAGGTCGGTGCCGCCGGCCAGCAGGCGGGCTTGGGGGTAGGCATCGTAGAGGTCGGCCAGGTCGGCAACGGTGAGTGGCACCAGGCAGCGTTTGTCGCCGCTGTTGAGTTCACCGGTTTGGGTCGGCGCGATGGCTTTGAGGCGGGCGATGGTCTCGGCCTGGCGGCTGTCGAACTGGTCCACCGGTTTATTGCAGCAGGCCTGTTCGGCGGCGGCGAGGATCGGCCGATAACCGGTGCAGCGGCACAGGTTGCCGGCCAGGGCTTCGTGAGCTTTTTGGCTGTCGGGAGCGTCGCTGTTCTTTTGCAGGGCGAACAGCGACATCACAAAACCTGGGGTGCAAAAGCCGCATTGCGAACCGTGGCACTCCACCATGGCCTGTTGCACGCTGTGCAGTTGGCCCTGGTGCTTGAGGTCTTCGACGCTGATCAGTTGTTTGCCGTGCAGCGACGAGACAAATGTCAGGCAGGAATTGAGGCTGCGATAACGGATCTGCTCAACGCCCTGAGGGTCGGTGTGCAACTCGCCGACCACCACGGTGCACGCGCCGCAGTCGCCGCTGGCGCAGCCTTCCTTGGTACCGGGTTTACCCACATGCTCGCGAAGATAGTTGAGCACGGTGAGGTTGGGGTCCAGGGCGTGCTCGCTACGGAGTTCCTGGTTAAGTAAAAACTGGATCACGGAAGGCCTCGCAGACTCATTATTGTTGTTAACCGCTTTGCGCCGAATCTAGTCATGTCTGACTTTTCGGTCAACGATTTTCTGACTTTAAGGTCAAGAAATTGCGATCTCAACACATTCAATTATGGTCCAGTCTTCTGGAACCGGCGTTTTTGGCGGCTTATGGGTTTCGCCTGATGCGTAAAAGTTGCTTATTTCATGCCAAATTCGCCACGGTGGGCGTAGCGCCATCAGCGGGCCAATGCGCTACACTGCCGCGCTTGTACCGATAGAAGATTTTGAAGGGAAAACATGACGTTCAAGGCGCCGGACAGTCTCGCCGAGCAGATCGCTCACCACCTCGCCGAACGTATCATTCGCGGCGATCTCAAGCCTGGGGAGCGGATCCAGGAACAGAAAGTCACGCTGGCGCTCAATGTCAGCCGTGGTTCCGTGCGTGAAGCTTTACTGATCCTTGAACGTCGCCACTTGATCGCGATCCTGCCGCGCCGTGGCGCCCACGTGACCGAGCTCACGGCGCACAAGGTGCAGAGTCTGTGCACGCTGATGAGTGAGCTGTATATCCTGCTTGGCAATGCGGTCGCCCAGGGCTGGCAGACCCAGGCCGACATGGCGCCGTTCGTACAGATCCAGCAGCGCCTGGTGAGCAATTTCGAGCGCCAGGACATCCGCGCCTTTGTCGAAGAATGCTTCAATGTGATGCGCGCCGCATACCCCTTTGCCAACAACCCGTATTTGCAGGAAACCGTCGAGAACCTGCAGCCAGCGATGAACCGCGCCTATTATCTGGCCCTGGATCAGCGTAAGGCGTCCATGAGTGAGTACCTGGCGCTGTTCGAGCAACTGCTCGCCGCCGTGCTCGCCCGTGACCTTCTGCAGATTCGCCAGGTGCTGTCGGCCTACTGCGAGCGCAGCAGCTCGCTGGTCATCGCTGCGTTGGCGGACGCCTAAACGTGCGGCTCAAGTGCATCAAACTGGCGGGGTTCAAATCCTTCGTCGACCCGACCACGGTGAACTTCCCCAGTAACATGGCGGCAGTGGTCGGGCCCAATGGCTGCGGCAAGTCGAACATCATCGACGCCGTACGCTGGGTGATGGGCGAGAGCTCGGCAAAAAACCTGCGTGGCGAGTCGATGACCGACGTCATCTTCAACGGCTCCACCAGCCGCAAGCCAGTGAGCCAGGCCAGCATCGAACTGGTGTTCGACAACTCCGACGGCACCCTGATCGGCGAATATGCGGCCTACGCGGAAATCTCCATCCGCCGCAAGGTGACGCGCGACAGCCAGAACAGTTACTTCCTCAACGGCACCAAGTGCCGACGCCGGGACATTACCGACATCTTCCTCGGCACCGGCCTGGGCCCGCGCAGCTATTCGATCATCGAACAGGGCATGATCTCCAAGCTGATCGAAGCCAAGCCCGAAGACCTGCGCAACTTTATCGAGGAGGCGGCCGGTATCTCCAAGTACAAGGAGCGCCGCCGCGAGACCGAAAACCGTATCCGCCGCACCCATGAAAACCTTGCCCGCCTCACCGACCTGCGCGAAGAGCTGGAGCGCCAGTTGGAGCGCCTGCACCGCCAGGCCCAGGCTGCCGAGAAGTATCAGGAATACAAGGGCGAAGAGCGCCAGCTCAAGGCGCAACTGTCGGCCCTGCGCTGGCAGGCGCTGAATGACCAAGTGGGCCAGCGCGAAGCGATCATCGGCACCCAGGAAATAAGCTTCGAGGCCCTGGTGGCCGAGCAGCGCAATGCCGACGCCGCCATCGAGCGCCTGCGCGACGGGCACCATGACCTGTCCGAACGCTTCAATCTGGTGCAGGGCCGCTTCTATTCGGTGGGCGGCGATATCGCCCGGGTCGAGCAAAGCATCCAGCACGGCCAGCAGCGCCTGCGTCAGTTGCAGGACGATTTGAAGGAAGCCGAACGCGCGCGCCTGGAAACCGAATCGCACCTGGGCCACGACCGCACCTTGCTGCTGACGTTGGGCGAAGAGCTGGACATGCTCACCCCCGAGCAGGAGATCACCAACGCCGCCGCCGAAGAGGCCGCCGCTGCGCTGGAAGAAGCCGAAACCACCATGCACGGTTGGCAGGAGCAGTGGGACGCCTTCAACCTGCAATCTGCCGAACCGCGGCGCCAGGCCGAGGTGCAGCAGTCGCGCATCCAGCAACTGGAAACCAGCATGGAACGCCTGGCCGAACGCCAGCGTCGTCTGCAGGAAGAGCGGGTGCTGCTTGCCGCCGACCCGGAAGACGCGGCGATCATGGAACTCAGCGAGCAACTGGCCGAAAGCGAAATGACGCTGGAGGAGCTGGAAGCCAGCGAAGAACAACAAGTGGAGCGCCTGGAGCAACTGCGTCAGCAGCTGCAACAGGCGACCCAGGCCCAGCAGCAGGCCCAGGGCGATTTGCAGCGGCTCAATGGCCGGCTGGCGTCCCTTGAAGCCTTGCAGCAAGCGGCGTTGGACCCAGGCACCGGCACCGCCGAATGGCTGCGTGATCAGCACCTGGCGGAGCGTCCGCGTTTGGCCGAGGGCTTGAAGGTTGAAGCCGGTTGGGAGCTGGCGGTAGAGACCGTTTTAGGCGCCGACCTGCAAGCCGTGCTGGTGGATGATTTTGGCGGCTTCGACCTGGCCGGTTTTACCCAGGGTGACCTGCGTTTGCTCAGCCCCGCCGCTGATGGCACGCGGGTGCCGGGCAGCCTGCTGGACAAGGTCGAGGCGGCGATTGACCTGTCGCCGTGGCTGGGCCAGGTCAAACCGGTGGAGTCCCTTGAGCAGGCCCTGGCCCAGCGCGGTCAACTGGCTGCCGGCGAAAGCCTGATCAGCCGCGACGGTTACTGGGTCGGCCGCCACTTCCTGCGAGTGCGCCGTGCCAGTGAAGCGGAAAGCGGCGTTCTGGCCCGTGGCCAGGAAATCGTCAACCTGATCGCCGAGCGTGAAGAGCGTGAAGCCACTCTGGAAAGCCTCGAAACCGAACTGCAAACCTTGCGCGCCACACAGCGCCAGCAAGAGACCGGCCGCGAACACCTGCGCCGCCTGTTGCAGGACGAAGCACGCCAGCAAGGCGAATTAAAAGCGCAGCTCTCCGCGAGCAAAGCCAAGGCCGAGCAACTGACCCTGCGCCGCACCCGCCTCGACGAAGAAGTGGCGGAGATGGGCGAGCAGCGCGCCCTCGAACACGAACAGATCGGCGAAGCGCGCCTGCAATTGCAGGAAGCCCTCGACAGCATGGCCCTGGACACCGAGCAGCGCGAACTGCTGCTGGCCCAGCGTGACAGCCTGCGCGAGCGCCTTGATCGTGTGCGCCAGGAAGCCCGCCAGCACAAGGACCACGCCCATCAGTTGGCAGTGCGCCTGGGTTCGCTCAAGGCCCAGCACAATTCCACGGCCCAGGCCCTTGAACGCCTGGAAATGCAGTCCGAACGCCTGACCGAAAAGCGCGAGCAACTGAGTCTCAACCTGGAGGAGGGCGAAGCGCCGCTGGAAGAGTTGCGCCTCAAGCTTGAAGAGTTGCTCGACAAACGCATGACCGTCGACGAAGAACTCAAGACCGCGCAGATCGCCCTGGAAGATGCCGATCGCGAACTGCGCGATGCGGAAAAACGCCGGACCCAGGCCGAGCAGCAATCCCAGCTGATTCGCGGCCAGCTCGAACAACAGCGCATGGAATGGCAAGCTTTGACCGTGCGCCGCAAGACCCTGCAAGACCAATTGCTCGAAGACGGCTACGACTTGCATGGCGTGCTCAACACCTTGACCGCCCAGGCCAACGAGAAAGAGGCCGAGGAAGAACTTGAACGGATTGCCGCACGTATCCAGCGACTCGGCGCGATCAACCTCGCCGCCATCGATGAATACCAACAGCAGTCCGAGCGTAAACGTTATCTGGATGCCCAGGACGCCGACCTGGTGGAAGCCCTGGACACCCTGGAAAACGTGATCCGCAAGATCGACAAGGAAACCCGTAACCGCTTCAAAGATACCTTTGATCAGATTAATGGCGGTTTACAGGCGTTATTTCCGAAAGTTTTCGGTGGTGGCAGCGCTTACTTGGAACTGACGGGCGAAGATCTACTCGATACAGGGGTAACGATCATGGCGCGGCCTCCGGGCAAGAAGAACAGCACCATCCATTTGTTGTCCGGCGGCGAAAAAGCCCTGACCGCATTGGCCTTGGTGTTTGCCATCTTCAAGTTGAACCCGGCGCCGTTCTGCATGCTCGACGAAGTTGACGCACCACTGGATGACGCTAACGTTGGACGCTATGCGCGACTGGTCAAGGAGATGTCCCAGACGGTGCAGTTCATCTATATCACCCACAACAAGATCGCCATGGAAATGGCTGATCAGTTGATGGGGGTGACAATGCATGAACCGGGCTGTTCACGTTTGGTCGCGGTGGATGTGGAAGAAGCGATGGCGATGGTGGACGCCTAGCGGCAAGCTTCAAGCAGCAAGTGAGTTGGCTTGAAGCTTGTAGCTCAGGGCTTGTAGCTCACAGTCGGCGCCTGCTGTAGGAGATTGCCTACTATGCCTGAAAGCTGGCAATTCGACACATTTCGCGTCAACTGTGTAAAGTTATCTTTGGTCGTGCTAGTTTAATGTCAATTTTTCGTATGCGTGGGCAAAACGTCAGTCAGAACATAGAGTTGGCGCCACGTTTTAAAGCGGTTTGCACGGTGCTAAACCCCTTATTTTTCAGCATTTTTTATTAGAGGCACGGGATTACATGGAAATCGGTCTGCGCGAGTGGCTGATCGTCATCGGCATCATTGTCATTGCCGGTATTCTTTTTGATGGCTGGCGCCGCATGCGCGGTGGCAAGGGCAAGCTCAAATTCCGTCTGGACCGCAACCTGTCCAACTTGCCTGACGACGACGGCAGCGCCGAGCTGCTGGGGCCGCCCCGTGTGCTGGATACCCATAAGGAACCGCAACTGGACGAGCATGACTTGCCGTCGATGAGCGCGCCGGTGCGTGAAGCCCGCGAGCCATCCTCCAAGCGTGGCAAGCGTGGCAGCGCCAGCGTTGCCGAACCGCATCAGGGTGACCTGAACCTCGATGTCGATGAAGGCCCGAGCTTCAGCAGCCGCGACGATGATTTCCCGGATGAAAACGCTGGCAAGAATGCGCCGCGTCAATCGGTCAACGATCAGCCTGCCGCTGAAGAAGTGCTGGTGATCAGCGTGATCTGCCGCGACGCGGCCGGCTTCAAGGGCCCGGCGCTGTTGCAGAACATCCTCGAAAGCGGCCTGCGCTTTGGCGAGATGGATATTTTCCACCGCCACGAAAGCATGGCCGGCAACGGCGAAGTGCTGTTCTCCATGGCTAACGCAGTCAAGCCAGGCACCTTCGACCTTGACGACATTGACCTGTTCAGTACCCCTGCGGTGAGCTTCTTCCTCGGCCTGCCGGGCCCGCGTCACCCGAAACAAGCGTTCGACGTGATGGTGGCCGCTGCCCGCAAGCTGTCACAGGAACTC
The DNA here is from genome assembly GCF_024809815.1 of Pseudomonas sp. BIGb0381. Taxonomy (NCBI): domain Bacteria; kingdom Pseudomonadati; phylum Pseudomonadota; class Gammaproteobacteria; order Pseudomonadales; family Pseudomonadaceae; genus Pseudomonas; species Pseudomonas sp. BIGb0381. The sequence continues at coordinate 516,934 of NZ_JANUEN010000003.1, forward strand.
AACGGCGAGCTCAAGGACGACCAACGCAGCGTCCTGACCGCCCAGACCATCGAACACTACCGTCAGCGCATCGTCGAGTTCGAGCGTCGCGCCCTGACACAGAAACGCTGAGGATTGGTTTCCAGCGTTGTCATTAGAATAAGCGCACCAACATTTGAGCAGCTTCGGCTGCTCTTTTGCTTTATGAGAATATCCCATGTCTGACATTGAGAGTGATACCCAGCGAATTTTGCAGCTCCGTTCGGAGCTGCGAGAGCACAATCATCGGTATTACGTTTTGGATGAGCCGACTGTTCCTGACTCTGAATACGATCGCCTGTTCCGGGAGCTAAAGGCTCTTGAGGCCAAATGGCCAACATTGGTTACTTCTGACTCTCCTACTCAGCGAGTTGGTAGTACGGCTCTTGCGACATTCCGGCAGGTTCGTCATGAGGTTTCGATGCTGAGCCTCGGTAACGCTTTTGATGAAAGCAGCATGTTCGAATTTGATCGACGTGTGCGAGGTGGGCTGGACTTGGATAGTGATTTGCTATTTGAGGATATCGAATATAGTTGTGAACCAAAGCTCGACGGCCTTGCTGTCAGCCTGCTCTACAAGAACGGGGTTTTGGTTCAAGGTGCTACTCGTGGCGATGGCGCGACTGGGGAGGATGTCACTCTAAATGTACGCACGGTACGCAGCATCCCTCTTTCATTGCATGGAGCAGGCTGGCCTTCGGTGCTGGAGGTTCGCGGTGAAGTCTTTATGTCAAAAGCAGGGTTTGAGCGCTTAAACGCTTTTCAAGCTGAGGGTGGCGGAAAAACATTTGCCAACCCGCGTAATGCTGCTGCGGGTAGCCTCCGACAGCTCGATCCTAGGATTACTGCTACTCGTCCATTGGACTTCTGTAGTTATGGTATTGGTCAGGTTCAGGGAAGCTTGCCTGATACGCATGTTGACATATTGGAAAAGCTCCAAGAATGGGGGCTGCCAATAAGTCGAGACCTGAAGCGTGCGAAGGGGATCGACGAATGCCTCGCTTACTATCGTGATATTGGTGAACGTCGTAGCAGTCTCTCATACGAAATCGATGGTGTTGTGTTTAAAGTCAACAGCCTGCCTTCTCAGCGTGAGCTCGGTTTCCGAGCTCGTGAACCTAGATGGGCTATTGCTTACAAGTTTCCTGCGTTAGAGGAGTTGACTGAGCTGATCGATGTGGAGTTCCAAGTCGGACGTACGGGCGCGGTTACTCCCGTTGCTCGTTTGAAGCCTGTTCGAGTAGCTGGTGTTATTGTTTCAAATGCGACCCTGCACAATATGGACGAGGTTGAGCGTCTTGGTCTGATGATTGGCGACACGGTAATTGTTCGTCGCGCAGGCGACGTTATTCCGCAGATTATGCAAATTGTCAAAGATAGGCGCCCAAGCAACGCCCGTGCGGTGCAGATCCCCGAAAGCTGCCCCGTGTGTGGCTCCCATGTGGAGCGCACCCAGCTGGTCAAGCGTAGCAAGGGCAAGGAAACCGTCAGTGAAGGTGCGGTGTACCGCTGCGTCGGGCGCCTGGCCTGTGGTGCGCAGCTCAAGCAGGCAATTATCCATTTCGTCTCGCGCCGGGCCATGGACATCGACGGGCTCGGTGACAAAACCATCGAGCAACTGGTGGATGAAAAACTCATCGGTTCGCCGGCCGACCTCTACAAACTCAAATACGAGCAGATCATCGACCTGGAAGGCTTTGCCGATATCTCCAGCAAGAAGCTGATCACCGCCATCGAAAACAGCAAGACCCCGACCCTGGCGCGTTTTATCTACGCCCTGGGCATTCCCGACGTGGGCGAAGAGACGGCCAAGGTGCTGGCGCGCTCCCTGGCGTCCCTTGAGCGCGTGCAGAAAGCCTTGCCGGAAGTGCTGACGTACCTGCCGGATGTGGGCCTGGAAGTGGCCCATGAGATCCACAGCTTCTTCGAAGACAGCCACAACCAGGACGTGATCGGCGCGCTGTTGTCGCCTGATGAATGCGGCCTGCAATTGCAGGATCAGGGGGAGCTGAGCGCCGAGTTCGCCGCCAGTACCACTTTGGGCGGCTTCCTGGACAAGCTGCATGTACCCTCGGTGGGCCCCGGCGCTGCGCAGAAACTTGCGGATAAGTTCGGCAGCCTGGAAGGCGTGATCAAGGCGGACTGGCTCGACATGCGCCAGGCGCTGCCGGAGAAGCAGGCCAAGGCCGTGCGGGAGTTTTTCGATAACCCGGACAACGCTCGCCACGCCCTGGCTATCGAGCAGCAACTGCGGGACTTCGGCATGCACTGGCAGAGCGAGAAGAAGGTGGTCGAAGGCCTGCCCGAAGCTGGGCATACCTGGGTGCTCACCGGCTCCCTGGAGCTGATGAGTCGCGACGTGGCCAAGGACAAGCTTGAAAGCCTTGGCGCCAAGGTGGCCGGTTCCGTGTCGGCGAAGACCCATTGCGTGGTGGCCGGGCCGGGTGCCGGCTCCAAGTTGGCCAAGGCCAGCGAACTGGGGTTGAAGGTGCTGGACGAAGAGGCCTTTGTCGCGTTCCTTGCCAAACACAATATTTCGGTCTGACGCGGCGCCTGTGGTGAGCGGGCTTGCCCCGCGCCGGGCTGGGACGCAGCCCCTGAAGAAAGTGGAACGATCCTGAGTCCTAAATGATCTAGTCTCAGTCACCCAGGGAGAGATCGCCATGTTCCGCTACTTCGAGCAACTCAGTTCGCGCATCGCTGCACCGTTCATGGCCGAAACCTCGCGCAACAGCAAGGTGTGGCAGTGTCGGTGCGGGCAAGCGCTGTTCTTTCGCAACAGCCAATGCCTGGCCTGCCAGGCGCTGCTGGGCTATCAGCCGCAGCAAAGCCGCTTGTCCTCCCTGCAGCCCGGGCCCGTGGAAGGCACCTGGCTGCAAGACGACAACCTCGACGCCGGCGCTTTTCGCCGTTGTGCCAACCTCGACACCGCGGCGGCCTGCAACTGGCTGATTCCCGCCCACAGCACTGCGCCGCTGTGTGTGGCGTGCAGCCTCAACCGCACCATCCCCGACCTGTCGATCCCGGAGAACCCCGAGCGCTGGAGCAAGGTAGAGACCGCCAAGCGCCGGCTGGTGGCGCAGTTGATCAGCCTGGGCCTGCAAGTAGTGCCCAAGAGCGTCGACGAGGATAGCGGCCTGGCGTTCGACTTCGTCGGCATCGACCTGGAAGGCAACGCGCCCATGACCGGGCATGCCAACGGCCTGGTCACCCTTGACATCAAGGAAGCTGACGACGCCCACCGCGAAAAAATCCGGGTGCAGATGCGCGAACCCTACCGCACCTTGCTGGGCCATTTCCGCCATGAGGTCGGCCACTATTACTGGGACCGCCTGATCGCCAACAGCCACTGGCTGGAGCCTTTTCGCCAGTTGTTCGGCGACGAGCGCGCCAGTTACGCCGACGCCCTCGACCAGCACTACCAGAACGGCCCACGCCCCGACTGGCAGCAAACCAGCGTCAGTGCCTACGCCACCATGCACCCCTGGGAAGACTGGGCGGAGACCTGGGCTCACTACCTGCACATGATGGACGCCGTCGACACCGCCCTGGGCTTTGGTATGAGCGCCCGTGAGATGGACCTGGATTACCAGCCATTCCCCCTCACCACGCTCTACGACCCCGAACATCCCGGCGGTGTTGCATTCCTGTCCTTCGTCAACGCCTGGATCGAACTGGCCGGCATGCTCAATGAACTCTCCCGCGCCATGGGCCAGCCGGATTTCTACCCGTTTGTGCTGCCACCGGCGGTGATCGCCAAGCTGCACTTCATTCACCTGGTGATCCAGGAAGAGGGCGGTCGGGCGGATGAGGTGTTGCAGGCACAATGATCAGCCAATGTGGAAGGGGAAGCCGATGGCATGGCAAGTGCTTGAACCCCTTCATATTTTTAATCCGTCACCAACGGTTGTAACTTCCGATGAGATCGGTACAATGGCCCCGCTTGCCGAGAGGCCAGCGTCGTTATGGTGACCCCATCGGTCCCCCCGCAACGATTACCCGTGAACCTGGTCAGAGCCGGAAGGCAGCAGCCACAGCGGGAACATTGTGTGCCGGGGTGTGGCTGGTGGGGTTGCCTCCATAACGCTCTTCCCAGCAGTCCCCACCTTCGATTCAAATCCAAATTACTTATTTTCAGTCAACTGCCGATGTTTTATTGCGCGGTCGATGACGGCTGTTTCACAACTTTCCAACACCCCTCTGGACAACCCCAAACCGCCTTGTTAGTTTCCGCCGGCCACTTGTTTCAGAATATGACAGTGGTGCTGATTTGATATTGAAGTGCTATCACTTCTTTAACTAACAAGGATGTCTGTATTGAAAAGCCTGCAAGGGTTACCTCGTCTTATCAGTGCTTCGGTAGGTGCGCCGGGTAAAGCCCGCAACTTGCCCGCCGATGTGCAGTGCATCCAGTATTTATTCAATCTGATCATTCCCAAGATGGGTTTCCCGTTGGCCGAAAACGGCAAGTGCGATGGCCAGTTGGTGCAGTGCATCAGCCAATACCAGTTTCGCCACCTCAAGTATGCCCATCCCGATGGCGTGGTCGACCCCACCGGTCGCACGTTCAACAGCCTGATCGAGGAAGCGGTGAAGGTGCCGGTGAAGGCCTTCCCGGCGATGCGCATACCGAGTTTTCTCAATGCATTTGGCAACAACCAGGGCGATGCGGTGCAGGCCACGGTCAATGTGTACCTGGACCGCATGCGCGCGATGATCGAGGCCGAGCGGCGTAACCGGCAATTGATGCTCCAGGCCACGTGCGACGGGGGCATGACCCTCAGCGAAACGGACTTCCAGAACGCCGCCACGCAGTTGGGGAGCGGTATTTCGGTGAATATCATCAAGGCCTTCGCCACTGTGGAATCAGGTGGGCGTTCGGGGTTCGGCCCGGCCAAGTTGCCGGTGATCGCGTTTGAAGGGCACTTGTTTCGCAAGTACACCAAGCACATCTACGACCAGGCGCACCCGCTGTTGTCCTACCCCTACAAGAAAAAAGCCGGGCCGCAGTGGCAGGCCAATAACAAGGATCAGGCCAAGGCTTGGGAAACCATGGCCACCGCATTTGCCCTGGACCAGGAAGCGGCACTCATGTCGGCGTCGTGGGGTATGTTCCAGATCATGGGCTTCAACTTTGCATCGTGCGGCTACAAGACGGTGTTTGAGTTTTCGGCAGCATTAAAAGTGAATGCCGGCAACCAACTAAAAGCGTTCCTCGGTTTTTGCAGCAAGAGCCCGGCCTTGATGAAAGCCATGAAAGCCAAGGATTTTACCGGCATGGCGCGTAACTATAATGGCGAGGACTACGGCAACTACGACGTCCTGATGCAAAAAGCCTACGAAAAACTTGAAGGGAAAAAATAGGATGATCCGTTTTCTAGCGATAGGTGTGTTGTCGTTGTGCGCCGTGGGCCCTGCCTTGGCCGGTTCGGCTGCGTTGCATTCGGGCAAGTACGAAGGGCTGATGCTGGCAGTGACGCCCGAACATCGGGTTGAAGGGTTCTATTCTGAAGCCATGGGCGAGGGCGTCACCCGCCGTTGCGCGTTTTACCTGCAAGGCAAACCTGAGGCGCTCACCACTTGGCTCGATGAGGCTCATCCCGGCAGCCTGGCGCCTTCGTCCGATGGCGTGACCCTGACGGTGGAAGAGGGCCGCCAGCACCCTGGGTGCATGAACGTGCTGATGCCGGCGATTGCCACCGGCCTGGACCTGACCCAGACCGCCAGCAAAAAATGGATCGGCCTGGTGACGGTATCCGCCGACAAGGCTTACCTGCTGAAGACCCCAGGCGCCAAGCCCGCCAAGCGTCCGTATATCGTCAAGCGCGATGTGGTCGGTGTGCTGGCCTTCAAGGACGGTTGGGCCCAGGTCGAGTTCATCAATGCCGACGACCGCTCGTTCAGCGGCTGGATCCGTCAGGATCAGTACGCAAGGTTGGCTGCTCCGGAAGGCTGATTGCGCAGATGCTTGAAAACGAAAGGTGGGAGGGGACAAGTCCGTTCCACCTTTTTGATTTGTGTCAGCCAAAAGTCTCCCGCAACAGCTCGGCAAATGCATCCCTGGCCAGATGTCGCTGGGTGTCCTTGTGCCAGAACAGCAGGTTATCCACGGCCGCCAGTTCTTCAAATCGATAAGACGCCAGCTGGTTGGCCTGCTCGTAGCGGGCGAGGATGCCTTCCGGCGCCAGCGCCACGCCAATCCCAGCGCTGACGCAGCCGATGATCGTGCCCCAACTGGCATAGCTGGCGATGGTCGGCTTGAAGTCATGGGGCTTGACCCAGTTTTCCAGTGCCGCGCGATATGGGCAGCCGGGTGGCCAGACCAGCAAGGTGCGCCCGGCGAGGTCCTCGGCGCCACTGATGGGGTCACTGGACGCGCTGGCGATCAGCACCAGGCGCTCGCTGTAGACCACGCTGTGTTCGAGCCTGGTGCGCTTGTTGCCGGCGGCCACCAGCGCCACGTCCAGGCGATGGTGTTGCAGGTCGTCGAGCAGTTGGCCCCAGGCGCCGGTCACCAGTTCCAGGCTGACATCGGGGTAGCGCCGGTGATACTCCGCCAGCAGCGGCGGCAAGCGTCCGCTGGCGCTGGACTCCACCGCGCCGATACGCAAGGTGCCACGGGGAATGGCATTGGCGTCCACGGCGCGTTTGGACTCATCCACCAGCGCCAGGATGCGTTCGCAGTAATCCAGGAAAATCTCACCGGCAGCACTGATGGCCAGCCCACGCCCGGCGCGGATGAATAGCGGTGTGCCCAGTTCTCCCTCCAGCTGCTTGATGCGCGTGGTGATGTTGGACGGTACGCAGTGCAATTGCGCCGCGGCCTGGGCCACGCTGCCGGTTTGCGCCACGGCTCGCACCATTTTCAGTTGGGCCAGTTCCATTGCTCAGTTCCAGTGATTGCAGAAGTCAGAAACGGTTAATTGTCCTGCGCCTTACCCGGGCCAAGACTGACGGCACACCTTCTCAGTTTCTGGACGCCGTCGATGAATACCCCTTCACCCGTAAAGCTTACGCTAGTCATCGCCAGCGTCATCCTGTGTTGGGCCTATTCGCCGATTGGCGTGCACATGGGGTTGCACAGCTACAGTCCCGGCCAGTTGGCATTGCTACGGTTTTTGATCGCCTCGGTGTTCATGGGCGTCGTGGCGCTGGTGATGGGCATTGGCCGGCCGCGCTTGCGCGATGTGCCCTGGTTACTGGTACTGGGGTTTTTCGGCGTGTTCCTGCATCACACCGCGATCAACTACGGACAGCAATGGGTGACTGCGGCGGCGTCCAGTGTTCTGGCGCAGTCAGCGCCGTTGTTCAGTGTGCTGATCGCGTTTTTCTGCTTGAAGGAACGGGTCAGCGCCTGGCGCTGGGGCTGCGTGTTGCTGGGCCTGCTCGGCGTGCTGGTGGTGATCTGGGGCGATCAGGGCGTGGGTGACATCGACCCGCGTGGCGCGTTGATTCTGCTGGCGGCGGTGTCGTGGAGCGTGTATTTCGCCCTGCAGAAACACTATGCCCACCGTTACAGCCCACTGACCATGGCGTGCTACATGGTGTGGGCGGGCACGCTGATGTTGTGTGTGAACCTGCCGGGCTTGCCTGCGGCGGTGCTGCAGGCGCCGTTGCCGGAGAACCTGGCGGTGCTGGTGCTCGGCATCTTCCCCAGCGCCCTGGCGTACCTGGCCTGGGGTTATGTGTTGAAGCATGTTGAAGTCAGTCGCGCGTCGGTGGCGATGTACCTGATCCCGCCGGTGGCGATGGTGATGGCCGCGACGTTGCTGGGCGAACACATTGCCTTGCAGGTGATGCTGGGCGCTGTGATCGTGCTGGCCAGCGTGGCGGCCATCAGCCTGGAGGGGCGCTGGCGGTCAGTCGTTCAGGCAAAACGCGCGCAGGCGGTGGCCATCGAGGTCCTGGGCGACGAAGGTGTAGCCGAAATCCAGGCTCGTCGGTGACTGGATAATGACGGCGCCCCGTTCTGCCCATTGGTCGTGCAGCGCGTCCACGGCGGCCGTGTCGGGCAGCGAGAAGCCCACTTCACCGCCCCCGCCTGTGAGCTGGGCTGCCGGCTCGACGGTATGTCGCGACCACAGCCCGAGCTTTACGCCGTTGTCGAGAATGAACAGGGCAAAAGTCGGGTTCAATTCGACCGGTGGCTTGCCCAGCAGGCGGCTATAGAAGTTGGCACTGGTGGCCGGGCTGTCGACGTACAGCAGGAAGTAATGGGCGACGGTGTTCATGTGGGCTCCTTGAGAACGGGTGGGTGAGGGCGCCGAGTCTATAAGGCGTCATTGTCAGTTCTTGTCAGGAGTCTCACCGGTGTACAGCTTGATGATTTCATCGACTTCGCCGGACATCTTCATGCGCAGCAAGGTGCGCAGGATCTGCTGCACCGGCACGTTCGGATCATTGCGCACGGCGCAGCCCACGCGTTGTTCATCGATCACGGCGACCTTATGCAGTTTTGTGCCGGTTGGCATACGCTGGTTGAAACGATCCAGGATCCATTCGTTGCTCACCGCAAACTTGAAGCGTCCGGCCACCAGCTTGTACAGCACCTGCTCTTCGCTGCGTGCGTCGTCGCGGGAGAGTTGGCCGCTGGCAAACAGCGGGTCGAGGATGGCGTAGCGATAATTGAGCACGGTGCCGATCGATTGAGGTGCCAGTCTGGTCACTTGCACCGGCTGCGTGGGAATGTGGCTACTCACCAGCACGTTTCGCTGCACCATCAACGGGATGCTCCAGGTGTAGTCGCCGGACAGGTTGTTGAGCCAGGCCTGGGTGACATAACAGCGCACATCAATATCGCCATGCTCCATGGCCGTCGAGATACGTGCCCGGGCCAGTACATGGAACTGTGCCGGACGGCCGACCTGGGTGGCCAGGCTCAACATCAAGTCATACAGAATGCCCTGGGTGGGCCGCCCCTCGTCCAGTTGCACCATGGGCATCGCCCAACTGTCGGAAACCGAGAAACGCAGCGGTGCAGGCGCCGCCAGGCAAGCCGTGGTCATCATCCATAAAGCGCCCAGGACTACACGCATACACTCTCCGGGTTAAGGCCTTTTTGGGGCCAATCAGCAGAGCTTAGTCAGATTAGGCGAGCGTGCCGGATGCAATTTCCCCCTTGCTCCGCTAGCATTACCGGCTTCCGCTTCCCAGTTGCGACGGTTTTCGATGAGTTATCAGGTTCTTGCACGTAAATGGCGTCCGCGCTCGTTCCGCGAAATGGTCGGCCAGACCCATGTGCTCAAGGCTCTGATCAATGCCTTGGACAGCCAGCGGCTGCACCACGCCTACCTGTTCACCGGTACTCGGGGGGTGGGCAAGACCACCATTGCGCGCATCATCGCCAAATGCCTGAACTGTGAAACCGGTATCACTTCGACGCCCTGCGGCACCTGCTCGGTGTGCCGCGAGATCGATGAAGGGCGTTTCGTCGACCTGATCGAGATCGACGCCGCGAGCCGCACCAAGGTCGAAGACACCCGCGAGCTGCTCGACAACGTGCAGTACGCGCCCAGCCGTGGCCGCTTCAAGGTCTACCTGATCGACGAAGTGCACATGCTCTCCAGCCATTCCTTCAACGCCTTGTTGAAAACCCTGGAAGAGCCGCCGCCCTACGTTAAATTCATCCTGGCCACCACCGATCCGCAGAAACTTCCTGCAACGATCCTGTCGCGGTGCCTGCAGTTCTCCCTGAAAAACATGACCCCTGAGCGCGTGGTGGAGCATTTGACCCACGTGCTGGGCGTCGAGAACGTACCGTTCGAAGATGACGCACTGTGGCTGCTGGGCCGCGCCGCCGATGGTTCGATGCGCGATGCCATGAGCCTCACCGACCAGGCCATTGCCTTTGGTGAAGGCAAGGTCATGGCCGCCGACGTGCGCGCCATGCTCGGTACCCTCGACCACGGGCAGGTGTTCGACGTGCTGCACGCGCTGATCGAGGGCGATGCCAAGGCGTTGCTCGAGGCCGTGCGCCACCTGTCGGAGCAAGGCCCCGACTGGAACGGCGTGCTTTCGGAAATCCTCAACGTGCTGCACCGCGTCGCTATCGCCCAGGCGTTGCCGGAAGGTGTCGACAACGGCCATGGCGACCGCGACCGCGTGTTGGCCCTGGCCCAGGCGTTGCCGGCCGAAGACGTGCAGTTCTACTACCAGATGGGCCTGATCGGTCGTCGCGACTTGCCTTTGGCACCGGACCCGCGCGGAGGCTTCGAGATGGTCCTGCTGCGGATGCTGGCGTTCCGACCGGCGGATTCGGCCGATGCGCCGAGACAGCCGCTAAAGCCAGTGGGGATCAGCCAGGCCACAGTTGATTCCGCCAAACCAGTGGCTGGCGCGGCGGTGGTCGCGCCAGTGGTTGCTGCCCCCGTTGCACCGGCGCCTGAGCCGGCACCGGTGGTGGCGGCAGCAGTGGTCGAGCCGGAACCGGTTGTCGAGCCCGAGCCTGTGGTCGACCTGCCCTGGAATGACCCGGTAGACGCTGAGGTCGAGGTCGAACAGCAGCCCTATGTCGAGCCGGTACTGGAAACCGCCGGCGAGCAGCCCGAGTTGACGCCGATGCCTGCACCGACGCCGGACAGCGTGGTGCCGGCCGCCCCGGAGTGGGTTTCAGCGCCGGTTCCCGAGCCGACCGTCGCCCAGGTCGAAGCCGCAATCCCGGGCATCGACCTCGACGACGAACCGCCGCTGGACGAAGATTACATCGAGCCGGACATGGATTCTGCCTACAGCTACCTGGACGATCTGGCCAGCGAGCACACTGCCGAGCCAGCCCCGGAACCCGAGGCAGAGCCCGCTGCGGCGCCGGCCACCGGCCTGGCCCTGCAATGGCTGGAGCTGTTCCCGAAACTGCCGATTTCCGGCATGACCGGCAGCATCGCCGCCAACTGCACCCTGATCGCCATTGACGGCGACCACTGGCTGTTGCACCTGGACCCGGCCCACAGCGCCCTGTTCAACGCGACCCAGCAGCGGCGCCTCAACGATGCCCTGAACCAGTACCATGGGCGCACGCTGACCATCACCATCGAGTTGATCAAGCCCGAGCAGGAAACCCCGGCCCAGGCCGCGACCCGCCGGCGTATCAACCGCCAGCGGGAGGCTGAGGACTCGATCCACGGCGATCCGCTCATCCAGCAAATGATGCAGCAGTTCGGTGCGGTCGTTCGCCAAGATACAATTGAACCTGTCGAAGCCCCGGTGCCCCAGGCGTCCTGACACCGGGCTATTAATTGATCCACGTACTTTTGAGGTGATTCCCATGATGAAAGGTGGCATGGCCGGCCTGATGAAGCAGGCACAGCAGATGCAGGAAAAGATGGCCAAGATGCAGGAAGAACTGGCCAACGCCGAAGTCACCGGTAAAGCCGGTGGCGATATGGTCAGTGTGGTGATGACCGGTCGTCACGACATCAAGCGCGTGAGCATTGACCCAAGCGTATTGCCAGGCGTGGGCGAAGATGACCTGGAAATGCTCGAGGCGCTGTTCGCTGCAGCCGTCAACGACGCCGTGCGCAAGATTGAAGCCAACAGCCAGGACAAAATGTCCGGCGTGACCGCCGGCATGCAACTGCCGCCGGGCATGAAGCTGCCGTTCTAATCGGCGGTCTTTAGCTAGACTCCAATGCCAGGCCTTGTGCCTGGCATTTTTGTTTGTGCCAATCCAATCGAACCCTGGCGCGGCACCCATGGTCTGCACCCTATACCGATAGATTCGATAAAGGAGCCCCTTCATGCCTCACGAACCGACTTTGAACCAGCGCATTGTCCTGGTCTCACGCCCCCAAGGCGCCCCCACCCCGGAAAACTTCCGCCTGGAGCGCGTGACCTTGCCGGAGTTGGCAGACGGCCAGGTCCTGCTGAAAACGCTCTATCTCTCCCTCGACCCTTATATGCGCGGTCGCATGAGCGACGCACCGTCCTACGCCGCGCCCGTGGAAATCGACGAGGTGATGACCGGCGGGGCTGTCAGCCGTGTCGAGCAATCACGTAATCCGAAATTCGAGGTGGGTGACCTGGTCGTCGGCGCCACCGGTTGGCAAAGCCACAGCATTTCCGACGGCCGCAACCTGATTCCGGTGCCCAATGGCCTGGCCAGCCCGTCCATGGCCTTGGGGGTACTGGGCATGCCTGGCATGACCGCCTACATGGGCCTGATGGACATCGGCCAGCCAAAAGCCGGTGAAACCCTGGTGGTGGCCGCAGCGTCCGGCGCCGTGGGTTCGGTGGTCGGCCAGGTGGCCAAGCTCAAGGGCCTGCGTGTGGTCGGGATTGCGGGCGGTGCCGACAAGTGCCGCTACGTGGTGGAGGAGTTGGGCTTTGATGCCTGCATAGACCATAAGAGCGCAACGTTTGCCGAAGACTTGGCCCAGGCCTGCTTCAAGGGCGTGGACATTTACTTCGAAAACGTCGGTGGCAAGGTGTTCGACGCCGTGCTGCCGCTGCTCAATCCCAAGGCGCGCATCCCCCTGTGCGGGCTGATCGCCGGCTATAACGCCCATGAAGCCCCCAGCGGGCCTGACCGCTTGCCGGCGCTGCAACGCACGTTGTTGACCAAGCGTGTACGGATCCAGGGCTTTATCGTGTTTGACGACTACGGTGATCGTCAGCCGGAGTTCCTCAGCGCCATGGCACCGTGGGTACGCGACGGCAAGATCAAGTTCCGTGAAGACGTGGTCGAGGGCCTGGAGCAGGCGCCCGAAGCCTTTATCGGTTTGCTGGAAGGGCGCAACTTCGGCAAGTTGGTGGTGCGGGTCGCGCAGGATTGAGCATTTGACGCTAATCCGGGGCGCGGGTATAAACCGCGTCTCGTTGTTTTGTCGGACCATTCGCCCATGAGCTTCAGCCCCTTGATTCGCCAACTGATCGACGCCCTGCGCACATTGCCGGGTGTCGGCCAGAAAACCGCCCAACGCATGGCGCTGCAACTGCTGGAGCGTGATCGCAGCGGCGGTACCCGGTTGGCCCAGGCCCTGAGCCAGGCCATGACCGGGGTGGGCCACTGCCGCCAGTGTCGTACCCTCACCGAAGAAGAACTCTGCCCGCAATGCGCCGACCCGCGCCGCGACGACACGCTGCTGTGCGTGGTGGAAGGGCCGATGGATGTGTACGCGGTGGAGCAGACCGGTTATCGCGGGCGCTACTTTGTGCTCAAGGGCCACCTCTCGCCGCTCGATGGCCTGGGGCCGGAGGCCATCGGCATTCCGCAGTTGGTGGCTCGTATTGAAGAACAGGGCACCTTTACCGAGGTGATCCTGGCCACCAACCCGACCGTGGAAGGTGAAGCCACCGCGCATTACATCGCTCAACTGCTGAGCAACAAAGGCCTGGTCACTTCGCGCATCGCCCATGGCGTGCCGCTGGGTGGCGAGTTGGAGTTGGTGGACGGCGGCACGTTGGCGCATTCGTTTGCCGGTCGTAAACCGATCGCGCTCTAACGATCACCGCAGGATCAAATGTGGGAGGGGCGGTGCGGCGATTTCACTTGCCCCTGATAGCGTCAGTCCAGGCAACCGTTATCGCTCGGTGAGGGCAAAGCGGGTCAGGCAAAACGTCGGAATCCCCATATCTTCCAGGCGCTGCGAGCCACCCAGCTCCGGCAGGTCAATGATCGCCGCCGCTTCAAAAACCTTCGCCCCCATGCGCCGCACCAGGTTCGCCGCCGCGATCAGGGTACCGCCCGTGGCGATCAGGTCATCGAACATCAGCACTGAATCACCCTCGCACAGGCTGTCGGCATGCACTTCGAGGAAGGCCTCACCGTATTCGGTCTGGTAACCCTCGGCCAGCACGTCAGCCGGTAGCTTGCCCTGCTTACGGAACAGGATCAGCGGCTTGTTCAGTTGGTAGGCGATGATCGAGCCGATCAGGAAGCCTCGTGCATCCATTGCGCCGATATGGCTGAAATCAGCCTCGACGTAACGATGGGCAAAGGTGTCAGCCACCAGGCGCAGGGCCTTGGGCGATTGGAACAGCGGTGTGATGTCACGAAAGATCACCCCAGGCTTGGGGAAGTCGATGACGGGGCGGATCAGGGATTTGATGTCGAACGAATCGAAGGTCATCGTCGAAGAGTCCAGGGCGGAAAACGGACTCGAAGTATACCTGCGGCCTCGCCGATTGGCGCGGCCGCAAGTGTCTGCGTCAGCCTTCCAGCGAACCGCCTGCCAGCGCACACAGTTGGATCGGATCGAGGATGTGCACTTCCTTGCCTTCGGCGGCGAGCAGTTCGCTCTGCTGGAAACGGGTAAACACACGGGACACGGTTTCCACCGCCAGGCCCAGGTAATTGCCGATTTCGTTGCGCGACATGCTCAGACGGAACTGGTTGGCCGAGAAACCACGGGCGCGGAAACGCGCCGACAGGTTGACCAGGAAGGTGGCGATGCGCTCGTCGGCGGTTTTCTTCGACAGCAGCAACATCATCTGCTGGTCGTCACGGATCTCGCGGCTCATCACGCGCATCAACTGACGGCGCAGTTGTGGCAGTTGCAGGGCCAGTTCGTCCAGGCGCTCGAAGGGGATTTCGCACACCGACGTGGTTTCCAGGGCCTGGGCCGACACCGGGTGAATCTCGGTGTCCATGCCCGACAACCCGACCAGCTCGCTGGGCAGGTGGAAACCGGTGATTTGCTCTTCGCCGCCGTCGCTCAGGCTGAAGGTCTTCAGCGCGCCCGAACGTACTGCATAGACGGAATCGAACTTGTCGCCCTGGCGAAACAGAAACTCGCCTTTCTTGAGCGGGCGACCGCGTTTAACGATTTCGTCCAGCGCATCCATGTCTTCCAGATTCAACGAAAGTGGCAAGCAGAGGGGAGCCAGGCTGCAATCCTTGCAGTGAGCCTGGCTGTTAGCGCGCAGTTTGACTGGCTCGGACATTTCTTAAATCCTTGTGGGAAAACACACATAAGACGTAAGGGTACCGCACTGGGGGGCAGTGAAGCCAGTCTGTACAAAAAACAGGCAACGGTATAAAGCTTTTTGTACCGATGCCGATACAAGCTGCACATCTACCATTCGGAGCTTGGATCATGTCTGTTGTCGCGGCTTACAACCCTGCCATCCGTGTACCCAGTGTGCAGGACTTGAAGCCCGCTGCCGAGACCGAGGAAAAACTGCCCGTGACCGCGCCGGTGCCTGAGGCCAAGGTGAATGAAGGGGTTACGGTGACTATTTCCGCCGCAGCGTTCAAGGCGGCCGCGGCGCCCAAAAGCGCGAATGCCGATATCGACGACAGCGGCCTGGACGATAACGTCAAGGACGTGCTGAAAATGATCCGTAAGCTGAAACAGCAGATCGCCGAGAAAATGGCTGAGCTTCAGGCGATCGCGGCTGACAAAAGCTTGACCCCGGAACAGGCCCGGGCCAAGACCGCCAATGTGCAAGGCGCGATCAGTTCGTTGCAGGCAGGTTTGATGACGGCCCAGATATCTCTGGCCAAAGCGATGAAGACCATGAGCGCCGATGACGCGCTCAAAGCCGCTTCGTTGTCGATGTAACTAGATCACCCGTGAAAATCGTTGCCGGTTCTGGTGCTCCAGATAGGCATCGAACACCATGCACACCGAACGCACCAGCAGCCGCCCAGCTGGCAGAACCTTGATGCTCTGCGTATCCAGTTCGATCAGGCCGTCTTGCGCCATGGTCTCAAGTTGCGGCCAGACTTCGTCGAAGTACCCACGAAAATCAATATTGAACGCCTGTTCGATCTGCTCGAATGCCAGGCTGAACGTGCAGATCAACTGCTGGATCACTTCCCGGCGCAAGCGGTCGTCGGTGGTGCAGATCAAGCCGCGGCTGGTGGCCAGTTGGGCGCTGGCCAGGGCGTTCTGGTAGCCGTTCAGGTCACTGCTGTTCTGGCAATACAGGTCGCCGATCTGGCTGATGGCTGACACGCCGAGCCCGATCAGGTCGCAATGGCCGTGGGTGGTGTAGCCCTGGAAGTTACGTTGCAGCGTGCCTTCTTCCTGGGCAATGGCGAGCTCGTCGTCCGGCAGGGCGAAGTGATCCATGCCGATGTAGCGGTAGCCGGCCTGGGTCAGTTGCTCGATGGTGGTTTGCAGCATCAGCAGTTTGGATTCCGGCGACGGCAACTCCTCGCTGTTGATCCGTCGTTGGGGCATGAAGCGTTCCGGCAAATGCGCGTAGTTGAACACCGACAGGCGGTCCGGTTGCAGCTTGATCACTTCCTCCACGGTGCGCGCGAAGTTGATCGGCGTCTGCTTGGGCAGGCCGTAGATCAGGTCGATATTGATCGAGCGAAACTGCAGGGTGCGCGCGGCGTCGATCACCGCGCGGGTTTCTTCCAGGCTTTGCAGGCGGTTGACCGCCCGCTGCACGTCCGGGTCGAGGTCTTGCAGGCCGATGCTCACACGGTTGAAGCCCAGTTCACGCAGCAGGCCCATGGTCGCCCAGTCGGCTTCGCGGGGGTCGATCTCGATGCTGTAGTCGCCGGAGTCACCGTCGAGCAGATTGAAGTGCTGGCGCAGGCTGCCCATGACCTGGCGCAGTTCGTCGTGGCTGAGAAAGGTCGGGGTGCCGCCGCCGAAGTGCAATTGCTCGACTGATTGTTTCGGGTCGAGGTGGCAGGCCACCAACTGAATCTCCTGCTCCAGGCGTTGCAGGTAGGCTTGGGCGCGGCCACGGTCTTTGGTGATCACCTTGTTGCACGCGCAGTAGTAGCAAATATTTGCGCAGAACGGCACATGCACATACAGCGACAACGGTCGCGTGGCCTTGCGGCTTTCGCGCAGGGCGTGGAGCAGGTCGAAGGTGCCGACCTGGCTGTCGAATTGTACGGCGGTGGGGTAGGACGTGTAGCGCGGTCCCGCCAGGTCGTAGCGTTGAATCAGATGTGGGTCCCAACGAATGGCGTCGAGCATGCGGGCATTCCCCGGATAGGCTAGTGGGCCGAGTCTAGGGGCGTGGCCGATATGGCATCTTGATTTGCGTCAACGGGGAGCGGCGCTATGCCACATGGCCTTTTAGTGGCCCATTAGCCAGTGCTGATGCGGACCTGGTAGGGTCCAGATACCGAAAATAATCACCAGCAGGCCACCGGCCATACGCACGCTGCGCTTGCGCAATAACGCGGTCACGCGTTCGGCCGCCAACCCGGTCGCCAACAGTACCGGCCAGGTGCCTAAGCCAAAAGCCAACATCAGCAACGCACTGTCGAGCGCATTACCCTGGCTGGCGGCCCACAGCAGGGTGCTGTACACCAGCCCGCACGGCAACCAGCCCCACAGCGCGCCCAGCAGCAGCGCGCGGGGCAGGCTGGACACCGGCAGCAAACGGTTGGCGACGGGCTGTATGTAGTGCCACAGGCCGCGCCCGAGGCTTTCGATACGGGTGAGGCCGCTCCACCAACCGGCCAGGTACAGCCCCATGCAGATCAACAGCAACCCGGCGAGCACGCGCATGAACAGGGCCGCCGGGCTGTTGGCCACGGCCCAGCCCGCCAGGCCGATCAATAACCCCGCAGTGGCATAGCTGAGGATACGTCCCAGGTTGTACGCCAGCAGCAGGCGGAATCGGCGGCTGCGTTGTTCCTTGGGAATCGCCAGGGTCAGCGCGCCCATCAGCCCGCCGCACATGCCCAGGCAATGGCCGCCGCCCAGCAGGCCCAGGATCAGCGCAGAGACCAGCAGCGGCGCCAGCTCAAGCATGGGGTGGGTCTTTGGGCGTGGGCGGTTGCTCGGGGCCGTTGGCTTCGTCGACGGCCGCGAGGTGGTTCGGGTCCTGGTCGTCGAACAGCACGCTGTGGGCCGGGCCGTCGAGGTCGTCGTACTGGCCGCTGTCCACGGCCCAGAAGAAGATGTAGATGGCCACGCCCACTAACAGCAGCGCCGCCGGAATCATCACGTATAAAGCTGGCATCTGCACTCCATGCCCGCGCGGCTCAAGCCGGCAGCGGGCGGGTTACCAAAGGGGCGCTTGTGGCCTGCGCACTCGGCACGCGAGTCAGGCGCAGGGCGTTGAGCACCACGGTCAACGAACTGAGGGACATGCCGATCGCCGCCCAGATCGGGGTGATCCAACCGAGGGCGGCAAACGGCAGCATAAGGCCATTGTACAGCCCGGCCCACAGCAGGTTTTCAATGATCACCCGGCGGGTGCGTCGTGCCAGGGTAAAGGCCTGTACCAGCGCGTCGAGGCGGTTGGACAGCAGCACCGCATCGGCGCTGGTCTTGGCCAGGTCGGTGGCCGAGCCCATGGCCACGCTGATATCGGCGGCGGCCAGCACCGGAACATCGTTGACGCCGTCGCCGAGCATCAGCACTTTGCGGCCTTCCTTGTGCAACTGTTGCAGCACGTGCAGCTTGTCGTCGGGGCGCAGGCCGCCGTGGGCTTCATCGATGCCCAGTTCAGCGGCGACGCTGGCGACCATCGGCGAACTGTCCCCCGACAGCAGCAGCGTACGCCAACCGCGCGCCTTGCAGGCGGCCAGCAGGGCAGGGGCATCGCTGCGCAGGCGGTCGTCGAGGACGAACCAGGCCAGGGCGCCATCGCCGTCGCCCAGCAGCAGCCATTGGCCGTCATCCTCCGGAGAGGCAGGAATCGGGCAACCACTGAGTGCGCAGACAAACCCCGGCTGGCCGATGCGCAACTGGCGTGTGCCGACACGTCCTTCCAGGCCGAGGCCGGGGGAGCTGAGCACCTCGTCAGCGGCCAGCGGCGCACGGCCGAAGGCGCGGGCAATCGGGTGTTCGGAGCGGTTTTCCAGGGCGGCGGCGAGGCCCAGGCACTCGTCGCTGTTCAGTGCGGTCAGGGGCCTGATCGCTTTCAGCGCCAGGCGGCCTTCGGTGAGGGTGCCGGTCTTGTCGAAAATCACCGTGTCGATCTGGTTCAGGCCTTCGAGCACATGGCCACGGGTCAGCAATAGCCCGAGCTTGTGCAGGGTGCCGGTGGCGGCGGTGAGGGCGGTCGGCGTGGCCAGGGACAACGCACACGGGCAGGTCGCGACCAGCATCGCCAGTACAATCCAGAACGCCCGCGATGAATCCAGCTCCCACCACAGCAGGCCAATCACTGCCGCGGCAATCAGCGAACACAACAGGAACCACTGCGCGGCGCGGTCGGCGATCTGCGCCAGGCGCGGCTTCTCGGCCTGGGCCCGTTCCAGCAGGCGCACGATGGCGGACAGGCGGGTCTCGTGGCCCAAGGCGCGCACTTCGACGGTCAGCGCGCCTTCGACGTTCAGCGTGCCGGCGGTGACGGCGTCGCCGGTTTGGCGCGGTAGCGGCAGGTACTCACCGGTGAGCAGCGACTCATCGATGCTGGACCGGCCATCGAGGATCACCCCATCTGCCGGCAGCACCGCGCCCGGATGCACCAGCACGCGGTCGCCCAGTGCCAGTTCGCTCAAAAGAATACGTTCGCTCTGGCCGTCACCTTTGAGGCGCAGGCATGAGGCGGGCAGCAGGTTGACCAACTGCGCGGTGGCGGCGGCCGTGCGCTCCCGGGCACGGCGCTCCAGGTAGCGACCGGCCAGCAGGAACAGCGCAAACATGCCCACCGCATCGAAATACAACTCGCCCACGCCGGTGATCGCGGTCCAGATGCCGGCCAGATAAGCCCCGCCGATGGCCAGGGACACCGACACGTCCATGGTCAGGTGACGCGTACGCACGTCGCGCATGGCGCCCTTGAAGAACGGCGCACAGCTGTAGAACACGATGGGCGTTGTCAGAAACATCGCCACCCAGCGCAGGATCACATGCAGTTCGGGGCTCAGGTCGATATTGAATTCCGGCCAGGTGGCCATGGTCGCCATCATCGCCTGGAACCACAGCAGCCCGGCGACCCCCAGTTGGCGCAGGGCCAGGCGGTTTTCGCTGGCCAGTTGTTCGGCCGCACGGTCGGCTTGATACGGGTGCGCGGCGTAGCCGATATGGCGCAGTTCACTGAGCACCTGGCTCAACGGCAATTGCCCGTCGGCCCAGCGCACCTGCAGGCGATGGTTGGACAGGTTCAGCCGCGCCTCGGCCACGGCGGGCAGGCTGCGCAGGTGTTTTTCGATCAGCCAGCCACAGGCGGCGCAACTGATGCCTTCCATCAACAGGGTGGTTTCGGCGAGGTCGCCTTCGTGGTGCACGAAGGGTTTTTGCACGTCGGCGCGGTCATACAGCGCCAGTTCGTCCACCAGTTGCACCGGCAGCGTCTCGGGGTTGGCCGAGGCTTCGCTGCGGTGCTGGTAATAGCTTTCCAGCCCACCGGCCACAATCGCTTCGGCCACGGCCTGGCAGCCGGGGCAGCACAGCTCGCGGCGCTCGCCGAGGATCACGGCGGTGAACCGACTGCCGGACGGGACGGGCAGGGCGCAGTGGTAGCAGGGGGTTGGGCTGGTCATGGGCGCTGCTATTTTTTCAGGTCTTCAGCACCCTGCAACGGTTCATCACCCAGCAGCAAGTCCTTGTCGTGGCTGACTTCTTCTTCCTCGAACAGGCGCCAGGTCTTGTCGCCTTCCACGCCCAGCAATTCCACGAAGCGACGGCCTTCGACCTTGTCGGTGACCTGGCCGATGTAGCGGCCCGGTTCGCTGTCGCTGCGGGTCAGGTTGATCTTGCGATCCTTCTCTGGCTGGGTCGGGGAAATAAGGTTCAGTTCCAGGGTGTTCGGGTTGCTGTAGCCGGTGAGTTGCAACTCGACTTCACCGGTCAGCTCATCCAGGTGCAGCTTGGCGCGCAGTTGCAGGGTCTGGGCCAGCCGTTCGCGGTCCAGGGAGCGGTTGATGCCTTTGCCGGCCTCGTAGTAGTTGTCGTTAACCAGGTTGTCCGGGTTGTTCACCGCGATGGTCACCATGGACAAGGTCAAGGTCACCGAGCAGGCCAGAATCCCAATGATGATCCAGGGCCAGAGGTGCTTGTACCAAGGGCTTGCGGCAGTGGCTTGGGGCATTGTTCTGCTCTCTATTAACGAAGCTTTCTATTTATTAACGAACCTGGGGGCCGATGAATCGGCTCTTGGCTTCAATATGGATGCTGGTGTCATCGGCATCCTTGAGGATGAACGTCACCTCGTTGGTACTCGACGGCAGTTGCTCGGGCGAACTCGACAGTTCCACCGGCATGCTGACGATGTCGCCGGCCGCCACTTTGATTTCACGTCGGCCTTGCAGCTTGAGGTCCGGCAGGCCGGCTGCGTCGAGCACGTAGGTGTGGTCGCGCTGGTCCTTGTTCATGATCTTCAGGCTGTAGACGTTTTCGATGCGCCCTTCGGCGTTTTCGCGGTACAGCACGCGGTCCTTGCTCACGTCGAAGCCCACCAGCGAACGCATGAAGAACGCCCCGGCCAACAGGCTCATCATCGTCAGCAACACCAAGGCATAACCGATCAGGCGTGGGCGCAACTTGTGGGTTTTCTGCCCTGACAGGTTGTGCTCGGTGGTGTAGCTGATCAGGCCGCGCGGGTACTCCATCTTGTCCATGATGTTATCGCAGGCGTCGATACAGGCGGCGCAACCGATGCACTCGATTTGCAGGCCGTCGCGGATGTCGATACCGGTGGGGCATACCTGTACGCACATCGTACAGTCGATGCAGTCGCCCAGGCCCTGGGCCTTGTAATCGGCACCTTTTTTACGCGGGCCACGCACTTCGCCACGGCGTGGATCGTAGGAGACGATCAGGGTGTCCTTGTCGAACATCACGCTCTGGAAGCGTGCGTACGGGCACATGTAGATGCACACCTGTTCGCGCAGCCAGCCGGCGTTGCCATAGGTGGCGAGGGTGAAGAAGCCGACCCAGAAATACGACCAGCCATCGGCCTGGCCGGTGAAGAAGTCGAACACCAACTCGCGGATCGGCGAGAAGTAGCCGACGAAGGTCATGCCGGTGGCAAAGCCGATCAGCAGCCACAGCGTGTGCTTGCTGAATTTGCGCAGGAACTTGTTGGCTCCCATCGGCGCCTTGTCCAGCTTGATGCGCTGGTTGCGATCACCTTCGGTGACCTTCTCGCACCACATGAAGATCCACGTCCACACGCTTTGCGGGCAGGTATAACCGCACCACACGCGGCCCGCGTACACGGTGATAAAGAACAGGCCAAACGCCGAGACGATCAGGATGCCCGAGAGCAGGATGAAATCCTGGGGCCAGAAGGTCGCGCCAAAAATAAAGAATTTACGTTCCGGCAGGTTCCACCATACCGCCTGGTGGCCACCCCAGTTCAGCCACACCGTGCCGAAGTAGAGCAGGAACAGGCCGGCGCCGCCGAGCATGCGCAGGTTGCGGAACAGGCCGGTGAAGGCACGGGTGTAGATTTTCTCTCGCGACGCGTAGAGGTCGACGCTCTTACCTTCAGGGCTATTCGAGATTTTGGCAGGCGGGGTAACGTCATGTACCGGTATCTGGTTGGTCATCATTGCATCCCACGGCGGTGGAGATTTGCCTCGGCCAGTACGTGCCAACCGGGGTCAAATTAAGGGTGTTGCAGTGGCGTAATGATACGCCCCCGCTGGCGCTCAAAGGGTGCGACCTTTGGTCGCATTGGGGGAAATCAATTGATGGTGTACGTGATCTGGATCAATTGACTTGTGAAGTATGGACGGTTTTCGTGGGGGAGGCGGTCATTCGTCCCAAGGATTGATCAGTGGAACACCGCTGGATTTGAAGTCGCTGACGTTGCGCGTGACAACCGTGAGCCCATGCACCAGCGCGGTCGCGGCAATTAATGCATCACTTTCATTGGCTCGGTCCGGCACATGCAAGTGTGCGCAACGCAACGCGACTGCAGCATCGACGGGTAGGATTCTGGCATCAAAGGCCGGCATCACATGACGCTTGAGCCAGGTTCGCAACACCTTCCCCTGAGCCGGGTCTCGCCGCTCAATGCGCAAGACCCCGGTTTCCAATTCTTTAAGGGTGATTGCCGAGATAAACATACGCGGTGCGATGACACTTTTGGCCCAGGCGACCACGTTCGCATCAGCCTGGGGTTTACGCAGTTCAGAGATTACGTTGGTGTCGAGTAGATACATCAAGAGAGGTCCACGGGTCGATGAGTGATCACGGCACGTTCGGTTTCAAAGTCGATATCGGCCGCTTCCGGCATCACCAGCAGGTCAACGATGTTGGCATTGAGACCTGCCAGCTTTTGGTAGTCCTCAATGCTTAGCAGTACATGGGCAGGCTTGCCGCGATCGGTGATAAAAACCGGGCCTTGGCGAGCGGCTTTTTTGGCACCGCTTGTGTCTTGATTGAATTCGCGGCTGGAAATGGTGGTGAAAGTCATGGTGCGCCTCCCCTGGAGTGGGCTGAATGTAGTTACGTTACTACTTCACCTTTGCTAGCCACAAGCTTAAAGCTACAAGCGGTCAACGTGCTTTTCCCATGCGAGCTGTCGCTGCATTGGAAACGAAAAAGCCCCGCCAGCTTTCGCTGGGCGGGGCTCTTTTGTTTCCGAGAGCCTTACTGCTCGTCAGCCTTCTTATCCCCATGGGACAAGCTGTAAACATACGCCGCGAGCAAGTGCACCTTGTCGTTGCCTTGCAGTTGTTCCTGCGCAGGCATCTGGCCCTGGCGACCCCAACGGATAGTCTGTTGGAGTTGGGCGAAGCTCGAACCGTAGATGAATGCACCCGGGTGGGTCAGGTCTGGCGCGCCCATGGCGGGAGTGCCTTTGCCGGCCGGGCCGTGGCAAGCCACGCAGTTGGCGGCGAAGAGTTTTTCGCCGTTGGCTACATCAGCCTTGACGCCTTCCGGCAGCTTGCGGCCGTCGAGGTTGGTGACGACGAACGCGGCAACGTCGCTGACGCCTTGCTCCTTGAGGATGTCCAGCCAGGCCGGCATGACAGCATGGCGACCTTTCATGATGGTTTCCTTGATGGTGGCAGGCTCGCCACCCCAGCGCCAATCGGCGTCGGTCAAGTTGGGGAAACCGTAGGCGCCCTTGGCGTCGGAGCCGTGGCACACCGAGCAGTTGGAGGCGAACAGGCGGCCACCCATCTTCAAGGCTTGCGGGTCCTTGGCGACGTCTTCAATCGGCATCGACGCAAATTTGGCGAAGATCGGCCCGAACTTGGCGTCCGACCTGGCCATTTCCTTTTCCCATTCGTGCACGCCGGTCCAGCCGGTCTGGCCGTTGGCGAACGGGGTTTGCTTGTCGTTGTCGAGGTAGTTGTAGCCCGGCAGCAGTCCCTTCCAATTGCCCAGGCCGGGGTAGAGCACCAGGTAGCCAAGGGCAAAGATGATGGTGCCGACGAACAGCATGAACCACCATTTGGGCAGCGGGTTGTCGTACTCCTCGATGCCGTCGAACGAGTGGCCGACGGTCTCGTCGGTCTGCTCGGCGCGCTGGCCCTTGCGGGTCGACAGCAGCAGCCAGGTCAAGGCGAAGATGGTACCCAGGCTCAGGACTGTGACGTACAGACTCCAGAACGTAGTCATTCTTTGTTACTCCTAGAAGCTTGCTCGACGTGCTTGATGGCTTCGGGATCATCCGCAAAGGGCAACATGGTCGCGTCGTCAAACTCCGACTTGCGCCGGGGACTGAACACCCACAGCGCCAGGCCAATAAAGGCCACCATCACCACAACGGTGCCCAGGCCTCGAATCATCCCGATATCCATGAAGAATCACCGTTTGCTTTTGATGATGGTGCCCAGGCCTTGCAGGTAGGCCACCAATGCGTCCATTTCGGTCTTGCCCTTCACGGCTGCGGCTGCACCGGCGATGTCTTCGTCGGTGTAGGGCACGCCCAGGGTGCGCAAGACTTCCATCTTCTTCGCGGTGTCCTTGCCGTCGAGCTTGTTTTCCACGAGGAACGGGTACGCCGGCATTTTCGACTCAGGCACCACGTTGCGCGGGTTGTACAGGTGCGCACGCTGCCAGTCATCGGAGTAACGCCCGCCAACACGCGCCAGGTCCGGGCCGGTGCGCTTGGAACCCCACAGGAACGGGTGGTCCCACACGCTTTCACCGGCGACCGAGTAGTGGCCGTAGCGTTCGGTTTCGGCGCGGAACGGGCGGATCATCTGCGAGTGGCAGCCGACACAACCGTTGGCGATGTAGACGTCGCGGCCTTCCAGTTCAAGGGCAGTGCGCGGCTTCATGCCTTCGACCGGCTTGTTGGTCACGTCCTGGAAAAACAGCGGAACGATCTGGGTCAGGCCGCCGATGCTCACGGCGATGACCATGAAGAAGGCCAGCAGGCCGATATTCTTCTCGACTACTTCATGCTTCATCAGTGGGCTCCCACAACGGCGATCTTGGCGGCGGCTTCGGCTTCTGCCGGGTCCGAGGCACGCACGGTGCGCCAGACGTTGTAGGCCATTAACAGCATGCCGCTGGCAAAGAACGCACCACCAATGGCGCGGACGATGAAGCCAGGGTGGCTGGCTTGCAGCGCTTCGACAAAGGAGTAGGTGAGGGTGCCGTCATCGTTGATTGCACGCCACATCAGGCCCTGGGTGATGCCGTTAACCCACATCGAGGCGATGTAGAGCACGGTACCGATAGTGGCCAGCCAGAAGTGCGCGTTGATCAGCCCGACGCTGTGCATCTGCACGCGGCCGAACAGTTTGGGGATCATGTGGTACAGCGCGCCGATGGAGATCATCGCTACCCAGCCGAGGGCGCCGGCGTGTACGTGGCCGATGGTCCAGTCGGTGTAGTGGGACAGCGAGTTGACGGTCTTGATCGCCATCATCGGCCCTTCGAAGGTCGACATGCCGTAGAACGCCAGGGACACCACGAGGAAGCGCAGGATCGGATCGGTGCGCAGCTTATGCCAGGCCCCCGACAGCGTCATCATGCCGTTGATCATGCCGCCCCAGCTCGGGGCCAGCAGGATGATCGACATCGCCATGCCCAGGGACTGCGCCCAGTCCGGCAGCGCGGTGTAGTGCAGGTGGTGAGGACCGGCCCAGATGTAGAGGGTGATCAGCGCCCAGAAGTGCACGATGGACAGGCGGTAGGAGTAAATAGGACGTTCGGCCTGTTTCGGCACGAAGTAGTACATCATCCCCAGGAAACCGGTGGTGAGGAAGAAACCCACCGCGTTGTGGCCGTACCACCACTGGATCATCGCGTCCGTTGCCCCGGCGTAGGCCGAGTAGGACTTGAACAGGCTGACCGGCAACGAGGCATGGTTGACGATGTGCAGCATCGCCGTCACCAGGATGAAGGCACCGTAGAACCAGTTACCCACGTAGATGTGCTTGGTGTTGCGCTTGACGATGGTGCCGAAGAACACCACCGCGTAGGTCACCCAGACGATGGCGAGCAAAATCGCGATCGGCCATTCCAGCTCGGCGTACTCCTTGGTGGTGGTGTAGCCCAGCGGCAAGGTGACGATGGCGCCGACGATGACCGCTTGCCAACCCCAGAAGGTGAAGGCTGCAAGGCTGTCGGAGATGAGTCGCGTCTGGCAGGTTCGCTGCACGACATAGTAGGAGGTGGCAAACAATGCACATCCGCCGAAGGCGAAAATCACCAGGTTGGTGTGCAGCGGGCGCAGGCGGCCGAAGGTTGTCCATGGCAAGCCGAAATTCAATTCCGGCCAAACCAGTTGCGAGGCGATGAACACCCCGAGCCCCATGCCAAGGATCCCCCAGACCACCGTCATGATGGCGAACTGGCGGACTACCTTATAGTTATAAGCAGTCGGACTGATTGCTGTGCTCATTCTAAGGTTCCACGGTTTAGGTTTTTTTATAGGTAAAATTCGGCCGCAAGTATGTAGAAAGCAAGGGGCCATTGCAACGCAAGGCTGACCTGTGTCAATGCGTTCCACGCCAGATTCTGCGCCCTTTCCATGTTTGGCGTAAGGATAAAATCCGAAATCGAAAGCTGATCAAGTGGACAGGAAATTTTGGGGTTCGCAACGACTGTCGTCGCGTACGCCAGGATCGGTCCGCTGTGCAAGCAAGCGTAGACCCGAATGGCAGGAGGGGAAAGGTGTGCTTTGGAAGGGTGCGACACTTGGTCGCGTAGCGCGGTAGAGCTGCCGCCCCAAATTGGGGCGGCAGTCAGGTGTTACTGAGCGGGGCTTTCTGGCGTTGCACCATCAGCGTTATGGGACAGGCTGTAAACGTAGGCGGCGAGCAGGTGCACTTTGTCATTGCCCTGCAGCGCTTCCTGCGCTGGCATCTGGCCTTGGCGGCCGTGGCGAATGGTCTGCTGCAACTGCGCGAGGCTGGTGCCGTAGATGTAACCGGCAGGCAGGGTCAGGTTCGGCGCGCCCATGGCTTCCATGCCGTGGCCTTGTGGACCGTGGCAGGCCACGCAGGTGGTGTTGAACGCGGCTTGGCCGGCAGCCAGGTCGGCAGTGCTGTCGGCCGGCAATGGCAACTTGGCGATATCGTGACGCACATAGGCCGCGACGTTTTTCACGCCCTCGTCGCCCAGTATCTCACCCCAGGCCGGCATCGCCGCGTGGCGACCGTTCATGATGGTGGTCTTGATCGCTTCGGCCGAACCGCCCCAACGCCAGATGTTGTCAGCCAGGTTTGGAAAGCCGAATGCGCCCTTGGCATCCGAGCCGTGGCACACCGCGCAGTTGGAGGCGAACAGGCGGCCGCCCATTTTCAGCGCTTGAGGGTCTTTGGCGACTTCTGCCACGGGCATGGCTGAGAATTTGGCGAAGATCGGCCCGAACTTGGTGTCGGCCTTGGCCATCTCCTTGTCCCACTCCTTGGCCGATGTCCAGCCGTTTTCATAGCCCGGCAACACGCCTTTCCAGTTGCCCAGGCCCGGGTAGAGGATCAGGTAGCCGACGGCAAACACCAGGGTGCCGGCGAACAACATGAACCACCACTGGGGCAGGGGGTTGTCGTATTCCTCGATACCGTCGAAGGCGTGGCCCATGGTCTGGTCGACACTGCCCTTGGTCTCGCCCTTGCGGGTGGCGAACAACAGCCAGGTCAGGCCGATCAGGCTGCCGATGGTCAGTACGCAGATCCATGTACTCCAGAAGGTAGTCATGGCCGGTTGCTCCTTGTTGCAGGCTCTTGGTGAGCGTCGGATGGCGAAGGTTCATCGGCGAAGGGCAGCAGGCGCGCTTCCTCGAATTCCGCGTTGCGCCGGTTGTTGAATACCCACAGCGACAGGCCGATAAAGGCGATGGCGACCACCAGCGTGCCGAGGCCGCGGATGGTGCCCGCATCGAATTCAAATCCCATGGCTCACCTCTTGCTCTTGATGGCAGTGCCGAGTACTTGCAGGTACGAAACCAGCGCGTCCATTTCGGTCTTGCCCTTGAGGCTGGCCACGGCGGCACTGATGTCGTCGTCGGTGTACGGCACGCCGAGGGTGCGCATCACTTTCAACTTGGTCTCGGTGTGGCTGTTGTCGACCGCAGCCGTGACCAACCATGGGTAGGCCGGCATTTTCGACTCAGGCACTACGTTGCGCGGGTTGTACAAGTGCGCGCGGTGCCAGTCGTCCGAGTAGCGTGCGCCGACGCGTGCCAGGTCTGGCCCGGTACGCTTGGAGCCCCACAGGAACGGGTGGTCCCACACGCTTTCACCGGCGACCGAGTAGTGGCCGTAGCGCTCGGTCTCGGCGCGGAACGGACGGATCATCTGCGAGTGGCACTGTACGCAGCCTTCACGGATGTAGATGTCGCGGCCTTCCAGTTGCAGCGCGGTGTAGGGCTTCATGCCTTCGACCGGCTTGTTGGTCACGTCCTGGAAGAACAGCGGGACGATCTGGGTCAGGCCGCCGATGCTCACGGCGAGCACCATGAGCAGCATCAGCAGGCCGACGTTTTTTTCAATCGTTTCGTGTTTCATCACTGACTCCTCAGGCCATCTGCGCGACAGGGGCGGCTTCGACAGGTTGTGCCGAGCGCACGGTGCGCCATGTGTTGTAAGCCATCAGCAACATGCCGCTGAGGAACACCGCACCGCCCACCAACCGCACGATGAAGCCTGGGTGGCTGGCCACCAGGGTTTCGACGAAGGAGTAGGTCAAGGTGCCGTCGTCGTTGATCGCACGCCACATCAGGCCCTGGGCGATGCCGTTGACCCACATCGAAGCGATGTAGAGCACGGTGCCGATGGTGGCCAGCCAGAAGTGCGCGTTGATCAGGCCGAGGCTGTACATCTGCTCGCGACCGAAGACTTTCGGGATCATGTGGTACAGCGCGCCGATGGAGATCATCGCTACCCAGCCGAGGGCGCCGGCGTGTACGTGGCCGATGGTCCAGTCGGTGTAGTGGGACAGCGAGTTGACGGTCTTGATCGCCATCATCGGCCCTTCGAAGGTCGACATGCCGTAGAACGCCAGGGACACCACGAGGAAGCGCAGGATCGGGTCGCTGCGCAACTTATGCCAGGCGCCCGACAGGGTCATCATGCCGTTGATCATGCCGCCCCAGCTCGGAGCCAGCAGTACCAGCGACATCACCATGCCCAGCGACTGTGCCCAGTCCGGCAGCGCGGTGTAGTGCAGGTGGTGAGGACCGGCCCAGATGTACAGGGTGATCAGTGCCCAGAAGTGCACGATGGACAGGCGATAGGAATACACCGGACGCTCGGCCTGTTTCGGCACGAAGTAGTACATCATCCCGAGGAAACCGGCGGTGAGGAAAAAGCCTACCGCGTTATGTCCATACCACCACTGCACCATGGCATCTGTCGCACCGCCATACAGCGAGTAGGACTTGGTCAGGCTGACCGGGATTTCCAGGTTGTTGACGATATGCAGGATCGCCACGGTGATGATGAACGCACCGAAGAACCAGTTACCGACGTAGATGTGCTTGGTGGTGCGCTTGGCCACGGTGCCAAAGAACACAATGGCGTAGGCCACCCAGACGATGGTGATCAGGATATCGATCGGCCATTCCAGCTCGGCGTATTCCTTGGAGCTGGTGTAACCCAGCGGCAAGGTGATTGCGGCCAAAAGAATGACCAACTGCCAGCCCCAGAAGCAGAACGCGGCGATTTTCGGCGCGAACAGCTGGGTTTGGCAGGTACGCTGCACCGAGTAGAAGGAGCTGGCGAACAGCGCACAGCCACCGAACGCGAAGATCACCGCGTTGGTGTGCAGTGGGCGCAGGCGGCCGAAGCTGGTCCAGGGCAAGTCGAAGTTGAGCGCGGGCCAAACCAATTGGGCGGCGAGAAAAACCCCGAGCCCCATGCCGACGATGCCCCACACCACCGTCATAATGGCGAATTGGCGGACCACCTTGTAGTTATAGGCGGTACTTAAAGTAGTGTTCATGGTTCCCCATCCACGGTTCAACCCAAGCAGATGCGGCACTTGGGCTGGAGTTATAGGCAGACTGAATAGCGAGGCAAGCATGGGCAAAGAGCACAAGGCCAGTATTGACGGGGATCAATGGGCGCAGTGTGTGCGGGAACATGGCTGGCTTTGGGATGTCGCGTCGGGCGCTGCTTCGGGTGATTGCGTGACGCTGATCCTTGCCCATGGCGCCGGCGCACCGATGGACTCATCCTTCATGAACGACATGACTGCACGCCTTGCCGGGCATGGCGTCAACGTGTTGCGCTTCGAGTTTCCCTACATGGCTCAACGTCGATTGGACGGCGGTAAACGCCCGCCCAACCCGGCGCCGAAACTGTTGGAGGCGTGGCGCGGGGTGTATGCCGAGGTGCGACGTCATGTCGCTGGGAAACTGGCCATTGGCGGCAAGTCCATGGGTGGGCGCATGGCGAGTCTGTTGGCGGATGAATTGGCGGCAGATGGGCTGGTGTGCCTGGGGTATCCGTTCTATGCAGTGGGGAAACCGGAGAAACCCCGGGTCGAGCACCTGGCCGGGCTGAACACGCCGACGCTGATTGTGCAGGGCGAGCGCGATGCCTTGGGTAATCGGGTGGCGGTGGAAGGCTATGATTTGTCGCCGAGCATCGAGGTGATGTGGCTGGAGGCGGGGGATCATGACTTGAAGCCGTTGAAGGCTTCGGGGTTTACGCATGAGCAGCATTTGGAGGCTGCGGCCGTGCAAGTGGCTGAGTTTCTCAGCGCCTGTTAGGGCCAATCTGGAGCAAGCCCCCTCCCACATTCGACCGCATTCCAAGGGATGTACGCGGTTAACTGTGGGAGGGGGCTTGCTCCCGATAGCGGTCTACCGGTTGAAACGCTCGACCAACGAATACTGGGTATTCGCCGTATGCGTCAGCTCTTCACTCAACTGCGCCGAGTTCATCGCCTGCTCCGAAGTCTGATCCGCCAACAGCGCAATGGTGCTGATATTACGGCTGATCTCTTCGGCTACCGAGCTTTGCTCTTCGGTGGCGGCTGCAATCTGGGTGGTCATGTCGGTGATATGTGCCACCGCTTCACTGATGCCCACCAACGCCTGATCCGCCTCCATCACCCGCGCCACACCTTCTTCGGCCTGGCGATGCCCGGCATCCATGGTTTGCACGGCGGCGGCAGCGGTTTGCTGCAGCTTGGCGATCAGGGCATGGATCTGCCCGGTCGACTCAGTGGTGCGCTGCGCCAGTTGGCGGACTTCATCGGCGACCACCGCAAAACCACGGCCCATCTCTCCGGCACGCGCCGCTTCAATGGCGGCGTTGAGCGCCAGCAGGTTGGTTTGGTCGGCAATGCCTTTGATCACGTCGACTACGCCGCCGATCTCATCACTGTCCTTGGCCAGTTGGGTGACGGTCACGCCGGTCTCGCCCACGGCCACCGACAGACGCTGAATCGCCTCGCGGGTTTCCCCGGCAATAGAGCGACCGCGACCGGTCAGGCGATTGGCTTCCTGGGTAGCATCGGCGGTGCGCTGCACATGGCTGGCCACTTCCTGGGTGGTCGCCGCCATCTGGTTGACCGCAGTGGCCACCTGTTCGGTTTCCACGCGCTGGCGTTCCAGGCCGCTGGAGCTGTTATGCGCCAGGGTGTTGGACTGCGCCGCTTGGTCGTTGAGGTGCTCGGCAGTGTCCTGCAAACGCGTCAGGCAGGTCTTCAGACGCGCCTCCTGGCTGAGGATCGACATCTCCAGGCGTGCCTGGGCGCCACGGCTGTCGGTGTACATCTGTGCGATCAACGGGTCGGACGTGGTCTGCTCGGCCAGACGCAGCAAGCGCTTGAGACCGCGCTGTTGCCAACTCAGGCCCAGCAGCCCCAATGGCACCGACAACCCCGCCGCCAGGGCAAAGCCCCAGTGGGAGTTGAGCGACGCACCGATCATGAAGCTTAACTGGCTGATCAGGATAAACGGCACCCAGTCCTGCAACACCGGCAACCACTTGTCCCGCTGGGGAACGGCCGACTTGCCCTGGTTGATGCGTTGGTAGAGCGCCTCGGCACGGCGGATCTGCTCGGCAGTGGGCTTGATGCGCACCGATTCGTAGCCGACCACCTGATTGCCTTCAAAGACCGGCGTCACATAGGCGTTAACCCAGTAGTGATCGCCCGTCTTGCAACGGTTCTTAACGATGCCCATCCATGGCAAGCCTTGTTTGAGCGTGGTCCACATATGCCCGAACACGGCCGCTGGCACGTCCGGGTGACGGACCAGATTGTGCGGCGCACGCACCAGTTCGTCGCGAGAGAACCCACTGATTTCAACGAAAGCGTCGTTGCAGTAGGTGATCACGCCTTTGGCATCTGTGGTGGAGATCAACCGTTGCTGAGCGGGGAAGGTACGTTCGCGCTGGGTAACGGGTTGGTTATTACGCATGATTGTTCAATCCGCAAGGCTTTCAATGGGTATCGGCGGTAACGGGGGTTTATTTAACTTATTTTTGCAACAATCGGCGGGTTGCTCGTTTCTGGAGGTGGTGTCAACCCGCTAGCATCGGATAGGTAAACAACCCGAAGTGAAGCAGATTCAAGCCAAAGTGCGTGGCAATCGCCGCACCCAGCCCGCCAAACCGATAAGCCAGGCCATAACCGACCCCGGCGATGCTTGCCAGCAGCACCCAATGCCACCCCGCGCCCACGTGCACCAGCCCGAACAGCAGCGACGCCAGCAGCAGCGCGAGGTTTTCGCCGTAGGGCAACTGTTTGAAGCGCCGGCTCAAGCCGCCTTGAATGTAGCCACGGAACAGCGCTTCTTCCACCAGGGTCACCAGCAGCAGGTTATTGAGCACCCACAGCCAGGCCTGGTCCGGCCATTTCGGTGCCCAACTGATCACGCCCAGCAAGGCTGCGCCACCCAGAGCGATGATGGCGGTCAGCGCCAGCGCCAACGCGGTGACGCAGATCGACAAGCGCAACGAACGCCGCGCCACAATCCACGGGCAGGCCAGCAACAACCAAAAGCCAATCAACGGCTTGTCCTGGTTCAGGTACATCGAGAACGGCACGGCATCAGGCGTGAGGCGCTGCGGGTCAATGCCGCGTCCGTTGTAGAACCCCGGCAACCAGTGCATTGCCAGGCTCAGGGCCAGTACGATAAACAGCCCGTGGCCGAGGTTGCGTGCCCACGGCGTGCGTTGCTGGCGTACGGCATAGCCGGCGATCAACAGCAGGGCGATGGACACCAGCGCCAGCACGCCCAGTTGCCCGTAGGCCAAGGCCAGCACATAGCCGATGGAAAGCAGCGTCAGGTACAGCCAGGGCAATGCGAGCATGGGGATTCCTTGGGAAAAAACGGTCGACATTATAGCGACGGCCCGCGCGCCGGAACGTGAAAACGCCTCCACGCAACAGGGTTTGGGCAAGTGATTGCAAAACATGTCTTCGGCTGGTTATAGTCCTCACGTCGTTATCCCTTCAAAAAGATCAGCACATGCCAGCTTCCCTGCGCATAGCGGTAGTCGATTCAGCGGTCAACGCTGTGGTCGTGCCGTGCGCGAACAAGCAGCCTGCGCAGATCAGTCACTACCCCCCACCTGTCAGTAGCACCCCGGTGTACGCAGTCGTATCACCGCCGGGTGTTGGCATTCCGGGCTGATCAGCGCGTTGCTGTTCCCGCTGTGCCTGCCTGAAAAAAACTACTGAATTTCAGCATCTGCTGCTGAATCGGCTTTTTTTGCCTGATTACAGGTGGTATCCATGTCCGTTCTTTCGAAACACTCCGTGGCCGCGGCGGCCTCGACGAGCCTGTTTGTCCTGCTGTGGAGCAGCGGGGCGATCTTCTCCAAACTGGGCCTGGCCCATGCGTCACCCTTCGCGTTTCTGTTGATCCGCTTTGCCGTCGCCCTTGCAGGCTTGGTGGTGCTGGTGCCGATCCTCAAGCTGAAACTGCCGCGTCCCGGCAAGCCCATGCTGTACGCGGCGGCAACCGGATTGGTGTTGTTGGGGGCCTATCAGATTTTCTATCTGCTGGCCCTGGACCTCAACGTCACCCCCGGCGTCATGGCGACCATCATGGGGGTGCAGCCGATCCTCACCGTGGTGCTGATGGAGCGCCAGCGTTCCTGGCGTCGCATGTTCGGCCTGAGTCTGGGCTTGGCCGGGCTGATCATGGTGGTCTACCAAGGCATCGGGCTGTCGGGCATGTCCCTGGCCGGGATGCTGTTCGGGCTGTTGGCCCTGGCAAGCATGACCTTCGGCTCGATCATGCAAAAGCGCATCACCGACAACCCCCTCGGCACCCTGCCGGTGCAGTACCTGGCGGGGCTGTTGTTGTGTTCGGTGTTTGTGCCGTTCCAGCCGTTCCATGTTGAACACAACGCCGGCTTTTACCTGCCGGTGCTGTGGATGGGCCTGGTGGTGTCGGTACTGGCAACGCTGTTGCTGTACCGTCTGATCGCCAGGGGCAACCTGGTGAATGTCACCAGCCTCTTCTACCTGGTGCCGGCGGTGACGGCGGTGATGGATTACCTGATCTTCGGCAACCGGCTGGCGGTGCTTAGCCTGTTGGGGATGGGCTTGATCATCATTGGGCTGGTCTTCGTGTTCCGCAAAAACTGACCCCCCCGTAGGCGCCGGCCAGCCGGTGCCTACGGTTTTCGAGGCCGCAATACCAGCCACAACGCCCCGGCAATCAACATGCCGCCATATAAATGCGCCATTGATAATGGTTCGTCGAGCAACAGCGCCCCCCACAACACCCCAAACGGCGGGATCAGGAAGGTGGTGGTCATCGATCTCACCGGTCCGATAGCGGTGAGCAGTCGGAAGTACAAAACATAAGCAAACGCCGTACACACCAGCCCCAACCCCAGCAACGACAGCCACACCTGCCACCCACCCCAGCTCGCGGGCGGATGGCTGATCGCGCTGTAGGCAAACAACGGCAGCAGAAACAGCGTCGCGCCCAGCATGCTGCCCAGGGCCGCGAGACGACTGTCCAGCCCGCCACGCTGGTCCAGCCAGCGCCGCGCGAGGAAACCGGCAAAGCCATAGCAGGTGGTGGCCAACAGGCAGGCCAGTGCGCCCATCAATAATTCCAGGTCAAACGCCACCGGCCCCGCGCGAGTCAGCACGCCCACGCCGAACAGGCCCAGGCACACCCCGGCGATTTTCGACGCGGTGAGGCGCTCACTGAAAAACAGCCCGCCAATCAACACCCCCATCAACGGCGTGGTGGCATTGAAGATCGCCGAGTAACCCGCCGGCAGCACCTGGGCCGCCACCGAATACATGGTCGCCGGGATCCCCGAGTTGATCACCCCCAGCAATAGCACGGTCTTGAACTTGCCCTGGAAATCCCAGCGCACCCGCATCACCGCCAGCATCACCAGCAAGCCTGCGGCGGCAATCGATACGCGGAAAAATGCGGTCGGCACCGTGCCGATTTCCGGCGCGATGATGCGCATGAACAGAAAGCTCGCGCCCCAGATGGCGGCGAGCCCCAGCAGGTAAAGGGTGTCAACAGGCCTCACGGAACGCTCCTACATCAATAAGGCGGCGAGTGTTGCACGCCGCTTTCACTGATTACAGAACAAACCGCGTCACCAGCCCATTGAGGTCCACCGCCAGCCGCGACAGTTCCTGGCTGGCGGCCGAGGTCTGGGTGGCGCCAGCGGCGGTCTGGGTGGAGAGGTCGCGGATGTTCACCAGGCTGCGGTCCACATCACGCGCTACCAGTGCCTGTTGCTCGGCGGCGCTGGCTATCACCAGGTTGCGCTGGCTGATCTGCGAGATGGCGGCGGTGATTTTCTCCAGGGCGCTGCCGGCGCCGTTGGCCCGTTGCAGGGTCTGGCCGGCGTGCTCGGCACTGCTGTTCAACGCTGTGACCGTATCCTGGGTGCCTTGCTGGATACCGGTGATCATCTGCTCGATTTCTTCGGTGGAGTCCTGGGTGCGCTGTGCCAGCGAACGCACCTCGTCGGCGACTACCGCGAACCCACGCCCGGCTTCACCGGCACGCGCCGCTTCAATCGCTGCGTTGAGCGCCAGCAGGTTGGTTTGCCCGGCAATGCCGCGAATCACTTCCAGCACCTTGCTGATGTCCTGGGCTTGCAGCGCCAGGCCTTCGGCCTTGTTGGAGGCGCCGAGCACTTCGTCCACCAGGTTCTGGATCGAGTTGATGGTTTCGCTGATCTGGTAGTGGCCGTGCTTGCTGTCTTCATCGGAAGCCTGGGACGCCTCGGCACTGGACACCGCATTGCCCGCGACCTGGTCCACCGCCGTGCTCATCTCGGTCACGGCGGTGGCAGCCTGCTCGATTTCATCATTCTGCGCCTGCAGGCCGCGCGTGCTTTGTTCCATCACCGAGCTCATTTCTTCGGCGGCGGAAGCCAGTTGCTGCGCCGATTCGCTGATGCCACGGATGGTGGTCTGCAGCTGCACTTGCATGGTCGCCAAGGCGGTCAGCAATTGCGCGGGTTCGTCATGGCCGCGCACCACAATCGGCTGGCTCAAGTCGCCGGCGGCGATGGTGCGAGCCACCTTCAGGGCCTGGCCGATCGGCGCGGTGATGCTGCGGGTCAGCAGCCAGGCCAGCAGTAAGGTGGTGATCAGGGCGACGGCGATAATCAGGCCGACAATCCACTGTGCGCTCGAATACATCCGTGCGGCCGAATCAGCCGCTGCTTCGACGCCGTTCTGGTTAAAGACGATCAGTTTTTCCAGGCTCTGGCTCAAGATCGTGCCCTGAGGGGCGAGGCGGCTGACGAGCAGGTCGAGGGCGTCTTGCTGTTGATCCTTGTCCACCAGCGCGACCATCTGCCCGACGATGGCCAGGTACGTTGCGACATTGCTCTTGAGGGTTTTCAGCAGATCGCGCTCTTCGTCATTGCTCAGCAAGGTTTCATGGCGATCGAGCAGGGCTTGCAGTTCGTTGCTGGTACGGCTGATCAGGCCTCTGCTGGTGTCACGCACGCGAGATTCGTCGGTGCTCACCAGGCGCAGGGATTCCAGGCGGATGGTGGCCACCAAGGCTGCGCTGTCGTGGATATTCTCGATGCTCGGCATCCACGACTGTTCAATGACCAGCGCGCTTTCGCGCAGCTTGGCCATCTGGCCCAGGCCAAACATTCCCACAATCACCAGCAAGCTGGCCAAAACCCCAAAACTCAGGCCGGCACGCAGACCGATCCTCATATTCCTCAATGACATCTCAATGCTCCTTGGGCGATTAGAACCTGCTCCCGGATCGGTCTTCGGACCTTGTTAGGGTGGGAGAGGGCGCGCTGTATATCAAAGTGCCATTAAGGTGGTAATCGGGGTTTCCCTTAGTTGGATCCAAAGCCCTGCGGAGGGTGCGCCCCCGTGCTGGCTGGCGGTTTCCCGCCTCTACCGGCCAGGCCACGATAGTAAAGGCGTGTGGATAAAACGCGCCGTGACTGTAAGGGGCGTTTATTGACCAGATGGTCGAATTAAAAAATTGAAAATAAATGTACGAAATGAACAGAACCGTACAAGTCAGTGCAAAAAATGACCCTTCTCCTGCCTTCGTACACTGGCTAAGCTCAGGGCTTCCAGATACCCGTAGAGGTTTCCCGCATGTCGACATCCACGCCCGCCCTCGCTATCGCCCGCACGATCCTCGAAGGCTTCGACGATTACCGCGAGCACTTTCGCCAGATCACCGATGGCGCCCGCGAGCGTTTCGAAAAGGCCCAGTGGCAGCAGGGGCAAGCGGCCTCGGCGGCGCGGATCAACCTGTATGAAGACAAGGTCGGCGAAGTGACCACGCGCCTGCGTGGGAATTTCGAGGGCGGCACATTGTTCGACATTGATCTATGGCCGCTGGTGAAAAGCGCCTACATCGGCCTGATCGACCTGCGTTTTGACGATGAGCTGTCCGAGACCTGGTACAACTCGATCTTCTGCGGCCTGTTCAGCCATGACCTGATCAGCGACGGCTGCATGTTCATCCACACCACTCGGCCGAGCCTGCGCCGGGCACGGGCGGCACAAACCCGGATCTACGCGCCTGCCGGCCAGGTTCCCGAAATGCTCGCGCAGATTTTTGCGGACTATCGTTTCAGCGAGCCCTACGCCGATCTGGCGGCCGACCTGGGGCGCCTCGAAATCCAACTGCGGGAAAACCTGCCGGACTGGGTGTGCAAGGATCCGGACCTCAAGGTCGAGCTGTTTTCCTCGGTGCTCTACCGCAACAAAGGCGCCTACCTCGTAGGGCGCATCTACACCCGCGACGAGCAATGGCCCCTGGTGATTCCGCTGCTGCACCGCGAAGGGCAGGGCATCCAGATCGATGCGTTGATCACCGACGAGGCGGAGGTGTCGATCATCTTTTCGTTCACCCGTTCCTACTTCATGGTCGACGTGCCGGTGCCGGCGGAATTCGTCGGCTTTCTCAAACGCATCCTGCCGGGCAAGCACATCGCCGAGCTGTACACCTCGATTGGTTTCTACAAGCACGGCAAATCGGAGTTTTACCGCGCGCTTATCAACCACCTGGCCACCACCGACGATCAATTCATCATGGCCCCCGGCGTACGTGGCATGGTCATGAGTGTGTTCACCCTGCCGGGCTTCAACACCGTGTTCAAGATCATCAAGGACCGATTTTCACCGTCGAAAAACGTCAACCGCGCCACGGTGATCGAGAAGTACCGCCTGGTCAAAAGCGTCGATCGCGTCGGGCGCATGGCCGATACCCAGGAGTTTGCCGACTTCCGCTTTCCCCTGAGCAAGTTCGAGCCCGAGTGCCTGGCTGAATTGTTGGACGTCGCTGCCGGCACCGTCGAAGTGGAAGGCGACACCGTGCTGATTCGCCACTGCTGGACCGAACGGCGCATGACCCCGCTGAACCTCTACCTGGAAAACGCCAACCCCGCCCAGGTGCGTGAAGCCCTGGAAGACTACGGCCTGGCGATCAAGCAACTGGCGGCGGCGAATATCTTCCCCGGCGACATGCTGCTGAAGAACTTCGGCGTTACCCGCCATGGGCGCGTAGTGTTTTATGACTATGACGAAATCTGCTTTCTCACCGAGGCCAACTTTCGCCACATCCCCGCGCCGCGTACCCCCGAGGACGAAATGGCGTCCGAGCCCTGGTACTCCATCGGCCCGCTGGATGTATTCCCGGAAGAATTCCCGCCGTTTCTGTTCGCCGATGCCGGCCAGCGCAAGTTGTTCGATCAACTGCACGGCGAGCTGTACAACGCCGATTACTGGAAAGGCCTGCAGGATACGATTCGGGCGGGAAAGGTGATTGATGTGTTTCCGTATCGGCGCAGGTGGGGAGAAGTGTCTTGAACCGCTCAGTCACTGTGGTTTAGCACACCCTGGAGTGTGCCTACTGAAAAAAACTACTGGCAATTATAAAAGTGCCAGTAGTTCAAGGTGATGCAGGTTATAAGTCGATATGTCTAATGGTTCGGTTGAGTTTACTTCAGGAATGGCATGTCTTTGTTAGTTTCCAGTATCCTGTCACTCCAGTTAGTCAAACGGTTCCTGTCTGTTTCGTTGGGCGAACTCCTCTGGCCTTTAGCCGTTGCCTGGTAGAGGTCATTCATCGATTCTTTATACGTTTTGTCGATATTCTTGGTTGAATATCCTTTGTCCTGCAATTCAATTTTTCTCTGTAGCAAACCTATAGGCTTGTCAACGTAACTTTGACCGAATTTGGACGTGGGGAAGTCGGTGGGGAGACTTTTTAAAGTTTCAATGGTTTTCCACGAGCTGGAGGAAGACGCCGATGCACCTTGTGGCATGCTGTCGGGCGTACGTTGGTGCTTTTCCGCAAATGAATGTCCATAGCCTCCGACACGAGAGGAAGACATGCGATCTATAGGCATAAAAACTCCGATGAATACTGTTGTTGATGATTGATAAACAGCGCGCCGAATATAATTTCGATATTACATCAGCGCATCAGTGAGTTCTCACAAAAGTGCGAGATGCTTCTTTATTCCTCTGGTGAAATAGTTTTCTATGTTTTTTAATGGCGTATTCAAGTATCGAATGGAAAAAGACGCGTCTTCTTGGCTTTTCTTTTGTTAAAGGTTACTCATGAAGCGCATTCCTCGATTGGCCTGGCTTGTAGTGTGGTAGTTCGCGATTCGATTGGCTGTCAGGTTGGTGGCTGGCGCGGATGGAGTACGGCTATTGCTCGTCGAACGCTGCGTACCTGTTGCTCGCGCATAGCTGGGAGGGTGTTCATAGGGCGGCGGGTTTCGAGGATTCGTTGCTTCGGCGTAGGAGGGCGGGTTGTCTAGGCGCGTAGTGGATGGACTGATCTCCATGGAAACTCCTGTTCACGTTAAGAAATGAAGGTTGGCCAGATGTGTCTGGAAGTTTTATTGAACCTTTCACACGCCATCCATTCCATCGGACTTATGCTGTTAAAAAGACAGAATGATCCACTCGGTGTCGTAGTAAATGTCCTTTTAGGCGGTAGGTCAGCGCGGTCGTGATTGACTGACCGTCTCCAGACTTGCCGAAATCTTCGACAATTCCTTCCTCTTTGATGACTTGCGCTTTGCACTATTGGCACCCGGGCATTGTGGGGTGTTCATAGGGCGGCGGGTTCCGAGAACTCATTGCTTCAGCGTAAGAGGGCGGGTCGTCTGAGCGTGTAGTGGACGGCATGATCTGCATGGAGGCTCCGTTTCACATTAGGTTGGTGTCTGGAAGTCTCATTGAACCGTTCACATGCCATCCATCCCATCGGACTGCTGCTATTGAAACTACCGAATGGTCCACTCAGTGTCGTAGTAAATATCGTCCTCAGTGGTAAGTCAGCGCAGTCATGATTGACTGACCGTCTCCATACTTGTCGAAATCTGCGACAATCCCCGTCCTCTCTGACGACTTACGCTGCGCAGGCCTCACCTGCCTCACCCAAAAGACCCTTGCCGCCCTGATGACTGACCAAGCGCCCGCTATCGACCAACTGCTGAAAAACCTCGACCACGCCATGCTCGCCGACCGACACCGCTTGCGGCGCCAGTTGCTCGAGCTGCGCAAGAAACCCGACGAGGAGAAGCTGGCGCAGTGGGTCACGCGCATGCAGGCGTCCTGCGCCCAGGTCACGGCGCGGCGTGCCAGCCTGCCGGTGATTCGTTACGACGACAGCCTGCCGATTGCCGCCAAGCGCGATGAGATCAAGGACGCGCTGCTCAAGCATCAGGTGCTGATCATTGCCGGCGAAACCGGCTCGGGTAAGACCACCCAGTTGCCGAAAATCTGCCTGGAAATCGGCCGCGGCCAATACGGCCTGATCGGCCATACCCAGCCACGCCGGATCGCTGCGCGCAGCGTAGCCAGCCGCGTCGCCGAAGAGTTGGCCACGCCGCTGGGTGCGTTGGTCGGCTATCAGGTGCGCTTCGAAGACCAGAGCGACGCCAACACCCTGATCAAGCTGATGACCGACGGCATCCTGCTGGCGGAAACCCAGAACGACCGTTACCTGGAACGCTACGACACGATCATCGTCGACGAAGCCCACGAACGCAGCCTTAACATCGACTTCCTGCTGGGTTACCTGAAAACCCTGCTGCCGCGTCGTCCGGACCTGAAAGTCATCATCACGTCGGCGACCATCGACCTGGAACGTTTTTCCAAGCACTTCGACGACGCACCGATTGTCGAGGTGTCGGGTCGTACCTTCCCGGTCGACACCTGGTATCGCCCGCTGACCCTGGAACAGGACGAGGAAGGCAACCGTGTCGAAGACGACCTGACCGTCGACCAGGCGATCCTCGCCACCCTCGACGAAATCGCCGCCTATG
This sequence comes from Pseudomonas sp. BIGb0381, assembly GCF_024809815.1. NCBI lineage: Bacteria > Pseudomonadati > Pseudomonadota > Gammaproteobacteria > Pseudomonadales > Pseudomonadaceae > Pseudomonas > Pseudomonas sp. BIGb0381. Next base: position 558,908 of record NZ_JANUEN010000003.1, read on the forward strand.
AGCGCAGCGAACGGCGCAGTCCCGGCGACGTGCTGGTGTTTTTGCCCGGCGAGCGCGAGATTCGCGACGCGGCCGACATGCTGCGCAAGGCCCAGCTCAAGCACACCGAGATCCTGCCGTTGTACGCGCGCCTGTCGCCGGCCGAACAACAGCGCATTTTCCAGTCCCACCCAGGGCGCCGCGTGGTACTGGCGACCAACGTCGCGGAAACCTCGCTGACGGTGCCGGGCATTCGTTATGTGATCGACAGCGGCACCGCTCGCATCAGCCGCTACAGCTACCGCGCCAAGGTGCAGCGCCTGCCGATCGAGGCGATTTCCCAGGCCAGTGCCAACCAGCGTAAAGGTCGTTGCGGCCGGGTGGAGCCGGGGATTTGCATTCGGTTGTACAGCGAAGAGGATTTTATCGGGCGTCCGGAATTTACCGACCCGGAAATCCTGCGCACCAACCTCGCGGCGGTGATCCTGCAGATGCTGCACCTGCGCCTGGGCGAAATCACCGACTTCCCGTTTATCGAGCCGCCGGATGGCAAGGCCATCAGCGACGGTTTCAACCTGTTGCAGGAACTCTCGGCGGTCGACCGTAACAGCCAGCTGACCCCCCTGGGTCGCCAGTTGGCGCGCCTGCCGGTGGACCCGCGCATGGGCCGCATGCTGCTCGAAGCCGCCAAGCTTGGCAGTTTGCAGGAAGTGTTGATCGTGGCCAGTGCCATGTCGATCCAGGACCCGCGCGAGCGCCCACCGGAGCGTCAGCAGGCCGCCGATCAGGCCCACGCACAATGGAAGGACCCGGATTCGGACTTCGCCGGGCTGGTCAATTTGTGGCGTGGCTTTGAAGAGCAGCGCCAGGAGCTGACCGCCAGCCCGCTGCGCAACTGGTGCCGCAAGAACTTCCTCAACTACCTGCGCCTGCGCGAGTGGCGCGATTCCCATCGCCAGTTGAGCCTGATCTGTCGCGACATGCAGTTGACCGTCAACAAAGAACCGGCAGACTTCCCCAAGCTGCACAAGGCGGTGCTGTCCGGTCTGCTCAGCCAGATCGGCCAGAAGACCGAGGACGGCGATTACCTTGGCGCCCGTCAGCGACGTTTCTGGATTCACCCGTCCTCGGGGATCGGCAAAAAACGCCCGCAATGGCTGATGACCGCCGAACTGGTGGAGACCACCAAGCTGTATGCACGCATGGTGGCGAAGATCGATGCCGACTGGATAGAACCGCTGGCCGGGCACTTGATCAAGAAGAACCACTTCGAACCCCACTGGGAGAAGAAGCGCGGCCAGGTGGTGGCGTTCGAGCAGATCACCCTGTTCGGGCTGATCGTGGTCGGGCGTCGGCCGGTGCATTACGGGCCGATTGACCCGGTGGTGTCGCGCGAGCTGTTTATTCGCGAAGGTCTGGTACGCGGTGAGATCCAGTCCCGCGCCAAGTGCCTCACGGCCAACCAGCAACTGCTGGAGCAACTCGACGAACTGGAAGCCAAGGCGCGCCGCCGCGATATCCTGGCCGATGAAGAAACCCTGTACGCCTTCTACGATGCACGGCTGCCGGCGGAGATCCACCAGACCGCCACCTTTGACAGCTGGTACAAGGTCAACAGCCAGAAAGATCCGCAGTTGCTGATCATGCGCGAAGAAGACGTGCTGGCCCGCGAGGCCAGTGAAGTCACTGCCGCGCATTACCCGGACACCCTGCACCTGGGCGATCTGGAACTGGCCCTGAGTTACCACTTCGAACCCAACCACCCCCGCGACGGCGTGACCCTGCGCGTACCGGCACCGCTGCTGCCGGCCTTGCCGCCGGAGCGTCTGGAGTGGCTGGTGCCTGGGGTGATCGAAGCCAAGTGCATCGCCCTGGTGCGCAACCTGCCCAAGGCCCTGCGCAAGAACTTCGTGCCGGTGCCGGATTTCGTCAAGGCGGCGCTGCAGCGCATCGAGTTTGGTCAGGGCTCGCTGCCCCAGGCATTGGGGCGCGAGTTGCTGCGCATGACCGGGGCGCGGGTCAGCGATGAGGCCTGGGCCGAAGCGGCGCAGCAGGTGGAAAACCATCTGAAGATGAACCTGGAAGTGGTCGACGGCCAAGGCAAGTTCCTTGGCGAAGGCCGCGACCTGGCCGAGTTGACCGCGCGTTTTGTCGAAGCCAGCCAGGCCGCGCTGGCCGTGCCGCACACCGCGAAAAGCCAGCAGCCGGTGGAGGCCAAGGTGTTCGCGGCGGTGGCCGAGAAAACCCAGCAGAAGATCGCCGGGCTGTCGATGACGGTCTACCCGGCGCTGGTGGAAGAAAACGGCACCGTCAAAGAGGGACGTTTTTCCACCGCCGCCGAGGCTGAGTTCCAGCACCGCCGTGCGTTGCAGCGCCTGCTGATGCAGCAATTGGCGGAACCGGCCAAATTCCTGCGCGGCAAATTGCCCGGCCTCACTGAACTGGGCCTGATGTACCGCGAACTGGGGCGTATCGATGCCCTGGTGGAAGACATCCTGCTGGCCAGCCTCGACACCTGCGTGCTGGACGGCGAAGCCAGTTTGCCGCGTGACGGTGCCGGATTGGCGGCGCTGGCTGAACGCAAGCGTGGCAGTTGGACCGAACACGCCGAACGCCTGGCGCGCCTGACCCTGGAAGTGCTGAAGCTCTGGCATGGCCTGCAAAAGCGCTTCAAGGGCAAGATCGACCTGGCCCAGGCCGTGGCCCTGAACGACATCAAGCAGCAATTGAGCAACCTGGTGTATCCCGGCTTTGTGCGCGAAACCCCGGCGCAGTGGTTCAAGGAATTGCCGCGTTTTCTCAAGGCCATTGAATTGCGCCTGGAGAAACTGCCGAGCCAGGTGCAAAAGGACCGCGTGTGGAGCAGCGAGCTGGGCGGCCTGTGGGCGCAGTACCAGAACCGCTTGAACAAGCACACCCAGGAAGGCAAGCGCGACCCGCAACTGGAGCTGTATCGCTGGTGGTTGGAGGAGTATCGGGTGTCGTTGTTTGCCCAGCAGTTGGGTACCAAGGTGCCGATTTCCGACAAGCGCTTGAGCAAGCAGTGGAGCCAAGTAGAGCCCTGAAGCTCTCCCTGTCTCCAAGACTGAGCAGGTCCAAATGTGGGAGGGGGCTTGCCCCCGATAGCGGTGTATCAGTCACAGAATCTTTGTCTGACACACCGCTATCGGGGGCAAGCCCCCTCCCACATTGAAACTTGATGGCGTTTTGATCAGGGTGTTTGTCCGGCATATGGCGCCAAACCCCAGGGTTTGTGGCAAACTTCGCGGTTATAAATGCCGGGATCGTCGTGATGGGCTGGTGTGTAGCCACGGCGCGATGGAATAAAGCGATGCCAGTTTGATGTCCGCTGGGCGGAATAGAACTACTTACGGTTTGGTACGTCGGTACCAATATCATCTGCCTGACAGATTTAGAGGAACGATCGTGCATAACGTCGTCATCAGCGGCACTGGCCTTTACACCCCTGCCAACAGCATCAGCAACGAAGAACTGGTGCAGTCTTTCAATGCTTACGTGCATCAGTTCAATTCGGACAACGCCGCCGCCATCGAGCGCGGTGAAGTCCAGGCGCTGACGGAGTCGAGCGCTGCATTCATCGAAAAAGCCTCGGGCATCAAGAGCCGCTTTGTGATGGACAAGGACGGCATCCTCGACCCGCAGCGCATGGCGCCGCGCCTGCCTGAGCGCAGCAATGACGAGTGGTCGGTGCTTTGCCAGATGGCCATCGGTGCCGCCGAACAGGCCCTGCAGCGCGCCGGCAAGACCGCTGCCGACATCGACGGCGTGATCGTCGCCTGTTCCAACCTGCAACGTGCTTACCCGGCCATCGCCATCGAAGTCCAGGAAGCCCTGGGCATCGCAGGCTTCGGTTTCGACATGAACGTGGCGTGTTCCTCGGCGACCTTCGGCATCCAGAACGCCGCCAACAGCATCCAGCTGGGCCAGGCCCGGGCGATCCTGATGGTCAACCCGGAAGTCTGCACCGGCCACTTGAACTTCCGCGACCGTGACAGTCACTTTATCTTCGGCGACGCCGCCACGGCCGTGGTCCTCGAGCGCGCCGACCTGGCGACCTCCGAGCATCAGTTCGACGTGGTGAGCACCAAGCTGCTGACCAAGTTCTCCAATAACATCCGCAACAACTTCGGCTTTCTCAACCGCGCGGCGGAAGAGGGCATCGGTGCGCCCGACAAACTGTTCGTGCAGGAAGGCCGCAAAGTCTTCCGCGACGTGTGCCCGATGGTCGCCGAGCTGATCGGCGTGCACCTGGAAGAGAACCAGTTGAACGTGGCCGATGTGAAGCGCTTCTGGCTGCACCAGGCCAACCTGAGCATGAACCACCTGATTGTGAAGAAACTGCTGGGCCGCGAAGCCACGGTGGAAGAAGCCCCGGTGATCCTCGATACTTACGCCAATACCAGCTCGGCGGGTTCGGTGATTGCGTTTCACACCTACCAGGACGATCTGCCCAAGGGCGCCGTCGCGGTACTCAGTTCGTTTGGCGCAGGCTATTCGATCGGTAGCGTGATCCTGCGTAAGCGTTAAGACAATCGAGGTCTTGAATGGCAGCAGCGGACGACGCGCACCTGCTTGAACGACTGCTCAAGGGCGAGCAACGGGCCTACAAGGAATTGGTCACCACGTACCAAAGCGCAATGCGGGCGGTGGCGTATGCCATCGCCGGCCAGCGCCATGCCGACGAAGTGGTGCAGGACGCCTGGCTGTCGGTGGTGCGCAACCTGGCCAAGTTCGAAGGGCGTTCCAGTCTCAAGACCTGGCTGCTGACCATCACCGCCAACACTGCCAAGGGGCGCTATAAGCAGAATCGCCGGGAAGTGTTGCTCGACGATTTGCCTTCGCCCCACGGTACCATCGGCGATGACCGATTCTCCCCCGATGATGGCCACTGGGCCGTCGCCCCGTATGCCTGGCACCAGGACACCCCGGAAGCCTTACTGACCGAGGATGAGCTGCGCGAGTGCCTGGAGCACACGTTGCTGAGTTTGTCCGAACTGCAAAGCAGCGTGCTGGTGCTGCGTGAACGGCAGGGGCTGGAGCTGGAGGAGATCTGTAATCTTCTGACGCTCTCACTCTCCAATGTCCGCGTGCTGTTGCATCGAGCACGGCTTAAAGTCTTCGCCACGGTGGAGCATTTTGAGGAAACGGGCGAATGTTGACCTGTAAAGAACAAGTGGCACGTTCCAGTGACTATCTCGATGGGCAATTGACCTTTCGTGAACGTCTGCTGGTGCGTCATCACTTGATGTTCTGCCCGAACTGCCGACGGTTTATCCGCCAGATGCGCCTGATGCAGGCGACGTTGCGGATTTTGCCGGACGACCCGGTAAAGGATGTGGATGCCTTGGCGCAGCGGCTGGCTGCCGAGCGGCTCAAGGATCAGAAAGGCGGGGAATAAGCAGGCTCGCGTGGATGGATCGGACGGATGATGGGGATCGATCCACCCATGCGAGACTGTTGCAGCCACCTCGGGCGTCCTTGCCCGGGGTTTTGAACACTTCTCTTTAGAACTTGGCTTCTGCATCCAGCTGGAAGGTGTTGGCTTTGGCGCTACCGTTCACGAGCGTACGGCTGTAGGTGTCGGTCTTGGTCAGGAAGTAGGTCGCGCCGACGGCGAAGTTCTTGTCGATGTCATAGCCGACTTTGAACTTGTGACCACGGGAACCGGTGAAGCCGCCGCCGAAGTCCGAATCGGTGAAGGCACCCACCACGGCGTTTTTCTGCACGTCGCGGTAGTTGTAGTCCAGGTTGAAACCGAACACCTGGGACTTGGCACCCAGCAACCAGGCAGTGTCCGCATCGTCGACAGCGTCGTTGTTTTTCACATACTGACCGTACAACGACAGGGGGACCGCCAGGCCGCCGATATCGACTTGACCGAAGCCTTCATACAGGCGGAACTCGCCGTTGGGGGTGTTACCGTTGGTTGCCAGCACGTTCGGGGTACTGCTGCCGGAGGCACGGCTGTCTTCATCGTTCTGGTAGGCGTAGACGCTGCCGCCCAGGGTCATTCTCAGGTTGTCGGTCACCGAGAAACGAGTCCCCAACTGGCCGGTGGTCAGGCGCAGGTCATGGCGGTACTGCACGCCGTCACCGTCCACGTTGTCCTTGAGGTTGTAGTTGCCCAGGCTACCGAACAGCTCGGCGTTGCCGCCCAGCGGATACTTGTAGGTGACTGCCAGGCCTTCCGGGTTGATGTCGCTATCCCAGATCACATCGCCCATGTTGACCCAGGGCTGCAGCATTTTGCCGCCAATGATGTGCAGGTTTTTGATCTGGTCGGGGTGGTAGTCGATGTAGCCGAGGTCCAGCCAGATCGATTTTTTATCGAAATAGCCGTCCAGGTCCTGGTTGGTGGAGCGCGCATCGCTGCCGCCGCCGGTGGCGATACGAATACCGGTGTCCACCTGTCGGTTGATTTCGGTGTAGGCGCCGAGGCGCGCGCGGATCCGTTCGCGGTCCTTGTCACGGCCGGTGACGCCAGCGCGGGTGACGCCATTTTCGCCTTCGACCTTGATGGTCTCGTGACGCATGCGCACATCACCCTTGAACTGAGTCTTGGCGGCCCAGGCCAGCTTCTGGTCGAAGCTGCTCAGCTCGTTGGTTTTCTTCGCGGTGGCCGCGATCTGTTCGTTGGTCTCTTGTTGAGCTTGCCGTGCGATCTGCTGTTCTTTCTGGTCTTTGGCCAACTCGTTTTGCAGTTCGGTGTACTGCGAAGCGGTGATCTGGCCGTTGGCCTTGAGCATGTCGAGCAATTTAGCGTCGACTGCAGCGCTGGCCGGAACGCTCAGGGCCAGTAACAGGCCACCGCACAGGACCGCCGCAGTTTTAGTGGAAGCAAGACGCATATCAATCTCCGAAAGTGAGGAGGGATGGCAAACCATCCAGGACACAACCGACCGATGACGGACGGAAAAATAACCACCTGCTAGAACCAGGCGCTCTAAAAACAGGCGTCAGTATCACGATCGTTTATGACGGCGCAGTGGCTAAGTGATGTCATGTAGATGACAAATTATTTAAGAATGGAACTATTGATTTAGAGCCTTGTCCGGCGATTTGGGGGTGTGCCCGGACCGGCGATAAGCGATACTCGCGAGGCTTTCACGCCCTGAAGTAGTGAGGATGCCGATGCCGCTGCAACGCCTGCTGAGCCTGTCCGAAATAGCCCCGGATACCTGGGATGCCCTGGTGCCGCAGGCCCAACCGTTCGTGAGGCATGCCTTCCTGAGCGCGCTGGAAGACAGCGGGAGCGTCGGACCGCATTCGGGCTGGCAACCTGAGCATTTGTTGCACTGGGAGGGTGATCGACTGGTGGCGGCATTGCCCTGTTATCGCAAGTGGCATTCCTATGGTGAGTATGTGTTCGACCATGGTTGGGCGGATGCCTGTGAGCGCGCCGGCATCGACTATTACCCCAAGCTGTTGACGGCCGTGCCGTTCAGCCCGGTCAGCGGTCCTCGCCTGTTGGCTGCCAGCGCCGACGATGGTTTCGAACTGCTGAAGAGCCTGCCGGGCTACCTGGAAATCGAAGGGCTCTCCAGCGCCCATATCAACTTCACCGACGGCTTGGCCGATGACGCGTTAGCCCAGCAGCCGGGCTGGTTGCAGCGCCTGGGTTGCCAGTTTCATTGGCAGAACCGCGGTTACCGTGACTTCCAGGATTTTCTCGACGCCCTCAGTTCCCGCAAGCGCAAACAGATGCGCAAGGAACGCGAACAGGTGGCGGGGCAGGGCATCGACTTCGAATGGTTGCAGGGCCACGAGCTGAGCGAGGCGCAGTGGGATTTTGTCTACGCCTGCTACGCCAATACCTATGCGGTACGCCGCCAGTCACCGTACCTGACCCGTGAATTTTTCAGCCTGCTGGCCGAGCGCATGCCCGAGGCTATCCGTGTGGTGCTGGCCAAGCAAGGCACACGCCCGGTGGCCATGGCCTTCAGCCTGATCGGTGGCGACAGCTTCTACGGCCGTTACTGGGGCTGCCTGGCGGAGTTCGACCGGCTGCATTTCGAAACCTGCTTCTACCAGGGCATGGATTACGCCATCGCCCATGGCTTGCAACGCTTCGACGCCGGTGCCCAGGGTGAGCACAAATTGATTCGCGGGTTTGAACCGGTGATCACCCGGTCCTGGCACTACCTGCGTCATCCCGGGTTGAAGAATGCCGTGGAGGATTTCCTCGAGCGCGAGCGGGTGGGGATTGCGGCGTATGCCGAAGAGGCGAGGGCGGCACTGCCTTATCGACACGTATAAGCCGCCCTCCGTAGATACCGTCTTATCCAACACCGCACAAATCCGTAGGGGGTTGCGTTTCAGGCCGGCTCCTCCTTGCCCAGCCATCGATAGATAACACCGCCCACCACCGCACCGAGGATCGGCGCGAGCCAGAACATCCACAACTGCTGGATCGCCCACCCGCCCACGATCAATGCCGGGCCGGTACTGCGGGCCGGGTTGACCGAGGTGTTGGTCACGGGGATGGAGATCAGGTGGATCAAGGTGAGGGCCAGGCCAATGGCGATGGGCGCGAGGCCCTTCGGGGCACGGTGGTCGGTGGCGCCCAGGATGATCAGCACGAACATGGCTGTCATCACCAGCTCACAGACCAACCCCGCTGCCATTGAATAGCCGCCCGGCGAATGCTCGCCATAGCCATTGGAGGCCAGCCCACCGGCCAGTTCAAAGCCCGGCCTGCCGCTGGCGATGAAGTACAACAATGCGGCGGCGACTACCCCGCCGATCACTTGGGCCACGATGTACGCCGGTAACTCCCTGGCCGGAAACCTCCCGCCCACCACCAGCCCCACCGATACCGCCGGGTTGAGGTGACAACCGCTGATGTGCCCGATAGCCACCGCCATGGTCAGCACCGTGAGCCCGAACGCCAGGGCCACGCCCAACAATCCGATCCCGACGGCGGGAAACGCGGCGGCCAACACCGCACTCCCGCAACCGCCCAACACCAGCCAAAACGTACCTAACCCCTCTGTGACTGAACGCTTGAACAAAGACATGCAACACGTCCTTGATAGATCGCTCTACCCAATCAGTAAATCAGTGATGCTCCCTGCAGATTTACTTCAGCGCCCGTCTGGGCACTGCACTGAGTACAGCACGGTTTTTACACAAATCCAGGCCACCAATGTGGGAGGGGGCTTGCCCCCGATGGCGGAGTGTCAGTCGCAAAATTGGGTGACTGACCCACCGATATCGGGAGCAAGCCCCCTCCCACATTTGCTTCAGTCGATGCCGACAAACCCCCCGGTCTGGTGCTGCCACAACCGCGCATACAACCCGCCATGGGCCAGCAGTTCGGCATGGCTGCCCGTCTCGGCAATCTGGCCTTTCTCCAGCACCACCAGGCGGTCCATCCGCGCGATGGTCGACAACCGGTGCGCAATCGCAATCACCGTCTTGCCTTGCATCAGGGTTTCCAGGCTTTCCTGGATCGCCGCTTCCACTTCCGAGTCCAGCGCCGAAGTGGCTTCGTCCATGATCAGGATCGGCGCGTCCTTGAGCAGTACACGGGCGATAGCGATACGTTGACGCTGCCCACCGGAGAGTTTCACCCCGCGTTCGCCCACGTGGGCGTCCAGCCCGGTGCGGCCTTCCGAGTCCGACAGCAGCGGGATGAACTCGTCGGCACGCGCCTTGTGCACGGCCGCCCAGAGTTGTTCGTCGGTGGCGTCCGGCTTGCCGTACAGCAGGTTGTCGCGGATCGAGCGGTGCAGCAGCGAGGTGTCCTGGGTGATCATGCCGATCTGTTCACGCAGTGTTTCCTGGGCCACCTCGGCGATGTTCTGACCGTCGATCAGGATACGTCCGCCTTGCAGGTCGTAGAGGCGCAGCAGCAGGTTGACCAGGGTCGACTTGCCCGCGCCGGACGGGCCGATCAGGCCGATCTTTTCACCGGCCTGGATGTTCAGGTTCAGGCCGCCAATGATCCCGCTCTTCTTGCCGTAGTGGAAATCCACCTGCTCGAAGCGTACTTCGCCATGGGGCACTGTCAGGCGCGGGGCATTGTCGCGGTCGACCACGGCCAGGGGTTGGGCGATGGTCTTGAGGCCGTCCTGCACGATGCCGATATTTTCGAAAATACCGTTGACCACCCACATGATCCAGCCGGACATGTTGACGATGCGAATCACCAGGCCGGTCGCCAAGGCGATGGCGCCTACGGAAATCAGCGACTGCGTCCACAGCCACAAGGCGAGGCCGGTGGTGGTGACGATCAGCAGGCCGTTGAGGACGGTGATGACCGCATCCATGCTGGTCAGTACACGGGCCGCCAGCTGGGTTTTTTCGGTTTGCTCAATGATCGCTTCCTTGGCGTATTCCTGCTCATTCTGCGTATGGGCGAACAGCTTCAAGGTGGTGATGTTGGTGTAGCCGTCGACGATGCGCCCCATGAGTTTGGAACGTGCTTCGGAAGAAATGACCGAACGCTCCTTGACCCGCGGCACGAAGTAACGCAATGCCAGGCAGTAACAGATGATCCAGGTGATCAACGGAATCATCAGTCGCCAATCGGCCTCGGCAAACAGCACCAGGGAGGTGATGGCGTAGATCGATACATGCCAGATCGCCTCCGCCGTTGCCACCGCAGAGTCACGCAAGGAGTTGCCGGTTTGCATGATGCGCTGGGCAATGCGCCCGGCGAAATCGTTCTGGAAGAAATTCAGGCTCTGCTTGAGCACGTAGCTGTGGTTCTGCCAGCGAATCAGGCTGGTCATGCCGGGGTTGATGGTCTGGTGCACCAGCAGGTCATGCAGGCCATTGAAAATCGGGCGCAGCAGCAAGGCGACCACGGCCATCCAGATCAGCTCGGTGCTGTGGATCTGGAAGAAGTCAGCGGGCGGTGTGCCCTGGGCCAGGTCGATGATACGGCTCAGGTAGCTGAACAGCGCGACTTCGATCAGCGCACCGACCAGGCCCACCACCAGCAGTGCGGCAAAACAGGGCCACACCTGGCGCAGGTAGTAGAGGTAGAAGGGCAGGACTTTGTCGGGAGGGGCGGCGCTGGGTGCGTCGCGGAAAATATCGATCAGTTGTTCAAAACGACGATAGAGCATTAGGGTTGACGCCCGCCTGGCGGGCTCTCCTTTCAAATGCGCGCGCAGCCTTGTGGGCCGCGCGCGGAGCTACCTGCAGACCTCAGTCGATGCGTTTGGCCGACTTGATCAGGACAGGATCGATTGGCACGTTTTGCATGCCTTGTTTGGTGGTGGTCTGGGAGTTGACGATGATGTCGACCACATCCATGCCCTTGACCACTTTGGCGAACACGGCATAACCGGCATCGCGACCCGGGTCGAGGAAGGCGTTGTCAGCCACGTTGATGAAGAACTGGCTGGTGGCCGAGTTCGGGTCATTGGTGCGTGCCATGGACAGGGTGCCACGTACGTTATGCAGGCCGTTGCTGGCTTCGTTCTTGATCGGCGCTTCGGTCGGCTTTTGCGACATCTGCTGGGTGAACCCGCCACCCTGGACCATGAAGCCCGGGATCACGCGGTGGAAAATCGTGTTGGTGTAGAAGCCTTTGTCGACATAGGCCAGGAAGTTCTTGGTACTGATCGGCGCCTTGACCGGGTCCAGTTCGATTTCAATGTCGCCGTTGGTGGTGGAGATCAATACGTGTGGCGCCTTGGCAGGCTCGGCGGCCATCAGGTTGGCAGCGAACAGAACGGAACCGGCAAAGAAGGCGATTTTTTTCAGCATGGGTCAGTGATCCTGGGTAGTGGTTTCGACTGTCTTTAGAAAATCGAGCAGGGTGGTATTAAAGACTTCGGGTTGGTCCAAGGGCGTGGCATGGCGGGAATCTTCAATCACCACCAGTCGCGCATCGGGCAGCAGTTTTACATAGTTTTCTTTCTGGGCCACGGGGGTGTAGTCATGGTCGGCGCTGATGACCAGGGTTGGACAGGTAATCCTCGAAAGTCGTTCCTGTACGCCCCAGCCCACAATCGCATCGAAGCTGGCGAGATAAGCACGTTTGTCGTTTTTTGCCCAGCGTTCGGCCATCTTGCGGCGCAGGTCGGCCTGCGCAGGTTTGGGGAACAGCCGGTCACCGAGGGCCTTGCCGATGGTGGCCAGGCTAAGTACACGGGCGAGCGTCCAGCGCTTGGCCCACCACCAATACTCCTGGGCACTGCGTACCTTGACCTGGGGCGCGCTGTTGACGATGCACAGGCTCTTGACCCGGCCGGGTTCGTCCACCGCCAGTTGGAACGCGATCATGCCGCCCATGGACAAGCCCACCACATGGGCAGGCGGCAGGTCCAGGTGTTCGATCAGCGCAATCAGGTCGTAGGTGAACCCTTCGATGCTGTAGCGCTCCCTGGGTTTGTCGGAGCGCCCATGGCCGCGCACATCCACCACGATCAGGCGGTAGTGGCGAGCCAGTACCGGCACCTGCAGCTCCCAATCCTGGCTGCTGGAGCCCAGGCCGTGGATCAGGATCAGCGGCGTGCCGTGGCCATATTCCTCGTAGTGCAGGCTGCAGCCTTCATGGTCGAACCAGGCCATGCATGAACTCCGTTTCAGGCTTGCTGGGGGGCGGCGAAAGGCGCGTCCAGGGGGGCGGTGTCAAAGGTGCGCAGCAGCTCCACGAGGATCTGCGTTGCCGGCCCCAAGGGTTTGTCCTTGTTTGAATACAGGTAGAACGTAGGGTGGCGGCTGCCGCCCTGTTCCAAGGGTAGCTGCTTGAGCACACCTTCGGCGAGTTCGCGCTCGATCATGTGTCGTGGCAGCCAGGCAAAGCCCAGGCCGCTGCCGACAAAGGCGGCGGCGGTGGCGAGACTGCCGACGGTCCAGCGTTGTTCGGCGCCGAGCCAGCCCACATCCCGGGGTTGCTGGCGGCCGGAGTCGCGGATCACCACCTGCATCTGGCTTTCCAAGTCCTGGAAGCTCAGCTCGCGGTTCATGCGGTGCAAGGCGTGCTCGGGGTGGGCCACGGCGACGAACTCCACGTCGCTCATTTCGGTGCCCAGGTAGCCGGGGATGCTGAAGCCGCAAATCGCCAGGTCGGCCACGCCTTCCATCAACAGCTCTTCGACGCCGGACAGCACCTCTTCACGCAAACGCACCCGGCAACCACGGCTCTGCGGCATGAACGCGGTGAGCGCGCGCACCAGGCGCGCGTTGGGGTAGGCCGCATCGACGACCAACCGCACTTCGGCTTCCCAGCCCTGTTCCATGTGGTGGGCGAGGTCTTCCAGCTGGCTGGCGTTTTTCACCAGTTGCCGGGAGCGGCGCAGCAGCACTTCACCGGCGTCGGTGAGTACCGCCTTGCGCCCGTCGATGCGCAGCAGCGGCACGCCGAGTTGGTCTTGCATACGGGCCACGGTGTAGCTCACCGAGGACTGCGAACGGTGCAGCGCTTCCGCTGCCTGGGCGAAGCCGCCGTGGTCGACGACGGCTTGCAGCGTGCGCCATTGATCGAGGGTAACGCGGGGCGCTTTCAAGATGTGTTCCTCTTGTCCTAAGCTGGCGGTCCCTATTGGAGACTGCCGAATGAGAAAATTCTGTTGTGTGTTGCTGACGCTGCTGCCGATGAGCGCGTTTGCCTACCCCATCGACGTGACGAAAAAGATCGACGGCGTGAGCATCGATTACACCGCCTCCGACGTGGACGGCGATATCAGCTCGATCCAGCTGAATAACTACGGCACCCAGGACGCCGTGTGTTCGGTAACGTTCACCAACGGTCCGGAATCGCCACGTCGCCGCACGGTTTCGGTGCCGGCGGGAAAAAGCACCAACACCACGGTCAAGTTCAACCGCGCCATTATCAAGATGCGTATCGCGTTGGCCTGCACGCCAAAATAAAGCGGCAGCGGAGCATGTCCACAGGAATACTCCGCTTATAAACAAATTAATAGATGGGTTATAGCAGTTTTTTGCGCTTTTTTATCGAATTGGCTCTGTCTAATCTCCACTCCATCGACTTACAGCAATTACAGATGGAGCCTACGAAGCCATGTCCAATGTCCTGATCATCGAAAGCAGTGCCCGCCAGCAGGATTCGATCTCCCGTCAACTGACCCAGCAGTTCATCAGCCAATGGCAGGCCGCCCACCCGACGGATCGGATCACTGTGCGTGACGTGGCGCTCAACCCGGTTCCGCACCTGGACGCCAACCTGCTCGGCGGCTGGATGAAACCGGCGGATCAGCGCAACGGTAACGAACAGGCCTCCCTCGACCGCTCCAACGAATTGACCGACGAACTGCTGGCCGCCGACGTGCTGGTGATGGCTGCGCCGATGTACAACTTCGCCATCCCCAGCACCCTCAAGGCCTGGCTGGATCACGTGTTGCGAGCGGGTGTGACCTTCAAGTACACCCCCACCGGACCGCAAGGTTTGTTGAACGGCAAGCGTGCCATTGTGTTGACCGCTCGCGGCGGTATTCACACCGGCGCCACTTCCGATCACCAGGAACCCTACCTGCGCCAGGTCATGGCTTTTATCGGCATCCACGACGTCACGTTCATTCACGCCGAAGGGGTGAACCTGAGTGGCGACTTTCAGGAAAAGGGCATCAACCACGCCAAGGCGCTGTTGGCCCAGGTCGCTTGATCCTTTAATCGTCAGATAATCGCACGGTGTTTATCTAGTGCCACGCAAACCCTTCAAGTACGCGTAACGAACCTCCCTTTGCACTTGTTGCTCCTGAGTGCTCCTGCCCGACTGCCGCTTTAGCGAGGTCGGGTTTTTTTTGCCTCGAGTTTCTTCAATCGCCGAAAACCTTTAATGTCCCGCCCATTCGATGCGAGGCGTACATGGGCTATCTACTGGTTGTCACCCTGATTCAGGCATTTTCCTTCAGCTTGATCGGCGAATACCTCGCCGGTCACGTCGACAGCTACTTCGCGGTGCTGGTGCGTGTAGTGCTGGCCGGGCTGGTATTTATCCCGCTGACCCGCTGGCGCTCGGTCGAACCTGCCTTTATGCGCGGCCTGCTGGTGATCGGCGCGCTGCAGTTTGGCGTGACCTATGTGTGCCTGTACCTGAGCTTTCGTGTACTCACGGTGCCGGAGGTGCTGCTGTTCACCATCCTCACGCCGTTGCACGTGACCCTGATCGAAGACGCACTCAACCGGCGCTTCAACCCGTGGGCACTGGTTGCTGCTCTGGTGGCAGTAGCGGGGGCGGCGGTGATTCGCTTCGACCAGATCACCTCGCACTTCCTGATGGGTTTCTTGCTGCTGCAACTGGCTAACTTCACCTACGCCGCGGGGCAAGTGATGTACAAGCACCTGGTGGCACGCTACCCGAGCAACCTGCCGCACTACCGGCGCTTCGGTTACTTCTACCTCGGCGCGTTACTGGTGGTGCTGCCGGCATTCCTGTTGTTCGGCAAGGCTGACTTCTTGCCGCAAGCGCCACTGCAATGGGGTGTCCTGCTGTTCCTCGGGCTGGTCAGCACTGCCCTGGGCATTTACTGGTGGAACAAGGGCGCCTGCCTGGTGCATGGCGGAACCCTGGCGGTGATGAACAACCTGCATGTGCCGGTAGGATTGTTGCTGAACCTGCTGATCTGGAACCAGCATGAGCCGCTGGGCCGCCTGGCCTTGGGTGGTTTGGTGATTCTGGGGGCGGTGTGGATAAGTCGATTGGGCGTAAAGCCCGCGCCTGGCGTACAGTCTGCGACGTAATGGGCCATGGGCATGCGTGAGCGGCAATGAAAGTCTGCTATCGAAAAGAACAGTGTGGGGGCGGCAGAGTGGACAAGATTGATGAACTGATCATTGCAGCCTTGAAGGATGACTCCCGAGTCAGCCTTGCGCAATTGGCGCGGCAAGTTCACAAGTCTCGAACCGCCGTGGAGTCGCGCGTTCAAAAGCTGATTGAAAAAGGCATCATCCTGGGCTTCACCATCAACGTCGCGGAGGGCGATGAGACCCTGCAAGCGGCGTTCTTGATGCTGACGCTCAATGGCAGCAATTGCCATCTGGTGTTTCCGAAGATCCAGCAGTTCAGCCAGGTGGTGCATGCCTATTCACTGTTTGGCGACGTGGACATGATGCTCGACGTTCGGTACAGGAGCTTTGAAGAACTGATGGTCTTCAAGGACAGCCTGCTGAAGATCGAGCATGTGAAAGAAGTCGTGGTCAATCCCGTGCTGAAGGCCTGGCGTTAGGCGCCGGCCACAATAGCCCTATCTGCTGGACCTATGCTTCAGGCGTGATCGCGAACGGTTTCAAGAAAATGATGGCTCAGGTTCGGCATTTTCTGACGCAGGGTGTCCACGAGTTCTTCGATGACCGCCTGGTTGAATTGGAACGATGTGTCGTCATGCCCCAGGATCACCACCAACAACCTCGACGAGTCTTTCGTCAGCCGGAAGTCATGGGCATCGGCATCCACCTTGCCGATGCTCGCCAACGGCACATCACCGCAGGTATAGACGATATCGCCAACGGGAATCGTGATGGCCTTCTTGGCGAACAGTGGGCGTAGCACCCTCGGCTTATCCGAGCGCATCACGTAGATGTCGTCCTTCTGATGATAGGTGTGCACGCCAATGCTGACCCCATGCCGGATCGCGACCGCGTTATAGGCGTCGACGATGTTGTTGATGGGATACACGCCTTTGGCGATGAAGCGTCGCAGCAGCTTTTCGTTGGCACTGACGGTATTTTCGTAGCCGAGTTTTTTGAGCTGCCTGGCAAACCCTTCGTACACGACGTTCGAGTCCAGCTCGTTAAGGCGCGAGGCCACGTGGTTCAGGTTACTTTGCAGTACCCCGACGAAGCTCTGGTCATCCGAGACGGTGATGTCTTCGATAACGGCGGCGCACGCATTATTGATGCCCAGCTCACAGGCTGACTTTCTGATGATCAAACGACTTTTCATAACCTTAGCCCCACAGTGTTTTTCGCAGGTTGACGGTACTGACGTCCAGTTGCTGCGCCGAAGGACTTTGCAGCCAGAACAGCCCCGGACAGGTGGCGAAGTCGATCGTGACCGGCGTGGTATCGCCGGCGCTGATGAAATAACGGTGCCCGCAATAGGCCTCGTCTGCCTGGGCGCTTTGTATGGCCTGGGGTGAGGGAAGATCGAAGGTATGGCGTTCATCGGAGCAGAAGAAACCGATCCGGCCATGGCTGATCTGGCTGACCGCATCGGCCTGGGGGCGTGGGTGGCCGAGGTAGCTGTCGATCGACAGTGACAGCAAGTCGGGGTGATACACCTGCTGGAACAGCAGGGGCGCGATGCCCCCGTGCAAGCGACCGCCGGCCTCGATCATCACCGGCCCGGCCTCAGACCAGATGATTTCCATGTGAATCGGCCCCACCCGCACGCCCAGGGCCGCTGCCGCCTGGCGGGCGTAATCGGTCAGCGGTTGCAGTTCTGCAGCCCGAGGGTCGAGGGTGTCGAGGCTTTCGTAGACAAACATGCTGCCGTTCTTTTGGATCTTGGTGTACTTGCAGACGCTGGCAACGATGTAGGTTCCGTCAAAGGCGACCATATCCACCACGTACTCCGGTCCCGCGATGAACGACTGCACGATAAAACCGAGGTTGACTTCGCCCAGGTCGTTTTTCTGCTGCCAGGCCGCGTTTTTCAAGGCGGTCTCCACTTCGCGCTTGCCCCGGGCAAACACCACCCCTTCGGTGGCGGCCGAGTTCAGCGGCTTGACCACATAGGTGGCCGCCTCGTCGAGTTTGGCCAGCACTTCACCGATGCGGCTCGGTGAGCTCAGCAGGTGCGAATCGATGTGAGCCAGCTGGTATTTTTTCAGCGCCTGCTGCATGGAGAACTTGTTGCGCCGCAGGTCGCTGGTGATACGGCTGTTGCCTGGGATGTCGAGCAGCTCCGTCAGGTAGTCCGTGAGGTAGATCGCGGTTTCGCAACCGGCGATCACGGCGCTCGGTGACAAGGTTTCCAGGGTTATCAACAGGCTCTCTTCCCAGGCATACACCTCATGGAAGTTTTCTGTGATCAGGTCGTTGGTGAAGTGTTCAGGCAAGGCGCGTGTGGAGATCACGGCGATGCACCGTATGCCCTGCGCATTGAGCAAGGGCGCGTAGAGTTTGCCCGTGGAGAACGGGTCAACGATCAGTACGGTTTTCACGTCGTGCATTCCTTATTCCGTGGTGGCGGTGGGCGCGGCGGCCGGGGTCAGGTTCCACGCCAGTACGGCGGTGGCCAACAGGCCGGCGGAGACGACCATCAACAGGCGGGCGCCTTCGAGTCCGAGAAATCCGGAGGTGGTGAAGAACGTCAGGATCATAGGTGCCGAGCCACTGACCAGCAGGTAGTAGAGCGAACTTTTGGCCGCGATCACGTCAGCTACCCGGGCGTTGGGCGCCGACTCGATCAGGGTTTTACGCAACTGGATCCGCAGGCTGTTGATGCAAAAACCCAGCAGGAAGGCCGCGGCCATCATCACGTAGAGGTTCTGGAAGTAGACGATTGCCACGTCCGCCAGTATCACCAGCGCGATGGCCCCGTAGCTGTTGAGCTTGATGCGCGGCAACACGGCGGCGCTGAAGGCGCCCAGGCCTGCCAGGCCACTGGCGACGCCAAACAGGGTGGCATTCCACTCATTGAGCTTTTGAAAAACGATGGGCACCAGGCTGTTGAACGCGCCGA
The DNA here is from genome assembly GCF_024809815.1 of Pseudomonas sp. BIGb0381. Taxonomy (NCBI): domain Bacteria; kingdom Pseudomonadati; phylum Pseudomonadota; class Gammaproteobacteria; order Pseudomonadales; family Pseudomonadaceae; genus Pseudomonas; species Pseudomonas sp. BIGb0381. Next base: position 577,512 of record NZ_JANUEN010000003.1, read on the forward strand.
TATGGAAACCGATCATGCTCAACACGATGATCAGGATGTAGAGGTTGCGCGGCAGGTCCAGCGGACGCGCAGTGGAGGGCCCTGTGGCCTGTTCGGCGGCGTGCTCGTTGGGGTTGTCGGCCACCAGGAGGATGGCCGCGAGCGAGAGAATCGCCGCCAGGCTGATGATTTGCAGCGTCTGGTTGACCGAAAACACATCCACGATCAACCCGCCCAGGAGCGCACCGCCGAAGGCACCGATCTGTATGGAGGTTTGCATCAACCGCGCGCAGGTATCGCTGTCGGTGAGGCCGGCCAGCACCAGCTTGGTATTTTTCGATTCCAGGGTGCTGATGGTGAAGTAGTCGGTGACGCCCACCACGAACGCGATGGCCAGGAAGCCGATCGGTAGCAGGGCGGCCTGGGTAAACGACAGCCCCAGTACCGCGGCGAAGGCCGCCAGGCGAATGTACAGCAGCCGTTTCAGGCTGAGTTCAATGGTAAAGAACCGGCCGATGTACTGCTCGCATAAATACGGCACTACAGTCGCCACGCACAAGGTGGCGCCGACCAGGAATGTTGAGCCGGTGGTCTCCAGGCCGAACCAGACCATAGCGATGACAATCGCCATGTCGAGGCCGGTGAAGAGGGTCACGATTGAATAGAACGCGGTCAGTGTCGATTTAGTATTCATGGGCTTCATCAGTCGTAACGGGAGATTTTAAGCAGCGGCACACAGCGCTCGGTGTCGCCGACGACGGTGCTTATCTGGTTTCTGACGCGCACAGTGGGCAGCGCCTTCTTTTCCAGGTTGCAGACCTTGTAGGCGTTGTCGTGCCAGGGACAGATCACACTTTGGCCGTCGCCTGTCACTTCGCCCATATGCAGCGGGCCGCCACGATGGGGGCACGCGGTGGGCAGCAATTGCGTCGAATACGCATGGCGCTTGAGAAAGTAGGTTCTTTCCTCCACGGCCACATAGTTGGCGTGGTTGAGATTCAGGCTGATGGCTTTCATTGGGTTGCCCACTCAGATGGCGGTGACGGTGTACGTGCAGGACGGGCTGGTGATGCGGGTGCCATGCAGCATTCCCTTGGGAATCACCACGCCTTCGCCGGCCTTGAGGCGCACCGTCAGTTCGGGGCTGGCGACAAACTCCAGCTCGCCTGATTCGACCCAGAACAGTTCGTCATTCGGGTGGGTATGCAGCACCGACAACTCGTGTTCAGGCTCGGTAATCCTCAGGTCCACGGGTTTGTGGCCCTGGAGCGCCGCTGCCTGTGCCCGATGCTCATCGAACGCGTCATGCCATTTGATATGGGCATACAACTCTTCGTCGGCGATGTCCTGAAGCAGCCTGAACTCTTCAAAGCCGCGAATAAGGTCGGGGATGATCTTGGTGCCGAACTGCTTGATCATGGGAATGATCAGGCGCTGGAGGGCCATTCTTCCGTGGTGCACATCGATGTGGGCATGCTCATCGAAATAGTCCGTGGAGACGCTGCCGTTGAAGATGGTCTTGATCGCGCGTGACTGGTGCTTGGTCGTCAGGGCCAATGTGGCTTCGGTGTAGTACATGGCGCCGATATAGCGGAACAGCTCGCCATGGTTGGCCGATACGTAGTGGAAGTAGTTGGTCAGCGACAGCGACGCCGGGGTATAGAACTGCCAGTAATGGTGCACGTGATGGGACATGCCCATGTCCTGGAGCATGTCTTCAAAAATAGTGCTGTGTTTCTTTTTGTCGACGCCGTAGCCGTACTCGTCGATCAGGATCTTGAACAATTCGCTGGTGTACACGCCGCTGTTACCCAGCACGTTGCGGGCCATGGCCGACGCTTCACTGAGGAAGTCTCCTGCGCATTGCGTCATGAAAAACCTGGCGGCACGTTCGGGGTGGCGGCTGGTGGTCAGCACTTCATGGAGTTTGGATTCGGACTGGGCGACGTCATCCAATACTTTATCGGTGTGGGCGATAAAAGAGTCCAGGCACCAAGGGCCGTTGATATGCACTTCTTCCTTGAGCCAGTTGTACAGGTAGTGTTCCAGCAACGGGCGGATCTTTTTGCCACTGGCCGCATGCTGCGGATCATAGAAGCGCTTGAACGCCTTGAAGTCCAGTTCCAATGGCGGCTTGGGCAAGAAGACCAGGTCTTGCTCGTAGATATTCAATAACAACCGTTGCGCCAATAGATGCTGACTGTTTGAAAGCTGGTCGCTGGTCAAGCAGGTGGTGATGATTGAATCGGTTACGTCCTGCGGCCGCGAAGGTCGCTGGTAGGGGCTTTGGGTATAAAAGTCGCAGGGTTGAGCAAAGGCGCCAGCACCACAATATTGGGTCAATGCTTCGGCATTCGAGCTTAATACAAAGTCTGCTGCATTATCGGAAAGCTGAGTTGTCCATAACATGAGGTTGGCCTTCTGCTGGCGTTGTTTGATGGCCAGATGCTAAGGCGTTGGTTTTTTTTAAAACAGATTAGAAATAGTGCGCGCAAGTAGTGAAATTCACTAAAGGTATAGGAAGAATTTTCTTTATGGGGTAAGTCGGTTGAATAATCGGCAGCAGCGGCTACACATAGTTGCCGGCTTTTATTGTGGGGGGGGCGTCAGCGGTGGCTCAAGTTGCACGTGAACTTGCCGCCTTATCAGTGGTGTATTGGATCAATACCGTTCCAACGCTTCTAGCACCTTCCGGCGAGGCGCTTGCCAGCCCCTCGCCGGTATTGTTGTCAGTACTCCGGGGTTTCCGCGGTTCGGGTATTGTGTGCCAGCGCCAGTATCCCGGTGCGCAGATCGGTGCCGCTGGGTTGCTGGTACAGGTTCAGTCCGAACTCCGGCAATACGGCCAGCAGGTAGTCGAAGATATCCCCCTGGATCCGCTCGTAATCGGCCCATACGGTGGTGCGTGTGAAGCAGTAGATCTCGAGCGGCACGCCCTCGGCGGTGGTTTGCATCTGGCGCACCATGCAGGTCATGTTCGGCTGGATGTCCGGATGGCTTTTGAGGTAGGCCAGGGCATACGCGCGGAAGGTGCCGAGGTTGGTCATGCGCCGGCGGTTGGCCGACAGTTGCGCGCTGTGACCCTGGGCTTCGTTCCAGGCCTTGAGTTCGGCCTGCTTGCGCCCGATGTAGTCGGTGAGCAGGTGCACTTGGGTCATGCGCACTTCTTCATCGTCACGCAGGAAGCGCACGCCGCTGGCATCGATAAACAGGCTGCGCTTGATGCGTCGCCCACCGGAGGCCTGCATGCCGCGCCAGTTCTTGAACGACTCGGACATCAGGCGCCAGGTCGGGATGGAGACGATGGTCTTGTCGAAGTTCTGCACCTTGACCGTGTGCAGGGTGATGTCCACCACATCGCCGTCAGCGCCGACCTGGGGCATTTCGATCCAGTCGCCGACGCGCAGCATGTCGTTGCTGGTGAGCTGCACGCTGGCGACGAACGACAGCAGGGTGTCCTTGTAGACCAACAGGATCACTGCCGACATGGCGCCCAGGCCTGACAGCAGCAACAGTGGTGAACGGTCAATCAATGTGGCGACGATGATGATCGCGCCAAACACGAACAGCACCATTTTCGCCAACTGCACATAACCTTTGATCGAGCGGGTACGCGCGTGTTCGGTGCGGGCGTAGATGTCCAGCAGGGCGTTGAGCAGCGCGCTCAGGGCCAGCACCAGGAACAGGATGGTCAATGCCAGGGCCACGTTGCCGATAAACAGGATCGCGGTCTTGCTCAGGGCGGGCACCAGGTACAGGCCGAACTGGATCACCAGCGAGGGCGTCATCTGCGCCAGGCGATGGAAGACTTTGTTGTGCCGCAGGTCGTTGAGCCAGTGCAGCGCCGGTTGCCGGCCGAGCAATTTGACGGCGTGGAGGATCAGGTAACGGGCCACCCGCCCGAGCAGCAGGGCCACCACCAGCAACACCAGGAAACCGAGGCTGGCATGCAGCAGCGGGTGTTCGTCGAGGGTGCCCCAAAGGTCTTGGACGTTGAGCCAGAGCTGTTTGATATCCATGGATGAAACCGATTCTTCTGTAAGACAAGACGGCGCGATTAGAGCATTTAAGTGCAACAAAGTTGATGCCGTGGACAAATACTCTGACAAAAAAGCAATTGATTAGCGCCGTTCGCGTAAAGACACTCGGTTTGGACGCCCGAAACCGGTACCCTATGCAGCTGATTTTTTGTATTTCTTCGAGGTAGCACCCGTGTTTTCCCAATTCGCCCTGCACGAACGCCTGCTCAAAGCCGTGGCCGAGCTGAAATTTGTCGAGCCTACGCCTGTGCAAGCAGCGGCCATCCCGCTCGCGCTCGAAGGGCGTGACCTGCGGGTGACGGCTCAAACCGGGAGTGGCAAGACCGCCGCTTTCGTCCTGCCGATTCTCAATCGCCTGATCGGCCCGGCCAAAGTCCGCGTCAGCATCAAGACCCTGATCCTGCTGCCAACCCGCGAGCTGGCCCAGCAAACCTTGAAGGAGGTCGAGCGCTTCTCGCAGTTCACCTTCATCAAGTCCGGCCTGATCACCGGTGGCGAAGACTTCAAGGTCCAGGCCGCCATGCTGCGCAAGGTGCCGGACATCCTGATCGGTACGCCGGGCCGCATGATCGAGCAACTCAACGCCGGTAACCTTGACCTCAAGGAAGTCGAAGTGCTGGTACTCGACGAAGCCGACCGCATGCTCGACATGGGCTTTGCCGACGACGTGCAGCGCCTGGTGGCTGAATGCGTGAATCGCCAGCAGACCATGCTGTTCTCCGCCACCACCGGCGGTTCGACCCTGCGTGACATGGTCGCCAAGGTCCTGAACAATCCTGAGCACCTGCAGGTCAACAACGTCAGCGACCTGAACGCCACCACGCGCCAGCAGATCGTCACCGCTGACCACAACGTGCACAAGGAACAGATCCTCAACTGGCTGCTGGCCAACGAGACCTATCAGAAGGCCATCGTGTTCACCAACACCCGCGCTGCCGCAGACCGCATATACGGTCGTCTGGTGGCCCAGGACTACAAAGCGTTCGTGCTGCACGGCGAGAAAGACCAGAAGGACCGTAAACTGGCCATCGACCGCCTCAAGGCCGGCGGCGTGAAGATCCTGGTCGCCACCGACGTTGCCGCGCGCGGCCTGGACGTGGACGGCCTGGACATGGTCATCAACTTCGACATGCCACGCAGCGGCGACGAGTACGTGCACCGTATCGGCCGTACCGGGCGTGCCGGCAACGATGGCCTGGCGATTTCGCTGATCTGCCACGGCGACTGGAACCTGATGTCGAGCATCGAGCGCTACCTCAAGCAGTCGTTCGAGCGCCGCACCATCAAGGAGGTCAAAGGCACCTACACCGGGCCGAAAAAGGTCAAGGCGTCGGGCAAGGCGGTTGGCGTGAAGAAGAAAAAGACCGACGCCAAGGGCGACAAGAAAAAGGCCGGTGCCAAGTCGCCGACCAAGCGCAAGATCGCCAACCGGCCGAAGACCGACAACCTCTCGCTCGTCAGCAAGGATGGTATGGCGCCGCTCAAGCGTCGCAAGCCAGAAGCACCCGCTGCCGAGTAAGGCTTGAGGGATGTGAAAAAACCGGACGTTGTCCGGTTTTTTTATAACCTCAGTTTTTCGCTTTGGCGGCAGCTTCTTTCAATTCCTTGAGCCGGGCGTCGATCAACTGGCACTTGTCGGGGAACTCTGCGCTTTCAGTATCCAGGTCCATCTTCTGCAGCTCGTCGTTCATCTCCTTGGCCTTGGTCGGGTTCTGCTCAGTGAGTTTGGCCACTTCCTGGGCCAACTGCTCGCGCTTGGCCGTGGCCTCTTCCGGGGTGCAGGCCCAGGCGGGCAGGGCGGTGAGCAGCGTGGCGGCGATGGCCAGGTTTTTCAGGGTTTTCATGATCGGACCTCCTTGGCGGTGATGCTCAGTTGAGGTGGTGAACGTCTGGAAAGTTCAGAGAAATGACGTCCGTCGGTTGGTCTGAACGGCCACAGGCGCGCAGGGTCACTCCTACAGGCAGGCTACTTTCCTTAGGCCTGCAGGAGGAATCAGGATGACGACTTACAATTGGGATCTGATCGAACGTCTGCTGCACGAAGTGCAGAACGGCGAAGGCAGTTTTGCCCCGCGCAAATACGCCGAGCAGGAAGCGGCCGAGAAGGCCACGGCGGGCGAATCCACGGGCAATCTGGATGCGTTGAAAAAGACGGCTGCCGATTACGAGGCGCTGTTGTTCAAGCGTGGGTTTATCGAGTCGCGCCCTGAGGAAGAAGGCGGCAATGGTGAGAATTTCATTCTCACCGCACTGGGTGCGCAGCTATTGGCGCTGATCGACAGCTCCATCCCGGGCAATGATCACCCGCGTCAGGTGCTGGATGAGCAGGCGGATGCGTTGGACCCCGCGACTTTTTCCGAAGTGGCTTCGAAGGCGCAGATTGCCTGAGCGGGCACCTCCCACATTAATTCGCAGCGGCCTTGAGGCATTTAAGTGCTTTGAAGTCGCTGCGTACGCCGTCGATTTTCTGCGTTAATTTCAGGCGCTGCTGTACGGTACTTTCGGCCATCAAGTCGACGATCAGACTGCGCGCAGCGGCTTCGGTCTGTGCATAAGCGGCGCGGTACTCCGGTGTCCACAGGCTTTCGCGGTCTACCAGCAATTGCTGCATCTTCTGCGGGAAGTCGGTGTCGTGGCGCTGCTGCACGGCGTCGATGAATTGTGCCTGCCAGTGGGCACGGTTGCCGATCCACTGCTCGTTCTGCTCGCCCAGGCTGATGGACCAGGCCATCACCCGGTTTTTCTGGCTATCGCTCAGCGGCCCCATCCACGCATTCAGGCGCTTGTTCATGCGCTCGGCGCGGTCCTGGATCTGCTTGGCCAGCGGCGGCTTAAGATAGTCGTCCTGGCGTTTGCGCAGGTCCTTGGCCAGGGCATCGTTCATGTCGTTGACCTGTTGGTCATCCAGCCCTTGTAACAATTCGATCGCCGACGGTGTGATTTCCCGCGCCACTTCGGCAATTGCCTGCTTGGCCTCAACCGTGCGGGTTTGCAGCGCTGCATCGGTGACCTGGTTGCTCTCGACCATTGCTTGCAGGCGGTCGAGCCAGTCGAGGTAACCCGGCAATTGTGTGGTGCAGTGCCAGGCCAGGTGTTCCTTGAGTGTGTCGTTGAACCAGCTCTTCTGCCCGGCATTCATGTCCAAGTAGTCGTTGAGGGTCCAGGGGATGATCACGTCCAGGTTGCGATAGGCCAGGCCCACGCGGTTGCAGCCCGCGAGCACCAGGCTCAGGGTCAGGAATACCACCAGCAGTTTGAGCCGATGCAGCATGGGCGTGTCCTTGCGCAGAGGGAGTTAATGCATGTGAACCCGCGGCGCACGCGACAGTTCAGCCCATCAATAAAACGACCGCATCGCCTTCAAGGTCAACAGGCCATCGCATTGCGAATTGTGTCCGGAATAGGCCGAGCAATCGCCGCCGCTGAGGCTGGAATCGCTGTAGATCAGGTCCAGGTCGATGCCCTTCCAGGCGCGGGAGAACTGTATCGACCAGTCGCTGAAGCTGCTGATGGACCCCCCCTCCACTGAGGTCGGGGTGCCCAGTTGATGGGTGGTGTATTTCATACTGACGCCGATGCCGAAGGGCTGGGTGCCGCTGAGGTCGGCGAACAGGGTGCTGTCCTGGCGGTCCGGGTCGTTGCTGAAGGAAGCGCCGAAGCGATTGCCCAGCAGGTTGAGGCCGCCGTAGAGCTCCTGGCTGTCGAGGGGGCTGAGCTTGGGGTAGCTGTAGTGGATCAGACCGACTTCGTAGCCCAGTGTCCGGTCGAAAGGGTGCTTGAATCCCATATACGAATCGACTTCGAGAGTGCTGGCCGGCGACAGGCCCATGTTCGGAGAAAACTGGCCAAAGTACAGGCCGCTGTCATGACTCAGGTCCAGCCCGCCATGAAATGAGTCATTGCCCGGCGAGGTCGGCTTGACCAGGCCTTGGGCCATGCTGCGGCTGGGGGTGGTGCCCAATTTCAGGTCGAAGTCGCCCAGTTCACGCTGGAAAATCTGCGCTTCGGCGAGAGGGCTGGCCGCCAGGATACTGGCCACGAAAATGCAGCGTTTAAGCATGCTTCACTCCATGAAAAGCGAGGAGCAGTAACGGAGAAATAGGGCAGATGCCCGTGCTAGACGTGTGCAAGCATACCGGCGAATCTCAGGAGGTGAGCCCCGTTCGTCGATTTGCACGTTCTGAAGGTGATGCGAGAGGGTATTTCGGGCTCTAGTCCTAGCGCCTTGAAGGTAAGACGCTTAGGGACCAGATGTGCTGCGCGGTATTACTTTTTACCCAGGCTGATCTGCTTGGACGGGCCGAAAGTCTGGCCGCTCACGCCCTTGGCAATTTGCTGGATTTCGCCACCGGACTTGAGGAAAGCAGCAATCTGGCTGTTGATCGATTCGCTGGTTTCAACGGCGGGAGCTGGCTTTGCTTTGCTGTTGGATGCTTTTACACGCATGGCGGCCACTAACCTGTAGAAAATTAACTTGGCCAGGCATCGTACAGGAAATACTTGACAATTGCTTGGTAAATATCCCCCGGGAATAAAAGCAGCAGCTGAAAACAGCCAAAGTTTATCTTTGAAATTAGCCCCTAACTTCCTGTTTTAACTCGAAACCACGGGCTGAGCCGGCACGGGTGGCGTGGCAAAATTCAGCCGAATGATCGGACGAGCGGGGCGGTGCCACTGGAACGCCAGGTAAACCCGCGATTTTTCAGGCGCGCGCGCGTGGCAGGCGCAACTCGGGTAGAATGCCGCCCACGCAATGAGGGTATTGGAAATGGCTTTAGTCGGGCGCTACAACAGCTTGCAAGTGGTTAAACACACTAACTTTGGTTTGTACCTCGATGGTGCGCAAGATGGCGAAATCCTCTTGCCTAATCGGTATATCCCCAAGGATATTCCCAGTGAAGATGAAGATTGGCTTAACGTTTTCATTTATCTGGACAGCGATGACAAACTTATCGCCACTACCGAAAAACCGAAAGTTCAAGTTGGCGAATTTGCCAGTTTGAAAGTCGTGGAAGTCAACAGCATTGGCGTGTTCCTCGACTGGGGTTTGCCAAAGGATCTGTTGCTCCCGTACTCGGAAGAAAAACGTCAGATGACCGCCGGTGAATACTGCGTGGTGCATGTCTATCTCGACAAACACACCAAGCGTATTACCGCCACCGCGCGCCTTGACCGCTACCTGGACAAGACGCCGGCCAACTACGTCGTGGGCCAGGAAGTCGACCTGCTGGTCGCCGAAGCCACCGACATGGGCTTCAAGGCGATCATCAACAACAAGCACTGGGGCCTGATCCACAAGAACGAAGTGTTCAAGTTCCTCCGCCCGGGCAAGGAAGAGAAAGGCTTTATCAAAGAGATCCGCGCCGATGGCAACATCAGCCTGAGCCTGCAACCGGTTGGCCAGGAAGCGGCCTCCAGCCTCAACTCGAAGATCCTCGCCAAGTTGCGTGAAAACAACGGCAGTTTGCCGGTCAGCGACAAGAGTGACCCGGCGGTGATCAGCAACTTGTTTGGCGTGAGCAAAGGCAACTTCAAGAAGGCCATTGGTGCGCTCTACAAGCAGGGCCAGATCGTGATTCACGCGGATCGCATTGAACTAAGCTGAGTGCGCTTTGCTCTCTGTAGGAGCGAGCTTGCTCGCGAAAAAGGTACATCCGACACCGTGATGCGCCTGGAATGTTTTCGCGAGCAAGCTCGCTCCTGCAGAGGCTGCATCAATGCCCAAGAAGTCTGTCTTCGCCTACCTCGGCACCTTGCTTGCCTTCCTGATCCTCGACGGCCTCTGGCTCGGTGTCCTCATGGGCCCGACCTACAAATCCCTGCTGGGCCCGCTGATGCTTGATCAGCCTCGCCTGTTGCCTGCCGTGCTGTTTTATCTCTTGTATGTCCTCGGTTGCGTGGTGTTCGTGGTCTTGCCCAGCGCCAGCTGGCAACGCGCAGCCCGACTGGGTGCGTTGCTGGGTCTGGTGGCCTACGGCACCTACGACCTGAGCAACTGGGCCACGCTGCAAGGCTGGTCTAGCGGATTGGCGATGATGGACATGGCCTGGGGCGCCTTCCTCACAGCGGCGTGCTGCACGGTCGGGTACTTTTGTGCACATCGGGTGCACCGATGATTGTGTACAGGATTGATCTGCACCGTTGCTGAGCGCAATCCTCGTTACTAAACCTCCGTATACCCCTTTGAAACGCCGTTGCAGAGGGATTGTGTTCTATTGGCACGTATTCTGCTGACTATCTCGTATACAAACCAGGCCGCCTCCCGTATGCACCCCGTGACGGAAGCGCAGGCCGGTATTACGAGGAGCCCAGCGATGATCGAACAATTGCCCAAAGGCTATAGCCCACGCCTTTACAACCAGGACCTGGGCCCATTGCCGCAAAAGTGGACCTGGTACAACATCTTTGCCTTCTGGATGAGTGACGTGCACAGCGTGGGTGGCTATGTGTTCGCCGCCAGTCTGTTCGCCCTGGGGCTGGCCAGTTGGCAGGTGTTGATTGCCTTGCTGGCAGGCATTTGCATCGTGCAATTGATTGCCAACCTGGTGGCCAAGCCCAGCCAGCAGGCCGCCGTGCCCTATCCAGTGATCTGCCGGTTGGCGTTTGGTGTGTTCGGCGCGAATATTCCCGCGGTGATTCGCGGTCTGATTGCGGTGGCTTGGTACGGAATTCAGACCTACCTGGCGTCGAGTGCCTTGATCATTGTGGTACTGCGCTTTTTCCCACAGATGGCGGTGTATGCAGAGCCGCATTTTGCTGGCCTGTCTTACTTGGGCTGGTTTGGTTTCCTCAGTTTATGGGTGTTGCAGGCGGCCGTGTTCTGGGCCGGCATGGAGTCCATTCGCCGCTTTATCGATTGGGCGGGGCCGGTGGTCTACGCGGTGATGTTTGCCCTGGCCGGCTGGATCGTGTGGAAGGCAGGGTGGGCGAATATCAGTTTTACCCTGTCGGAAAAATCCCTGTCGGGTTGGCAGGCGGTCGGTCAGGTGATCGTGGCGACGGCGCTGGTGGTGTCGTACTTTTCCGGGCCGACCCTGAATTTCGGTGATTTCAGCCGTTACTGCCGCAGTATGCAGGATGTGCGGCGCGGCAACTTCTGGGGCCTGCCGGTGAACTTCCTGGCGTTTTCCCTGGTGACCGTGGTCATCGTCTCGGGCACCTTGCCGGTGTTTGGTGAAATGCTCCATGACCCGATCGCGACCGTCTCGCGTATTGATAACAGCATGGCGGTGCTGCTCGGCGCTTTTGCCTTTGTCACGGCCACCATTGGCATCAACATTGTCGCCAACTTCGTTTCCCCGGCGTTCGACTTCGCCAACGTCGCACCGAGCAAAATCAGCTGGCGCGCCGGCGGCATGATCGCCGCCGTGGCTTCGATCTTCATCACCCCGTGGAACCTGTTCAATAACCCGCTGATGATCCACTACACCCTGGATATCCTCGCGGCCTTTATCGGCCCGTTGTTCGGGATTTTGCTGGTGGACTTCTACCTGATCAAAAAGCAGAAGATCGACGTGGACGCGCTGTTCGATGACAGCCCGAGCGGGCGCTACTACTTCGATGGCGGTGTGAACTGGACGGCGGTCAAGGCATTGGTGCCCGCGACACTGGTGGGTGTCGCGATCACCTTCACGCCGGCGTTGCAGGGCATGGCTAACTTTGCCTGGTTTACCGGTTGCTTCCTGGGTGGGCTGTTTTTCCTGGTGTTGGCGCGGCGAGAGCAGGTTCGCGCGCCGGCACCGTTGGTCGCGGGCTGACCAACACCCCTCCCGCCGCTAACAGGCCTGCACCGGCGATCACCAGCGCGGGTTGCAGGCCACCGCTCAGGTGGCTGCTCACCGACGCCAGCAACGGTCCACTCAATTGGCCGATGGCAAAGCTGGCGGTCAACAGCCCGGTGTTGCGCTGATAGCCGTGGGGCGCAATCTCCCGCAGGCGCGCCATCACCAACTGCATGCAGGCCAGGAATGGCGCGCCGCACAGCAACACCCCCAGCGCCAGCCCCCAACCGTTACCCAGCAGGCAGGCGAATACGCCGGCCGCTTGCAGCCACAACGTAGTCATCAGCCAGCGACGGGTGGTGTCCGGATCCTTGGGACGCAGGCTTGCGACCACCACGCCAATCGCCGCCGCCAAACCAAAGCAGGGCCAGAACAGATCGGCCTGCCAGGCGCCCTTGAATTGCGCGCTGGCCATTTGTGACAGGAACGTCGCGGGAATGATGTAGCCCAGGCCGAACAACACATAGATCCAGCACAGGTGGGTAGTGCTGCCGTTGCTGGCCGTGTCGGCGTGGCTTGCCACAGGCGCAGTAACGGCGGACGGCTGGGGCAGGAAGGGCAAGATTGCCAGTAGCATCACCAGCGCCACCCCACCATAGATCAGCCACAACGTTGCAGAGCTCTGGTCCAACAGGTTGGAGCCCAGCGCGAGTAACCCGGTCAGCACAATCCCCAGCCCCGGCCCGGCAAACACCAGGGCACCCAGGCGTGCACGCCCGGCGGCAATCGCCAGCGGCTGGCTCAGGCTGGTGATCATCACCAGTGCCCAGGCACTCGCAACGCCGGTTCCGAAACGCAGCAGCAAGTGCGGCCAGAACCCATGGGCCCAGTACGACGCCAGGGTCAGCAACACGCACAACCATAGCCCGCCATACAGGCGACCCCGCACATGGTGATGGCTGCGCGCAAAAATCGAATCCACCGCGCCCACGAAGTAGCCCAGGTAATTGGCCGCCGCGATCAGTCCGGCGCCGGTCAGGTCGATCTGTCCTTCACTGAGCAAGTGGGGCATTTGCGGGGTGAGGGCGAAGCGGCCGATGCCCATGGCCATCATCAGGGCGATAAAGCTGGCGAGTAAGCGGATCGGGGGTGACATGGTCAGGTGTCCTGCTGGTAAGCGAATACCGTCAGGCTAAAGCGGATTGACTTTCTGTAAAAATGAATAATAGTGAGCAACTTGTTCAGTTTTGGAGAAAGGTGTGGAATTCAGTCAATTGCGGATTTTCCAGGCCGTCGCGGAAGAGGGCTCCATCACCCGCGCTGCCGAGCGCCTGCATCGAGTACCATCGAACTTGTCGACCCGGCTCAAGCAGATGGAAGAACAGCTGGGCGTGGAGTTGTTTGTGCGCGAACGCCAGCGCTTGCAGCTTTCTCCGGCAGGCAAGGTATTGCTGGACTACAGCACCCGTCTGCTGGCGCTGCACGATGAAGCCCATGGCGCCGTGCAAGGCGGGCAACCGGCCGGCGATTTTGTACTGGGCAGCATGTACAGCACGGCGGCGGTGCATTTGCCGAAGTTGTTGGCGCGTTATCACAAGGCGTACCCGATGGTTAACTTGCAGGTGCAATCGGCGCCCAGCGGTGAATTGCTCGAAGGGTTAATTACCGGGCGCCTGGATGCTGCTTTTGTGGACGGGCCCATCACTATCGCCTCGTTGGACGGTGTAGCCCTGTGCGAAGAGCGCCTGGTGCTCATATGCGAAGCCGACCATCCGCCGGTGCGCGGGCCACAGGACGTTGCGGGCCGTTCGGTGTTCACTTTCCGCCGCAGTTGCGCCTATCGCACGCGCCTGGAAACCTGGTTTTCCCACGAGCACGTCGCCATGGGGCGAGCGATTGAGATCGAGTCTTATCAAGGCATGCTTGCCTGTGTCATCGCCGGTTCTGGCGTGGCGCTGATGGCCGAATCCATGCTCGACAGCTTGCCGGGCAAGGACAGCGTGTCCGTTCATCCGCTGACAGGGCATTTTGCCACTGCGACCACCTGGCTGATGTGGCGAAAGGGTATGCTCGGCGCTAACCTCAATGCATGGATCGACCTGCAGCAAGAGGGCAGGGCCGAGGTCCTGCAAGACGCACGTGCGATTGCTTGAACGATCCGTCAGGATTTGGACCAATTCAGTAATAGTTCGTTGTGGTTTCGTTCAAGCAATACGTAGGACTTAGGGCTACTATCAGTGTAGGAAAAGGCGACAGAACTTGCGCCTACCAGCATTACCCTCAAAGGGGGCAAACCATGAAAGAGAAAATTCAAAACTGGCTCCACGACCTCGGCGTTGCGCTGGGCCTGATCGAGCCACCGCTGCAACCGGTGCCCATTCGTACCGATGACGAGCAGCGTCGTCCTCGCCGCAGATAATCTCCGGTCGAAGCAGGATTAAAGGTGGGAGCGGGCTTGCTCGCGAATGCGGCGTGTCAGTTAACGGAATGATTGACTGATCCAGCGCTTTCGCGGGCGAGCCCGCTCTCACAGTTTGTTTTGCACCAGTCCTATCTCCCGCCGCCCGAGTCACCCCTCGCGATAACCCCCTCACTCCACAACACTCACTCGCCCCAGGTGATCTGAACAATCGTTCCGATGGAAGCGTCTGCTTCCAGGATATGTCTGTTGTTCCTCTGTGACACGGGGAGTAGTCCGAATCTATGCAGGTCAGTCAGGCTTTTGACTTTCAAGTGTCGGAATCAGGCTACTTGTTCATCAGAAACGGCTGGCTTATTCAATTCAAACGATGAGCGTAGGTTGAGTTCCTCAAGGGCATTTTAATAACGCCCCACCCTTCATTGAATGGCTCTCTGCGAGGCATTAGTCAGTCAGAATTGCTGGAGACACAGCTATGAGGCTCTCTTCCATTCCGCCAGTCGCCGCGTCCCTTATCGCCATAACCGGAAATATCCTGCATCTCGCACCGGTGTCGAGAGCCTGGAAGGCTCACGCACCCAGCAATGTAGTGTTCTTTCCCCCGACATTGACCAAACACGATCTGCTCATACAGATCGGTCTCCTGAGTCCATCGGCGATCATTGTCGGGGACCAGGCGATCGATGCCGACGTCATCGCCCAATGGCGCATATCCCACCCGTTTGGCGAGCTCCATTTGATCCGCAGAGGTACGAGCCTGGATAAGGTGCGAATGGACCTTTGCGGTTCCAACGACATCCGCGTGGTCAATACGCCGGGGGTCAACGCGCCGCATGTTGCCGCCTATATGGCACGCTGGCTGACACTCGCCGATGGCTCCCTGCCCCGTGACATCTGTGTACTGGGATACGGCAACGTGGGCAGAGAGCTGGTCAAGGTGTTGCTTGATCGGGATCCTGAGGTTCGGATCCAGGTATTGGATCGACAGGGTCCGAGGCCGGACACTCTCGGCAAAGCCTGTTCCGACAGTCGAGTGTCCTTTGGTCTGGACTGGCACGAGGTGCTGGAGGGGGCTCGTGCTGTCGCTATCTGTTTATCCCTGAATGATGAGTCCACCCATCGCATTGATCAGGCCCTCATTCAGTGCCTGCACACGCAAGCTCGCCTGGTCTGCGTCGCCAAGCCGGATGTCTTCAGCGACGACGCGTTGCGGGCCCTGGCAAGGGCTGAAGGTATCCAGCTTGTATTGGACTACGGGCCTGGGACACTCGATGCATTTCGGGGGCGCGCGCAGGCACTCGGCTGCAGTGTCTCCAAGTGGCGTAAACCGGCGACCCTTACAACCCAGGCGGCAATGACTGAAGCCTGCCATGGCGACCTTGACTATGCCGTCTCAATTCAACTGAGTCTGACCGCCTTGCGCTGCCTGGTCAGGCGCAAACTTGCCCACTCATTGACGATCCCCGCGCAACAGGCAGATGCTGGCGCGCCGCGCGTATCGATCATCGGTCGAGGTATCAACGGCCTGCTCCAAGCCGTGATGTTGCGCCTGGCCAACTATCAGGTCTCGGTCTACGGAGGACATCAGCAGAGCGATGGAGCCAGTCATAAGCAGGTGAACATGCGCCATCTGTCAGCCACGGAGACGACTGCAAAGCCGCTGAGTAACGATTATCTAACGCCTGGAAATCAGTACTTGGCCGTAGAGTGCAATCGCGCAGGCATTGAGCTGTTTGAAAAGTTTCTGACCGACAATCCATCGTTGGCACGATTTGCACGGTCTCGGATTGTAAGAGCGTATATGGACGACGCTAGTGGCGTAGAGATTGCGATCCACGAGCAACGCGATATCGAAAAAAGGCCTTGGCCGAGTGGCAAGCCAGGATGTGAACTTGCAGAGATCAGTCGCCTGCAATTCCAGGCAAGTTATGGCGTCCCAGGGATTGGTCGGGCTATTGAAGTATCGGGCTACGATCTGGAATTTTCCCATCTGAGGGATGAGATAGTGGCTCTGTTGGCGCGCTCTGGGGTTCAGTTCCTACCCCAGCATCTAAGCCCTGTCCAAATTGCTGAGTTGAGCAGAGAACACTTCGTCGTCACTGCCATGGGGATCGAGGAAGAAGAAGTCATCGCGATCATCGGCTGGTTTTTCAAGATGCCTGCTGTTGGTAGTGAAGGTGTCGGAATGCGCGGACTCAAACTGCAGTACGATCTGCCCATCGGCGTCATGAACTGTCGATTAGACGGGGACTATATTCTTGTCTCCGGTGGGCAGGTTCCGACCGATTCCACGACCACGTACAAGGAGCAGATACTGACGGCATGTCAGACCGCCGTCTCTCGTCACTTTCCAAAGTCTTACCGCCGGGCAATCGAAAGTGGCGACTTGCAAATTATCGAATGTGCCAGGCCTGGCACTCCGGATGGACTGTCGATAGTCTATTGCTCCGCCTACAACCGCATTGCCGCCGGAGGCACATATGCCGGGGGGACGACGCAGGGATTGGTGTGGGCTTCATTGGTCCAGGAGATCATCCAGGCAAAGGCGTCTGCAGGTTCGGCACGGTATTAATGAAAAAACGGGTGCGACATCCGACGTCGCACCCGCTGAAAAAACCGCTCTAAACCCCCTATTTCTTACACCGTCCGAGCCACCTGCGCCTGTGGCCGGCGTGACAACACACTCACCAGCACAAAACTCACCAGCGCCACCGCCAGGCTGTAGTAGATCGGCGTGTTCGCATCCAACCCATCCTTGAACATGAACACCAGCGCCGTCACGAAGCCCAGGGTCATGGACGTAATCGCCCCCGAGGTGGTCGCCCGCTTCCAGAAGATCGCGCCGATCAGCGGGATCAGCATGCCACCCACCAGCAGGTTGTAGGCCAGGGTCAGGGCGCTGATCACGTCATTGACCACCAATGCGATGCCCAGCACGACGATACCGGTCAGCATGGTGAACAGGCGGTTGATTGCCAGGCTCGATTGTTTACCGCCGCGCAAACGTGGCAGCAGGTCTTCGGTCAATACGGTGGAGGCGGCGAGCAAGCCGGCGCTGGCGGTGGACATCATCGCCGCCAGTGCCGCAGCGATCACCAGGCCACGAATCCCGTCTGGCAGCGAGGCTTTGACGATGGCCGCAAACGCGTTGTTGACGTTATCCAGGTCCGGAATCAGTACATGGGCCGCCATGCCGATCAGTGCACAGGCCAGGCCGTAGAGGATGCAGTAGAAACCGGCGAAAGTGCCTGCGTACTTGGCAACCTTTTCGTCACGGGCGGTGAACACTCGCTGCCAGATGTCCTGGCCGATCAGGATGCCGAAGAAGTAGATCATGAAGTAGGTAATGATCGTGTCCCAGCCGATCGCGGTGAAGCTGAAGCTCGATGCCGGCAGCTTGGCCACCAGCTCATCCCAGCCGCCGACGCGGTACAGGCAGATCGGCAGCAGGATAAACATCAGGCCGACGGTCTTGATCACGAACTGCACGATGTCAGTGAGGGTCAACGACCACATGCCGCCGATGGTCGAGTAGACCACCACCACACCACCGCCCAGCAACACCGAGATCCAGAACGGCAGGCCGAACAGCACTTGCAGCACCGTGCCGATGGCCAGGATCGAGGTCACGCCGATCATCAGCGCGTAGGCCAGCATGATCACCGCACTCGCTTGGCGGGCCATGGGGTTGTAGCGCTTTTCCAGCACCTGGGTGACGGTGAAGATTTTCAGCTTCAACAGCGGCTTGGCCAGGAACAGGTTCAGCGCGATGATCCCCATGCCCAGCGCGGCACACAGCCAGAAGCCGGAGATGCCATGCACGTAACCCAGGCGCACAGTACCGACGGTGGATGCACCCCCCAGTACCGTGGCGGCCATAGTGCCCATGTACAGCGACGGGCCCAGGTTCCGACCGGCCACCAGGTAGTCTTCGTGGGTCTTGGCGCGGCGCATGCCGTAATAGCCGAGCACGAGCATGCCGGCGGCGTAGATGAGTACGACGAATAAATCCAAAGCCATGACGGCGGGTCTCCGATTATTGTTTTAGGTAACAGGCGAACTTGCTGTGGGAGCGGAGCTTGCTCCCGCAGGGCTGCGAAGCGGACTATTGGGGCCATACACCGAAGCCGGCTCCGGAAACACACGCAGTAACGTCAGGTAAACCACCGACGCCAACCCCAGCGTCACCGGCAGGCTGATATCGATGCCGTTCGCCAGGTTGCCCAGCGGCCCGACAAACTGTCCCGGCAAGTTGACAAAGCACAGGCCCACCAGCGCGCTCGGGATCCAGGCCCCCAGCCCGCGCCAGTTCCAGCCATGGCTGAACCAGTAGCGGCCGCCGGTTTCACCACGGGTGAAGACCTGCAGGTCATCCGGGCAGTAGAAGCCGCGACGTACGATCAGGCCGATGATCATCATCACCATCCACGGCGTGGTGCAGGTGATGATCAGCACGGCGAAGGTCGATACGCTCTGCACCAGGTTGGCGGCGAAACGTCCGATAAAGATGAAGGCAATCGACATCACCCCGATCAGCAGCGTGGCCTTGACCCGCGACAGCACGCGCGGGAACACGCTGGACATGTCCAAGCCGGTGCCATACAGCGAGGTGGTGCCGGTGGACATGCCGCCAATCACTGCGATCAGGCACACCGGCAGGAAGAACCAGGCGGGTGCCACCGCCAGCAGGCCGCCGACGTAGTTGTTGGCCGCGATGTAGTCCGGCGCCTTGATCGCCACGATGGTCGCGGTGGCCAGGCCGAACAGGAACGGGATCAAGGTGGCGATTTGTGCCAGGACCACCGCCAGCATGATGCGCATTTTCGGCGTCTCACGCGGGATATAACGTGACCAGTCACCCAGGAACGCCCCGAAGGAAATCGGGTTGCTCATGGCCACCAGCGCCGCGCCGATAAAGGCCGCCCAGAAGCCGGTCTGGCCCAGGGCTACGGTGCCGGCGAAGTGGCTGTCGAAGGTCGGCGCGAACGCGAAGATGCCCAACAGAAACAGCAGGCTTGCCGCCCAGACCGCAATGCGGTTGACCCACAGCATGAAGCGAAAGCCGTAGATGCACACCGTCAGGACAAGCATGGCGAATACGCCGTAGGCCAGGCCCAGGGTCAGGTCGGTTTCCGGCAGGCCGATCAGCCGTTTCGCACCGCCGACCAGCGCATCGCCTGAACTCCACACCGACAGTGAGAAGAAGGCAATCGCCGTCAGCAGTGACAGAAACGAACCGACAATCCGCCCGTGCACGCCGAAGTGCGCACCGGAAGACACCGCGTTGTTGGTGCCATTGATTGGCCCGAACAGGCCCATGGGGGCGAGGATCAACGCACCCACCAGCACACCCAGCACAATCGCCCAGACGCCAGCCTGGAACGACAGGCCGAACAACACCGGAAAGGAACCTAGCACAGCGGTGGCAAAGGTATTGGCGCCGCCGAAGATCAGGCGGAACAGATCCTTGGGGGTGGCCGTACGCTCGTTGTCCGGGATCTGTTCGACCCCGTTGGTTTCTATTTTGCGAATACTTTTATCGTTGTTTTTATTATTCATGATCAGCTCCGATCACAGTGGCTAAGGGGGCGGCAGCCCTTCCGGCATAGCGGACAAATGTTCGTGACAGGCCAGCCACAGGCCTTCTTGTTGTTCTGTGCGAGATCCTTGGCGTTTGAAGACAATGGTCTCGCGTTCCTGGCTAAAGAATTGCTCCCCGTTCATGCGCAGCTCGGTGGCCACGTCATGAATAAATATCGCCACGTCCCCCTGCAGGCTGACCACGGCGTTGCTCGAGGTGCAGGACAGCACCTCGAACCCTTCATCCCGACGCCAGCTGTCCCACAACGCCTGGTAGGCATCGCGACTGAGCAGCGGCTGGGGGAGGGTGTAAAACACAAAGCTGGCATCGGCCGTGAACGCGCCGAAGTAGGCGGCGCGGTCGTTGCGCGCAAACGCCGACACCAGGTCGGCGGCGGCTTTCAATACCTGCGGCACGCTCATCAACGGTGCGCCACGCCAGGCAGTACGCAGAGCATCTCGTACAGCAGGTTGGCGCCCAGCAGCGAGGTGTTGCCGGTGGTGTCGTAGGGCGGCGAAACTTCTACCAGATCGCAACCAACCAGGTCGAGGCCCTGGCAGCCACGGATGATTTCGATCGCCTGGATGGTGGTCAGCCCGCCGATTTCCGGGGTGCCGGTGCCGGGCGCCCAGGCCGGGTCGATGCCGTCGATATCGAAGCTCAGGTACACCGGGCCGCCGCCGACTTTTTCCCGCACCTCGGCCATCAGTGGCGCGAGGGAGTGGTGCCAGCATTCTTCGGCCTGCACCACACGGAAGCCCTGTTTGCGGCTCCAGTTAAAGTCCTCGGCGGTGTAGCCCTGGGCACGCAGGCCGATCTGCACCACGCGGTCGCAATCAAGCAGGCCTTCTTCCACGGCGCGGCGGAAGGTGGTGCCGTGGGCGATTTTCTCGCCGAACATATGGTCGTTGACGTCGGCGTGGGCATCGATGTGCACCAGCCCGACCTTGCCGTGTTTTTTGTGGATCGCCCGCAGGATCGGCAAGGTAATCGTGTGGTCGCCGCCCAAAGTCATCGGGATCACGTTGTGCTCGAGAATCTCATCGTAGGCCTCTTCGATGATGCGCACGGCGTCCAGCAGGTTGAAGGTGTTGATCGCAACGTCGCCAATATCCGCTACTGACAGCGAGTCGAATGGCGCGGCGCCGGTGGCCATGTTGTAGGGGCGGATCATCACCGACTCGGCGCGGATTTCACGCGGTCCGAAGCGGGTGCCGGCACGCAGCGAGGTGCCGATGTCCAGGGGCACGCCGATAAAGGCCGCATCCAGGCCCTTGGCCGATTGCAGGTGGGGAAGACGCATCATGGTGGCGATGCCGGCGAAGCGCGGCATTTCGTTGCCGCCCAGTGGTTGGTGGAAAATCTTGTCCACGGGATTGCCTCATCGTTGTTGTGTTTATCAGGGGCCGATTCTGCGAAAAGCCCGTGGTGGGAAGAATCGGCAGGGGCAAATACTTAGTTCAGATTTTTCTAAACTAAAGCGCGCAGGTAGACTGCTGAGATCTATACCCGGAGCCAACCATGGCCAACGCCTTGCCCGACCTGAAACTCCTGCGCATCTTCGTCAGCGTCGTGCGCCACCAGGGCTTTGCCAACGCCCAGCACGAACTCAACCTGTCCACTTCGGCCATCAGCACCTATATGAGCCAGTTGGAAAGCGCGTTGGGCCTGGTGCTGTGCCATCGCGGGCGGGGTGGGTTCAGCCTGACCAGCAAAGGCGAGCTGTTTCACCAGGAAACCTTGCGCCTGCTGGGTGAGCTGGAAGGCTTCGAGCAATACGCCGCCGCGCTCAAGGGCGAGCTACGCGGCACGCTCAAGCTCGGCGTGCTCGACTCCACCGTAAGCGATAACGCCTTGCCGTTCGCCGAGGTTATCGGCGCCTACAGCCTGGAGCACCCGGCGGTGCACCTGAATTTATCGGTGATGAGCCCTTACGAACTGCAACTCGGTGTGCAGGACAACCGCCTGGACCTGGCCATCGGCGCCTTTTCCAATCGCATGAGCGGGCTGATCTACATGCCGCTGTACCGCGAGCAACACTGGTTGTATTGCAGCACCCGCCATCCGTTGTTCAACGAGCGTCGCATCCCTGAACAAGTGATCACCCAGCAACGCATGGTCGGCCGCGGTTACTGGAGCCAGGCCGAACTGGCGCGCCACGGCTTCAAGCACAGCGCCGCTACCGTGGAAAGTATGGAGGCGCAACTGATCCTGGTGCTCTCCGGTGCCTACATCGGCTACCTGCCCGAACACTACGCCCAGGCCTGGGCCGACAAGGGCGACCTGCGCGTATTGCTGCCGGCCACCTTCGGCTACCAGGCGCCGTTCTCGATGATCATGCGCCGGGGCCGCAGTCGCGAGCCGTTGATCCAGACCTTCCGCGATTTACTCAAAGCCCAGCTCAATCAGGCCTGAACAACCATGTCCCGACCCCAATGCTCCCGCTGCCTCAGGCCTGTTGTCCATTGCCTGTGCGCGCTGATCCCCAATCTCGACAGCCGTACCCGCGTGTTGCTGTTGCAGCACCCGAGCGAGGTCAACCATGCGCTCAACACCGCGCGGCTGGCGGCGCTGGGGTTGAACAATGCGCAGTTGGTAGTGGGCGAGGTCTTTGATGACCTGCCAACCTTGTTGAGCCCGCCCGGCTATCAGGCGCGGCTGTTGTTTCCGGCTGACGATGCACAGCCGTTGCAAGCCTATGCCCCCGGCGATCAGCCGCTGTTGCTGGTGGTGCCCGACGGCACCTGGCGCAAGGCGCGCAAACTGCTGCACCTCAATCCGTTGTTGGCGGCGCTGCCTCGAGTGACGCTGGTCGAGGGCGCCGTGTCTCGCTACCGATTACGCAAGGCGCCCGGGCCAGGGGCGTTGTCGACGGTGGAGGCGATTGTGCAGGCGTTGCAGGTGCTGGAGGCGCCGGTGTCGTTTGAACCGTTGCTCAAGCCGTTTGACGCCTTGATCGAAGGGCAGATTGCGGCGATGGGGGAGGAGGTCTTTCAGAAAAATCATGGCGATGGGCATTTGGGCTAGGCGGGGTATCGACGCGCGGCCGTCGGAAGTAAGCCCCCTCCCACATTCGAACGAGTTCCAGCATGAGAATGCGGTCCAGTGTGGGAGGGGGCTCGCTCCCGATGGGGCCCTCGAGCTCACCCTCTTTTCCGCTTATTCCTTTAAGCCATAAGCACCGCACTTTGCGTGATATGGCCCGCCGACCTTTCCCGGTATGATGTTCGCCCCCGCAGTCTGGATTGCGAATACGCCATGACCTTGCAGTACCCTACAATCGCCGATTGCGTCGGCAACACGCCCCTGGTCCGCTTGCAACGCATGGCGGGTGAAACCAGCAATACCCTGTTGCTCAAGCTCGAAGGGAACAACCCGGCCGGCTCGGTAAAAGACCGCCCGGCGCTGTCGATGATCACCCGCGCCGAGCTGCGTGGGCAGATCAAGCCCGGTGACACCCTGATCGAAGCCACCTCCGGTAACACCGGGATCGCCCTGGCCATGGCCGCCGCGATCAAGGGTTACAAGATGGTGCTGATCATGCCCGACAACGGCAGCGCCGAGCGCAAGGCGGCGATGACCGCTTATGGCGCCGAGTTGGTGCTGGTCACCCAGGAAGAAGGCATGGAAGGCGCCCGCGACCTCGCTGAGCGCATGGCCGCCGAAGGCCGTGGCCAGGTGCTGGACCAGTTCGCCAATGGGGACAACCCCGAAGCGCACTACACCACCACCGGTCCGGAAATCTGGCGCCAGACCCAGGGCACCATCACCCATTTCGTCAGTTCCATGGGCACCACCGGCACCATCATGGGCAACTCGCGCTACCTCAAGGAGCAGAACCCGGCGATCCAGATCGTCGGCCTGCAACCGATGGAAGGCGCGGCCATCCCGGGGATTCGGCGCTGGCCCGAAGAGTATTTGCCGAAGATCTACAACGCGACGCGCGTGGACCGCATCATCGACATGGCCCAGCGTGAAGCCGAAGACACCACCCGCCGCCTGGCGCGTGAAGAAGGCATCTTCTGCGGCGTGTCGTCCGGCGGTGCCGTGGCGGGTATGTTGCGCTTGTCCAAGGAAGTGGAAAACGCGGTGATCGTCGCGATCATCTGTGACCGAGGCGACCGTTACTTGTCGACCGGCATTTTCGACGAACCCAACTGATGGCCAAGCACGAGAGAGGCCTGCGCTTCCAACCGACGGGCGGCAGCCGGGCCCCACAGATTCCCGTGGGCAAGAAGCAACGCCTGACCATCGAGCGCCTGGCCAACGACGGCCGCGGCATCGTGTTCTTTGAAGGCCGCACCTGGTTTGTGAACGGTGCGCTGGCCGGCGAAGAGGTTGAAGCGCGAGTGTTGGGCACCCACGGCAAAGTGGTCGAGGCCCGCACCGAACGCGTGTTCAAGGCCAGCGAGCTGCGTCGTCCGGCACCGTGCGCGCACTTCGGCCGCTGTGGTGGTTGCAGCGTGCAGCACTTGCCCCATGACGAACAACTTGCCCTGAAACAGCGCATGCTCGCCGAGCAACTGTCCCGCGTGGCCGGTGTCGAACCGCAGGAGTGGGCTGCACCGCTGAGCGGGCCGGAATTCGCTTACCGACGCCGCGCCCGCGTGGCCGTGCGCTGGGATGCCAAGGCGAAAAAACTCGAGGTGGGTTTCCGCGCCGTGGCCAGCCAGGACATCGTCGCCATCGATGATTGCCCGGTGCTGGTACAGGCCTTGCAACCGATCATGCAGCGCCTGCCGAACATGCTGCGTCGCTTGAGCAAACCTCAGGCCCTGGGACATGTGGAGTTGTTCAGTGGCTCGTCCGTCGCCGTGCTGCTGCGGCATATGGCGCCGTTGTCGGACGCGGACCTGCTGATCCTGAAAGAATTTTGCAGCTTCCATGAAGCCCAGCTGTGGCTGCATGGGGAAGGTCAGCCGGAACCGATTGAGCCCGATCAATCACTAGGTTTCCGATTGGACACGTGGAATTTGGAGTTGGCGTACCGACCAGGGGATTTTGTCCAGGTCAACGCCGGAGTCAACGAGGCGATGGTTGCCCAGGCCCTGGACTGGCTGGCGCCGCAGCCTGATGAGCGGGTGCTGGACCTGTTCTGCGGCCTGGGCAACTTTGCCCTGCCACTGGCGAAACAGGTGCGCGAAGTGGTGGCGGTGGAAGGTGTGCAGACCATGGTGGGCCGGGCTGCGCAGAACGCCATCAACAATAATTTGCATAATGCGCAGTTTTTTCAGGCCGATTTGTCCCAGCCTTTGACTGACGCGGAATGGGCCAAACAGGGCTTTTCTGCGGTACTCTTGGACCCACCCCGCGATGGTGCCCAAGAGGTTGTGCGCAAGCTCGCCACCCTGGGGGCCAAGCGCCTGGTGTATGTGTCCTGCAACCCGGCGACGCTGGCGCGGGACACGGTTGAGCTGGTCAAGCAAGGCTACCGGCTAAAACGTGCCGGGATCCTCGACATGTTTCCGCAGACAGCGCATGTCGAGGCCATGGCGTTATTTGAAGCGGGCTAGGATGCCCGTTTAATCCGACTGGCCTGCGTTCTCCAAGGCCTATGATCTGCCACGGAGTTCGCAGTAAAAAGGTCGGCGATGATTTTGGCGCATCCAAGGTGCGTCGTAGGGAAGGTAAGCAAGATGGTACAGGTGAGAGCACACCAGCCGATCAACACCGACGGCAGTATCAATCTCGAGGCATGGCTGGATCATGCCATCAGTGTCGACCCGGCACTGGACCGTGAAGCCTTGAAAGCAGCCTGCGAGTTCGCTCGCGAGTCTGAGCAACAAGACAATGCAGCCAAGAACCTTTGGGCCGAAGGCACTTCCAGCTTTCGAACCGGGTTGGAAATCGCCGAGATCCTCGCCGATCTCAAGCTGGACCAGGATTCACTGATCGCCGCCGTGCTCTATCGCGGCGTGCGTGAAGGGCACATTCAGTTGCCGACCGTCAGCCAGCGTTTTGGCGCGGTTGTGGCCAAGCTGATCGACGGCGTGCTGCGCATGGCCGCCATCAGCGCCAGCCTCAGCCCGCGCCAGTCCATGGTGCTGGGCACCCAGGGCCAGGTGGAAAACCTGCGCAAGATGCTGGTGGCGATGGTCGACGATGTGCGTGTCGCCCTGATCAAGCTGGCCGAGCGCACCTGCGCGATCCGTGCGGTGAAGACCGCCGACGACGAAAAGCGCAACCGCGTCGCCCGCGAAGTCTTCGACATCTATGCGCCGCTGGCCCACCGCCTGGGTATCGGCCATATCAAGTGGGAGCTGGAGGACTTGTCCTTCCGTTACCTCGAACCGGATCAATACAAACAGATCGCCACGTTGCTGCATGAGCGGCGGCTCGACCGCGAGCGCTTTATCAGCGACGTGATGGGCCAGTTGCGCGCCGAGTTGCAGGCCACCGGGGTCGATGCCGACATCAGCGGTCGTGCCAAACACATTTATTCGATCTGGCGCAAAATGCAGCGCAAGGGCCTGGCCTTCAGCCAGATCTACGATGTGCGCGCCGTGCGCGTTCTGGTACCGGAAATGCGCGACTGCTACACCGCGCTGGGTATCGTCCATACACTGTGGCGGCACATTCCCAAGGAGTTCGACGACTACATCGCCAACCCCAAGGAAAACGGCTACCGCTCGCTGCACACCGCCGTGATCGGCCCCGAGGGCAAGGTGCTGGAAGTGCAGATCCGCACCCACGCCATGCACGAAGAGGCAGAGCTGGGCGTGTGCGCGCACTGGCGCTACAAGGGCACCGACGTCAAGGCCGGGTCCAACCAGTACGAAGAGAAAATCTCCTGGCTGCGCCAAGTGCTGGAGTGGCACGAAGAACTCGGCGACATCGGCGGCCTGGCCGAACAGCTGCGGGTGGATATCGAGCCGGACCGGGTCTACATCTTTACCCCCGACGGCCATGCCATCGACTTGCCCAAGGGCGCCACGCCGCTGGACTTCGCCTACCGTGTGCACACCGAGATCGGCCATAACTGCCGGGGCGCGAAGATCAATGGGCGCATCGTACCGCTCAACTACAGCCTGCAAACCGGCGAGCAGGTCGAGATCATCACCAGCAAGCACGGCACGCCGAGCCGCGACTGGCTGAACCCGAACCTGGGCTACATCACCACATCGCGGGCGCGGGCGAAGATCGTGCATTGGTTCAAGTTGCAGGCACGCGACCAGAACGTCGCCGCCGGCAAGACCCTGCTCGAACGCGAGCTGGGCCGCTTGGGCCTGCCGCAGGTGGACTTCGACAAGCTGGCCGAAAAAGCCAACATGAAGATTGCCGAAGACATGTTCGCCGCCCTCGGTGCCGGCGACCTGCGCCTGGCGCAACTGGTTAACCTGGCCCAGCAACTGGTCGAGCCGGAGCGCGGCAACGAACAACTGGAGCTGATCCCACGCAAAGCCACCGGCTACAAGCCCGGCAAGCGCGGCGATATCCAGATCCAGGGCGTCGGTAACCTGTTGACGCAAATCGCCGGCTGCTGCCAGCCGTTGCCGGGGGATGCCATCGTCGGCTACATCACCCAGGGCCGTGGCGTGAGCATTCACCGCCAGGACTGCGCCTCGGTGCTGCAACTGGGCGGGCGCGAGCCGGAGCGGATTATCCAGGTCAGCTGGGGCCCGGTGCCGGTGCTCACCTACCCGGTGGACATCATCATCCGTGCCTACGACCGTTCCGGCCTGCTGCGTGACGTCTCGCAAGTGCTGCTCAATGAGCGCATCAACGTGCTGGCGGTCAACACCCGCTCGAACAAAGAGGACAACACTGCGCTGATGTCCCTGACCATCGAGATTCCGGGGCTGGACGCACTGGGGCGGTTGCTGGGACGGATTTCCCAGTTGCCGAACATCATTGAGACGCGGCGCAACCGTACCCCATGATTCGCGGAATGAATGCAGGCTAAAGGTGGGAGGGGGCTTGCTCCCGATAGCAGGCTGTCAGTTGATACATCTGGTGGCTGACGCACCGCTATCGGGAGCAAGCCCCCTCCCACACTGATCGGACACAGAAAGATGTATTCACTTGAAGACCTGCTGCACCTGATGAGCCGCCTGCGAGACCCGAAATACGGGTGCCCGTGGGACATCAAGCAAACCTACGCCACCATTGTCCCGCACACCCTGGAAGAGGCCTACGAAGTGGCCGACGCCATCGAGCGCGGCGACTTCGATCATCTGCAGGGTGAGTTGGGCGACCTGTTGTTCCAAGTGGTGTATTACAGCCAGCTGGCGCGGGAAGAAGGGCGTTTCGAATTTGCCGGGGTGATCGACAGCATCACCCGCAAGCTGATTCGCCGTCATCCCCATGTGTTCCCGACCGGCGATCTGTATGCGCCGCTGGATATACCTCAGCTCAGCGAAGAACAGGTCAAGGAGCGCTGGGAGCAGATCAAGGCCGAGGAGCGTGCGGAAAAATCCGACGCGCCGGAGCAACTGTCCCTGCTGGACGATGTGCCGACTGCGTTGCCGTCCTTGTCCCGGGCCGCCAAGTTGCAGAAGCGCGCCAGCCAGGTCGGCTTCGACTGGCCATCGGCGTTGCCGGTGGTGGATAACGTGCGCGAAGAGCTGGATGAAGTGCTCGAAGCCATGGCTGACAACGACCCGGAGGCCATCGCCGATGAAGTCGGTGACCTGCTGTTCGCGGCGGTCAACTTGGCCCGTCACCTCAAGGTCGATCCGGAAACAGCACTGCGTGGCGCCAATGCAAAGTTCGAACGACGTTTCCGATTTATCGAACAGGCATTGCGCGACACCCACCAACCCATAGAAGATTGCACCCTCGAAGAGTTGGACGCCCTGTGGGGCGAAGCCAAACGTCAGGAAAAGAACGTGTCCAGCTGCGGTTGAGCAGTTGCCTAAGTGAGTAAGCACCATGAGCCTTTCCCTTCGCGACCAGTTGCTCAAAGCAGGTCTGGTCAACCAAAAGCAGGCCAAGCAGGTCGGCAAAGAAAAACAGAAGCAGCAGCGGCTGGTCCACAAGGGCCAGATCGAGGCCGATGACACCCAGGCTCGCCTGGCCGCCGAGGCGCACGCCGAGAAGGTCAAGCGTGACCAGGAACTCAACCGCCAGCAGCAGGAAAAAGCCGAGGCCAAGGCCCGTACGGCCCAGGTCAAGCAACTGATCGAGACCTCGCGCCTGCCTAAGCTGACCACCGAGGACTACTACAACTTCGTGGATGACAAGAAGGTCAAGCGCCTGTCGGTCAACACGTTGATGCGCAACAAGCTGAGCAACGGCTCCCTGGCCATCGTGCATCACGGCGGTGGCTACGAGGTGATCCCGCGTGAAGCGGCGCTGAAGATCCAGGAGCGTGCACCGGAGCGTATCGTGCAGCTCAACATCCTCACCGAAAGCCAGGTGCCGGATGAGGACGATCCGTACGCCGCTTACCAGATCCCGGATGATCTGATGTGGTAAGGCTGTAGCAACGAATGGTGGCGAGCATGCTTGCCCTGCGTTGGGCTGCGGAGCAGCCCCAGAACACACAAACCCCGCTCAAAAGGCGGGGTTTGTGTTTGATAGGCACCCCAGCTGCGTGGGGCTGGGGGGCCTACAGGATTTCGAAGTTTCAGGAGCTTTGTGCCTGGCGCTTCAACTCAAGCGATTCAAGCTCGTTTTTATAATTATGAGCATCGCTCTCGTTGTGAAACATGCCGACCAGCAGGTCTTGTTGGTGGACATCCCAGATATGAATCCCATGGCCCAGCGCTTCGTGGGACATATGTTCGTCGTCGCGTTCAGTTACTTTTACAGTCATCTGCTTGCTCCAATTTCTGGTGGGTATGCGGCAAGTCGTCGCAGGTCTTTTTATACGGTTTGTTAGCTTGCTAAGTAAACCGCTTTAGAGGTTTATGACAGAAGTTTCATGTTGGGCGGCAGCTTGATACCGGCTGTGTTGGTCATGCCGGCGCCATCGGGAGCAAGCCCCCTCCCACAGGGGAAAGTGTTCGCAGTTCAAATGTGGGAGGGGGCTTGCTCCCGATGACGGCAGACACTTGAACCCAAAACCCCCAGACGAAAAAAAGCCCCGCATTCAGCGAGGCTCTTTTCAGCTCATCAAGCCAATCAGCTGCCCTTGATGGCCTTGCCGTCAACGGTGCCGTCCTGCAGCATGATGTTGTATTCCTTGCCGTCGGTTTCCACCTGGCGCAGGGCTACCAAAATGCCGCCCAGGTCCTTGGCAAACCACATCTGGGTGATGCGCTTGCTTTGAGTCGGGTCGCGTACGCGCTCAACCTTGATCGCGTCAATGCTGCCGACCTTGGTCTGGACTTTTTCCGGGCCGATCACGCGGAAGTCGTAGGTGTCGACGTCAGTGCCTTCAACCACGTTGTAGCTCATGCTTTTCTTGCCCGCTGCGACGTCGCGTTGCAGGGCCAGCTGGTACGTCGATTTGTCGAGCATGCCGCTTTGCAGAGGGACGTTGACCGGGTCTTTGTTTTCAAAACCCGTTACTTTTTTGGTCGACGGATCGAAGTCCAGGTTGATCTTTTTGGCCTTGCCCAAACCGCCGCGTTCGAAGGTGTAGCTCTTGGGTTGCAGAGTGTCCTTATCAAACAGGATCACGCTGGTTTCGGTCAGGCTGGCGATCATCATGGAAGCCTTGAAGTTCAAGGTCCAGGTGCCGTCACCGTTCTTGGTCAGGCTGCGTTCTGCCGAACCACTCATGGGCAACTGTTTCCAGTCGGCGGTGTAGCTGGCGGAGAACGGGTGTAGATCTGCCGCTTGCACGGCAGGCAAGGCGAACAGCGCAAAAGCGAAGAGCAAGGCGCGACGCATAAAATCTCCTAGGTTCGAATCAAGTGGCCGCTGGCCGCAAGTAACTGGCCGTCCAATAATGCACCCTGGTCACCAAGAATCAACCGCCCCTCGGCAAACCAGCGCACAGCCAGCGGGTAAATCCTGTGTTCCTGGGTATGAACCCGCTGCGCAAGTGTCTGCGCGGAGTCGTCAGACTCTACCGGAACCACTGCCTGTACGACCAGAGGCCCGCCATCGAGTTCCTCGGTGACGAAGTGCACGCTGCAGCCATGCTCGCTGTCACCGGCATCCAGCGCGCGCTGGTGCGTGTGCATGCCTTTGTATTTGGGCAGCAGGGACGGGTGGATATTCAGCAGGCGCCCTTCATAGTGGCGCACGAAATCAGCGCTGAGGATGCGCATGAAACCGGCCAGTACCACGAGTTTGGGGTTGAAGGCGTCGATCAGGTCGATCAGGGCGCTGTCGAAGGCCTCGCGGCCTTCGAAAGCCTTGTGATCCAGCGAGCGGGTTTCGATACCCGCGTCCCTGGCGCGTTGCAGGCCGTAGGCGTCGCTGCGGTTGGAGATCACCGCAGCGATGCGCACCGGGCTGTCGCCGGTGCGCGTGCTGTCGATCAGGGCCTGCAAGTTACTGCCGGTGCCGGAGAGCAGCACCACGACATCACAGGTCTGGGACATCAATGCGCCTTGAGGTTCTTCAGTTCAACCTGAGCCGCGCCTTCGGCGGCGGTGGCGATCTGGCCGATGACCCAAGGCTGCTCGCCGGCTTCACGCAGAACGTTCAGCGCGGTTTCAACGTGTTCTTGCGCCACGCAGATGACCATGCCCACGCCGCAGTTCAGCACGCGGTGCATTTCGGTTTCGTTGACGTTGCCTTTCTCTTGCAGCCAGTCGAATACCGCAGGACGCTGCCAGCTGGCCACGTCGACGATCGCCTGGGCGCCTTTTGGCAGTACGCGCGGGATGTTGTCCAGCAGGCCGCCACCGGTGATGTGGGCCATGGCCTTGACGGCGCCGGTGTCCTTGATCAGCTTGAGCAGCGGCTTGACGTAAATGCGGGTCGGGGCCATCAGCAGGTCGGTCAGCGGTTTGCCGTCGAGTTGGATGTTCTCGATGTCGGCGCCGGACACTTCGATGATCTTGCGGATCAGCGAGTAGCCGTTGGAGTGCGGGCCGGACGATGGCAGGGCGAGCAGGGCGTCACCGGCAGCCACTTTGGAGCCGTCGATGATCTCGGCTTTTTCCACGACGCCGACACAGAAGCCGGCCAGGTCGTAGTCTTCGCCTTCGTACATACCTGGCATTTCAGCGGTTTCGCCGCCGACCAGGGAGCAACCCGACAGTTCGCAGCCGGCGCCGATGCCGGTCACCACCTGGGTGGCGGTCTCGACGTTCAGCTTGCCGGTGGCATAGTAGTCGAGGAAGAACAACGGCTCGGCACCGCATACCACCAGGTCGTTGACGCACATGGCCACCAGGTCGATGCCGATGCTGTCGTGCTTGTTCAGGTTCAGTGCCAGGCGCAGCTTGGTGCCCACACCGTCAGTGCCGGAAACCAATACAGGCTGCTTGTAGCCGGCCGGGATCTCGCAGAGGGCGCCAAAACCGCCCAGGCCGCCCATGACTTCGGGGCGCGCAGTGCGCTTGGCAACGCTCTTGATGCGTTCGACCAATGCTTCACCGGCGTCGATGTCTACACCGGCGTCCTTGTAGCTCAGGGAGGGTTGCTTGCTCATGATCCAGGCCTTTAGGGGGGATTCAGGGGTAACGACCGAGCGGGCAGGCGCTTTTGGTAAAAGGCCCAGCCGTTGACGGTCTGCGAAGGCGCGCGATTTTATCAGGCTTGAGGGGCAGCGGCCATCCTCGGGCCGACGGGCAGGGCACATAGATTTAAAAAAGCAGGTTAAAAAAATGCTAATCGGGTCTGTTCAGGCACGTATTAAGGTATAGCCTTTAAACCGCTGTCGTTAATGACATGGCGAAAACTTACCGGGACCCCGTGAATGTTTTAGTTGTCGCTGTGGTCACAGCCTGGCTATGCCGATTTCACGCGGTCTGTTCCAGCCGCTAAATTTGTCGTTCGGGAATCTTCCATGCGTCTGTGTAATGTCTTTTTTGTAGGCTGCTTGTCGTTGATCAGCCTGGCGAGTCATGCCGAAACTCTCAATGGCCTTTATCAAGTACTTGAACCGGTCAGCAGCCAGTCCCCGCAAGAGCGCGACCAGGCCACTCAGCGTGCGGTGCAGACCCTGGTCATCCGCCTCACCGGCGATGCCAAGGCCGCCGAAGGCCCGGGCCTGGCGGCGATTCGCAAGGATCCGCAGCAAATCATCACTCAATACGGTTACGACGCCGGCCCGCCCGAGAGCTTGCAAGTGGACTTCGATCCGGTCAGCACTGATCGCGCCTTGCGTGACGCCGGCCTGTCGATCTGGGGCAGCAACCGGCCATCGATCCTCGGCTGGTGGCTGAACGACTCCACCGAAGGCAGCAGCCTGGTCGGCGATGGTCAGGCTGTCGCCCAGGCGTTGCGCCGTGCGGCACAACACCGTGGCTTGCCGTTGCGCCTGCCGCTGGGGGATCTGGATGAGCAGGTCGTCGCCACGGCGCCGAATCTGGAAAGTGCCGACGCCACACCGTTGCGTGCCGCGTCCGAGCGCTACGGTGCCGACGCCTTGCTTGCCGTGCATGCACGCCAGGAAGGCAATCAATGGCAGGCCAAATGGCGACTATGGCTGGGCGACAAGAGCGAGCAGGGCACCGCGCAAGGCGCCGACACTGGCGCGCTGGCCGATGCGGTCATGCTGGCTGTCAGCCAAAAACTGGCGCCGCGCTTTGCGGTCAAGCCCGGTGTGAGTACCGAACAATTGCTGGAAGTGCAGGGCATGAACCTGGAGCGGTACGCGGCGTTGGGGCACCTGCTTGAGCCGTTTGGCGGTCAGCCGCAATGGGTGGATGGCAATCGTATTGTGTACCGGGTCAACGGCAGCGCCGATCAGTTGCGTACCCAGTTGAGCCTGGCCAAATTGCAGGAGGTGCCTGCGGGTGAGGCCCCAACTCAGCAACCGGTCGTCGATGGTACGCAACCGGTCGCCGCCCCGGAGCCTCAGGCGCAACTGCGTTTTCGCTGGTAAAAGTTCTTCCTATATAGATAGAAGCAAGTAATGGAGTGGTTTATGGCGGATACGCGTCGTTGGGTGTGGCTTGGCGGGATAGTCCTGCTGTGCGTTTTTGTGTTCTTGCTGCATTCGATCCTGACGCCGTTCCTGGTTGCGTTGCTGCTCGCCTATCTGTTCGATCCCGTGGTGGATCGCCTGGAAAAAGCCGGTCTGTCGCGGACCTTGGGTGTGGTTGCAGTGTTTGCGTTGTTCACGTTGATCATCACCGCGCTGGTGCTGGTGCTGGTGCCAATGCTGGCCAAGCAACTGTTTCGGCTCTATGAGCTGGCGCCGCAGATGCTCGACTGGCTGCAGCACACGGCGATGCCGTGGGCCCAAACCAAGCTCGGGCTGGCGGACGGTTTCTGGAAGTTCGACAAGGTCAAGGCGGCGATCAGCGAGCACATGGGGCAGACCACCGATATTGTGGGGGTGATCCTCAGTCAGGCGACCGCCTCCAGCCTGGCGCTGATCGGCTGGCTGACCAACCTGGTGCTGATCCCGGTGGTGGCGTTTTACCTGCTGCGCGATTGGGACATCATGATGGCCAAGATCCGCAGCCTGCTACCACGCAGCCGCGAAGAGCGCATCGTGGCCCTGGCCGGCGAGTGCCATGAGGTGCTTGGCGCCTTTGTGCGCGGGCAGTTGCTGGTGATGCTGGCACTGGGGGTCATCTACGCGGCAGGCTTGATGGCCATCGGCCTGGAGCTGGGCCTGTTGATCGGCCTGATTGCCGGCCTTGCCGCTATCGTGCCGTATATGGGCTTTGTGATCGGTATCGGCGCGGCGTTGGTAGCCGGGCTGTTCCAGTTTGGCGGCGACCTGTACCCGATGCTGGGGATTGTCGCGGTGTTCATGGTCGGCCAGGCCTTAGAGGGCATGGTGCTCACGCCGTTGCTGGTGGGGGACCGGATTGGCATGCACCCGGTGGCGGTGATCTTTGCGATCCTGGCGGGCGGCGAGCTGTTCGGCTTTACCGGCATCCTGCTGGCCCTGCCGGTGGCGGCGGTGATCATGGTGCTGGTGCGCCACATGCACGATTTGTACAAGGATTCCGACGCCTATACGGGGGTCGAAGACCCCGAGCTGTAACCGCTGCGTCATAAACCCGGCTTCGGCCGGGTTTGTTGTTTATGGGGCTACGGCGTCAAACAATCCGCTTAAAACCGGCGAGTTAACGCAAACCTTTGATTTTGCTTGTGGTCTGCTGCATTGTGCGGCCGGCGTCACGGGTATAAACTTTGCAAACTTTACACAGAGGCCACTAACGGTTCGATGGGAGCCGTTCAGTCAGCATGAAACCGATTCAGCTGCCCTTAGGTGTGCGTCTGCGTGATGACGCTACCTTTATCAATTACTACCCAGGCGCCAATGCCGCTGCACTCGGCTATGTCGAGCGGCTCTGCGAAGCCGACGCCGGGTGGACCGAAAGCCTGATCTATCTGTGGGGCAAGCACGGCGTGGGGCGTACCCACCTGTTGCAGGCTGCGTGCCTGCGTTTCGAGCAGATGGGCGAGCCGGCGGTCTACCTGCCCCTGGCCGAGTTGATGGATCGGGGCATCGGGATCTTCGACAACCTTGAGCAATACGAACTGGTGTGCCTGGACGATCTGCAGGCGGTGGCCGGCAAGGCGGATTGGGAAGAGGCGCTGTTCCATCTGTTCAACCGCTTGCGTGACAGCGGCCGGCGCTTGTTGATTGCTGCCTCTACCTCGCCACGCGAGTTGCCGGTGAAGCTGGCCGACCTCAAGTCGCGCCTGACCCTGGCGCTGATCTTCCAGATGCGCCCGCTGTCCGACGAAGACAAATTGCGCGCCCTGCAATTGCGCGCATCCCGTCGCGGCCTGCACCTCACCGATGAAGTCGGGCACTTTATCCTCACCCGTGGCACCCGCAGCATGAGCGCGTTGTTCGATTTGCTCGAACAGCTCGATCAGGCCTCTTTGCAGGCTCAACGAAAATTGACGATCCCTTTTCTCAAAGAAACTTTGGGCTGGTAACTGGTTGAATCTACGGGATTCGGCAATTTACAGGCGCCAGAAATCCTGCGTTTAAGCCACGTTGGCTACGCATTTGAACCGATAAATGGAATTACGGCTTAGATGTCATAGTCCAATCGCGAAGTCACATAGATCACGATTGAATTTGCAAATCGATGTGATAGAAGGCATAGTCTCGACTTCTTTACATACCAGCCACGGTCGTGCCCATGCTAAATCGCTTCGCACCCCTCGTGCCCCTCGCACTCGTTACCCTGTTGTTTGGTTGCGCCTCCCACCCTCAACAGGTGGTTGAGCAGCAAAAAACTCAACAACAGTCCCAGGCAAAATTCGTTGCTGCACAATCTGCTTCTGTTTATGAAGAAACGCTTTATAAAGAAGAGCAAGCAACCGAAAAGGAACTGGCCGATTTTTCCGGCAACAAGCCTTACCAGCTTCCAGTTCTGGCCGACAGCATCCTCGAACGCGGCATGTCCCTGATCGGTACCCGTTACCGTTTCGGCGGTACCTCTGAGGCCGGTTTCGACTGCAGCGGTTTTATCGGCTACCTGTTTCGTGAAGAAGCTGGCATGAACCTGCCACGCTCCACTCGCGAAATGATCAACGTTAAAGCACCGTTGGTCGCGCGCAATAACCTCAAGCCCGGTGATCTGCTTTTCTTCAGTACAGCAGGCCGTGGTCGCGTAAGCCACGCCGGTATCTACCTGGGCGATAACCAGTTTATCCACTCCAGCAGTCGTCGCAGTGGCGGTGTTCGAGTCGACAGCCTGGGCGACAGCTACTGGAGCAAAACCTTCATCGAAGCCAAGCGCGCACTCGCCATGGCCCCGACTACGGTTACCGCCAGTAAG
Source organism: Pseudomonas sp. BIGb0381 (assembly GCF_024809815.1). NCBI lineage: Bacteria > Pseudomonadati > Pseudomonadota > Gammaproteobacteria > Pseudomonadales > Pseudomonadaceae > Pseudomonas > Pseudomonas sp. BIGb0381. The sequence continues at coordinate 614,021 of NZ_JANUEN010000003.1, forward strand.
TAAACTTAAAGTGATACTTGAAGTTTGACGTGTAAGCGCTAGAATCCCTGGACATTGTTGTAATCCGTTCGCGCGAGCTTTGCTTGCGCGTTCTGGTTTTCAGCGTTCGGCAGCGATAGCCGCATCCAGACCAGGATTGTTCTGCACATGTCGACCACAGCCCGCCTGCTCCTTATTCTCTGCGCCGCGCTTATCAGCGCCTGCGCCAGCCGGCCGCCGCCTGCTCCCGTTGCGGTCAAGCCCAAGCCGGTATTCAACTATTCCACCCAGAATTTCTCGCCTGCGGCCGAAGACGTGCTCTTTCGTGCGCTGGGTCTGGTCGGCACGCCTTACCGTTGGGGCGGCAACACGCCGGACTCGGGTTTTGATTGCAGCGGCCTGATCGGCTTTGTCTTCCGCGACGCCGCCGGCATCTCCCTGCCGCGCACCACCCGCGAACTGATCGTGATGCGCGCCCAGGACGTCAGCGAGCAGAACCTGCAGACCGGCGATTTGCTGTTCTTCGCCACCGGTGGCGGTTCCCAGGTCAGCCACGCCGGGATCTATGTGGGCGAAGGCCGCTTTGTCCATGCGCCGCAAACCGGCGGTACGGTGAAGCTGGATACCTTGTCCAAGGCGTATTGGCAGAATGCTTATCTGAGCGCCAAGCGTGTGTTGCCAGCAAATCTGGCACGTAATCCCTGAGTCAAACACCAAGCTCAATGTGGGAGGGAGCAAGCCACCTCCCACATTGGGTTTGTGTTGCTTCTAGGAGCGTTTATTTAGCCGCCGACACCCGCCACACCTTATTCCCCACATCATCCGCCACCAGCAGATCACCCTGCTGATCAATCACCACGCCCACGGGCCGGCCCATGGCTTTCTCATCGTTATCGAGGAACCCGGTCAGCACATCCACTGGCTGGCCCTTAGGCTGGCCTGCCTCGAACGGTACGAAGATCACCTTGTAGCCACTGTGTGGCTTGCGATTCCACGAGCCATGCTGGCCGATGAATGCGCCGTTGCTGAACGGCGCCGGGAGTTTGCTGCCCTCGGCGAACGTCAGGCCCAAAGACGCCGTGTGCGGCCCTACCGCATAGTCCGGCGCAATTGCCTTGGCGACCAGGTCCAGGTTCTGCGGTGTGACGCGCACATCCACATGCTGGCCGTAATAGCTGAAGGGCCAGCCATAGAACCCGCCATCCTTGACCGAGGTGATGTAGTCCGGCACCAGGTCGCTGCCGATCTCATCGCGCTCGTTTACCGCTGTCCATAGCTTGCCGCTCTGGGGTTCCCAGGCCATGCCGTTAGGGTTGCGCAGGCCGGAAGCGAAAATGCGGTGCTGGCCGCTGGCGCGATCCACTTTCCAGATAGCCGCGCGGCCCTGTTCCGCTTCAAGACCGTTCTCACCGACGTTGCTGTTGGAGCCAACGCTCACGTACAACTTGCTGCCGTCCTTGCTGGCGATCACGTTCTTGGTCCAGTGGTGATTCAGGGGGCCGCCCGGCAGGTCGACCACCTTGGTGCCAGGTGCCTTGATCGCGGTTTCGCCCGCTTGATAGGGGAAGCGCAACAGCTTGTCCGAATCGGCCACGTACAGGTCATTGCCGACCAGTGTCATGCCGAAGGGCGAGTTGAGGTTTTCCAGGAACACCGTGCGGGTCTCGGCGACGCCATCGTGATCGGCATCGCGCAACAGGGTGATGCGGTTCGGGCTTGGCACCCCGGCGCCGGCGCGGCCCATGACCTTCTCCATGACCCAGCCGCGAATGCCCGTGGAATCATCCGGTTTGGGCGGCGCATTGGTTTCTGCCACCAGCACATCGCCGTTGGGCAGCACATACAGCCAGCGCGGGTGGTCCAGGCCTTCGGCGAACGCCGCCACTTGGGTGCCGGCCGCTGCGGTCGGCTTCACGCCCTCTGGCCAACCGATTGCCGGGGCAATGTTCACGGTGGGAATCAGGGTGTTGTTTGGCTCCGGTAGCTTGGGCGATGGCCCGGTGCCGTCTGACACCTGCAGGGTGGAGCTTTCACCGCAGGCCGCGAGGGTGCCGGCGAGCATGATGAGTAGGGCGAGTCTGGTTTTATGCATGGTGTTCTCCTTGATACCTGTAAGGGTAGAGGAGGGCGCTGGTGCGATGGTTCAAGTGCAAGGCCAGCTTTAATTGACGCTCCACCCCCAACCCACTAACCTTCGCGGCTTGTTCCAGGTGCTCTGTGACCCATGGGTCGACCGAGTGAAACAGGGAAGCCGGTGAGCGAGCGCACTTGTACACAGTGCTGCCGCGATTCCGGCGCTGCCCCCGCAACGGTAAATGAGTCAAGACGGTGCCTTTTGCCACTGTATCGCCCGCGATATGGGAAGGCGCGCCGTCGGCGTGTTCGCTCTGTAGATGAGCAAGCGCGCCACTCATGAGCCCGGAGACCGGCCTGGATCATCCAACAGCATCACGGTGGGCGATGCTTGGCTGTCTGTTTTTTCCTGCCTGCCGTTTTTGTCCAGCCCCAACGGAGAGCTGCCATGACCGATACCCCCGACCGCGACGAACGCCACCTGGCGCGCATGCTGCGCAAAAAAGCCGTGATCGACGAGCGCATCGCCAATTCCCCCAATGAGTGCGGCTTGCTGCTGGTGCTGACCGGCAACGGCAAAGGCAAGAGCAGCTCCGCATTCGGCATGCTCGCGCGCGCCATGGGCCACGGCATGCAGTGTGGTGTGGTGCAGTTCATCAAGGGGCGCAACAGCACCGGTGAGGAGTTGTTCTTCCGTCGCTTCCCCGAACAGGTGCGTTTCCACGTGATGGGCGAAGGCTTCACCTGGGAGACCCAGGACCGCCAACGCGATATCGCCGCCGCCGAAGCCGCCTGGGCCGTCTCCCGTGAACTGCTGCAAGACCCCACCATCGGCCTGGTGGTGCTGGATGAGCTGAACATCGCCCTCAAGCATGGCTACCTGGACCTCGATCAGGTTCTGAGCGACCTGCAGGCCCGTCCGCCGATGCAACACGTGGTGGTCACCGGCCGTGGCGCCAAGCCTGAATTGATCGAAATGGGCGACACCGTCACCGAAATGGGCATGCTCAAGCACGCGTTCCAGGCCGGTATCAAGGCACAGAAGGGCGTCGAACTTTGAATCAGCCCCGTCATTGCCCGGCCGTCCTGATCGCCGCACCGGCGTCCGGCCAGGGCAAAACCACCGTCACCGCCGCGCTGGCCCGTTTGCACCGCAACCTGGGGCGCAAGGTGCGCGTGTTCAAATGCGGCCCGGACTTCTTGGACCCGATGATCCACGAGCGCGCCAGCGGTGCGCCGGTGTATCAGTTGGACATGTGGATGGTGGGCGAGCAGGAAAGTCGTCGCCTGCTGTGGGAAGCGGCGGGCGAGGCCGACCTGATCCTGATCGAAGGCGTGATGGGTCTGTTCGATGGCACACCGTCCAGCGCCGACCTGGCGCGGCACTTCGGCGTGCCGGTGCTCGCAGTAATCGACGGCACCGCCATGGCCCAGACCTTTGGCGCCCTGGCCCTAGGCCTGGCGCGCTATCAGCCGGACCTGCCATTCGCCGGGGTGCTGGCCAACCGCGTCGGTACCCTGCGCCATGCGCAACTGCTGGAAGGTAGCCTGACCGAAGGCCTGCGCTGGTATGGCGCACTGTCCCGCGAAACCGGGATCGAACTGCCCAGCCGCCATTTGGGCCTGGTGCAAGCCAGCGAGCTGAACGATCTCGACGTGCGCCTGGACGCCGCCGCCCAGGCATTGGGCAGCAGCTGTGAAGTTGCATTGCCGCCACCGGTGACCTTCGCCGCGCCGGAAGTGATCGCGGCCGAGCCGTTGCTGGCCGGTGTACGCATTGCGGTGGCCCGTGACGAAGCCTTCGCCTTTACCTATGGCGCCAGCCTTGACCTGCTGCGAGCGATGGGGGCCGAACTGACGTTTTTCTCGCCGATCCATGATCGCCAGCTGCCCGAGGCTGACAGCCTCTATTTGCCCGGCGGTTACCCGGAACTTCATCACCAGGCGCTGTCGGAAAACACCCCGATGCTTGAAGCTATTCGTAACCACCATGCCGCCGGCAAGCCCTTGCTCGCTGAGTGCGGCGGCATGCTCTACCTGCTGGATTCGCTCACCGATGTCGACGGCATCCGCGCCGAACTGGTCGGCCTGCTGCAAGGCGATGCGGTGATGCAAAAGAAACTGGCCGCCCTGGCCCTGCAAAGCGTCGAACTGCCGGAAGGCGTGCTGCGCGGGCACACGTATCATCATTCCCTGACCAGCACCGAGTGCCAGCCGATTGCCCGTGGCCTCAGCCCGAACGGCGGGCGCGGTGCCGAAGCGGTCTTCCGACAGGGGCGGATGACCGCCTCTTACGTGCACTTCTATTTCCCGTCGAATCCGACGGCGGTAGCCGCCTTGTTTGCGCCGGACCGAGCTGAAACCCTATCCACTGTGGGAGGGGGCTTGCCCCCAATAGGGCTATGACCGACAACGCTTTCCCCCAGGCCGACCGCGACGCCGTCTACCGCGCCATCGCCGAACGCCGCGACATGCGTCACTTCAGCGGCGGCATGGTCGCCCCCGAATTGCTGCATCGCCTGCTCCAGGCCGCGCACCAGGCCCCCAGCGTCGGCCTGATGCAGCCTTGGCGGTTTATCCGCATCAGCGACCGCGCGTTGCGAAGCCAGATTCAACAGTTGGTGGAAGAAGAGCGCGTGCGCACCGCCGAGGCGTTGGGCGAGCGCTCCGACGCGTTCATGAAGCTCAAGGTCGAAGGTATCCACGACTGCGCCGAAGTGCTGGTGGCGGCGTTGATGGATGATCGCGAGCGCCACATCTTCGGGCGGCGTACCCTGCCGGAGATGGACCTGGCGTCGCTGTCCTGTGCGATCCAGAACCTGTGGCTGGCCGCGCGGGTCGAGGGGCTGGGCATGGGCTGGGTCTCGCTGTTCGAACCCCAGGCCCTGGCCGACCTGCTGGGCCTGCCGCCCGGTGCGAAACCCCTGGCGGTCTTGTGCCTGGGGCCGGTGACGGAATTTTACCCGGCACCGATGTTGCAGCTCGAAGGCTGGACCGAGCCTCGGCCGTTGAGTGACATGTTGTATGAGAATGTGTGGGGAGTGAGTCAATGAGTGTGGCCTTGCTGTGTGTCGCTGCGGTGGCGCTGGATGCGCTGCTGGGCGAGCCCAGGCGCTGGCATCCGCTGGTGGCGTTCGGCAATTTTGCCGGGCGCATCGAGCAGCGTTTCAACAGCGGTGGCCGTGGCTGGCGCAGCCATGGCGTGACCGCGTGGTTTATCGCCGTGGTGCCGTTGACCCTGCTGGCCACCGCGTTGTCGTGGGCGCCGTATATCGGCTGGGTTCTGGAGATCCTCGCGTTGTACTGCGCCCTCGGCATGCGCAGCCTCGGCGAGCATGTGATCCCGGTGGCCCAGGCCCTGCGCAGCGATGACCTCGACGCAGCCCGCACAAGGGTGAGCTACCTGGTCAGCCGCCAGACCAGTGAGCTGGACCGCACCGAAGTCGCCCGCGCCGCCACCGAATCGGTGCTGGAAAACGGCAGCGATGCGGTGTTTGCCGCGCTGTTCTGGTTTGTCGTCGCCGGTGTGCCAGGCGTAGTGCTCTACCGCCTGAGCAACACCCTCGACGCCATGTGGGGCTATCGCAATGAACGCTTCGAGCGCTTCGGGTGGGCCGCGGCCAAGATCGACGATGTACTCAACTATATTCCTGCACGCCTGGTGGCTTTGACCTACGCCGTGCTGGGCAAAACCCGCCTGGCCCTCAAATGCTGGCGCACCCAGGGGCCGACCTGGGACAGCCCCAATGCCGGGCCGGTGATGGCATCCGGTGCAGGCGCGTTGGGCGTTGAGCTGGGTGGCGCCGCGATTTACCACGGCGAGGTGCACCATCGTCCGCAACTGGGCGAAGGCCCGGCGGCGGATGCCGACTCCATCGACCGTGGCTGGCAACTGGTGCAGCGCGGCGTATGGTTGTGGTTGCTGATTCTATGCGTGGGAGGGCAATTTTATGCTTGAGCACGGTGGCCGGCTGCGCAAGGCAGCGATTCAGTACGGGATTGCCGAGGCCGATTGGCTCGACCTTTCCAGCGGCCTCGCGCCCTGGCCGTGGCCGATCCCCGAGATTCCGCTGCGGGCCTGGGCGCGCTTGCCGGAATCGGACGACGGCCTGGAACAGGCGGCCAGCGAGTATTACGGCGCCGCGCATGTTCTGCCGGTGCCCGGCTCCCAGGCGGCGATTCAATTGCTGCCACGCCTGCGCCGTGCCGGCAAGGTCGGCGTGCTGTCGCCGTGCTACGCCGAGCACGCCGAGGCCTGGCGTCGCGCTGGTTACGTGGTGCGTGAAGTGCAGGAGCAGGAAGTCGACTTCTTCCTCGACGGCCTCGACGTGCTGGTGGTGGTCAATCCCAATAACCCCACCGGACTTAGCCTGACCCCGCAGCGCCTGCTGGACTGGCACACAAGGCTGGCCCAGCGCGGCGGCTGGCTGGTGGTGGACGAAGCGTTCATGGATGTCACCCCGCAGTTGAGCCTGGCGAACCAGGCCCATCAGGTCGGCCTGATTGTGCTGCGTTCGTTCGGCAAGTTTTTCGGCCTGGCCGGGGTGCGCCTGGGCTTTGTGCTGGCCGAACGCAGGCTGCTCAAACTGCTGGCCGAACAGGTCGGGCCGTGGGCCGTCAGCGGGCCGACGCGGGTGCTGGGCCAAGTGTGCCTGCGCGATACCGCCGGCCATGCACGGCAGCGGGCACGCTGCACCGAGGCCGCCCAGCGTTTGTTTGAAATGCTCGAACGCCGTGGCTTTCAACCCCAGGGCGGCTGCGCGTTGTTCCAATGGTTGATCACCCCGCACGCCGAGCGCATGCACGAATTCATGGCGCAACGCGGCATCTTGCTGCGCCTGTTTGTGCACAACAGCAGCGTCCGGTTTGGCCTGCCCGACACCGAGGCCGATTGGCTGCGCCTTGACGAAGCGCTGGCAGCCTACAAGGACGCCTCATGAGTACGCTGATGGTGCAAGGCACCACCTCCGATGCCGGCAAAAGTACCCTGGTGACCGCGTTGTGCCGTTGGCTGGTACGCCAGGGCATTGCCGTGGTGCCGTTCAAACCACAGAACATGGCGCTTAACAGTGCGGTGACGGCCGAGGGCGGCGAGATCGGCCGGGCCCAGGCGGTGCAGGCCCAGGCGGCCAACCTGGCGCCCCATACCGATATGAACCCGGTTCTGCTCAAGCCCAACAGCGACACCGGCTCCCAGGTGATCATCCATGGCCGCGCCGTGACCAGCATGAACGCGGTGGTCTATCACGACTACAAAGCCACCGCGATGCAGGCAGTGCTGGCTTCCCACGCGCGGTTGAGCGAAGCCTACCCGGTGGTGATGGTGGAAGGCGCAGGCTCCCCGGCCGAGATCAACCTGCGCGCCAACGACATCGCCAACATGGGTTTCGCCGAAGCGGTGGATTGCCCGGTGCTGCTGATTGCCGACATCAATCGCGGCGGGGTGTTCGCCCATCTGGTCGGCACCCTGGAATTGCTCTCGCCCAGCGAACAGGCGCGGGTCAAAGGTTTCATCATCAACCGTTTTCGCGGCGACATTGCACTGCTGCAACCCGGCCTGGATTGGTTGCAAGCACGCACCGGCAAACCGGTGGTCGGCGTATTGCCCTACGTGATGGACCTGCACCTGGAAGCCGAGGACGGCATCGACCGGCGCCAAACCGACAAGGCGGCGCAGGTGCTCAAGGTAGTTGTGCCGGTGTTGCCGCGCATCAGCAACCATACGGATTTTGATCCGCTGCGCCTGCATCCCCAAGTGGACTTGCAGTTCATCGGGCCGGGCCAGCCGATTCCGGCCGCCGACCTGATCATCCTGCCCGGCTCGAAAAGCGTGCGCAGCGACCTCGCCTACCTGCGTGCCAATGGCTGGGACACCGCCGTGGCGCGGCACTTGCGCTACGGCGGCAAGGTGCTGGGGATTTGCGGCGGCTTGCAGATGCTCGGTGAGCAGGTGCACGACCCGTTGGGCCTGGAAGGGCCAGCGGGTTCCAGCGACGGCCTGGGGCTGCTGGCGTTCAGCACCACCCTGGAAGAAGAGAAGCAACTGCGTAATGTTCGCGGGCGTTTGTTGCTGGAGGATGCCGAGGTCAGCGGGTATGAAATTCATGCGGGCGTGACGTGCGGCGCTGCCCTGTCGAACGCCGCCGTACTGCTGGAGGACGGTCGCAGTGACGGCGCGCAAAGCGCTGACGGGCAGATTCTCGGCACGTATCTGCACGGCTTGTTCGAGACCCCGGCGGCCTGCAGTGCGTTGCTGCGTTGGGCCGGGTTGCAGGCTGTGCAGGAGGTGGACTACCACGCCCTGCGCGAGCGCGATATCGAGCGCCTGGCGGATCTGGTGGAGAACCATTTGGACACCGATTTGTTGCGCAAGCTGTGTGGGGTTTAAGGGTGTACATACCCATTCCTGCGTTCGGCCAGCGTGGTTTACGGGGCGATTTCAGATCAAAAACGACTCGCTTCGCATCGTGGATGGGTGGTTGGGTAAGGGGTGTCTCATGCTTCAACTGATTTTAGGCGGCGCTCGTTCCGGTAAAAGCCGTCTGGCCGAAAAGCTCGCCAGCGACAGCGCTTTGCCCGTCATCTATATCGCCACCAGCCAGCCGCTTGACGGCGAGATGAATGCCCGCGTTGCCTTGCATCGTGAGCGTCGTCCTGATCACTGGGGTTTGATCGAAGAACCTGTCGAGCTGGCACGGGTGCTACGCGAAAACGCCGCGCCCGGTCGTTGCCTGCTGGTGGATTGCCTGACCCTGTGGCTGACCAATCTGCTGATGCTCGAAGACGCGCAGCGCCTGGCGTTTGAGCGTGATCAATTGCTGGAAACCCTGGCCGTGCTGCCGGGTGAAATTATTTTTGTCAGCAACGAGACCGGTCTGGGTGTCGTGCCGCTGGGCGAATTGACTCGCCGCTATGTGGATGAAGCCGGTTGGCTGCATCAAGCCTTGGCCGAGCAGTGTCAGCGTGTTGTCCTGACGGTTGCCGGCCTGCCCCTGACGTTGAAAGGTACTGCGTTATGACTGACACCTGGTGGCTCAACCCTTGTAAGGCCATTGACGCCTCGGCGTACGAACAAGCCCTGGCGCGCCAGCAGCAATTGACCAAACCGGCCGGTTCCCTGGGCCAGCTGGAAGCGCTGGCGGTGCAATTGGCCGGCTTGCAGGGCCAGGTCAAACCGTCGGTGGATCAGCTGTGGATTGCCATCTTTGCCGGTGACCATGGTGTGGTTGCCGAGGGTGTATCGGCGTTTCCCCAGGAAGTGACCGGGCAGATGCTGCATAACTTTGTCACCGGTGGCGCGGCCATCAGCGTATTGGCGCGGCAACTGGATGCGCAGTTGGAAGTGGTCGACCTCGGCACGGTGAGTCCTTCGCTGAGCCTGCCTGGCGTCCGTCACCTGAATCTCGGCGCGGGCACCGCCAATTTCGTCAAGGGCTCGGCAATGACCGGCGCCCAGGGCCGATTGGCATTGCAGGCGGGGCGCGACAGTGTGCTGCGCGCCCGTGAAAGCGGTGCGCAGTTGTTTGTCGGCGGCGAGATGGGCATCGGCAACACCACCGCCGCCAGTGCGCTGGCCTGCGCTTTGCTCGATTGCCAGGTGACCGACCTGACAGGCCCGGGCACCGGGTTGAATGCCCAAGGCGTCAGTCACAAGGTGGCGGTGATCGAGCGCGCGCTGGCCTTGCATGCCGCGCAGCGCGGGGATGCGCTGCAAACCCTGTGCAATCTCGGTGGATTTGAAATCGCTGCCTTGGTGGGCGCTTATCTGGCCTGCGCCCAGGAAGGCATTGTGGTGTTGGTGGATGGGTTTATCTGCACCGTCGCTGCGCTGGTCGCCACGCGCTTGAACCCGGCGTGCCGCGACTGGCTGCTGTTCGGTCATCGCGGCGCGGAGCCTGGCCATCGCCATGTCTTGCATAGCCTCGACGCACAGCCGTTGCTGGAACTGGGCCTGCGCCTGGGCGAGGGCAGTGGCGCTGCGTTGGCGGTGCCGTTGCTGCGCCTGGCCTGTGCGCTGCACGGGCAGATGGCGACGTTTGCCGAAGCGGCCGTGGCAGACCGTCCGGCATGACCTTGCACCTGGACCTGCTGCGCCATGGCGAAACCGAACTGGGGGGTGGCCTGCGCGGCAGCCTGGACGATGCATTGACTGCCAAGGGCTGGGAACAGATGCGCGCCGCCGTGGTGGCGCAGGGGCCTTGGGATCGGCTGATCAGCTCGCCGCTGCAACGCTGCGCGCGCTTCGCGGATGAGTTGGGTGCGCGGCTGCATCTGCCGGTGAGCCTGGAAAAGGATCTGCAAGAACTGCACTTCGGTGCATGGGAAGGGCAGAGTGCGGCGGCGCTGATGGAGACCGACTCCGAAGGTTTGGGCCGGTTCTGGGCCGATCCGTATAGCTTCACGCCGCCCGAGGGCGAACCGGTCAGCGAGTTTTCCCAGCGGGTTTTGGGCGCCGTCCTACGCCTGCATAAGGCGTATGCCGGTGAGCGTGTGCTGTTGATCAGCCACGGAGGGGTGATGCGTTTGCTGTTGGCCCAGGCTCGGGGGCTGCCCCGTGAGCAGTTGCTGAATGTCGAAGTCGGTCATGGCGGGTTGTTCAACCTGCAAGTCGCCGCCGATGGCGTGTTGAAGGAAGGAATCTGAGCATGCTGCCGTTCTGGATCGCCGTGCAGTTCCTGAGCAGTTTGCCGATTCGCCTGCCGGGTATGCCGCAACCGCAGGAGCTGGGGCGCTCGTTGCTGTTTTATCCCGTGGTCGGGTTGCTGTTCGGCGTGCTGCTGTGGGGCCTGAACACACTATTGACCGGATCACCGCTGTTGTTGCACGCCGCGCTGCTGCTGACGGCCTGGGTGTTGCTCAGCGGCGGCCTGCACCTCGATGGCCTGGCGGACACTGCCGATGCCTGGCTGGGTGGCTTCGGCGACCGCGAGCGCACCCTCAGCATCATGAAAGACCCGCGTAGCGGGCCGATTGCCGTGGTCACCCTGGGCCTGGTGTTGCTGCTCAAGTTCACCGCGCTGGTGGCTTTGATCGAACAGCACAACGGTGTGGCGTTGATTCTCGCGCCGTTGATCGGGCGGGCGTCGATGCTAGGGTTGTTCCTGACCACGCGTTATGTGCGAGCGGGTGGGTTGGGCCAGGCGCTGTCGGATCATTTACCGCGCATCGTCGGTCAACAGGTGCTGATCCTCAGTGGCCTGGCCTGCATCCTGATCGGCGGTTTCAGCGGGGGGCTCGCCGTGCTGCTCGCGGCTGTGTGTTTCATGGGACTGCGTCAACTGATGGTCAATCGTCTCGGCGGCACCACCGGCGACACCGCTGGCGCGCTGCTGGAGCTGTTGGAAGTCGCTGTTCTGGTCGGTTTGGCGTTGTAACACTTTCTTGCATTTCCTTAATCGCGGGTATATACACGTTCCATGCTTGCCTCCCAATGTTTATGCACCAACCTGCGACGTGCCGCCCGGGGCGTCAGCAGGCATTACGACGGCGCCCTCGACGGCTTCGGGATCAACGTCGCCCAGTATTCCTTGCTGTGCAACTTGCAGCGCCTCGATCAACCGAGCATTTCCAGCCTGGCCGACGCCATGGGCCTGGATCGCAGCACTTTGGGGCGCAACCTGCGGGTGTTGGAAGGTGAGGGCCTGGTGCAGATGGTGGAGGGCGATGACCTGCGCAACCGCCTGGTGCTGTTGACCGCAGCCGGTGAAGAGCGCCTGGCCGCAGCGTTACCCGCCTGGGAGGCGGCGCAACAGAAATTGATCGATCAACTCGGCGCGGAAAAACGCGAAACCCTGTTGGCCTTGCTGGATGAACTCGCCTGAACGCGGGTTTGTTCGAACACAAGCGGGTATATACCCGTGAGCGGAGAATAAGAAATGACGTCGATGTGGCGCACCAGCGGTTGGATCCTTTTAGGGAGTGCGCTGATCCTGGCGTTGTCCTTGGGCGTGCGGCACGGTTTCGGCCTGTTCCTGGAGCCGATGAGCAGCGAATTCGGCTGGGGCCGTGAGACCTTTGCCTTTGCCATCGCCTTGCAGAACCTGATCTGGGGCCTGGCGCAGCCGTTTACCGGTGCCCTGGCCGACCGGTTCGGCGCCACCAAGGCGGTGTTTGTCGGCGGGGTGTTATACGCCGCAGGCCTGGTGTTGATGGGCATGTCGGATTCGGCGTGGTCGTTGTCCTTGAGTGCGGGCCTGCTGATCGGTATCGGCCTGTCGGGTACATCGTTCTCGGTGATTCTGGGTGTGGTCGGCCGCGCCGTGGCGCCCGAAAAGCGCAGCATGGCCATGGGCATTGCCAGCGCCGCCGGTTCGTTTGGCCAGTTCGCCATGGTGCCGGGCACCTTGGGCTTGATCAGTTGGCTGGGCTGGTCGGCCGCCCTGCTGACGCTGGGCCTGATGGTGGCGCTGATCCTGCCTCTGGTAAGCATGCTCAAGGACCGCCCGCTGCCGGTGATGGCTGGCCAGCAAACCCTGCGTGAAGCCTTGAAGGAAGCCTGCTCCCACTCCGGGTTCTGGCTGCTGGCCTTCGGCTTTTTCGTCTGTGGCTTCCAGGTGGTGTTTATTGGTGTGCACCTGCCAGCTTACCTGGTGGACCAGCACTTGCCTGCCACGGTCGGCACCACGGTGTTGGCGTTGATCGGGCTGTTCAATATCTTCGGCACCTACACCGCCGGCTGGCTCGGCGGGCGCATGTCCAAGCCGCGCTTGTTGACCGGGTTGTACCTGCTGCGCGCGGTGGTGATCATACTGTTCCTGTGGGCGCCGGTGACCGAGGTCACGGCCTACCTGTTCGGCATGGCAATGGGCTTTCTGTGGTTGTCCACGGTACCGCTGACCAACGGCACGGTCGCCACGTTGTTTGGGGTACGAAACCTGTCCATGCTGGGTGGGATCGTGTTCCTTTTCCACCAGCTCGGCTCGTTCCTTGGCGGTTGGTTGGGCGGGGTAGTCTATGATCGAACCGGTAACTACGATTTGATCTGGCAAGTGGCGATCCTGTTGAGTGTGCTCGCCGCAGCCTTGAATTGGCCGGTGCGTGAGCGGCCGGTGGCGCGATTGCAGGCGCAGATGGAGGCGGCATGAGTGCGACCTGGTATTGGTTCGGCGGGGCAGCAGCGATAGCGCTGTTGCTGGCCCTGGCCTGGTGGGGCTGGCAGCGCGGTGGCCTGGCGTTGATGCAACTGGGTACGTCGATCTGTTAAGTTCGATCCCTGAACTTTTTAAAGGACGTTTCGACATGCAGATGCGCTGGCTTGCTGTACCCGTGCTGATGGCTGCTTTTGGCGGCGTGGCGTTGGCTGCCGATTGCCCGCCGTTGCTGGAGGGTCAATTGCCCAAGCTGCGCGCCAAGGAATCCATCGACCTGTGCCAACGTTTTGCCGGCAAGCCCTTGGTTATCGTCAACACGGCGAGCTTTTGCGGGTTCGCGCCGCAATTCAAAGGCCTCGAAGTGCTGTATCAGCGCTACAAGGATGAAGGGTTGGAGGTGATCGGCGTGCCATCCGATGACTTCAAGCAGGAAGCCAAGACCGGCGAAGAAACCGCCAAGGTCTGCTACGTGAATTACGGCGTGACCTTCACCATGACCGAGCCGCAGAAGGTCAAGGGACCGGACGCGGTGCACCTGTTCAAGGTATTGGCGCAGCAGAGCAACGCGCCGAAGTGGAATTTCTACAAGTACGTGGTGGATCGCCAGGGCAAGGTGATTGCCGATTTCTCCAGCCTCACCAAGCCAGACAGCCCGGATCTGATCAAGGCTGTGGAGCAGGCTATAGCGTCTAAACCCTGATTATCGGTCACTAAAAAGCCCCGCCTCCTTTGCAGGAGGTCGGGGCTTTTTTACACCCGTCTGGATCAGAAGGTGTAGGTCATGCCCAGGCCGAAACCGTTGGCACTGTTTTCGTATTTGGCGCGGTAACTGGCTGTCGACGGGGCGTCAGCAGTTTGGTTGATCTTGACGTCTTCTTCTTTCAGATACGAATACGCCAGGTCGACTGTCATGTTATCCATGACTTTGTAGCCCAGGCCCACGCTGAAGATCGTACGGTCGCCAGTCGGGATGCGCGGCGAACGATCGGTGTTGTTGGTCGGGGATTGGTCGAAGGTCAGGCCGGTACGCAGCACGACTTGCTTGGTCAACTGATACGAGGTACCCACGGCGTAGGCCCAGGTGTCGTGCCAATTTTGTTCTTCGGTGATGGAACCTAGTTGGCTTGGCGCCAGTAAGCCGCCTGCGGCCGTTACGCCTTCGTTGTTGACAGTGATCTCTTTCAGGCGACTCCAACGCGTCCAGGTTGCACCGCCATAGAGTTTCCAGGCGTCGGTCAGGTCTTGGGTGACGGACAGGTCGTAGGACTCTGGGGTGTCGATTTTCAGCGAGGCGTCGTAACGGTTGTTACGCAGGAACGGCTGAGTGGCCGCTGGGCCGCTGACGGTGGTGTGGCCTTCGAGCTTGTACTTGACCTTCGAGTGGTAGGTCAGGCCCACGCGTGTGGTGTCGGTGGCCTGGACCAATACGCCGACGTTGAAACCCAGGGCTGTATCGTCACCCTTGATTTTTACGTTGGTATCGGAGGCAAGCGGGCTGAGGGTCTTGTCCGACTCGAGCACACCGGAAATCCGGTTGATGGTCGGGCCAAAACCGATGGATACACGGTCGTTGAACGCGTAGCTGACAGTTGGCTGGAAGGTCATGACCTTCACTTCGCTCTTGCTGCCAAAGCCACGGCCCTGGAAGCCGTTTTCATAGTCGGTCACCAGGCCGAACGGTGCGTATACACCGAAGCCTATGGCCCACTGATCGTTGAGTTTGTTGGTGTAGAAACCGAATGGCACTGCGGTGAACGGAACCATATCGCCTTTGTTGGTACCGCGAGAGTTGCCACCGGTATTGCTGATGTCGGTCGACGCATCAATGGCAGCAACACCGCCGGTGATTTGCTGGCCATTCAGGCGGGACATACCGGCCGGGTTACCGTAGACAGTGCTTGCATCATCGGCAGAAGAGGAGCGACCTGCGAAACCCGTACCCATCCCGCTGACGCTCTGTTCGTTCAGTGCGAAACCGCTTGCGAACAGTTGGGAGGATGCCATGGCAACGGCGAGGCTAAGTGTGGTCTTGAGCATTACTTTTTTCATTATTAGAACTCCGGGGTGATCACCGCTGCGGAAAGTATCAATAAAATTAACATCGCGCTATAGGCTGTAATGTAGGAGATAGAGCGGTTTTGTAGGACAATCCGACCAGAATTCTGCTTTTTTGGCGAATCTTGCAAATTGCCCGGTCAGCAGGCCACGTGATTCAAGGGGGAAACACAGGTTTGCCAGGCTTGGGTGAAATCCCGCAGCCTTCCTTGAGGATGAAATATTTCTTTCCAGATACGCGCCATGGCTAAAACATCACCGGGTGGTGGCAGGGCGGGGCTGTGCTGTTCGACCAGCAGCCAAGCGATGGCCGTGGCGTAACGCAGGTTTACGGTGAGTTCCAGCTGGGGCGCGCTGAGGAAGGCATGTTGGCTGGCGAGCCCGCGTACCAGGCTGGCGCGCTCGGGGTCGAGCGCCAGGTAGTTATCCCACAAGGCGCGATGGCGAGGTTCGGTGATGCTGTACAGGCCATGGCCGCGTCGATCGTGTAAGGCAGAACCCAATTCCGACTGGCTGGCCGCGATGCCCAGCAGCAGTGACTCAGCCGTTGGGCTCTGCTGGCCGAGGTACGTCAGCGTTGGCCGGATCACATAGCGACACAATTCACTGGCTGCGATACCCATACATGCCTCAATCCGTGAAAGGGGTCGACGAGTCCTGAGATGGGGGCTTGGCAGCAGTGGATCGGATCTCAGGCTCGTCGGAAGCGGATCATGCCGCTTGAGTTGAAGTGTAGTGTCATATTCATGATGTAAAAGACTGTTTTTAAAACATCTTCCTCATCCAGTTATAACGTTTATATCGATTTGAACTTAGTACAAAGGCTCAGGGTACGAATTTCGGGCAATAAAAAACCCTGTGTTTTAAACAGGGTTTTTTGTGTTTCAGCGACTCGGGTCGATCAGGCAACCAGTGCCTGACGGGTACGCTCGATCACGGCCTGCAGCGGTTCAGCGCTGGAGTATTGATCGGGGTACAGGCGTTCGCTGTGACGAGCGATGCCGTGTTCGTTGACCAGGGTGAAGCTGAAGCAGCCTTTGCGAGCGGCCATGATCAGGCAGTTCATTGGAGCAAAAGCGTTGGTGAGGGTGCGAATGGCATCCTGAGTGTGGATAGCGGACATATTATTGGTGTTCCTACAAATGACACGGATAAGAACCGTGCAACGTTAAAACGTTCCAGTAACGTTGATCACCATTGATCAAACGAAGAACCTGACTGGAACAAAGCAGCCAGTTTGAAGCGCTAATAAGTTAGGCGCGCTTGGGCTGGCAGGTAGGTACTTAGGAGGGCAGGCAACACAACAAGGGCAAAGGTTCTGGGCCCGGGGTGAAGATCCTGATCAATTTGCAGGTTGGTTCGGTCAGAGTATGGAAACTTCGCGGCACCCTTTGCTTGTTCAAAGGCAGTGTCGTCGCAAGTGATACCTGGAAACCATCGAGGTGGTCGATCCCGTGTTGTTCAGGGGAGTTGTTCGACCAGAATTGACTTTCAGCTTGGTACTAACGCTGCGGATAGTAACGGATTGGAACAGGTAATGGAAGCGCGTTAATCAAAAACTGCAATCAACCGCCCAGCAGGCCGCGATACACCAGCACCGTGACGGCGGCGGCCAGGGAACAACCCAACCCATAGGCGGCCAGGGTCAGGCGCAAGGATTGGCCGGTCTCGACCATCTTCATCACATCGCCCATGTCATCGACACGTCCTTCACCCAGCTCGATGCACACGCTCGCGGCGGTGAAAGCGGCCGATAGCAGGATGGCGATGGCAAACAACGCCCCATCCGGGGATGGCAGCGCGACATTGATCCCTAATGAAATGGCACAGATGGCCAGTAACAACACGGCGAATAATAGAATTCCTTTCATCAGCCCACTCAGCCTTGCGTTGTCCGTCGGGCAGTGTGGCGAGCCTGAAAAGATTTGAAAAGTCCCTGTTTTGCTTCGGCGGTAACATTTTTGAAGGCTGTCGCTTCAAAAAAAGCCGGGGATATAACCATCGGATCGGTACTTGTGCACATTAGTTGCGGCGTGTGTAACCGGGCTGTCAATTGCTGGACAAGGCCGCCATTTGCCTGCAATGGAAATTTAAGTCAATGAAAAATCTGGCTTTTTTTTATTGGTGAAAAAATCGTCAGTTTGACTGCGGGCCCCGTTCCATGGGCGTTTGCGCGAGTTAAAGGCTGGTTGTCCACTGAGTTATCCACAGCTTCTGTGGATTGTCCCGAGCGCTTGCTCTAGAACGGGGGTGCAGGGTTTTTTCAGCTTTACCTGTACGAAAAAAAGAGTAGAGTGGCGCGCCTTCCGTTCTGTCCCACAGTGCTTTATGAAGTTTCGCTCAGTATCACCTTCTGTTACCGACATCCCCCAGACTGTTACCGCGCCCAAGCGTTTTTCTTTGAAGGTCGCCCTGTGGTTGCTCGACAGCCCACGCCTGGGGCACAGCACCAACGTCAAACACTTCGCCGGGCGCTTGCTCAAGCAGCCGGCCCGTGAGGGCGTAGTGGCTGCGCAAAGCCGCCTGGGCCAATTGATGTGCCGTGAGTGCGGCAACGCCCGCGACCGCCGCATCGGCCACGATCTGCTGCGCCTGGCCGCCCGTGCCGGTGACCGCCGTGCCCAACGAGAACTGGGTCAGGTCGAAGACTGAGCTGTCCTCACGCTCTACGCTTGGTTAACCTTGCTCCTTTTCGGTGATGGCAGAAATGGCTATGGTTTTTGACTGGACCAGTATTGCCCTGGGCCTGGCTGGCGCCGCAGTGCCTTTATTGGCGGTGTGCTGGCAGATTCAACGGCGGTTGACCGCGCGGACCACCGGCTGGGAACTGCTCGAAGAGCGCCTGGCCACTGCGCAACTGGCCCAGGAAGGCCTCACCGCTCAATTGGATGCCAGTCGCGATGAAATCAGCGATCTGAGCCAGGCCAATGCCGCCAAGCAAGCGGACCTCGCTGCCGTGCGTCGGGAGGTCGAGCTGTTGCAGATCGACCGCGATAATGCCCGCGACGCCGCCCACGCCTGGAACCTTGACCGCAGCGCCAAGGAAACCGAATTGCGCCGCCTTGATGCATTGTCGGCCGCCTTGCGCGCCGAACTGCGCGAGCAGCAGGAAAGCCATCAGCAGCGCCTCGCCGACCTGCAAGGCTCGCGGGACGAATTGCGTGCGCAGTTCGCTGAGCTGGCCGGCAAGATCTTTGATGAGCGTGAGCAGCGCTTTGCCGAGACCAGCCAGGAGCGCCTTGGCCAGTTGCTCGATCCCTTGAAGGAACGCATCCAGTCCTTCGAAAAACGCGTCGAAGAGAGCTATCAGAACGAGGCTCGCGAGCGCTTTTCCCTGGCCAAGGAGCTTGAGCGCCTGCAGCAACTGAACCTGCGTCTGTCAGACGAAGCCACCAACCTGACCCGCGCCCTCAAGGGCCAGAAAACCCAGGGCAACTGGGGTGAGCTGATTCTCGAGCGCGTGCTGGAGCACGCCGGCCTGGAGAAGGGCCGCGAGTACCAGACCCAGGTCAGCCTCAAGGGCCCGGACGGCGAGCGTTTCCAGCCGGATGTGCTGATCATGTTGCCTGGCGACAAGCAGGTCGTGGTGGACTCCAAAGTCAGCCTGACCGCTTACCAGCAGTATGTCGCAGCCGATGATGAGGTCATCGGCCAGACGGCCTTGAAACAGCACGTGCTGTCGCTGCGTAATCACGTCAAAGGTTTGGCCGGTAAGGATTACAAACGTCTGGAAGGCCTGCACAGCCTGGATTTCGTGTTGTTGTTCGTGCCGATCGAAGCCGCTTTTTCCGCGGCCTTGCAGGCCGAACCGAATCTGTTCCAAGAGGCTTTCGACCGTCATATCGTGATCGTCAGCCCAACGACGCTGCTCGCCACCCTGCGGGTAATCGACAGCCTGTGGAAACAGGAGCGCCAAAGCCAGAACGCCCGCGAAATTGCCGAACGCGCCGGGTGGCTGTACGACAAGTTCGTGCTGTTTATCCAGGATCTGGACGAAGTGGGCAATCGTCTACAGCAATTGGACAAGGCTTACAGCGCGGCGCGGAACAAGCTGACAGATGGGCGTGGAAACCTGGTCAGTCGCACCGAGCAATTAAAGTTGCTCGGTGCGCGTGCCAGCAAAAGCCTGCCGGCGGATTTGCTGGAGCGGGCGATGACCGACGCCGACGGTGTCGCGCATCTTCCCGAATAAACACATTCCGAGAGGTGGGAGGGGGCTTGCTCCCGATTGCAGTGGATCAGGCACAGATGGTGTGACTGATGCTCCGCTATCGGGGGCAAGCCCCCTTCCACATTTTGACTGGGTACATCCGGCTTATAGAGGTAAGTGTCGACTCAGCAACGCCCGTAACGCGGCTGGTTTCACCGGCTTGGCAAGGTAATCCAACCCCGCCGCATGCACCTCTGCCACCATCTCCGGGCGGCCGTCGGCACTGATGACCACGCCGGGGATCGGCTCCGCCATTTGTGTACGCAGCCAGCCCATCAACTCGGTACCGGTCTCACCGTGATCGAGGTGGTAATCCACCAGTGCCAGTTGCGGGCGTATGCCTTGCTCCAGCAGCGCCGCACATTGCGCCTGATCGGTGGCAGTCCACACCTCACAGCCCCAGCGTGTCAGCAGGCTGCGCATACCGATCAGAATGCTCTCTTCGTTATCCACGCAGAGCACTTGCGCGCCGCTCAAGGGCAGGCCGTTTTCATGTACTGCTTTGACTTGCGGGCTGGCCTGGTTGCGCGCCAGCGGCACGCGTACGCTGAACACGCTGCCCTTGCCGGGCCATGAGCGCACGCTCAGACGATGGTCCAGCACTCGGCACAGGCCGTCGGCAATCGCGAGGCCCAGGCCCAGGCCTTTCTCGGCGCGGGTCTGGTGGCTGTCCAGGCGCTTGAACTCTTCGAAGATCACCTTCTGTTTATCCTGCGGGATACCGGGGCCACGGTCCCAGACTTCCAGGCACAGCTCGCCCTTGCGCCGGCGTACGCCGAGCAGCACCGAGCCATCGGAATACCGGAAAGCGTTGGTCAGGAAATTCTGCAAAATCCGCCGTAGCAGCTTGATGTCGCTGTCGACGCGCAAGCGGCTGCCCCGCAGGCGGAAGCGCAAGCCCTGCTCTTGGGCCAGGGCCTTGAATTCGGCGCCAAGGGTATCGAACAACTCATTGAGTACGAAAGGCTGGCGCTGCGGATTGATCTTGCCGTTTTCCAGGCGGGAGATATCCAGCAGGTCGCTGATCAGGTCTTCGGCAGAGCGCAGCGAGCTGTCCAGATGCTGCACCAGTTGCCGTGCCTCGCTGGACAGGCCGTCGTTCTGGTGGGAGAGGGCGGCGGAGAACAGGCGTGCGGCGTTCAACGGCTGCATCAGGTCATGGCTGACCGCCGCGAGGAAGCGGGTCTTCGACTGGCTGGCGGACTCGGCGACGCCCTTGGCATCGGTGAGCGCCACATTGAGCTGCGACAGTTCGTGGGTGCGCTCGGTCACCCGTTGTTCGAGGCCTTCGTTGGCCTCGGTGAGTGCCTGCTCGGCCTCGCGGAACGCGGTAATGTCGGTGAAGCTCATGACGAAGCCGCCGCCGGGCATCGGGTTGCCGATCAGCTCGATCACCCGTCCATTCGGGAACAGGCGCTCTGACGTATGCGCGCGGCCCTGGCGCATCCAGTGCAGGCGGCGCGCCACGTGCACCTCGGCTTCGCCCGGCCCGCACAGGCCGCGCTCGGCGTTGTAGCGAATGATGTCGGCAATCGGTCGGCCTACGCTGATCAGCCCGTCCGGGTAATTGAACAATTCCAGATAGCGCCGGTTCCAGGCCACCAGCTTGAGGGACTGGTCCACCACACTGATACCCTGGGTGATGTTCTCGATGGCGCCTTGCAGCAATGCGCGATTGAATTGCAACACTTCGGACGCTTCGTCGGCGATGCGTACGACATCCTCCAGTTGCATTTCCCGCCCTTCGATCGCCGCTTTCACCACGGCCCGAGTCGAAGATGCACCGAGTACACCGGCCAGCAAGCGTTCGGTGTGGGCGATCCAGTCGTTGTCGGCATTCTGGTTGGGGTTAAAGCCTTTGCCCTGGCGATAGGCGAAGCGGATAAAACTCTGTTGGGCCCGTTCTTCACCGACAAAACGCGCGGCCAGGCTGAGCAGGTCGCTGATCTGTACCGACAGCATCGAGCGGGCACTCGCGCGCTGACTGATTTCCTGGCCGATAAAACGCCCGGCTTGCCAGTGTTCCGACACGCGCGTGCGCGACAGCATCGACACCCACACGAACAGCGTGAAGTTACCTGCGAGGGAGAACACCGTGCCCAAGGTCAGTGAGGTGACGGACAAACCGAGCGGGTGCGAATGCATCCACGTCAGCCCCGGGAAAAGGGTGAGGGACCAACCCAGGCTTTTCGCGGTAACCGGTAGGACCAAGGTGTAGAACCACAGGAATGTACCTGCTGCCAGCCCCGCAAACACGCCACGGCGGTTGGCCTGTTTCCAGTACAGCGCGCCGAGCATGGCCGGGGCCAGTTGGGTCACGGCGGCAAAGGCGATCTGGCCGATGGTCGCCAGGCTTGCGGTGGAGCCCAGCAGGCGGTAGCTGACATACGCCAGCAGCAGGATGATCACGATGCTGACCCGGCGCACCGACAGCATCCAGTGGCGGAACACTTCGAACGGTCGCTCGGCGCTGGAACGGCGCAGCAGCCAGGGCAGCAGCATGTCGTTGGAGACCATGGTCGACAACGCGATGCTCGCCACGATCACCATGCCGGTGGCCGCCGACGCACCGCCGATAAACGCCAGCACGGCGAGGGCCGGATGGGCTTCGGCCATGGGTAGGCTGATCACGTAGGAGTCCGGCAGCACCGAGCCAGGCAGCATCATTTTGCCGCCCAGGGCGATCGGCACTACGAAAAGTGCGGCGAGGATCAGGTAGGCCGGGAACACCCACTTGGCCAGGCGCAAATCCTGTGGGTCGATGTTTTCCACGACCGTCACATGAAACTGTCGAGGCAAGCAGATGATCGCCATCATGGCGACGCCGGTTTGCACCACCATCGACGGCCAGTTGATGGTTTCCTTCCAGTATTCCTCCAGGCGTGGTGCGAGCATCGCCTGGCTGAACAGGTCGCCGAAACCGTCATATAGGCCGTAGGTCACAAACGCGCCGACTGCGAGAAATGCGAACAGCTTGACCAGGGACTCAAATGCAATCGCCAAGACCATGCCACGGTGGTGCTCCGTGGCGTCCAAGTTGCGTGTACCGAACACAATGGTGAACAACGCCAGCACCAGGGACACGATCAACGCGGTGTCCTGGGCGCGGGTGCCGGTGGTGTCCGCGCCAGCGCCAATCAGCAGGTTGACCCCCAGCACGATGCCTTTGAGTTGCAGGGCGATATAAGGCAGCACGCCCACCAGGCAGATCAGCGCGACCACCACCGCCAGGGACTGGGATTTGCCATAGCGTGCAGCGATAAAGTCGGCGATGGAGGTGATGTTTTCCTGCTTGCTGATCAGGATCATCTTCTGCAGCACCCAGGGTGCCAACACCAGTAGCAGCACCGGTCCCAGGTAGATCGGTAAAAACGCCCACAGTTGTTCGGCGGCCTGGCCTACGGCCCCGAAGAAGGTCCAACTGGTGCAGTAGACGGCCAGCGACAGGCTATAGACCCAGGCACGCATGCGCGGCGGCAGCGGCGCGCGGCGACGGTCACCGTAGAAGGCGATGGCAAACATAATGGCCATATAGGCCAGGGCAACGGCGGCGATCAGCCCGCTGGACAACGTCATGGTAACTCCGAGCATGAGAACACCCAGGCATTCCGGGCCCGGTTGGACAGTCTCGCATGATGCCTGGGGTTAGTCAGTGTCGACCAAGGTCGTGTGGGATCTAATGTCGCAGTGGGCGCTTAGCGCGGTGGCAGGGTTTTCTGGCGCAGGATGTAGATTGTCACCAGCACGGCGCTGGTCAGCATGAACCCGCGGGCCCATGGCAGCGGTACCAGGTAGCAGGAAAAACCGATACTCAGCCACATCAGGCCGATGGCGTAGACCTTGCCCTTGAGTGGAATGCCGTTGCCGTCCAGGTAATCACGAATCCAAGGGCCCAGGCGCGGGTGTTCCACCAGCCACTGGTAGAAACGCGGGGAGCTTCGAGCGAAGCAGGCGGCGGCGAGAAGAAGGAAGGGTGTGGTCGGCAAGACCGGCAGGAAAATACCGATCACTCCCAACGCTACGCTCAGCCAGCCGATGGCCAGCAGCACGTAACGCAGGAGCAGCGAGCGATTGCCCATGGGTGTCACGGGCAGGCGACTCAGTGGTGACGTGGCTTGAGGATCGCCGGTTTTTCGTCAGGAGCGTTGCACAGCAGGTACAGGGCGGTCAGCGCTTCCGGGATCTGTACGATCATGTCGTCCATCAGGTTGGCGTCGGCGGCGATGTCGGAAAATTCAGCTTCTTCCTCAAACAGCCCCGAGCCGACCATGATCGGCAGCAGCATTTCGCTGACTTCTTCCTCGGCGGATTCGAACCAGGCAGCTTCGCGCAGGAACACGCCTTCCATGAAGCCGATGCACCAGCCGCGCAGGTCGGAGTCGTCCGGCTCTTCGCCGAGGTCCAGGTCGCACGGCAGCTCGAACTCCTCATCGGAAGCCAGTTGGCGACCGATGTGGGCCTTGAGGGCCAGCAGGGTGGATTCGATTTCTTCGCGCTGTGCGGCGTCGGCGTAGTGCGGTTCTTCGGCGAACAGCGCGTCGATCCATTCACGGTCGGGAACGACCTCGGAGCAGATCGACAGGGCGGTCAGGTAGCCGTGGGCGGCCACGTAGTCCAGCGCCTCGTCATGCAGCTCATCGGCGTCGAGGAAGGCTTGCAGGCGGGTTAGTTGCTCAGCGAAGGACATTGAAGGACTACCTTGGGAATAAACGATGCTGAATTCTAGGCTTTCTTGCGCGCCCAAGCCAGTCGGCATGCATATTTGCCAGGTTTTTGAGACAGGCTGCAATTCGTCAGCGGCGCCCTTTGCCGGATGACGCTCGGGTATACTGCCGCGTTTTGTGATGCCCCTGCAGGCCAAGCGCCAGGCCGAGAAAACTTCGCTTACGGATTATTTTCCGTGAAGCCGAAGTTTTTCGGCCAGCCTGTACAGAGGGATTTCGGCACTATTTTGTTGGAGTTATACATGCTCGATCAGGCTCAACGCGTCCTCAAGGACATCTTCGGCTACGACAGTTTTCGTGGCCGCCAGGGTGCGATCATTGAGCGCGTGGCCAAGGGTGGTGATGCGCTGGTCCTGATGCCTACCGGCGGCGGCAAGTCGTTGTGCTTCCAGGTACCGGCGTTGTTGCGCAACGGGCTGGCGGTGGTGGTGTCGCCGCTGATCGCGTTGATGGATGACCAGGTCGCGACCCTGGAAGAGCTCGGCGTCGCTGCCGCTGCGTTGAACTCCACCCTCAGTGCCGAGCAGCAACGCGACCTGGCCGCGCGGATCAAGCGCGGTGAAGTGAAGATGCTCTACCTTGCACCTGAGCGCCTGGTGCAACCGCGCATGCTGGCGTTTTTGCAGAGCCTGGAAATTGCCCTGTTCGCCATCGACGAAGCCCACTGCGTATCGCAATGGGGGCATGATTTTCGTCGCGAATATTTGCAGCTCGGTCAACTGGCGGAGCTGTTCCCGGACGTTCCCCGCATCGCCCTGACCGCCACCGCCGACAAGCGCACTCGTGAAGAAATCGTCGAGCGTCTGCACCTGCAGAACGCCGAGCGCTTCCTGTCGAGCTTCGACCGGCCGAATATTTTCTACCGCATCGTGCCCAAGGAGCAGCCTCGCAAGCAGCTGCTGGCGTTCCTTTCGGAGCGACGCAGCGATGCGGGCATTGTCTATTGCCTGTCGCGCAAGAAGGTCGATGAAGTGGCTGCATTCCTCTGCGAGCAGGGCTATCCGGCGCTGCCGTACCACGCCGGCCTGCCCAACGATACGCGCTCTGCCCACCAGAAACGCTTCCTCAACGAGGAAGGCCTGACCATGGTGGCTACCATCGCGTTCGGCATGGGCATCGACAAATCCAACGTGCGCTTCGTGGCCCATATGGACCTGCCCAAGTCCCTTGAGGCCTATTACCAGGAGACTGGGCGTGCCGGTCGTGATGGCCTGCCAGCCGATGCCTGGATGGTCTACGGCCTTCAGGACGTGGTGATGCTCAAGCAGATGTTGCAGAACTCCGAAGGCGATGAACGCCATAAACGCCTGGAGCAGCACAAGCTCGACGCGATGCTCTCATTGTGTGAAGAGACCCGCTGCCGCCGCCAGACCTTGCTGGCGTACTTCGACGAGGACATGCCGCAACCGTGCGGCCACTGCGATAACTGCATTGATGGTGTACAGACCTGGGACGCCACCGAGCCGGCCCGCCAGGCACTGTCGACGATCTACCGCACCGGCCAGCGTTATGGCGTAGGCCATCTGGTGGATGTGTTGCTGGGCAAGGACAACGAGAAAGTGCGCAGCTTCGGCCACGAAAAACTCTCGGTCTATGGTGTCGGCAAGGCCCGTGCCGAAGGTGAGTGGCGTTCGCTGTTCCGGCAGATGGTTGCGCGTGGCCTGGTGGACATCGATATCGAAGGGTATGGCGGCCTGCGCCTGAACGACAGTTGCCGGCCGCTGCTCAAGGGCGAGGTGAGCCTGGAGCTGCGCCGCGACCTCAAGCCGCAGACTACCGCCAAGACCAGCACCAGCCAGGCCAGCCAGCTTGTCCGGGGTGAAGAACGTGAGCAGTGGGAAGCCCTGCGTACCCTGCGACGCAAACTGGCCCAGGAACACAGCGTGCCGCCGTACGTTATTTTCCCCGACTCCACTTTGCTGGAAATGCTGCGCGAGCAGCCCACCACCATGGCCGAAATGGCGCGGGTCAGCGGCGTCGGTGCGCGTAAGCTGGAGCGCTACGGCCAGGCGTTCCTCGAAGTGCTCGGTGGTCAGGTCGAAGCACCGAAGGAAATCGCCGATATTCGCCATGAACTGATCAGTTTGGCACGCGCCGGCATGACCCCGGTCCAGATCGCCGGCCAGCTGCAATGCTCGGAGAAAAACGTCTATACCTTGCTGGCCGAATCCATCGGCAAGCAGCAGTTGTCCCTGGAGCAGGCCCTTGATTTGCCGGAAGATTTGCTCGGCGAAATCCAGGACGCATTCCTCGACGGAGAAGGCGAATTGCCACCGGTTGCGGAGATTGCACCGCTGTTTGCAGGGCGTGTGCCGGAAGGGGTTTTGTACTGCGTGCGGGCCGCTTTGCAGTCTGAATTCGAAATTTAATGTGCCAATTACGTCAATGTAACGAATCAGTACATAGCAAGTCTTGCCTAGTGACATGGCTCATGCTTAGCTGACTAATAATTAGCCATACTTTATTTTCAGTCTAAACCATGAGTTTTTTATGCCGTTAACCGATCAACACCGTTTTGGCATGCAGCTGGCGCAAATGTCCCGAGGTTGGCGCGCTGAGCTCGACCGCCGTTTGGCCGGGCTGGGCCTGTCCCAGGCGCGCTGGCTGGTGCTGCTGCACCTGGCTCGTTTCGAAGAAGCGCCCACCCAACGTGAGCTGGCGCAAAGCGTCGGCGTAGAAGGGCCGACACTGGCCCGGTTGCTCGACAGCCTAGAAGGCCAGGGCCTGGTGCAACGCCAGGCCGTGGTGGAAGACCGTCGCGCCAAACGTATCCTGCTGTGTGACACCGCCAAGCCGTTGATCGAGCAGATCGAGACGATTGCCACGGCTTTGCGCCAGGAACTGTTTATGGGCATTGACGAAGAAGATATGCGTGTATGCATGCGGGTGCATGGGCACATCCTGGCGAATCTGGAAAAGTCCTGATTCGACCACCGCAGCCTCGCTTGCGCTCGACAGCTGCTACACGAGCGTGAACGGGGGGGTTAGAAGGTTTGCCCGAGGTTCAGGTACACCGCCTTCTGATTATCATCGTTGAACCCATAGCTGAAATTCAGCGGCCCCAGCGGCGTATCAAACCCGAGGAAAATACTCGCTGCGTTGATATAGCCGCTGTCGAATTCATTGTCGTTGTTCCACGCGCGGCCGCGTTCCAGGGAGGCGCCCAGGTACAGCGGGAAATCCAGCGGCAGGTAGGAGCGCGGTGTCAGCCGGCGGTAGTACACCGCGCGCATCAAGCTGATGTTCTGCCCGGAAATCGCATCCTGGCGGAAGCCCGACAACTGCCGCGCACCGCCCAGCAGGAAGCTGGAAATCACCACGTCCGAATCATCCAGGGTGCGCCCGTAGCGACCGCCCAGTACCAGGGTGTCCGGGCCATGGCTCATGGCCTTGTCCAGCTTGAACTCCCATTGTCGATAGCGCTGGTCCGAGCCCAACCCCGGTTCGAATTCGCGAAAGGCCAGGCCAATGTCCTCGCCGCTGTGGGGGAAGTACACGTTATCCAGGGAGTCGAAGGAGTACTTCAGTTCATAGAAGCCTTCGCTGAAGCTCACACTTGGCAGGTCGCGGTCGCCGATGCGCACATCCGCCTTGCCCCAGGCCTCGCCGACACCGAAGCGGATCTCGCCGCTGTTGCCGATCTGGCGTCCCACGTTCAGGCCGAAGCCGTAGCGTTCCAGGCGGTATTCGGAAATGGGGTCGTTGTCCAGGATCAGCTCGACGTTCTGTGCCTGGGCGCTGATATACGGTGCGACAAAGTAGCGCGAACCGGTGTCCATCGGCTGGTAGAACTCGCTGTAAAGCTCCTGCCGATCACCGATCTGTACCCGCGTCAGCCACTCGGCACCCAGGCGATTGATGCCGTTCATGCGGTAGCTGGCGCCGAGGTTGAAGGCGCTGTCGCCGCGCATGTCATCCGACAGGTTCAGACCCAGGCGCAGGTAGTCGGTGCCGCTGCGTTTGCCGCGCGCGCTGATCACCAGGGTGTTCTCCTGGCCCTTTTTCACCACGCGGTATTGCACCTGCTCGAAGTAATCCAGGCCATACAGAGTGCCCATGTCGGTTTGCAGGCGGCCAAGCTCCAGCGGTTCGCCCAACGGTTGGCGGATGTAGTAGCGGATCACGTCGTCGCTGACTTTCGAGTCGTTCTCCACCTTGATCGCAGTAATCACCGGGGTGCGTTCGCCCGGGGTACGCGCGGCTACCAGTTGCGGGTCGATCGGCTCGGCGGGGCGCAAATGGGCCAGGCGCAGGTCGAGGGCGCGGGTGGCGCGGTAGCCGGCGTCGATCATGTCCTTGGCGCGGCCGAAGTCCGTCACGCCATAGGCGGCCAGCGGCGGCTGGATCAGTACGTCCTTGGGATGCAGGGCCTTGAGTTGTTCTTCGGAGTTGCGCCGGGTCATCAGGGTGATGGACTGGTTGAGCACATCCACCACCGTTGCCAGTTGCTTGCGTGAACGCAAGGGGGTGCCGATGTCGACCACGATGGCGATGTCCACGCCCATCTCGCGCGCCACATCCAGTGGGATGTTATCGGTCATGCCGCCATCCACCAGCAGCCGGCCATCCAACTCCACCGGGGCGAACACGGCCGGAATCGACATGCTCGCTCGGATCACCTGGGGCAGGTGGCCCTTGCTGAACACCACTTTCTCGCCAGTGGTGATGTCGGTGGCCACGGCGCGAAAGGGGATTGGCAGCTTGTCGAAATTACGCGTGTTGCTGGTATGGGCGAACATGCTTTCCAGCAACAGCGCCAGGTTCTGGCCCTGGATCACGCCAAGGGGCAGGCCGAGGCTGCCGTCATCGCGGAAGCTGAGCTTCTGCTTGACCAGGAAATCCCGGTCATCCTGCTTGCGTCGAAACGGCACGTCTTCCCGTGGCGGTGCGTCGGACAGCGCCTGTTGCCAGTCGATGCCCAGCGCCAGTTTTTCCAGTTCATCGATCTTGTAGCCCGACGCATACAGCCCGCCAATCACCGCGCCCATGCTGGTGCCGGCGATCGCGTCGATATGAATACCCTGTTCCTCGAGCGCCTTGAGCACGCCGATATGCGCCAGGCCCCGGGCGGCACCGCCGGACAGTACCAGGCCGATTTTGGGGCGAGGCGTCTCAACGGCATCGGCGACAAGAGGGAGCAGGCAAAGAAACAGGCAGGACAACAGGCGGCGCATCATGAATCTCGAGGCTGGGCGATAAAGGCCGGTATTATAGCCATCCGATCCGCTGAGCCCGTTACGCCAGGAGCCTGTCAAATTATGTCGTTGACCAAACCCGAGATCGTTATCACCTATTGCACCCAGTGCCAGTGGCTGTTGCGCGCCGCATGGTTGGCGCAGGAGCTGCTGAGTACGTTTGCCGAGGACCTGGGTAAAGTGGCGCTGGAGCCGGCGACCGGCGGGGCGTTTCGCATCACCTGCGATGGCGTGCAAATCTGGGAGCGCAAGGCGGATGGTGGATTCCCTGAAGCCAAGGTGCTCAAGCAACGGGTGCGCGACCAGATCGATCCACAGCGCGACCTGGGCCACAACGACCGTACGCAATGAAGGTCACCGCCACACCAGGACGGTGACCCCTCAGTTCACCGCTATTTAGCGGCCATCTTGCTTTTGATGAAGCCCACGACCCAGGTCAGCACCAGGCCGCCCACGCCGCCGCCGACGATATTGCTGCCGACTGCCGCCACATCCAGCGCCTCGCCGCCCGAAGTGCCGGTCAGCGCGGCGACGACCTGGCCCAGCACGAGCCCGCCGACACCACCCAGCATGGTATTGAGCCCGGTCCCCAGGCTCTGTTTGGTCATGCCGGCCAAATTGCCACCGACGGCACCGCTGATGATCTGAACCAACAAGCTGATGAACATTTCCATGATGAAACCCCTGCATCGCGTTTATGGAGTGACCACTCACGTGCAGCAACTTCAGAAAACACCCTGGCTGTCGTCGAGGAGCCTTTATCCGTTGAACGACGGCTGACTGTTGCGGATGTTTAAAGTATAGATCAGGCCGCTGCAGCAGGCTGTTTGGCCTGGCTGGCGCTGCCCATCAGCCCGGAAAGCACGATGGCGACGATGATCAACGCGCCGCCCGACAGCATGCGCAGGGTCGGCGTCTCGGCAAACAGCAGCCAGGCTACCGTGATGCCGTATACCGGCTCCATGGCGAACACCACCGAGGCGGTGCGCGCCTTGATCACCGCAAGGCTGGCGACAAACAGGCTGTGGGCCAGGCCCGTGCAGAACACCCCAAGCAGACCGATCCACAACCAATCCAGCGCGCGAACGTCCGCCAGCCCCGGCGCGGCCACGGGCAGCAGGCACACGGCGACCACCACGTTCTGGCACAGTGCTGCCTGCACGGCGGGAATCCGTCCGGAGCTGGCGCGGTTGTTCAGCGACAACAATGAGAACAGCAAGCCCGAGACAATCCCCCAAAGCAGGCCGCCCGTGGCTTCGCTGGCGAGGTTGAAGTCCGGCGTCACCAGCACCAGGCCTACGGTGACCAAGGCCACCAGCACGATTTCATTGGCGCGAATACGTTCGCGAAAGATCAGCCCTTCGAGGATCACGGTAAAGGCCGGGAATGCGGTGAACCCCAGCGTGGCGACGGCCACGCCAGCGACCTTGACGGCAATGAAGAACGTCACCCAATGCGCCGCCAGCAACACACCGCTGACCAGCAGGCGGCGCCAGTCCTGCAGCGCCAGGGTTTTCCAGGGGGCGTTGCTGGCGAAGCGTGCAAACACTGCCAGGGCAATCACGGCAAACGCGGCGCGACCGAAGACGATGATGGCCGGGGACGCGGCCGCCAACTTGCCGAAAACGCCGGTAAGGCCAAACATCAGTGCGCCGATATGCAGGGCGCCGAGGGCTGAGCGGGGAGTCATTGCGATCCTTGAACCAACGGGAGTGACAGGTTCGCAGTCTAGAGGGTGCAGGTGTGTGCGTCTGTCGTGGGACTCGCGATTTTTAGCGCAAGGCTCGCCCTATGTGGCGCGCCGCAACGCGCCGGGAGAGGCGCCAAATTCGCGCAGCATGGCGGCGGCAAAGGCACTTTGTGAGGTGTAGCCAACCCGCACGGCGATTTCACCGACGGGCAGCGGTGTCTCGCGCAGCAGGTTCAAGGCCAGTTGCAGGCGACGGCTGCGGATGTAATCCATGGGCGTCTGCCCGCACTCGGCGATGAAGCGCGCATGCAGGCGGGCCACCGACAGGCCGGCGATACGCGCCAGATCGGCGACCTGCAACGGATGCGCGACATGTTGCTGGATATGCGCATTGAATGCCGCATACGGCAGGCGACGGCCCGTTAGCAGCGGCGCCTGCGAATGATTGAGGCTGGCCAGCAACAGCACCGCACCCTGTTGGACGATCAGTGGGTCATCCACGGGGCTGTGCGCCAGCCATTGCACCAGTTGGTGTTGCCGGGAATCCAAGGCCAGGCGTGCCGGTTGATCGAGCAGGCGGCGGCTGGCGTCGGCGTGTTCGCCCAGGGAGTGCAGCAGCCAATGCTCCGTGGGCACATCCAGCACCAGGCAGCGGCTGCCATCGCGACTGCCACAGGCGTGGTGGGCGGAGAAGGGCAGCACCATCACGCTGCTTTCGCGCACCTGGCTGCCAAGGCCGTCGACTTCCAGGTCCAGGTGCCCGGACAGGCCGAACACCAACTGCGCATGGTCATGGCTGTGGGCGATGGGCGCTTCAAGGTAGTGGCGTAGCGTAAGCGACGGTCTCATCGCGGTCTCCTGGGCAGCAAGGCGCCAGTCTACAACGCTTCGCGGTCGGCGAGCGTTGTCATCAGACTGACGCACGACTGTCATGGGCTATTAATCGCCAAGGCGCAAGCTCGCGAAAACAGCGTCGAGGGATGCCCATGACCAGTGCCGAGTTCACCAAACCCAGCCGCAAGCAGCGGGTTCGTACCCTATGGATTTCCGACGTGCACCTGGGCACCCGGGATTGCCAGGCCGAACATTTATCGCAGTTCCTCAAGGGCTACCACGCCGACAAGGTGTACCTGGTGGGGGATATCATCGACGGCTGGAAAATGCGCGGCGGCATGTATTGGCCCCAGGCCCATACCAACGTGATCCGCCGCCTGCTGACCATGGCCAAGCGCGGTACCGAAGTGATCTACGTCACCGGCAACCACGACGAGTTCCTGCGCCGCTACTCCAAGCTGATCCTGGGCAATATCCAGCTGGTGGATGAGGCCGTGCACGTGACGGCCGACGGTCGTCACCTGCTGGTGATCCACGGTGACCAGTTCGATGTGATTACCCGTTACCACCGCTGGCTGGCGTTCCTGGGCGACTCGGCCTATGAGTTCACCCTCACCTTGAACCGCTGGTTAAATCACTGGCGCGCCCGTTACGGCTATGGCTACTGGTCTCTGTCGGCGTATCTGAAACACAAGGTCAAAACCGCCGTGAGCTTTATCAGCGATTTTGAAGAAGCCATCGCCCACGAAGTGACCAAGCGCGAGTTGCATGGCGTGGTGTGCGGGCATATCCACCATGCGGAGATTCGCAAAGTGGGCGAGGTGGACTACCTCAACTGCGGGGATTGGGTGGAGTCGTGCACGGCGTTGATCGAGCACTGGGACGGGAGTATCGAGTTGTATCGCTTGGCGGATGCGCAGGCGAAAGAGGCGCAGCTCAAGGCCGAGATGGTCGCCAGCTGAGGGGTGTGCTCGGTCAAAATGTGGGAGGGGGCTTGCTCGCGATGCGGGAGTGTCAGCCAATACACCTGTCACTGACCCACTGCCATCGGGAGCAAGCCCCCTCCCACATTTTCAGTCCCGGTTTCGTCAGTGGGAGACGTCGGCGATGGCTTCGGCCAGGAGTGTCAGGCGTGTCGCATCAATACCCGCCACGTTGGCCCGCCCCGAACTGACCATATACACGCTGTGCTTCTCGCGCAGTTGCTTCACCTGCCCGGCACTCAAACCGGTGTAGGAAAACATCCCGCGTTGCGCTCCGATGTGAGCAAACCGCTCCGATAAACCATGGGGCGCCAACGCCTCCACCAGTCCGGAACGCAACTGCGCGATTCGCGCACGCATGGCTTCGACTTCCTCACTCCACTGCTTTTTCAGCTCGGCATCACCCAGGATCGTCGCGACCACCGCTGCACCGTGGTCCGGCGGCGTCGACCACAGGTTGCGCGCGGTATTTGCCAACTGGCTGCGTACATCCGTCAGCTTCTCGGCGTCCGCCGCGCACACGATCAACGCGCCGACACGGTCGCGGTACAGGCCGAAGTTCTTCGAGCAGGAGCTGGTGATCAGTACTTCCGGCAGTTCCGCCGCGAACAAGCGCACCGCCCAGGCGTCCTGCTCCAGGCCGTCGCCAAAGCCCTGGTAGGCGAAGTCGATCAGCGGCAGCAACTGGCGCTCGCGCACGATCTGCAGCACCTGGCGCCAGTCATCCTGGGACAGGTCGAACCCGGTCGGGTTATGGCAGCAGGCGTGCAACAGCACCACGTCGCCCCTGGGCACGGTGGCCAGCGTCGCCAGCATCGCCGCCACATCCAGGCGATTATCCGCACCCACGTACGGGTAGTGGCTGACCTTGATCCCCGACTTGGCAAAA
Organism: Pseudomonas sp. BIGb0381; assembly: GCF_024809815.1. Taxonomy (NCBI): domain Bacteria; kingdom Pseudomonadati; phylum Pseudomonadota; class Gammaproteobacteria; order Pseudomonadales; family Pseudomonadaceae; genus Pseudomonas; species Pseudomonas sp. BIGb0381. The sequence continues at coordinate 647,743 of NZ_JANUEN010000003.1, forward strand.
ATGGTTTCGTGGATTGGCCAGGTCGGATCGCTCAACCACACGCCACGGCCGGGCAAGTTGTGGGCGATGAAGTCGGCGCTCAGGCGCAGGGCGCCGGTGCCGCCAGGGGTTTGAGTCGCGCCGGCACGGTGTTCGCGCAGCAGGGCGGAGTCGGCGCCCAGTACCAGTTCGCTGATCAGTGTGCCGAAGGCTGCATCACCGTGGCCACCGATATAGGTCTTGGTCGTCTGGGTGTCGACCAGGCGCTGTTCGGCGCGCTTCACCGAGGCTGGAATCGGCGTCAGGCCCTGGTCGTCTTTATACACACCTACGCCGAGGTCGAACTTGTTCGGGTTGGCGTCCTGGGCATACAGGTCCATCAACCCGAGGATCGGGTCGCCGGGTACACGGCCTATGGCATCGAAATGCATTACTTGCGGCCCTCGGCGTCCTTGGCCACTTCGTCGGTGCGCGCGGCCATGATGAAGTCGTTGCGGTGCAGGCCCTTGATGGAGTGGCTCCACCAGGTCACGGTGACCTTGCCCCATTCGGTGAGCAGGCCCGGATGATGGCCTTCGGCTTCGGAGATTTCACCCATGGCGTTGGTAAAGGCCAGGGCGAATTTGAAGTTCTTGAACAGGAAAACCTTTTCCAGCTGCATCACGCCGTCGCGTACCTCGATGTTCCAGTCGGGGATCTGCTTGAGCAGCACCGGCAGTTCTTCATCGCTGACTTGCGGGGCATCGGCGCGGCAGGCTTCGCAGTGGGCTTGGTTCAAGGTGGTCATGGTCGGTGTCCTGAATTCGAATAGGTGAAGGTCAGTGGCGTCACCCTAAAGCAACGCGGGGCCAGGGAACAGACTCACCTGGCCTTAAACGCCACAGTTCACGCGGCTTTGGGTTTGGGGGGCCGCCTTTGGGGTAAAGAGCGGGGCGTGCAAGCCAAGCTGCATCCCGCGTTCGACCATGCCCATGATGTCTTCCTGTGCCACTTCGAACAGGCGCTTGAGGTTGGGCAGCACGAAATACAGCGGTTGCAGGATGTCGATGCGGTACGGGGTGCGCATCGCTTCCAGCGGGTCGAAGGCCTGGTGCTCGGGCTCGTCCGACAGGCAGTACACGCTTTCCTTGGGCGACGACAAAATCCCGCCACCGTAGATACGCCGACCTTCGGGGGTATCCACCAGGCCGAACTCGATGGTCATCCAGTACAGGCGCGCCAGGTACACCCGTTGCTCCTTGCTGGCCGCCAGGCCAAGCTTGCCGTAGGTGTGGGTGAATTCGGCGAACCACGGGTTGGTCAGCAGCGGGCAGTGGCCAAAGATCTCGTGGAAAATATCCGGCTCTTGCAGGTAATCCAATTCTTCGCGGGTACGAATAAAGGTCGCCACCGGGAACTGCTTGTTGGCGAGCAATTCGAAGAACGTCTGGAAGGGGATCAGCGCGGGGACGCGGGCGACCTGCCAACCGGTGGTCGCGGCCAGCACCTGGTTGATCTCGCCCAATTGCGGAATGCGATCCAGGGGCAGGCCCAGCTTGTCGATGCCGTCCAGGTATTCCTGGCACGCGCGGCCCTCGATCACTTTCAACTGGCGGGTGATCAGGGTGTTCCACACCGCGTGTTCTTCCGGCGGGTAGTGGATAAAACCTTGCGCATCGGGCTCGCGGGCCACGTAGTGCGTCTGCTTCATACGGCTCTCCTGCTAGGCATTCGTTCTTGTTATGTCCTGGGATGAGCCTATTGATACGCCGTGCGGAGCAAGATTCCATCGGCTTCAACATCGGTTACGTAGGAAAAATTACCGATTTTCGTAAAGTATTCGTTACGGTTGCGCGGCTGGTTGGCGTATTGGGCTGGGAAAAGCCCCCGAGCTGTCACATAATCTTGACGACTATCTGCGCCCAGCGACAAAAAGACGCGGCGCCTACCCACTTTTCGAGCCTTTTCATGCGTATCAAAGTGCACTGCCAGAACCGCATCGGCATCCTGCGCGACATCCTCAACCTGTTGGTGGAGTACGGCGTCAACGTCGCCAAGGGTGAGGTGGGTGGCGAGCATGGCAACGCCATTTACCTGTTCTGCCCGAACCTGGTGAACATGCAATTCCAGGCACTGCGCCCGCAGTTCGAGGCGATAGCGGGGGTGTTTGGCGTTAAACGGGTAGGGCTGATGCCCAGCGAGCGTCGGCACATGGAGCTCAATGCGCTACTCGGTGCGCTTGAATTTCCGGTGCTGTCGATCGACATGGGCGGCTCCATCGTAGCCGCCAACCGCGCGGCCGCGCAGTTGCTCGGGGTGCGGGTGGATGAGGTACCGGGCATTCCGCTGTCGCGCTACGCCGAGGATTTCGATTTGCCGGAACTGGTGCGCGCGAGTAAATCGCGAATCAACGGCCTGCGGGTCAAGGTCAAGGGTGACGTGTTCCTGGCGGATATCGCGCCGCTGCAATCCTCCGAGCACGATGATAGCGAAGCCATGGCCGGTGCCGTATTGACCCTGCACCGCGCCGACCGCGTGGGCGAGCGCATCTACAACGTGCGCAAACAGGAACTGCGCGGTTTTGACAGCATCTTCCAAAGCTCCAGGGTCATGGCCGCCGTGGTGCGCGAAGCCCGGCGCATGGCGCCGTTGGATGCGCCTCTATTAATAGAAGGCGAAACTGGCACCGGCAAAGAATTGTTGGCGCGCGCCTGCCACCTGGCCAGCCCACGCGGGCAATCGCCTTTGATGGCGCTCAACTGCGCCGGGCTGCCCGAGTCGATGGCCGAGACCGAATTGTTCGGCTACGGCCCCGGCGCGTTTGAAGGCGCGCGGGCCGAAGGCAAGCTCGGGCTGCTGGAACTGACGGCGGGCGGTACGTTGTTTCTCGATGGCGTCGGGGAAATGAGTGCGCGTTTGCAGGTGAAATTGCTGCGCTTCCTGCAGGACGGCTGCTTTCGGCGCGTGGGCAGTGACGAAGAGGTGTACCTGGATGTGCGGGTGATTTGCGCCACCCAGGTGGACCTGTCCGAACTCTGTGCCCGTGGCGAATTCCGCCAGGACCTCTATCACCGCCTCAACGTGCTGTCCTTGCATATCCCGCCCCTGCGCGAATGCCTCGACGGCCTTGCGCCGCTGGTCGAGCACTTTCTCGACCAGGCCAGCCGGCAGATTGGCTGCCCGCTGCCCAGGCTGGCACCTGCCGCGATGGATCGCCTCAGCCACTACCACTGGCCGGGGAATGTGCGGCAGTTGGAAAACGTGCTGTTCCAGGCGGTGTCGCTGTGTGAGGGCGGGACGGTCAAGGTCGAGCACATTCGCCTGCCGGACTACGGCGTGCGCCAACCCCTTGGCGATTTTTCCCTGGAGGGCGGCTTGGAGGCGATCGTCGGGCGCTTCGAGAAGGCGGTGCTCGAGAGCCTGTATGTCGAGCACCCCAGCAGCCGGCAGTTGGGCAAGCGCCTGGGGGTGTCGCACACCACCATCGCCAATAAGTTGCGCGATTACGAAATCCTCAAGGCGGACAAATAACCAACGGCCCCTCCCGCATTGGTTCTCTGTCACCCGTAAGACGGGTACTTGCCGTAAGCGGCATAAGTCCGCCGTTTTTTCGACTATCCCCAGTCCTTAAAATCCTGCTGCCTGCCCGCAAAACCCCGCCCCGCCTGGGCTTTCCCCTGTTTTTAAAAGTTGGTTCGCAAATTGCTTAAGCCTCATCAGTACAGCGGTGGGCGGCAAGCCTGCGTCAGAAAGAGGAAGAAGCGTGGACAAGTACCTTTATGTGGCAATGACCGGCGCCAGCCAGAACGCACTGGCGCAGAAGGCTCATGCCAACAACTTGGCGAACATTTCCACCAACGGTTTTCAACGTGACCTGGAACAGGCGCGTTCGATGCCGGTGTTCGGTGACAGCTTTCCGGCGCGGGCCTTTGCCATGACCGAGCGCCCAGCCACCGACTTCACGCCTGGCGCGATGATCGAGACCGGCCGTGACCTGGACGTGGCCGTTAGTGGTGACGGCTGGATGGCCGTGCAAACCCCGGACGGCGGCGAAGCCTACGTGCGCAGCGCCAGCATGAACGTCGATGCGCTGGGCGTGCTGCGGGCCGGCAACGGTATGCCGATCATGGGCAACGGCGGCCCGATTGCCGTGCCGCCCCAACAGAAGATCGAAGTGGGCGCCGACGGCACCATCAGCATCCGCGCTATGGGTGAAGGCCCACGGGTGATGGCTGAGGTGGACCGTATCAAGCTGGTCCAGCCTGACCTTAAGAACATGACCAAAGGCCTGGACGGCAGCATCCACACCATGGATGGCCAGCCGGCACAGGCCGACGCAAACGTCACGCTGACCTCGGGCTTCCTGCAGGCGAGCAACGTCAATGCGGTGGAGGAAATGACCGCCGTATTGGCGCTTGCCAAGCAGTTCGAGCTGCACATCAAGATGATGAACAGCGCCAAGGAAGATGACCAGGCCATGACTCGCGTCATGCAGATGAGCTGACAGGCGACCACCGAATTCTAATTGTGTAACGCGGCGCCAACAAACAGGCGCGCAAAGGAGAACAGCATGCTTCCGGCTCTATGGGTTGCCAAAACAGGTCTGTCCGCCCAGGACACCAACCTGACCACCATTTCCAACAACTTGGCCAACGTGTCGACCACGGGTTTCAAACGTGACCGCGCCGAGTTCCAGGACTTGCTCTATCAGATCAAGCGCCAGCCAGGCGCCCAGTCGACTCAGGACAGCGAATTGCCGTCGGGTCTGCAACTGGGTACCGGTGTGAAGATCGTCGGCACCCAGAAGAACTTCAACGCCGGTAACCTGCAGCAGACCGGCCAACCGCTGGACATGGCAATCAACGGCAAAGGCTTCTTCCAGATCCTGCAGCCGGATGGGACCACGTCCTACACCCGTGACGGTACGTTCCACCTGGATTCCAACGGCCAGATCGTCACCGCCAACGGCTTCGCCTTGGAACCTGCGATTGTGGTGCCAGCCGATGCGCAGACCTTCACCGTCGGCAACGATGGCACCGTTTCGATCACCGTGGCCGGCAACCCGGCGTCCCAGGTAATCGGAAATCTGCAGACCGCCGACTTCATCAACCCGGCCGGCCTGCAGGCCATGGGTGGCAATTTGTTCCTGGAAACCGCCGCCAGCGGCGCGCCGCAAATCGGCACTCCCGGCCTGAACGGTTTCGGCACCACGCTGCAAAGCACCCTGGAAACCTCCAACGTCAGCACCGTTGAAGAGATGGTCAACATGATCACTACTCAGCGCGCCTACGAGATGAACTCCAAGGTGATTTCCACCGCCGACCAGATGCTTTCGTTCGTAACGCAGAATCTGTAATCAAGTCCATGGGGCGCTCCTGAGAGCTCCTGCAACACCGTGAGGTAAGGGTCATGAATCGCTATGTTTCCGTTCTGGCATTGAGTGGGATTGCCGTGCTCGCGGGCTGTGTCGCCCCGACGCCAAAACCCAATGACCCGTACTACGCGCCGGTGTTGCCGCGCACGCCATTGCCGGCGGCGGCCAACAATGGCTCGATCTACCAGGCCGGTTTCGAACAGAACCTGTACAGCGACCGCAAGGCGTTCCGCGTGGGTGACATCATCACCATCACCCTGAACGAGCGAACCCAGGCCAGCAAGAACGCCAACTCCCAGATCGACAAGAGCAGCACGGCCAGCATTGGTTTGAGCTCGCTGTTTGGCGCCGTGCCCAACACCAATAACCCCCTGGGCAGTGGTGATCTGAGTCTGAATGCCGGCTACAGCGGTGATCGCGCCACCAACGGCAAGAGCGCGGCAGCGCAGGGCAACAGCTTGAGCGGTTCGGTCACTGTGACGGTGGCCGATGTATTGCCCAACGGCATCATCGCCGTGCGCGGTGAGAAGTGGATGACGCTTAATACCGGCGACGAGCTGGTGCGTATTGCCGGCATGGTCCGTGCCGATGATATTTCCACCGACAACACGGTGTCGTCGACGCGCATTGCCGATGCACGCATTACCTACTCGGGTACGGGTTCGTTCGCTGATGCGAGTCAGCCGGGCTGGTTCGACCGTTTCTTCCTTAGCCCGCTGTTCCCTTTCTAGGTGGCCACTTTGAAACTCAAACAACTGATGGCTGCCGCACTCTTGCTGACGTTGAGCGCTGTCGCCCAGGCCGAGCGCCTGAAAGACATCGCCAGCATCTCCGGCGTGCGTTCCAACCAGTTGATCGGCTACGGCCTGGTGGTGGGGCTCAACGGTACGGGTGACCAGACCACCCAGACCCCGTTCACCCTGCAGACCTTCAACAACATGCTCTCGCAGTTCGGCATCAAGGTGCCGGCGGGTTCGGGCAACGTGCAGTTGAAGAACGTCGCGGCGGTGTCGATCAGTGCCGATTTGCCGGCGTTTTCCAAGCCGGGCCAGGTGGTCGACATCACGGTGTCGTCCATCGGTAACTCCAAGAGCCTTCGCGGCGGCACCCTGTTGATGACGCCGCTTAAGGGTATCGACGGCAACGTCTACGCCATCGCCCAGGGCAACCTGGTAGTGGGCGGGTTTGACGCCGAGGGTCGTGACGGTTCGAAGATCACCGTCAACGTGCCATCGGCCGGTCGGATTCCCGGCGGCGCCACGGTTGAACGCACTGTGCCGAGCGGTTTCAACCAGGGCAACAGCCTGACCCTGAACCTCAACCGTTCGGACTTCACCACCGCCAAGCGTGTGGTCGACAAGATCAACGACATGCTCGGCCCTGGCGTGGCCCAGGCCATCGACGGTGGCTCGATCCGTGTGACTGCGCCGCTGGACCCCAGCCAGCGCGTGGACTACCTCTCGATCCTGGAAAACCTGGAAGTTGATCCGGGCCAGGCGGTGGCCAAGGTCATCATCAATTCGCGTACCGGTACCATCGTGATCGGTCAGAACGTCAAGGTCTCGCCGGCGGCGGTGACCCACGGCAGCCTGACCGTGACCATCACCGAAGACCCGATCGTCAGCCAGCCTGGGCCGTTGTCCAATGGCCAGACGGCGGTGGTGCCACGCTCGCGGGTCAACGCCCAGCAAGAGGCCAAGCCGATGTTCAAGTTCGGCCCCGGCACGACCCTGGATGAGATTGTGCGTGCGGTGAACCAGGTGGGCGCAGCGCCAGGCGACTTGATGGCGATCCTCGAAGCTTTGAAGCAGGCCGGCGCGTTGCAAGCCGACCTGATCGTGATTTAAGGCCATGGCCATGGACATGCGTAACAGCGGCCTGACCAGTACGGCGGATTCGGGTTCGTATTCTGACTTGAATCGCCTGAACCAACTGAAAGTCGGCGACAAGAACAGCGAAGGCAATATGCGCAAGGTGGCGCAGGAATTCGAGTCGCTGTTCTTGAACGAGATGCTCAAATCCATGCGTTCGGCCACCGACGCCCTGGGCAAGGACAACCCGCTGAACACCCCGGCGGCCAAGCAGTACCAGGAAATGTACGACCAGCAACTGGCGGTCTCGCTGTCCCGCGAGGGCGGTGGTATCGGCCTGGCCGACGTGCTGATGCGCCAGATGCAAAAGAACAAACCGGTGGAGGCCCAGGCTTCCACCCTGCAGGGCCCGGCAGCGGCCGAGACAACGAAGAAGGTCGATGTGCCGACCGAAATTGCCGCAGGCACCCAGGCTCAAGGCCCGCTGGGCCGCTCCAACGGGCAGCGTCCGCTGTGGGCGTACCGCGTGGCTGAACCCCAGGTAGGCGCCGCAGCATCCCACGGCAACGACATGCAGTTGATGAACCAGCGTCGTATCGCCTTGCCGAGCAAGCTGACCGATCGCCTGCTCGCCGGCATCGTGCCGACGACCCAGGTCGCCACCGAAGCCAAGGCCGCGCCGCTGCGCAACAGTGCCTTGCAAGACAATGTGGTCAACAGCGCGGCGCGCAGCTTTGCCGTGCCCAACGATCGTATGCAGATCTACAGCCGCGCCGTGGCCCAGCCACCGTTGGCGCCGGCGAAGAAGGCGTTCAGCTCCCAGGATGAGTTCGTCGCCACCATGTTGCCGATGGCCGAGGCGGCTGCCGCGCGCATCGGTGTCGATCCTAAGTACCTGGTGGCCCAGGCCGCCCTGGAAACCGGTTGGGGCAAGTCGGTGATGCGCGCCGAGGATGGCAGCAGCAGCCATAACCTGTTCGGCATCAAGGCCGGCCAGAGTTGGCAGGGCGGCCAGGCCCGCGCGATCACCAGCGAGTTTCGTGATGGGGCGATGGTCAAGGAAACGGCGCAGTTCCGTTCTTACGACTCCTACCAGGACAGCTTCCATGACCTCGTGACATTGCTGCAAAGCAATGATCGCTATAAAGAAGTTGTGAAATCGGCCGATAACCCCGAACAGTTTGTACGCGAGTTGCAAAAAGCCGGGTACGCCACCGACCCGGCCTATGCCAGCAAGATTTCGCAGATCGCAAAAACCATGAACAGTTACCAGAATTACGCTGCCGCTGGCGCGACCACTCATTTATAAGGTCTGAACCATGAGTTTGCTCAACATCGGGATGTCAGGGCTTAACGCCGCTCAAGGATCGTTGTCGGTCTTGAGTAATAACATTGCCAACGCCAATACCGCGGGCTATTCGCGTCAGCAGACTACCCAGAGCGCGAATGCGTCGAACCAATATGGCGGCGTGTTCATCGGCAGCGGCACCACCCTGGCCGACGTGCGCCGGGTGTACAACGAATACCTGGACACCGCCTACCAGAACAGCACCTCGCTCAACAGTGATGCCAAGGCTTACCTGGATCAGGTCAGTGCCGTCGACAAGACCCTGTCGGACAAGACCACCGGCATGTCGGCCGTACTCAGCTCGTTCTTCGCTGCTGTGCAGACCGCCTCGGCGAACCCCAACGATACCTCGGCCCGCCAGATCCTGCTCACGAACGCCCAGACGCTGAGCAACCGGTTCAACGCGATCTCCACGCAGTTGAGCCAGCAGAAAGAAACCATCAACGGCCAGTTGAGCTCAATGAGCGATCAGGTCAACCAACTGACATCGTCGATTGCCTCTCTCAACAAGCAGATTGTCCAGGTTCAGGGTTCTTCGAACACCACCCCGGCCAACCTGCTGGACGCCCGCGCCGAAGCCGTGCGTTCGCTCAATGAGTTGATCGGCGTGACTGCCACCGAAAAGAACGGTGTGTTCAGTGTCAGCACCGGTAGCGGCCAATCCCTTGTGCTGGGTGATCGCTCCAGCACGATTTCCGCCGTACCGAGCAAGAGCGACGCCAGCCAGTACACGATCCAACTCAATGCGGGCGGCGGGACGACGTTGGACCTGGGTAACGTGATCAGCGGTGGCAGCATTGGCGGCCTGTTGCGCTATCGCAGCGACGCGTTGATTCCTGCGATCAATGATCTGGGGCGCATCGCGATTGCCACCGCTGATACGGTCAACAGCCAACTGGGCCAGGGCCTGGACCTCAATGGCGAATTCGGCGCCTCGATGTTCACCGACATCAACAACGCAGCCTCGGTTGCCCTGCGTAGCCTGGCTGCCCAGGGCAACCTGGGCGACGGCGCCCTGGGCGTGACGATCAAGGACAGCACTCAGCTGACCAACTTCGATTACAAGGTCAGCTTCAACGACGGCACCGATCTCAACAAGGCAACGGTACTGCGTTCCGACGGCAAGGCCATGGGCACCTATGACCTCAGTGCCACGCCGCCGCCGGTCATCGACGGGTTCACCCTGGCGGTCAAGAGCGGTGCGGTGCAAGCCGGTGACAGCTTCAAGGTCAGCCCCACCGCCAACGGCGCCAAGGAAATCGGCACGGTCCTCAGCGACCCCAGCAAGATTGCCTTTGCCGCGCCGTTGCAGGGCGAGGCCGGCAAGACCAACGAGGGCACCGGCACCTTCACGCCGCCGACGCTCACCGTGCCCCTGGACATACAGGGCGGTGCCGATACGGCACAACTGCGTACAGGTATCGAGTACTCGATGCCGGTGAAGATGGTTTTCGGTAAACCGGCGGCCGATGGCACCCAGCCCTACACGCTGAGTAACGCCCAGGGTGATCCCATCGGCTCCGGCACTATCATTCCGGGGCAAGCCAACAAAATCAGCATCAGCGTGCCGATGCGTGATGCCAGCGGTGCCTTGGTGTCGCCAGCCAAGAGCTTCAGTTTCGACACTACGGTGGGCGGTTCGCCGGCCAACGGCGACGGCACCTCGTTCTCGTTCAATGCCACCGGCAAGTCCGACAACCGCAACGCCCAGGCACTGCTCGACCTGCAGACCAAGGCAACCGTAGGCCTGGCGGCCGATGGCAGTGGCGGTACCAGCCTGGTGGGCGCCAACAGCAAGTTGGTTTCCACCGTCGGCGCCAAAGCCGCCTCGGCCGGCACTGACAACACCGCTACCGGTGCGCTGCTGGCCGCCAACAAGAACGCGCGCAACTCCGTATCCCAGGTCAACCTGGATGAAGAGGCGGGCGATATGATCAAGTTCCAGCAGTACTACACGGCGTCGTCGCAGATCATCAAGGCTGCGCAAGAAACCTTCAGCACGCTGATCAATAGTCTTTAAGGGAGTCTGGGACGATGCGCATTTCTACACAGCAGTATTACGACACCAGTGCCGTCAAGTATCAGAACAACTATTCCAGCGTTGTGAAGGCCCAGGAACAGGCGAGCTCCGGCGTGCGTGTACAGACCGCTGCGGATGATCCGGTTGCCGCCCAGCGCTTGCTGATGCTGCAACAGCAAAAAGACATGCTGGCCCAGTACAGCGGCAACATCACCAGCATTCAAAATACGCTGACGAACGAAGAAAGCGTGCTGGATGCGATCAATACCACGATCCAGGCCGGCAGCCAGTTGGCGCTGCGCGCGGGTGGCGTGACCAGTGATGCTGACCGCAAGTCCATTGCGGTCGAGGTGGGCGCGCTTGAAAATCAGCTGCTGGGTTTGCTCAACAGCAAGGATGCGGCGGGCAACTATCTGTTCTCCGGTTCCAAGACCGACACGCCGCCGTATTCGCGCAATAACGATGGTACTTATAGCTATCAGGGCGACGAGAATGAGCTGAGCCTGCAGGTCTCCGAGACGCTGAAGGTGCGCACCAGCGACACAGGCAAGACCATCCTGGAAGGGGCTGTCAACGCCAGCCGCACCCAGTCCACCTACACGACGCCTGCGACGGTGGATGACCACAAGGTCGCGATCTCTGCTGGCCTGGTAACGTCGGGGATCGACTACACCAAGCAGTTTGCCGACGGCCAGCCCTACAAGGTGACTTTTACCAGCAGCACACAGTACGTTGTGACCGACAAGGACAACAACGACATTACCTCGCAGCTTCCAGGTAATGGCACGTTCGACTCCACCAAGGAAGGCAGCGCCAGTATCAATGTGCGCGGGGTCAAATTCGATATCACCGCAGACCTCACCGGCGTGGCCACCGGGCCGGATGCCGATGCGTTGGTCGCAGGGCGCGAGTTCACCCTGGCCGCCAAGCCGGACGCGTTCAATGTCTCTCGCACCGCAAGCAACACTTCGGCGGCGCAACTGACCAATGCCCGCGTCAGCAGTGCAGCCGACTACTCCAGTACGTTTCCCAACAGCGGCGTACTGATCAAGTTCGACGATGTCGACCCGACTGCTTATAAGGTGTATGCCCAGCCGTATACCCCCGACAGCAAGCCGATTGTCGATAATGGCGTGATCGTCAGCGGTACGCCGCCAGCCAAGGACACGATCACCGCCGCGGGTGTCACCTTCGAGTTGAGCGGTACGCCGAGCACCGGCGATCAGTTTTCGGTCGGTAACACCACCCAGAGAACCCAGAACGCCCTCGACACCCTGAGCCAGCTGCGTCAGGCCCTGGAGCAGCCGGCGGATGGTATCCCCGGTGCGCGGGTCAAGCTTCAGGACGCCTTGAACGCCGCCGTCAGTAACCTGACCAACTCGGCCGATCAGGTGGACAACGTGCGTGGCTCCATCGGTGCGCGACAGAATGCACTCACAGTGCAGTCCAGTGAAAACACCAGTGTCGGCCTGGCCAACAAGACCACGATGAGTGACCTGGCCAACATCGACATGGGCGAGGCGGCGATCAACCTGACCCTCCAGCAAACCATGCTGGAAGCCTCGCAACTGGCATTCGTAAAAGTCTCGCAGTTGAGCCTGTTCAACAAGATGTAAGCGGTGCCAAGTCAAGCGGCCCGCTCTGGAAACAGGGCGGGCCGCTGTCGTTTCCGGGGGTTAATTGTTTGAAGGTTTTGCACAAACCACACAAAATTGAGTGACCTGCGAGTCATAAAGCGCATCTTCACTGTATCGTGTGAAAAGGATAAGTCGTCACAGGGTCCTTGCGGGGCGGCTTTCAGCGAGATTTTTATGGGGTTATCCCCTTTATTGTCAGCACTCCGGGCGCATGCCCTGGGGTGTTCTCCAGCTATTTAGTATTGGGAAGCCACAATGATTGGCATAAAAAGCATCGCCAGTTACGTGCCGGCAGACGGGATCGATAACTACGCCCAGGGTGCCAAGTTCGCCAAGGATGAAGAATTCATCATCGGCAAAATCGGTTCGGCGTTCCTGCCGCGCAAGGAAGCCGCGCAGGAAACCTCCGATCTGTGTGTCGAGGCGGTCAACGCGTTGTTTGCCAATAACCCGGATTTGAAGCGCGAGTCCATCGATGCACTGATCGTCGTCACCCAGAACGGCGATGAAGAGGGTTTGCCCCATACGGCCGCGATCGTCCAGGACAAACTGGGCCTGCCCACGCATGTGGCGGCGTTTGATATTTCCCTGGGCTGCTCCGGCTACGTCTATGGCATCTACGCGATGAAGGGCTTCATGGAAGCCACCGGCCTGAAAAACGGCCTGTTGGTCACCGCCGACCCGTATTCGAAGATCGTCGACCCGGAAGACCGCAACACCACCATGCTGTTCGGCGATGCCGCCACCGCCACCTGGATGGGCGAAGATGCGCCGTGGTTGCTGGGCAAGTCCAAGTTCGGCACCGACGGTTCCGGCGCACCGCACCTCAAGGTCAGCGATGGCGTGTTCTTCATGAACGGCCGCCAGGTATTCAACTTCGCCTTGCTCAAGGTGCCGGCGCATTTGCACGAGCTGCTCAACGAGTCGGATCTCAAGGCCGATGAGATCGATGCCTTCTGCATTCACCAGGGCAGTGCGGCAATTGTCGACGCCGTGGCCCGCCGTTTCGAAGACGCGCCGGTGGAGAAGTTCATCAAGGACATGGTCGAGACCGGCAACACCGTGTCGTCGAGTATTCCGTTGCTGCTGGAAAAGCATGTGATGGACGCCACCTGGAAGCGCGTGGCAATCAGCGGTTTTGGTGTGGGCCTGTCGTGGGGATCGGCGATTCTCTATCGTCCGTGACCCTATAAGCGCTCATATAAAGAAACGCCGATGATCGAAAGCTCATCGGCGTTTTTTATTTGACGCCAGAAAACCCAATGAAATAAGGCTTTGGGGCCGTCGTAAACCCTTGAATTGCAAGGGGTGGCCCCGCGCCATTAAAAAAATCAAAAAAAATCCTCAAGCAACCGGCTACCACGACGATAACTATTACGTAGGTTCTCAGGCCACACCCGGCGGTTGCCAGGGCCGGAAGCCGCAGTATCCATCCAACGAGGATTTCGTCATGGCTTTAACAGTAAACACCAACATTGCTTCGATCACTACTCAGGGCAACCTGAACAAAGCCGGCGGCGCCCTGGCCACCTCCATGCAGCGCCTGTCTTCCGGCCTGCGTATCAACAGCGCTAAAGACGACGCTGCTGGCCTGCAGATCGCTAACCGCCTGACCAGCCAAATCAACGGCCTGGGCCAAGCTGTAAAAAACGTGAACGACGGTATCTCCATCGCTCAGACCGCTGAAGGCGCGATGCAGGCTTCGACCGACATCCTGCAAAAAATGCGTACCCTGGCTCTGTCTTCCGCTACTGGCTCCCTCAGCGCTGACGACCGTAAGTCGAACAACGATGAATACCAAGCTCTGACTTCGGAACTGACCCGTATCTCGCAAACCACTACTTTCGGTGGCCAGAAGCTGCTGGACGGTTCGTACGGTACCAAAGCTATCCAGGTTGGCGCTAACGCTAACGAAACCATCAACCTGAGCCTGGAAAACGTTGCAGCCAACAACATTGGTTCGCAGCAGGTCAAAACCAAGGCCATCGTGCCTAGCGCAACTGGCCTGGCTGGCGGCGACATCACTGTTACCGGCAACGGTCAGACCAAAACCGTAACTTACGCTGCAGGCGCTTCGGCTAAAGACATCGCTGCGGGCCTGAACGGTTCGATCGGTGGCCTGACCGCTACCGCCAGCACTGAAGTCAAACTGGAAGTAGGCGCTGCCACTCCGTCGAACTTCAAACTGGCTGTAGGTAGCGGTAATGCTGTTGATTTCGTCGGCGTGAAGGACCTGGCCGGCCTGGCTGACCAGCTGAAATCGAACGCTGCCAAACTGGGCATCAGCGTTAACTACGACGAATCCAACAAAACCCTGTCGGTTAAGTCGGATTCCGGCGAAAACCTGTCGTTCTCTGGTGCTGATGCCAACGCCCAGACCAACATCCTGGTTGGCGCTAAAGATGGCGCTGGCGCATTCGCCACCCCGGCTGCTCTGGGTGCTGCTGCAATCGTTGTGACCGGTCAGGTTTCCCTGGATTCGGCTAAAGGCTACTCCCTGAGCGACGCTGCTACTGGTGTATCGGACTTGTTCTCGGCTGCTACCGTTTCGTCGACCAAGACCACCATCTCTAACACCGACGTGACCGACGCTACCAACGCTCAAAACGCGCTGGCTGTTATCGACAAGGCCATCGGCACCATTGACGGCGTTCGTTCGGGCCTGGGTGCTACTCAGAACCGTCTGACTACCACTGCAGACAACCTGCAGAACATTCAGAAGAACTCCACCGCTGCACGTTCCACCGTTCAGGACGTCGACTTCGCTTCCGAAACCGCCGAACTGACCAAGCAACAAACCCTGCAATCGGCTTCCACCGCGATCCTGTCGCAGGCTAACCAGCTGCCATCCGCTGTACTGAAGCTGCTTCAGTAATCCCAGCGCTTGGTAACTAACGGAAGGGCGCGTCTACGTGCCCTTCCGTTTTTTCGGTTTAGAGGAGATTGGACATGGACATGAGTGTAAAGCTGAACCAGTCTTATCCGCCGGTTGCACCTCAAAGCGCACCTGCCAAGGTAGTGGCTGACAACAACGTTCTGAATGTCCAGGCAACGCCCGCGATTAGCCAAGAGCCCGCACGCGCCGACCTGGAAAAAGCAGTCACCGATATTCGCGATTTCGTTCAAGCTACCCAGCGTAGCCTCGATTTTTCCATTGATGATTCCACCCACCGTGTGGTGGTCAAGGTCATCAATACCGACAATGGTGAAGTGATTCGCCAGATTCCGTCGGAAACAGCATTGAAGCTGGCACAGAACCTCAGCAGCGCAAGCAACCTGTTGTTTGACGACAAGGCCTGAGCTGGCATGAAACTTGTTGCTGTCCTGTCTTGAGGCGTAATAAGTCAAGATAACGGCAGCCACCGAACAGGAGATAGATGATGGCGGGTTCAACGGTAAGTGGTATCGGTTCGAACATCGATACGCAAGCGATCGTGACATCCTTGGTTAACGCCGAAAAGGTGCCCAAGCAAACGCAGATCAATACCGCGTCCGCGAAAGCGACCACCACGCTGTCTTCGATCGGCAAGGTTCAGGCAGCGCTGGATGCGTTTCGTAACGCCCTGGACACCATGTCCAAGGACAGTAGCTTCACCGGTTTGAGCGGTTCGTCGTCGGATGAAAAGACCGCGACCATGACGGCCAGCAATACGGCCTCGAACGGCAGCTTCCGGTTGATCGTCGACCAGTTGGCCCAGGCGTCCAAGCTGTCGAGCAAGAACTTCAGCGGTGGCACTTCGACGGTTGTCAACGCGACGGATAAGCCGACCACGTTGACCATCAGTCAGTCCGGCAAGGCTTACGGCCTCAGCGTTCCAGCCGGCGCGACCCTGCAGCAGGTACGTGACTCGATCAATACGCAGTTTGGCACGTCGGGGCTGAGTGCCAACATCCAGACCGATTCCAACGGTTCTCGATTGATCCTAACCTCTACCAATATGGGGACGGGCTCGGACCTCACGCTGTCTGGCACCTCGGGGCTGGATGTGGACGCCACGGTCGTTGATTATCCCAAGGATGCGCAATACAGCATTGATGGGGTTGCGTCTGTGTCCAAGTCCAACACCATCACTGGTGCTCTTAGTGGCGTGGATATCAAGCTGGTAGCAGCGTCGACTTACAAAACGGGCAATACGGGTGACAAGAACGCCACGCTCATCACCGTCAGCACCAACAACACCGCGCTCAAGTCCGGGGTCAAGGGGTTCATTGACACCTACAACGCCCTGATCACAGCGATGAACGCCGAAACCAAGGTCACCACGAACCTGGACGGCAGCACCACTGCGGCAGCGTTGACGGGTGACTCGACCATGCGTTCGTTGCAGAGCACGATCCGCAATGAGTTCAACACGCTGTCGGGCAACGGGGCCTTCAAGTCCCTGGCTCAGTTCGGCGTGACCACCAGTTCGACCACTGGTCTGCTGGCGATTGATGACAAAAAGTGGGACGCGGCGGTTAAAACCAACGGCGCCGACATCAACAGTATGTTCAGCGGTAAAGACGGCATGCTGGCGCGGATGAAAAGCGCCACGGATGACTTTGCCAAGGCAAGTACAGGTGTTCTGGCAACACGTTCTGCTTCTCTGTCCGAGAGTCTCAAGGACCTGACCAAGCAACAGTCCTCGCTCGACGAGCGCATGACCCTGCTCACCAACAGCCTCTCCGCCAAATACAACGCCATGGATACCCTGGTCGCGCAATTGCGTCAGCAAAGCACCAGTGTGATGACTACGCTCAATGCGTTGAACAATCCCAAGACCAATAATTGATCGCAGCCTGCGATAAAGGCCAGGCAAACTGCCTGGCCTTTTTTTATCGGAGCACGACTGGCCCTAAAGCTTTTTGCGGGTCAGTCGACATATTGGTTACTAGAATCCTTTTCGCTGTCGCCTGTCACGAGGTAGAAACATGAATCCCATGAGAGCCCTTCGCCAATACCAGAAGGTCAATTCCCATGCCCAGATCTCCGAAGCCAGCCCGCATCGTCTGGTGCAGATGCTGATGGAAGGCGGGCTGGACCGCATGGCCCAGGCCAAAGGTGCACTGGCTCGTGGTGACATCGCGCAGAAGGGCCTGATGCTGGGCAAGGCCATCGATATCGTGATCGGCCTGCGTGACGGCCTGGATGCAGCAAAGAGTGATAACCCGGCTTACGTCCAGCAGTTGGAAAGTTTGTATGCATATATGACCAACCGACTGATGGAAGCAAACCTGCATAACGACGCCGACATGATCGACGAAGTGGCGCGTTTGCTGATCACCGTAAAAGAAGGCTGGGACGCTATCGCGGCGCCACAGGCAGCAGCAGAATAAGGCCATCGGCCTTGAGGAACACGTCATGAGCCAAGCACTGCAACGCATTGATGAAACCCGTGAAGCGCTGATCGGCGCGCTGGCAGACCGTAACTGGGACGCCATTGGCGAGCTGGACATGGGCTGTCGCAACGTGATCGACGAGGTGCTCAGCGAAGCACCGGTGGATGAGGATGCGTTGCGTGAAAAGCTTGAGAGCCTGCTGGCGGTTTACCAGCAGTTGCTTGAGGTGACGACAGGCGAGCGCCAGGCGATTTTTGAAGAGATGTCGCAGATCAACCAAGCGAAAAATGCGTCAAAGGTTTACCATCTGTTCGGTTGAACAGTCGCAGTTAATCCTACCGGTGCGTCATAAATTTGACCGTACCAGCTTTTTTGACTTAACTAGTGCTGTTTTCAGATTTCAGACGTCTAGTAAGGTAAGAAGTCTTACAGGCGCCTCGATTGCCCACAATCTCGGGGCAGGAAGTTTTACTAGGGAAGTTGCTATTGCATGTGGCGTGAAACCAAAATTCTGCTGATCGATGACGATAGCGTCCGCCGCCGCGACTTGGCGGTGATTTTGAATTTTCTTGGCGAAGAAAATCTGCCCTGCGGCAGCCATGATTGGCAGCAGGTGTCCAGCTCGTTGTCGTCGAGCCGTGAAGTCATTTGTGTGCTGATCGGGACGGTAAACGCTCCAGGTGGTGTTTTGGGCTTGTTAAAGACACTGTCTACCTGGGATGAGTTCCTTCCGGTGTTGCTAATCGGTGATATTTCTTCTGTCGAGCTGCCGGAAGACCAGCGCCGCCGCGTGCTTTCCAGCCTGGAAATGCCCCCCAGCTACAGCAAATTGCTTGATTCCCTGCACCGTGCCCAGGTCTATCGCGAGATGTACGACCAGGCACGCGAGCGCGGTCGCCACCGCGAACCCAACCTGTTCCGCAGCCTGGTTGGCACCAGCCGTGCCATCCAGCACGTGCGCCAGATGATGCAGCAGGTGGCCGATACCGACGCCAGCGTGCTGATCCTCGGCGAGTCGGGCACCGGCAAGGAAGTGGTCGCGCGCAACCTGCACTACCACTCCAAGCGCCGCGACGGGCCTTTTGTGCCGGTCAACTGCGGGGCGATCCCGGCAGAGCTGCTCGAAAGCGAACTGTTCGGCCACGAGAAGGGCGCCTTTACTGGGGCGATCACCAGCCGTGCCGGGCGTTTCGAGCTGGCCAACGGCGGCACCCTGTTCCTCGACGAAATCGGCGACATGCCGCTGCCGATGCAGGTCAAGCTGCTGCGCGTATTGCAGGAGCGCACCTTCGAGCGCGTGGGCAGCAACAAGACCCAGAGCGTCGACGTGCGCATCATCGCCGCAACCCACAAGAACCTCGAAAGCATGATCGAGGTCGGCAGCTTCCGCGAAGACCTGTACTACCGCCTCAATGTATTCCCTATCGAGATGGCCCCGTTGCGTGAGCGCGTGGAGGACATCCCGCTGCTGATGAACGAACTGATCTCGCGCATGGAACACGAAAAGCGCGGTTCGATCCGCTTCAACTCGGCCGCAATCATGTCCCTGTGCCGCCACGGCTGGCCGGGCAACGTCCGTGAGCTGGCCAACCTGGTGGAACGCATGGCGATCATGCATCCCTACGGTGTGATCGGCGTGGTCGAGCTGCCGAAGAAATTCCGCTACGTCGACGACGAAGACGAGCAACTGGTCGACAGTCTGCGCAGCGACATGGAAGAACGGGTCGCCATCAACGGCCACACCCCGGACTTCGGCTCCACCGCCATGTTGCCGCCTGAAGGCCTGGACTTGAAGGACTACCTCGGCAACCTGGAGCAGGGGCTGATCCAGCAGGCCCTGGACGACGCCAACGGCATCGTCGCCCGTGCCGCCGAGCGTCTGCGCATCCGTCGAACCACCCTGGTGGAGAAGATGCGCAAGTACGGAATGAGCCGCAAAGACGGTGATGAACAGGCAGATGATTGACGCCTGTTTTCCAAGCCGCTGATATTTCAGCGGTTTTTTTTCGGCACAACTATTGCTACAGCTCTCGCAACGTTCCGTTTAACTGACGGTCAGCCAAGCGAGAGAGCATGATGCCCCACGCCGCCCAACTATCTTCGGCCCCTGCCATTCAGGGGCTGGTTCCGCCTGTCGAGCCGCCGACCCGTCAGGGTCTTGAGCAGGCGTTCTCGCAGTTCAGCCAGATGTCGAGCCAGCTGACCGACTCCTACAGCCTGCTGGAAGCCCGGGTCTCCGAGCTGAAAGGCGAACTGGCGGTGGTCAGCGCCCAGCGCATGGAAGAGCTGGCTGAGAAAGAGCGCCTGGCCAACCGCCTTCAAAACCTGCTGTCGCTGTTACCCGGTGGCGTGATCGTCATCGATGAAGACGGCCGCGTGCGTGAAGCCAATCCGGCGGCCTGCGACATGCTTGGGCTGCCGCTGGAAGGCGAGCTGTGGCGCCATGTCATCACCCGCTGCTTTGCGCCGCGTGAGGACGATGGCCACGAAATCTCCCTGAAGGACGGGCGCCGCCTGTCCATCGCCACCCGTTCCCTGGATGCGGAGCCGGGCCAGTTGGTGCTGCTTAACGACCTGACTGAAACCCGTCACCTGCAGGACCAGCTGGCGCGCCATGAGCGTTTATCGTCCCTGGGCAGGATGGTCGCTTCGTTGGCGCATCAGATCCGCACGCCGTTGTCGGCCGCGTTGATCTACGCCAGTCATTTGACTGATGAACAATTGCCCGCCGCCACCCACCAGCGCTTCGCCGGACGCCTGAAGGAGCGCCTGCATGAATTGGAGCACCAGGTACGCGACATGCTGGTGTTTGCCCGCGGCGAATTGCCGCTGACCGACCGCGTGACGCCGGCCCAGCTGATGCAGGCCCTGCAAGCTGCGGCTGCTGCCCATATCCAAGACGTGCAAGTGCGCTGGCAGTGCGACAGCCACCTCGGCGAGCTGCTCTGCAACCGCGACACCCTGGTGGGCTCGCTGCTCAACCTGATCGAAAACGCCACCCAGGCCAGCGGCCCCGGCGCGCGGCTCAAGGTGCACCTGTACAACCGCGAACAAACCCTGCGCCTGTGCATCAGCGACAGCGGCAGCGGTATCGATCCGGTGGTGCTCAAGCGCCTGGGTGAACCGTTTTTTACCACCAAGACCAACGGCACCGGCCTGGGCCTGACCGTGGTCAAGGCCGTGGCGCGTGCCCATCAGGGAGAATTGCAGCTGCATTCCCGCGTTGGGCGTGGCACCTGTGCATTGATGACCTTGCCGCTGTTTTCTTGCGCGGCAAGCGCGGAGTAAGGATATGGCTATCAAGGTTCTGTTGGTGGAAGACGATCGTGCCCTGCGTGAAGCATTGGCTGACACGCTGTTGTTGGCGGGCCATGACTACCGGGCGGTCGGTTCGGCCGAGGACGCCTTGGAAGCAGTGGAGCAGGAAACCTTCAGCCTGGTGGTCAGCGACGTGAACATGCCCGGCATGGACGGCCACCAGTTGCTCGGCCTATTGCGTGCGCGCCAGCCGCAACTGCCGGTGCTGCTGATGACCGCCCACGGTGCCGTTGAGCGTGCCGTGGACGCGATGCGCCAGGGCGCGGCGGATTACCTGGTCAAACCCTTTGAGCCTAAAGCCCTGATCGAGCTGGTCGCGCGCCACGCCCTGGGCGTGATCCCGGCCAGCGAAGGCGAGGGGCCCATTGCCTTCGAACCCGCCAGTGCCCAATTGCTCGAATTGGCCGCCCGCGTGGCGCGTAGTGATTCCACCGTGCTGATCTCCGGTGAGTCCGGCACTGGTAAAGAGGTGCTTGCGCGTTATATCCACCAGCAGTCGACCCGTGCCAAGCAACCGTTTATCGCCATCAATTGCGCGGCGATCCCCGACAACATGCTCGAAGCCACGCTGTTCGGCCACGAAAAGGGCTCGTTCACCGGCGCCATCGCGGCCCAGGCGGGCAAGTTCGAACAGGCCGATGGCGGCACCATCCTGCTGGATGAAATTTCGGAAATGCCCCTGGGCCTGCAAGCCAAGCTGTTGCGGGTGCTGCAGGAGCGCGAAGTGGAGCGAGTCGGCGCGCGCAAGCCGATCCAGCTGGATATCCGCGTGGTCGCCACCACCAACCGTGACCTTGCCGGCGAAGTGGCGGCGGGACGCTTCCGGGAAGACCTGTTCTACCGCCTCTCGGTGTTCCCCCTGGCCTGGCGCCCGCTGCGTGAGCGCCCGGCAGACATCATTCCGCTGGCCGAGCGCCTGCTGAACAACCACGTCAAAAAAATGAAGCACGCCCAGGCGCGGCTGTCCGCCGAAGCTCAGGCCTGCCTGATCAGCTATCCATGGCCCGGCAACGTGCGGGAGTTGGACAACGCCATCCAACGCGCGCTGATTCTGCAGCAGGGCGGCCTGATCCAGCCCCAGGATTTCTGCCTGGCCATGGGCAGTGGCGCGGCGCCATTGCCCACGTTGGCGCCCGCGCCGGTGGTTGCAGAGGCTGAGCCTGCCGGAGGGCTGGGTGACGACCTGCGTCGCCGCGAATTCCAGATGATCATCGACACCCTGCGCGCCGAGCGCGGTCGCCGCAAAGAGGCCGCCGAGCGCCTGGGTATCAGCCCGCGCACCCTGCGCTACAAGCTGGCGCAGATGCGCGACGCCGGGATGGACGTGGAAGCGTATTTGTTCGCCACATAACCGGTAACAAGGTTGACAAGGTTTGTCGCCTTTTCTTACGAGTTGATACAGAGCTGGCACCCTTGTTGCTACTTCCCCTAGTAATCGCTGCGTAGTGTCAAAAATTTGCGGGTTGGAGAGAGAAGGTCATGAGCCAGGGTATTGAGTTCAATCGGTTGATGTTGGATATGCGCGCCATGCAAATGGATGCCATGGCTCAACCGAAATCCGTCGCGCCAGCGCCGGAACTGGGCCAAAGCAGCTTCGCCGACATGCTCGGCCAGGCCATCAACAAAGTAAGTGACACCCAGCAAGCCTCCAGTCAGTTGGCCAATGCGTTCGAGATCGGCAAAAGCGGCGTAGACCTCACCGATGTGATGGTCGCCTCGCAAAAGGCCAGCGTCTCCTTCCAGGCCCTGACCCAAGTGCGTAACAAGCTGGTCCAGGCCTATCAAGACATCATGCAGATGCCGGTTTAAGGGCGAGATCTAAGTCATGGCAGAAGCAGTCTCCGACAACGTACCCGCCAAGGCAGACGGCAAGCCGCCGCTGTTTGGCCTGTCGTTCCTGGAAAACCTCTCGGAAATGACCATGCTGCGTCAGGTGGGCCTGATGGTCGGCCTGGCTGCCAGCGTGGCGATTGGTTTTGCCGTAGTGCTGTGGTCGCAGCAACCCGATTACCGGCCGTTGTACGGCAGCCTGGCGGGCATGGATTCCAAGCAGATCATGGAAACCCTCGCCGCCGCCGACATCGCCTACACCGTGGAGCCCAACTCCGGCGCCTTGCTGGTCAAGGCCGACGATGTGGCCCGTGCGCGCATGAAGCTGGCCGCCGCTGGCGTGACTCCGTCCGACAGCAATATCGGTTTCGAGATCCTCGACAAGGACCAGGGCCTGGGGACCAGCCAGTTCATGGAAGCCACCCGCTACCGCCGTGGCCTTGAAGGCGAGCTGGCGCGCACCATTTCCAGCCTCAACAACGTCAAGGGTGCCCGCGTGCACTTGGCGATCCCGAAAAGCTCGGTGTTTGTGCGCGACGAGCGCAAGCCAAGTGCTTCGGTACTGGTCGAACTGTTTTCCGGCCGCTCCCTGGAGCCTGGCCAGGTGCTGGCGATCATCAACCTGGTGGCCACCAGCGTTCCCGAACTGAGCAAGTCGCAAATCACTGTGGTCGACCAGAAGGGCAACCTGCTGTCCGACATGGCCGAAAACTCCGCGCTGACCCAGGCCGGCAAGCAGTTCGACTACAGCCGCCGCATGGAAAGCATGCTCACCCAGCGTGTGCACAACATCCTGCAACCGGTGCTGGGCAATGACCGCTACAAGGCTGAAGTGTCTGCCGACGTTGACTTCAGCGCCGTCGAGTCGACCTCCGAGCAGTTCAACCCGGACCAGCCGGCCCTGCGCAGTGAGCAATCGACCAGCGAACAACGTACCGCCAGCAATGGCCCGCAAGGTGTGCCGGGTGCCCTGAGCAACCAGCCGCCAGCCCCGGCCTCGGCGCCGCAAACCACCGGTGGTGCCGCTGCTACTGCTGGCGCGATCCAGCCTGGCCAACCGTTGCTGGACGCCAACGGCCAGCAGATCATGGACCCGGCCACCGGCCAGCCGATGCTCGCGCCTTATCCGGCGGACAAGCGTAACCAGTCCACCAAGAACTTCGAGCTCGACCGTTCCATCAGCCACACCAAGCAGCAGCAGGGTCGCGTCAATCGCCTGTCGGTGTCGGTGGTGGTCGATGACCAGGTCAAGGTCAACGCCGCTGACGGTGCCGTAACACGCGCGCCGTGGAGCGCCGACGAATTGGCGCGTTTCACGCGCCTGGTGCAGGACGCCGTTGGTTTTGACGCCAGTCGTGGTGACAGCGTCAGCGTGATCAACATGCCGTTCTCCGCCGAGCGTGGTGAAGTGATCGCCGAAGCGGCGTTCTACACCCAGCCGTGGTTCTGGGACATCGTCAAGCAAGTGCTGGGTGTGTTGTTCATCCTGGTGCTGGTGTTCGGTGTGCTGCGCCCGGTGCTCAACAACATCACCGGCAACGGCAAGAAACAACTGGCGGCCTTCGGTGGCAGCGATGTCGAGTTGGGTGGCATGGGCGGCCTGGATGGCGAACTGGCCAACGACCGCGTCAGCCTTGGTGGCCCGCAAAGCATCCTGTTGCCAAGCCCGAGCGAAGGTTACGACGCTCAGTTGAACGCAATCAAAAGTCTGGTAGCAGAAGACCCGGGCCGTGTGGCCCAGGTCGTGAAAGAGTGGATTAACGCAGATGAGTGATAGTCGAGCCGCTGTTGCCAAACTCACCAAGGTCGATAAAGCCGCAGTCCTGCTGCTGTCCCTCGGTGAAACCGACGCTGCCCAAGTGTTGCGTCACATGGGACCCAAAGAGGTCCAGCGTGTGGGCGTGGCCATGGCGCAGATGCGCAATGTGCACCGTGAGCAGGTCGAGCAGGTGATGAGCGAGTTCGTCGAGATCGTCGGCGACCAGACCAGCCTGGGCGTCGGCTCCGACAGCTACATCCGCAAGATGCTCACCTCGGCCCTGGGCGAAGACAAAGCCAACGGCCTGATCGACCGCATCCTGCTGGGCGGCAACACCAGCGGCCTGGACAGCCTCAAGTGGATGGAGCCGCGCGCGGTCGCCGATGTGATCCGCTACGAGCACCCGCAGATCCAGGCGATCGTGGTGGCCTACCTCGACCCGGACCAGGCCGGTGAAGTACTCGGCCACTTCGACCATAAAGTGCGCCTGGACATCATCCTGCGTGTGTCGTCGCTGAACACCGTGCAGCCCGCGGCCCTGAAAGAACTCAACACGATTCTCGAGAAACAGTTCTCGGGTAACTCGAACGCCTCGCGGACCACCCTGGGTGGCATCAAGCGCGCGGCCGACATCATGAACTTCCTCGACAGCTCGGTCGAAGGCCAGTTGATGGACTCGATCCGCGAGATCGACGACACCCTGTCCGGCCAGATCGAAGACCTCATGTTCGTGTTCAACAACCTCTCCGATGTCGACGACCGTGGCATCCAGGCGCTGCTGCGCGAGGTGTCCTCCGACGTGCTGGTGCTGGCCCTCAAGGGCTCGGACGAAGGCGTCAAGGAGAAGATCTTCAAGAACATGTCCAAACGTGCCTCCGAGCTGTTGCGCGACGACCTGGAAGCCAAAGGCCCGGTACGCGTCAGCGACGTGGAAACCGCGCAGAAAGAAATCCTCACCATTGCCCGCCGTATGGCCGAAGCCGGAGAAATCGTTCTCGGCGGGAAGGGCGGCGAAGAAATGATCTAAGGCGCTACCCATGTCGAACAAAGATGAGGCGCCCAGCGATCTGATTCGCGCACGGGACGTCGGTGGGTTCGACATCTGGTCGTTGCCCAGCTTCGATCCGCATGTGCCCGAGCCTGAGCCGGAACCGGTGGAAGAACCTCCAGTGGAAATGGAAGAAGTGCCGCTGGAGGAAGTCCAGCCACTGACCCTGGAAGAGTTGGAAAGCATTCGTCAGGAGGCCTACAACGAAGGTTTCGCCGCGGGCGAGAAAGACGGTTTTCGCAGCACTACCCTCAAGGTGCGCCAGGAAGCCGAGGCGGCGCTGAGCGTCAAGCTGTCGAGCCTGGAGCGGCTGATGGGCAACCTGTTCGCCCCTATCGCCGAGCAGGATTCGCAGATCGAAAAATCCATGGTCGGTCTGGTGCAGCACATCGCCCGCCAGGTGATCCAGCGCGAACTGGTGCTGGATTCCAGCCAGATCGAAAGCGTGATGCGCGAAGCCCTCAAGCTGCTGCCCCTGGGCGTCGGCAATGTGCGGCTGTACATCAACCCGCAGGACTTCGAGCAGGTCAAAGCGATGCGCGAGCGCCACGAAGAAACCTGGCGCATCGTCGAAGATGCGGCGCTGCAGCCCGGCGGTTGCCGGGTCGAGACCGAGCACAGCCGCATCGATGCCACGGTGGAAACCCGCATCAGCCAGATCATGGCCAAGCTGCTTGATCAACAACACGAGCAGGCGCTGAACCCCGCCGAGCCGGACCTGAGCGTAGACCTGGACGCCCCCGATGCGCCTTGATCGCACCAGCTTCGCCAAGCGCCTGGGCGGCTATGCCGAGGCCACCGAATTGCCCGGCCAGCCGATCCTCGAAGGGCGCCTGTTGCGCATGGTCGGCCTGACCCTCGAAGCCGAAGGCCTGCGCGCCGCCATGGGCAGCCGCTGCATGGTGATCAACGACGACAGCTACCACCCGGTGCAGGTCGAAGCCGAAGTGATGGGCTTTTCCGGCAACAAGATTTTCCTCATGCCCGTCGGCAGCCTGGCCGGTATCGCCCCCGGCGCCCGCGTGGTCCCGTTGGCCGACACCGGTCGCCTGCCCATGGGCATGAGCATGCTCGGCCGGGTGCTGGACGGCGCCGGTCGCGCGCTGGACGGCAAGGGCGGCATGAAAGCCGAAGACTGGGTGCCGATGGACGGCCCCACGATCAACCCGCTCAACCGCAACCCCATCAGCGTGCCGCTGGACGTGGGCATTCGCAGCATTAACGGTTTATTGACGGTCGGCCGTGGCCAGCGTCTGGGCCTGTTCGCGGGTACGGGGGTGGGTAAGTCGGTGCTGCTGGGCATGATGACGCGCTTTACCGAGGCCGACATTATCGTGGTAGGCCTGATCGGCGAGCGGGGCCGCGAGGTGAAGGAGTTCATCGAACACAGCCTCGGCGAAGAAGGCCTCAAGCGTTCGGTCGTCGTTGCGTCGCCGGCGGATGATGCACCGCTGATGCGTTTGCGCGCGGCCATGTACTGCACGCGCATCGCCGAATATTTTCGCGACAAGGGCAAGAACGTCCTGTTGCTGATGGACTCGCTCACCCGGTTCGCCCAGGCCCAGCGGGAAATCGCCCTGGCCATCGGCGAGCCGCCAGCCACCAAGGGCTACCCGCCGTCAGTGTTCGCCAAGCTGCCCAAGCTGGTGGAGCGCGCCGGGAATGCCGAGGCTGGCGGTGGCTCGATCACCGCCTTCTACACCGTATTGTCCGAAGGCGATGACCAGCAAGATCCCATCGCCGACTCGGCGCGGGGTGTGCTCGACGGCCACATCGTGCTGTCACGGCGTCTGGCGGAGGAGGGGCACTACCCGGCCATCGACATTGAAGCGTCCATCAGCCGGGTCATGCCGGCGGTGGTCACGCCGGAGCATATGGCCCGCGCGCAGCAGTTCAAGCAGCTGTGGTCGCGTTATCAACAGAGCCGCGATTTGATCAGCGTTGGCGCCTACGTGGCCGGTGGTGACCGCGACACGGACCTGGCGATCGCGCTGCAACCGAAGTTGGTGACCTATTTGCGCCAGGGCCTCAACGACAAGATCAGCATGGGTGAAAGCGAAGCGCATTTGCAGTCCATCTTTGCCCCTGCGCCAGGCGGTTAAGCCATGGCCAACAGCCGCGCAGCGCGCCTGGCCCCGGTGGTGGACATGGCCGAAAAGGCCGAAAAAACCGCCGTCCAGCGCCTGGGTTACTTCCAGGGCCAAGTGCGCTTGGCGGAAAGCAAGCTGGGCGACCTGGAGCGCTTTCGCGGCGAGTACCAGCAGCAATGGATCGAGCGCGGCACCCAGGGGGTGTCGGGCCAAT
This sequence comes from Pseudomonas sp. BIGb0381, assembly GCF_024809815.1. Taxonomy (NCBI): domain Bacteria; kingdom Pseudomonadati; phylum Pseudomonadota; class Gammaproteobacteria; order Pseudomonadales; family Pseudomonadaceae; genus Pseudomonas; species Pseudomonas sp. BIGb0381. Next base: position 675,469 of record NZ_JANUEN010000003.1, read on the forward strand.
GGTTGATGGGTTACCAGGGCTTTCTCAATCAGCTGGAAACTGCCGTCGGCCAGCAGCGCCAAAGCCTTGCTTGGCACCAGAACAACCTCGACAAGGCCCGCGAGAGCTGGCAGCAAGCCTTCGCTCGCGTCGAAGGCCTGCGTAAATTGGTGCAGCGCTACATCGACGAAGCGCGAGCGCTGGAAGACAAGCGCGAGCAGAAATTGCTCGACGAACTGTCCCAGCGCCTCCCGCGCCAATCACAATACTGACGGTTGCCCGCCCCCCCATTTGATCTGCTGTGTTGCTGGTATCCCATTCGCCTGCTACACCTTGTGTCTATGTCTATGACAAGGAAGCAGTCGCATGTCAATCGAGTCAGAAGTATCCCTGGACGGGAAGAAGTTGACGATCGTAATCAAGGGGCGGTTCGATTTCAGCAGCCACCAGACATTTCGTGACGCTTACGAGCGTTTCTACAAGGTGCCTGAGTTGTATGTGGTCGACCTGAAAGAAACCACTTATATGGACAGTTCGGCCCTGGGCATGCTCCTGCTGTTGAGGGACCATGCCGGCGGCGATGAGGCGGAGGTCCAGGTGATCAACACCAACTCCGATGTGCGCAAAATCCTCGCCATCTCCAACTTCGACAAATTGTTCGACATCAATTGAGCGCCCAGGCCCCCGCTGTTGAGCCGCTGACGATCCTGATCGCCGAAGACAGCGCCGCCGACCTGCTGTTGCTGTCGACCATTGTGCGGCGCCAGGGGCATCAGGTGCTCACAGCGACCAATGGCGAGGAGGCCGTTGAACTGTTCGCGCGCGAGCGTCCGCAACTGGTGTTGATGGACGCGATCATGCCCGTGATGGATGGCTTGGCCGCCGCGCGGTGGATCAAGCAGTTGGCGGGGGAAGAGCTGGTGCCGATCATCTTCCTCACGTCCCTGCGCGAAAGTGCCGCCCTGGCCGAGTGCCTGGATGCCGGCGGCGATGATTTCCTGCCCAAACCCTACAACCAACTGATCCTGGCGGCCAAGATCAACGCCATGGACCGCCTGCGTCGGCTGCAAGCCACGATGCTGCAGCAGCGCGACCAGATCGCCAGGCACCATGACTACCTGCTGCGTGAGCAGCGGGCGGCCAAGGCGGTGTTCGATAAAGTCGCCCACTCGGGCTGCATCAACGCGGCGCCGAATATCCGCTACCTGCAATCGCCCTATGCGCTGTTCAACGGTGACCTGCTGCTGGCGGCGTACACGCCGTCGGGTGACATGCACGTGTTGCTCGGCGATTTCACCGGCCATGGCCTGCCGGCGGCGGTGGGCGCCATGCCCCTGGCGGAAGTGTTCTACGGCATGACCGCCAAGGGCTACGGCCTGGCGCAGGTCCTGCAGGAGATGAATGCCAAGCTCAAGCGCATCCTGCCGGTGGACATGTTCTGCTGCGCCACCTTGTTGTGCCTGAGCACGCAGCGGCGGGTGGTGGAGGTGTGGAACGGCGGCATGCCCGAAGGCTATGTGCATGAAGTCGCCAGCGGCAAGCGCACGCCGCTGCAGTCGCGGCATTTGCCGTTGGGGGTGCTGTCGGTGCAAGCCTTTGATGATCGCACCGAAGTCTGGCCGATGGCCCTGGGTGACCGGGTGTTCCTGTTGTCCGATGGTGTGCTGGATACCGCCGACGCCAATGACCAGCTGTTTGGCGTTGAGCGCTTGCAGCAGGTCTTTGCCGCCAACCGTGAGCCCGACCGGCTGTTCGACGACATCGAGCAGGCCCTGGTGGCCTTTCGCGGTGTGACGCGGGATGACGTGAGCATGGTGGAGATCACACTGAGTCCCGGGCAGCCGCTGCGGGCCACCGGGCCGTTGTATGCCGACAGCGGCCAGTCGTGCCCGCTGGATTGGTCGGTGAGTTTCGAATTTCGTGCCGAAACCCTCAAGCGTTACAACCCCTTGCCCTACCTGCTGCAACTGCTGCTGGAGATCCAGGGGCTGCGCGAGCAGAGCGGGGCGCTCTACAGCGTAATGGCCGAGTTGTATTCCAATGCGCTGGAGCATGGTGTGCTGGGCCTGGACTCGCGGCTCAAGCGCGATGCCCAGGGCTTTACCGAGTATTATCGCCAGCGCAATGACCGCCTGGCGCAGTTAAACAGTGGTTATGTGCGGGTGCATGTGCAGGTGGTACCCACCGAGGCGGGCGGCAAGATGACCCTGTGCCTTGAAGACAGTGGGCAAGGGTTCGACGTGGAGCAGGTGCTGGCCCGGCCGCTGGACATCGACTGTCTGTCTGGCCGAGGCTTGAGCCTGGTGCGCCAACTGAGCAGCGAGGTGCGCTGGTCCGACGGCGGGCGCAGTGTCTGCGTAGAGTTTTGCTGGGGGGCTCTGGCATAATCCGCCGATTCTTGATCAGGGAGCGAGCAAGTGGCTGAGATTCATATGGACCCGAACGTGTTGTCGGGTTTGCAGGAGGTCATGGAAGGCGAGTACCCCAAGTTACTCGATACCTTCCTCGATGACTCCCAAAAACGCGTCGAAGCGTTGCGCAAGGCGCGGGACGACGCCAAGGCACTGGGGCGTATTGCCCATAGCTTCAAAGGCAGCAGTGGCAACCTCGGCGCAGTGCGGTTGGCGCATTTGTGCCAGCGGTTGGAGGCGGAGTCCGTTGAGGCTGCGGCGGACCTGGGGGCGCTGGTGGACCAGATTGATCATGAGTTTGCATTGGTGAAGCCGATGTATGAGTCGGAGCGGCAGCGGTTCCAGATTTGATTCCATCAGTTTTAAAACCTGGCCCGACTCTTGCTGTATCTCCTGATACTGCATCCCCGATCCCCATGCAGTGGAGACCTTTACCTATGCCAGTCGCCCCGAATTCGCTTCTTCAGGCTGCCCCTGCGGCCAAGCCTCAAGCGCCTGCCGTCAATCCACCGGCAGTGGCTGCGGACCCACGGGACAAGGGCCCTGGCTTCGCTCAAGTGTTCGCCAGCCAAGGTTCCAAACCCACGGTCAAGGCTGATGACAACTCGGCCAAGCCCACGCGGGACAAGCCTGCCGATGCCAGCGCCAAGCCTGCGGCGGGCAACGACAAACCTGCCGCCAGCACGCCAGTGGTTGCCGATAGCGGCAATACCTTGCCTGCCAAGCCTGCGGCATCGTCCGACGACACTGCCAGCCAGGATGACGATGCACCTGTGGATCCGGCCCTGGCGCAGCAGCCTCCGGTGGACCCGGTGGTCGACCCGGCATTGATTGCCACGGTCACCCCGGTGGTGGTGCCAGTGCCGGTGGAAACCCCGGCACCCGTTGCCGCTGCCAAGGATGATAAGGCCGCACCCGTGGTTGCAGCGCCAATCGCAGCGACCGAGGAAGCCGCGTCGGCCTTCGATCCTGAGGTCGATCCCCTGGACGCCATGCCGGCCGTACGCCTGGCAATGGAGCAGGGCGGGCATGTGTCGGCCAGCAGCCAGGCACCGGCCAAAACCGTCCCGCCGACCACCCAGGACCAGCCAACCGCCGCCCAGAACTTTGCTGCCGGCCTGGCTACCATGGTCGACCAGCAAGCCACCAAGGACAGTACGGACCAGGGCGGCGACAAGGCCTTCAGCGGCTTGATCGAAGGTGGCCTCAAGGACTTGAAGGAGGCCAGCAGCGACACCCGCGTCGATGACTTCGCCAACCGCCTGGCCGCGTTGACCCAGGCGGCCACGCCGAAAACCGCGAATGCCTTGCCGCCGGTGACGAATGCACCGCTGGCCATGCACCAGAGCGGCTGGACCGACGAGATCGTCAACCGCGTGATGTACCTCTCCAGCGCCAACCTCAAGTCGGCGGAGATTCAGTTGCAACCGGCCGAACTCGGGCGCCTGGATATCAAGGTCAACATGACCGCCGACCAGCAGGCCCAGGTCAACTTCATGAGCGCCCACCCGGTGGTGCGCGAGGCGCTGGAAAGCCAGTCCGGCCGCTTGCGGGAGATGTTCGCCCAGCAGGGCATGGGGCAGGTGGACGTGAATGTCTCCGACCAGTCCCGTGGCCAGGAGCAGCAGCAACAGCAGGCCCAGACTGCTGGCGTTAGTCGTGGCGGGCGGGGTGGCGACAGCGGCGACAGCGGCAACCACATTGATGTGGCCGAAGCAGTGGCGCCCGTGACTTCGACGGTGATCGGCTCCAGCGCCGTCGATTACTACGCCTGACTTGAGCCGAGTACAAATCCAAAATGTGGGAGGGGGCTTGCCGCCTCCCACATTGTTTTGTGGTGTTCCTTCGTCTCCGCTTACCAGACAACTCTGGCATAACACTTGCTCTTGCCTTCCCGTAGATCTATGAATCCCCGAATAGTGACGGATTATTGGCATGGCGAAGAGCGACGACGCAGCAAAAGCACCCGCACCCGCAGGCAAAGGCAAACTCAAGCTTATCCTGATGATTGTCGTGGGCCTGCTCCTGGCCATCGGCGCCTCGGTGGGCGGCACCTGGTACATCATGCACAGCAGTGCAAGCAAACCGGCACCTGCCGCTGAAACTGCCAGTAACGTCAAGCAACCGGCAATCTTCGAGCCGATGCTTCCGGCCTTTGTCGCCAACTTCAACCAGAACGGTCGCCAACGCTACCTGCAAGTGAGCATCACCTTGCTGGCGCGGAATGCGGCGGACCTGGAGGCGCTCAAGGAGCACATGCCAGTGATCCGCAACAACCTGGTGATGCTGTTCTCCGGGCAGAGTTTCGACGCCCTGGCCACCCCGGTGGGCCAGGAAATGCTGCGCCAGAAGGTCACTGCCAGCGTGCAGGAAGTGGCCCAGAAGGAGCTCGGCAAAGTCGTGATCGAGCAGGCGCTCTTCACTAATTTCGTATTGCAGTAGGATCACCACATGGCCGTGCAGGACCTGCTGTCCCAGGATGAAATCGACGCGCTGTTGCATGGCGTCGACGACGGTCTGGTACAGACTGAAATAGCTGCCGAGCCCGGCAGCGTCAAAAGTTATGACCTGACCAGCCAGGATCGCATCGTCCGTGGACGCATGCCGACCCTGGAGATGATCAATGAGCGCTTCGCCCGTTACACCCGGATCAGCATGTTCAACATGCTGCGCCGCTCGGCGGACGTGGCGGTGGGCGGCGTGCAGGTGATGAAGTTCGGCGAGTACGTGCATTCGCTGTACGTGCCCACCAGCCTCAACCTGGTCAAGATCAAGCCGCTGCGCGGTACCGCGCTGTTCATCCTCGACGCCAAGCTGGTGTTCAAGCTGGTGGACAACTTCTTCGGCGGTGACGGCCGCCACGCCAAGATCGAAGGCCGTGAATTCACCCCCACCGAGTTGCGCGTGGTGCGCATGGTGCTGGAACAGGCCTTCATTGACTTGAAGGAAGCCTGGCAGGCGATCATGGAAGTCAGTTTCGAGTACATCAACTCGGAAGTGAACCCGGCCATGGCCAACATCGTCGGCCCCAGCGAAGCCATTGTGGTGTCCACCTTCCACATCGAACTCGATGGCGGTGGCGGCGACCTGCACGTGACCATGCCGTACTCGATGATCGAGCCGGTGCGCGAAATGCTCGACGCCGGCTTCCAGTCCGACCTGGACGACCAGGACGAACGCTGGGTCAAGGCCCTGCGCGAAGACCTGCTGGACGTCGACGTGCCCCTGAGCGCCACCGTCGCCCGTCGCCAATTGCGTCTGCGGGATATTTTGCATATGCAGCCGGGGGACATCATCCCCGTCGAATTGCCGGACGAAATGATCATGCGCGCCAACGGCGTGCCGTCGTTCAAGGTCAAGCTCGGTTCCCATAAGGGCAACCTTGCGCTGCAGGTGGTGGAGTCGATCACCCGTCGCTGAGCCACCGCTGTTGATGTATCCCTATTTATGAATGTTTGCTCCGCCGAGGACATGTAATGGCTACCGAACACGAAAACACTTCCGCCGAAGACCAGGCCCTGGCTGACGAATGGGCTGCGGCCCTGGAAGAAACCGGCGATGTTGGCCAGGACGATATCGACGCACTGCTGGCCGCGGATGCCGCCACAGCACCAGCGGGTAATCGCCTGCCCATGGAAGAATTCGGCAGCGTGCCGAAGAACAACGACCCGGTGACCCTCGATGGGCCGAACCTGGACGTGATCCTCGACATCCCGGTGTCGATCTCCATGGAAGTGGGCAGCACCGACATCAACATCCGCAACCTGCTGCAACTCAACCAGGGCTCGGTGATCGAGCTGGATCGCCTGGCCGGTGAGCCGCTGGACGTGCTGGTCAACGGCACCCTGATCGCCCATGGTGAAGTGGTGGTGGTCAACGAAAAGTTCGGCATCCGCCTGACCGACGTGATCAGCCCAAGCGAACGCATCAAGAAGTTGCGCTGATATGAAACGGCTGATGGTGGGACTGTTAGCCGCGCTGCCATTGGCGGCGTGGGCGGCGGAGCCGGTGGCCCAAGCTGCCGCTGCGCCCGTCGGCGGCAGTGTCGGCGGGCAACTGACGCAGCTGGTGCTGGGCCTGTTGCTGGTGGTCGGCTTGATCTTCGTGTTGGCCTGGTTGATGCGTCGCGTGCAGAGCATCGGTCCGGGCAATGCCCAGGTCATCGAAATGATCGGCTCGCGCGCCCTCGGCCCGCGTGACCGGTTGGTGCTGGTGCAAGTGGGCGAGGAGCAGATCCTGCTGGGCATTACCCCCGGCCGAATCACGCCGCTGCACGTGCTCAAGACTCCGGTGCAAACCACCCAATCCCAGCCCGCCACGCCAGAATTCGCCCAGCGCCTGATGGAGTTGCTGGGCAAGGATCAGAAGGATAAGAAGTAATGCGCGTTTTATTGACGCTCATGCTGTTGCTGGCTGCGCCGCTGGCGTTTGCCGCCGACCCGTTGTCGATCCCGGCGATTACGCTGGGTACCAACGCGGCGGGGGCCCAGGAGTATTCGGTCAGCCTGCAGATCCTGCTGATCATGACAGCGCTGAGCTTTATCCCGGCGTTTGTCATGCTGATGACCAGCTTCACGCGGATCATCATCGTGTTCTCGATCCTGCGTCAGGCCCTGGGCCTGCAGCAGACGCCGTCGAACCAGATCCTCACCGGCATGGCGTTGTTCTTGACGATGTTTATCATGGCGCCGGTGTTCGACAAGGTGAACCAGCAAGCCCTGCAACCGTACCTGGCCGAGACCATCACGGCCCAGGTCGCGATCGACAGGGCGCAAGGCCCGATCAAGGACTTCATGCTCTCGCAGACTCGCTCCAGCGACCTTGAGCTGTTCATGCGCCTGTCCAAGCGCACCGACATCGCGACCCCGGACCAGGCGCCGCTGACCATCCTGGTGCCGGCGTTCGTCACCTCTGAACTGAAGACGGCGTTCCAGATCGGCTTCATGATCTTTATCCCGTTCCTGATCATCGACCTGGTGGTGGCGAGCGTGCTGATGGCCATGGGTATGATGATGCTGTCGCCGCTGATTATTTCGTTGCCGTTCAAGATCATGCTGTTTGTGCTGGTGGACGGTTGGGCGTTGATTATCGGCACTTTGGCCGGCAGTTTCGGAGGGGTGTGATTTGTTAGGTGAAGCAGCATGACCCCAGAAGTCGCCGTTGACCTGTTCCGTGAAGCGCTATGGCTGACCACCGTGATGGTTGCCGTGCTGGTGGTGCCGAGCCTGTTGGTGGGCTTGCTGGTGGCGATGTTCCAGGCCGCGACCCAGATCAACGAACAGACCTTGAGCTTCCTGCCGCGCCTGCTGGTGATGCTGATCACACTGATTGTCGCTGGCCCGTGGCTGGTGCAAACCTTCATGGAATACATCCTGCAGCTGTACGGCAGTATTCCGCAGTTGATCGGCTGACCGCATGCAATCGCTGCTGGCATTGACCGACACCCAGATCAGCACTTGGGTGGCCTCGTTCATCCTCCCGTTGTTCCGAGTGACGGCGGTACTGATGAGCATGCCGGTGTTCGGTACCACCCTGGTGCCGCGCCGCATCCGCCTGTATTTCGCGGTGGCGATTACCGTGGTGCTCGTGCCCGGCCTGCCGCCGATGCCCCCGGTCAACGCGCTCGACCTCAGTGCCCTGATGCTGATTGCCGAGCAGATCCTGATCGGCTCGCTGCTGGGCTTTTCGCTGCAACTGTTTTTCCAGGCGTTCGTGATCGCCGGGCAAATCATCTCGATCCAGATGGGCATGGGCTTCGCGTCCATGGTCGACCCCACCAATGGCGTGTCGGCGGCAGTGATCGGGCAATTCCTGACCATGCTGGTGACCTTGTTGTTCCTGGCCATGAACGGCCACTTGGTGGTGTTCGAGGTGCTGACCGAAAGCTTCACCACCTTGCCGGTGGGGTCGGGACTGGTGGTCAATCACTTCTGGGAGTTGGTGGGGCGCCTCAGTTGGGTGCTTGGTGCCTCGCTGTTGCTGGTGCTGCCGGCGATCACGGCCTTGCTGGTGGTCAACATCGCGTTTGGCGTCATGACGCGTGCAGCGCCGCAGTTGAACATTTTTTCGATTGGTTTCCCGCTGACCCTGGTATTGGGCATGGGAATTTTCTGGGTCGGCCTGGCCGACATTCTCAATCAGTATCAACCGCTGGCGACCGACGCCTTGCAGTTCTTACGTGATCTGGCACGGGCGCGCTGAGCCATGGCCGAGAGCGAGAGTGGTCAGGACAAAACAGAAGACCCCACGGAGAAACGTAAAAAGGACTCCAGGGAAAAGGGCGAGATTGCCCGTTCCAAGGAGCTCAACACCGTTGCGACCATGATGGCCGGGGCCGGTGCCTTGCTGATCTACGGCGGCGGCCTGGCGCTGGACCTGATGGAGCTGATGAAGCACAACTTCACCTTGCCGCGCGATGTGCTGCTTAACCCCGGCTCCATGGGCCAATACCTGCTGCACTCGGGCAAGATCGCGATATTGGCTGTGCAGCCCATCTTGATCACCTTGCTGCTGGCCGCGCTGATCGGCCCGGTCGCCCTCGGTGGCTGGTTGTTCGCCGCCGGCAGCATGGCGCCCAAGTTCAGCCGCATGAACCCTGCGGCCGGTCTCAAGCGCATGTTTTCCGCCAAGGCACTGGTGGAGCTGCTCAAGGCCCTGGCCAAGTTCATCCTGATTCTGTTCGTGGCACTGATGGTGTTGTCGGCCGACATCGACGACCTGCAGCGCATCGCCCATGAACCCCTGGAGTCGGCGATTATCCACAGCGTGCAGGTGGTGGGCTGGAGTGCGCTGTGGATGGCCGCCGGGCTGATCATCATCGCGGCGGTGGACGCACCGATCCAGTTGTGGGAAAGCCACAAGAAACTGCTGATGACCAAACAGGAAGTGCGCGACGAGCACAAGGACCAGGAAGGTCGCCCCGAGGTCAAGCAACGCATCCGCCAACTGCAGCGGGAAATGTCCCAGCGCAAGATGATGGCTTCGGTGCCCGACGCCGATGTGGTCATCACCAACCCGACCCACTACGCCGTGGCTCTCAAGTACGACCCGGAGAAGGGCGGCGCACCGATGCTGCTGGCCAAGGGCAGCGACTTTACCGCGTTGAAAATCCGCGAAATTGCCGTGGCCCACGACATCCTGCTGTTGGAATCACCGGAACTGGCGCGATCAATCTTCTACTCCACCGACCTCGACCAGGAAATCCCCGCAGGGTTGTACCTGGCCGTGGCCCAGGTGTTGGCGTATGTCTATCAGATCCGCCAATACCGCGCGGGCAAAGGCAAGCGCCCGGATCCGCTCAAGGACCTGCCGATTCCGCCGGAATTACGTCGCGATTCCTGATCTCTTACCACTCGTCACTAACGGCCGTCTACCTGTCAACTTTGACAGTAGTCAATCTTATTTCCAGCGCGTTTGATAAGGCTCAGGTCTTAAAAACAAGCAGGGTGGAGAAGGTTAATGGCAACCGGCATCGTAAAGTGGTTCAACGTAGATAAGGGGTTTGGTTTCATCAAGCCGGACGACGGCTCTGAAGATGTATTTGTGCATTACTCGGGGATCGTTTCCAGCGGTTTCAAAAGCCTGGATGAAAACCAAAAGGTCGAATACGTGCTTGCCAATGGTCCCAAGGGACTGCAGGCAACTGAAGTTAAGGCTGTGAACTAGCCGTGGGCGCTAGTTTCGCTGTCGGCAATGAATGTACACCGATCCAACTGTGGGAGGGGGCAAGCCTCCTCCCACAGTTGGATTGTTTACATCCGATAGAACTCGGGCGCCTGTAGCGATCCACCTCCTCAAAAGCAAAGTTGGAAGGCTTCTTGCAATACCGCCTCCAGGACGCCTCCCGGCGTCAAAAGTTTGCTTCAAGGAAACGAGGAATACCGGTGGTGGATCGCTCTCAAATGTTCAGCACGGCCCGTGGCACCCTGACTGACCTCTCCCGAGGCAATCTGGGTGTGCCGTTGTTGTTGCTGGTCATGCTGGCAATGATGATGTTGCCGATGCCGCCATTCCTGCTGGACGTGTTCTTCACCTTCAACATCGCCCTGTCCGTCGTCGTGTTGCTGGTGTGCGTCTACGCCCTGCGGCCGCTGGATTTCGCGGTATTCCCGACGATCCTGCTGGTGGCAACCCTGTTGCGCCTGGCGCTGAACGTGGCGTCCACCCGCGTGGTGATGTTGCACGGCCAGGATGGCCACGCCGCCGCCGGTAAGGTGATCCAGGCCTTCGGTGAGGTGGTGATCGGCGGTAACTATGTGGTCGGTGTCGTGGTGTTCGCGATCCTCATGATCATCAACTTCGTGGTGGTGACCAAGGGTGCCGGCCGTATTTCCGAGGTGAGCGCGCGCTTTACCCTCGACGCCATGCCCGGCAAGCAGATGGCCATCGATGCCGACCTCAACGCCGGCTTGATCGACCAGAACCAGGCCAAGACCCGACGCCTGGAAGTGGCCCAGGAAGCCGAGTTCTACGGCTCCATGGACGGTGCCAGCAAATTTGTGCGCGGTGACGCCATTGCCGGGCTGCTGATCCTGTTCATCAACCTGATCGGTGGTATTGCGGTCGGGATCTTCCAGCACGGCATGACTTTCGGCGATGCGGGCAAGGTATACGCCTTGCTGACCATCGGTGACGGTTTAGTGGCGCAATTGCCATCACTGTTGTTATCTACAGCTGCCGCCATCATGGTGACCCGTGCTTCGGGCTCCGAAGACATGGGCAAGCAGATCAGCCGGCAGATGTTTGCCTCGCCCAAGGCCCTGGCCGTAGCGGCGGGCATCATGGCGATCATGGGCATCGTGCCGGGCATGCCCCACTTCTCATTCCTGAGCATGGCGGCCCTGGCCGGCGGCGCTGCCTACCTGTTCTGGAAAAAGCAGAATGCGGTCAAGGTCCAGGCCCTGCAAGAAGTTGCGCGCCAGCAGGAACTGCTGCCATCGCCAGCCCGCGCCCAGGAAACCAAGGAGTTGGGCTGGGACGACGTGACCCCGATCGACATGATCGGCCTGGAAGTCGGCTACCGCCTGATTCCGCTGGTAGACCGCAATCAGGGCGGCCAATTGCTCGCGCGGATCAAGGGCGTGCGCAAGAAGCTGTCCCAGGACCTGGGTTTCCTGATGCCTACCGTGCATATCCGCGACAACCTCGACCTGGCCCCGAGTGCCTACCGCCTGACCCTGATGGGCGTGATCCTGGCCGAAGCCGAGATCTACCCGGACCGCGAGCTGGCGATCAACCCCGGCCAGGTGTTCGGCAGCCTCAACGGCATTACCGCCAAAGATCCGGCTTTTGGCCTGGAGGCGGTGTGGATCGAAATCAGCCAGCGCAGCCAGGCGCAGTCCCTGGGCTACACCGTGGTGGACGCCAGTACCGTGGTCGCCACTCACCTCAACCAGATCCTCTACAAGCACTCCCACGAGCTGATCGGCCACGAAGAAGTCCAGCAACTGATGGGCTTGCTCGGCAAGGCCTCGCCAAAACTGGCGGAAGAACTGGTGCCGGGCGTGCTGTCGTTGTCGCAACTGCTCAAGGTGCTGCAGGCGCTGCTGGCCGAACAGGTGCCGGTACGCGACATCCGCAGCATTGCCGAGGCTATCGCCAACAATGCCGCCAAGAGTCAAGATACTGCCGCGTTGGTGGCGGCGGTGCGTGTCGGATTGTCCCGCGCAATCGTGCAAAGCATTGTAGGGCTTGACTCCGAGCTGCCTGTGATCACCTTGGAACCAAGGTTGGAACAGATATTGCTCAATAGTATTCAGAAGGCAGGACAAGGCCAGGAAGAGGGCGTTCTGCTGGAACCAAGCATGGCTGAGAAACTGCAGCGTTCGTTGATCGACGCCGCACAGCGCCAGGAAATGCAGGGCCAACCGGTGATTCTGCTGGTGGCGGGTCCGGTCCGGGCGATGTTGTCGCGGTTTGGACGTCTGGCAGTACCGAATTTGCACGTCTTGGCTTATCAGGAAATTCCTGACAACAAGCAAGTGACTATCGTCGCGACAGTAGGGCCCAACGGCTGAGGGTAGTGGGTTATGCAAGTTAAGCGTTTTTTCGCCGCCGATATGCGTCAGGCCATGAAACTGGTCCGCGATGAGCTGGGCGCCGATGCCGCGATTATCGGTAACCGTCGTATTGCCGGCGGTGTCGAGCTGACGGCTGCCCTGGACTACACCCCCTCGGCATTGGCGCCGCGTGTGCCGAACATGGAGCTTGAAGACGAGCTGCGCAAGACCGCTTCGCGCATCGTCTCGGCCCAGGCTGAACTGAGCATGCGTGGCGACAGCGATGCCACCACCAATCGCCAGTTGTTTGCCGGCCTGCCGCTGACCGCCGCCGAGCCGCTGGTTGAGCCAACGTTCATCGAACCGCCGCGTCCTGCTGCGCCAGCCCCGGCCGCCGCAGTCGACCAGCGTGTCTTCGACTCGATGCGTTTTGAACTCAACGGCCTGCGCGAACTGCTGGAAGTGCAATTGGGTTCGCTGGCCTGGACCCAACTGCAAGGCAGCAAACCGCAACAGGCCAACCTGTGGCGCCGCCTGCAACGCATCGGCCTGTCCGGCCCGTTGTCCCGCGACCTGCTGGCCCTGACCACCGAAATCGAAGAGCCTCGCCAGGCCTGGCGCATGTTGCTGGCCCACCTGGCGCGGATGATCAGCACCCCGGAAATCGAACCCCTGGAAGAGGGCGGCGTGATTGCCATGGTCGGCCCTGCCGGCATGGGCAAGACCACCACCCTGGCCAAGCTGGCGGCGCGTTATGTGCTCAAGTACGGCGCGAATAACATCGCGCTGGTGAGCATGGACAGCTACCGCATCGGCGCCCAGGAACAGCTCAAGACCCTGGGCCGCATCCTCAATGTGCCGGTCACCCACGTCGACCCGGGCCAGTCCCTGGCCAACGCGCTCGATCCGCTGCTGCGCAAGCGTGTGGTGCTGATCGACACCGCCGGCCTGCAAGCCAGTGATCCGGCGTTGCGCATGCAACTGGAAAGCCTGGCCGGGCGTGGCATCAAATCGAAAAATTACCTGGTGCTTGCAACCACCAGCCAGAAACAGGTTCTTACCGCTGCGTACCATAGCTACAAGCGTTGCGGTCTGGCCGGTTGCATCCTGACTAAACTGGATGAAACCGCCAGCCTGGGGGAAGTGTTGAGCCTGGCTATCAGCCATGAACTACCGGTTGCCTATCTGACCGACGGGCCGCGGATCCCGGATGACTTGCATCTGCCGCGCCGTCATCAGTTGGTCAGCCGCGCCGTCAGCGTGCAAATGCAAGAAGAGCCTAGCGAGGAAGCGATGGCCGATATGTTCGCCGACCTTTACCACAACCCGGCAAAACGGGTGGGTTGAGGCGCGATGAACACCGTGAAATGTACCTACATCGATGGTCTGCAAGCGATTCACGCGGCCAAGCCATGTAGCCTGCGTCTAAGCAAGACAAGGTAAAGAAATAAAATGGGCAGCATGCATCCCGTACAGGTGATCGCGGTGACCGGCGGCAAAGGTGGCGTCGGAAAAACTAACGTGTCAGTGAATTTGTCCCTGGCCCTGGCAGAGCTTGGCCGTCGCGTCATGCTGCTGGATGCTGACCTGGGGCTGGCGAACGTCGACGTTCTACTGGGACTGACGCCTAAACACACCCTTGCCGATGTGATCGAGGGGCGCTGTGAGCTGCGCGATGTGCTGCTCCAGGGCCCTGGCGGGATCCGCATCGTGCCGGCCGCCTCCGGCACCCAGAGCATGGTGCACCTGAGCCCGGCGCAGCATGCCGGCCTGATCCAGGCCTTCAGTGACATCGGCGACAACCTCGACGTGCTGGTGATCGACACCGCCGCCGGGATCGGCGAGTCCGTGGTCAGCTTCGTGCGCGCGGCGCAGGAAGTCTTGCTGGTGGTCTGCGATGAACCCACCTCGATCACCGACGCCTACGCCCTGATCAAACTGCTTAACCGTGACTACGGCATGAACCGCTTCCGCGTCCTGGCTAACATGGCCCAGAGCCCGCAGGAAGGTCGCAACCTGTTCGCCAAGTTGACCAAGGTCACGGATCGCTTTCTCGATGTCGCCTTACAATACGTCGGTGCAGTTCCCTACGACGAGTGTGTGCGCAAGGCTGTGCAAAAGCAGCGTGCAGTCTACGAAGCGTTCCCTCGTTCCAAATGCGCATTGGCGTTCAAGGCTATTGCCCAGAAGGTCGATACCTGGCCGTTGCCTGCCAACCCTCGGGGGCATCTGGAGTTTTTCGTCGAGCGATTGGTGCATCAGACGAGCGCAGGACCGGTGCTATGACAGCGAACGGCTATAACGCATACAAGAAGTCTGCCCGTGACAGCCAGGGCGAGTTGATCGAGCGCTATGCGCCACTGGTCAAGCGGATTGCCTATCACCTGCTGGCACGCCTGCCCGCCAGCGTCCAGGTCGAAGACCTGATCCAGGCGGGCATGATCGGCCTGCTCGAAGTGTCGACCAAGTACGACGCGAGCAAGGGCGCGAGTTTCGAGACGTATGCGGGGATCCGCATCCGTGGCGCGATGCTCGACGAAGTGCGCAAAGGTGATTGGGCACCGCGTTCGGTGCACCGCAATACACGCATGGTCAGTGACGCAATTCGTGCAATTGAAGCAAAAACCGGTCGCGACGCTAAAGATCACGAAGTTGCGGCCGAACTCCAATTGAGTCTCGACGATTATTACGGGATTTTGAACGATACCTTGGGCAGCCGCCTGTTCAGTTTCGACGACCTGTTGCAGGACGGCGAACACGAAGGGCTGCATGAGGACGGCGCGAGCACGCATATGGAGCCGTCGCGTGACCTGGAAGATGAGCGTTTCCAGGGGGCGTTGGCGGACGCCATTGCCAACTTGCCGGAGCGTGAGCGGTTGGTGTTGGCGCTGTACTACGACGAAGAGCTGAACCTCAAGGAAATCGGTGAGGTCCTGGGGGTCAGCGAATCGCGTGTCAGCCAGTTGCACAGCCAGTGCGCGGCCCGCTTGCGGGGGCGTTTGGGAGAGTGGCGAGCGCGCTGACAGGCAGTGTGGGGAGCACTGCAAAGCGATACCGCGAAGGTGATTGGCCTTCGCGGGTTCGACCCGTGGTGCCCCTGGCAGTCCTTGTTGTGTATGCCTGTTGATTGAAATGGCGCGTCCAGGTGCTGGGCGCGTTTAAGACTGCTTGGAGGTCGAATTGGACAAGAACATGAAAATCCTCATCGTTGATGACTTCTCAACGATGCGGCGGATCATAAAAAACCTGTTGCGTGACCTGGGGTTCACAAACACGGTCGAGGCGGATGATGGCCTTACGGCGATTCCGATCCTCAACAGCGGGAGCATCGACTTTCTGGTAACGGACTGGAACATGCCGGGGATGACCGGTATCGACTTGTTGCGCCACGTGCGTGCCGACGAAAAATTGCGCAGCCTTCCCGTGTTGATGGTGACCGCCGAAGCCAAGCGTGAACAGATCATCGAAGCCGCCCAGGCCGGGGTCAACGGTTACGTGGTTAAACCATTCACTGCACAGGCCTTGAAAGAGAAGATCGAAAAGATCTTCGAACGCATCCACGGCTGATGCCATCGCGGGGGAGCTATGGAGCATAAAGAAACGTCACAGGGCGACTTTGAGTCGACCCTGAAAAAGCATGCTCACCAGTTGGTCGACAGCCTTGAAAAAGGCCATTTCGGCGACGCGGTGCAGTTAATCCATGAGCTTAACCAGACCCGTGACCGCGGCCTGTACCAGGAAGTGGGCAAGCTCACACGCGAGCTGCACAGTGCAATCGTCAATTTCCAGATTGACCCGCACATGCCCCAGGCCGAAGAGATTTCGCAGATCACCGACGCCACCGAACGCCTGTCCTATGTGGTCAGGCTGACTGAGGCGGCGGCCAACCGCACCATGGACCTGGTGGAAAACGCCACGCCCCTGGTCAACGGCATGGCCACGGAAGCCCAGGCGCTCAGCGTTGACTGGGGCCGCTTCATGCGCCGTGAAGTCGGTGCAGAGGAGTTTCGTGAGCTGGCCCGTCGGGTCGAAGGGTTCCTGTCACGCAGCGAGCAGGAAAACCGCACGGTTTCCAGCAACCTCAATGACATTCTGCTGGCCCAGGATTACCAGGACCTGACCGGTCAGGTGATCAAGCGTGTGACCCAGTTGGTCACCGAAGTGGAAAGCAACCTGCTCAAATTGGTACTCATGGCCGGCCAGGTCGACCGTTTTGCCGGCATCGAACATGACCGCGAAGCGATCCTCTCTGAAAAAGATCCACAAAAACATCTCGCCAAGGGTGAAGGTCCGCAGATTCATGCCGATAAACGTGAAGACGTTGTGTCAGGTCAGGATGACGTAGATGACCTGTTATCCAGTTTAGGCTTCTAAGGAGCACCCACATGAGCTTCGGCGCCGATGAAGAGATCCTTCAGGATTTCCTTGTAGAGGCCGGCGAAATTTTAGAGCAACTGTCCGAACAACTGGTCGAGCTGGAAAGCCGCCCGGATGATGCGAACCTGCTCAATGCAATTTTTCGCGGTTTTCATACTGTAAAAGGGGGCGCCGGCTTCCTCCAGCTCCATGAGCTGGTGGAGTGCTGCCACATCGCCGAGAACGTGTTCGACATTCTGCGCAAGGGTGAGCGTCACGTTGATTCGGAGTTGATGGACGTGATTCTCGAAGCACTGGATGCGGTCAACGGCATGTTCAGCGAAGTGCGCGAACGTGCCCCGATCACCGCAGCCACTCCGGAACTGCTGGCCGCCCTGGCGCGCTATGCCGAGCCGGCCGATACCTCGGCAGCGCCGGTGGTCGAAGCCGCGCCGGAACCGGTGGTGGAGCCTGAAGCGGATGTGACGGACAGCGAGTTCGAGCAACTGCTCAATTCCCTCAGTGCCGTCAAGGCTGAGGCCGAAGCCCCAGCCGCCGTTGCCCCGGCCGCCGCGCCGAGCAGCGAAGACATTACCGACGCTGAGTTCGAGTCCCTGCTCGACCAATTGCACGGCAAGGGCCAGTTCGCGGCCGACGCCGTGGCGCCTGCCGGTGCCGAGCCTGCTGCGGATGCGCCCGCTGCACCTGTCAGCACCGATATCACCGACGACGAATTCGAAGCGCTGCTCGACCAGTTGCATGGCAAGGGCACCTTCGCGGCCGACGCCTTGCCTGCCGTCGCCGCTACACCCGCAACACCGGCTGCCGGTGCCAAGCCTGCGGACGATGGGTTGATCTCCGATCACGAATTCGAAGCGTTGCTGGACGATTTGCACGGCAAGGGCAAGTTCACCGAAGTCGCCCCAGCCGCCGCTGCCGCCCCAGCCGCTGCTGCGGCCACGGCGGCACCGGTTGCCGCCAAAGCCGCCGCGCCCGCCGCCAAGCCTGCGCCTGCGCCGGCTGCTGCCCCGGCTCCAGCGCGTGCCGCTGCCGCACCGGTCGCGGAAAAACCGGCCAGTGAAGCCGAAACCACCGTACGGGTCGATACCGCGCGCCTGGACGACATCATGAACATGGTCGGCGAACTGGTACTGGTGCGTAACCGCCTGGTGCGCCTGGGCCTGAGCAGTGGCGATGAAGCCATGCAGAAGGCCGTGTCGAACCTCGACGTGGTCACCGCCGACCTGCAAACCGCGGTGATGAAAACGCGGATGCAACCGATCAAGAAAGTCTTCGGCCGCTTCCCGCGCCTGGTTCGCGACCTCGCGCGCCAACTGAAGAAAGAGATCAACCTGGAACTGGTGGGTGAAGAAACCGACCTCGACAAAAACCTTGTCGAGGCCCTGGCCGACCCGCTGGTCCACTTGGTGCGCAACGCTGTCGACCACGGTGTCGAAACCCCGGAAGAACGCGAAGCCTCGGGCAAGTCCCGTGGCGGCAAGGTGATCCTGGCGGCAGAGCAGGAAGGCGACCACATCCTGCTGTCGATCACCGATGACGGCAAGGGCATGGACCCGACGATTCTGCGCAATATTGCCGTCAAGCGTGGCGTGATGGACAAGGACGCCGCCGACCGCCTGACTGACACCGAGTGCTACAACCTGATCTTCGCCCCTGGCTTCTCGACCAAGACCGAGATTTCCGACGTGTCGGGCCGTGGCGTGGGCATGGACGTGGTGAAGACCAAGATCAGCCAGCTCAACGGCTCGATCAACATCTACTCGACCAAGGGCCAGGGCTCCAAGATCGTCATCAAGGTGCCGTTGACCTTGGCGATCATGCCGACCCTGATGGTGATGCTGGGCAACCAGGCATTCGCCTTCCCGCTGGTCAACGTCAACGAGATCTTCCACCTCGATCTGTCGCGCACCAACGTGGTCGACGGCCAGGAAGTGGTGATCGTACGGGACAAGGCGTTGCCGCTGTTCTACCTCAAGCGCTGGCTGGTTGCTTCGGCTGCCCATGAAGAGCAGCGCGAAGGCCATGTGGTGATTCTCTCCGTGGGCACCCAGCGTATCGGCTTTGTCGTCGATCAACTGGTTGGCCAGGAAGAAGTGGTCATCAAGCCTTTGGGCAAAATGCTGCAGGGAACCCCGGGCATGTCGGGTGCGACCATCACCGGTGACGGTCGGATCGCGCTGATTCTCGATGTTCCGAGCATGCTCAAGCGTTACGCCGCTCGGCGTATTTGATTCTGGTGGGGCACGGCGGTATTGCCCACCCCACCTAACGGAGTGTTTATGGCAGTCAAGGTCCTGGTGGTGGACGATTCGGGTTTCTTCCGCCGCCGCGTCTCGGAAATTCTTTCCGCCGATCCAAGCATCCAGGTGGTCGGCACGGCCACCAACGGCAAAGAGGCGATTGATCAAGCCATTGCGTTGAAGCCGGACGTGATCACCATGGACTACGAGATGCCGATGATGGATGGCATCACGGCAGTTCGGCATATCATGCAACGCTGCCCGACCCCGGTATTGATGTTCTCCTCGCTGACCCACGAAGGCGCCCGAGTGACCCTCGACGCGTTGGATGCGGGTGCGGTGGACTTCCTGCCGAAGAATTTCGAAGACATCTCGCGTAATCCCGAGAAGGTCAAGCAACTGCTGTGCGAGAAAGTCCACAGTATTTCCCGCAGCAACCGCCGCAGCCTGTTCAGCGCGCCAGCCCCTGCGCCGGCACCGGTGGCTGCGCCGACCAGTTCCTCGTTCAGTCGCCCGGCGTCTGCGCCGGTTGCACGGCCTGCCGTGCCGCCGGTGCGCACGTCGGCACCGGCGGCTGCCCAGTCGCCTGCGCCCAAGCGCAAGGCTTATAAACTGGTCGCCATCGGCACCTCCACCGGCGGCCCGGTAGCCTTGCAGCGCGTGTTGACCCAATTGCCGGCCAACTTCCCGGCGCCGATCGTATTGATCCAGCACATGCCCGCTGCGTTCACCAAGGCCTTCGCCGAGCGCCTGGACAAGCTGTGCCGCATCAGCGTCAAGGAAGCCGAGGATGGCGACATCCTGCGTCCTGGCCTGGCGTTGCTGGCCCCAGGCGGCAAGCAGATGATGGTCGATGCCCGTGGCGCGATCAAAATCCTGCCGGGCGACGAACGCCTCAACTACAAGCCGTGCGTGGACATCACCTTCGGTTCGGCGGCCAAGTCCTACGGCGACAAAGTTCTGGCGGTGGTGCTCACCGGCATGGGCGCCGATGGCCGTGAAGGCGCGCGCCTGCTCAAGCAGGGCGGCAGCGCGATCTGGGCCCAGGACGAAGCCAGCTGCGTGATCTATGGCATGCCCATGGCCATCGTCAAGGCTGACCTGGCCGACGCCGTCTACAGCCTGGACGACATCGGCAAGCATCTGGTGGAGGCCTGCCTCTGATGGATGTATTGAGCCTGATCGGCATCATCCTGGCGTTTGTCGCCATTATTGGCGGCAACTACCTCGAAGGCGGTCACCTTGGCGCCCTGGCCAATGGCCCGGCGGCGCTGATCGTGATTGGCGGCACGGTGGGCGCCGCGTTGCTGCAGTCACCGATGAGTTCGTTCAAGCGTGCAATGCAAATCCTCATCTGGATCATTTTTCCGCCGCGTGTCGACTTGGCCGGTGGCATCGATCGTGTGGTCAATTGGAGCCTTACCGCGCGCAAGGAGGGCCTACTGGGCCTTGAGGGCGTGGCCGATGCCGAACCCGACAGCTACTCGCGCAAAGGCCTGCAATTGCTGGTGGACGGCGCCGAGCCGGAAGCGATCCGCAGCATTCTCGAAGTGGATTTCTACACCCAGGAAAGCCGCGACATCAACGCCGCCAAAGTATTTGAAAGCATGGGCGGCTACGCGCCGACCATCGGCATCATCGGTGCGGTGATGGGCCTGATCCATGTGATGGGCAACCTGGCCGATCCGTCGCAACTGGGCAGCGGCATTGCCGTGGCGTTCGTCGCGACGATCTACGGGGTGGCCAGTGCCAACCTGGTGCTGTTGCCGGTGGCCAGCAAGCTCAAGTCGATCGCCATGCGCCAGTCCCGTTACCGCGAGATGCTGCTTGAAGGCATCCTGTCGATTGCCGAGGGCGAGAACCCGCGCTCCATCGAATTGAAGCTCCAGGGCTTCATGGATTGATGGGGAGTATTGCCAATGAGCCGTCGCCGTCGCGAGCCTGAAGAACACGTCAACCATGAACGGTGGCTGGTGTCCTACGCGGACTTCATCACCTTGCTGTTCGCCTTTTTCGTGGTGATGTATTCCATCTCGTCGATCAACGAAGGCAAGTACAAGGTCATTTCCCAGGCGCTGATCGGTGTGTTCAATGACGCCGACCGCTCGCTCAAGCCGATCCCCATCGGCGAAGAGCGGCCCAAGACCGTGACCCCGGCCAAGCCGCTGGTCAACGACAGCGACGAAACCGCTGCCGGCGTGGGCGGCACCAGTGATCCGCTGAAAAGCATCGCCGACGACATCAGTGCCGCGTTTGGCGACCTGATCAGTTCCAACCAGATGACCGTGCGCGGCAATGAGTTGTGGGTTGAGATCGAACTCAATTCCAGCCTGCTGTTCGCCAGTGCCGATGCGTTGCCCAGCGACCAGGCGTTCACCATCATCGACAAGGTCGCGGCGATCCTCAAACCGTTTGAAAACCCGATCCACGTTGAAGGCTTTACCGACAATGTGCCGATCAGTAATGCTCAGTACCCGACCAACTGGGAGCTGTCATCGGCCCGTGCCGCGAGCATCGTACGCATGCTCGCGATGCAGGGCGTGAACCCTGGGCGCCTGGCGTCGGTGGGGTATGGCGAGTTCCAGCCGGTGGCCAATAACGCCACGCTCGAAGGCCGCGCACGCAACCGTCGGGTGGTCTTGGTGGTGTCCCGAAACCTGGAGGTGCGCCGTAGCCTGACCGGTACCGGTACCGCCAATGCAACACCGGATGCGGCCTTGAAGCGCGCTGGCACACAAACTGCACCGGCCCCTGCAAAGCCGCCGGTTCAGCAGAGTGCCGTCAATTCTCCGTCGCCGGCTCAATAACCTTATGCAATGTCTCGGTCGCGCGTGTGCCCACCGGGAGGAACCATCCGAATGAGAGTCTGGGCAGTTGCCAATCAAAAAGGTGGAGTCGGCAAGACCACCACCTCCATCGCTTTAGCCGGCTTGCTGGCCGAGGCGGGCAAGCGTGTGGTCGTGGTCGACCTCGACCCCCACGGCTCGATGACCAGCTATTTCGGCTACGACCCGGATGCGCTGGAGCACAGCAACTACGACCTGTTCCTGCACAAAGGCAACGTACCGGCCGACCTGCCCGGGCAATTGCTGTTGCCCACCAGTAACGAAAGCATTTCCCTGCTGCCGTCCAGTACCGCGCTGGCCACCCTGGAGCGCCAGTCGCCGGGGCAGAGCGGCCTCGGCCTGGTGATTGCCAAGACCCTGGCGCAACTGTGGCAGGACTTCGACTACGCCATCATCGACAGCCCGCCGTTGCTCGGCGTGCTGATGGTCAACGCCTTGGCAGCCAGCCAGCAACTGGTGATCCCGGTGCAGACCGAGCACCTGGCGGTCAAAGGCCTGGAGCGTATGGTCAGCACCCTGGCGATGATCAACCGTTCGCGCAAACAGGCGTTGCCCTACAGCATCGTGCCCACACTGTTCGACCGCCGCACCCAGGCGTCCCTAGGCACCTTGCGCGTACTGCGCGACGCCTACCCGGAGACCATCTGGAATGGCTACATCCCGGTGGACACGCGCCTGCGTGACGCCAGCCGTGCCGGGCTCACGCCGTCGCAGTTCGACGGTAAAAGCCGTGGCGTGCTGGCTTACCGTGCATTGCTCAAGCACCTGCTGTCCCAGCAGCTTGTGGCGCAGGTGGCCTGATGATGAACCGTCCCGTCGAACTCAAAGTCAAGACCCGGCCGCAACTGGCACTGGAATCCTACCTGGATGCCTTGCTGCAGGACGCGACCGCAGAAGAATTGCCGGAACCGATCCTGGTGCTGGAGCCGGCGGTCGAAGTGCCGTCGTCGAGCAGCCTGGATGAGTTCCAGTTGGCTGTATTGGAAGAACAGGCCCGTGATGCACTCGTCGCGCCGGTGAGCGTGCCGGTTGTCGTCCCGGTGGTCACGCCCGTCGCGCCTGTGGTGGTCGAGCCGGTCGTGGAAGTGCACCTGCCGCCGAGCATCACGCCACCGCCGGTGACCGGCGATGATCGCCCGGCCTGGGCTGCCGAGCCGTTTGAATGTTTGCTGTTTGATGTCGCCGGGTTGACCCTGGCGGTGCCGCTGGTGTGCCTGGGCTCGATCTATTCCCTGGAAGGCCAGGAACTGACGCCGTTGTTCGGGCAGCCGGAGTGGTTCCTGGGCATCCTGCCGAGCCAGGCCGGTAACCTTAAGGTGCTGGACACCGCGCGCTGGGTGATGCCCGACCGCTACCGCGATGACTTCCGCCAAGGCTTGCAATACGTGATCTCGGTGCAGGGCTACGAATGGGGGCTGGCGGTGCATCAAGTCAGCCGCTCGCTGCGCCTGGACCCGAATGAAATCAAATGGCGCAGCCACCGGGGCCAGCGGCCTTGGCTGGCAGGTACCGTGATCGAACACATGTGCGCATTGCTGGACGTTGCCGAACTGGCCGAGTTGATCGCCAGCGGTGCCGTTAAAGCGATGCCGGGTAACAAACGCAGTTGATTGGACAATAAGGGCCGCACGCGCGTGCGGCCAAAAGAAGTACACACGCCGCCTACATCGGCATTTGAAGGGGTCAGAGATATGAACAAGTCAGCGTCCGCACAAGGTTTGGATGATCCGATCCTGCAATGGGTTACCTTCAAACTGGACAACGAAACCTACGGTATTAACGTGATGCGCGTGCAGGAAGTGCTGCGCTACACCGAGATCGCTCCGGTTCCCGGTGCGCCAAGCTATGTGCTGGGCATCATCAACCTGCGCGGCAACGTGGTGACGGTGATCGACACCCGCCAGCGTTTTGGCCTGGACACGGTCGAAGTCAGCGACAACACGCGCATCGTCATCATCGAAGCCGACAAGCAAGTGGTCGGGATCATGGTCGACAGCGTCGCGGAAGTGGTCTACCTGCGCCAATCGGAAGTGGAAACCGCGCCGAACGTGGGCAACGAGGAATCGGCCAAGTTCATCCAGGGTGTGTGCAACAAGAACAACGAACTGTTGATTCTGGTTGAGCTGGACAAAATGATGAGCGAAGAAGAATGGTCGGAACTGGAGAGCATCTGATTGTTCCTTGAGGTCGCGGTGATTGTCCTGGCCCTGTTGTGGGCCGGGACCTTGGGTTTTCTGCTGCGCTATATGAGCCAGCAGCGGGAATTGGCGATGCAGCAGGCCGAGCGCGATGCGGTGCGTGATCGACGGGTGCTGGAGCTGGTCAAGCGGGTTGATCACTTCCAGCAGAGTGCGGTGAGGGTCGGGGACGAGGTGCATGAACTGCGCGCCATTCTCGCGCCGTTGCCGGACAAGCTGGCGCAGATCGAGCAGCGTGATCCTTCCAGCCTGTCATTTGCCCAGGCGGCGAAGCTGGTGGGCATGGGCGCGACGGTGGATGAACTGACCCAGTCCTGTGGCTTGACCCAGGCTGAGGCCCAGTTGATGAGTAAATTACACAAAAGCTGATTGCGCCGTGTATACCGCGCAAAACCTCTCTATGCCCTGAGCTAGAGCCTTCAGGCTTGAAAGTCGAGGGTGTCGGCTGCGGCTGATTGTGTCGAATGTGTCACAGTGCCATGTTTCTCCATGGCACTTTTACGTCTTTGTGATGACCAACCTGCGCATGTAGGAAGTTTCATTCACAAGGATGCGAAATGTCTGTTGATCCCCCTCTCGAGCAAAACCCTCTGTTTTGCTGCCGTCTTGCGTCGCCACCTCCGCGCTTACCGCGCAATCAAACGCCGTGCTTCAAGATCGACCGCGTAGTGCTCAGTGGCAATCAGGCCGAAGATGTCCAATGAATCCTGTCGATGATCCGGTGCAAGGACGTTGCGTCCGTGCCAGCGGCATTAACCTGACGTTGGGCCATGGGCAATGCCAGGGACGTGCTGGCGCGTGAACGATCTACGCAAACCCTGAGGAAGAGCACGATGTTCAGGAAGAGCCTGCTGCTGAGTGTTTACGCGGTGTTATTGATTGGCTGCACGGGCAGGGGCTTTCAGCCTCCGCCAGGGGACTATACCCAATGGAAAAAAAGCGGTGTGTCGCAGCAGGGGGTCGACGATGCCATGCGTGCCTGCGGGTATACCAATCTTGATGGGGCGGGAGACACGTCGCCAATTGATGTGGTCCTGACGCGGTTCTACTGCATGAAAGATGCGGGCTTCACGCGCAGGGATAACCTGGACCTGTGCAAGGAAGGCCGTATCGGCGAATCACCTGTGTGCGAAGGTCGCCGCTGATCCAACACTAAAAGGAAGCAAGGCATGAACGATCTACGCAATGGACTGTACGGCGTCGCGCTGGCATTGGCGGTGGCAGGGCTGGGCGGTTGCGCCTCGTCGATGACGGTCACCGGCGAGCCGGGGGTGAAGATGGGCCAGAGTTACGCCCAGGTGCTCGCGGTGGTCAGCCGCAACAACGCTGTGACCAAGCAGGTCGATGGCCAAGGCTTCCGGGCTGAGGGTTACTCGCCGATGTTCAAGGACTGCCGGATCAAATACTTCATCTTCCAGGGCGCTGATGGCTTGCAGCAGGTGAAGTACGAACCGGCGCCAGAGCTGTCGGTCAACCAGAATTGCCGTCAACCGTAAGCGGCCCTTTATTCCTCTGCGAGTTGACTGCTGATGAGCCTTTTACGTGTGGTTCCCTTGGCGCTGCTGGCGCTGCTGGTGCTGCTGACAGGCTGCGGCCAGGTGGCGAATATCCGTTCCCTGTCCACCGGCTACGTTGCACCGCAGACAGGCGAGACCGCCCGTGTGCGGTTGATCACCGATGGTCTGGTGCGCGCTGTGCCGGGGCGTGATTGCCTGGACTGGAACGTGCCGGGCGCTGGGGTGATGGCCTCGACGAAAGCGGGCTTCCCCGATCACAACGGTGAAAGCCTGGGCATGCCTGGTCCGATTTATTCGTGGGCGGCTGCGGTGTCGTCGGAATTGGTGGTGCCGGCGAACAAGCCGATCGCCTTTCATTACCTGGGGCAATTGCAGTATTCCCGGCAATGCTCCGCCAGCATGGCCTTCGTGCCTCGGCCCGGGGTGGATTACATGGTGCAGGCGTCCATGTATGCCAATTGTTCGATCCAGTTGCATGAACTGCCGGCGGGCGCCAAGCAATGGGTCGCTGTGGAGCCTGCGTCCAAGGGCAAGCTGTCGATGTGCAGCGCGATGGATAACTTCTAATCAGTCGCGGGATTAATTTTCAATATTCATGGCTTTTTTTCGGTCGCCCAAGGTCCACATCCTTCAAGCACCTTTGAATCCAGGAGTAAGCCATCCATGACCACACCCAAGGCACTGTTGATCCTCCACGGCAAGCAAGCCCTCAACGAGGACGTGCGCAGCGCCGTGCTGGCCCGGCGCGAGCAGGGTTGGGAGCTGGCGGTGCGGGTGACCTGGGAGGGCGGTGATGCCCAGCGCCTGGTCAAGGAGGCCCTGGAGGGTGGTTACACCCACATCATTGCCGGTGGCGGTGACGGTACCTTGCGCGATGTGGCCGAGGCCATGGCCCAGGCCAAGGGCGACGCCAGCCTGGTGCTGATGCCCCTGGGGACCGCCAATGATTTCGCCAAGGCTGCCGGCGTGTCGTTGGAGCCCGCCCAGGCGCTGGCGTTGCTGGATGTGCCGCCCCGTGCGATCGACCTCGGCCAGGTCGGCGGGCAGATCTTCCTCAATATGGCCACCGGCGGCTTCGGCAGCCAGGTCACCGCCAATACCTCCGAAGACCTGAAGAAAGTCCTCGGTGGTGCCGCCTACCTGTTCACCGGCCTGACGCGCTTCAGCGAGTTGAAGGCCGCCTATGCCGAACTTGACGGGCCGGATTTCCACTGGAAAGGCGAGCTGCTCGCGCTGGGCATCGGTAACGGTCGCCAGGCGGGCGGTGGGCATGTGCTGTGCCCTGGCGCATTGGCCGATGATGGCTTGCTGGACGTCAGCATCCTGCCGGCGCCCCAGGAAGTGGTCGGCACCTTGCGCGAGCTGATGGGCAACGGTTGGGAGCTGGACGCGATGTTCGTGCGGGCACGCCTGCCGTGGGTGAACATCAAGGTCGCACAGGGTTTGTACATAAACCTTGATGGCGAGCCGCTGGAAGGTGACGACCTGCACTTCGAGGCCTTGCCCAAGGCCCTGCGCGTGCATCTGCCGGTGGGTTCGCCCCTAGTCGTCCAGGCTGATGATCTGCTCGCGCACGGCAAATAACACCAGGCCCGCCACGTCGAATATCTGCAGGCGCTTCATGATTTGCGAGCGGTGGGCTTCTACGGTCTTGATGCTCAGGCCCAGGCCGTGGGCGATCTCGCGGGTGGATTTGCCGCGCACGATCAGGCGCAGGATTTCCAATTGGCGGGCCGTGAGGTTATGGCTGTGGCCGGCGGGCGTGGCGGGCCCCTGGCTGCGCACCAGGGCCTGGTTGATCACGGTATGGGCGATCGCGGGGCTCAGGTAGCGCTCGTTATTGCGCAAGGCCAGCAGCGCGTGCTCCAACTCGTTGGCGGTGGTGTCCTTGAGCAGGTAGCCGTGGGCGCCCGCCTCCAGCGCGCACATGATCAGCTCCGGGTCGGTGTGCATCGACAGGATCAGCACCTTGCTCTTGGGGTGCACGCGCTTGAGTTGCTGCAGAGCGTCCAGGCCACTGGTGTGCTTCATCGACAGGTCCAACAGCACGATATCCGGCAGCAAGGCGTTGAACTGCTCCAACAACTGCGCGCCATCGCTGGCTTCGCCGATCACCGTGTAGCCGGGAATATCCTGGACCAGCGCACGTACGCCGGCCCTGATCAGTGCATGGTCATCCACCAGGAGTAATGTACAGCTCACTCGATAACCTTAGGGGCGCTGGCCCGTTCGAGGACGCGGGGCGCCCAGGGGAAAAGCGCTTCGATCCGTGTCCCGTTGCCTGGTTGGCTGCTGACGGATAATGAACCGCCAAGCTGATCAATGCGCTCGGACATGCCGGCCATGCCCCGTTGACCTTCCAGGCCGGGGTTGATGGCGGGCGAAAAGCCTTGGCCGTCATCGCAGATGGTCAGCGACAGGCCCTCGGGCAGGCGTTGCAGGCGCACCAGCAGATTGTGCGCCTGGGCGTGGCGCAGCATATTGGTCACGGCTTCCTGGGTAATACGAAAGGCCGCCACGGCCATTTCTTCAGGAATGCCGGTCAGCCGTTGCTGGCATTCAAGGCTCCAGTGCACGGGGGTGTTTTCCAGGGTCTTGAGCAGGTGCGCGCGCAGGCTGGCTTCCAGGCCCAGGCTGGCGAGCTGCCGGGGATTGAGGATGGCGGACACGTCGCGCACCTTGGCCAGGGTCTCATTCAAGGTGTTGCACAGGACAGTGCACTGGCTTTGCAGCTCATCCGGCAGGCGGCGCTTGAGCCATTCGCTTTGCAGCTTGGCGGCGGTCAGCAGTTGGCCGATATCGTCATGCAGTTCGCGGCTGAGGCGATGACGTTCGTTTTCCTGCACCTGCAACAGGCGATCGGCCAACTCCTGGGGCTGGAACTTGATGGATTTACGCGAGCGCCACTGTTGCAGGCCAACCACCACCAACGTGGCCAGGTTGAGCAGCAGCACCATCAGTGGCAGCGGCGCAGAGCGGCTGTAGGCCCACAGGCTCAGCAGTAGCGAGCCAAGGCACAGGGCGAGGATCAAACGGCGTGCGTGACTGCGGGACGCGGACCTTGCGATGAATGTCTTGAGGCTGGCATGCATAGCGGATGGAGCCAATAAGGTTCGCTGCGAAAAGACCGGTCGCGACTGACCGGGCTCTGTTTGGAATACGTTCTTGAATCGTTTTCAAGCAGGTTGAAGTTGAGTCACTTCAAGCGGGGGCATAGTACCACCACTCTTACCGTTGGTCGCCAGGTGCCTTGCCTGGCGGGCCTATTTAAACGCGCAAAAACTCGGGGAATGATAATCCCAGAGTTGATGAAGTGAGGTTGCATTATTTTAAAGGGTTTGTATCGTTAATGGCTCATTGATATTAGTGTGCGCCATTCTGTTTCAGCGGGTTAGTTGGAATCGTCGTTTTTAGATAACCCTGTGCTTGAATGCGACCTGATAACGCCTCAAGACAAATGATGCATACGTTGTTGCGGCTTGTAACTGAAAACCTTTTGCGGAATTTGTAAGGTGACCGTGTCAATCAACTTGGTCTGTTCTTCTTTATCCATGGTCAGTTGGCCAGTTTTTGCATCGATCAGTTCCAGCTGCCAGGCCAGCAACGTCAAGCAGTCATGCAGGGCCTCCAGGGCTTGATCATGTAACTGCAAAGGGTTTTCGGCGTTGGCGATCACGTCCTGGATATGCCGCGAGAACTCGCTGATCGCTTGAAGGGCCAGGCAATCGGCCTTTTCGGCAAGCTTGATCAGGCTGATTTTCATGCAGTCGATGGCGTCACTGTCGTTGCGGATCAAATGCAGGTGGCTCAGGCATTCTTCCGACTTGGTCAGCAGTTTTTCAGCCTCGCTCAGGAACTCAGGAAGTGCAATCTGCCACTCGTTACCGTCGTTCATCATGCAAGTCTCCACAACATAAGGTCGGGTGATGAGAAGTCGCACCGGGTGAATGGCGTAAAACTACCGCTGAAAGGTAACGGGGATATGTAGGTTGCTTCTGAGTTTTCAGTAGGACGTTTATTTGAATGGCGGCGACGGCTGTGCGTAGCCCCCATGAGTGGGCTCGATTGCACACCTTCAGTTGCCGCGACGTGAACGTCTGGAAGACCCATGGGGCGAGGGCTTGGGATGGCAAACAAAAGCCTGACTCCATTCATTCAATGAGAATGGCGTCACATTAATGGCTATTAGATATTGCGAATATCAGGTTGGGCCTGATTGTGCATAGGGGAATCCCTTACATGGCGGAACCTTGCGTCGATTTGAGTGTCGCGCAACGTTGCTGTACCGCCTATGAACAGGCCTCGGCAGTAAAGCATGATGTCAGTGTGACATCAATGAATTTACGTGGCATTTTACCGGGGTCAAGGTCCGACGCTTGCGGCCGATAACAAGCTAACTGCACAAACACTTCGCGCATTACTTTCCAGCGCACACCAGGAGCTCTTAATGGCCGGCATTCTCGACACGGTAGACCAACGCACGCAACTGGTGGGTGAGAATCGCCTGGAGATCCTCATGTTTCGCCTGGCCGGGCGCCAACTGTTCGCCATCAACGTGTTCAAGGTGCAGGAAGTCTTGCAGTTGCCCAAGCTGACCCTGATGCCCCAGCGTCACCCCTTCGTGTGCGGCGTGGTCAACCTGCGGGGCCAGACCCTGCCGGTGATCGACCTGTCCCAGGCCATCGGCATGCGCCCGCTGGTACCCGGGCCGAACAGCACCATCATCGTCACCGAATACAATCGCTCGGTGCAGGCGTTCCTGGTAGGCGGCGTGGACCGCATCGTCAACATGAACTGGGAAGCCATCCTGCCGCCGCCGACCAGCGCCGGGCGCCAGCATTACCTCACCGCCATCAGCAAGGTCGACGACCAGTTGGTGGAGATCATTGACGTGGAAAAAGTCCTCGCCGAGATCGTGCCGTACAACGCCAAGGTCTCCCGCGAAAAACTCGACGACCCGGTGCTGGAACGCGCCCGTGGCCGCGAAGTGCTGCTGGTGGACGACTCCAACGTGGCCCTGTCGCAATTGCGCGACACCCTCGGCCAACTGGGCGTGAAGATGCACATCGCCAGCGACGGCCTCAAGGCGCTGAACATGCTCAAGGCCTGGGCTGACGCCGGCCATGTCATGACCGACAAGCTGCTGATGATCTTCACCGACGCCGAAATGCCCGAAATGGACGGCTACCGCCTCACCACCGAAATCCGCAATGACCCGCGCCTGCGCAAGCTCTACGTGGTGCTGCATACCTCGCTGTCGGGCAGCTTCAACGACTCGATGGTGAAGAAGGTCGGGTGCGACAACTTCCTGTCCAAGTTCCAGCCGGACAAGCTGGTGGATGTGGTACGCCAGCGCCTGATGCTGGACGAAGCGTCCGCTTGACCTTAGGGTGACGGCTTTGCCCCTCAGGAATGCAGGCCCATGCTCCGTCTCAGCGCGTTGTACCGTTATCCCTTGAAGTCCGGCAGGGCCGAAATCCTGCAACAGATCGGCCTGGATAAACTCGGGTTGGACGGGGATCGACGCTGGATGCTGGTGGACGAGGCCAGTGGGCGTTTTCTCACCCAGCGCGCGGTGGCGAAGATGAGCCAACTGTCGGCGCTGTGGAACAGCAGCGGTGGCCTGACCCTCAGTTCGCCTGGCTACGCGCCGCTGGACGTAGCGCTGCCCGGCAACGAGGCCGAGTTGCGCGGCGTGACCATCTGGCGTGACACCTTGCGTGTGCCGGACGCCGGCGACGAAGCTGCCGCCTGGGTCAGCGACTTTATCGGCAAGCCCACGCGGCTGGTGCAGATCCCCCTGGAACGTGCCCGCACCACCCAAGCGGGTTACGGCCGCGATGATGACCAGGTAGCGTTTGCCGACGGTTATCCGTTGCTGGTGATCGGGCAAGCGTCCCTCGACGACCTCTCGCAGAAAGTCGGCCGTCCCATGGACATGCTGCGCTTTCGCCCCAATCTTGTGATCGAGGGCAGCGAAGCCTTCGCCGAAGACGGCTGGAAACGCTTGCGCATCGGTGATGTGGAGTTTCGCGCAGTCAAACCCTGCTCACGCTGCATTCTCACGACCATCGATCCGCACACCGGCGAGCGCAGCGCCGACCGTGAGCCTTTTGTGACGCTGGAGGCCTACCGCAAGACGGAGGACGGCGCGATTTTTGGCCAGAACCTGGTCAACGATGGCGTGGGCCGCCTGGAAGTGGGCATGCCGGTGATCATCCTCGAATAAGTCATGCGCCCATAAAAAATGCCCGTCTCGCAGGATACGGGCATTTTTTTTGCGGCGCAGCGGTCAGCCGCGGTATTCGCACAGGTAAGCGGTGTCCACCGCGACCTTCAGCTGGAACTTGCTGTTGGCCGGTACGTTGAACTGGCTGCCGGCGGCGAAGGTTTCCCAGGTGTTGGCGTCGGGCAGCTTGACGGTCAGGGCGCCGGACACCACGTGCATGATTTCACGCTGGGCGGTGCCGAATTCGTATTCACCCGGGGCCATTACGCCGATGGTCGCCGGACCTTCTGCGGTGCCGAAAGCGATCGACTTGACGGTGCCGTCGAAGTACTCGTTGACTTTGAACATGGGCGAATCCTCGGAAAAAGTTGCTGCTTTACGCTCACTCTGTAGGAGCGAGCTTGCTCGCGAAAAACCTGAGAGCGCCGCTGGGTGCCCGGTTTACAGCGTTATCGTCAACGACCTGCGCAAGCAAGCTCGCTTCTACAGTTGAGCAGCAAGGAAAAGGGCAGCCAGTATGCCCAAGGCTTCGGGCGCTGCCTAGACCGGCAAAATCAGCGGCAGCAGGCGCGCGGTGTTGCGGGCATCTTCCAGCGCTCGATGTTGCTGGCCCTGGAACTGCATCCCCGCCAACTGCAGGGCGCCATTGAGCCCCAGGGGCTTGTCCAGGCGCCGTGCCTTGGCGAAGCGTTGCTTGAGGTTGACATGGGGCGTGGGGGCCATGGCGCTGGTCAGGCCATGGCGTTGCCATTCGAGCTCCAACTGCACGCGGTCGTAGTCACCCCAACTGGCCCAGCCTTCCAGGCGCGCCTGATGCTGGCCCAGCCAGCGCTCAAACAGCGGCCACACCTCGGTGAAGGGCGCGGCGGTGTCGATATTTGCCTGGGTGATATGGGTCAGTTTGCGACAAAAGGGCGTCAGCAATGGACGGCGCAGCGGCCGCACAAAGCGCTGGAAGTGATCCAGTTCGCGGCCCTGGCGGTTCACCAGGCTCGCGCCGATCTCGATGACTTCCATCTCCGTCACGGGCCAGCCGCCTTCATCCGTTGTGGCTTCAAGGTCAATAATCAGCCAATGAGGCATCGCGCAGGTTCCCGTACTCGTCCTTTCCTGTTGGGGATAGAGCGTAGCCCGGCCTTGTAGTTCCGACTAGGTGGTTATTCGATCTCCAGCAGAACCTGGCGATTGCGTACCTGATCGCCTGCTGTGACCTGTACGGCCTTGACCACACCGTCCATATCGGCCTTGAGTGGATGCTCCATTTTCATGGCTTCGAGCACCAACAACAGTTGGCCTTTGCTCACGTGTTCACCGGCGCTGACGCGTACGTCGACGATGGCACCGTCCATCGGTGCCTTGACCGTGCCGCTGCCGGCGTCGGCCGGGGGGGCGACAACTTGCTGAGTGCGGTTGGTCACGGTCAGGCCGGGTAGCCACAACCGGGTGCCCTCAAGGTGATAGGCGATGCGGCGGCGAATGCCGTTGAGCAGCAGAGTGGCATGACGCCCATCGGTACTGAGTGGCAGAGGGGGAGCGGTGAGGGTGTGGATTTCGCCGTCGACCTCCAGGCGAAAGGTACAGGGCACACTGGCGTTGTTGCGCCATCCCGCCAGGCCGTGGGGATGCTGGTCGGCGCTGTGTTGGTAAAACAGCGCGGCGGCCAGGGCGAGTTGATCGCTCGTCGCGGGCTGGCGCGGTATTTCGCTGAAGTGTTCGGCGATAAACCCGGTACTGAAATCGCCGCCGATAAAGTCTGGATGCTTGAGCAAATCAGCCAGCAACCGTTGGTTGGTCGCCACCCCCAGCAGCAAGGTGTCTTCCACCGCCCGCAGTAGTTTGCGCCGGGCCTCTTCGCGGGTGGCGCCATGGGCGATGAGCTTGCCGAGCATCGGGTCATAGAACGGGCCGATTTTTTCACCTTCGCGTAGCCCATGGTCAACCCGTACGCCCACGGCCGGCCCCCAGCGCAGCACCTCACCGGTTTGCGGCAGAAAGCCCAGGGCCGGGTCTTCGGCGTAGAGGCGCACTTCCATGGCGTGGCCGTTCAGGCTCACCTGCGCTTGCGTGAGCGGCAGCGGCTGGCCGGCGGCGATCTGCAGTTGCCAGGCCACCAGGTCGAGGCCGGTGATCAGCTCGGTCACCGGGTGCTCCACCTGCAGGCGGGTGTTCATTTCCAGGAAGTAGAACCGGCCGTTGCGGTCGAGCAGGAACTCCACGGTGCCGGCGCCGACGTAATTCACCGCGCGTGCGGCCTTGAGCGCGGCTTTGCCCATGGCCTGACGCAGTTCGGGCGTCATCACCGGGCAGGGCGCTTCCTCGATGACTTTTTGATGGCGGCGCTGGATCGAACAGTCGCGTTCGCCGAGGTAAATCAGGTTGCCGTGGCTGTCGCCGAACAGCTGAATCTCGACGTGGCGCGGCTCGATCAGTGCCTGTTCGAGGATCAGTTCGTCGCTGCCAAATGCGTTCTTCGCTTCCGAGCGCGCGCTGTGCAGGTTGTCCAGCAGCGCCTCTGGCCGGTGGACCAGGCGCATGCCACGGCCACCGCCGCCGGCGCTGGCCTTGATCATCAACGGGTAGCCGATGCGCTCGGCTTCGCGCTGCAGGCAGGTGTCGTCCTGGGCGCTGCCCTGGTAGCCGGTGATGCAAGACACGCCGGCCTCCAGCATGGCGAGTTTGGACAGGCGCTTGCTGCCCATCAGTTCGATGGCCTCGGCGCTGGGGCCGATGAAGGTCAGGCCGGCATGTTGGCAGGCGCGGGCGAAACCGGAGTTTTCCGAGAGGAAGCCGTAGCCGGGGTGGATGGCGTCGGCGCCGGTTTTTTCCGCGGCCTCGAGGATGGCCGGGATGTTGAGGTAGGACTGTTGTACCGGCGCAGGGCCGATGCGCACGGCTTCGTCGGCCATCTGTACGTGCAGGGCCTGGGCGTCGGCATCGCTGTAGACGGCGACGGTGCGGTAGCCCAATGCCTGGGCCGTGCGCTGGATGCGGCAGGCGATTTCGCCGCGGTTGGCGATCAGGATTTTTGTGAACTGCGGCATTTTTTGCTCCGTGTGTATATCCGTTATTTAGGTAACGGCCACTTAGGGTTCCGCTCTTACAGCGGGTCACTTTTGGAAGGACCCAAAAGTAACCAAAAGGTCCTCGCCCCAACACTCGGCACCTCGCCTAGGCTCGGTGTGCCCTCACTCCGGCTTTGGAGCGTGGGCCGCCGCAATGGGCCATCCCTGGCCCAGTGCGGCTAACCCGGCGTCCTGCCGGGTTACCCACGCTCCAAAGCCTGCGTTCGGCCAGCGTGTTTGACGGGGCGATCCCAGATCAAAAACAAGACGAGGCGGCCTTAAAGCCGACCTGATCTTTGAAGCGTACGCGGTGTGGCTTCTACTTCCTTAACCGCTGACGAAGTCAGCAATCTTTTGATCTGGCTCTGGCTCTGGCTTTTGATCTTGATCTCAGGCGCCCCGTTAACCACGCTGGCCGAGCGCAGGCTTGAATCCGTGGGTAACCCGGCAGGACGCCGGGTTAGCCGTCCTGGGCCAGGGATGGCCAATGACGGCGGCCCACGGATTCAAGCCTTCGTTCGGGCATACCGAGCCTAGGCGAGGTACCGAGTGGTGGGGCAAGAGCCCTTTGGTTACTTTGGGGCTTTTCCAAAGTGACCCGCCGTAAGGGCGGAACCAATAGCCGCCGTTACCGCAGCAACGGATATGCACTCACCCAAACCCCAAAAAGCGGTCGGCCCGAAGGCCGCCACGGAAACAAGCCCCCTCGCCACAGACCACTGAAAATTGTGTAGATACCCATGCTCAGCGGGCGTCACCTGCACCACCCAGGCTTTCTCTTCTGCACAAACGCCTGCGTCCCCTCAATCCCTTCTGCACTGGTCACCGCCTCGGCAAACCACTGCGCCGCTTGATCCAGCAGTGGCCCTAACGGTTGCTCCACACTCGCCAGCAGCAGCGCCTTGGTACGCGCGTTGGCACCTGGCGCGCAGCGCAGCACCTGCCCCAGCACCTCATCCAGACGCTCCGCCAACGCCTGCGGGTCGGTCTCGGTAAAGTGCACCAGCCCCAGCCGTTCAGCTTCCCGTCCATCGAACCGCGCCGCCGTCAGTGCCAGCCGCCGTGCCTGGGCCAGGCCGATACGCTTGACCACAAACGGCGCAATCTGCGCCGGCAGCAACCCCAGGCTGGTCTCCGGTAAACCGAACTGCGCCTGGTGGTCGGCAATCGCGATGTCGCTCACGCAGGCCAGGCCAAACCCACCGCCCAGCACCGCGCCTTGCAGCACCACGATGACCACTTGCGACACGGCTTCCACCTCTTGCAGCAACGTGCCGAAGGCCCGGTTCAACGCCTGCAATTGTTCGCCTGCGCTGACCAGATCCCTCACATCGGCACCGGCACAAAAGTGTCCGCCTGCGCCGCTGATCACCACCGCGCGCACCTGGTTGTCCAATCCCGCCAGCACCGCGCGCAGTTCGTTGACCATCTCCAGGCTCATGGCATTACGGCATTCGGGCCGGTTGAGGGTGATGTGCAACACGCCGTTATGCGGTTCGAGCAGCAAGGTATTCATGGCTTTTTCCCAGGCAAAGTGCCCATCAGTTTGCAGATGATGCCCAGCATGATTTCATCGGCGCCGCCGCCAATCGACACCAGGCGCACGTCGCGATAAGCGCGGGCCACCGGGTTGTCCCACATGAAGCCCATGCCGCCCCAGTATTGCAGGCAACTGTCGCTGACTTCACGGCCGAGGCGCCCGGCCTTGAGCTTGGCCATGGAGGCCAGGCGGGTCACGTCCTGGCCCTTGATGTACTGCTCGGTGGCCTGGTAGACCAGCGCCCGCAGGCATTCGATTTCGGTGGCCAGTTCGGCCAGGCGAAAGTGAATCACCTGGTTGTCGATCAGCGCCTTGCCGAAGGTCTGGCGCTCCTTGCAGTAATCAATAGTGCTGTCGATGCAGTATTCCAGGCCCTTGATCATATTGGCCGCGCCAAACAGGCGTTCTTCCTGGAACTGCAGCATCTGCATCATGAAGCCCGCGCCTTCGTGGCCGACGCGATTGCGCTGCGGCACGCGCACGTCGTCGAAGAACACCTGGGCGGTCTCGGAGCTGTGCATGCCGAGCTTTTCCAGGGGCGGGCTGACGCTGATACCGGGGGTGTTCATCGGCACCATGATTAGCGACTTGTTGATATGCGGCTTATCGTCGGAGGTGTTGGCCAACAGGCAGATAAAGTCAGCGCTGGGCGAGTTGGTGATCCACATTTTGCTGCCGTTGATGACGTAGTCGCCGCCGTCCTTGCGCGCATGGGTCTTGAGCCCGGCCACGTCGGAACCGGCGCCGGTTTCCGATACGCCGATGCAACCGACCTGCTCACCGCTGATGGCCGGGCGCAGGAATTCCTCGCGCAATTCATCGGAACCGAAGCGGGCGAGGGCGGGGGTGCACATGTCGGTCTGCACGCCGATGGACATGGGGATGCCACCGCAGCGGATGGTGCCGAACTCTTCGGCAGCGACGATCGAGTAGCTGTAGTCGAGGCCCATGCCGCCGAATTGTTCCGGTTTGGAAATGCCCAGCAAGCCGAGGTCACCGGCCTTGCGGAAGATTTCGTGGATGGGGAAGCGCCCGGCCTTTTCCCATTCGTCCACATGGGGGTTGATCTCGCGGTCGACGAAGGCGCGGACGGTGCGGCGCAGTTCCTGGTGTTCCTGGGTGAAGATCATTGTTCTTGTTCTCCTGTTAGAAACGCGCGACACCGAAGCTGTTGGACTGCAACTCGCGGACTTCGGCCTCGTGACAGATATCCAGCAGAAAGCCGAGCAAGGTACGGGTATCCCGTGGATCTATCAGCCCGTCATCCCACAGATTCGCGCTGCCATAGAGTGCAGTGGACTGGCTGTCGAGTTTCTGCGCGGTGACCTGCTCAAGCATGTCCAGCACCTTGGGATCGGGCACCAAACCGTCCTTCAGCTGTTTGGCCTCGGTGACGATCCGCAGCACCTTGCCCGCCTGCGCACCGCCCATCACCGCTGTGCGGCTGTTGGGCCAAGCGAAGATAAAGCGCGGGTCCAGGCCGCGACCGCACATCGCATAGTTGCCGGCGCCGTAGGAGCCACCGACCACCACGGTGAGTTTAGGTACCCGTGCGTTGGCCACGGCCTGGATCATCTTCGCGCCGTGCTTGATCACCCCTTGCTGCTCCGCTTCGGTACCCACCATGAAGCCGGTGGTGTTGTGCATGAACAACAGCGGCGTGCGGCTCTGGTCGCACAGCTGGATAAACTGCGCCGCCTTGCTCGCGCCTTTGGGCGTGATCGGGCCGTTGTTGCCGATCACGCCGACCGCACGGCCTTGAATGTGCAGATGGCCGCAGACGGTATGGGCGTCGAACTCTCCCTTGAATTCGAGGAACTGCGAACCGTCGGCCAGGCGCGCGAGGATCTCGCGCACGTCGTAGGGTTTTTTGGCGTCATCGGGGATCAGCCCCAGCAGGTCGTCGATGGGGTACAGCGGCTCGGCGTAAGTGCGTTTTGGCGCCTGTGGCAGGCGATCGTTCCAGAGCAACAGGCTGACAATCTCGCGCACGATGCGCACGCCATCGGCATCGTTTTCCGCCAGGTATTCAGCGGTGCCGGCGATTTGCGCATGCATCTCGGCGCCGCCCAGTTCCTCATCGGTGGCGACTTCACCGGTCGCCGCCTTGAGCAGCGGCGGGCCGGCGAGGAACAGCTTGGCCTTGCCGCGCACCACCACCACGTAATCCGATAGCCCTGGCTGGTACGCACCCCCCGCCGTGGCCGAGCCGTGCACCACGGTGATCTGCGGCAAGCCCATGGCCGACATGCGCGCCTGGTTGGCAAAGCTGCGCGCGCCTTCGACGAAAATCTCTGCGGCGTAGTTGAGGTTGGCGCCGCCGCTTTCGGCGAGGGTCACCACCGGCAGTTTGTTTTCCATGGCGATCTGTTGCAGGCGCAGGGATTTTTTCAGGCCGGAGGGCGAAAGGGTGCCGCCTTTGATCGCGCTGTTATTGGCCACCACCAGCATGCGCACGCCGCTGACGTAGCCGATGCCTGCGATCAACCCACCACCGGCGGCGCTGCCGTTCTTGTCGTCGTGCAGCTTGTAGCCCGCCAGGCTCGCCAGTTCCAGGAACGGCGCGCCAGGGTCCAGCAGCAGGTTGAGGCGCTCGCGCGGCAGCAGTTGGCTGCGCTTGTCGAACTTGGGCCTGGCTTCCTCGGCCTTGGCGAGCAGGGTGTGTTCCAGTTGGCGCAGGTGCTGGATACCTTCGAGCATGGCCTGGCGGTTCTGCGCGAACTGGGGGCTGTGGGGATCGATCAGGCTGTCAATCAGCGGCATGGTTTATTGCTCCGCCTTGTGCAGCGGTGACGATCACGGTGCGGCCCTGGAACAGACCGGCTTTGAGGATCGAGTCGAAGGCCACGGCAACGCTCCTTTACGTGAGTTGATCGGCGATGTGTTGCGGCACGGCGATGGGGATTTCCAGCAGTTGCTGGGCGAAGGCCTTGCCCTGGGGGTCGATGCGCAGGCTGGCGATGCCGCCACCGCCCAAGGCGTTTTCCAGCAGGAAATTGAGGCTGTGACTGCCGGGCAAATACCAGCGTTCGACGCGGCCGTGCACGGGGTCGAGCACGTGGCCCATCCAGTCGACGAGCACCTCCGGCGTCAGCGCTTCGGCAATCCACGGCAGGTACTCGGGGGCTCGGGCAATGACCCCGATATTGCTGTGGTTGCCCTTGTCGCCGGAGCGCGCCACGGCGAGTTTCACCAGCGCCACGCTGGCGTCGGCGCGGCCCAGGGGTTTGGGCGGATCCATTGCGGCGGCAGGCATGAGGGGGGCGTCGGCGACGGGCAGCGTGCAGACGTGGCGTTGGCCCTGGAAGTCGATCACCACCTCGCAGGCGGCCTTATCGATCCGGAACGAGAACAAGCGGATCAGCGGGTAGACCGTTGGCCGGCCACCGACAATCCCGGTCAACCCCGGCGCCATTCCGGTGGCGGCCTGGGCGATCTCGCGTGCGAACAGCACCAGCGCTTGCTTGCTCGGGTGTCGCACCGCCAGCTTGACCACCACCTCGCGGCAGTCGTGGCGCTGGGCGTGAGCGCCATACGTTGCTTCGCTGCCGAGCAGTTCGATATTCACTTCGGTGTAGGGTGCCCAGCCGCGCTGGCTGAACAGCTCCGAGGTCTTGTTGATGATCGCCTGGCTGACGCGCTCGGCCTTGGCCACCGCATCGATCCCGGCGATCAGGCAACTGGCGGTGCAGCGAAAGCCCTCCGGGTAGGTGGCGCTGACCTTGTACTGCGCGGTCGGCGGCAGGCCCTTGGCGCCGTGCAGGCGTACGCAATGTTTGCCTTGTTGCTGCAACTTCACCTGGCTGAAATCGCAAATCACATCGGGCAGTAAATAAGCGCGTGGGTCGCCGATTTCATACAGCAGCTGTTCGGCCACGCTCAGTTCGCTGATCAGTCCGCCGCTGCCCTCGACCTTGTTGACGGTGAATTGACCGTCGGCGCTGACTTCGACGATGGGAAAGCCGATGTGCTCGTAGTCCGGCACGTCGCGCCAATCGGTGAAGTTGCCACCGGTGCATTGGGCGCCGCATTCGATGATATGCCCGGCCAAGGCTGCCTGGGCGAGGCGGTCGTAGTCCTGCCACGACCATCCGAATTCATGCACCAGTGCCGCGCTGACCACTGCGCTGTCGACCACGCGGCCGGTGATGACGATGTCCGCGCCCAATTGCAGCGCCTGGGCGATGCCCGGTGCACCGAGGTAGGCATTGGCGGAGACGCACATGGGCGGCAGCGGCGCGCCGTTGAACATGTCGGTGATGCCGTGCAGGTGCTTGAGCTGGGGTTGCAGGTCGTCGCCCAGCAGCACGGCGATTTTCAGCGGGATCTGGGCTTTATCGCAGGCGGTTTGCAGGGCGGTGGCGCAGGCCTGGGGGTGGATGCCGCCGGCATTGCTGATCACGCGGATGCCCTGGTGCTGGATCTCGGCCAGCAGCGGCGTGAGCACCTCGACGAAATCCGTGGCGTATCCGGCTTGAGGATCTTTCATTCGCGCACCGGCGAGAATCGACATCGTGACTTCCGCCAGGTAGTCGAACACCAGGTAATCCAGCTTGCCGCCGTGCACCAACTGCGCGGCAGCGGTGCAGGTGTCACCCCAGAACGCGCTGGCGCAGCCGATACGAACCGTCTTGCTCATGAGAAATCTTTCCTCGAATGGCTGGCAACGAGACTACCAAGCAAGCGCTTGGTTTGTAAACTCTGGTCACAAGTTTTAGCCAAGCGCTTGCTTGGGTGACTGGCACGGCCTAAATTGCCGGCCAAGACGTCAGTAGAAGTAGAGGAGAGCAGCATGGATGAGCACAAAGCCCTGCGGGTGATGCGCACCATGGTCGACGGCGGCCAATTGACCGACCCCGACAGTGCCCGTGGCAAGTTGCTGCAAACCGCGGCTCACCTGTTTCGCAACAAGGGCTTTGAGCGCACCACCGTGCGCGACCTGGCCAGCGCCGTGGGCATCCAGTCCGGCAGCATCTTTCATCACTTCAAGAGCAAGGACGAGATCCTGCGTGCGGTGATGGAGGAAACCATCCACTACAACACGGCCTTGATGCGCGCCTCGCTCGAGGAGGCGACCAACGTGCGCGAACGCGTGCGGGCGCTGATTCGCTGCGAGTTGCAATCGATCATGGGCGGCAGCGGCGAGGCCATGGCGGTGCTGGTGTATGAGTGGCGCTCGTTGTCGGCCGACGCCCAGGCCCAGGTACTGGCGCTGCGCGATGTGTACGAAGACATTTGGCTGCAGGTGTTGGGCGAAGCCAAGGCGGCGGGCTACATCAAGGGTGATGTGTTTATTGCGCGACGCTTCCTCACCGGGGCCTTGTCCTGGACCACTACCTGGTTTCGTGCCGAGGGCAACCTGACCCTGGAGCAATTGGCCGAAGAAGCCTTGTTGATGGTTTTGAAGGCCGATTGAGGCGCAAGCTCTTAATTTGTCGATGGAAAGTTGTCTAGCCGAACAAAAACGCCTAGCTTATCGACATCGATGTATTGAACGGTGTGTGCCTTGATGTTTTCGCCATGGCGGTTGGCTGCAGGACTTACTTTATGGGCTCTCGGCACCGCAGCGTGGTTGCCGGCTTCGGCTGCGCAACTGGTGCGCATCGGCGCGGCGCATTTTCCACCCTACACCGTGCGTCCGGAGCAGGGCGCCGATACCGGTTTGTTGCCGCAACTGGTGGAGGTCCTGAACGCCTCGCAGACCGACTACCAGTTTGTGCTGGTGCCCACCTCCATCCCCAGGCGCTTCCGCGATTTCGAGCAGGGCCGGATTGACATGGCTATTTTCGAAAATCCCGACTGGGGCTGGCAGAAGATTCCCCACACCAGCGTCGATATGGGCCTTGAAGATGCGGAAATCTTCGTTGCCCAGCATGATCCAGGCCGTGACCAAAGCTATTTCGCCGACCTGACCGGCAAGCGCCTGGCGGTATTCAGCGGTTATCACTACGCCTTTGCCAACTTTAACCCCGACCCCAAGTACTTGGCTGAGCACTTCAACGCCACGTTGACCTACTCCCATGACAGCAACCTGCTGATGGTTGCGCGCGGGCGGGCGGACATCGCCTTGGTAACCCGTTCGTACTTGAGTGACTTCATGGTGCGCAATGCGGATATGGCCGGGCAGTTCCTGGTCTCGGAGCGCATCGACCAGGTCTATCACCACTACGCGTTGCTGCGGCCCAAGGCGCCGATCACGGGCGAGGCGTTTTCGGCGTTGCTCAAGCGACTGCGCGACAAGGGCGAGATGCTGAAGATTTTCGAGCCGTATCGCATCGATGTGATGGCGGTGCCCTGAGGTCAAACCCGCCGCGCAAATGTATCGCTGTGGTTGCCCGACACCTTGCGGCAGTGCACCAGCGCATCGCGAATCATGAAGTTCACCAACGTCGGTGAAACCCCCAGTTCTTTGGCAATGTCCTTTTGCGGCACACCGTGCAGGCGGTACATCTCGAACGCGTAGCGGGTGCGCTGGGGCAACTCCGTCAGGGCGTCTGCGATGTTTTCCAGGGTGTTGAAATTGATGTGGGAGGTTTCCGGTGAAGCGCCGTGAATGACCACATTCAAGCCTTCCTCTTCCGTCCCGGAATATTTGAGTTCCAGGGCCTGCTTGCGATAGTGATCGATCGCCAGGTTGCGCACGATCTGGAACAGATAACTCAGTTGGGCCTTGAACGATGACGTGATCGTCGGCGCCGATTGCAGGCGGAAGTAGGCGTCCTGCACTACATCTTCAGCACGGGAGCGGCACCCGGTAATACGTGCCGCAATCTTCACCAGAATCAGTCGATTGTCGACAAATGCCTGGAGAAGCGGTGAGTCGCACCTGCCTGTGGATACTTGTTCCGTCATGGAAATCACCTTGTCGCAAAAGAGGTTAGGGGAGGGCGTCCTTGCTGAGGCCTCCTACACATCGGGCAACAAATTATGCTTAATGATAATGATTGTCAAATGAGAAGGCGAACTAATCTT
This sequence comes from Pseudomonas sp. BIGb0381, assembly GCF_024809815.1. NCBI lineage: Bacteria > Pseudomonadati > Pseudomonadota > Gammaproteobacteria > Pseudomonadales > Pseudomonadaceae > Pseudomonas > Pseudomonas sp. BIGb0381. The sequence goes on from NZ_JANUEN010000003.1 coordinate 718,838, forward strand.
ATGCTTTCTTGTTTGGTGTGAACCACGTCTCGCAGGTACCCGGCGACTAATTATTTGCCGGTGCCGTCCGTTCTTCTGGGTGACAGGTCCGTTAGTCAAGCGGCCAGGGATCAGCACCCGCAGGAGGACGACATGGGTTTTTATCGTGCACACAGCGTGTTTCAGTTTGGAGTCGTCGCGGGATGACTACGCCGACTCGACTGCGCCTGTTCTGTCTGCCCTATTCGGGCGCCAGCGCCATGGTTTACGCACGTTGGCGCCGCACGTTGCCGGAGTGGTTGCAGGTGTGCCCGCTGGAATTGCCCGGCCGTGGCATGCGCATGGACGAGCCCCTGCAGCGCGATATCAAGGCCTTGGCGGCGCAGCTCGCGGATGAAATCAGCGGCGACTTGAGCGGCCCTTATGCGTTGTTCGGCCATAGTCTCGGCGGCCTGCTGGCCTTTGAATTGGCCCACGCGTTAAACGCACGAAATGTCCCTGCGCCGCTGGCGCTGTTCGCCTCCGGCACGGCCGGTCCGGCTCGGCGTGATGTCAGCGAATACGCCATCGAGAAGACCGACGCGCAACTGATCGTCCGCCTGCGCGAACTGCAAGGCACCGCCGAAGAAGCCCTGGCCAACCCCGAGTTGATGCAGTTGATGCTGCCGATCCTGCGCGCCGACTTCCTGCTGTGCGGCAGCTTCACCTACGGCGAGCGCGAGCCGCTGGGCATGCCGATCCATGTGTTTGGCGGCACGCAGGACAGCGTGCGCGCCGACCAGTTGCTCGACTGGCAACTCGATGCCGCCAGTGGCTTTTCCCTGGACATGTTCGACGGCCACCACTTCTTCCTTATCCAACACGAAAGCGCCGTACTGCGCTGCGTGCGGCGCTACGCCGACGAACACCTGGCCCGCTGGCGCAACGGCGCGGCGCGGCAATTGGCCGCCGGCTGATCGCTCTCCCATTCCCGCATTTCCCGTAAGCCGATTTCAGGCAGGAACCCCATGATGGACGCCTTCGAACTTCCCCGCACCCTGGTCGAGTCCCTTCAACGTCGCGCCGCGCAGACCCCGGACCAGGTCGCCCTGCGCTTCCTCGCCGAGTCGGCCGAGCATAACGTGGTGCTCAGTTACCGTGACCTGGACCAACGCGCCCGCACCATCGCCGCCGCCTTGCAGGCCAACGCCGAGTTGGGCGACCGCGCGGTGCTGTTGTTCCCCAGTGGCCCGGACTACGTCGCGGCGTTCTTTGGCTGCCTGTACGCCGGGGTGATCGCGGTGCCGGCCTACCCGCCGGAGTCCACCCGCCGTCATCACCAGGAGCGCTTACTGTCGATTATCGGTGACGCCGAACCACGCCTGCTGCTGACCATCGCCAGCCTGGCCGATGGCCTCGCGCAGATCGAAAACGCGCCGCCGGTGCTGAGTGTCGACACCCTCGAAGCACAGATCGCCGGCGCCTGGAGCGCCCCCGACCTGCACCCCGATGACATCGCCTTCCTGCAATACACCTCCGGTTCCACCGCGTTGCCCAAGGGCGTGCAAGTCAGCCACGGCAACCTGGTGGCCAACGAAGTGCTGATACGGCGCGGCTTTGGCATCGACCTGAACCCTGACGATGTGATCGTCAGCTGGTTGCCGCTGTACCACGACATGGGCCTGATCGGCGGCCTGCTGCAACCGATCTTCAGCGGCGTGCCGTGTGTGTTGATGTCGCCGGCCTACTTCCTCGGCCGGCCGTTGCGCTGGCTCGAAGCGATCAGCGAATACCGTGGCACCATCAGCGGCGGGCCGGATTTCGCCTACCGCCTGTGCAGCGAGCGGGTCAGCGAGACGGCCCTGGAACGCCTGGACTTGAGCCGCTGGCGCGTGGCCTATTCCGGCTCCGAACCGATCCGCCTCGACACCCTGGAGCGCTTCGCCGAGAAGTTCGCCGCCTGCGGGTTTACCCCGAATAATTTCTTCGCCTCCTACGGCCTGGCCGAAGCCACTCTGTTTGTCGCCGGCGGCCGGCGTGGCCATGGCATCCCCGCGCTACGTGTCGACGAGCAGGCCCTGGCCGCCAACCGCGCCGAGCCGGGGCAGGGCAGTGCGATCATGAGTTGCGGCACCCGCCAGCCGGAACACGCGGTACTGATCGCCGACCCGCACACACTGGCCGAGCTGGCCGACAACCATGTTGGCGAACTCTGGGCCAGCGGCCCGAGCATCGCCCACGGCTACTGGCGCAACCCGGAGGCCAGCGCCAAGACCTTCGTGCAGCATGCCGGCCGCACCTGGCTGCGCACCGGTGACCTGGGCTTTATCCGCGAGGGCGAGGTGTACATCACCGGCCGCCTGAAAGACCTGCTGATCGTGCGCGGCCACAACCTGTACCCCCAGGACATCGAACAGACCATCGAGCGCGAAGTGGAACTGGTGCGCAAGGGCCGGGTCGCCGCGTTTGCGGTGAATGACAACGGCCTGGAAGGCATCGGCATCGCCGCGGAAATAAGCCGCAGCGTGCAGAAAATCCTGCCGCCTGAAGCGCTGATCAAAGCTATCCGCCAAGCCGTGGCCGAGGCCTATCAAGAGGCGCCGTGCGTGGTGGTGTTGCTCAACCCCGGCGGCTTGCCCAAGACCTCCAGCGGCAAGGTGCAGCGTGCGGCGTGCGCGCTTCGGCAGGCCGACGGCAGCCTCGACTGCTACGCGCAGTTTCCCGATCTGCACGCGCAGGCGAGCGCTGTTGCGCTGGAATCCGAACTGCAAAGCCAGATCGCCGCGATCTGGTGCGAGCAGTTGCAGGTCGCCACGGTGGCGGCCGATGATCACTTCTTCCTGCTCGGCGGCAACTCCATCACCGCCACCCAAGTGGTCGCGCGCCTGCGCGAAACCCTCGGCCTGGAGCTGAACCTGCGCCTGCTGTTCGAGGCGCCGACGCTGTCTGCATTTGCTGCCAACGTGGCGCAACTGCAACAGGACGGCGGCATCGCCCAAGGTGCTATTCATGCCTTGTCACGCCAGGAAGAGCTGCCGCAATCCCTGGCCCAGAACCGCCTGTGGATCACCTGGCAACTGGACCCGCAAAGCAGCGCCTACACCATCCCCGGCGCCCTGCGTTTGCGTGGCGAACTGGATGAAGACGCGGTGCGCTCAAGCTTCCAGTACCTGATCCAGCGCCACGAAGCCCTGCGCACACGCTTCTATGAACGTGATGGCCAGGCCTTCCAGCGTGTGGATGCCCACAGCGATTTCGACCTGCAAATCATCGACCTCAGTGATTTGCCCTCCGCCGAGCGTGAAGCCCGCGCGCAACAGATCCGCGAGGACGAAGCCCGCACCCAGTTCGACCTGGAAAAAGGCCCGCTGCTGTGGGTGACCCTGGTGCGCCTGGACGATGAGGATCACCAGTTGCTGGTGACCCTGCACCACATCATCGCGGACGGCTGGTCGTTGAATATCCTCATCGACGAGTTCTCGCGTCTCTACGCCGCCGCACGCCAGGGCCAGGCCCTGACGTTGCCGCCACTGGCCTTGCAGTACGCCGACTACGGCAGCTGGCAGCGCCAATGGCTGGCCGACGGTGAAGGCCAGCGCCAACTGGCGTACTGGAAAGCCCAACTGGGGGACGAGCACCCGACCCTGAGCCTGGCCACCGACCACCCGCGTGCGGCCCAGCAACGCCACAGTGCGTCGCGCCATAGTGCGCGCTTGAGTGTCAGCCTCAGCGAAGCGATTCGCCAGACCGCCCAGGCCAACCAGTCCACGCCGTTCATGCTGTTGCTGGCGGCGTTCCAGACCTTGCTCTACCGCTACAGCGGCCAGCGCGATATCCGCATCGGCGTGCCCAATGCCAACCGCCCGCGCCAGGAAACCCAGGGCCTGATCGGCTTCTTTATCAACACCCTGGTGCTGCGTGCCGAGCTGGACGGACGCTTGCCTTTCACTGAGCTGCTGGCCGCCACCCGCGAGACTGCACTGGGCGCCCAGGCCCACCAGGACCTGCCGTTCGAGCAACTGCTGGAAGCCTTCCCGCAAGCCCGCGAACAGGGCCTGTTCCAGGTCATGTTCAACCACCAGCAACGTGACCTCAGCGCCTTGCGCCGTCTGCCGGGCATGCTCGCCGATGAGCTGCCCTGGCACAGCCGCGAAGCCAAGTTCGACCTGCAACTGCACAGCGAAGAAGACCGCAACGGGCGTTTGAGCCTGTCCTTCGACTACGCCGATGAACTGTTCGACAGCGCGACCATCCAGCGCCTGGCCGAGCACTTCATTCACCTGCTGCAGGCCGTGTGCGAACAACCGCAACAGGCCATCGGCGACCTCCAGCTGATGCAGCAGGACGAACAGCCAGCGTGGAGCCAGGCGCCGTGCGCACCGGCTCAACACTGGCTGCCCGAACTGCTCAACCAACACACCTCGGACGCCACCGCGCTGGTCTGGCAGGACGGCAGCCTGACCTTCGCCCAACTGCACACCCAGGCCAACCGCCTGGCCCATTACCTGCGTGACAAAGGTGTCGGCCCGGACGTGTGCGTGGCCATCGCCGCCGAGCGTTCGCCGCAGTTGCTGGCCGGCCTGCTGGCGATCATCAAGGCCGGTGGCGCCTATGTGCCGCTGGACCCGGATTACCCTGCCGAGCGCCTGGCCTACATGCTCAAGGACAGCGGCGTGCACCTGCTGCTGACCCAGACCGCGTTGCTGGACCGCGTGCCGAGTGCCGAAGGCGTGTGCGTGATTGCCATGGACACCCTGCACCTCGACGGTTGGCCGACCCAGCCACCGGGCCTGCACCTGCACGGCGACAACCTCGCCTATGTGATCTACACCTCCGGCTCCACCGGCCAGCCCAAGGGCGTGGGCAATACCCACGCGGCCCTGGCCGAGCGCTTGCAGTGGATGCAGGCCACCTATCAACTGAATGACAGCGACGTGCTGATGCAAAAGGCGCCGATCAGTTTCGACGTGTCGGTGTGGGAGTGCTTCTGGCCGCTGATCACCGGCTGCCGCCTGATGCTGGCCGGCCCTGGCGAACATCGCGATCCGCACCGCATCGCGCAGTTGGTGCAGGCGTACGGCGTGACCACGCTGCACTTTGTGCCGCCGCTGTTGCAGCTGTTTATCGACGAACCGCTGGTGGCCGAGTGCACCAGCCTGCGTCGCCTGTTCTCCGGTGGCGAGGCCTTGCCCGCCGAGTTGCGCAATCGCGTATTGGCGCAGTTGCCGGCGGTGCAATTGCACAACCGCTATGGCCCGACCGAGACGGCGATCAACGTTACCCACTGGCATTGCACTGCCGAGGATGGCGAGCGCTCGCCGATTGGCCGGCCGCTGGGCAATGTGATCTGCCGCGTGCTGGACGAGCAGCTCAACCCGTTGCCGGCCGGTGTGCCGGGTGAACTGTGCATTGGTGGCATCGGCCTGGCGCGCGGTTACCTTGGGCGTGCCGGTTTGACCGCCGAGCGCTTTGTCGCCGACCCGCTGGGCGAGGCCGGCGCGCGCCTGTATCGCACCGGTGACCGCGCACGTTGGAGTGCAGATGGCGTGCTTGAATACCTTGGCCGTCTCGACCAGCAGGTCAAGCTGCGCGGCTTCCGGGTGGAGCCGGAAGAAATCGAAGCGCGCCTGCTGGCCCTGGACGGTATCGCCCAGGCCGTGGTGCTGGTGCGTGACGCGCAGTTGATCGGTTACTACACCGCCCATACCGCGCTGGACGAACAGGACGTAAAAGCCGCTCTGGCCGCCGAGTTGCCGGAGTACATGGTGCCCGCGCAACTGATGCGCCTGGACGCGATGCCGCTGAGCCCCAGCGGCAAGCTCGACCGTCGCGCGTTGCCGGCGCCGGTGTGGCAAACCCGCGAACACGTCGAGCCCGAAACACCCTTGCAGCAGCAGATTGCAGCGATCTGGCGTGAAGTGCTGGGCGTGCCCCGTATCGGCCTGCGCGATGACTTTTTCGCCCTCGGCGGCCACTCGTTGCTGGCCACGCAAATCATCTCCCGCACCCGCCAGGCCTGCGACGTCGAACTGCCGTTGCGCACCTTGTTCGAAGCCAGCGAGCTGGGCGCTTTTGCCGAGCAAGTCGGCCTGATCCAGGCCAGCGGCCAACGCAACCAGCAAACCGCAATCGCCACCGTCGACCGCAGCGTGCCGGTGCCGTTGTCGTATTCCCAGCAGCGCATGTGGTTCCTGTGGCAGATGGAACCGGACAGTCCGGCCTACAACGTCGGCGGCATGGCGCGCCTGCGCGGTGTGCTGGATGTGGCGCGTTTCGAAGCGGCGTTGCAGGCATTGATCCTGCGCCACGAAACCCTGCGCACCACCTTTCCGAGCGTCGACGGCGTGGCCTGTCAAAAGGTCTCGGCGCAGACCGGCCTGCGCATGGATTGGCAGGATATTTCTGCACTGGACGAAAGCGCACGTGAGCAGCGTCTGCAGCAACTGGCCGATGTTGAAGCCCACACGCCGTTCAACCTGGAAACCGGGCCGCTGCTGCGCGCCTGCCTGGTCAAGGCCGGCGAGCAGGAGCACTACCTGGTGCTGACCCTGCACCATATCGTCACCGAAGGCTGGGCCATGGACATCTTTGCCCGTGAACTCAGCGCGCTGTACGAAGCGTTTATCGATGAGCGCCTGTCACCGCTGGCGCCGTTGCCGGTGCAGTACCTGGACTACAGCGTGTGGCAACGCCAATGGTTGGAGTCTGGCGAGCGCCAACGCCAGCTGGATTACTGGACCGCGCAACTGGGCAACGAACACCCATTGCTCGAATTGCCCGGCGACCGTCCGCGGCCACCGGTGCAAAGTCACCGGGGCGAGCTGTACCGCTTCGACCTCAGCGCCGATCTCGCCGCTCGTGTGCGTGCCTTCAACGCCGAACGTGGCCTGACCCTGTTCATGACCATGACGGCCACCCTGGCGGTGTTGCTCTACCGCTACAGCGGCCAGACCGACCTGCGCATCGGCGCGCCGGTGGCCAACCGCATTCGCCCGGAAAGCGAAGGGCTGATCGGGGCGTTCCTCAACACCCAGGTGCTGCGTTGCCAGCTCACTGGGCAGATGAATGTTGCCGAGCTGTTCGAGCAGGTCCGCCACACCGTGATCGAAGGCCAGTCCCATCAGGACCTGCCGTTCGACCATCTGGTGGAAGCCCTGCAACCGCCACGCAGCGCGGCGTACAACCCGCTGTTCCAGGTGATGTGCAACGTGCAGCGCTGGGAATTCCAGCAGAGCCGCCAACTGGCCGGCATGACCGTCGACTACCTGGCCAACGATGCCCGCGCGACCAAGTTCGACCTCAACCTGGAAGTCACCGACCTCGATCATCGCCTGGGTTGCTGCCTGACCTACAGCACTGATTTGTTCGATGAACCACGCATTGCGCGCATGGCCGAGCATTGGCGCAACCTGCTCGAAGCGTTGATCGCCAATCCGCAACAATGCCTCAGCGAACTGCCGTTGCTGAGCGCCACCGAGCAACGTGCGTTGCAGGACAGCCTGGGCGTGGAAGCCGGCGAGCATCGTCTCGACCAGTGCATCCATCAACTGTTCAGCCAGCAGGCGCTCAAGCGTGCGCAGGCCCCGGCGCTGACCTTTGCCGGTGTCACCCTCACTTATGCCGAACTGGACGCCCGCGCCAATCGCCTGGCGTGGATGCTGCGCGAGCGCGGCGTCGGCCCGCAGGTGCGTGTCGGCCTGGCGCTGCCGCGCTCGCTGGAAATGGTCATCGGCCTGCTGGCGATCCTCAAGGCCGGTGGCGCCTATGTGCCGCTGGACCCGGAATACCCGCTGGACCGCCTGCACTACATGATCGAAGACAGTGGCATCGGCCTGTTGCTCAGTGATGCGGCGATGTTCGAAGCCCTCGGCGAATTGCCGGCGACCGTGGCCTGCTGGTGCCTGGAAGATGACTTGCCGGTGCTGGCGAATTACCCCGTCGGCGAGCTGCCGTTTATCAGCGTGCCGCAGCATCAGGCCTACCTGATCTACACCTCCGGCTCCACCGGTAAACCCAAGGGCGTGGTGGTGTCCCACGGTGAAATCGCCATGCATTGCCAGGCCGTGATCGAGCGCTTCGGCATGCGCCCGGACGATTGCGAGCTGCACTTTTATTCGATCAACTTCGACGCCGCCACCGAGCGTTTGCTGGTGCCGCTGCTCAGCGGTGCGCAGGTGGTCCTGCGCGCCCAGGGCCAGTGGGATGCCGAGGAAATCTGCGGGCTGATTCGTACCCATCGCATCAACATCCTCGGTTTTACCCCGAGCTACGGCAGCCAGTTGGCGCAGTGGCTCGCGACCCAGCAGCAGACCTTGCCGGTGCGCATGTGCATCACCGGCGGCGAAGCGCTGACCGGCGAACACGTGCAGCGTATCCGTGCGGCGTTCCAGCCCGAGGTGTTTTTCAACGCCTACGGCCCGACCGAAACCGTGGTCATGCCCCTGGCCAGCCTCGCGCCGCAGCAACTGGAGGAGGGCGCCGCCAGTGTGCCGATCGGCAGCATCATCGGCGACCGCGTGGCCTACATTCTCGACGCCGACCTGGCACTGGTGCCTCAAGGCGCGACCGGCGAGTTGTATGTCGGCGGCGCCGGTCTGGCCCAGGGTTACCACGAACGTCCGGGGATGACGGCCGAGCGGTTTGTCGCCGACCCGTTTGCCGCCGCTGGCGGTCGCCTGTATCGCACCGGCGACCTGGTGCGCCAACGCGCCGATGGCCTGGTGGAGTACCTGGGGCGCATCGACCATCAGGTGAAGATTCGCGGTTTCCGGATCGAGCTGGGCGAGATCGAAACCCGCCTGCTGGAGCACGCCGCCGTACGTGAAGCGGTGGTGCTGGCGCTGGATTCGCCGAGTGGCAAGCAGCTGGTGGCGTACCTGGTCAGCGACGCCGACCACGCCACCTTGCGTGACGCGCTCAAGGCCCATCTCAAGGCACAACTGCCGGACTACATGGTGCCCGCGCACCTGATCGTGCTCGACAGCATGCCGCTCACCGCCAACGGCAAGCTCGACCGCCGCGCCTTGCCGCAACCCGACCCCGAGGCCAATCGCCAACACTACGTGGCGCCGCGCAACGAGCTGGAAAGCACCTTGGCGTCGATCTGGTGCGCGGTGTTGAACGTGCAGCAAGTCGGCCTCGACGATAACTTCTTTGAACTGGGCGGCGATTCGATCCTGTCGATCCAGGTGGTCAGCCGCGCACGGCAGGCGGGGATTCATTTCAGCCCTCGTGACCTGTTCCAGCACCAGACCGTGCAAACCCTGGCCGCGGTCGCCACGCGCGCCGAGCAGATCATCGCCGAGCAAGGCGTGCTCACCGGCCGCTCGGGCCTCACGCCGATCCAGCACTGGTTCTTCGACACCGATATTCCTGCGCGTCAGCACTGGAACCAGGCGCTGGTGCTCAAACCGCTGCAACTGCTCGACCCTCATCGCCTGGAGCAAGCGCTGCTGGCGGTACTGGAACACCACGACGCCTTGCGCCTGAGCTTCACCCGGCGCGATGCGCAATGGCATGCCGAACACTTGGCCGTGCCCCAGGGCGGCGTGCTGATGCAGGCGCAAGTGCGCGATATGGCGCAGTGCACCGCGCTGTTCACCGACACCCAGCGCAGCCTCGACCTGGAACACGGCCCGCTGTTGCGCGCCTTGCTGGTGGATGGGCCGCAAGGTCAGCAACGCTTGCTGATCGCGATCCATCACCTGGTGGTGGACGGTGTGTCGTGGCGCGTGTTGCTCGAAGACCTGCAAAACGTTTATCGCCAGCTCAGCGACGGCCAGTCCGTCAGCCTGCCGGCCAAGACCAGCGCCCTGCGTGACTGGGCCGCACGCTTGCAGGCGTATGCCGGCAGCGAATCCCTGCGTGAAGAGTTGAGCGTGTGGCAGGACCGGTTAGCCGGCCCTGACGCGGTATTACCCGTGGCCCGCCCGCACGGTTCGCTGCGCAATCGCGATGCCGATACGGTCAGCGTGCGCCTGGATGCCGAACACACCCGCCAGTTGCTGCAACAGGCGCCAAGCGCCTACCGCACCCAGGTCAACGACCTGCTGCTGACTGCCCTGGCACGTGTGCTGTGCCGCTGGAGCGGGCATGATTCGGCGTTGATCCAACTGGAAGGCCATGGCCGCGAAAGCCTGTTCGACGACATCGACCTGACCCGCAGCGTCGGCTGGTTCACCAGCGCTTACCCGCTGCGCTTGACCCCGCACGTCGGGCAGGGCGACTCGATCAAGGCGATCAAGGAACAGCTGCGTGCTGTGCCCCATAAAGGCTTGGGTTATGGCGTGCTGCGCTACCTGGCGGACGACGCGTGCAAACAAAGCATGGCCGCTCTGCCAAGCGCGCAGATCACCTTCAACTACCTCGGCCAGTTCGACCAGAGCTTCGGCACCGATGCACTGTTCCATCCGCTGGACGAATCGGCGGGCCTGGCCCATGACCCGGACGCGCCGCTGCCCAACGAGCTGAGCGTCGACAGCCAGGTGTACGGCGGCGAATTGGTGCTGCGCTGGACCTTCAGCCGCGAACGCCACGACCAGCAGACCATCCAGGATCTGGCGCAGGCCTACCTGGCCGAACTGCAAGCGTTGGTCGCCCATTGCCTGGAGGACAACGCCGGCGGCCTCACGCCGTCCGACTTCCCCCTGGCCCGCCTGACCCAGTCGCAACTGGATGCCTTGCCGGTACCGGCCAGCGCCATCGAAGACGTGTACCCGCTGACCCCGATGCAAGAAGGCCTGCTGCTGCACACCCTGCTCGAACCGGGCACCGGCCTCTACTACATGCAGGACCGCTACCGCATCAACAGTGCCCTCGACCCCGAGCGTTTCGCCCAGGCCTGGCAAGCGGTGATCGCCCGCCACGAAGCCTTGCGCGCCTCGTTCTGCTGGAACGTCGGTGAAGACATGCTGCAAGTGATTCACAAGCCGGGTAGCACGCCGATTGAGTACCTGGACTGGAGTGCCGATCCGGAAAGCGAACAGGAACCGCGCCTGCAAGCGCTGCTCAAGGCCGAGCGCGAAGCCGGTTTCGATCTGCTCAACCAGGCGCCGTTCCACCTGCGCCTGATCCGCGTCGGCGAAGCGCGCTACTGGTTCATGATGAGCAACCACCACATCCTGATCGATGCCTGGTGCCGTTCGCTGCTGATGAATGACTTCTTTGATATTTACATGGCCCTCGGCGAAGGCCGCGAGGCACAACTGGCTACGCCGCCGCGCTACCGCGACTACATCGCCTGGCTGCAACGCCAGAACCTCGCCGAAGCACGCCAGTGGTGGCAGCAGAACCTGCAAGGGTTCGAGCGCACGACGCCGATCCCGAGCGACCGGCCGTTCCTGCGCGAACATGCCGGCCACAGCGGCGGCATGGTGGTGGGCGACTGCTACACCCGGCTCGACGCCCGTGACGGTGCGCAACTGCGCGAACTGGCCCAGGCCCATCAACTCACCGTCAACACCTTTGCCCAGGCGGCCTGGGCCTTGGTGCTGCGGCGCTTGAGCGGCGACCGTGACGTGCTGTTCGGCGTCACCGTGGCCGGGCGCCCGGTAGAAATGCCCGAGATGCAACGTACCGTCGGCCTGTTTATCAACAGCATCGCCCTGCGGGTGAAGCTGCCCGAGGACGACCAGCGCTGCAGCGTACGCCAGTGGTTGAGTGCGTTGCTCGACAGCAATATGCAGCTTCGCGAGTACGAATACCTGCCGCTGGTGACGATCCAGGAACACAGCGAACTGCCCAAGGGCCAGCCGCTGTTCGACAGCCTGTTCGTGTTCGAAAATGCCCCGGTGGAAGTCTCGGTGCTGGACCGCGCCCACAGCCTGAATGCCACCTCGGACTCCGGTCGCACCCACACCAACTTCCCGCTGACTGCCGTGTGCTATCCGGGGGATGACCTCGGTCTGCACCTGTCCTACGACCAGCGTTACTTCGACGAAACCACCGTGCAAGGCATGCTTGGCGAATTCAAGCGCCTGCTGCTGGCGCTGGTGCAGGGCTTCCACGGTGATATGGCCGACTTGCCGCTGATGGGCGAGCAGGAGCGCGCGTTCCTGTTGGACGGCTGCAACCAGAGCGAACACGACTACCCGCTGGAGCGCAGCTATGTCGAGTTGTTCGAAGCCCAGGTGAGCGGTGATCCGCAGCGTATCGCCGCCAGCTGCCTGGACCAGCAATGGAGCTATGACGAGTTGAACCGCCGCAGTAACGGCCTGGGTCATGCGCTGATTGCGGCAGGCGTCGGCCTGGACCAACCGGTAGCGTTGCTGGCCGAGCGTAACCTGGACCTGCTGGGCATGATCATCGGCAGCTTCAAGGCCGGCGCCGGTTACCTGCCGTTGGACCCGGGCCTGCCGAGCCAGCGCCTGAGCCGCATCATCGACCTGAGTCGTACACCGTTGCTGGTATGCACCGAGGCGTGTCGCGAGCAGGCCATCGAGCTGCTGGACGGCGTCGACTGTCAGTTGCTGGTGTGGGAGGAAGTGCCTGCCCGTGGGGAAAATCCGGGCATCTACAGCGGCCCCGACAACCTTGCCTACGTGATCTACACCTCGGGCTCCACCGGCCTGCCCAAAGGCGTGATGGTCGAACAGCGCGGCATGCTCAACAACCAATTGAGCAAGGTGCCGTACCTGCAACTGAGCGCGACGGATGTGATCGCCCAGACGGCCTCGCAAAGCTTCGATATTTCCGTGTGGCAATTCCTCGCCGCGCCGCTGTTCGGTGCGCGGGTGGATATTGTGCCGAACAGCATCGCCCACGATCCGCAGGGCTTGCTGGCGCACGTCCAAGCACACGGCATCACTGTGCTGGAAAGCGTGCCGTCGCTGATCCAGGGCATGCTCGCCCAGGATCGCATCAGCCTGGACGGTTTGCGCTGGATGCTGCCGACCGGTGAAGCGATGCCGCCGGAGCTGGCGCACCAGTGGTTGTTGCGTTACCCGGATATCGGCCTGGTCAACGCCTACGGCCCGGCGGAATGTTCGGACGATGTGGCGTTCTTCCGCGTCGATCCGGCGTCCACCCGTGGCACTTACCTGCCGATTGGTACGCCGACGGACAATAACCGTTTGTACGTAGTGGATGGCGCGCTGGAATTGGTGCCCCAAGGGGCGGTCGGTGAGCTGTGTGTGGCCGGCACCGGTGTGGGCCGCGGATATGTCAGCGATCCGCTGCGCACCGCCCAGGTGTTTGTGCCGAACCCGTTCGGCGCACCGGGTGAGCGCCTGTACCGCACCGGCGACCTGGCACGGCGGCGCAGCGATGGCGTGCTGGAGTACGTCGGACGTATCGACCATCAGGTGAAGATTCGCGGCTACCGCATCGAACTGGGTGAAATCGAAGCGCGCCTGCACGAACAACCGGAGCTCCGCGATGCGGCAGTGGGCGTGCACGAAGGCGCCAACGGCAAGCATCTGGTGGGTTACCTGGTGGCCGCCGACGAAGCCCTGAATACAAGCGAACGCCTGGACCGCATCAAGCAACGCCTGCGCGCCGAACTGCCGGAATACATGGTGCCGCTGCACTGGCTATGGCTCGAGCGCCTGCCGCTCAACGCCAACGGCAAACTCGACCGCAACGCCCTGCCGGAACTGGAGATCGGTCAGTTGCACGGCCAGGACTACCTGGCGCCGCGCAACGAACTGGAAAACACCCTGGCCGCGATCTGGGCCGAGGTGCTCAAAGTCGAACGGGTAGGGGTACAGGACAACTTCTTCGAACTGGGCGGGCACTCGCTGCTGGCCACGCAAATTGCGTCGCGCGTGCAGAAGACCTTGCAACGGGACGTGCCGCTGCGGGCGATGTTCGAGTGCAGCACGGTGGCGGAATTGGCCGAGTACATCGAGGGGCTGGCGGCTAATGAGATCAGTGCGGAGAAGGTGGATCGGTTGAGTGATTTGATGGCGGAGTTGGAAGGGCTTTAATCTCCGCTGGGTTTGGGTGAGTACATATCCGTTGCTGCGGTCACGGCTACCTATGGTTCCGCCCTTACGGCGGGTCACTTTTGGAAGAGCGCCAAAAGTAACCAAAAACGCTTCGCCCCAACACTCGGCACCTCGCCTAGGCTCGGTGTGCCCTCACTCCGGCTTTGGAACGTGGGCCGCCGCGATGGGCCATCCTTGGCCCAGCGCGGCTAACCCGGCGTCCTGCCGGGTTACCCACGCTCCAAAGCCTGCGTTCGGCCAGCGTGTTTGACGGGGCG